>CAWFUI010000005.1:0-159302 GCA_963818975.1 uncultured Planctomycetota bacterium | reverse complement strand
CGACTAATGTATTGCTCTCCGCAAGCTGACCGGCGGCGTGGCCAGGTCGAAGTGCGCGCTCATTTTCATCAACCAGATCCGTGAGAAAATCGGCGTGATGTTCGGCAGTCCGGAAACGACGCCCGGCGGCCGTCGCTTAAGTTTTATAGCAGTTGCAGGCTTGACGTGCGGCGCATCGGTCCTGTCAAGGAGGGAGAGGAGATCATTGGTTCCAGGGTCAAGGCGAAGGTCGTCAAGAACAAGGTCGCGCCGCCGTTCCTGCGTCTGTGAATTCGACATCATGTATTCCAATGGCATCTCGCGCGAGGGAGACCTGCTGGATCGGCCCTCCTCGACAAACTCATCGAGAAATCAGGTTCTTGGTCCAACATGGGCGACCAAAGGCTTGGCCAGGGCCGCGAAAACGTGAAGCAGTATCTCCGAGCAACCCCGAGGTCGCGACCGAGTTGACCGAAACGATCCTTGCAACCCGGGCAGCGGCGGCCTCCGCCGGCGCCGGCGTCGATGGCGCTCCCACCGACTTCGACGCCGAGTAGAACCTTCGAGGTTCTCCTTAACTGCGGAGCGGATGTTCGCCTGGCTGGCCCTTCAGGCTAGAATAAAGGGCGGAACGGTCCGCTGGAGACGCCTATTTTCTATTGAGACTCTTGTTGGGCGCCCGGATCGTATGGGGAGAGCGGTTATGTCCGGGGGACCTCTCGAACTCCTCGCTCGCGCGCGAACCGGGCATCCGGAAGCGTTGGGCGAGATTTGCAACTTGTACCGCAACTATCTGCGGATGGTGGTTCGGACCGGATTGGGTCCCAAATTGAGGGAGCTCGTCGAGCTTTCAGACGTCGTGCAGGAGCGCTGTCGAAGTGGTCCGCCAGTTTCCGCAATTCACAGGTCAAACCGAGGCAGCGCTCGTCGGCTGGCTGAGACGGCTTGTGAGCCAAAAACTTGCCGATTTGGGTAGGTATCACCAGCCGAGTCAAGCGAGCTGCGGGAACGCAGGCTTTGCCTCTGGACGCTCCCCTTGGGGTCGGGCGAGGGCTTCAGCCAAGAAGACGGGGCTGCCGCTGGGTCTCTGTTGGACGTGCTTTCGCTCAGTCAGACCACTCCCAGCCAGGCCGCCAGCAAAAGAGAGCTGATTGTCCTTCTGGCAGACGCCATCACCGCGCTGCCTGAGGATCAGGCCGAGGCGATTTGGCTTTACCACTCCGAAGGGGTTTCGTTTGACGCCCTGGGAGAACGAATGGGCGTCAGTCGGAAGGCTGCCAAGGGCAAATACGCACGTGGGCTGGCAAACTTGCGGCGATCTTTGAAAGGGCCCCCAGGCGGGTCCTTGAGGTACGATCCGTCATGATCCGACGCGCCGGCGAAGACGAAGACGATTCCACTCGAGATTTCGCCGGGGATCCAGGCGACGAGACGCCCGATTCCGCCGACCGTTTGCGAACGGAAGGGACTTCGAGGGCGATTCCGACGGGGATGATTCGACCGACGACCCGGACGATCCGCTTGCCGACGCACTCGAAGAATACATGAACCTGGCCGACACGGGTTCGCCGCCGGATCCAGAAGATTTCGCCGACGCGCATCCCGAAATCCGCGACGACCTGATCTCCGCGCTCGAAGGCCTCTCGATGGTCCGTGGGCTAGTGGGTTCTTCGGGAACGGGCGTCGGCCACGCACGACTGGAGACTGGAAAGCGGCTGGCAGGCTATCGCATCGTCCGCGAACTCGGCAGAGGCGGAATGGGGGTGGTCTACGACGCAGTCCACGTTGGGCTCGATAGGCCGGTTGCGCGTCAAGGTTCTGGGCTCTCACGTTTTGCCGGATTCGACAAGTTGGAGGCGTTTTTTCAACGAGGCGCGGACCGCCGCCGACTTGCACCACACGCACATCGTACCGGTGTTCGACGTCGGGCAGATCGGTTCGCTTTGCTACTACGCGATGCAAAGGATCGATGGAACCGGGCTCGACCGCGTCATCAAGAGGTTGCGAAAAACCAGGGCAACCGCCTCCGGGGCGACGAGTTGGTCTGGCTCTCGTTCGGCGATCCGCGTTTCCGACCCACTTGTACGGTCGATCGACCCGGATCTCACGCTCACCTGGTCCCGAGGGGCGTTGCAAACCGCCGAGGAACGAGCAAACGAATCTCCTTCGCCTACGTTCGAGCCGGTCCGCGGCGGAGCGTATTTCCGATGGTCCGCCGAGCTCGGCATGCACGCGGCGGATGCACTCGAGCACGCACACCAAAAAGGCGTTATCCACCGCGACGTCAAGCCGTCGAATCTTTTGGTCGACGGCGAAGGCTCGGTATGGGTGGCGGACTTCGGACTGGCGAGGAGCTCGAGGATCCCGGCCTGACGCTTCGAGAAGACGTGATCGGTACACCCAAATATATGAGCCCCGAGCAAGCGGACGGTCAGACCGTGGACCATCGGACCGACGTCTACAGCCTGGGCGCCACGCTCTACGAACAACTGACGCTCAAGCCGCCGTTCGACGGTTCGACGACCCCCGAGCTCACCCGGCAAATTCGGACTCGAGAGCCGGCGACGCTCCGTAAGTACGACCCGCGCGTCCCGCGAGACCTGGAAACCATCGTTTTGAAGGCGATGGCCAAGCGCCCTGGCGATCGCTATCAAACCGCTGGGGATTTGCGGGACGATCTTTCACGCTATCTTCGCCACGAGCCCGTGAAGGCCAGGCGGATCGGCCCTGTTGGACGGCTTTGGCGGTTTTCAAGGAGGCATCCAGGCATCAGCGCGGTGACGAGCGTGGCAGCTCTTGTGGTGTTCACCATCGCGACGCTGGCTTATGTTCGCGTGGTCGCCGCCAGGGATCGGGCCATTGAAGCGAATCAGAGGCTCATTTTGCGAGAGTTGGACAGCTTGCAGTACTCCACAGCGCCCAATCGCCGTGAGCACGGCGCCACCCTTGTCCGCGAGGCGCTGGCGATGAAGCCTGGCGACGCCGCGTTCAAGACGAAGCTGCGAGACGAGCTATTGGCTCTCTTGGGAATTCGCGACGTCGTGGGCAGGCGGGAGTTGGCGACGGGGCACGTCCGAAGCCTTGCTTTTGCGTCGGATCGTCTGGGAGAGAACGAACTTTTGGCCCTTTCTCGCGAAGGAGACGAGATCGGCGTCTGGGAGCTGTCAAAGGGCGTTCAAGCTTGCAGACGTTCGCTGGTTCCAGAGCCCAACCGCGCCGACCCCGGCGGCGCCGAGAGAGCTCCCGCGCCCCCCTGGACTGGAAGGCGGTTGGCTGTCTTGCAAGGCGGATTGGCGGCCGCGATCCTAACCGACGGCGCCGCGGCTATCGTCTTCGACGCCAAAACCGGCGAGGCGAAAGGTCGAATCAACAAAGTAAAGGATAAGATTGTCTCGATACAAGCGTCCGTCAACGGCGGCCTGATCGCGACCGTCGAACAATCCGCGATTCGAACCGAGCCTCTCCCAAAGCCGGTCGTGAAGCAGCCGCCTCAGGATCGCCGCGATCGGCCAGGCGGCAGGCCTGAGCGAGAAAAGCACGACCCGCCCCCCGCAAAAGCCCCAGAGCCTCCGTTGGGAGAGGGACGCCTTGGCGACGAATTCGAGATGGGTCTTTCGCACGAAGTTGTGACCCTCACCGTCCGGCTTTGGGTCGCGGCCCCGGGAGAGGTCAAGCCCTTGGACGTCATCGATGAATGGACCGAGGAGGTCGGTGGGATGTTTGGCGATCAACCTCCCCTGCCGCTCCTGGCGGTCGAGCCGATGGGCCGCTTTGTCGCGGTCGCCCGCCTGTTCGGCGAGGAGGTGAAGCTCTGGAACCTCGAGCCCGACCGCCGCGTTCGCGGCCTCCGAGTTGCCCCGCGCTCCGCGATTACGCCCCAGACGCCAATCACCGCGATGGCGATAGGGCCGTCAGGAATGTTGGCGGTCGCCGGGGGCGGACTGGTGCGGATCTGGGACGTCGATTCGAACATCTCCCTGCCCTCCATTCGCTCGAACGAAGGCACGATCCGCATCATCCGGTTTAGTCCGCGAGGAACGTTGCTGGCCCTGGCAGGCATGAGCAACGATTTTGAGATTTGGGATCCGTTCGACCAGTCGGCCCCCGTTGCTCGCTCATCCACTCCCGCCTGGGTTGAAGACGTTTCGTTCTCCAGAGACGGCAGAAAGCTCGCGGTCGCCTGTGCGGAATCCACCTCTCAAATCTGGGAGATCTTCGAACCGGTTGGAAAATTCAAGGTCTCGAACGTCAACCCGACTCCCGCCGGCATGTCGTTCCGCATGGACGGAAAGATGCTGGCGCTTGGCTCGTGGACGGGCATGATCCGCTTGTGGGGATTGGACCCTCACATGAATGTGCGTCATTCGCAGAGCTGGAAGGAACAAGAAGACGGCGCGTTCAGGCCGGAGCTTCCTCCGTTTTTCCGGCAGTTTGGCCCCAGGGGGGGAGACCGTTCTACGATCGAGTCCTCGCGGAATTCAACGATCGGCCGGCCGATCACGCTCACGTTTGATTCGAAAAACGAACTTGTCGTCGCGGCGCCCAAGCGGCTTTGGAAGTTTGAGGAAACGCCGCGCTGGCCGTTCTTGGATCCACGCAACGGGAAAGCGGTCGATCGACAGCAACAGAGCCCAAACAGGCCCGCAGGCGGCTATTCCGCAGTCGGTCGATCGGCGGACGGCAAAACAATCGTCGCTGTAAGTGGACGCGAACTCTTGGTCTGGAGAGTCGAAGAAGCCGAAGACTTCGTACGCATGCCCTTGCCCAATGCCTCCACGGTTCGCCCTCCGGGTTCTGATGCGGTTCGCAAAGGTGAATCGACCGAGCAGGATCAGCCGCCGCCGCTGTGGTGGACTCTGGGGGTGTCCCCAGACGGTCGCCGCGCCTACGGACTCTCTTCCGTCGGCAGACGCACCGACTTGACGGCTCTCGACCTCTCCAATGGAACCTCCGCCCGGCTCCTCTGGAACAAAGCTTTTGAGTCGACTTGCTTCGCGCTTGACCCCTCGGGTTTGGTCCTGGCAGTGGGAGATCGCCTGGGCAAAATCCGCTTTGTCAGCGCGGGCGATTGCTCCGATCTGGGCGAGTTAGCGACGCCGGGATTCAAGGCTCCGGCGACCATTGCGTTTTCTCCCAAAGGTCGGATCATGGCCTTCGGCGTGCAAGAGGCAGTGTATCTTTGGAGCCTCGAGTTCGATAAAGCGAAGCCGGGCGCGATCGGACATGCAAAGCTTCGCTCCGCTCGAGAGCTCGCAAGACTGCCAGGCCACCGAGGAAACGTCACGGGTTTGGCCTTCAGTCCAGACGGAGAACTGCTCGCGAGCTCAGGATCGGACGACCAGGTGGTCGTCTGGAACTTCGATCAGGTTCGTCAAGAGCTCGCCGAGCTTCGACTGGACTGGGACTCGAATTAGAATCCTTCACATCATTATTTCTTGCCGGCGTCCGGCGCCTGCCAAATTCTGGCCGTTGCGTCGCGGCTTGCCGTCGCGATGCTCTTTCGGTCGGGACTAAAGCAGACCCACTCAATGCGGTCCTCATGGCCTTTCATCGTGGCGATGGGTTCGAGCGTCTCGACCGAAAGCACGTAAAGAACTCCGGAATCCATTCCCAAGGCCACGGTTTTGTTCGAGGGATCCAAAGCCATTGCGTAGGGATAGTCTCGCTTCGGCAAATTGAACGTCTTGCTCATGGACTGGCCGTGCGAATCGAGGTTCCAAACAACAAGACCGGACTGTTCACCGATGCTCAACAATTCGTTACCTTCGGACGTGAACATGATTCTGTGCAATGGTCCTTCGACTCCCGACAGAGTGGCAACGCGCCGACCCGACGGGACATCCCAAAGGCAAATCGACGCCCCCGCGGGATCTCGTTCGCCAGGCCTGGGAGAATCGCTCGAGTTCTGCTGGACGACGGCCAGCAGCCGACCGTCGGGAGAGGCTGCCAAAGCGTCGATCTTTCCTGAGTGGACGAGGACGCTCCGAGGCTTGTGGGTGGCGACGTCCCAGAGTGTGACGCCGCCTTGTTCCGACGCCGAGACGAGAGTCGCACCGTCGGACGTGTAGACGACATAATCGGCGGCGGCTCCCGAATGTAGCGCCGAGGCGGTCGGCTGCGGTCCAAGAGACGTGGCTCCTCCTCCTGGAGCCTGATCCTTCGGTACATCGACAAATTGTGGAAGCGTCGGCGGAGCCAAACCTCCAGGTTCGGCGGGCGCTGGCGGGTTGTTTGCTCCGGGAGCAGGTTGAGGCGGATTGATGAGCCTTGGGTTCTGGCCGTCGTCAAGAGCCCAGAAGCTTACGCCCGCTAGCCCAATCGCCGCGGCAACCTCCTTGCGATCGGGCTTGAGCGAAGCGACAAAAGCACCGTTTTCGAGTTCCCCTCAGGATTCCAGACCCCGCTGGTCCCGAATTGCGGCGACTGCGCTCTCAAGTGGACATCGCCGTTCGAGCCTCCAAATACGAGCACATGAGTATCGGGCGCCGTGCCAACAGCAATGGACCGGACTTGGAATTGCTGATCGCCGAAGGTCTCGGTGTGCTGCCCTGAAGTCGCGTCCCATATTCTTGCGGTCATGTCGTCGGAGCGGGTCAGAACGCTATTCGGTGGGAAAAAGAAGACGCTCCGCACAACGTCCCCGTGGCCTGAGAGGACCAATCGCTGCTCCCCTTTCGCCGGCTTGGGAATCGCGACGACGTCCTTGCTCGCCCCCGTCAAGTTCAGGAATTTCGGCGACTCTCCTTCGGCGACGACCAGCTCCCTGACGTCAGGGCTGACGGCAAAAGCAGAGACCGTCTGCTGACTCTCATCAGTCGACGCCGCGGCCCTTCTGGTCGCACGTTCCGCGTCCAGGTCCCACAAATCGACGGTTGGCTGCTGGATCGAACGCGAGGCAACGAGTTTTCCGCCGGCGGCAAAGGCAACTTCCAGGATCCCCCTACGCGCGCCCTCATCACGGCGACGCTCCTGCCGGTCGGGGCGTCCCAGAGGCGAATGGTTCGGTCGAGGCTGCCCGATGCGATGGTGGTCCCATCACTCGAAAATGCGACTGAGAACACTTCTTTCACGTGACCTGCGAGCGTATTCCTCAACGTTCCGGCGGGCAGATCCCAAATCTTGACGGTCTTGTCGTCGCCGCAAGAAACCAGTGTAGATCCGTCAGGGCTAAAGGCGATCGAGCGTATCTTGGCGTTCGAGGCGTCTTTGATCGTCTTGAGCTGCCCGGCCGTGAATAGGCCCCAAATCGCGATTTCAGTGCCTGAGCCGACTACCCCTAAATGTCGGTTGTCGGAGGTGAACGCCATGCTCGCGACCCGGCCGTTTTGTTGTGGAACGGAGAAGATCTCGCTCTTCTTCGATAGGTCCCAGACTTTGACCAAACCTTGTGTATTCGCGGCAGCGATCAGCTTGGAGTCGGGACTGAAAACCACGTGCGAGACGGAATTCTCGAGGCCCGAGAACTTCATGAGGGGCGCCCGCGACTCCGCGTCCCAAACCACAAGAATTCCATCGCCGCCGCCCGTCGCGAATCGATTTCCATCTTGGCTGTAGGCCAGCGAGACGATGGGCTTTTCATGTACATGTGAAGTGCTTGGGCCAAACGCCTTGTCAGCGTCCCACAGTCGGATCATCTGGTCGTCGCCGCCGATGGCCAGCAATTTCCCGTCGCCTGAGAGGGAAAGCGTTCGGACTCCGCCGCTCGAGGCCACGGTCTTCGAGCCTTCGAGCTTGCCGGTGTCGAGGCGCCAGCGATCCAGCAGCCATTGACCATTGGGGCCCTGGATTGTAAAGCAGGATTTTCCGTCGGCAGCGCAGGCGACCGCGACGACCGGGGTGTTGATGTTGATCGCCTTGAAGGTCTGTTTGGGTTTCTTCGGTTCGGCAAGGTCCCATAACAGCGCCGACCCGTCTTCGCTGCTCGAGAGCAGCTTGGAATCGCTTTTTGCGAATGCGAGCGACAAGACGGCGCCTCGGTGTTCCTCGAGGGTCAGGGTTTCGCGGTCGTTCTTGGGTTCAAACTCCCATATCTTGATCGACCAATCCCGCGATCCGGAAGCGAACCGTTTTCCGTTGGGGCTGAAGGCCAGAGAGGTTACCGCGCTGGTATGCCTGGCAAACTTGGCTTTTTCTTTCTTGGCAGCCAGATCCCAAACGCGGATCGTTGCGTCTTCGCCTGCGGAAAGGAGTACTTGTTCCCCAGTTCCGGGTCGGAAAACCAAGGCGTTCACCCCCTCGGTATGACCCAGAAGCTCGCCCATCGAGGCGCCGGTTTTGGCGTCCCAGAGCCGGACCGCCGCGTCGTCTCCCGCGCTGGCGAGGATCCGACCGTCCGGCGAGAAAGCGAGTGTGTGGACGTTTCCGGAGTGGCCCGAGAGCACGAACAATTGGTTGCGCTCTCGAGTCGACCAGATCTTCACCACCGAATCCGCTCCAGCCGTGGCCAAGAGCGTCCCATCGACGGAAAAGGCGGTGGCGGAAACGGGCGCGACGTGCGCCATGATCGACTGGTTAAGGGCTCCCGCTTTGAAGCCGGCCCGAAGCAGCTTCTTCCACTTCCTTCCTGGAACGTCCCAGAGGATGACGCAGCGATCGGCGCCCGCTGACGCGAGCGTTCTCGAGTCCGAACTCCAGGCCAACGAACGGATCGACCCAACATGTCCGGCAAGCGACCCCTGCACTGCGCCCGTGTTGGGGTCGAAAAGCATCACCGCGGCCGAGAGCGCGCCGAAGTGGGATTGCCCAGAGCGTCGAGCGTCGCACCCGCCTGGCTCACCGCCAGCAGCTTTCCGTCAGGAGATATGGAAACAGCGCTCACCTGCGTGTTGGCGTTGACTGCATGGATCGGTTTTCCCCTGGGTGCGTCCCAAACCCTCACCGTTTGGTCGCTCGAACCGGAAGCCAGAATCTTGCCGTCGCCTGAGAACGACACACTCCAGACGGTCTGCATGTGCCCGCTGAGGGTATGCTCGAGCTCGCCTGTCGCGGCGTTCCAAAGTTTCACAGTGGTGTCGGAAGACGCACTGGCGAGCCGATCGCCTTCGGGAGCGAACTTTACATCCCAAACGGCGTCGGAGTGTCCTTTGATCGTACGCTCGAGCTTCAATTCCCCTTGGCTCGAAATCGACCAGATCTTGACGAAATTGTCGCGGCTGGCGGAAGCCAGGAGTTTCCCGGTTTTGTTGAAGGCCACTGCGGAAACTGCGTCAGCGTGTGCTTTGATCTCGAATTTCGCCGCTCCGTCATCGGTTGAATAAATGCGAATCCAGCCATCTTTACCTGCCGTTGCAAAGAGCTTGCCGACGGGAGATACGGCCACCCCCCAAAGTCCTGGAGACTTCGGTCGCTTGGGGTCGCTAGAGACCGAATAACGAACTTCCCCCTTGTCGACGTTCCACGACTTGGAGGTTCCGTCCAGGCCAACGGAGAACAGTTCTGCATCGCCTGGACGAAACGCCAAGCCAGACACTACGTCGATATGCCCGGATGGAAGAGGCGGCGCCTGAGCGTGGATTGGTGAGAGAAGCGATCCGCCAAGAAGTGCGCAAAGGACCACGGGCCAAGGTCGCATGGTGCAGGCTCCCGGATACGGCGAGTAGCGTTTCGATGGGAAACCTCACCGCCCGGCGCGCTTTACAAAAGCGTTCCGGGCGGCGAAGGAGGGTTGCTTGGAAAACGCCGCCCCACGGCGGTTATTGCACTTGCGCCAAAGTATCCGAAGGGGCAGCCAGAGCTTTCAAGTAGACTTCGATCTTGGCTCGTTCCTTCGGGCTAAGCGCGAAATACATCTGCATCGATCGCGTTGCCTGTCCACCATGCATCGAGATGGCCTGTTGCAACGTCTGAGCCCGACCATCGTGCATGTAAGGGCCAGAGTCGCGGACGCCCCAGAGCGGCGGGGTGCGCCATTCTTGACGCATGGCCCCTCTGGGAAGCTTGGCAGGTTGCAGTTGTACGGCGTTTCCGGCCGTATTGATAACATTCGGAACGGGCTCCTGAACCGCCAATTCCGGGAGGCGCCAGGGGGCACGGGCGCGTACAGCCGACGCTACCGTCTGGCTTGCTGCTGGACCGAATGGGTCGTCGTCGCCGTCGGATGGATCCGAGCCCGGATCGCCGTAGGAACCAGCGTCGGCGAGCTCTTGGCCCATGTCGTGGATCAAAAGATCGCTGTAGATCCCTTCGACGTCTCCCAGTTTCGCACTATGGCACGAGGTGCAGCCAACGGAGGCCAAGAGCGCTTTGCCTTCGCTCAGCATCTCGGTCTCGAGCGCTGTCGATCCCTTGCGGATCGTCGGAGCGGGAATCGAACGCACGAACGCGATCAGATCGTCGCATTCGCCGCGGGTCAGGTCGAATCCGCCTGCTTTGTATTCGGGCGCCTGGGGTACCAAAGCCTGGTGATGGTCAGGGACTTCAAGCCCAACCTCGTTGGCGCACGCGTTCAACACAAAGTCTTGGACGCCCGGAATTTGGCCCTTCCAGCCAAACTTTCCGACGCGACCGTCTTTCAGGCGTGCTGCGCGGCCCTTGGTCTCCGGGAAGTTTTTGTCGACCTTCTCGGCGTTCGCCAAGATGACGCTGTCCGGGATCGAATCGATAAGACCCATGCCGAAGAGCGCGCTCGGATTCCGCTGAGATTTTCGGACGACGAAGGGACCCACGTTGGTTGCTGCCGAGGGGTTCCCCTGGGCGGAATTCCTTGCCAACGCGATGAAGCCCTGAACCTGCTGCTGGGTTTGCACCTCTTGCTGAACCTCGACCGAAGGCGGCTGGACAACGACTTGTGATTCCGTAAGCACTTCCACGGCGCTTGGCGGGACGGATGGAACTGCCACGGCTGGAGGCGCCTGAGGGGCTGCGGGGGAAGGGATGAAAAAGCTGGGCTGATTGGCAAACCGGACGTCGTTTCCAAACGCCATGCCGCCCGCGCCGTTCATCGCCGATATCGCTTGCCGCCAACTTTCATAATTCGGATCGATGCCAAATTTATGGAGGACCACGGTCTTACTGGACCGGAAGCCCGAGTGGAACTTGGCCAAGGGCTCGATGTCAATTTTGGGCGCCTGGGCCGGCTGCCCAGCTGGAGTGGGCTCCGCTTTCGGAGCAACTCCAACGAGCGAGGCGGAAAGGATGTCGATATTCTTGTTGTTAGGCCCGCCGCCGCCCACCCCGCCCATGTTGTGGCAAGCGATGCACGAGCTGTCGTTGTAAACCGGGCCAAGACCGTCTCCACCATGGCTTCGAGGATCTCCTGCAATCCACTCGCGGAGGAAGATCTCGCGCCCTCTGGCGATCGCTTCTTTGTCTTGGACGCACGAGGCGTTACAAGTCGCCGACGCTTTGTCCTTCGCCTTCGGCTCGTCGGACCTTGCCATGCCCATACTTAGGCCAAGGCATAGAATACCGGATGCAGCGACGATACCGAGTCGTCCCGCTGCAATCTTTGCGCTTGGGCGCAAGCGTGTTTCGCCGCATTCGGAGTCCCTCCTCGTTCGACGTAGAGTGATTTCTCGTTGAGTGAAACTCAATTCGCCGCGACCGGCTCGGACAAGATGTCAGAGGTTAACTTAACTCGCCGCGGGCCGTTTGCCTAGCCGTTGTCGATTCCAGAGTCTTGTTAATTCGAATTCATCTCAACGGACTTTGGAACGCAACGATCCGGCCGCGAGGCCGTGAAGCGACTGTAAGGTTAAGTTGCCGCACGCTGGAGAATCATGCGGTCAAGTTAGCGGTTTTCTCTTACGTTCGTCGAAAGACGGCAATCCCGACGGCGCTGCTAAGTGCAGGCCGATTCATGTTTCTCGTTGCTGGCAAAGGACTTGCACGCGGATTTATTGAGGGATCGGGCCAATGAACACGCCTCGAACATCGGCTGCGAAGAGACCGGCGTAGTCCGCTGCCACAGATCCGTGGACGTCGGAATAGACCCCCTGAAGCACCGTCGACTCGGTGGGTACCGGCACGGCCTGCGTAGGCGTTTGGTCGGCCGGCGGAACCGGGGCAGTCGCAAAGCTGGGGTTGATCGCGCCCACCAGGATTGCATTATCGGGATTGGGGGTTGCCCAAGCCGTTCCAATGTTCGTCTGATTGTCGACGTTCACTGGGGCGTAGTTGGTGTAGTAAATCGGGTTGCCGAACGTGCCGCCCTCGATCAGTCCACTGGGCTGGTCGTAGGTATGCGTTCCGCCCGCGCTTGGATTGTAGGTTGGAGGAGGCCCATACCCACCGGAGGGCAGAGCCCCGTCGCCGCCGTAGGGAACGACGCTGGCTGCGACCACCGAGTCGTACATGGCGCCGGTGATCTGGAATTTGTCGATCAGGCCCGAGTTCACCCAGTTGCCCGCCAGGTCTTCGCCTGCCAAGATTCGAGTGGGATAGCCGCTCGAATTGCTGTTGAGCGGGAACGTTGAACGCACGTTGCCGAAGACGGTGAACCCGATAATCTGCGCAGCGGAGCGAATCTCTGAATTATAGACGGCGTCGTTGCCGTCGGGCCCAATCGATCCGGAAATGTTCACACCGGCATACATAAAGCTATCGAACAGTCCGTGCTCGATGTTCAGGTTGCTGATCACCTTGCCGGCTTCGATGAAAGCGTCCCTGACGCCGCCTTGTCCCGAGGCGCCGTTCTGCACTGTGAAGTTGTTCAGGTTGAGTCCAACATTCAGGTCGGGAACCGTCGGATAGACGACGGTCGAACCGGTGTTCGTGGTCTTGCCCTGGAACGTACCGGCGATCGTGGCCGTGTTGACGTCGCCCAGGACGTTGATCCCGCCGCCCGTGGCCGTGACGGTCACGTTGCCTGTGACCACCAAGTTGTCGAGCTCGCGACCGATGTTCAGGGTTCCGCCGGAATCGAGCACGAGGTTTCCGCCGACGTCGAGGCCTCCGCTAAGATCGCGCCCGATGTTGAACGAGCCGTTCTGCGAGATCGTCATGTTCTGGTTTATGTCGAACGCCCCGGTGGCGTCCCTGGCCACATTGAACGATCCGTTGGCAATCGCGAAGCTGGGGGCCGAGACCGGCCCGGTCAGATCCTGACCGATCGAAATCGCCCCGCCGTTGATCGTGATCGGGCCCGAGGCGCTCAGTCCGCCCAGGTCGCCCGCGATCGACACATTTCCGCCCGAGCTGATCGAAACTGGCCCTGAGACGCTGATCCCGCCGGGATCCGCCCCTCCTACCGAGATCCCGCCGTTCTGAGAGACGCTCAGGCCGCCGTCGAACTGGAGCGGGCCCGTCGCACTGCTGTCGATGATGATCGATCCGCCCGCCAGAGACGTGGGCCCGTTGACCGTCAGAGGTCCGTCAAGAGCCCCGTGGACGTGGATGTAGCCTCCCTGGGTCAGCGCGATCGAACCAATCGTCAAACTCGGCGCTCCGCCGACCAAGTTGATCTGGGCGCTTCCGGTCACGGCGCCAAGCGAAATCGGCCCGGAGGTCGAAAGCGAAGCCAGCTTGCCGTTGAGCGCGACGTCGGGCGCATTGATCGAACCGATTTGCCCGGAGACGATCCTGAGCGAACTGATCTTCAGCGGCTTGGACTTATGGTGAACCAGGGCTCGCACAGGCGTGATTGAGAACGTCGATTGGTTCGTCGTCGCCTGGAGCGTAATCGCCAGTCCATGCCGCGTGGGAATGATCTTTTCGTAGCCCGGCGTCACCGCGATGCTGTAAACCACGCCTCCGGAAGTGATCTGCCTGCTCGTGGAATACCCAGTGTAATACCCTGAAAGGAGCTGACGTTCCTCGAGCCTTTCGAGCGCAGGAGCAGATTTCCGAGTCCTGGAAATCGTGGTGGAAGACTTGGAAGCGGATAATCTGCGCTCGAGCGAGCTACGTTCGCCTGCCATGGACGGAACTCCCTTCCCTGGGATCTGGAACCATCAACCGCTTAGCTTGGCCGAGGGCTCATGACGATGCGATTCCTCGTCTCCCATCGGAACGCTGGACCCCGATCATGAGCCGAACGGCCAAACAAAGCGTGCGTTGGTTAACGATTATTCAGACCAGGAGGTTGGGCGCGACGATCGAGCCCGAGACCAAGGTCGAACTTGCGGGCGGCGAGTGTTGTCTCGACCCGTTCGAGCAGCGGTTGATGCTCGATCCGCGCATCGGCGGCCGCGGCTCGAAGGGCGCCTTCGAGCCTGGCGTCGTTAAGCTTCTCGAGGGCGTCCAGGGCTGCGTAACGAACCATCGAGTTGGCCTCGGGGTCCGCCAGCAAACTGGCCAGTTCGTCGCGGACCCCGTCGGCTTGCACGTTTGTTCCCAGGAGCAATGTGCCGGCCGCGAGGGCCGCGGTTGCCACGGTTTCTTGGTCGCGAGCCGACAATCGTTCCTTGACGATCGGGACGGCGTCTTTCTCCTGCATATCCGCCAAGGCCAAGAGCGCGGGTTTCGATAGCGGGTTGTGCGGGTCTTTGGCCAGCTCGAGGAACTTGGCTCTTAGGCCCGCTCCGCCCAGCTTGCCAAGCGCTCGGATCGCTCCTGTGTTCCATGCAAGGTCGTTGCTCTTGGCCAGGATGTTCTTCAGTTCGTCGACGGCGGCGGAATCTTTTATCGCGGCGATGGCCGCGGCGGCTTGTTCGGTCAAGTATCCTTCGGATAAGTGCTCAATCGCATACGGATAGCCGTCATGAAATCCGAACTTGCCCAAGAACTCGGCGATCCTCAGCTTGCGATTCAGGTCCCACTCCTCGGCCAAATGAGGCCTAAGCGCAAGCGCCGCCCTCTCATTGTCGATCGCCAACAAGGCCTCGACGGCGATCCAGCGGACCGCCGGCCTGCGCGGATCGATCAGCTTCTCGAGCATCGTCACGTAAGTCGGCTTGGGCTTTTGCCTGCAGGCCGACGCAAACGACGCCCATTCGCCTTCGGTGAGATTCGCCTTGCCGACCTCCAAAAGCGCCGCCTCCGCCTTGCCCTCGGGCAGCCTTGCCGTCAGATCGATCTCGGGCCTGGCTTCCAAGCCTGCCTGATGTTTGCCGCCAAATCGCCCGAGAAGGCTAGTGGAAACGTCGACCGCGCCTATCTTATCGAGCGCGAACGTCGCAGCCGATTCCAGGGCGTCGGGAGCGTCGAGTGGAAGGTCGTTGTAAAACGCAATCAAACGCTCGACCTGCCTGGCGTCGCCTGTTTTCCCAATCGCTCTGATCACCGCAGCGCGTTCGGCGATCGCCGTCTTCGAGCTCAACCCCGCGAGATCCAGGCACTTCCGCGCCCGGTCGGATACAAGTGCGAGCTTCCCTACCGACCCCAAGGCGTCGATAATCGCAACTCTTGACGCAAGATGGTTCACATGCCGATCCAGGAGCGCGGAGGCCAAAGCGTCCCGCGCTCGAGCCCTGGGCTCTTCCTGCTGCAAGTAATCGTCTTCGAGCAGCTCTCCCACCGTTCTGGCCGCTGCCTCGCGGAGTACGTCGTCCTTCGAATCGAGGAACCTGAGCGGAGCGTCAATCCCGCCTGGCGTCTGTGCTCCCACCACCGACCTCCTGGCCAAAGCGTTGAGCAAAGCCACGGCCCCCCTGCCCTCTGTTCGCTCGAGACCCTTCACCAACAGCTTCACCCTCTGGAACCGATTGGTTTCATGGGAAAGCTCGAGCAGCGTTTCGACCGACTTCAAAAGCGGGTCTTCCATCCCAGCCAAAAGCGGCAAAGAACGATCGAGCGAATTGACCTGATTTGCGTTGATATATCCGCGATCCGATCTGCCCAAGAAGAGCAAGCGTATCTGCCCCTTTTCGATCACCAAGAATTCGTCGTTCGAACGATACTGGCCCAGGTCTTGGTCCGTGAGTAAAAGCTCCGGCCGCGCGAATACGCCCTTCAATACCCGGATGGGCTGAAACCGGAATTGCTGCGTTACTTCGACAGCCTTCCCTCCATGCACAGTCTTCAGTTCGGTTACCTCCGAAACTCGCGCGGCGACGATCAAGTCTGCATGGCTTGCGGCGTTCTCGAGGTCCAGGCCAATCGTGAACGTCTCCTTGGCGTCCGCCGCCGGAAACCCGATGACACAACTCCAGGCCGCGAGATAGACCAGGGCTGCCCTGGCGACGCCCCAACGTTTTCCGTTCATGAGACATACTCCTTGAAAAGGCAAAGATGCACTCCCACGTGAAAGACGCTCTTCCACGTTCAAAATCGATCACGATCTAGATTCGAACACCGTCGAGTTCGCCAACGGATCAAGGTTCGGAAGTCTTGTGGAGCTTCAACATCCCGTCGCTGGTTGCCGCTGCCAGCGTCCGCCCGTCTGGACTGAAGGCGATGGTCCTCGGAATTGCGCCAAGGTCGGACAGGAGAAGCGTCTGTTTGCCGCTGGCGACGTCCCAGATTCGGATCGTCTGGTCGCGACTCGCGGAAGCAATCCGCTTACCGTCCGGCGAAAAGGCAACCGAGACGACCCAGTTCGAATGTCCCTCGAGCATTGAAATAAGATCATACGATTGGCTGTCCCACAATTTCACGCGTTGATCGGCTCCTGCCGTCGCAATCGCCTTGCCGTCGGGACTGAAGGCGAGCGCGAAGCCCGTATCGCTCGTGAGCCTGGAAACGCTTGAGCGTCGCCCCCGAAAGGCCGTCGTGGATCGAAACGAAGCCCGTGGTCTCGATCGCCGCGACGGTCTTTCCGCTGGGATCGAACGCACACTGTTGCACAGGCCCGCCCAGGGATGGTTGGCTCCATTTCAACTCTCCCGCCGGAAGACTCCAAACCTCGAGCGAGCCAGGCGTTCTTGCATCGTTGATCTCCTTGCCGAATGGTCCATGCAAGACGAGCGTCGGCGAGCCAAATCCTGCCGCAATCCGCTTCGATGAGCCGTCGAACGCAAGCGAAAGCGTCGCCGCCTCCTCATGTGGAATCGAGACCAACCGCTTTTCGCTCTTCAAGTCCCAGACGTTCACATCCGCGAAGTTCCCTCCAGAGGCGACCCAGCGGCCGTCCTCGCTCGCATCCAGCGCCAACACATGGTCGGTCTGCTTCCCAAAGGCTTCGACCAGCCTGCCTCTCGAAACGTCCCTGAGAGTGATCTCATGTTCTGTATTTGAAGACATGACAAAATCCCCGCCCGGACTAAAGACCAGAGCGCTCGACGCAGCGTCCTGGGAGGGGATCGAAATCGATTCGGGCGTTCCGTTCCAGAAGAGAACCGACCCGCTCGCATCGGCCGAGGCGAGACTGCTTCCCTCTGGGTTGTAGGCCAGGGCCAGGATCTCGGCTGTGGATCCCCGAAGCGTTGCCTTTTCGTGCATCGCCTGAACCTCGAACACTTGCACAACCCGGTCTCCCCCAGCCGCGGCAAGCTCTCTGCCGTCGCCCCTAAACGCCAGAGACCTGATTGGATTCTTGGCCTTCCCCAAGGTCCCGATCGGCTTCTTGGTCTGGAGGTCCCAGAGCGCGACGGCGCCGTCGGCCCCCGCGACCGCGATCTCCATGACGCCTGGCCGAAATGCGAGTGCCCGGATCGCCTCGCCACTCGCCTGAAACGTCGTCGCCTTCCAATCCTGACCCACCGACCAGATCGTGACGACCCCCTTGGCTCCCGCCGCCGCCAGGTGCCGTCCTTCCCGATCGACGACCACTGCAAGCACAAGTCCGCCCGACTGTGTCAGTTCTTTAACGAGCGTCCCTGACTCAACCTGCCAGACCTTGACCACCCCATCGCCGCCGCCGGTCACAACCCAATCTGCGTTTTTTGTCGAGAGCAAAGCCGGGATCGGACCTTCGTGCGCTCGGATGTTTGTCACGCGCAGAGGCGTTTCGAGGTTCCACAATTCGAGCTCGCCGTCGGCCCTGCCAACGGCCAGGCCCGCCCGGCTCGTGTACGCCAACGAGAGCGCGGGCTCGCCTCGTTCACCCAGAATATGAACAGGCTTCGTTCCGTGCTTTTCGTAGATGCGAACCTTGCCGTCGTCCGAACCGACCGCCATGCCCTCTCCGCCGGGGGAGTAAGCGAGACAAAGGGCTCTCGAACCGAGGGGTTCGAGCGCCTCCGACATTTTGATGACATAATCGCTTCAGATACGCCCAATCCCAGCCTCGGCTCTCGGGCAAACATTCGTCGAGGATTTTGTCCGCAAGGGCGACGTCGTTGGCCAGCCTGGCGCGGTCCGCCGCTGCAATCCGATCCAGATCTGCTTGGAACCGCTGCTTCTCGAGCTTTCGCGACGATTCTCGCAAGAGATCGATCGATTTCTGGTCGGTCTTGCTCTTGATCGACATCGAGTCGAGCGAACGATTGAGCTGGAATCGCTCTCGCGAGGCGCCAATCGCCAAGAGCGTGACAAACACCAACAACCCTCCCGACAACGCCAGAGCCGCGGTCCGGGGTTCCCGCTTGATCCACTTGCGAGCTCGTTCGATTGCACCGATCGGCCTGGCGAGAATCGGCTTCCCGCCAAGCCAACGCTCGAGATCCTGCGCCAGGAGTTCAGCCGACGCGTAACGATCCCTGGGATCCTTCGCGAGGCACTTCGAGCCGATCGTCGCCAAATCCTTGTCGACCAGCGGGTTGACCTTGTTTGCGGCGGCTGGAACGTGGTTTCGGACGAGCAAGAGCGTCTCAAGCACGGTGTCCGACCGGAACGGCGCCGCGCCCGTGAGCATCTCGTACAAAATGGCGCCAAGACCGTGGACGTCGGCCGCTGTTGTATGCGCACTGGGCCTCTGGGAGGCTTGCTCGGGCGCCATGTAGCTCGGCGAGCCCACCATCGCGCTCGACGCCTGCCCCACCGACGCGCCGTCGGGCAGCAAGCATTTCGCCAGTCCAAAGTCGCCGACGTGCGGTTCTCCCTCGGAATCGAGAACAATGTTCGCGGGCTTGAGATCTCGATGCAAAACCCCACGCTCGTGGGCGTGCTGCACAGCCCTCGCAGCCTTCATCAACAGCTCCGCAGCCGCTCGCGGGTTCGCACGAAAGCGAGTCACGCTCGCAGCCAGGCTCGGTCCGTCGATCCATCGCATGCTGAAGTAATACAATCCATGAGATTCGTCGATCTCATAAATCGGTATGATTCCTGGATGCTCGAGCCTGGCCGAGGCCTCTGCCTCGTTCTTGAACCTCCGCAGCTCTTCTTCGGAAGCGAGCCTGCCAGAAAGAATCACCTTCACCGCGACGATCCGATTCAGTGAAATCTGGCGAGCCTTGTACACCGCGCCCATTCCGCCCCTGGCGATCTCTTCGATCAATTCATAGTCGCCAAGTCGCCGAAACACGCTCCTCTCAGTATTCGTCGAGAGAGGCTCCGAGCCGCTTCGACCACTCCCGCTCCGGGGAACGCCCGCCAATCGCTCGAACTGATCCTCCGAGGCGAAGAACTCGACGAGCTCGTCGGCCAGCTCCGGGTTTTCACGTAACAGCCTGGGTCGATCCGCCAGCCCGCAAAGCTCGCGTTCCTCGAGATACAGAGCCAACACGGCGTCGAGCCGATCCTTGAGTGTCTGGTTCTCTTGCTTCTCTTTTTTGAGTGTCTGGTTCTCTTCTCGGTCGATCATGCGTCTGCCTCTTCGATCTCGATGAGCCGGGCCCGAAGCGCTTTCATGCCCCTGCGTAACAGTCCGGCAACCGCGGGCTTAGAGCAATTCAAACGCGTGGCGATCTCGACCAACGGAAGTCCGAGCAAATGGTGCATCTCGACCGCGGCTCTCTGCGATTCCGGCAACTCGGCGATCGCCCTTGCCATGAGCAAAAGTTGTTCTCCGCGCTCGAACCGCATCGACGGCGAGGTCTGATCCGCAGCCAACGCTTCCAAGCAACGGGCGGCCGATCGTTCGAGAGTCTCGTCAAGTGATTGCTCACGCGTGAAATCCCTGCGAGCTGCGTTGAGCTTCCTCAATTCGTCGGTGAGGTTGTTCTCGAGGATCCTCTTGAGCCAGCCTGCCTTCTCTTCGCGGGTCCTACCGGCGAACTCGTCCGCCGTACGGTGCACTTCGAAGAGCGTTTGCTGGACGATTCCCGAAAGATCGACCGCGCGCGAACGTCTGCTGAGAGTTTCAACCTTGCCAGCAACGCGAGGTACGACCGGAACTCCTCGAGTGCGAATTCAGTATCCTGGCTTTGCCTGTCGGTCACGCAGCGCCTCCCAATGAAGAGGCGTAAACGGGGGCGCTGGGAGAGCGCGGTTCGCAAGAAAAAGAGCCATGTCTGCTCGACAATCGTATCAGCTTCCCAGCAGCCCAGGGGCCAGCAGTCCCTTGGACGAGCGAGTCATCTGGCCGCACGCAGGCTATGCACCTGACGCCCTTCCGCGAAATGGACTCGACAAGGAGCGACGACTCACGCGTCTTTCGGCGTCTCAACCCCGGCAGTCTCGACCTTCCCCGCGGGAAGCTCCCTTGGATAGCACACTGCCCAGCGGTTCTTGAGCATCTTGAAGATCTTGTGGAACAGCGGACTATGCATCATGCCCTTGACTCTGCCGCATTTTCGCGCGGAGAAGGTCGAGGGCTCTGTGTATTCGAGATGGTGCG
Organism: uncultured Planctomycetota bacterium; assembly: GCA_963818975.1. Lineage (GTDB taxonomy): Bacteria > Planctomycetota > Planctomycetia > Isosphaerales > Isosphaeraceae > CAWFUI01. The sequence goes on along the minus strand of CAWFUI010000005.1, from coordinate 138,850 downwards.
CAATCTCGTGGAGGAAGGTCTCGAACACCTCGTCGAGCGGCCTTGGACCGGTCTCGCGGTCGTGCGTATAGACCCTTACGAGCGCTCGAGACTTGTAATAGCCGCCAAGCACCCGATTCGTCGGCCTGGAGTTGAGTTCGAGGATGTAGTCGTATTTGCACTGGTGGATCAGGGAAAGCCGCATCCGAAACATCGGCTCGAGCGCCGAGATCGGCGGCATGAACTTGGTTGGAAGCACGGCTGCGACGGGCGCCGCTTCTTGCTTGTTGGCAACCCGGCCGGCGCGGGGAGTCGCGGCTCGCTTCGTCCTGACGCGTGGAACCTTGAGACCCTCGACAAGCAGCTCTCCGCCCTCTCTTCGAGCGTCTTCGGCAACCTCTTGGAGGTCGAAGAGGTTGGGATCGATCAACTGCCGCGTGCCATTCGCATGCAAGAGCCAGTAACGCAGCGGCATCGCGTCTAACACCTTCCTAGAAGAGCCCCGCTATCCTTCTCGAACGCCCTGAAGGTTTCGGCCGGAATTTGCACAATCAACCAGATTTCGGAGCTTTTTTCAAGCGAAAGTCCTGTTTAAGCGCCGAAGAGTCGTCGCTACGGGTTTTCAATAGACCGCTCTGCCGCCGGAAAGGTCGTAACACTGCCCTGTGCAGAAGCTTGCCTCGCGGCTGGCCAGGTAATGGACCAGCGAAGCCACCTCGTCGATCGTCCCGGTCCTCCCCATCGGAATCCGCGAGACCATGTAGTCGATGGTCGCTTGCGGGAGGGCTTCAACCATCTCGGTGCGGATCACCGCCGGCGAGATCGCATTGACTGTGATATCCCCCTTGCCAACCACTTCTTTGGCAAGCACTTTGGTCAGGTTGATGACCGCCGCTTTTGAAGCTGAGTAGGGCATGAGCGTGGGGTTGCCCTCCTTGCCTGCAATCGATGCGATCGAGACGATTCTGCCGTACTTGGAATCGATCATCCCGCCGATCACGGCCTTCGAGCAGATGAAAACGCCGTTGACGTTGATATCGAAGACCTGTTTGAACTCGTCGACCGAGAGGTCCCAGCTCACTACGGCTCTGCCCGTGATCGCGGCGTTGTTGACGAGGATCGAAACCTTGCCGAGCGTTTGTTCGACGTCCTTCACGGCCTGAGCAACCTCTGCCTCGCTGGTGACGTCTGCTGCCACGGCCACGCCGCCGAGCTCGGATGCCACGCTCTTGGCTCGGGCAAGGTCCATGTCGAGGATTGCCGGCCTGGCGCCTGCCGCTTTCAGTCTGCGGGCGATGCCAGCGCCAATGCCTCTGCCGCCGCCAGTGATCAAAGCAACCTGATTCGTAAGGTCGAAAAACATGAGCGTTCCCTGGTGATCGATTCCGCGTGGCAGGCCCGTGCGCAAAGTCATCTTAACGAACTTGGTGGTTTGCGGCCTACATGATCGCCGGTCGGCGCCGGGGCGGGGTCGGAAGACGGTTGCAACTGGGCCTTGGGCAGACTATCGTCGGGGATCGACGTCCTTGGCATCGGCAACGGTCTCGGAAGGCGTCGAAGGCCGACGATCCCACCTGAAGCGTAGGTTTTCCGGCAGAGGCATGCTGGAATTTCTCGGTCGGCTCCCGACCTGTTCACTCCTGGGAGATTTCCCTTATGATCCGTTTGCTCAAAAACCGTCCACGGGCGGCAGCGTGCCTGACCTCGCTTTTCGCCCTTACCGGCCTGGCCTTCGCGCAGCAGTCGGTGCAGGTTGTGGGCACGCTCGACGGTCATACGGCGCCTGTCTATTCCGTGGCCTGGACGCCCGATGGCAAGCGCATCGTCACAGGGTCTTTCGACAACACCGTGAAGGTCTGGGATGCAGCCACCCGCAAAGAGATCAAAACCTTCGCTGGGCATACCAAGCTCGTCCTCTCGGTCGCGGTAAGCCCAGACGGCAAGAGGATCGTCTCGGGCGGGCTCGACAACCTCGCCAAGGTCTGGACCATTCCAACGCCAGGTCCCGTCAAGGACCTTCAAGGCCATCCGGGTCCGATCGCCTCGCTTGCCACAAGCCCAGACGGAAAGCTCGCCGCGGCAGCGAGCGCGAAATCGATCAAGATCTGGGATCTTGGCGCTGGCTCTCCCCAAAGGGATCTCAACGGGCACAACGGCGACGTCGCATCCGTCACCTGGCGGAGCGATGGAGCTCAGATCGCCAGCGGCGACAAAGCCAGGACCATACGGTTCTGGTCCGCGGGCGACGGTGCTGCCCAGGGCGTCATCGAAACGCCAGTCGATTCGATCCTGGGGTTGGCGTATCTGCCGAACAATCAACAGATCGTCTCGGCAGGCTCCGATGGGATCGCCAGGCTCTGGCAACTTCCCGTCGCCGATCCTCGCGTCATCGATGCTAAGGGAGAGATCAAGGCTTTCGCCACATCGCCCGACGGCTCGAAGATCGCAACCGCAGGAGGAGACAAAGTTATACGGATCTGGAACGCCGCCGACGGCGCACTCGTGAAAGAGATATCAGGACACAACGATGCCGTGACGGCGCTCGCGTTCAAAGCGGACGGCGGGCAGATCGCCTCGGCCTCGAACGACAAAACTGTTCAAATTTGGAACGTGGGCGACGGGTCGAACGTCAAGAAAATCGAGAACCTACCATCCCCTCCGACTGCCCTCGCGTTTCGTGCCGATGGTGCGCAGGTTGCCGCCGCGACCGAGGACAATCAGATCCGAGTTTTCAATGTTGGCGACGCAATAGAAGTGAAGGCGCTTCAAGGGCACGGAGGTAGAGTGCACGCCCTTGCGTTCGCTCCTAACGACGGAAACCTATTGTTCTCGACGTCGGCTGACAAGACAGCCAAGCTCTGGAACGTGAGCGATGGCAAATCAATCCGTGATTTCGGCGGGCATAGCGAGGCTGTGCTGGCCTTTGACCTCTCGCGAGACGGTCAGAAACTGGCGACAGGTTCGGCCGACAAGACGATCAAACTCTGGACGGTTGGCGATGGGAAGAACATTGCAACCCTCTCCGGGCACGGCGGCCCCGTGACGAAGGTCTCCCTTTCTAACGATGGAAATCGGCTCGCCAGCGGATCGGCGGACAACACAGTAAGGTTCTGGGATGCGGCGACGAGTCGCGAACTCCAGGTTCTTTCCGCACACAATGCCGCGATCCAAGGTGTGAGCGTTCAGCCGGACAACAAGTCCGTCGTCTCGGCGGGATCGGACAACAAGGTTCGCGTCTGGACTCCGTCGGCAGTTCGCGTCTATGCGGGACATCAGGGCCCGATCTTTGGAGTGGCCGTCACGCCGAACGGAGCTCAGGTGATCACCGCATCCGCTGATAAAACACTCAAGGTCTTCGACGTCAACAATGGTTCCGAGGTAAGGACGCTCGCTGGCCACGGCGACGCAGTCCGTGCTGTGGGTGTGACCAAGGATGGACAGAAGATCGTCTCGGGCTCCAATGACAAGACGATCAAGGTTTGGAGCACGGCCGACGGTAAGAACCTCGTAAACTTCCCTGCCCAGCCGTCGGCTGTCGAATCGCTCGCCGTATCCGGCGACGGCAAGATTGTTGCAATTGGCCTCGCCGAGCCGTTGGCGAAGGTGCTCGACCTGGCAGCGCCAGATCCAACCAAGGCCGAGCTCCAAGCGCTCTCTGGAAATGGCGGCGGAGTCCACGCCATTGCAGTCCTGCCAGACAACACGACGATCGTCACCGGTTCCGAAGATAAAACCGTCAAGGTTTGGCAGACCACTCCGCCTGGGTCGCTCTTGAGCTTGGCTGGGCACGGCGGGCAGGTTTATTCCGTGGCCTGGACGCCCGACGGCAAGCAGATCGTCACTGGCGGCGCCGATAAAACGATTCGCCAATGGGACGCCGAAAAGGGCAACCAAATCCGGGCGATCGAGAAAGCCCATGAAAACGTGGTTTACTCGGTGGCGATTGCCCCAAAGGGAGACGTCATCGCAAGCGCAGGGGACGACAAGCTGGTGAAGTTCTGGAACCCAGCCGACGGCAAGGAACTCCGTAAATCCGCTGGCCACACGCTTGCGATTTATACAGTGGCATTCAAACCCGACGGATCGGCGGTGGCTTCAGGTTCGGTCGACAAGACCATCCGAATTTGGAACGTCGCCGATGGCAAGGAAATCAAAAAGCTCGAAGGGCACCCAGACGACGTCTACTCGGTCGCTTTCAGTCCCGACGGCAAGAAACTGGCCTCTGTTGGATACAGCGGCACGCTCTTCATCTGGGACGTCGACGCCGGCAAAGCAATTTCCAACCAAAAGTTGCCGCCGAACACCATGGCTTATGGAGTGGCCTTTAGCCCAGACGGAAAGCAACTGGCGATCGCGGCGTCGGACAACAAAGCATATATTGTGAACGCGCCGTAATTTACGGCCCTGAACCGTTTTCCAGAATTTGCTCAATGCCGATGCTCGGCGTGCTTGGTCTCGAACGTCTCGAGCCACTTTCGGGCCATGGGCAAATCCTCGGCGCGTACGAAAACGCGCGGGCTCTGACTAATCGCGCCGAAAAAATCGTGCAGGTCGTGGGTGTCCGCCACGGCGGGGATGCCTTGAGAGATGAGCTGATCGGCAATGAACTGGGCCTGCATCAGGTCCAAAGCCCTGTAGCATTCGACAAGGTTCACTGGGGCAGACTCAGGAAGCTCGGCGACTCCGAGCGTATCGATCGGATCGAGCCTGGGCGCCACGGAAGGCGTCTCGATGGGATCGTAGTCTTCGGCTGGCCTGAATGTTGGATCCTCAACGCCGTCGACCGACGTGCCGCAGGCCCAGCAGACGTCGAAACCCGAATCAACCGTCGATCCGCATTTTGGGCAGTTCCACATAGTGCTCGTCCTTCACGTCAAAAAAGTGTCAGCCAACCGGCGGCGCGGGTATCGCTGTCAGATTCGTAAATGTTTGATTAATTCGGCGGGACTCAAGATGAATCCGAACAGGAATTGTCCGAAAGAAGCGTACTTGGCCGAGGCTTCGTCGAACCGCATCGTATAGACGATGTCTTTCAAGTACGAAGGATTCTTGCCCCAGAGCGTCACGCCCCATTCCCAATCGTCCAGGCCGGTGGAGGACGTGATGAGTTGAGTGACCCTTCCAGCGAACTTCATTCCCGACTTGGCGTGTTCGTGCATCAGGTCGGTGCGCTGGCGATGGGTGAGCATATACCAGTTTTGCCCAGCTTCGCGCATTTTGCTCATGGGATAGAAGCAGAGGCAAGGCCACTGGGGGAACTCGGGATAGAGGCGTTGCTTGTTCATCGGCTCGAGCCTGGCCGAGTACGCTTTGACCTTGGTCTCGAACATCGTGCTCGCAGGATCCAGGCCGTCGCGCTCGCGCAAGAGCCTGGCGTACTCTTCGACGTCGGGGACGTATTCGGAGATCTCGGTGATCGAATAAAACGAGTAGTTGGGCTCGAGCGCTGGGCCCGCGGCCGAGGCTTCGATTGAAAGCTGAAGGTCGCTCAAGGCCTTGACGTCGGTCCCCGCCATGATGATTCCCATGTCGGCCTTGTGCCCAGGCACGCCAAAGCACTGAAATTGCTCGGGGGGCGTTTCGGCGGTTTTGTGGTCGAGAAGCTGCGTCAATTCTTCCCGCGCCTTGTTTCGTTCGGCTTCGGAAAACTTCGCCAGGGCTGCTCGATCGACCTTGTAGAACAGGTGCAAGAAGTGCCAGCCGCGTTCGGGAACGAGCGTTGGCTCGCGTGCCCCCGAGGGCGCTTTGCCTGGCTCTGCATGCATTGGGTAAGTGGCCGCTGGGGCTGGGGTCCTTCGTTCGAGCGTCTCTTGGTTTTCCATCGTCGTCGTCAGTTCCCGTTGGGATTGGTCGGCTTGAGCCCTTATTCTATGAGCCAGGGCGAAGCTCGGGCAAGCTGCGCACAGACTTCAGCGGAAAAGGGAGCAATCTCCATTGACCAGAAAAACCGCACTTGTTGCCGGCGCAAGCGGCGTGGTCGGCAGGGGATTCGTCGATTTACTCGAGAATCGCGACGATTGGGACCTGGTCGCGCTCGCACGAAAACCGCCAGATCCTAGTCGCACCGGCCGATTCCTCTCGGTCGATCTGACCGATCCGCGGCAATGCCAAGAGCGATTGGCATCGCTGACGGAAGTCACCCATATCTTCTTCGCGGCGTTGCTCGCTCAACCCACCGAGCACGAGATGTCGCTGGTGAACACGGCGATGCTGCGCAACTTGCTCGATGCGATCGAGCCCTCCGCTCCTAACCTCGAGCACGTTTGCTTGATCGAAGGCGCAAAGGCTTACGGCTGCCACTTCGGTCCCTACAAAACCCCCGCCAAGGAGACCGATCCCCGCCACCTTCCGCCCAACTTTTACTTCGACCAAGAAGACCTCTTGATCGAACGCCAGAAAGGCAAACGCTGGAGCTGGTCGGCGCTGCGGCCAAGCCTCGTCTGCGGGCCAGCGCTTGGCCATCCGATGAATATGTCCACGGCCATCGCCGTCTACGCGACGATGTGCAAAGAGCTTGGCTTGCCTTTGCAATTCCCAGGAACGAGGGCAGCGTTTGCGACGCTCTTCGAAGCGACCGACGCGTTGCATCTTGCCAGGGCCGGCGTTTGGGCCGCGACCGAGCCCAGATGCGCCAACCAGATCTTCAACATCACCAATGGAGACTTTTTCCGCTGGGAGAACCTTTGGCCTAAGATCGGCGAACACTTTGGCCTTGCGCCCGCTGCACCTTTGCCGCTTCGTCTTGCAGAACTGATGGCAGACAAGGCGCCGCTCTGGCAAAAGATCGTCGAAAAGCACGGGCTCGTGCCCCATCCCTTTGAAAAGGTGGCAAGCTGGGGGTTTACTGAATTCGTCTTCCGGATCGAGTACGACGTGATCAGCGATACAACCAAGGCCCGCCGGTTCGGCTTTCACGACGTGGTCGATACCGAGGAAATGTTCATGCGATTGTTTCGTCAGTTCGCCGAGCAGGGATTGATACCTCGTTGAGAAAATCGATCGGCAAACTCTCATTGGGCGCAGTCTGATGGTTTTCGTTCCGATCGATGTCTTCCGAATTCTCGAGAAAAGCCTCTACACGCCTTGGTTGTTCAATCGATCCGCAGTGTGAGCGAGCAACAAGCAATGAGCGAAGAGCAAGTCCGCGTGGTCTACTTCGCCCCCGAACTCAACGACCCAGACGGCTTGCGCTTGGCTTTACTCGCGGGAGGAGTTCTGCCCGTTTGGGCGAGCGACGCCGCGGCCTTTGTTGACGAGCTCGGCCGATCTGCCTTGGCAGGCGCTCTCCGAGCCGATTCAATCGCTGAGGTGAAAGCGCTTGCTGGGTCGATACGGTTCGATCCGCCCATCCTTGTGCTTCGCGACCAGAACCAAAATACGCCCGATGCACTCGTCGAGAACGATCTTTTGGCCTGGCGGCTCACAATTCGGCTGCCAATCGATCGGACGGAAGTCGCCGAGACGCTTCGCTTCTTGATCCAGTCTCGCGAGCGCACCACCAGGCTGGCGGCGAAGCTTGCTCACGACCTTCGGAACCCCCTGGGAGCCATGAACAACGCTTCTCGACTTTTGAGCAAGACCAACGACCCAGAACACATCAAGTTCGCCAAGGAACTGATCGATGCGCAAATCGAGGTGATCTGCAAGCGGATCGACGCCGTGACGCAACAGACAAGGTACGTCCACGCGGAACTGGAAGACGAAGGACCAGGAGTTCCAGCTCCCTCGGGTCCGGCTCCACCGACTCGAAGTTTGCCGCGTCTTGGTTGTCGACGACAATGCGTCGTTCAGCAACGCGCTTGGCAAGCTGATCGAAACCCTGGGGCACGAGCACGCGAGCGCGCGCGATGGAAAATCGGCGCTCGAGCAGGCTCGTGCGCTCGATCCAGACGTCGTCCTGCTCGACGTTTCTTTGCCCGACTCCGACGGGTACGATGTTGCCAAGGCTCTGAGGTCGGAGGGCCTGACCGATTGCACCATCGCCGCGGTCTCCGGATACCGAATCGCCGACCCAGGCGAGTTCAACGGGAAGCCGCTGTTCGATCAATGCCTCGTCAAGCCCGTGGATCTCGAGCGAATCGAAGCGATCTTGAACGAGGTTTCCAATCGCCCGACACGATTATCCAAGCCTCGAAAATGACAATGGAGCCAATCAACATGCAGACGATTTTGGGGAGCAAGGGGCAATACGGGCGCGCTTGCAGGATCTTACGCGGACTGGCTTTCGCTGTTTGTGTGCTGATGTCGTCGCGCATGCACGCCGACGGTCGCAATGCAAGCCCCGAGGACGGCTGGGTGAGCCTGTTCAACGGCAAGAACCTCGAAGGCTGGACTCCCAAGATCAAGGGTTACGACGCAGGTGTGAACTATGCAGACACCTTCCGCGTCGAGGACGGCGTTTTGAAGGTCTCTTACGACAAGTACCCCAAATTCGACGGCGCGTTCGGGCACCTGTTCACAGCCAAGAAATATTCGAACTACCGGCTACGGGTCGAATATCGCTTCGTCGGCGACCAGTGTCCTGGCGGGCCCGGCTGGGCCATTCGCAACAGCGGCGCGATGATCCATTGCCAGCCGGTCGAGACGATGCGGAAGGACCAAGAGTTCCCTGTCTCGGTCGAGGTGCAAGTCCTGGGCGGAAATGGCAAAGACAAAAGGCCAACATGCAATATGTGCTCGCCAGGCACTCACGTGGTCATCGACGGCAAGCTGATCAAAACGCACTGCGTCGATTCGAAGTCGCCGACGTTCCACGGCGACCAATGGGTGACCGCCGAGGTCGAGGTGCGCGGCAACGGCAAGATCAAGCATTATGTGAACGGGGAACTGGTGATGGAGTACGAAAAGCCCCAGCTCGACGACTCCGACGGCGACGCCAAAAACCTGATCAAGAACGGCAACGTGATGCTCAGCGAAGGGTTTATCGCCCTCCAGGCCGAGAGCCATCCGATCGAATTCAGGAAGGTGGAGATCAAGGAGCTGAAGGAGTGAGGATAGTCGAGGGCTTAACTCTCAGCGTTTATGGAATCAACCCGTGGCCTCGTTGCCAGGTTTCCTCTATGTCCAGACCGGTGAGCACAAGGACGAAGTGACAAAGCTCTTCTTCGTCCTTTTCCTCGAGGATGTACTCTTGGTTTTTGTACTCCCCTCCCTTCACTCCTTCGACGAGGAGCGAATCGCCGTCCGTCCTGTTAGCGTATGAGTCCCCTCCTTCGCCCGCGAACGGCTTCTTTGGCTCTGGTTTCTTCCAGAAACGGATCTTTTCGAGCCTTTGCTCGAGATCGAACCACTGCTCCGAATCGATCTCCTTGACGTGTTTCATTGCGACTCCGCCAGGAGCAGAGCCTGTGCCGTTGAAAACCCAAGTACGTACTGTCGCTCCTTGCTTCGTCCGATCAATACGGATGCAACCAGGACGATCGAATGAGGGGAGCCAGACAAACCTGAAGGTCTGGGAGCTCTTATTCTCCACGGCGAATGACATAAGAGAAGGCTCTCTGATAGTAGCAAGGACAACTGACATGTACGTATCTGATGAATCCACAAACTTTTCATCGGTGTTCGCCGGGTCTCGATCCGGGAAATATCGTTCCGTAACGACGACCTTCTTGGGCGAGGCGCTCTCGTTTTCAATGTTCGATCCGATCGAGATCGTCAACACGAGAACGAGCCCTCCAGCGATCATCTTCGCCTTCTGAGATTTGGAAGGTGGGGATTTTCGACGTCTTAGTTCCAATTCTCGGATCCAAACTGCCGAAATACCGCCCACAAGAGCAATCGCCAGACAGGCCGCGAGATGAAAGACCATGGCGTTATTGACCAACGCCTGACTCAGAAGTTGAGGGTTTTTTGTTCGCGATGGTAGGGCCTTCGCGAGTGCGAAGAGCAATCGGGCCGTCAGATTTCCAGGGAAACGCGTGTCGTAGAGAGCACTCAACCCACCCCCGAATCCACCAAATCCATTTCCCGAATTGAGCGCGAGCAACTCGCCTTGCGCGTGTATCCGGAACGACCATACGATCTCTGTGAAAAAGAAGATCCAACCGAAGGTCATAAAACCGAACCAAAACGCTTTCCTGGAGCCTCTCGAGTAAACCGAAAGCAGTACGCTGCCGAGCAAAACGATCAACGTGAGCGTGTAGCAGGCGTTCGTCAGGCCTCCGGTCGGGTAACGAACAGCTCCGAATGCGAGAGCAAAGAGAACGATTGCCGACGACACGCCGAATAGGGAAATCCGAAATCGCTTCATGAAAACCCTCCTCACGCCGATCCCAGCATCTGCACCGCGACCAGCTGATGCGTCTTTAAGTCGAGCGTAAAGGCGTCAAGGCGTTCGACGAGAGAGGTCGTCGTGCCGTCTTTGGGCGTCGCGAAGAATTCGCAGGTCAAGATGCTGTTCGTAACGAAGAGTCGCAGGTATCCCCAGCGGTGCTCGACAAACGCCTCGAGGACGTGGTCGGTCGCCTTGCCAGAGGCAGCGCGGCCGCGCACTGGCGGCTGAAAGCGCCTTGCCGTTGGGCTGGAGTTTCATTGACACCAGGTTCGGATAGCCGCCGGTCCCGCAGACGACATACGGGATTTGCCTGCCGCTGACGGTGCCGCGTGAACCGTTCGTAGATGTGCGCATGACCCGAGAAATAGGCGTCGGGAATGAACCCAGCCTTTTTGACTGCGGCGTCCAGGTCGGCCAGCATGTTGGGGCTTCCGCCGTGCTCGGCGTCTCCCGAGTACGGTGGATGATGCACTGCCACCAGCACAGCGCTGGAATCGCCGCCGTCGCGGGCCTGCTTCGCCTCCTGGAGTTGTGCGACCAGGAAGTCGAGCTGATCGTCGCTGATCGGATACTTCCCCGACTCGCTGCTGATGACTCCCGGGCTCTCGAGCGCATTCGAGTACAGTCCAATAATCTTCACGAAGGGGGCGGATAGGGTGAAGTACACACCCGGTTGGGTCATCGTGGTGCGGATATAGTCGGCCGCATCCGGCGAGTGTATCGGAGTGGGCGTGCAGAAGTTCTCGATAAAGGCTGCGAGGCTTGCAGTGTTCTCGCCGGGGAAGACGTCGCCGTCGTGGTTGCCGGGTATAGCAAAGATGGGGCCTGGGTAGTGTCTGTACGGATCGTAGAACTGGTCGGAGTAAAACTGCCTTTGACCGAAGTAATAGACCACGTCGCCAAGGTGATAGAAGAACGAAGGTTGATCGGCAGAGTTGGGAGCGCTATAGTCGAGCTCCATCTTGTCGGCCACCAAAAACTGATGCGCAGGCGACTTCACTCCGCCGGTATCCCCAACGCAGTGGAAGACGATCTGACCTGCCTTTTGAATCGCCGAGACGGCGGCCGTACCGATCACCTCTTCGAGCGTGATGACGGCGCTGGCAAGCGGAGTCGTCGGGAAAGGCTCTGCCTGCTTCGTGTCTGTCTTGATTCCCGAATCGGCGGAGGCGTCAAAGCTCAGATCGTCGGGCGAGGGCCTGGGGTCGGCGAACATTCTGCCCGAGGAGGGATCGGCAGAGTCCGATGCAGGCTTCGGCTGTTTTCTCTTGGAACCCTTGACCGTCGAGCCGTTGTGCTCAATGGGCTTCGCCAGTTTCGAAGCAGTCTCGAGCTTAACTTTCATTTTCTTCGACTTCTTTTTCTTGCTCATCGTCCGGTTCCTGCTGGTGGAGAGTGCTGCCTCACAGTAAGCAAGTCTCTCGGATCGGAACGTAAGGAGCAAGCCGTCCGAAACCCGATCTGCGTCATTCTTCGCCAGGAGTCGCTTTCAATAGATCGCGCAAACGGTCGTTGCTCAGTTCCTTGGGCCAGTGCCCTGAGAGGACGACGTTGCGAACTTTTGCCGACGTGCGAGTGCGATCGTGGTAGAGACCGAATTGACTACGCCAGATTCCAACTCCTTCGAGGGAAACTTCGCCAGCCGGCTTGCCATTGATTCCGATGTGAACGACGCCGTTTTTAAGCGAAAGCTCCACCTTGTTCCACTCGCCGGATTTGAGAGAGAGAGGCCCAGACTTGCCCTTGGGATCGTCCACAATGTTTTCCGCGGACAATCCCGTCCAATCGCCTTCGTCGAGCTCCGAAATCCAATGCAGCTTCAATCCCTTCGGATCGAATACGAATGCGAGACTGCCGATCGCGGGAGAGGCGTCGAATCGTCCAGGATCGTAGAAGTATTCGTAAGTCAGACTTTCGCCGTCTCCGAGCGGCCGAGCAAATTGCAGTAAACTTGGCGCAGGCGATGCGTCGTCGCTCTTCTGTGTCCCGACGATCACACCATCCTTGGCAAACCAAGAGTGTCGATTATACTTCGACTGCATGCCCTGGCTGTCGATCGGTTCGGCGCCCACATACGTGGGCCTGGAGTCCCCGCGTGATACGGGGAACCAGCCGTCGAGCCGATTCTTCGCGACCAGAGTAACCGAGCTGGGGATCTTCGGTTCCCCAGTTATCGCGAGTTTGCTGAATTCGGAATGCCTACCCGCGCCTGTGTGCAGGGCGAACCACGGGAACCGCGCGGCCGCCTGTTGATATTCGAAGAACACCTTGTCGTTCACAAGGCAACGCACGCGAGCGCCGTCGACGTCGATCGCAAACTTCGACTGCCCTTCAGGACGGATCGACCCGCAGAGCCATTCGAGCGGATACGCCTCGCCCAGGCTGTTGACAAGCGATCGGCCGCGAGGCCAGGAGCGTCTCATGCCGTAAAGACGAGTTGTTGGCGACAGAGTGGTATCGATTTCTCCGCCTATCCGCGGTTCGAAGACCATTCCTCCAAAGCTTGCGCCGGCTTCGAGTCCAGCGTCCGCGCGAGTCTCGAAACTAACTTGAAATTTGCCAGCAAGCGGATAGGGGAAGAACAATAAGTCTTCGCCGTCTCCGCCTCCGTGAACAAGAGCCCTGTTCTCGACAACCCAACGAGGCGCGATTCTCGATTGTCGCATGGAGTACGCTGAATCGACTCGAGCAGGCAGCCATCCCCTGGAAACCGAGTTCATTACTGGTTTCGCACTCGCCGCTCTCAAGTCCTCGATCGCTCTTGCTCGGATAAGGTCGGCGACGTTCGCATTGGGGTTGGCGAGCTTCTTCAGGAACTCCTTCGCACTCTCGGCGAGCGATGCCTCGTCAAGGCACGCTCGGGCGACCAAGAGCTCTGCCCAGGGCAAAGTTGGCTCGACCGTATACGTTGATCTCTGATCGATCGACGCAGCATAGAGGATTTTCTCGACAGTGTCCTTCAGGACCATTCCGTTCCCAAGGGAGAGTTGGGTCAGGATGAGCAACAGCTTGGCGTTCTTGACGTTCTGATCGGCTGCCTCCTCGAGAGCCTTGGAGAGTTCACCGAGCGAGCCGGCTTCTTGCGCAGGCGCTCAACAGCAGCCCTGCAGTCGATATGACTCCGCTGGGTTGATCGGTTGTTAGCTTCGATATGTCGGCTGTCTCGCCGAAAACTTTTGGCGGTCGATCGAACTCACCAGGCGCAAGGTCCGCGATGATCCGCGGACCCGTCCTTGCGGGTCGGCAAGGTCCACGACTTGAGGAGTTCATAACGCTCCTTCAGCGCGATCTTCGAACCCTTGATCGCCAGGAGAGTAAGCAGGTTCCCAAGTTCTGGATCTCTGCCGCGCGATGGGCCTGCGTCGTGATAAGCTTCGAGCAGACTCCACGCTTCGCGATAAAGGCCTCGTCCCGCCAGCGATCGAGCGAGCCGGGCAAAGTGTTCCTTGCGAAATCCCTGGGCGTCCTCGAATTCGCCGTCGGCTGCGATCCGATCGCACGCCTTCTGTTCGTTGAGAGTCCACTCGACGAACTTCGACTTGTCTTCGGCGTCTTTTGTCGCATCAGCAGCCGCATGCGCGAAGAAAGCCAGCGTCTTGCCGTCGATCTGGGTAGACCGGTCGGAAGCAAGTGTACTCGCGAGTGCGAGAGCATTGCTTTGTGTTTGCTTGTCGAGGATCGCGGGAACGATCGCATGCGCGGCGAGCTCAATCGCTGCGCTGCTTTTTTCTTGCGCAAGGTTTCAGCGATCCGTGTAAGAGCAGCAGACGCTTTGGCAGAGTCTCCACGTTCGTGATTTCCAAGAAACAACAGAACATCGATCGCGATGTCGTCGAGCGGCTTGCCTCTGCGTTTTTCGAGCAAAGTCGCGAGCTCATCGAGCCTGTTTGTGGCGACCGCGGCCTTGGCCAGCTTGTGGCCCAAGCTCTTGGGCAGATTGTCCGAGCCAAGCTCGAGCTGGACGGGATAGAGAAAGACTTCGCGGGGACGACCTTCAGGAAGGACTATCTCACGTAAGCTCGTGTAGAGCGTCTCTGGGGGCGGTGGAGTATCCTTTGTCCGCGCAATGGCTTCGAGAATCCTGCGGGCGATCTGAGACCTGACGACCTCTGGTCCTGGCGGTCGGAAGTATTTTGGCATGCGCTGGACGACCGAAGTGTCTTTCCGCGCCGGCACGATCGGAGGTCCGCCTCGAAGTGCATTCGAGAGCGATTCGAGTGCAAATGCGTTTTGCTCAAGGTTGATCGCCAGGTCGGCGACCTGGGCGATCGATTCGAAGTCGTCTGGCGACGCCGAGGCATTGGCTTGCGGTTTGGCTTTCGGGTTTGCAGGTTTCGCGATCTGGGTTCTTCGCGAGCCAGTTTGTGTAGTAAGAGGAGAGGTCTGACTGGTCGTTGTCGAGCAGAAAAGTCTCGTCGATCTTTCGCCTGGTTTCGCGATAGAGCCAATCGTCTGGGTTCAGCGATGCGATCGCTGATTCATATTCCGAGATCGCGTCCTTTGGCTTGCCGATCCTGGCTTTGAGATCGGCGGACGCCAGGGTGTACTGGATGCGTTTGGCAGGATCCTTGGCGTCGCGGCTGAGTGCCTGGTACCGCTTCAATGCTTCTTCAATTTGTCCTTCGTCCTCGAAGATCGAAGCCACCTTTTCCCGCACTCGCAGGTCGCCAGGTAGCATCTTTTCGAGCCTTGCGAACGCAGCCGCTGCCTGCTCGGGCCTGCCCGCTCGCTGGTGCAATCTGCCCAACTGCTGGAAGACTTCGATCAGATCGATCCGCGACGGCTTGCGCTCGATCGACCGTTCGAACGCCTTGGCGGCCTCGTCGGTCTGACCGACCAACACCAGGGCCTGGGCATGGTAGTACGGCGCCAGAGGATCTTCGGGCCTGGTCCGCTCGGCCCATCCGAGAGCCGCCGCAGCCGCGGCATCACGACCTCGCTCGAGCTCGATCAAACCCAAGAGCTGCCACGCAGCCCCGTCCTTTGGATCGCGCTCAACCCGCGACTGGTAGCTTTGCACCAAGCGGTCGACCGTCCCCAACTCGACGTGATAGCCATAAACCTTGTCGAGCACCGCCCCCTTGCGCGGGGTCTTCTCGAGCGTCTCCAGCAACCGCTCGATATTTCGCTGTTCAGCCGATGCAGGTTGGCCTTGCGTTTGGATTGCAGAGTCCAAAGCCGCCAAGTGAAGTACGAACGCAATTGCAGAACACGTGAGTAAAGGATGCATCGCTCGCCAGACCTTTCACGTCATAAAACGCCTAAGTCCAGTCGACCTTACTCGATTCGAGGTTCGTGGGAATCGAATTTCTTAAGCTTCCCCAGCCTCGCGCGGTAGTTCAAGAATAAAAAAAAGCAAGCGCGCGAGTTCGAGGAAATGGGGCGCGGCGGTCTTCCTGCCCGTTTGCGTTTCCTATTCGCAACATGAACGGCGGTTCACGCCTTTCTTGTTCACCCGAATCAACGCGTGATATTCCAAGCGCGGCGACTGCTTTCTATTGCGTCACGGCTTATTAAACGACCAGTAACAGCGTTTGGGAAGGATGAGATTCATGGAGCGGATGGGATCCGCAAAACCGATCGATGGAACGATTTCAAGGTCGAACCCTCAACAAGAGTAGAGGAGATTGCTTATGCTTGACGTTCAGACCACGCCGGCCGTCGCGAGAAGCGATTTTGCCGAACGAACCCTGTTTCAGGGTCCAATCCGCACGCTGAGAGTGCACACTGACAACCTCAAACGATCGATTCCAATCACCCCCGCGGCGCAGGTCGTCGCGATCTCTCCAACGGACGAACAGGAATTCACGCTTGCCCTCCAAGCGTATAAGCAGACGAGCGGACGTTTGTTCCCGACCTGGTGCGAAGTCCTGGAGGTTCTCAAGGGTCTAGGTTATACGAAGTGAGAAGCAGGCCCTGCCTGAGGGCTGAAGCCAGCGAGCAGCCGCCGCAACGATGTCGTTCGGCGCAAAAGAGCGATCTGACTGCTCTGTGATCGAGGTCTTGTTTTTCAACCGATTCGCTCACACCAAGCCCGGGTTTGCGCGGGGGTTCCGCGTGCTCGGCGGCTTGGGTCTTGAAAGTTCCATAGAGTCATCTTGGACGATCGGTTCCATCGTCCTCTGGTTTTCGGATGTCTAAAGGTGATCGCGGCGACCCTTCGTGGAGCGAAAGGTGCTGTCTACTCGAATTACGAATACACGATCGAAAGCACGGTAATGACCCAACTTACACTTCACTCGCCAGCACCTTCGCAAACACATCGCTGTCGACGTTCCCACCCGAGGCCACTAGACCCACACGCTTTCCCTTCAGAAGCTCCTTTTCATTCAGCGCGGCAGCCAAGCCTGCGGCGCCAGCGCCTTCCACAACGTTGTGCGTGTCCGTGAAATAATGCTTCATCGCTTGGCGAATGTCCTCTTCGCTTACCTGCACAACGCGGTCGACGTTGGCCAGCACGACTTCGAGCGACGCATCATCGGGCGTTCGGCAAGCCATTCCATCGGCCAGTAGAGTGCTCACCGCAGCCTCGACCTTTCGACCGGCTTCGAACGAAAGCGCATACGCTGGCGCGCCAACGGCAACCACGCCCACTATCCTGGTTCGGAGTTTCAAACCATTTCGGACCGCGGAGCACGCACAGACGCCCGAGCCTTGACCGATCGGCACATAAACCACGTCGAGGTCGGGCGCCGCAGTAAAGAATTCGAGCCAGTATGTCGCCACGCCTTTAACGATATTCGGGTGGTACGAAGGCACAAAGTGCCATCCGTGTTGCTCTGCCAATTGTCTTGCGTGCTCCTTGGCCTCCTGGAAATCGCCGCCAAACTCGATCAAGTCGGCGCCCTGGGCGCGCATTGCAGCGTTCTTCTCGGAGCTGTTGCCAAACGGCGTCACGACATAGGCAGGCACGTTGAACCGCTTTGCCGCCAGTGCAACCGACTGTCCATGGTTGCCGCGAGTCGCTGTCGCCAGGCCCTGGATGTGATTCGAACTCCGGAAGAGCTCGGCGCCGTAGACCACCGCCGTCCGCGCCTTGAACGATCCAATCGGTGTATGGTTCTCATGCTTCACCCAGACCTCCGCGCGAACTCGCTCGCACAACAGCGGCCAAACGATCTGAGGGGTCGGCGGCATGAGCGCGTAAATCAGTTTAGCCGCCTCGCGGATTTCGTCGACCGTCGGCAGTGGCGCTTTCGGTGAACGAGTTGGTTCTCATCGGTTTCCTTCCGCGTCGGCTTTCGCATGGCTTGAAGCCGTCATTTGCCAACCTCGGCAAGTGCATATCGAATCGGATCCATCGAGACCCGGATCAGTCCATCGAACGGTTGGTTCAGGTCAAGGATAATGAAGAGCACCGCCGCTACCGATACGGAGCAGACGAACAACGTGGCGAGAACAGTGCCGTTCGGCGCCGCGATGAGCCCAAAGCCCAGAAAAAGCGCCGTCAACCAGAACATGAGAACCACGAGGAAGGGCGTGGGAATCGGATTGTCCGCTCCCTGGATCAGAGCCCAGCGGGTTTTTCCAAGCTCAGTGCACGATTTCAAGCACTCATTCTGGATAATCCTTTCCGGTTCGGTCTTTGGGCTAAGGTCGCGGATCGCGTCAAACATCATCGAGGCTTGAGACGACGTTCGAGCCGAAATAGCGCGATCGGGTGGCACGTCGCCCCTGGACGAGATCGACGTGACGAAACCGTCCAACAAGTCGTGAAGCTTCTGTCGCGCCGGCTTTGCCTCCGGCCCATAGCGTCCCAACGCTCGATCGAGAAGAATAAAGTCCGTTGCCATCGTCTGCACGCCCGAGGCTTCGGTGTTGAACTCGGTCGCCGCCGACGCGACCAAAAGCCCCAGGACAAGAGCAGCCATCGTTCCAACCAGGCCTGTGCCCAGCTTCACCACCTCCGCGGTTTCTTGCGACCGGTGCGCCTCCGGCAAACGTTCTCGTAAGAAACCGCCGAGCCATGCGCCGGCGAACGAACAGCCAAGCGAGGTCAAAGCGATCCAGATGGAATTCATCAACAAAAACCCTTCTTCGCGGCAATAAACGTCAATCAATAAGTCAATTCGGCTTACGTCCCCAGACCTGGAACATTCGGGGCGTCAGCACCAGAATATCATGGTTTCGTGTATCTCGATCCATCACCGCGAGGATCGCTTCCAGTTCCGACGGCGTGACCAAACCTTCTCGAACCAACGCCGGCCCTGCCTCTTCGACCGACCATTTGAGCAGGAAGCGGTCCTCTCCCCTCGCCAACGCCGGCTGGTGGATCTCGACGCTGGGAAGTTGTAAGCCCTCTGCCTTCACCAGATGGAATAGCCGATTTGCCAGGGAATAGTCCAGGCCACGCGCCAATCCAAGCCTGCCGAACAAATCCGAGGGCCAATCGAGCGAGCTGCTGGGAATGCTGCCCGCGGTGGAAAGGTCGCCGTCCTCGACCACCAACACGCCTCCTGGTTTAAGGATTCCGCAACATCTCCCTAAGGCAGGCGGAGGGATCGACCAGATGCAGGAGCAGGAAGCGGCAATAGACCAGGTCGAACGCATCGCTCGGCAGGCCTGTTCCTATTGCACTGGCCTCCACGAAGATCGTATGCGGAACTCCCTCGGCATGGCTCAGCTTGCGAGCTTGTTCGAGTTGAGCGGCATTCACATCGACGCCAGTCACTGTCCCTGAAGGACCTACCAGTTCCGCTAGCATGCGCGTCGTGGCCGCCTACGCCGCAGCCCAGGTCCACGACCGTCATCCCCGGTTCCAACCCCGCCTGGAGGAGGACCCTCCGCCCTGCCGGTGCATAGATCCTGTGCAGAGCCGAAAGCCGACGGACTGCGGCTTCACCAGTGGCAAGTGAATACTCGCCGACGCTCGAATCAGGTTCCAATGGACGCGATCTTTTCGGTTCAAGTTTCCGGCCTACGGCGTCTCGAGTCCGCAGGCTCTTCGAATGCCTCGCATCGTTCGAGCACGAAACGCAATCGGTCCGCCATTCTACGCGCGGAATTCCGTGTTCGAATAGCGGGCGCCCTGGAGCCTCGAGTGCAAGGCCCGCGGTCATTGGACATTCGTCTACGAACTTTCGCCCGCGCCCGCTCCCGAATTAGCCCTTCGGATGGTCCTTGGCTTCCTCCGCAGGTTGAAAGAATTCGCGGACCTCCACCTTGAATCCTTTGGCGGACTTCGTCAGTGGACCTGTCAATTGGACCTTGACGACGCCGCCGTCGGTGGATTTCACCTGGGAGGCGAGCTCATCAAATGCTTTGCGCTCGTCGGGCTCAGGCTGCCGTAGAGCCGCCTTCTTGGCGTTCAATTGGAGCTTATGCTCGAAGGCGCCCAGCAAGATCGGCTTCTCGACGCCGACAACCTTCATGACCAGTTCGTCTCCGTCCTTCTCGACTTGACCCGCTAACGTCACCTCGATGCCTCGGAATCCATAAGCCTTGTCGACCATCGACTTGAACTGCGAAGCCCACTTCTCAGGGTCCGGCAGTCCTTGGCCTTTAAGCCGAACAGCGGCAGTGCAGTTGTAGGCGTTCGGAGCCTTGTCGACCGATTCGACTCCGTCCATTCGTCCCAGCGCCTTGTAGGCGCCGGCCCAGCACGCAGTCAGTCCGTAAGGGCACGTCGGAGTGATCCCGACCACCACTTCGCGGACCTGCGCACTTGCCTTGATTGGCCAAAATGCAACCGTCAGAAGTGCAAACAACGGCAAAGCACGCCGAGAGAAAACATCATTCGTTCGCATGGTGCTGGTCCTTGATAGAGGATTCGGTCGTTCTCGTTTTCCAAACCCAGCGCTTCCAGAATGTCCTTCGCGGGGCTTATCGATCAAAGTCGTCTCTGTCCTGGCGATTCACTGGATCTTGATGATCTTTGCAATCGAAGGAACATTGTTTTTGTCGAGCACGAACAACATATAATGGCCAGGCGGGCAGAGCTTGGCATTGGCAGGGGCAGTGACGTCGAGCGTGCCCGCGGTCGCGTTGAACTTCAAGAAGTTGATGGGCGCTGGTTCACATTGAAAGAGTGGGTCACGGACGAAAGCCGAAGCCAGTTCACCTGCCCGACCTGATCGGGGTGCGAAGTCCCCACGTTGAACGTCTGGCCGTAAGCGACGTCGGTCGGGGCGCTGATGATATCGGGCCTCGCGCCACCCTTGAAAAGATAAGGCGGTGAAAAGATCTGAGCATCTTTGTGCGTATCGACCGCAAGGTTCTCGCGATCCTGGCCGTTCGCCGAAGGTTGCGAAGGTTCTCCAGGGTTCGGCCGGAATTCCCCCCCTCCTGCGCCTCAGTACGGTGGCGTCGGGCAAAAGCACGGCCGTCGAATGGTAGCAACGGTCGACCGCGGCTTCGCCCAACCTCGTCCAGTGACCCGTCTTGGGATCCCAGAGCTCCGCGGCGCGAATCGGTTGACCAGTAGTGAGGTTGTCGAAACCCGCGCCCTGAGTTCCCCCCATCACGAGCACGGTTCCGTCCGGCAAGAGCGTCGCGTTGTGCTGTCTGCGCCTAAATTTCATGCTTTCCGTCATCTTCCATCGCGCGTTCGAGACGCTGAGGTCGATGGTCTCGACCGTCGCTGACGGAGCGTCTCCTCCGCCGATGAACACAACCTTGTCGACGTCGTACATCACGGCGGGAGCGTATTCCCTGAACCCCCCTGCTCTATCGCCCAGGGGAGTCCAAACTCCTGCACCGCTTGTGTCCAGAAACTGCGTGAGCGCGGTCGGACCGGACATGAAGATGCGAGCATCCGAAAGCAGATGCATCCGTGGGTAGAGCGGCGGGCCGTTGAAGTTAACGATCTCCCTCCAGTTGCCATCCTTCCAGACCTGTTGGCTCGTGTTCAACACCCCGTCTTTATCGCCTCCAAACGAGACCAGCACCCCACCGTCCGCCAACGACGCCGCCGTCGGATACCATCGCCCGTCTTTCGTGTTCGCGGCCGCGGTCCATTGGTTCGTCGCAGGGTCGTAGATCGTCGTCTGCGGGGAACCGTGGAAGTCGCTCAGGTGCCCGCCAACGACGAACAAGCGTCCATCAGGCAGAAACGTGTGGCCGCTGCAGAATAGGTTGTAACCCGGTTTGTTCGCCGTCTCGGAGAATGCACTCGCGCCCGTACCCAAACTCGGGTCCCAGAGTCGAGGCGTGCACTGGTGCGGGTCGAGGGTTTCTCCCGCTTCCCTACGCGACCAGAAGAGGATCTTGCCGTTGGGCAGCAGGCTTGCGTGAATCATCACGTTCGGAGTCGGGAACACGGGCGACCATTGCCCCATGACCTGCGGCTGGGCCAAGAGCTTTGCAGGCGAGAGAACGACGAGAGTTGCCAGAGCGAGTGCAAAGGCAAAGGTTAACGACGACTGTCGGTAGTTGTTCATAATTGCGCATCTCCATGCTCAAGCCGACTTGGTACTCGTTGAAATTACCAAGGTGGTCGGGCCGTCGCCATGCCGTCGAGAAACCGATCGTAGGAATTTCTCATAACAGCATGCACATACGAAACGAGGGCCGCGTCCAGACGCTATGGGTATGCATCCGCAACCGACGGGCCCGCCGGGAAAGCCAAATTCCAAGTGCCTTGCGTTGGGCCCCGAGCCGACGACACGTCTCGCCGCGCCACTGGTCGACTCCGCCAAAGCCGCGAAGCTGCCGCAGGAATTCGAAATCTTGCTCCGAACCCAGAAGCGATTCGGAGCACATCGCAACACACATTGCGATTGCAACGTCGGTTCGCCTTTTAAGAGGAGTCCTTGAGCAGTCGCACCCCTTTGGGCACGTTATGGCGACAAAGCCGTCGAAATTGACCCGTGAGAGTAACAAAACTCTGCCTTTTGTTCGTTTTGTAGCACTGGAGGATTGCTTAACAAAACTTCTTTTGCTATTATCGGAGCTAGCAGCAAGCAAGATCGGTCGGAATCAAGGTTGTCCGACTTGGTTCGAGTCGCGTCTCGTTCAGGAGGATCACAAAAGGCGGTATTTGTGTTGTCCTTCGGTCGATGACCCGAGCTTGGCGCGTTGTCATGCGCAACTTTACAACAGCTAGAGAAACGCATCTCCTAGGAGCCGACGATGGCACTTAGTGTCTTACGACATGCCGCTGCGCCGAAGCCCCTACGGATCCTCTTAGCTGACGACGGCGAGAGGCTTCGAACGGCCATCCGAGGGATGCTTCAGGCATTCGGCCGCTACGACGAAGTCTTTCTCGACGTCCATATGCCAGCACTGGGCGGGTAAGAAGCCTTCGCGCACTCCGCCTTGGCGATCCTTCCCGAGAGTTGCACCGGATTTTTGGGAACTCTCCGGATGCTCTGGAGTGAAACTGCCTCGAGGCGGCCGCGTGGGTAGAGTTCTGGACGAAGCCGATTCGGCTCACCGATCTGGTTTTCGTTCTAAGCTGCTTCAGAGCGGCTCGAGAACCTCGTTGGCAAGCGGTCGGGCAAGGCTTGCGGATTTCCTCCCTGGGAGCTCAGCATCGACATGTCAATGATTTCTAGCCGCCCTCGGTCAGGTTTTCAGCACGAGCGGATTTATTCCGCGTCGGCTGAGGGAGACGTGGCCTGACTGGCTCGTCTGGGAGCACTTGACCGGCAACACGCTTGTCCTGCTCGCCTACATCGCATTGCCGATTCTGATTTGGAGACTTGGCTCTCAGGGGCGAATGGGAGTCCATTCAGAGGTCTGATCCGCGCCTTCGTCTGTTTCGTCAGCCTGTGTGGACTTGGCCATTTCCTGGATATGGTCGCGTTCTTGCACCCGATTTACCGGCTCTCGGGCCACGTCTTGGTATTAACGGGCATGGCGTCGTGGTGGGCGGTATGGTCGTTGCGACGTGCGCGGCCAGCCATCATGGCCCTCTTGAGTCCAGCCGAGTTGGAACGGATGATCACGGAACGGACCGAGGAGGGGTTGGCCCGCACCCTCGAAGAACTCAGACGGGTTGAAAATGAGCGCACATACCTGGAAACAGTAGTCGATTCATCTCGAGACGCGATCATGGGCAACGATCTGAATGGCGTCGTTACGTCGTGGAACGCCGGCGCCGAAAAGCTGTTCGGCTACATGGCCTCCGAGGCCTTGGGCCGGCCGATCACCTTCCTCACGCCCCTGGATCGCCAGGACGATGACTTGGTCATTCTCGAGCGACTCCGGAGCGGGGATCGCCTGGATCCTTTCGAGGCGATCCGGATAACCAAAGAGGGGCGCCGTCGACGTCTCGCTGTCCATCTCGCCGATTAAAGACGGCTCCGGGCGGATCGTTGGCGTCTCTACGGTCGCTCGCGACATAAGCGAGAGTAAGCGGACGAATGAGGCGTTGCGGTCCAGCGAAGAACGGCAGCGGGTGGCCATGACAGCCGCCCGGATCGCGCAACTGGGAGTGGGACGTTCAAGGCCGATCGAATCCCGTACCAAGATTCGCTCTCGCTGCTTTACGACCGTCCCGACGATCGACCTTTCACCGGCTTCGCCGATTATCTGACGATTGTTCATCCTGACGACCGCGCCGCCGTTCGCGCCGCCGCCGAGCGGCCTTGATAGCCTGGAGTCCCCTATCGAGTTGATTATCGGATTATTTTGTCCAACGGCTCGGTTCGATGGCTGGCCGCCCGCGGCGCCACGTTCTTCGGCGACGACGGCACGCCAGTAACGCATGGTCGGCATCAACCTCGATATCACGCAGAGCAAGAATCGGAAGTGCAGATCAGGCTCATGAACGAAAACTCGAGCAACGCGTCCGTGAGCGGACCGCCGAGTTGGGGCAGCAGGTCCGGTTGATCGACATGGCCCGCGACGCCATCATGGTCCGCACGATGGAAGGCGTGATGACTCTTGGAACCAGGGGGCCGAGCGGCTTTACGGATGGACCAAGGACGAGGTCCTGGGACGCCAATCGCACGAACTCTTGAAGACGCGGTTCCCACGCCCTTTGGCGGAGATCGAATCAGAATTGGCGATTCGCGGATCGTGGGAGGGCGAGCTGGAGCACGAAAACCGCGAGGGGGCGACGATTGTCGTCGCGAGTCGCTGGGTACTCGATCGCGAAAGCTCGCTCGAAGCGGCGATTCTCGAAATGAATATCGACATGACCGAGCGTAAGGCGTCGGAGGAGGCGATGCGACGCGCACGAGATCTCGCACTGGCCGCCACGAGGGCCAAGGGCGAGTTTCTCGCGAATATGAGTCACGAGATTCGCACACCGATGAATGGCGTCGTCGGCATGACCGACTTGCTCTTGGATACCCAGCTCAACGACCTCCAGGTCAGTTACGCCGAGACCATCCGCTCAAGTGAGAAGCACTGCTGACGGTGATTAACGATATTCTCGACTTCTCGAAGATCGAGGCCGGCAAGTTGAAGCTTGACTCGACTGACTTCGACCCCCGCGATGCTAGCCGAAGAAGTGGTCGACCTGCTCGCACCCAGAGCGCAACAGAAAGGACTGGAGATCGCCTGCCGGGTCTCGCCGGAGGTTCCCGCTTGGCTTTCCGGTGACGAACTACGAATCCGGCAAGTACTTACCAATTTGGTCGGCAACGCCGTCAAATTCACCGAGTAGGGAGCGGTGGACCTGGAAGTTCGACTGCTGGCCGAAGCTGAAAACGAAGTGACGCTCCGGATCGAGGTGCAAGACACCGGCATCGGAATCCCGAAGACGGCCTGTCCGAAATCTTCGAGAGTTTTACCCAAATTGAAGGGGGCAACAGCCGGCGGCACGGAGGCACGGGGCTGGACTGGCAATCTGTCGGAGCCTCGTCGCACTCTTGGGCGGCCGGATCGGCGTTGATAGTCAGATAGGCATAGGAAGCACGTTCTGGTGCGAGCTACATTTGGGCAAGTGTTCGGGTAAGGCGTGCGTCCCTGCCGCCACGCTCGAGGGGCTTCGCGTGCTCGTCATCGACCACCATGAAACCAATCGCACAATCCTCAGCGAGATTCTCCAGTCCTGGGAATGCCGACCGGAGTCAGCCGAGTCGGCCGCCGACGCCTTGGCCAAACTGATGGCACTCAAGGAAGCCGACCCGTTCGATCTCATACTGCTTGAAATGAAGCTGCCTGGGATGGATGGCGAGCAGACGGCCCGCATCATCCGAGCCATCCCGAAATACGCCGATGTCCCGCTGGTGTTGCTCACTTCCCTGGATTCGCCCGCTAAGCCCAAGGAGTGCGAGCGAGGTCTCTTCCTCGCTTCGATCGCCAAGCCCATCAAGCGCTCCCAGCTCTACAACATACTTGTCAGGGCAGTCGCCGCCCACGAATCGGTCCGCTCAGGGCCGCTACGCGATGCGAGACTACCCGATACGAGACAGAATGTCATCGCGTCAGGGCCTTGCATCCTGCTTGCCGAGGACAACGACGTCAATCGTCGGGTGGCAATCGGCATGGCGGAACGGCTCGGCTGCACGGTCGAAGCAGTCTGCAACGGTCGAGAGGCAGTCGAATCGCTCGATTATGACAGACACGACATGATTCTGATGGACGTGCAGATGCCGTTGATGGATGGATTTAGTGCGACGGCCGTGATCCGCGAGCGCGAAAAGACGACCGGCTTGCATATTCCGATCATTGCAATGACCGCCCATGCCATGCAGGGGGACAAAGAGAGGTGCCTCGTCGCCGGAATGGACGGATACGTCTCGAAACCGTTCCGTCCCGCCTTGTTGCGGCAGGCGATACTCTCCTTCGCCTGCGGCGAAGCACTTCAAGTGGAAGGACTGGCAAAATCTTCAACGTTGTTCGCTTAGGCTCAAACGCAGGATGTCTGCGATTGGGACCTGGTGTCTGGAATCCGGCCCCGCTCTTGAATCAATAACCTCTTTCTTCACTGGCCTCAGTCCCTTTGGAGTGGGGAGTGCTTCCTGGGTCAGGCGCGGGCTTTGCTCCCTTCCTACTCTTGGCTGCTTTCTTCGCTTCGGTGTCATTGTCCCCTGCCGCTTTTTCAGCAGTGAAAGGTGTGTATTGCTCTCCCCCGGACCAATGAGATAGGACAGCTCGCTTTGACTTGGCTAGCGATTTGGACTCCGTCTCGACGGCCTCGATCCACTCGTGCAGTCTTTTTTCCGGCACGTTGCGTAAACCTCCGGGCTTCTTCATCTCCTCGACTGCCCAATTGCACATCTCAATCTGTAGCCCATACAAATTCTTGTCTTTCCGCGCCCCGCACCTTTCTCAGCCCCCATTTGCACTATTCTCTGGCAATGCGTGCAATAACACAATCCACCTGTTGCAATTGAACGAAAAAGGCTTTACGATATCGGTAGTAGGCCTAATCCGCCTCTTGTTGAAAGCAGAATAGGACACCCAATATCGGCAGAATGCAAGGCAGAATAGGACACCCAATGTTTATCATCTTGGCCTTTGTTTAAGGCACCCCTCGGCTCTGCGGTCAATCGATCGGACCCGTCGTTCACGGGAATCCACCTCGTTTGTCCCGCTGGGCCGCTGCTTTCACGCTTTCCGCCCAGCCGAGCAGGCAGAATAGGACACCCAATGTCTATCATCTTGGCCTTTGTTTAAGGCACCCCTCGGCACTGCGGTCAATCGATCGGACCCGTCGTTCACGGGAATCCACCTCGTTTGTCCCGCTGGGCCGCTGCTTTCACGCTTTCCGCCCAGCCGAGCGCGTGCCGCTTCTCCGGCCGGCCTCGGCCTGCGGATCCATTACGAAATCTAACGAGCGACGCCTTGGACCGAGGCTACGTGAAAGCGACCTTCGCCACGACCTGCCCGTGATGCCAACGCTTGCCCGTACGCTCGGTGTACTCGGCAAGCGATACGCCTCGGCCCGCTGCTCGTTTGAACCAACGGCCGAAATGCCGAACCGTCTCCAACCAAAGCTCGACGTTGATCCCCAATCGCTCGAGGATCGGCGACAAGTCTCGAGGCGTCGAACCTCGCTTCCCCACTCGCAGTTCGCGACCCGTCCAATCCAACAATTTCAAATACTTCGTCAGCGAGATCGGCAGGAAGCCTCGATCCGACGCACGCGGAGGAAGCGCCCGAACTCGCGTCTTCACTGAAGGGGCAATGGACTTCACTTCTGGCTTTCGTTCATCTGAAGATGCGTGTGTACGCTCATCCGTCAATGCGCCGGTCTGCTCTTCGGGCTTCGGCGTCGCAAGCAGATTGACCTGCTCAGTAGATCGCTCAGGGCCTTCCTCGAGAGTCAGATTGCAGAGCCATGCGTCGGCAGGTTTCGACTGTTCCGGAATCGCGGGGACGACGGGAACTCGCGTCGAGACGACCGCAGATTCCAAGCACTCTGCGGCGTCCGACGCCGCAATTTCGCGCATCTCGTCCGTGAGCGCACTGATGCGATCATAAGCGGATGTGAACTGGGACTCCTCGGGAGTCGCCGCGATTCCGGCGCGAATTGGATTGAGGTCGACGTAGACGCTGCAAGCGAGCATCGCGGCCTCGTCGAGGAGCGCCTGAGATCGAAACCTTCCCTGCCAAAACCTTCCCGAAACGTGATCCTCCCGGTTCGCCCGACGAGCGATTGGCTCGTTGAGCTCGCGCATGAACCACGACACCGAACAAAGCTGGAGTCGACATTTACGGATACGCTCGGGATCGGATTTGATCATCGCGACTGCGAGCGTTTCGTTCTCGATCGGCTTGCCCGATTGATCATGTTCGATCGGATGAAGGCGGAGCCAGCGGATCGCAACCTCGTCGTCGGACCAGGTTGTCGCAATGTCGGGCCGGATTCGCAAAACAACATGATAGTGATTGCTCATAACCGAATACCCGCAGACTTCGACGGCGAAGACGGAGGCGAGGAATTCGAGTCGATCGCGGATCCATGGTTTGCGGTGTTCGAAGTCTTTACCCGAGTACTCGTCGAACCCACAGAGGAAGGCCCTGCGGACGCAGC
The DNA here is from genome assembly GCA_963818975.1 of uncultured Planctomycetota bacterium. GTDB lineage: Bacteria > Planctomycetota > Planctomycetia > Isosphaerales > Isosphaeraceae > CAWFUI01. The sequence continues at coordinate 110,726 of CAWFUI010000005.1, read as the reverse complement.
GCGAGATGCAATGGTAGACGCCGATCTGCTCGGGGTTGACGATTTCGCGGCGGGCGTACACGGGCATGCGGGAACTCCTGACGTCCAAACGCGAGCACGCGGATTACGGATGCTTGGCCATTCAGCTTCAAGAACAAAGTCGCAAACGGCGGATAAGGAGTCAAGAATCTGTCGCCAAAATGCAACAAAAGCTGGGTGTCCTAGTTTTCCCTCTCTAGTTTTCCTCCTGCAGTCTCACGCATCCCAGACATCCTTACGATCGGCCAGGCAGTGAACTGAGATTCTCACGGTCTTGTTCTGTGCATCCGCCAAACGCCAAAACCGTCAGATTATCGATCTGGTTATCCTTTCAGAAGGTCGCCGACCTCACTCCAAACTTCCCACCCCGAAAGGTCGACCAGGCTTAGCAGGGCGGGTAAAATCTACGTAGTATTGCAAATACGGCGTAGCTAATATCCATTCCTCAGCCCCCATTTGCACCATATTCCGCAAAACGGGTGCATTTACACAATGATCCTGTTGCACTCCGACGAAAAAGACTTTAAGATAAAGGGCAGTAGGCCTAATCCGCCTCTTATTGAAGCGACATCTTGTTCCCGAATCGAGGTCGATCCGATGGCTACGGAAGCCCAAATTTCTGCAAATGCAAGAAATGCCCAGAAGTCCACTGGTCCCAGGACGCCTGAGGGAAAGGGAAACTCATGCAAAAACCGCCTGAAGCATGGACTTCGGTCTGAAGAACCGGTCCTACGCACGGTTGAGGACGAAGCGGAGTGGCTCGATCACTTGCAAACCTACATTGACGATGCTCAACCGATTGGGGATGTCGAGTTCAAGCTCGCCGAGAAGGCAGCGATGTGCCTTTGGAAGCAGGCCAGGGTCGAGGTCATGATGGCGCATGCACAGGACAGAGAGATCGAGGCTGCATCGTTTGGACACGTCGAGCTTGAAGATTCGGACGACAATGGACTTGGGATCGACCTCTCGAGCACTCCGATCGATTCGCTGCAGCGGTACTACGACTCGTTCGAAGCGGGGTTCTTCAGGGCGTATCGCGAGCTCGAGAAGCGGCGGATCGAACGTAAGAAGGACGCCGAACGTGCAGCGAAGTATGAACTCCAGCGCAGGCGAGACAGTCTGAAGGCGCCGAGGAAGCCGACCATCGCGATGATCGTCGCGAAATTCCAGGCAGAGTACGACGAAGACGACCTCGCGTATCTGCTGGGCGAGGATCTTTTTGACGACCTCGAGCGCAAGGCAGCCCTTCAGATCCAGAAGGAACGTCAACGCGACCGAGCCTTGGCGGAGCACCGAACCAAGGTGTTGGCCGAGGCGTCAGGGCAGGGAGCGGAATTGGGTTCGAACGCTCCAGACGTGAAAAATCTGAAGAACCAGACAGGCTTACAAAGAGGAAACGGAGGAAACGAGGGGCAGATCGGGATCAACAATCAACCGACCCCTACCCCCCAAGCCCTAACTCCCAATTCCCAGTCGGCGCCGCGAGCAAAATTGGGTTCGAACGGTGAGGGAACGCAAGTTCCTGTAGCAGAAGTGGCTTGTGTCGAGGAGTGTTTTGGTAAGGGCGATGCCCTGTCGTCGCCCTCGGATTCGGTGACGGTGACGGCTTCGATTCCGTTGTAGGGGCGATGCCCTGTCGTCGCCCTCGGATTCGGTGACGGCTTCGATTCCGCTGTAGGGGCGATGCCCTGTCGTCGCCCTCGGATTCGGTGACGGTGACGGCTTCGATTCCGTTGTAGGGGCGATGCCCTGTCGTCGCCCTCGGATTCGGTGACGGTGACGGCTTCGATTACGTTGTAGGGGCGATGCCCTGTCGTCGCCCTCGGATTCGGTGGCGGTGACGGCTTCGATTCCGTTGTAGGGGCGATGCCCTGTCGTCGCCCTCTGGTCCGTTGACCCTGCCGGCTTGCGGCATCCTCGAAGGAGGATAGGCACAGGAGCCTACCCCTAGAGGGGACTTCCGGCTTCGACTGTTCGGTGGCTCTTTGACAACCCGGCTGCATCTTGAAGTCCGTCCCAGGCTCGCGTGAACCTGGGACATGGTGGAAGGACCGCGCTCGAGCGCGGAAGGAGCCCCTGCAGTGTCGGGACGGCCGTGCGAGCCAGGCCCGTCGTCCGAAGAATGGGGTTGATTCTGAAAAGATTCGTGGACTACCTTGAAGGCCGGTTCTCATCAAGAAAAGCCGGCTGGTGCAAGGAGTCGCCGCCTTTGAAGGCCTGGACCAAGGCGCATTGGAAGCTCATTCTCAAGGTCGTCGTCGGCACCCTCGTCTGTCTTGCCGTGGCATATCGAATGAACCAGGCATGGGAAAGCCTGCGGTTGAAGGGCCAACTTCCCAAGCTCGACGCAGGGTTGCTTACGCTCTCGGGCATTGTGTATATGCTGGGTTTGTCGGTTTTCGGACTCGTCTTTTGGTTGATCATGCGCAGAAGCGCGTGCCCGATCGATCTAGGTCCCTCGCTCAGGGCTTACCTGGTCGGCCATCTCGGAAAGTACATCCCTGGTAAGGCTTTGGTGGTGTTGATGAGGGTCTCGATGGTTGCTCCTTATGGCGCCACAAAGGCGTCGGCCGCGTTCGCGACCTTCTATGAGACATTCGTCATGATGGCAGGGGGGAGCCTTATGGCCGCGGTTGGGTTTGGCCTGGTCCCCGCGAGTCGGCGGGATCGTTGGATCGCCTCTGGCCTCGCGCTGGCGTTCCTGGTCGTCATTCAGCCCAAAGTTTTTGGTCCCGTCTCGCGCTTGATTGCGTTACCTTTTCGGACGGTCGACGTTCAGTCGTTGCCGCGTCTGAATTTCAGACTCTTGCTCTCGGGCCTGCTGTGTTCGTTCCTGGGATGGATCCTGATGGGAGCAAGCCAGATCCTCATCGTGAGGATGTTCCAATCGAGTCAGGGAGGAATCTCGGTCGCAACATGGATCTCCGTCGTTTCCGCCGTCGCTTATGCCACCGTCGCCGGCTTCGTCGTCCCCGTATCTCCGGGCGGCTTGGGCGTGCGCGAATTGTTTTTGGCGGAGGCCATCGCCCCAGCCCTGGGTGGAAGCGATCGAGCGATCGTGTCCGCGGTTTTGCTCCGCTTGGTCTGGATCGTCGCCGAAGCGATCTCAGCGCTTTTGCTCGTCTTTTACCGCCCTCCTTTGCCGAAGGCGGTGCAGACATGACGAGCATTGTGATCCCAGTCTATAACGAGTCGGAAAGCCTGCCGCTCCTGATCGAAGAGCTCGACAAGGCGTTCGAGGGCAGGTCCGAGGCCGAGGTGGAGTTCGTCTTTGTCGACGACGGCAGCAGCGACGAATCGTGGTCGGTCGTCAGGTCGCTGGCGGCGCGCGACGACCGCGTACGCGGCATTCGTTTTAGACGCAATTTCGGCAAGGCAGCGGCGTTGACCGCCGGATTTGGTGCTGCCCGGGGAGACGTGGTGTTCACGATGGACGCCGACCTCCAGGACGATCCCTCGGAACTTCCAAAGTTCTTCGACGCCTTGGCCCGAGGCTTCGACGTCGTCAGCGGTTGGAAGCGGACCAGGCACGACCCCTGGCACAAGGTTTATCCCAGCAGGGTGTTCAATTGGATGGTCAGTTCGCTCACGGGCTGCAAGCTTCACGACCACAATTGCGGTTTCAAGGCCTATCGGGCGGAGGTCTTGAAAGAAGTCGACATCTACGGCGAACTGCACAGGTTCGTGCCCGTCTTGGCGCACGCCAGGGGGTTCAAGACTACTGAAGTCGAAGTGAACCACAGGCCAAGGGCGCATGGGCATTCCAAATACGGTTTCACACGATTCCTTAAGGGATTCCTAGACCTTCTGACGGTTCGTTTCCTCACCCGATTCAGCCAACGGCCTTTGCACGTGCTGGGGGCGTTGGGCCTGGTCCTGTTCCTGATCGGCGGCGCTGGGTTGTTTTACCTGGCGGTGGTTTGGCTCATGGGCGAAGGCCCGATTGGCGCTCGCCCGCTGCTGGCGTATTCCGCTGCGTTCCTGGGAGTGGGGGCTCAGCTCATCTGCTTGGGAGTTCTGGCCGAGCTGGTCACTTCGTATAACATTCGTGCCAAAGACACCTTCAGCGTCGCCGAGACGATCGAGCGCGATCATCAAGAAGTCAAAACCTCTTGGGAATCTTGAGCTGAAATGGTTGACCAGAACGCGACCGACGTCGAGACCACTCCGCCGCGCCCCCCGCATCGGCAAATGATCGCGGCGCTCGTGATTGGAGTCTGCACCATGCAGGCTCTGGGCATGACGCTCAAAATGCCTACGCTCATCGAGGCGAACGACATCTCCCGTTGGTGCACCGTCTGGAGCCTGGTCGAACGCGGAACGTACGTTATCGACGATTGCCCCTGGCAGGTGAAGACCCAGGACAAGGTGTTCGTCACAAACCCCTGGGAGAAGGTCGAGCCTGGCAAAGAGAGGCCCAGGCATTTCTATTCGAGCAAGCCGCCGCTCTTGCCAACCCTGATCGCGGGAGTGATCTATCCATTCAGGGCCGCGACGGGAATATCCCTCGATTACGAATCTCTTCAGGTGCGCGTTCGCGCAAATCGGTTGTCGATCCGTCGAAGCCTCCCTCCCCAGCAAACCTCAAGGATGAAACGCCGGAACCGGCGAGGTGGCCCATGCACATCATGTACTTGAAACCGATCGTCGTGCTCTTGAACGTCGTCCCTTTGATGATCTTCTTGATCCTCTACGCGTGCCTGCTCGACCGCCTGGCGAAGGGAGATTGGTCGTGGTATCTCTCGCTTTTCGCTGCTGCGTGGGGGTCCCAGCTCTTCATCTTTAGCCAGACGCTCAACAACCACACCGTCGCGGCCTACAGCGGTTTTTTCGCGATCTACGCTTTCCTGAAAATCTGGTACGAGAACAAAAGGAGCCCGCTCTACTTCGCGTCCGCCGGCCTTTTTGGAGCGTTCTGCGCCTGCAACGAACTTCCCGCGGCGCTCTTTGGCGTTCTACTCTTCGGCATGTTGCTTTATCGCGCCCCCAAGCAGACGCTGATCTGGTTCGTCCCGGCGGCCGCCGTCCCTTGCGCGATCTATCTCATCAGTCAGTACGCGGCAACAGGCGGTTTCATGCCGAAATACAAAGAGTTCGGTACAAAGTCATATGAATATGAGGGCAGCTACTGGCAAACTCCGCTGGAAATGGACGCCCTGAAGGAGCCCAAGTGGATGTACTTGTTGCACATGACGGTGGGCCATCACGGGGTCCTTTCGCTCACCCCCATCTTCCTGTTCTCGGCCTGGGGGGCTTCAAACAGTTCAAAGTCCCGCGAAAGCTGACCGCCTTCGCGGCGCTTTCCATTGTGCTCTCGATCGGAATGCTCGTATTCTATACATATATGTCGAATAATTATGGAGGATCGGCCCAGGGGCTAAGGTGGCTCTTCTGGCTGTTCCCGTTCTGGCTGGTTCTTTTGCCGTTGGGTTTGGAAGCGACGGAGCGCTCCAAGCCGCTCCGGTGGGCGTCGCTTGGGTGTTTGTTGCTTTCGATTCTCTCGGTGGGCTACGGAGCCCGCCAGCCTTGGAGCCATCCTTGGATCCTCGACGCCTTGGAGCATCTGAGGCTCTATACGCTGAAGCGTTAGAAGCGACCGCCTGCGAAGGGAACGCTCGCTTTCGGTCCGGTCGACCGGTCTGTGCGTCCGATCCCTCCGGCTCTCTTTTGTAAAACGAAACGACGGGAGCGACCGTTCGCCCCCGCCGTACTCCACCGATTTGGAGGCCCGTCAGGCCAAGACGACTCCCGCTCGTTTTTTGCGCCAATAGACGCCGACGACGCCCGCGACGCCGCTGCCCAGAAGGGCCATGGAAGTCGGCTCTGGAACCGAATTCGCAGTACCCGTCATCTGGACAATCAAGCCGGTGGGATAACCGTGGGTGTTCATAGTATCAAATTCGAGCGTGTTCACTCCACTGACAAACAGACTGGGGTTGCTGAGAGAGAACGAGTAGAGCGAGCCATAGCTTTGGTCGGGAGTCGAGAAGCTGATCGCGTGCCCGTTAAGGACCAGACCTACGATCTCGTCGTCGGCGCTTGCAACCCCGGAAATCGAAGCCGTGGACGGATTGAACCCGGTCAGGTTGAACGTCGTGACATAATCGAAGGCGCCGTTGGCCACGGTCCCGTTAGGGTTTGGTGCAATCCACTGAGCATTGGGTCCAGTCAAGTTGGTATGCCAACCGGCATAGGGAGGAAAAGGGTACTCGCTGGAATTGACCACCTGGACGTTTGGCCCAGGGAAGTTCGGATCCGCACTGGCGACGAGCGTGTAGTGTGGATCGTTCGCCCCCGCGGCGAGGTTGTTCCCGCTCGAGTCGACGCCCGTGCTGTACAAGCTTGTGATGACGTCCCCCCCGCCGACCCAAAGGCCAGAGCGAAAAGACAGACAAAAGATCCCGCGAAACGACGCATCATGAAAGCACTCCAGGATTACAGAATTCGTTTTCAAAGGTTGCAAAGATGACAATATGCCACTTTTCTTCTCACGTCCGACGTTTGCGAAAAGTGAACGCTAGCCCCCCTAGCCCCAAGCAAGGTTGGCGCGTGGAAGGTTTGGATCTCGACCAAAGTCGAAACCGTGGGTAAGGCAGGTTTCTCTTGAGAGCCCTGGATCGCGCCCCACTCGTCAATCAAGGTGATTGGCAAGTCGTCGATCAGCAGGACTCAGCACGGGCTCGAACAAACCAAAGGCTTGTGCGTGCTCGCATGCACTCCGTTCCGTGAGTGTTACGATCGAGCTCGGGCGCATTGTGACTTTTGTGAAGAGACTCCTCGCAAAAGATGCTTTTTTCGGGGTATCGCGTTGATTTCTCTTTCTTTGGGTCACATCCCTTTGGCGTTGCCGTAAATGGCGATCGTGCGATTTCGGCTGCAATTCGAGCACTGGTTGCGTTGGCTCCGACCTGTTCGCGGGCGCCAGCAAGCCGGAAGGCTCTTCCGTCGTCTTGGCCAATGGGGCATGCTAATGTCATGTGAGGTGGTGTTCGTAAACCCAGTAGCGAATCGGAACAGGTAGCGCCATGGCGGAAGAGGAGGACAAAGCACGATCACGCCAGGCGGTTGAAGCCGTCTACCTCTCCGAATCTCGGAGGGTGTTCGCCACGCTGATCCGTCTGCTGGGCGACTTCGACCTCGCCGAAGAGGCCCTCCACGACGCCTTTGCCTCGGCACTCGAGCATTGGCCGAGGGATGGGGTTCCAGCCAACCCGCGAGCCTGGCTCGTCTCCGCGGGCCGATTCAAGGCGATCGACGCCCTACGCCGCCGCGCCAGGTTCGATGCTTCGCTTGGCGAACTGGCCGAACGAATGAACGCTAACGCCTCCGACGCCGAACCGTTGGACGACCAAGCGATCGAGGACGATCGGCTCCGATTGATCTTCACCTGTTGCCATCCAGCCCTTCCAGCTGAAGCACGAGTGGCACTGACTCTCCGCGAAGTGTGTGGGCTGACGACCGACGAGATCGCCAGGGCCTTCCTTTCAGCGAGTCCAACGATCGCCCAGAGGATCGTTCGAGCCAAAGCCAAGATCAAGGCCGCGGGAATTCCCTACCAAGTGCCTTCTCGAATCGATCTTCCAGATCGGCTCGACGCCGTCCTGCACGTGGTCTATCTGGTGTTCAACGAAGGATACTCGGCCTCCTCGGGTGAATCGCTGACGAGGTCCGACCTCTCTGGCGAGGCGATCCGCCTGGGCAAGCTTCTTGTCGAGATGTTGCCCGAGCCAGAGGCTTTCGGTCTCCTGGCTCTGATGCTGCTTCAGGAATCGCGAGGCTTGCAAGGACGTCGCCGGAGGGAGATCTGGTGCTTCTGGAGAACCAGGACCGTTCGCTTTGGAATCGTGATCAGATCGTCGAAGGACTGGACTTGGTCGCACGGGCGCTCGCATCTCGGCAGGTGGGAGCCTACACGCTCCAGGCGGCGATCGCCGCGGTCCACGCCGAGGCGCCTAACACAACTCAAACCGATTGGGCTCGGATCGCGGGGCTGTACGGTCTGCTTCTGACCGTTGAGCCTTCACCGGTGGTCGAGCTGAACCGGGCAGTGGCCGTGGCCATGCGCGACGGCCCCCTGCCCGGCCTGGAGTTGATCGACGCCATCATCGCCCGCGGCGACCTTGCGGATTATCACCTGGCGCACGCCGCTAGGGCCGAGCTTTGCCGGCGTCTCGGAAGAATCCTTGACGCCAAGGACGCCTACCAACGGGCCATTGGGCTCGCCCGCCAAGAGCCTGAACGCAGGTTTCTCGAGCAGCGGCTCCGCGAATTGTCGACTTAAAACCGGCAGATTGACGATTTTCGGCATTTTCGACGAGCCACGTCGATTTGGGCTTCCTCGAAACGTCAATCATTCGAAAAGCCGCTCATGATGCTCGAATCACAGGAGAAACAACCGTGAGGTTCATGATTTTGGTCAAGGCAAGGCGGGATGTCAGGGCGGCGGGACTTCCCAGCGAACAGGCGCTCGCCGAGTTGGGGGCGTTCAACGAAAAGCTCGTCAAGGCGGGCGTCATGATCGCCGTTGAGGGGCTCTTGCCTAGCTCGAAGGGCGCCCGCGTCCAGTTAACTCAGAGCAACCGGACTGTCACCGAGGGCCCCTTCGACGACGTCAAAGAATTGATCTGCGGGTTCTGGATCTGGCAGGTGAACTCGAAAGAGGAAGCCATCGACTGGGTAAAGCGATGCCCAAGCCCAACTGGTTATGAGTGTGAGATCGAGATCCGACAAATCAAGGAATTGTGCGACTTCAGAGCGGATGCGCCTCGCCAAACCCAAGGCGCCCATCCTGGGTCTTCTGAAGCGCACGGACCGCTTAGGCGAGCACGCGAAGCCTCCGAATCAAGGTCATTTTCCTTGACCTCGACGTTTACTCTCCACACGCTCAAAACGCGATGCCGCGCAAGTGCGACGCTATCGCTCTTTCGCGGGCCGAGCCGAACAGGCAAACGGGCTCCACAAGAGCACGTTGCGATCGAGAATCGTTGCGAACACGCCCTTTAAGAAGCGTGAGTCTGGTTGGTGGTCGGTGCAAGCGGATCAGTCCCAATGAACTTTGTCTCCAAGGAGATCCCATGAAAGTCGAGCCTTACCTGAATTTCAACGGCCGCTGCGAAGAGGCAATCGAATTCTACAAATCCGCAATCGGAGCGACTGTGCAAATGCTTATGCGTTTTAAGGAGAGCCCCGAGCTCCCTCCTTCCGGACAGTTCGCGCCCGAGGTGTTGGACAAAGTCATGCACGCGAGCCTCACAATTGGCGATTCAAGGATCATGGTTTCCGACGGCCGAAACGAGGGTGCGACGAGCTTCTCGGGGATCACGCTCTCGATCACGGCGTCGACGGACGCCGAAGTCAAGCAGATGTTCGAGGCGCTTTCGGTCGGCGGTCACGTGACGATGCCGCTCTCGAAGACGTTCTATTCCTCCAGTTTCGGCATGCTGACGGATCGGTTCGGAGTTTCTTGGATGGTTCTCGTCCAAGGCTAATACGAAACTCCCTCTGTGAGGGCGGGCCCCCAACTCGCCCTGATTTCACCCACGGCCCAGATCCCTTTTCCACGGTAAAGGACGCAAGAGATGAAATATCTTCTACTCATTTACATGACTGAAAACGTAATGAACGACTCCGAACGAGAACAGTGCTTCAAGGACTCAACTGAGCTTTCGCACGAGCTCAACGCCAACGGACGGTATCTGGGGGCCAACCCGCTGCATCCCGTGGCGTCGGCGACCAGCGTTCGCGTCCGCGAGGGAAAGCGGATCATCACCGACGGTCCGTTCGCCGAGACCCGCGAGCAGCTCGGCGGATACTTCTTGGTCGACGCCGAGGATCTCGACGAGGCGATCGGCATCGCGGCCCGGATCCCCGCAGCCCGCAAGGGGACCGTCGAGATTCGGCCGGTCGTCGAGCTGGCAGGACTGCCGAAGGCGGAGCTTGAGCAAGCATTTGAGAGGTGAAAACCAGCTTCGCGGCATCTACCGCATTGAGCGACTTACCAGGCTTACGGCCGTCGCCCGGCAAGGGACAACCACGGCTTGGCGGACGCATCATGCTATCTCGCGAACATCGATTTCGTTCTCTCGTGCAACCACGCTTTATATCCCTGGAATCCGAAATGTCCCCAGATGAAGACTCGGCTGTAGGCAAGGCCCTAAACTTAGCGTTGACCGTGCTTGGTGTTCTCACGATGCTTGCCCTCTCCGGATTCGGACTCGCGTTTGGGCTTAAGGGGCGAAGCATCAAAGAAGGCAACCGACTCGATTCCCTACTCGCACCGGCCGGCGTCTTGTAAAGCACTCGCACCGCGATCGGCTGGGTCGACGTGAGCACTCAAACGGCCATGATCTTGAATTGACCGAAGCACCCAATCGTTCGCGTCAATGATTCGCAAACTTCCCAGGTATCCTCAATTCCACGGGTTTTCCTGAATTTCTGAGAGACTGCCCAACCCGCCGCCGTCTACCCTTGAGACGATCGGAGGGTTCCAAAAACCAAAGGGAAATGCGATGGCTGCAAAGGGAAATCGGGCTTTGCTTCGAGAAATGCAGAGCCTGTTCAGTACGGGATGTTCTTCGACCTTGTCCGACGCCGAGTTGCTTAATAGGTTCGTGGAATCGGGCGACGAGCGAGCGTTTGAGTCGCTGGTCGGCAGGCACGGAAGCCTTGTGTGGTCGCTTGCATTGAGTGCTGTTCGAGATCCCCATCAAGCCGAGGACGTCTTTCAGGCAGTATTCCTGGTGCTTGTGACAAAAGCCCGATCCATCCGATCTGGCGAATCGATCGCATCTTGGCTCTACAAGGTAACGCTCAGGCTGGCTAACGACGCGATGCGAGACCTTGGGCGGAATCGTCGCCGTTTCGAGTCTTTCGTTGAACATGTAAGAATTCCTGATCGCCACGAACCTCCGACGGACGATTCTCGGAATGTCATCCTCGACGAGCTCGCTCGACTGCCTGCCAGATACCGCGACCCCATCATATTGTGTCGAATCGAAGGACTGACCTATATCGACGCAGCCCGCCGACTGAACTGGTCCGAATCGACTCTGCGCAATCGACTCAGCCGCGGCAGATCGATGTTCCGGAGTCGACTGTCGAAAAGAGGCGTTGGCTTGACGGTTCCGCTCCTACCGGCCCGATTGCTCGAGTTGACGCTCGAGGGCCAGCGGCTTGCCCAAGAGACGATCCGCCTGGCGGCGCTGCTTGTTCGTGGCAGGTCGATTGCCTACGAGTTAGGGACCACGGCGGTCGCGACCTTGGTCCGACGAGGTTCGGCGGCGCTCAGTCTGGCTCGGCTGCGATCCGCGGCGGTCATATGCTTGGTCGTCGGCAGTATGGCAGTCGCCGGCCTCGCCGTCTCTGCTCGAATGACGACGCCACAGAGGGGCGTGCTCGAGTCGAACAAGCCAACCTTCCGCATTGAGGAGCAGCAAGGTAAGGAGGAAGACGGCCTGAGAACGATCCGGGGGAGGGTCGTCGACCCCTCTGGCGTTCCCGTCGAAGGAGCGAAGGTTTATTTGCCTGTCTGGATGGCCGGCGAAAATTGGACGCCGGACCGACTGCGCAAATGCTCAGTTCGCGCCACGACCGATTCCAGCGGCGAGTTCATGTTCGAGTTGCCTGAGCCCGAGCTCAAGCAGGTTCGATCGCAACAGTTCAACTTCATCTATGCTTTTGCACCTGGCTTCGGATTTGCCTGGCAAGGAGACGCAAAACCCGCGGAAGGGAAGGAGTTCAAACTCCAACTCGTCAAGGACAACGCGCCCTTTCGAGGAAGGCTTATCGATCTCGAAGGTCGACCCATCGAAGGCGTCAATGTATCGATTCGCAATATGTATGAATCTAAGAGTGGGGCACTTGACGATTGGTTAGATGCGGCGAGAAAAGGAGAGCTTGCGAAATGGCAAGCTCGGGTTGGCGACCTCGGCGCAGCCTACCATAATTATGGTTTCGGGTCCGAGGTCGAGCATGCCCCGCACGCCGCGACCAACGCCGACGGTCGTTTCGAACTGAAAGGAATTGGCCGCGAAAGGATTGTAGAGCTGCACTTCGAAGGTCCGACGATTCGCTCCGGGACGGCGTACGCGGCGACTCGGAAGATGAGCATCTTTCGAGGAACCTGGATCCTGGGAAACTACGTCACCGAGATGAATCTGCTCTACGGATCGGAGTTCGAGCTCTCCTTTGCTCCGTCCGTGCCGATCATTGGCGTGGTCAAAGACAAGGCGACGGGGAAGGGCGTAGCAGGAGTTTCAGTTTGGAGTTACAAGTTCGCCGACGACCCCATCCCGGTGGTCAATTATCGATCCCTTCACACAAGGACGGATGAGCATGGTCGATTCCGATTGATCGGAATGCCGAAGGGCAAAACAAACGAGATCTGCGTCGATGCGATGCCCGACGCTCCTTACTTCTTCAAACATAAAAAAGTGCCGGGATCGCCCGGGCTCGAACCGGCTTCTGTCGAGATCCAATTGACAAAGGGCATGATTCTCGAAGGCTCCGTGGGTGAAAAAGGGAGCGAAAAACCTGGACGAGGGTATGTTCAGTACCACGCCTATCGGAGCAATCCCTCGCTGTCCCAAATCGCGCAGAAATCCGAGTTCCAAGGAAATGAAGAGTTCTACTTCGGACGCTCCGAGCTGGACGGCTCCGGCAAGTTTCGGCTTCTAGTCCCTCCCGGTCGAGGCGTCGTCTCAATATCAAATTATAATGGTAGCTATACTCTGCTAGCAGGCCGAGCGGGCTATGACGCCAAGCAACTCCCCGATGTGGTCCCTGAACCCAATCCGCAAATCTTGGCTGGCTTTACCGAAGTCGATATCAAGGAGGGCGAGTCGGCGACTAGGGTTGAATTGTCCGTCGAAGCGGGACGGCAGCTTCGCGGGACAATCCTAGATCCAGAAGGCAAGCCGCTCGACGGAGCGCTCTTCTGTTCGCACCACGTCGGTATGGGCAATTTTGAGCGTCTGGAGGGACACGAATTTGCGATCAAGGCCCTCGAGCCGCTCGGCAAATCACCTCAATCCCTAAATGACTCCGCTCTCTTCGCCCTCGCAATTCACCATGAGAAGCGACTCGGAGGCTGGCTCAGACGTGGTCGCGCCGAACCTGGACCCGTTTGCATGAAGCTCGAACCCTGTGGAAGCGTTATCGGCAGGCTCCTCGATCGCGACGGAGCGCCGAAGCGCCGGACGGATCTGCATGTCGTCATCGTGCCCAACGATCCGAACTTCGCTCCAGAAAAGATCGGAATCACTCTGAACCCACTGTTATGCGCAACCGACGACGACGGCCAATTCCGGATCGACACGATCATTCCAGGGCTTCCGCATCGGATCTCGACCGGGCCGAATGGAGTACGCGTTGTCGACGCGTTCGTTGTCAAGCCTGGAGAGGCGGTCGACAAGGGCGAGATCCGCTTAAAGAAGTAGACCCCAAGGCTCTGGGGTCTACTCGCCCCAGCAACGCATGCTCGTGTCTTAGATCCCCAAATCCTTGATCGCCTTGGCGAGGTCTGGGCCCGCGTCCTTGGTGTTGATCTTCTTGTCGATCTTTTTCACGATCCCTTCCTTATCGATGTAGAACGTCCAGCGTTCCGCCGCCTGCCGTGTTCCATGGACCACTCCGTACGCCTTCGCCACCTCCTTGTCGGGGTCGCTCAGTATCGGGTAATCGAGATCGAGTTTCTCGGCGAACTTCTTGTTCATCTCGGGCTTGTCGACGCTCGCTGTAAAGTAAGCAACGCCCAGAGGCTTGAGCGTCTCGCTCGTCTCTTTGAACGACTTGCATTCCGCTGTACATCCTGGAGTATCCGCTTTCGGGAACCAGGCGATCACGACCGCTTTCTTGCCCTTGAAGTCGGAAAGCTTGTAGGTCTTGCCGTCCGAGCCGGGCAACGAAAAGTCAGGGGCCTTGTCGCCAACCTTCAATTCCTCCTCAGCGCTTGAACGGGAGGCGGAAAGTGCCATGCCAAGACCGCACAACGCCAAGAGCCGCCACGTTGAAATCTTCACGATGCGAATCCTCGCAAACAGGTGTTCAGAAGCATGTTTCCTCCATCCCTGGTCCTCGCATTTCCCCAGCCTCTTGCCTGATTTGAAGCTAACAGTCGAACCAAAGCCAAGCAAGCGGGCGTCGGCCGCCAAGGCTTCGAGAGCCGATCCCGTCTCGACCGAGCAGTTGCAAAAAACGTACACTAGCAACGGCGAACGGGATTGCTCTCGAACGCCTGGATGAATTTGATACCATCAGAGCATGCTCATTCGATGTCGATAGAGACGACGGCCGCCAAAGACCAGGAGCCAAAGGCGCGAAAACGCCAGGCGCAGAGCGTTCCGTTAGCCTCCGGCTTCGCGTCGGCAGGCCCCGTAATCTTATTGCTTGGCCTGACGTTCCTTCTCGGAGTCTTCCCGCTCAAGGACACCGACTTCTGGTGGCACCTCCGCACGGGGGACCTCATCCGCAAGACCGGCGTGGTTCCTCACAGGGATCTTTATACCTTCACTGTTCCCGATCATGAATGGATCGACCTCCATTGGGGGTTCGAGGTCGTGCTGAGCCGGCTCTATCAACTCGGAGGAGTCGACGCGACCACTCTCGCGAAGTGCGTCGTGACGACCTTGGGAATGGCCATTCTCTTAACAACTCGCAAACGAGGCTGGCCGACGTGGGTGATGGTCGTCGCCTGGCTGCCAGCGCTTTACGTTCTATCCGGCAGGATGTACGTCAGGCCCGAAACGGCGACGTTTCTCTATATCACGATCTTTCTGACCGTGATCTTCCGCTGGCACGGACGGCCCTGGCTTGCGTTCATTTTGCCAATTGCCGAAATCCTCTGGGTAAACACACAGGGTCTGTTCATACTAGGGCTTGTCATTTTGACTTTCGGACTTGCCGACTCGGCCTTCACGCGTCGTTTGAACGAACCCGAGGATCGTCGCTGGTGGGCGATCGTGCTTTCAGCAAGCGTTTTGACCGGCCTGGCAGCTCTGGCAAATCCGTACTTCATCAAGGGAGCGCTTTTCCCGATTTCGCTTATAAAGACGATGGGATCTCCGATCTTCGAGGAAAAGATCGCCGAGCTCACTCCGGTACTGACGTTCATCAAACGCACAGGTGGATTCAACAATCTTCCTTTGCAAGTGCATATTGCTACGATAGTGGTAGGGCGCTGAGCTTTCTCGTCCCTGTTTACTGGGCGTTGTATATCTCCGCGAAGGACATGCTCCGCAGAGCAAGCAAAGAGCCTACTTCGAAGCCAGTCGCCGTCAAAGCGGCGAAGAAGCGGACGAAACCGGGTTCGAAGCCCGCGAAATCGAAAAAGGCGAAGGAGACGATCGGATTGATGGGGGGGCTTGCACCCACTCAGCTTGTTTTTCGCCTGCTCTTGTACTCGGCGTTTAGCCTCTTGAGTTTGAAAGCGACCCGCAACAGCCATCAGTTCGCAGCGGTGGTGGGGACGGTTACGGCTTGGAACTTCGGAGAATGGGCTGCGTTGCTGGCCTCACATAGAGCTGGGTCAGCCAAGAAAACAACGGCGGCCCAGGTTCCAAGCCTTGCGGGCCCGGTCTTAGCCGCTGCACTGGTCGTCATGGCGTTCGGCCTCCTGATCAGCGGCAGACTCTATGCGTGGTCTGGAGAAAAGCGGACCTTGGCTCTCGGCGAAGAACCGTATTGGTTCCCACACGCAGCGATCAAATCCTGCGGCAAGCCAGGAATGCCGGAGCGGTTTCTAGGCTTTCATAACGGGAACGCAGCTCTCTATACCTACAACTATGGTCCCGAGAGGAAGGTGTTCGCGGACGCACGACTGGAAGTGATTGGGCCCGAATTATTCACGCGTTACATCGCCTTGCAGAGGAGCATTGGAAGCAACGAGCCAGGCTGGGAGGCCGAACTCGAAACAATGGGCAATCCAGTGGTGTTGGCCGACCATGCGACAAACCCGCAGGTGGGCGCGAGCATCCTATCGAATTCGCACTGGCGGTGCGTCTGGTTCGACGCGATCGCGGCTGACTTCGTTCACGAGTCTTACCGTTCTGCGATCGCGGATTCGCTCGTGGACTTTGGCGCGCGCCACTTCAGGCCCGATTCGCGCTTTTCGGAGCAAACCGTTAGAGGCAAGCTCGCTCTGGCCGAGGCTCTTTTGAATTATGCGAGCAGCGTGGGATTAGAGAATGCCAAGCCCTCGTTGCGTTTGCAATTGACGCTTTTGGGCGTCGACTCCGCTCAAGAGGTCGAGACGCTGGCGCCGGACCTTCCCGAAGGCTGGAAATTGAGAGGCATGCTGGAGACGCTTCGCGAGTCTCCTCCTGGAGACCGGCCGATCCCTCGCTACCGGATGACCTTCGACCCCGTTTTCGACCTCGCCTCCGTAAGAGCGAGCTATCACTTGCGAAAGCTTACTGAGCTTTCCAACTCCGACTTCGGAGGGCGAGCGCAGTTGATGCTCGATTTTGGCCGCAGGGGAATGGACGAGGCCGCGCTGCCATTGGCCGAACAATTGATCGGATTAGGACCTATTAATTCTCTTCAAGTTTCGATACAGAAGGAGGTCCGCGACACGCTGCTTTTGGTGCGGTCGAGGATGGGCCCAGAGGTTTCGAGGAGTTTTCGAAACCAAGGCGAGCTCGAAGAGCTGATCAACCAAGCGTTGAAGCAAGGTCGGGCGCGAACCGCGGCTGAGTTGGTCGAACAAGGTTTTCCCGCTGAAACGCGTCCTTGGGCTTGGACCGACCGACTTGCGACCTTATGGCTGCATTTGGGAGAGCCTGATCGGGCTCGAGAGGCGATCGAAACGACGAAGATCGGCGATAAGCCAGCGTTGCGGTTCGCTAGGCTTGCCGTCTGCCGTCTTGTGAAAGACGAGCTCGAATCAGCAAAGAAGGCTTATTTGGAGGCGCTCGAGTTTGATCCGAAGCTGTTCGAGGCGGCGTATGGCTTGGCGGTGCTCGAGCAGGACCAAGGCCAAGCGAAGGCGGCGCATGAAGCCGCCCTACGCTCCGAGAAACTCGCTACAACGTCTTCAGCCAGGTCCGCGGCGCGGGCGATCGCCCGCCTTGTCGAGCCCTACGCCAAGTGATTTCTCAGAGACGCTCTCACGTCTTGATGAGTTTCTTGAGCGATTCGATGTGCTTGGGGATCGCTTTCAGCGGATCCTCGTCGGCCTCGTACTCGAGGACGACGTAGCCTGAGTATTTCGCGTTTCGGAGGATGCCCACCAGCCTCGCAAGGTCTGCGTCTTCTTTGGGTTTACCCTTGGGCTGGACCTCGGTCTTTACTTGGACGTTCACAGCATAAGGGGCGATCAGCTCGAGATCGCCGTAGGGATCCTCGGTGCGGAAGTTTCCTGTATCGAGGTTCACGCCGAAGTTAGGCGCTTCGATCGCTTTGACGAGCTTCAAAAGTTGCTGCGGAGTGGCAGTGATCCCGCCATGGTTCTCGAGGGCGAGCGTCACGCCCTTGGAGGCTGCATAGGGAAGAACCTCTCGGATTCCATCGATCGCTCTGGCGACGGCGTCTTCCTCTTTATCGCCCTTGGGCGTCGTGCCGGCAAAGATGCGAATGACAGGCGCATCAAGGTCCGCGGCTCGGTCGATCCAAGTCTTCGCGAGCGTGATCTGTTTCTCGCGATCGGTTCCGTCCGGCAAACAAAAGTTGTTGCCGATCGCCGTACCCGAAATATCCAGGCCAAGCATGAAGGCCCTTTGCTTGAACTTCGAAAAGTAAGCGGGGTCGGCGTCGGCTGGGAAGTAATAAGACGTCGGCTCGACGGCGTCCAGGCCCATGTCTGCCGCGAGATCAAGATAATCGAACATATCCATGGGTTGTTTCTTGCCGGTCAGGTAATCCCGGTAAGAGTACGCCGCGATCGAAAGCTTCAGATGGCTGGGCCTTTTGCGCGGGATTGGGTCGATCGCCCTGGCCCTCGAGGCGGAAGCGAAGGGTGCAACAAGAGCGGCTGCGGCGCCGGCGATGAAGCGGCGTCGAGAAGCGTGTACGGTCATGGCGAGTCGTCCCTGGTCTGGAGAGAAAAGCGAGCGCCGCCTGGCGCTCCCTTGGATATTCTCTCACGGACCTTCGATTTCATCGAGAAGGTCGTCCACTTCTCGGTCCAATTCGCGAACGGTCGTGGCCTCGACGGCCCCCCACACCGGTCTCATGGCCAAGACGTCTCGAATGTTCGAATCGCTGCCGCGATTGGAACCGCGGGTTGTCGCGGGCGCATCGGTCTGAGTCCTTGGCCTCAAGTACATTTTGATCGGGACGTCGTGGAACGGAAGCTTTTGACGGAGGACGTTGAGCAAATAGCGTTGGTACGTCGGATCAAAAAGCGAAGGCTTGTTCACAAAAAGCACAAGGGTGGGAGGCGCCTTGTCCACCTGGGTGGCGTAGTACAGCTTGGGAAAACGGCCTTCCTTCGAGGCGGGGGGATGGGCTTCGAAGGCTTCGCGGAGCACCTGGTTCAGCGTGCTCGTTCCCACGCGTTTGTTGGCCTGTTTGAACATCGATTGACCCAGATTGAGCAGGGCCTTTACGTTCTTGCCCGTGGTCGAAGTGATAAACGCGATCGGCATATAAGACATCGCTCTGAAGGCGTGTTGCAGCGCCACCGCGAATTTGCCAGTGATCGCGGGGTTCGATTTGGGATTGTCGCCGACCATCAAATCCCACTTGTTCACTACAAAGATACAAGGCTTGTACTGATGGGCGATGTAATCGGCAAGCTGCTTGTCGAGCCTGGTTACGCCCGCCTGGGGATCCAAGAACAGGAATACGACGTCGGCCCTGCGGATCGATCGCTCGGCTCTATGGCTCGAATAGTAATCGAGGTCGTCGCGGATTTTGGCTTTGCGTCGAACCCCGGCCGTGTCGATGGCCACGAAGGGAAGGTCGTCGAGCTCGAAGCGGACGTCGACCGAATCTCGCGTCGTGCCGGGAATTTCGGAGACGATCATTCGCTCGGCGTTGGCCAATGTGTTGATAAAAGTCGATTTGCCTGTGTTTGGTCTGCCAACGACCGCGATCTTCATCACTTCGTCGGCGGGCTTTTTGCCCGCGTCGGCGGGCAAAGACTCCGCGATCAACTTCAGGAGGGTCTTTTTGTTTCGATTTTCGCGAGTGGAAACGTAGACCGGCCTGCCCCGGCCTAGCTTATAAAAATCCTCTCCGCGAGCGTCGAAAGCCTCGGAGTCCGCTTTGTTGATCACAAGAATGACGGGCTTATTGACATACCTAAGACGTGAAGACACCTCTTCATCGAGCGGCATCCGGCCGTCGCGGACGTCGACCGCGAACAAGACGACGTCGGCCTCCTCGAGCGCCAGCTCGATTTGCCGCTCGATCTGCTCGGTCAACTCGTCTTTGTCGACCACGCCAATGCCGCCCGTGTCGACGAGTTCGACATACTGAGGCGTATCGCCTTCTTCGACCGCGGCGAGTGCGGTCACGCGGTCCCGCGTGACGCCCGCCGAACCGTCGACGATGGCAATTCTTCTGCCGGCCAGCCAATTGAAAATCGAAGACTTGCCGACGTTCGGCCTGCCGATGATCACTACTTTTGGTAAGGCCATGGTCCCACGCCGCCCTTCTCCATCTTGCCTATCATCGCACCCTCGGGTCGCTTCCAGCGTGGGGGGATGAGGATGCTGAACACCTTCACTGTTAATCATTATATGGCATTGCGCCAATTATCACAGACAAGATTCGACCGAACTTTCCGGCATCCTGCCTTTTCCTCACCGCTAAACTCGAGCAACCCAAGCACTCATGAGGGCTTGGGGCGTTTCTTCTGGCACAGAGTTTATCCGAGTAGCAGCCTTCGTTTCTGTTAATCTCTTTAATACGCAGTTTCGGACTACGAGGTTCAGGTGAGCGCGTGATTCTGAAAAGTCGATCGAATGCTGTGTCAATCACCGATTGGTTGGCGCTCGTCGGCGGGGCGGCGCTGGCATCAGTTCACTTTCGGCGCCTCGATTTTAGAGCCGATCGGAACCTTCTCCTCTGGGCGCCGGTTTGGCTACTTTTTGCGCTCGTATCAACGACGGCGGCAGGGCCCTTGGTTCTTGCGTCCAGGACGATCCAAAACCGGCGTTTTGCTGGCACGCCCATGATCGGCGAGGTGCTATGGGCAATCCTCGGCGTACCCTGGGTTCTCGCTGGGTTGTTGCGCATAACCCAGACCAGCTATTCGAACG
Organism: uncultured Planctomycetota bacterium; assembly: GCA_963818975.1. Lineage (GTDB taxonomy): Bacteria > Planctomycetota > Planctomycetia > Isosphaerales > Isosphaeraceae > CAWFUI01. The sequence goes on along the minus strand of CAWFUI010000005.1, from coordinate 90,507 downwards.
CAACACCTTCCGGAGACGAGCTTTACATCCTGGTTCTTGCCACATCCATCGCCCTGGGCTGCCTGATCGTCCTGGGACTTCTTTGGGTGCGATGGGTGCGAGCCCCAAGTGCCGTGATCGAGGCGAGGGACGGACCGATATCAAGATCCTGGTCGAACCGGGTCGGATTCGTCCTGGCGATCGCTTGGCCTGTGCAATGTGGGGCGGGTCTGTTCGTTGCAAGCGGATAATGGACGACCTTCCCGCACTGGCTCGGGCAGCATCAACAACTGCTTAATTTGGGCAGAGGAAAGATCGATCGGCGTCAGAACGGATGCTTCGCTTGAAATAGACATCCATCCAACACGACTTGACCCCACTCTCTTCGTGCCCTTCCCGGAAGATCGATAATTAGAACATACTAATCGTCGTTGATTCGCGTGATTCTCGACTCTCTTTCAGACGTACAATTTTGCTATACGCTGTAATCAACTGCGCTGCGCGGCGTGGTAGACGCGAATTTCTTAATGAGCAACTGCGGTCCAAGCTTGCCTCCGGAATCGTCTGATCGCTCGTTCGCAACCTTGAACATTGCTCACCAATTTTAATTTCTTAAGAGTGATCAGCCCCGCTGATCAGCGTGTGCCATTCCCCCCCCTTCGAACATGGAGCACATCATGCGAGACGCAACACTTTACGGGTCTCTTTTCTCCAGGGTGCGGAGTAAGTCCTCCAGCCTTCTCCCGAAGCGACGGTCCCGCCGAGCGGACCTGGCAGTTACCGAACTCGAAAGTCGTAAACTTTTGGCCACGGTTTATTGGGGGGTCGGTCCGACGCTGCCAGTCGCCACGGGAGGCGCCACTGGCGGTTTGCTTGGCCTTGTCGTCGGCGGCGTGACGCCAAGCGGGGTGACGAACTCGGTCCTCACGATAGGGGAAACTTCGTTTGGTTCGCTGGCGAATCTGGACATCAGACGCACAGGAGCGGGCGTTGGCACCGACGCGGGGCTGTATCTCGTTTACGGCGGCATCAGCAGCGGCAACCAACCCCAGAGCTCGACGACTCTGTACGACCCCACTGGCAACAGCACCGACAACGGTCCGGACATGACGACGCCACGGGGCCAACTGGCCTCGGCCGTCGACGCCGGGACGCCTTACGCAATCGGCGGAGTCAACGGTTCGTCCGCCGTGCTCTCCTCCGTGGAATACTTTAACGCCGCGACCAGCGCCTGGTCGCTCGTCGCATCCATGCCTGCTCCGAGAGCGGCCGCAACGGCCGTCGACGACAACGCGGGGCACATCTACGTGATCGGCGGCACCAGCACGGCGGGCGGAAAAAATGGAACGACAACACTTTATATGTACACAGTTTCGACAAACACTTGGTCGACCATGGCGTCGCTGCCGCTGCCAATACAGGACGCGGCGGCGGCATTCGGTCCCAACGGCAAACTTTACGTGATGGGTGGGATCAGCGGCGGCGCGACCGTGGCCAGCGTCGAAATGTACGATCCTTCGACGAATGTCTGGACCACGGACACGCCGTTGCTTTCGCCGGTAAGCGACGCAAACGTGAGCATCGACTCCGCCGCCGACGCCATCGTCCTGGTGGGCGGATTCGATGCCTCCGGAAAGCCGACCGCGGCGACGGAGGTTTCGTCGTCCTTCAATCAACCGCCGAGTGCGCCAACCATTACGGGGGTTTCGAGCACAGTCGCCCCCTACGGATTGACGTACACAGCCACGATACAAGCCACGACAAATCCCCAGGCTGTCTACTCAATTGTGAGTGGACCAACCGGCATGACGGTCAACTCGCTAACCGGCGTCATCACATGGTCGGCGCCGTCGACGCTCGAGACCGTGCCAGTCACCGTCCAGGCTTCGAACGATTTGGGGACGAACCAATACACATACAACCTGGTTGTGAAAGACGTGACCCCACCCTCGATTCCCACTGGGTTTGTCCAGACCGGCGCCGGAAATGGGAGTTTGAGCCTCGCCTGGAGCCCCTCGACCGACAACATTGCCGTGGCTGGCTACCAAATCTGGTGGATCTACACGGTCGGCCACAGCGGCAGGGGCGGCGGCTATACGACGTACTATGATGAGCTTGCCACAACCAGCAACACATCAATCACTCTTAGCGGTCTCAAGTTGAACGCGAGCTATAGCCTCTACCTCAAGGCGTATGACGCGGCGGGGAACGTCTCCGGCTACAGCTCAGTGCTCTATGCTACGACCGCCGCGGCGCCCGATACGGTGACCTTGACCTCCTCCGCGACGAGTGGGCCGTACGGCGAGTCGGTCACGCTTTCAGCCGCCGTCGTCCCAACGAACTCAGGCGGCGCGACGCCGACCGGCACTTTCTACTTCTACGCGGGCTCCACGTATATCGGATACTCCTACCTCACGAGCGGCGCCGGCCAGCTCGTAACAACCGACATCCCCGCGGGAACCCAGAACCTGACCGTCAGCTACTCCGGCGACGCCTCTTACTCGCCCGGCGTTTCGGCCCCTGTCGTGGAGACGTTGAGTCAGGATGCCACCACTTTGACGATTTCAGCCGCGCCCAACCCCTTACTCAACGGCGAGGAAGTGGTGATCACCGGAACCGTGGCGACAAGCGCCACCGGCGGGTACTCGCCTGGCGGAGCAGTAACCTACTGGGAGAACGGCGCACTCATCGGAACGTACGGCCTAGGCGCGACGCCGACCCTCCTTTTACCCCTGGGCCTGGTAACGATTACGGCAACCTATTCGGGCGATAACAACTACACAGGGAACATGGCGACTCCTGTCGTCGTCGACGTCATCCCCGACATCACCACGACCACCCTGACCGTCGCGCCTAACCCTGCAACCGTCGGCGCCGCCGTGAGCCTCTCAGCCAGCGTTGTGAGTTCTCAGAGCCTTAATTATGCATACAACGGTCCGCCAACAGGAACCGTCACTTTCTATGACGGATCGACTGCCGTCGCGATCGCGGGCCTCGTCAACGGCGTCGCGGCGACGAGCGTAACGACCCTTCCCGGCGGCACGGACACGCTGACCGCAGTCTACTCGGGCGACGTCAACAACCAGCCGAGCACCTCCGCTGCTGTCCTTGAGACAGTCACCGGCGTCGGCTCGTCGACGAGCCTGACGCTCGCATCCTCAGCCACCGTCTTCGGACAATCCGAGACCCTAACCGCAACCGTGACAATGGGCCTCTCGGGCGGACCGATACCGACTGGTACAGTCAACTTCCTCGACGGGACGACTTCGATCGGCTCAGTGACGCTTACCAAAGGCGTTGCCAAATTGGCGATCAAGACGCTCTTTACGGGGACACACCTTCTTACGGCGGATTACAGCGGCGACTCAACCTACGACGCGAGTGCGTCGGCGGCCGGCTCAATCAGCGTCAGTCAAGACGGTACGACGACGACCCTAACCTCGAAGTCCAACCCGTCGGTCGCCGGCCAGTCGGTTTTGTTCACCACAGTGGTCAAGCCGGCCGCGCCAGGCTCGGGGGTTCCGACCGGTACCGTCACCTTCTTGAACGGTTCGACGCCGCTGGCAACGATTTCCCTGGTGAATGGGGTTGCGAACCTCCTCAGTGGGCAGTTGCCAATCGGCACGGATTCGATCACTGCGATCTACTCGGGCGATGCGAATTTCGTTACGAGCACGTCGAATCCGGTGAGCCAGACGGTGAATCAAGACGCGACGAAAACCACGGTCACTTCGAACTCGTTGACCCCGCTGCTGGGCCAGACCGTCGTGCTCAAGGCGACCGTTTCGCCCGCCGCGCCAGGCAAAGGGGTGCCGACGGGTACAGTCACGTTCTCTGACGCCGGTACGCCTCTGGCCACGGTCCTTCTGGTCAACGGCGTCGCGAGCTACTCGACTTCGGCGCTTCCGTTCGGTTTGGATTCGATCACTGTGAGTTACGGTGGCGACGCGAGCTTCCTCGCCGGCGCTTCGGCGCCGCTCGCCGAGACGGTTCAGGTCAACACGACCGCCGCGCTCAGCTCGTCGAGTCCGACAGCGGCTTTGGGCTCCAACGTCATCTTTACACTGGCCGTAGGCACTGCGCCGGTGGGAATCGACGTTCCGACCGGCACGGTCAGCTATTATGACGGAACCAATTTGATCGGCACGGTGAACCTCGTCGATGGAGTGGCGACGTTCAGCACCTCTTTCTCGACGGCAGGCAAGCATAGCATCAAGGCCGTGTACTCAGGCGATTCGCTGAATCGGTCAAAGTCCGCGACACTGACGGAAACGATCGTCTAAGGCACGAGCCGGCCGCAGCCGGGCAACGCCCCTGGGCGCTCGTCCGACGGGCCGACCTTGGCACTTCGGAAACGTGCATAGCAAGGCGATCTCGGAGCGCGAGACCCGAGTCCACGAGGTCGCGGCCGCAGCCCATCGGTCTTTAGAGGACCGGATTGGGTTCGCGCAGGTGCGCTCCCTTGGCCATAGGGCGCCAGGCGAGTAAGTTCTTTGCCTGCGGCTGATTGTCGACGACGCTCAAGCCAAGGAAAACAATCGTGGCCAAATGCACGCAATGCAATAAGAACTACTTCCTGGGCGGAGTGAAGGAAGGCGAATCGCATTATTGTTCTCAGGCGTGCCGCTCAAATGCTTTTCTCACGCGGCTTACCAATGTTCTTGGAGAACGTTCTCGGGCAGATCCCGAGCCCCTGAAAAGCCCGCTGCCGCCTCCCAGAAAGGTCGATCAACCGCCCGATCTCGACGTCTTCGGCGAGTTTTCAAGCCCTTGGGAAAATGCGAAAGATCTGATCATCGTCATCGCTGGGTGCTCCTGGATGCTCGTGAGCTCGATCGCTTTGTTCGTGATCGACGAGAAAACCGGCTGGTCGCCCCAAGGAATAACAGTTGATTATATCTTGCCCATAGGGGCTATATTGACGGGAATGGTCTCGGGCGTCGGATTTTGGCTGGCCTTGCGTTGGCTCGACAGGCTGCCGACGCGTTGGACATATGCTTCCGCGGTCTTCGCCGGAGTGATTGGCTTCGTGCTGATCTACTTTTTCGGCTGGTGGTTCGCCGAGGATCAAGGGATGAAGCTGCGCAACGCCCTGGGATTTCCAGAGTACCTGAGAAGGGTTTTGGTTTCGCAGCGGATGGTCGAGTTGGGAGGCGGAGGAAATAAGCCCGGCTTCCAGCTTGGCGCCTGGGCGTTTCCACTCTTTGCTCTCGAGGCCGCGGGCTATGTTCTTGGCGGGTGTGCTCTCATTCGCTTCGCGGCTGGGAAGCAGTACTGCCGAGCATGCAAGCGATATTTTAAGCATCTTGGGACTCAGTGCCGCTCATCCTCGGACGCGGAGGCCGCGGCACGGGAGTTGCATCCCGTTATCTTTGGTCTTCGCAGCGGTCGGGTCCAGGAGGCTGTGGACCTTCACGCAGTCTCGGGCGTAAGCGCGTCGAAAAAGGAACTTTTCAGTTCGACGCTCGTGGTCGAAGCTTGTCCTGGGTGTGGAACGCACATGGCAACGCTTTCGGCAACGGTTCGCCAAAAGAATGGACCAACGGCGGTCGGAAACTTTACGTTTGTGGGTACAACCCACCAACGCGTGTTAGTCGCCGGAAAGACAAGTTCGGCGGAGACTTCCGACGCCCCCGGCTTCGGTCGTCCTTGACATGATTTGTGGGCCGAGGGTAGGTTCAGGCGAACCGTGCGAACGGCAATAATTGGTTGAACGGATCACAAGCCTCAACGGAGGGGGTAAGCCCATGTCGTCGAAGAATCGATTCATCGTCGTCGTTTCGTGCACCATGCTGGTTGCTGGGCTGTTTGCCTGCAAAGGTTTGGCGTATCAGGGTTTGGCCGAAAAGGTCGGCAAAAAGCTCGACCAGGTGGGTCAGGGCGTGAAACAAGGGACCGTCGAGCTTGGCGAAACGGTGAAAAAGAAGTTCGAGGGCGTCCAGTACGAAGTGCAGAAAATGGAGACGCAAAACCGAGTGTACGCCCGGATTCACTGGGATAAGGCTTTGAACAAATCTGGAATCGAGGTCCATCATCTCAAAGGCGGCGCGATCTTGTTGAGAGGCATTGTTCCCGACGCGGCGGCCAAGAAGAAGGCTGTGGCTCTGGCGATCGACACGGTCGGAGTGACCGAGGTGGTCGACGAGCTGGGAGTACCAGTTCAACCGAATAGTCGCATCCAGGTGGTTCCCAAGGATTCGTCCGAGGATCCAGCTCCCAAGAGCAGGCCAAGCGCGGCCGCCAACCGCGACGAATGATCGTAGCGTTGGGGTTCCTGCGAAAACCGTGCTGGAACGGCTGACCGGGGAGTTCCCGGTCGGCTCCATGTTGTCACATCCGCGAGGCGGGGGTTTTCGGCCCTGAGATTCGTTTTGACTGCACGATTCCTCTTGTGGGTGGATCTGGTTAAGATGTCGTCGAGGCATCGAATCGAACTCGAAAAGCGGGCAAACCTCCAGGTTGTCGCGAGGCCGCGTCGGGTTCACGGAAAGATCCTACCTGTTCCTGGTTCAAGAGGTGACGACGATGAGTTGGACGTTGCGTCGAGAGTTGGGGCTCTGCGCCCTCGTCTTGTGTGGCTTGGCGTCGACGTCGGGTTGTAAAGACCACTCAGCCGACGCGACGGGCAAGCCTTCGTCGGGGCCTACGATCGTCTTCATCACGAACAGCAACGCCGACTGGTGGTCCGCCGTCGAAAAAGGCATGAAAGACGGCGGCAAGGACTTTAAAGTCGCCGTCGAAATGAGGCGAAACGAGGGCAGCGCCCAAGGTCAGATCGAAAAGCTGAAAAGCGTGCTCAGCATGCCCTCGGTCAAGGGCGTGGCGATTTCGGTCATCGAGGCCAACGCAGGCGGAGTGGCCGAGGTGATGAAGGAACTGAAGAAGGCTGGCAAACTGGTGATCACGATCGATTCGGACGGAGATCCCGACTCGCGGATCGCCTATATTGGCACGAACAACATCGAGGCGGGCAAAATCGCGGGGAAGGTCGCTGCCGCGGTGAGACCGCAGGGCGGTCCTGTCGTGGTGTTTGTCGGTTCCAAAGAGGCTGCCAATTCGATCGAACGCAGGAAAGGGTTCTTCGAGGGCGCCGGGTCGGCGTTCAGCGAACTCGAAACCTTTACCGACGGCTCCGACAAGCCAAGGGCCGCGGAAAACGTCCGTTCGGCGATCTCAAAATATACGGATATGGGCATGATGCTGGGCATCTGGTCTTACAACGCTCCAGCAATCGCCCAGGAAATGGAGAGCAACGCGGAGCTTAGAAAGCGAGTGAACGTGGTGACCTTCGACCTCGACGAACGGGCCGTCTTGCAGATGGAACAAGGCCTCATCGACGCCACGGTCTGCCAGAACCCGTACGAGATAGGCTACAAGGGGGTTGAACTGCTGAAAGCCCTGATCGACGACGACAAGACGAAGGTCGAGAGCATGCTCCCCGAAGGCAAGACGGTCATCAACACCGGAATCCGGGTGATCATTCCCAAGGCCGACCCCAAGTTCAAGTTCGACGAGGTGTTGACGATTGAAGAGATGAAGAAGTGGCTTTCGAGCAAGGGTCTCAAATCGTCATGAGCGATCCGTCGGCAAGCGGCTGGGGGCGGGGGTTCCGATCGATCCTCCGCGCCCAAGAGACCAGCCTGATCGTTGGCGACCTGGCGATCATCCTCGTCGTCTACCTGGCGGGCACGAAAGGCTTCTTTACCTTTTCGACGCTTTCGAACGTCACTCACGACGTGGCGCTCTATGGGACAATGGCTCTGGGCGCCGCCGTGGTGATCATCGCCGGCGGCATCGACCTTTCGGTGGGGTCGGTCGTGGCGCTCTCGGCGGTGCTCTCGGCCCAGATGCTGCAATCTTGGCTTCCGGAGTTGGTATTCTACGAGCAATTGCCAAGCTGGGCGCCGGCGGCGATCGCCATCGCCGTATCGCTTGCCGCGGGACTTGTGGTCGGACTCTTGCATGCTTTCTTGATCAATCAAGTGCGCCTGCCGCCGTTTGTCGCGACCTTGGCGACAATGGCGGCGCTCAGGAGCCTTGCCAAGATCGTCTCGGAATCTCGTCCGATCGCGATCACCGACCGGGCGTTTTATAAGCTTGGCCGTTATCCACTCGACTACACGCTCTGGATCTTCTTGGCGCTTGCCGTTCTGATGAGCGTAACGATGGGCCTGACGGTCCTGGGCAGGCACCTTTACGCGCTGGGAGGCAATGAAAACGCAGCCAGGCTCTCGGGCCTGCACGTCAACCGTTTGAAAACGTTTGCGTACGTGGCCTCGGCCATGCTCTCGGCACTGGCTGGGGTTCTCTTCGCGGGCAGAATCGGTCAAGGCGATAGCGAGATGGGCAAGGCTTACGAACTGTGGGCGATCACCGCGGCGGTGGTCGGCGGCTGCCGATTGGCAGGAGGCGCTGGGTCAATTCGCGGCACGGTGTTGGGCATGATCCTCGTCCGAATCATTATCAGCGCCACCGCCCAGCTCAACCTGGGAGTCAGCAGCGATCAGATCGAAGGCATCGTTCTGGGCGTCGTCGTCGTTCTGGCGGTCGCGCTCAACCAGAGGCTCAGAGGCAAGAGTTAGTCGCATCTCGCGGTCGTCGTTTCTCTCGCGGATTCTCAAAGCAATCGTTCGCCCCCCTCCACTCGAATGCGAAGGGAAATCGCGGCAATGACTCGGCGCGTATTGACCATCGTTCTGCTCTTACTCCTCGCCGTCGGCGGGTTCGTCTCCATGCGAATCCTCGAGGCGAGGAGCAGGAAACCGGATGGAGATGAAGCCGGAGTTCCAACGCTCGAGAAGGAGAAGTCCATCATCCCTGCCGACTCCGTCTCGAGTTCGAAGCTCTCATTTCGAACCCAGAAACTCCCGTTCGTATACCAGCGTGGAGAGTCGGATAAAAAGCTTCCCCTGGAGACGACGGGCGGGGGCGTGGCGATCCTCGACTACGACCGCGACGGAGACATTGACCTCTTTTTCCCCCAGGGCGGCAATCCGTTAGTCGATACTCAAGAATCCAACACGTGCGACGTCTTGCTCAGGAACGACGGCAAGGGCGTCTTCGTTGACGTCTCCAAGCAAGCAGGTCTCTCGCCCAAGGGGTATGGTCAAGGCGCAGCGGCAGCGGATTACGACGGCGACGGAGACATCGACGTCTACGTCACGCGCTACAATGGAAACACCCTTTGGAGAAACGAAGGCAACGGGACGTTCACCGACGCGACCGAACATGCCGGAGTAAAAGGAGGGCTTTGGAGCTTGGGCGCCGCGTTCTTCGATTTCGACAACGACGGCGATTTGGACCTGTTCGTCGCCAACTACTTCGATTTCGATCCAGCCAAGGCGCCCTATGAACGCGACCCCAAAACCGGCGAGGCTCGATACGGATTCCCTGCCCGATTCGACGGACAACCTGACCAACTCTTTCGCAACGAAGGAAGGGGAAGGTTCGTCGACGTCTCGGTATACGCGAAAATCGCGGGTAAAGGTCGAGGAATGGGCGTGCTGGCTAGCGATCTCAACGACGACGGCAAGATCGACATATTCGTTGCCAATGACGCCCAGGCCAATGGGGTCTGGCGAAACAAAGGGGACGGAACGTTCGAAGAGACGTCGTTCGCTTGGGGGCTCGCCGTCAACGGTGAAGGGATGGCCGAAGCGAATATGGGAATCGCCCACGGCGACACCGACGGAGACCAGTTGCTCGACATTCTCGTCACCCATTTTTACGACGAGCATGCAACACTTTGGCGGAAACTGGAGACTGGACCTGGCGGTCAGGCCTATTACCAGGACCAGACGAGCGAGGCGGCTCTTGCAGTCGCGACGAGGCCGCTGACTGGATGGGGGACGGCCTTCGCCGATTTCGATCAAGACGGCGCTCTGGACCTGATCATTGCCAACGGTCACATCAGGCCCGAGCCTCACCAAAGATTTCGGTTCCATTGCCCGCCGCTGGTGATGCGAAACCTTGGTTCGGGCAGGTTCGTAGACGCCAGCGACTCCGCTGGGCCTTATTTCAAAACGCTCCAGCTAGGGAGAGGTCTGGCGGTCGGCGACCTTGACGACGACGGCGACCTCGATGCCGTGGTCGTGCATTTTGACACCCCCAGCGTCGTCCTTTGGAACGACGCACAAGCCAAGGCCATTATTTAATTGTCGAGCTCATCGGCGCCGGTTCCAACAAAGACGCCGTCGGAGCCAGAGCTAGTATCCAGGCCGGCGGTAAAACGCAAATCCGAACTCGGGACGGCGGCGGATCCTATCTCTCGGCGAGCGACCCTCGATTGCACTTTGGCCTCGGCGGCGCCAAGACGGTCGATAAGCTCGAGATTCGCTGGCCGTCGGGAAAGGTGCAAACAAGAGCAAATGTGAAGACGAATCAAGTACTGAGATTGAGTGAGATGGACGATTAGACCTACAGCGCTAAGCTGGGCTTCCCCCAGATCGTTTTTTTGACCATACTCCAGTTCCCCCTTCATCTTATGGAGAACTGGGCATGGATGCCAAGACGCTTCGTGGACTGCTTCCGGAACTGAAGTCCTTTCTCACACGTTTCGGCGATTGTTTTGTCGATCGCCGTTGCGAGGGACACCTTCCCGATTACGTCTGCGGACAATTGTCGGACCTCGATCGCAAGAGCGTCGAACCCATCGCACTCCGTGCTGGGGTGCCCCCGCGAACTCTCCAAGAGTTTCTCAGTCAACTGACCTGGAACGAGACCCAGATGAGGGATCGCGTCCAGGAGATTGTCGTTGCCGAGCATTTGGGTCCGAACTCGATAGGGCTTATCGACGAGACCAGCTTCGTCAAGAAGGGAACCAAGACGCCGGGCGTGCAACGACAGTGGTGTGGCACTCTCGGCAAAGTTGAGAACTGCGTCGTCACCGTTCATCTGGGTTATGCTCGCGACGACTTTCAATGCTTGCTTGACGGGGACCTGTATTTGCCCGAGAGCTGGCAAGAGGATCGCGAGCGATGTCGCTTGGCCGGCATTCCCGACGACGTGGTCTATCGGCCGAAGTGGCGGATCGCACTGGAACAGTATGACCGCGCATCGGCTAACGGCGTTCAATTCGACTGGCTGACATTCGATGAACACTACGGGAGTAAGCCCGACTTCCTCAAGGAACTCTCGGCGCGAGATCAGAAGTGGATGGCCGAAGTTCCCAAGAACATACACGGCTGGTTGACGCTGCCGGCAGTCACCTCGAAACCGCGCCGTAAAGGAAAGAGAGGACGGCAGCCGACGGGGCCGCGGCTGGTCAAAGGAACGCCGACGGCGAAGCAAGTCTGCAGGCTACTCAAGCGCAGCCCCAAGCTTCGTGACCAGCCGTGGAAGCTGTATCGTTTCGACGAACGTGAACAAGGCCCGAGCGTGTGGAAGGCCAAGCGAGTCGTTTTCCACCCGACGAACGAAGACGGCTTCCCGGTGAACCGCTGATCTTGGTTGTCGCGTATCACGTGCTGCGAGCCGGCGAAATGAAGTACTTTCTTTCCAACGCCCCTGCCTGGACGCCCACGGAGACGCTTCTTTGGGTGGGGTTGACAAGGCATCGCGTGGAGCGGTGCTTCCAAGATCAGAAGTCGGAGTTGGGTCTGGATCATTACGAAGGTCGCAAATATATAGGAATGATGCGACACTTGTATATAACGTCAGTAAGCTATCTGTTCTTGATGAGAGCCGCACTGCGGCTTCGGGGGGAAAAATCCGGAATGGACTGTTCCGCAAATTCACCGAGCGGTCGCGCTGCAGATCACGGCCAGATGGATTGGCGGCCGAGTCCCCAGGTCAGTGTTAGATAAGCTCGTCGACGAGATCGATTACCACCAGAAGCGGAACGCCCTGGCGAGAAAATGTCACATCAAACGCACGCGCCGCGAACTGCGACAAGCTGGTATCTTGTTATCTCAAGCGACACCCTGTGCTCCAACCTGATAGCGCTGTAGGTTTAGTCGGCGTTGGCCTTGGGTGCAACTTGCTCGAACGCCTGCACGCCCTTTTTGTTCGAGACGACGACGTCGGGCTTGCCGTCTCCGTTGATATCTCCAATTGCGAAGTGCAGGCCGACGCCGGAGTCGGTATGAATGACGTTTGGAGTAAACCCCACGGCGCCCGTTTTGTCTTTGGAAGCCTTCATCCAGTAGAGCATTGCGGGATCGTTTTGGCCGACGTCGCCGTGGGGGCCATGGGCCCAGAATCGCTTGCCAGCGACCAAGTCGTCGAGGCCGTCGCCGTCGATGTCTTGATAGAGCAGCGCATGGGTTTGCGAAACGAGTTTGGGGAAAAGGTCTTTTCGTTCAAAAACGATTGACCCGTCGACGTTCTTCTTCTGTTTGAACCACCAGATCCCGTAGCCGTGTGCAGAACTGCTGAGAACGTCGGCAAGGCCGTCGCCGTCCATATCCACGGCGTGCATATTCGCGGCGGCTTCGCCCAAGTCGGCGGCATGGAACGCCCAGGGCTTATCGTCGAGCTTCCCAGGCTGCTCCCACCAGCCGCCTGTGCACATCACGTCGAGCTTGCCGTCGGAGTTCAAATCACCGACGCCTAAACCGTGCGAAAAACGATGGGTCCCGGGTACGTCGCGTCCAGGCGCGGCCTGTTCGCTGATCGCATGCTTCCGCCAGGGTTCAGACAGGTCTTGATCGGGCTCGAACCAGGCCATCTCGCCGTGGTCGTCGTTGGAACCCTCGGGCTGCCATGCCATCACGAGTACGCGCTTGCCGTTTCCAAAAACGTCAACATAGATGGGTGTTTCGTTACATGCACTGGGCCAGATGGGATGCGAAATCCAATGCTTGGCTTCGCCTTTGGGATTCTCGTACCACAGAGCAGGCGAGCCGGGCGTGCCGACGACGACGGCGTCGGGCCAGCCGTCTTGATTTACGTCGTCGGCAAAGCAGTAGAAGACGCTTGCATAACCATTGGCGCCGTCTCCGTAATCGCCTGGCTTTGTGATTTCGTGCGGCTTCCAACTGGGCGCCTCGTACCAGAGCTCGCCGACCATGACGTCCGGTTTGCCGTCGCGATTGACGTCGGCGATCGCAGCGCCCTCGGACCGAAACCGAGAATCGATTCTGATCGCCCGCCAGCCAATCGAAGAGCTCGATCCCGCCTGCGACGAAAGATAGGCGATCAGATCGTTGAATTCGGACTCGCCAATCGTCGAGCCAAAGTCGGCGGGCATCGGCGAGAGCTTGGTCGTCTTGCGCTCCTCAATCTCTACTTCTGGAATAATGATCTCCTTACCTTTAGAATCCGCAACGACGAAATTCGCTCCGTCTTTTCGTCGGAGTAATCCAGAGACCACTCGACCGTCCGCCAAGGCGAAGATGGTCGAATAGAAGTTAGGGTCGACGTTGCGATTGGGGTCGAGGACGTCCTCGACGATGCGTTCGAAGCCTCGGTTTCCAATGCCGTCGAGCTGAGGTCCGACGAGCGCGCCTTGACCGGCGATTTGGTGGCAGGCCGAGCACTGTTTGATGAACACCTCCTTGCCCCGTTCCTTCAACGGCGAGGAATTCTTGAACGTGGTCCTTCGAGCGTCAATGAGCTTCTGGGTTTGGTCGGAGAGTGCTGGAAGAGATCCAGTAAGTTTTTCGATGCGATCCGCGGCGTCCTTGACGTGGGCCGCGATCAATTGGCCTCGGATCCCGGGTTGTTGTAGGAGCCTGAGCGAAATGGATCCACGATCGGCCATTTGTAGCAGGCCTTCTCCGCCGATGGGAGAACCAGCAAGAGCGTTTGCAAGCTGGAGCTGGAGCCTGTCAGGGAGCGTCTTGGAGACCTTCTCGACAAGAGCAGCGCTCGCTTTCGCGTCGGCCGAGACGACTGTATCGAGTATGTCGTTGCGGGTCGATTGGCCAATTCCTTGATCGCCGGAAACCACAAGCAGAGCCGAGAGAAGGGGGTCGGGATGAAAGCCGAGCAAGGCATGTGCCGCGGATGAGCGGATGGAAGCGTCCACAGCTTTGTCCGAAGTCAGGGATTTTAGCGTCGGTACGAGCTCGGCGAGCCGAAGTTCCTCCGTGAGCCTGCAAGCCGCCTGCCCGCGCTGGGGGGCCTTTTCCCAGCCGCTCTGGGGAATCAAAGCCACTTCGGGCTCGAACCTGGAAACGGCGATCCATGCGTAGGCGGAGAGGTTGATGTTGTCGACAACCTCGATCACGCCCTGTTTGCCTGCGTATGCGGAGAGGTCCCAATCGACGCGCTGGGCTTCGTCGTTTCGGGGAGCAAGCGCCTGAGCGATCGCTTGGCCGCCTTCGGCGAGCCGCAACACGACTTTGTTCTCAGGAATGGGGGGTTTATCCGGGAACCCCAGATGCCCGCAAAGGTAGAAGGAGAGCTTGGGCGGAATTGCAAACGAAGTGGATTTCAATACGCCTGTATATCCTTCTCCAAGCGGAAGCGAGCTGAGGAAGGCGACTTGTTTTTTTCCGTCGGAGGATCGTCTCGGCTCGAGGCCCCAGAGAGGGCTCTCCCGCCCGTCGACGCCGGCGGCGGACCAACTCGTTTTGACGTTGCGGATCGATTCGAACAAGCCTTTGGCAAGGTTCGATCCCCACTCCTCGAGAGCCTTGGGCAATTCGCCGCCTCTTGATCCGGCGCCAGACCTGGCCGCCTCGAAGAGGTCGACCTGAAGGTCAAGATCGCCCTGGACGCTCTGCTGCGCCAGATTAGCCAATCGAGAGGCTTGAGCTTCGTCGGCAAGGTGCTTGGCGGCGTGCGAGAGGTATCCGAGAACCTTCGAGCCGCTCGGCTGCTGGTTTGTGATGGCGTCGAGCAGAAAGCCCGCTGCTTCCGGAGTAGGGATAGCGAGAGCGACGTCCGCCAAGAGCTCGGCGTCGGCCTTAGTGCCGTTGGAAAGGATCTTCTCCTTCAATTGGGAGAGCGTTCCCGGCGTTTTGGCGACCTCGAAGAGGGCCATCTTGATGGTGTGACGGAGATGAACGTCGGCCTCCGAAGCCTTCGAATACGCCGAGATTAACATTGGCAACGCGGTTGGCGTGGGATGGCGCCCAAGGGCGTCCGCGGCGGAACGCACGACCAACGGGTCTGAGTCCGACAGGGATTTCTCGAGTAGCCCCGCAAAGCCTTCCGGTAGAGGGCTCGTCTCCGAGAGCACGCGCATCGCATGGTTGCGGACCAGCGCGTCCGAGTCTGCCGATGCGCGTTTCAGATCCGCAGGATCGAGTTTGTTCAATCGAAACAGCGACCAGAGCGCCTGTACGCGAACCTTCGCGGAAAGACTTTCGAGAGCATTCTTCAAAGCAGGCACTCCGACGACGCCGATTCGATCAGTCGCCTCGTCGGTTGCTCGCATCCGCACGCCAAGGACGGGATGGTCGAAGGCTTCGATCAGTTGTTGGATCGTCGCTGCTCTCAGGTCGGGAGAGGGGCTGAGTTGAGCTGGGGATTTGGGATCTCCAACATACCTGACGCGCCAGATTCTGCCACGGTTGCGATCCCTACCCGGGTGGTTCAAGGGAACCTCGTAGTGGCCGATGATCTTGTTGTAGAAGTCGGCGATATACATCGCCCCGTCGGGCCCGATCTGGATGTCGACGGGCCTGAACCAGGGGTCGTTGGTCGCGACGAAATCGGGCTCTTCCACCGCAACCACCGTCGACCCGCGCCTTTGGATCGAATCGCGATTGACCCTGCTGGTCATGACGTTCCCCATGAACATATTCCCCTGATATTCGTCAGGGAAGTTCGATCCTGTGTAGTCCGCCACTCCTGCGATCGCGGTCGATCCGTGCAGATGCTCCATCACCGAAGGGACGTATCCAAGACCGTTGTGGGGCCTGCCGAAGCTGTCATAGCAACCGCCCCTCAGGAGCAGCATCAAGGGCTTCGTGTGGCAATCGGCGCTATAAAGGTCTCCCAGCGGATCGAACGCGAGTCCGAAGGGGTTGACCTGACCATAGGTGAATTGCTCGACCCTCGAGCCGTCCAGACGAATGCGGTAGGTGTTTCCGCTGATGATCTCGATATGGCTGCCGTCCTTCCCTTTGATGGTTGTTGCGTTGTTGTACCCGTGGGCTG
This sequence comes from uncultured Planctomycetota bacterium, assembly GCA_963818975.1. Taxonomy (GTDB): domain Bacteria; phylum Planctomycetota; class Planctomycetia; order Isosphaerales; family Isosphaeraceae; genus CAWFUI01. Next base: position 74,478 of record CAWFUI010000005.1, on the reverse strand, counting down.
CGTAGAGCCAGCCGTCGAAGCCTCTCCTAAATCCGTTGTTGAGGCCGTGGGCGTCGCGTTCGTAGCCAAGTGGACCGTAGAGAATCTCCCGCTTGTCGGCCTTGTCGTCGCCGTCGGAGTCTTCAAAGTAGTAGATATAAGGGATGCTAAATGCGATGACGCCGTTTTTATAGGGATAAAGCCCTATGGGGATGTTGAGTCCGTCGGCGAAGACGATCGACTTCTCAGCCCTGCCGTCGTGATCGGCGTCGACGAGGATTCGGATCGAGTCTTTTCCTTTGCGATCGAGAGGAGCAGGGAAAGGATACTCTTCGGAACAGCTCACCCAAAGCCTGCCCCTGGCGTCGAATGCAAGGTTCATCGGCTTTTGGATTTGGGGTTCGGCGGCAAAGAGCTCGATTTTGAAGCCGGGAGGCAAACGAAACGACTTCGCTTCATCCGCGGGCGATAGGGCCTCGGTCGGACGAACGTTGGCTGCGAATGGGTCCTCTTGGGCCAAGGCGGGTTTGGTCGTCCAGCTTATCGAAAGACACGCAACGGCAAAGCATGCCAAGGCGCGAAGAATCGTTCGAAGAGCCATGTGGGGGGGTATCCTCTCTTATGAGCGAGCCACTTCTAGAACACGCGACCATTCGCGAGCGCAGCGAGGTTTGGATTCGAGACAATTGCGAGGCCGGCCTCTCGAGCGGATGAAGCCCCCGCTCGAAAAGCCACGCTTCGAATTCGGGCGCGGAGCGCTGGTGGAAAAGCTTGCGAATGCTCAGGATATCGTGGTAGCTCGTACTCTGGTAATTGAGCATGATATCATCGGAACATGGCACGCCCATGAAATAATTGCAGCCCGCGGCGGCCAGGAGCACCAGGAGGTTGTCGGTCGAGTTGGAGTCTGCGTCGGCGTGGGCTGTGAAGCAGACGTCGCAGCCCATCGGCAGGCCGAGCAGTTTGCCCATGAAGTGGTCTTCGAGGCCCGCGCGAATGATCTGCCGCTCGTCGGCAAGATACTCGGGCCCGATGAAACCTACGACGCTGTTGACCAGAAAGGGGTCGAACGCTCGGGCCACTCCGTAGGCTCGGGCCTCGAGGGTCGTCTGATCGACCCCATGATGCGCTCCCGCCGAGAGCGCGCTGCCTTGCCCCGTCTCGAAATACATCACCTGGCCGCCAATCCACTGCACTTCACGCGAGAGGTGATGCTCGAGAACGCGCTGGCGGGCCTCGTCGAGCAGCGCCAGTGAAACTCCAAAGCTCGAATTCGCAGCTTCGGTTCCGGCGATCGACTGAAACAAGAGGTCGACCGGAGCGCCTCGCTCCATCGCTGCAAGTTGAGTGGTGATATGTGCGAGGCAACACGATTGAGTGGGAGCCTGGGTTGTTTCGATCAGTCTGCTGAGCGTGGAAAGGATATCGGAGGTGGACTCGATCGATTCGGTCGCGGGGTTTACGCCAATCACGGCGTCGCCGCAGCCCATCAAAAGGCCGTCGATGGCGGCCAGGACAATCCCCGCGAGATCGTCCGCCGGATGGTTGGGCTGAATTCGGCAGCCGATCACGCCTGCCTGCCCCATGGTGTTACGGCATCGCGTCTCGACCCTGATCTTGCTTGCAACCGAAATCAGGTCTTTGTTGCTCATCAGTTTGGAGACCGCCGCCGCGATCTCGGGAACCAAGGCCCAACGGACTGCGGCAAGCTCGCTTTGCCCAACTGCGTCGCAAAGCAGCCAGTCGCGAAAGGCTCCGATAGTGAGACCCTTGATCGACGCGAAACCCTTTGGATCGTGGGTTCTGTGGATCAATCTGCTCACTTCGTCCAGGGTTGGATCGACGAGCGGGTTTTCGACGATCTCGGCGAGAGAAACCTCTGCCAGAGCGAACTTGGCCGCTATGCGTTCGCTCTGGTCCGCCGCAGCCAAACCAGCAAGCTCGTCGCCTGCCTTGCGCTCGCTCGCTTTGGCGAAAACTTCGCGCAATCCATCAAACGTGTAGCGCCTGGCGCCGAGGGAAGTTGCATAAGGCACAGGGAGGATCCGCGGCGGAACTGGAGGCGTGCGTCAAACGTTGATGACGGTCAGTCCGGTTTGCTTCTTGTCCTTCTGCGGTTTGAGCGAAGGTGTATCTTCCGCGAACCGTTCCACCTCTTCAAGCAGCGCCTGGACCATCTCAGCCTCTTTGACGTGGCGAATCGGCACCCCGCGTTTGAAGATGATGCCCTTCCCCGCCCCAGCGGCGATTCCAAGATCGGCCTCCTTGGCCTCTCCGAAACCGTTGACCAGGCAGCCGAGAATGCTGATGCGAAGCGGGTTTTTCAGATGCGCCATCTTAGCCTCGACCTCGGCGACAATCCGCTCGAGGTCGATATCCAGTCGCCCACAGGTTGGGCATGCAACCACCTCGGGCCTGTTCACCCGCCGGTCGGTCGCGCGCATGATGTCGAACGCCGCCGCGATCTCGGGCACGGGGTCGCCAAGAAGCGAAACCCGAATCGTATCGCCGATGCCCTTGAGCAAAATCGCCCCGATGCCCGCGGCGCTCTTCAGTGTGCCGTATTCACGGGAACCAGCCTCGGTGATTCCCACATGCGTTGGGTAGTTGCTCTTCTGGGCGAAGAGCGTATACGTTTCGACCGCGGTCGGTACGTGGCTCGATTTGACTGATACAATGATGTCATGATAGCCAAGGGATTCAGCAGTTTCGATGTGTCGAAGCGCGCTTTCGACGAGAGCCTCCGGGCACGGAAAGCCATACTTCTCGACCAGGTCTTCCTCGAGACTGCCCGAGTTGACGCCGATTCGCATGGGGATGCCCTTGTCTCGGGCTTTTTTCACCACTTCTTTGTATCGGTCTTCGCCGCCGATATTGCCTGGGTTGATGCGGATCTTGTCGACTGCGGGCCTGCCGTCGGGAGTCTTGGCGTCAAGGCACGCCAGGGCCATGCGATAATCAAAGTGGATGTCGGCGATCAAGGGGATTTTGATCTTCGAGCGAATGTAAGGCAGCGCCTCGACGTCCTCTTTTTTGGGCACAGTCACCCTGGCGATCTCGCAGCCCGCCTCTTCAAGCTTGAGGATCTGAGCGACGGTCGCCTCGGCGTCGAAGGTGTTGGTCGTGGTCATCGATTGCACCCAGATCGGGTTCGACCCGCCGACCAAGACGTCTCCCACGCGAACTTCCCTGGTCTCGTGTCGCTTAACCGTTGAGGCGTAGGCCATTGCGTTTTCCCTATGTATCGATTTCGTAAGGTCTTATTGCATGCCAAGCACAGCTTTGTTGGGATACTGGGATGGTAGTCGAGGCTGGCCCAATGGTCAAGCCGACGCATGTGGGAGCAGCCTTGAAATTGAATGCTCCAGAAGTTCTAAAACGTCTGCTTTTGCCGCTCTGGAACGGGGGACATCTGCTTGCCTGGCGAACAGGTGAACTTGCGGCAGCGGTCGCAAGGAACAGGTTCGAGACGTGCAGCGTGTGCGGGCGTTTCGGACCTTTGGCCTACAGACGCTGGATTATCACGAAGCGGCTGGCGGAGATCGGAGGGTGGAGTGAAGCGACGGCTCAAGCTTTCGCCAGGAAGGAATCTCTCAACTGCGCGTTTTGTGATTCGAAACTGCGGAATCGACGTCTTGCGGATGTTCTGCTCGAACTCTTTCCAGTCGGCCAAGATCGTCGGCGGGTTCGTTCGATTGCCGAATGGGTGAAGAGTTCGGAAGCCCGATCGCTCGTGATCGCCGAGGTGAACAAAATCGACGGTTTGCATTCGTTTCTCGAGCAACTTCCTGGCTTGGCTTATTCCGAGTTCGACCCAGGCGACCAAGACGCAGCTCGCGAAGACCTGACCGCCCTTTCCTACCCGGACGCGACCTTCGACCTTGTACTCTCCTCCGAGACGCTCGAACACGTCCCGAACCTTGACAAGGCCCTTAGCGAAATCCACAGAGTGCTCAAACCTGGCGGCCGCCACGTCTTTACGATACCCAGAGCCCCCAACGTCCCTAAAACGGTTCCTCGAGTAACTTTCGAGCACGACCGGAAAGCCGTACACCATCTGACTCCGCTTTATCACCCTACAGGCGACCGTGGCTATTTTGTGTACACCGAGTTTGGCGACGACGTTCGGAGCGTCTTTGGGTCGAACGGATTCGGTTTCGAGGAAAGGTTCGGGCCAATTAGCGAGTACGAAGTGTCTCAGGTGTACGTGACAACCAAGAGAGTTTGCTGAATCGGCAAGGTCGTGGGGCAACGGCTTGACATCCATCTGGTGTACGTTAGGATCGTATCTTCGACTACGTGGTTCGCAACGAGTCGCCCGCAAATGCCGACGTTCATCCATGCCGCCGACATCCACTTGGACAGCCCCTTGAAGGGGCTCGACGCGTACGAAGGCGCACCCAAGGAGGCGATCCGAGACGCCTCGCGTAACGCTTTAGCGAATCTGGTTGAGACGGCTCTCGAGCGAGACGTCGATTTCGTGGTGATCGCCGGCGACGTGTTCGACGGCGACTGGACCGACTATCGAACAGGCATGTACTTCATCAACCAGATCAACCGGCTTTCGCGGCACGAGGTTCCTGTATTTCTGATCCGAGGCAATCACGACGCGGCAAGCAAGATTTCCAAGCGTTTGGCCCTGCCGTCGAACGTTCACTTACTAAGCTCCGGCAAAGCCGAAACGAAAGTCATCGAAAGCCTGGGGATCGCGATACACGGACAAAGCTTCGCTACGCAGGCCGTGGTGGAAGATTTGAGCGAAAGTTATCCTCCGCCAAGGTCGGATTGCTACAACATCGGAATTCTGCATACAAGCGCCGACGGCCGCGAGGGGCACGAGAGATATGCGCCGTGTTCCGTCGGGCGATTACTCGACCGTGGATACGATTACTGGGCGCTGGGCCACGTCCACACTCGAGAGACACTGAACAAACCGGGCGAAACGCCGATCGTTTTTCCAGGCAACCTTCAGGGCAGGCACGCCCGTGAAACCGGCGCAAAAGGGGGCGACCCTGGTCACGATCGACGGAAAGTCGACGACGCTCGAGGAATTGACCCTCGACGTCTTTCGCTGGGAAAAGTGCATTCTCGACGCGTCGGAGGCGGAGAATCTCGACGACGTCTACGCCTCGTTCGCGGCGGAGCTCGCCAGCATCGTGGCACGGACGGAGGAGAAGCCCGCGGCGGTTCGCGTGGAGGTTCGTGGAGCGACCGACCTGCATGGTCAACTCCATGCGCGGTTCGAAGCGTTCGACAATGAAATTCGGAACCAGGCCAACCAGACCGCTCCAGAGCAAGTGTGGGTCGAGAAGGTCAAGCTGCTTACAAGCCTCCCAAAGCCTCGCATCGGCGGCGACGATTCGCCTCGCGAAGCGCTGTTCGATTTCATCGCGAAGATCAAATCCGACTCCAGGATGCTTGCCGAGTTCGGAATCGAGCTCGAGGATCTCAAAAAGCAGCTTCCCACCGAGCTCAAGATTGGGGAAGACGCGCTCGAGGTCGCTTCCGAGCGCGGTCTTGCAGCGCCCTTGAAGCCGCGCTATGCGTCCTCGAGGAGCAATTCTTGGAATCTGGCGCAACGGGCAAGTCCTAGTCACACGCAAAACTGTTGATATGCGATTCGAACGATTGGATCTGAAGGCGTTTGGTCCGTTTACGGAAGTAAGCCTCCACTTCGCTGGAACAGGCCGCGCGATTGAAATCATCGTTGGCGACAACGAGGCGGGCAAAACCTCCGCCTTGGAGGCGGTGCGTCGCCTGCTCTTCGGCATCCCGGGCCAGAATCCTTTTAATTTCATTCATGAATATAACAAACTGCAACTTGGAGCCGCGTCTCCAACGACGCCGGGGACAGGCTTTCAATCATACGTCGAAAGCGGCAAAAGGGGGGATTGTCCGACGCGGCTTCCGAAAAGGAGATTCCTCAGGAAACGTTCGCTCGCTTCCTGGACGGACTCGAACAGGACGATTTCGTACGCAGGTTTACGTTCTCGCATGAAGAACTGAGACAGGGCGGGGAGGAGCTTGCCAGCGGCAAGGGGGATTTCGCCGAGATCTTCCTGGCCGCAAGCGCTGGGCTCGCTGGGCTCCGCGGCCTTGCCGACCGACTCGATGCAAAAGCAGACGAGATGTTCTCCGGCAGAAAGACCGATCGACCAATCAAGAAAGCGTTCTCCAGGTTCCAGGAGGCGATCAAGGCCAAGAACGAAGCGACGCTCTCCGCCGACGATTGGCACAAACTCGAGACCAGGCTATCGGAAGCGCAAAACCGCGCAGCGGACCTGAAGACGTCGCGAGACGTCCTCGCTCGCGAGCACGCCCGGCTCGGTAGAGTCGAGTCTGCGAGAGCGCCGATCGCCGCTTATCAAAACGCTCGCGACGAAATCCAATCTCTTGGACGAACGCCGCGGTTCGAAGAGGCGGAGATCAATGCATTTCGAGAGTCGGTCAAGTCTTGGCTCGATCAAAGCGCGCGGACGAGCGCGTGGTCCAGAGACCTCCAAGCGCTTCGCGTGGACGGCGTCGATCCGGATTCCGCGAGGAAGCTAACCTCCAGACAACAAGAAATCGACTCCTTACTCGAAAAATCCAGGGAGTTGCAGGCTCTGAGCGGCCGGCGAGCGGACTTGCTGCGTAAGGCCGAGCAGGCCCGCGAGCGAGCTCGGTCGATCAGGATCGACCTGTTTCCCGATTTGGACGACGCGGTCGACAAAAGCATGCGCATCGCTTTGGCCAAGCGACTCGAAATCCACGACCTTGCCAATAAGGAGCCCAGGGTCGCGGTTGAACTCAAAACCGCCCGCGAGGCAAGCAGGACGAAACAAGCGGCCCTGAAAGCTCTCGAAGATTCGCTCGAAGAGCTCGAGGTCTTGCCCAACGAAGCGGCCCTAGCGCTCAAGGCGGCGTCCGAAAGCGCTGCCGACGAGGGGGGCGCCGACGCAAAACTCGAGAAAGCACAAGCCGAGGTCAAAAAACGACATAAACAGCGCTTCTTCTCCTTTCACGATTGAGGCTACCGGAAAAAATCGAGCAGCTCGACTTGCTCGACCGAACGGCTCCGCCCAACCAATCCCTCCTCGACGAATATCGCGTCAAGTTCCAAAACGCTGACAACCACGCACGAGAGCTCCAAGAAAGAAAATCCGAGAATGCTCGAGCTCGTATTGAATGCACTTGCGAGCTCGAGGCTATCGAGCATTCGGGAGACGTTCCGACCGAGGCCGAGCTCGAAAAAGTTAGGAAAGAGCGTGACCAGAAATGGATGATGATTCGCAAGACTTTTCATTCGACCGATCCTTCGAAGGCCGAGCTCGAAGTGGTTTGTCGATCGTTCGAGACGCTTGTGCAAAAAGCTGACGATTTGGCGGATCGCCTGCGAAGAGAGACCGAACGGATTCAGCGCAAGGGGAATCTGCTCGCCCGCCTTTCCGCACTCGATTCGGAGGACGCGCTCATCGCGGGGCGAATCGCCGAGATTGCCGCCGATCACGAAAAAAATGCGGCCCAATGGCGAGCTCTCTGGTCGCCGATTGGCGTCGAGCCTGGTCAACCGAGCGAAATGATCGCATGGCTTGCCGACGCCGCCGCCTTGCGAACCGAGGCCCAGAGCTATCGCGACTCGACCGAGCACTTGAACGCCTTGGAGCAGACTCTCGAGACCAAGCGGAACCAGTTGGCGGCTGCACTCAAACGAGCGAAGGTTGAATTGAGCGCTGATTCCACGTTCGAATCCTTGCGAGTCGCCGCCAAGGAAACCCTCGAGCGTCAGACTCAAGCGTTGGCTTCGAGGAAAGCGACCGAAAAGCAAATCAAAGCCGCTCGAGCAGACCTGGAAGCCGCGGACCACGCGCTCAAAGCCAAACAAGCCGAGCGGGCCGCCTGGGAGTCGGATTGGGGTCGGACCACGTCTTCCTTGGAGCTCTTCAAGGGCCTTCCGCCGGACGTTTCCAAAACAGTGGTCGACCGGATGAACGACCTCGTCAGCAATATCGACAACTGCCTCGACCACGAGCGTGAAGTCGCTACTTTCGATTCGCAAGCTGACGAATGGAAATCAGTCGCCAAAAGTCTCTTGCTCGAGCTCGCGGAGGATCTTGCCGCGATCGAACCCCATGCCGCCCTAAGGACCCTTTCGGACCGTCTCTCCGCCGCCAAGGAAGCGGTCAAGCTGCAAGAGAAGATCCGAGCCGGCAAAGACCAACTCGCCCTGATCGACTCGAATCTTCAAGCTATTTACGAAAAGACAGGTTGCAGGTCGATCGAAGCGGTGGAAGAGGCGATCACACGGTACCGCAGTCTGACCTCGCTCGAGCGAGAACGCGGCAAACGCTCTGAAGAGATCCTCAACTATGCGGGAGGCAAATCAATTGAAGACTTCCTCTGCGAGGTCGAAGAAATCGACGCCGAGCTCGCGGCACAAAAGCTTGAAGACTTGAAAATCAAAAGGGACGCCGAGAGCGAAAGACTGGACCAGCTCAATCAGGAAATCGGCCGGCTCGAGGCGGAACGGAATTCCCTCGCGAGCGGATCCGGCGCGATCGATCCAGCGCAGGAGGCTGAGGACGCGCGGGCCGAGATCGAAAGATTGATCGAAACGTACACCCCGCTCAAGCTCGCGCACGCAGTCCTCGGGAAATTCATCGCCCATTACCGAGAGCAAAACCAAGGGCCCGTCCTGCCGCTGGCGGAAGCGTATTTCAAGAAACTCACACATGGCGGATTCGAAAGGCTATTTGTCGACGAAGGCGAAAAGGGAGGTTACGTTCTCCGTGCCCAGCGTTCCGGCGGCCGGAATTCGATAGGTCGAAGCGAAATGAGCGAAGGGACTGCGGACCAGCTTTACCTGGCTCTCAGACTCGGGAGCATTGTCCACCACCTGGAAGGCAGAGAGTCCGTCCCACTAATCCTCGACGACATCTTGATCGCCTTCGACGACAATCGCTCGGCCGCGGTGCTCGAATTACTTTCCGAGATTTCCCAAAAGACCCAAATCCTCTTCTTCACCCACCACAGGCATCTGCTCGAACTGGCGAATAAGCGACTCCCGGAAGGCGCGTTTCGCGTCCACGAGCTTTCGCCCGGGAAGGCCATGATTGCTGGGTCATCTTGATCGGCAAAGTGCATCGGCCGCCGCGGACTCGAGAATCTCGACCACCGCCCTACCCTGTTCCGCGGCAACCTCCAGCGGCTCGCCATCGCACAAATGCGCTTCGATGTTCTCGTAGAACCTATCCCAATTCCCAGGGATGGGAGCGAGCGTTTCCACCAGTTCGCCTCCGTCGGGGCTCGAACGAGCGACATTCGCATAATGCTCGGGCGAAACAATGGCGGCGTCGAGGTTCCCCGATCGCAAAGCATCTTCCTGCGGGTCGAGGCCAAACTGGCGGTAACAGCCTTCGGTGCCCAAAACCAGCCAGCGCGGCTTCTCGAATCCAGAAATCCTGCTCGTCTCGATCTGAAAGACCACCCCCGACTCGAACTCGAGAAGTAGCCTGCCGTGACCGCCGCTGTCGACCCCAGGCCAAGGCGCTGGGACGATCCAGCACGAGACTCCCCTCAACGAACCCAAACCCAGACCCAGGGCCTGATCGACCAGATGCGCTCCCCAATCGTGAAGGATCGTTCCCGCGGACCCAGCTTCCCCACGCCAGGTCCTGGGTCTAGCGTAACGAACAACCGAAGACTCAAAGAGTAGAGGCTTGCCCAGGAGTCCCTTCGCGAGCGCGGCCTTAAGTGTGAGAAAATCTCCATCCCATCGACGATTGTGAAACACCGAGAGCATTTTCCTCGAGCGATCGCGAGCAGCGATCATCAGATCGGCCTCAGCACTCGTAAGAGCCATCACCTTATCGACGACGCAGTTCTTGCCTGCCTCCAAAGTTCGTACGACCTGGTCGGCGTGGACGTCGTGCGGAGTCGCTATAACGATAAGTTCAACGGAATCGTCCTCGAGCGCTTCGTTGAGGCTCGCGTAGCCTTTAACGTTCCAGGCGTGCTCAGCTTCTGCTCTCACGCCCGGGTCTCGCGCTACCACTCCGGAGAGCAAAAGCCGCTTTCGTCGATCCAGTAGCGGACAATGGAAGACCCTTCCAGCCAGTCCATAGCCGACCACCACCGTGTTGATCAAAACACCCTCCCGAAATCTATGTGTTGACGAAACCTCGATCAGAGCGAACAATTCCTCAGCGGTTCGACGAACCCATGCACCATGAAGTGCGTCCAAAGAGTACATGTCGGCTGATGCACCAAGCGCGGAAAAGGAGGCGTTTCCATGATCGCATTGTCTCGCGACTTGCCGAAAGTGATTACGCCGCTTCCGGGCCCGAGGGCCGCCGCGTTCATTGCTCGCGACCAGGCCGTGATGTCGCCATCCTACACCAGGACTTATCCTCTCGTGGTTCACCGCGCCAAGGGTGCGATGATCGAGGATCTCGACGGCAACCGTTTCCTTGATTTCACGGCCGGCATCGCCGTAACCGCGGTGGGCCACAGCCATCCCGAGGTCGTCCGGGCGATCGTGCTGCAATCGAAGCGCCTGATCCATATGTCGGGTACAGACTTCTACTATGCTCCACAAGTCCAGCTCGCGGAAAAGCTGGCCTCCTTGGCCCCCGGTCCCGAGGCCAAACGCGTCTTCTTCACGAACAGCGGCGCCGAGGCGATCGAGGCTGCCTCAAACTCTCTAGGAGACACACAGGCAGACCGAGAGCCGTCGCGTTCTTTGGCGCGTTTCATGGCAGGACCTATGGAGCGCTTTCGCTCTCTGGGTCGAAACCGATTCAGCGAAAGGGGTTCTCCCCGCTCCTGTCGGAAATTCACCACGCGAAATATGGAGACGTGGAAAGCGTCAGAACCCTGTTCCGCACAACATGCCCGCCCGAAGAGGTTGCGGCGATTTTCGTCGAGCCGATCCAGGGGGAAGGAGGATACGTCGTTCCACCCGCCGACTTTCTACCTGGGCTCCGCAAGCTCTGCGATGAGTTTGGGATCCTTCTGGTTTTCGACGAGATTCAAAGTGGAATCGGCCGAACCGGGAAGATGTTCGCATCCGAGCACTGGAACGTCCACGGAGACATCGTTTGCCTGGCCAAGGGCATCGCCAACGGCCTGCCTCTAGGCGCGATCGTCGCCCGCGCAAGCGTGATGGATTGGCCTAGCGGCAGCCACGCCTCGACCTTCGGCGGGAACCCCGTGGCATGCGCTGCCGCGCTGACAACGCTTGAACTTGTTGAAACGAAGTACATGGAAAATGCACGCAGACGCGGCTCAGAGCTGATCGAAAGCCTCGCCGAAATTGCGCGGAACTCTTCGATCGTCCGAGACGTTCGAGGCAAGGGCTTGATGATCGGGGTCGAAATCGGTTCGAACGACGCCCCCAGCCCCACTCTGCGAGACAAAGTCGTCGCCCGTGCATTCGAAAGAGGGCTCTTGCTCTTGCCTTGCGGAACAAGCACGGTGCGCATCTGCCCACCGCTCTGTCTCTCCTCGCAGCAGGTGAAGGTCGGCCTCGAGGTCATCCGCGAGGTGTTGTCGGCGCTGGAAGATTAGAGTTGGGTGCTGTGGCGTGCTTGATCAAACCGCGTCCGGATTGACCTTGCCAGAAACCTCGAAGAATGGCTCAATAGCCGTCCGAACCCACTTCGCGTCAAGTCTTCATTCGACGAACAAGCGTTTCTTTACATGGACGGATGAGCACAAGAGCCTCGCGCTGAAGCGCGATCCTCGGCGTGCATTGCCCTAGGGAAGGGGCCCAGCTCATGAACCGCGGACCCTACGAACCGACGCGATTTACGTACAGGACCACCTTGGCGATGCTGGCCCTGGCGTTCCTGTTCCCGATCGGCCTGATGATCGGCAACCCAACGCTCATGTTCAAGCGAGGTTGGGAACAGTTCGTAGGTACTGGCATTTACATCTGGGCGGTGGTCACGCTCATGCTCGAGCTTCGTTGGCTTTGGAAGAACGAGCAAGGCATTAGCTCCGCGGGATCGTTCCTGGCAGGCGCGCTCGAGGGCAAGCGGATCTCCAGCGAAGACGACCGGATTCTGCCCTCCAGGCTCCGGCAGCTCGCCACGCATACCGAGGGATCCACTGCCAAGCCGACGATGGATCAGTTGATCCAGATCAACCAAGAGGCCTCCGGGCTCGATCAGGAGCAGGCAGCGGGCAGGTTTACCCTGACAAAGTACATTCTCTATCTCCTTCCCGTCATCGGCTTCATCGGCACTGTCGAGGGCATCTCGAAAGCGCTTATGAACATCTCGCGTGTATTGCCGATGGTCAGGGATTTGGACGGATTCTTGACGAATCTTACCAGCGTAACCTCGGCTTTGCAGATCGCCTTCGACAGTACTCTGTTGGCCCTTTTCCTGAGTGCAGCGCTCATGCTGGTGCAGACGCTGGTATTCCGGCGATCGGAAGACCTTTTGGCGCGGGTTGATCGCTGGATCGTCGAGCAGGTTTTGCCCAAACTGGGTGGGATCGAAACAGTGCACTCGGGGCTTCATCTCGAGGTCGCCGCTGTTCTTGGTCCGTATTTCGAACGTCTCGAAATGAGCCTTTCGGCACACGCGTCGGAAACGCGATCAGCACTCGAAACGCTGGTCTCAAAGCTGGGCGACGGCTTGAAATTGGGCGAAAACGTCGATCGCTTTTCAAATGCGCGTGGCGCCTTTGCCTGGCGTATTCACAAGTTTCCAACGAGGCGCCGAGGCGTTCGGACGCGTTGGCGACGAGATTCACGAATTGGCCCAGGCGAGCGAATCGGTACGCAAAGGCGTGGCGAGCTTGGGAAGAATCGAGACAGCGCTCGCCGCGGCTTCGGGTCCCGACGAACAGCTTGTGGAGATTCAGCGGGGGATCGATCGAACCTGCGCTGCCATCGACGGGCTCTCCACGGCCTGGACTCAGTCGCTCGAGAAATCGAGCAGGACAACGCAAGAACAGCTCGCTCGCACTCTGGCCAACCTCAAAGACGCGCTTGACCTACTGCAAGTCAGTATCGAACAGGGCAACTCGCTCTATCGGAGCATCGTCAAGCGCATGTTCGACGATCGGTCCGGCGTCGACGGCGTAAGGGCGGCGTAGTCAGATCCAGTGATCGGAACAGAGAGAGAAGGATAGGAGTTCCAAAAGATGCGACGCGGCCGGCGCGGCGGCTCGAGAGGTCTGGAGTTCGGCGGATCGGGGGAAGATTCCTTCGTCGCGGTCGTCGTTACAAAGTTGACCGGCGCCCTGCTCTTCATCTTGCTTCTGGCAATGGTGATCATGGCGCTCTTGCCAAAGGCCATGGATGTTTCTGACGCGTCTGACGCGAAGAAGACCGAAGAGCTCGCGATCGTTTCAGGTGAGGCCCTGCCCGACGCCATTGTCGGCAGGCCTTATTCCTTGGCGCTCGCGGCTCGTGGAGGCTCGGGCGATCTCTCTTGGTCGGTCCTCGAGGATCTGCCTGAGGGACTGAAACTGGACCCGACTTCGGGAGTGATCTCGGGGGTTCCCAGCAAGGCCACGTCTGCTCCGACGGCTCTCTCGATCCGAGTGGCCGACGAACGAAACTCGGTCGGCAAACAAGTCGCGCTGACGATCTACAAACCCGAAATCCCTCTGACGCTCCCCTCCGCCTGGAGGCCGTCGGTCGCGGCGGTCCCTTGGCGCCTTGGGTCGAACAGGGCTTTGGGTTTTTGATACTGTGGCTTGTCTATGCCGTTGGAATGAACACAATCTCGGAATTGGAAAGACACAGACTTGCGAAACTCTCGGGAGAGGCCGACGACCATGGATTCGAGGAATCCGCTGCCTTGATCCGCCGGAGGTTCCGCGGTCAAAGGCTCCTGGTGAGGCTGGCGACCATCGGTTTTTCGATCGGCCTGGCCGCCTGGCTGGCTTGGCCAAGGCGATGAAGCAACGCCCGGGGCCGGTTATTCCAAGGCTTAACTCGAAGGCTCTTGTTCCATCCTCTGAGGAAGGATCACACGAAAAGTGGTTCCCTCGCCGACAGTCGAACTGAGCTCGATCCTGCCCTGATGCTCGGCGACGATGTCCAGGCAAACCCAAAGACCCAAACCCGTTCCAACGCCTTGGGGCTTCGTGGTAAAGAAGGGGTCGAAAATCTTCCCCTTGATCTCGTCGGGAATTCCCGGGCCGTTGTCTGAGACCACGAAGACAATCTCTTTGGTTTTCTGCAAGTGTTCGACGCTGAGCTTGATCACCGAGCCTTCATCCACGGCCTGGATGGCGTTCATGATCAGATTTAAAAGCACTTGATTGATCTTACCGGGCCAACATACCAGCGACGGCGTATCGCGCTCTTGGAACTCGAGCGAAACGTTCTTCTGCCGTGCTTGGGACCGGACCATTACCAGAGTCGAGCGTATCGCCTCGTTGGGATCGATCGGTTTGCGATCGGTCTCGTCGAGCCTGGAGAAATCTCGAAGGCTCGCAACGATGCCTCGCACCCTCTCGATGCCGCCTGCGGAGCTTTTGAGCAGTCTATCCAAATTGGAAAGCGTGTATTTCAGATCGATGCGTTCTTCGGCCTCGCGGATTTCCGCGGACGCTTCAGCCGAGTAGGTTTTCGAATAAAGCTCGGTAATCGCGGCGATCGAGCGAACGTCTCGGTCGAGGATCGCCAGGTTGTTGGAAACGTACGCGATTGGGTTGTTGATTTCGTGCGCAACTCCCGCGACAAGTTGGCCCAGGCTTGCCATTTTTTCGCTTTGAACGAGCCTGGCCTGGGCTTCCTGGAGTTGCCTGATGGCCTGTTCGAGCTCGTCGCGTCTGCGTCTCAATTCCTCCTCGGCTCTTCTCCTGGCTTTGTCGAGCTGGTAGCGCTCGATCGCGCCTCTGACCGCTCCTTCCACGCGAACAGTGTGTAGATCGTCTTTTGTGATGTAGTCTGAAGCGCCTTTCTTGAGTAGCTCCACCGCGACGTTTTCGCTGCCGCCGCCCGTGACCACGATCACGGGAATGTCCAGGCCAAGCCTTGTTCGAACGGCGGCCAGAACTTCGTCGCCGTTCATCATCGGAAGCTGGAAATCCAGCACCACGAGGTCGAAGCCTCCGCGTTCGAGCATTTCCACGCCCGCTTCTCCAGACTCCGCGAATTCGATCTGAAAATCTCTCAACGTTCTTTGGTAGATGCGGCGATCGCGAGGACTGTCCTCGATGATGAGCAGCTTTGTCTCGCTAGGGTCCATCGATCGAAGGAACTCCAGGAGTCTCAGAGGCCTACGACTTGTCGCTTCTCCGACATCTTCGTCGAAAAGAGCTCGTTTCGTCCATGCTCACCTTATCGAGGGCTTGCTTCCAGAGCCGCCGAGGTATTCCTACTCGTTTGAGATTTGCTCGCACGAATCATCCGCGCGATCGCTGCAACCCGTGCAACCGCTATATTGCGAATTCCCAGGGTTCCGTGCGTGGAAAATGAGTTTTTTTGTCGAGCCTCGAAAAATATATTAAAGTTCCATCGATTGAGCGTATCGCGAACCGCCTTTCCTCCCTCGGCGCGTCCGTCGACTCGACTCCATTGACGCCAAGCACCCAGGATCGACGCCACTTTATCCCGAGAGTATTGAATGCCGTCTCGACCCAAACCGAGGCGCACACGGAAGCGCCTTTTTGCGCATACGGAGTGGGAAGCGCTCGAGGATCGTTTGCTGCCGACTTCTCCAGGATACGTCCTGGAGGGCACGCAGTGGTCGAATCCGGGCCATATCACCTACAGCATCGCTCCCGACGGAACAGTCTGGGACCAAGGCGTGAACAATCTGAACGCGAGCTTGAACGCCGAGATCGGTCCTGGCGCGTGGCAGGAACAGATCGCCAAGGCCTTGGCGACTTGGGAATCGGTTGCCAACATCAACATCTCCCCAACCAGCGATTCGGGAGCGCAGTTCAATTCCTACGGTCCCGAGCAAGGGGACCCGTCCTTCGGAGACATTCGTATCGCCGGATACAACTTTCAGAATCCAGGTCTGCTCGCGCAAACGTACGATCCCCCACCAGGCGGGTGGACCGCCGCCGGCGATTCGGACTTGAACACCGGGTTCACCTGGTCGCTCGGCAGCGGCTACGACCTCTTTAGCGTCGAGCTCCACGAGATGGGCCACGCGCTCGGGCTCGGAGAGGCGCCAGATCCCTCCGACGTCATGTACATGCAGTATCAGGGAGTCAGGTCCGGTCTCGGGGCGGGGGATATAGCCGGAATCCAATACCTTTATGGCGCAAGAACCCAAGACTCGTTCCAGCAGCAAGGCCAGGCGACGAGCGCTGCGACTGCCGTAGACGTGAGCTCCTACTTGAACGCTCAGGGCCTGGGAGTGGTCGGCGGAGCTTCCTTGGCAACCATTGGCGACGTCGAGTACTTCAAATACACAGCGCCCAACCTGCCAGGCCTTTCGATGCAAGCCGTCGCCGCCGCGGCGGGCGTCAGCATGCTAAGCCCAGAAATCCAGATCCTTGACGCCTCGGGCAACCTCCTGGCTCAACAAGCCAATTCAGCCCAGTGGAGCGACAACGCCTCCGCAACGGTAAATCTCGTCCCAGGTGAACAGTACATCATAGCCGTTAAAGGCGCGACTAACGACGTCTTTTCGGTCGGCGCTTACCAGCTCCAAATCAACGTTCAGGGCCTGCCTCAGCCCGCACCTCCTTCCGTAGGCGGCGGAAGCGGTTCGACGTCGCCGTCGCAGGGCTCGGGCGGTTCGAGCACCGTCGGGATTCCACCGACGACGACTCCCTCGCATCAGACGCAGTCCAAGCCTCACGCCAAGCCCCACCCGCACAGGCAGGTCCACAAACCGGCGATCCCTGCCCGCCATATTGCCGTCGCCGCAAAGGCGCCCCAAACCACGCCCTCGATCAAGCGAGCAACCTTGCCAGCCGCGAACTCAACGCTCGAAGCCGAGCTTGCAAAGCTCGGATTGCTTCTCAAACCAAAGTAATGGGAACTCGTCTCAAGGATAGAAACTCGGCTGATTCAAAATCTGCCCTCCGGGATACATCCCCAACAGAGCTTCCATCCGATTGACGGACTTTACGTGGCCATCGAGATATAAGCAATTCGAAAGTCCATGGCGATTCCACGGAATCCAGGTATCCAGCGTCGGCGTTCCCAGCCAAATATCATAATCGTCTTGCCTGGGGTCTCCTCCTTCGACCTCGAGGATCCCAACCGCGCTGCGCTCGTTGAATGCGACAAAATTCGACGTACCGACGTCTTGTTGAAAGCGGGGGAGCATCCAGCGGCCGTACCGCCTGGTCTTGTGGCTCAGCAGCGAGTTCATCAAATAGCTCGTCCTGTTGGAGATGCCGTCAATTTGACCAGTCGAGGTCGTGTAAGGTTGGACGAGCGAAAGATCGCTCGGGCATCGAAAGATCGCCCCCTCTAGAATCTGCACGCCCCCCTTGGCGATCGCATCTTTCGCGAAAGTGGGATTCACATAAGGAAGGACTTTGTCTTCCCAATAGATCTCGGCAAAGGAGTCCGCGTCGCCGAGTTGAGATGTAACGTCGGCCTCGAAAGGGTGGTGCAGAAAGAATTGGCCGTCCCAATCGTCGAAGTATTGCAAGACGCCCAGGCCGATCTGTCGCATATTGCTCTTACAGGTCGTGCTTCTCGCAGCCTCCCGAGCTTGCTGTACCGCGGGCAAAAGGAGCGCGACCAATATGCCGATGATCGCCATTACAACCAGAATCTCGATCAGGGTGAACCCTCGATATTTCGATCGAACCATGAAGCGCCTCTTTCAAACTCGGTAAGCGCAGACTTTGAATATTACATCTCGCAAAATCGTAATACCGGACTTGCCCACTTGCAACGACCCAGACATTTGAAGACGAGATTTCCAATAAAAACGGATACGCTGCGGGATTGACAATCTTCGAGGGAGACTGGATAAATTTGTATAAAGCTGAAGAGTTTTGATTTTCTCGGCTTTCTGAATCACGCCCGCGTCCCTCGCGAACAAAGTCTCTTATTTACAATGAGCAAGCAGCACCGAAGGATTTTGACCGCGTTGCTCGCCGCATTTCACGCGGCGGTCATGCTGTTAGGCCCTTGCTTGCATGGAGCGCTCGGCGGGGAGCACGAGTCCGGATTCTCGTCAAAAGTCGCCCCGGCGCTGGGCGCCGAAAAGTCGCTCAAGCTTCTATCCGATAAAGGCGACGATTGCCCAATCTGCCATTTCTTGGCGCAAGGACAGAATCCCTCGGACCGAATCTGTTGGTCTGAGGTATTATCCACCACTTACTTCGATGACAGCCACGTCGATGCAACCTCTAAGACTTTCGAGCACGGTGCATCGGCGCCGCGCGCCCCTCCACAAATCAACCGCGGTCAGGGTTGATTTCCGCACCAATTGACGCAAATCCCCTCCCCTGAGCGTCAATTCTTCGCGCAGGCTGCGTACTTCCCCCCCCTGACCGCATGATTGCGAAACCCCGCCCTTCGGGGTCATCCTTGGGCGATCGCTCGAGCAATCCGCGGTTTCGCCGCATTAGACCCAGCGGCAGTATCGAGCTGCCAGCATGCAAATCATCATGCATCTATCTTTTTGCCATTATTCGAGAAATCATCCATTGGCTTCGGAGTTTACACATGAAGACGTCTTTTCGTCCAATCCGCCAGTCGGGGTTTACGTTGATTGAGCTGCTCGTCGTCATCGCGGTCATCGGCGTGTTGGTCGCCTTATTGTTGCCGGCGGTCCAGCAGGCTCGCGAGGCCGCCCGGCGCATCCAGTGCGTGAATAATCTCAAGCAGATCGGGCTCGCGCTGTTCAACTACGAGAGCAGCGTCGGCGCTTTCCCTCCAGGCTACATCGATCTCCAAACAAATCCCAACTTCACTCCCGACTTGGATATGGGATCGGGATGGGGCTGGGCGGCTCACTCGCTGCCCTACATGGACCAGCAGAACCTGTATAACTCGATCAATTTTAACCTGGGAACGAGAAACGTAAACAACAGCACGTGCGTGATGACCACGTTGACTGTTTACCAGTGTCCTTCGGACGGCAACCAGCGGCCCTGCATCCTCTACGATAGCACGTTCAGCTCCCCTATTATCACCGTGGCCCACTCAAACTATGTTGGCACCTCCGGCTGGGAGGAATGCTTTATCAACGCCGGCGGGAACCCGCAACCCTTCTACAACAACCCCAACGACGCCAACGATCAAGACGGAGATCCCACGGACGGCATCTATGGCAGCGGCATATCCTGTACGTTTGGCGCGGCCGGCGTCGGCCTGTTTTATCGAAATAGCGCCAATCGCATCGCCGATGTGAGAGACGGACTGAGCAACACGCTGATCGTTGGAGAGCGCTGCTCCGCCCACTCGCCAACCACCTGGGTCGGTGCGGTAACGGGAGCCAGGGTGCCGGCGTGGATGGCGACCACGCCCTGGACAAGCCCCTACACTTCCCCCGCCGCGTGCCAGAATACTGGAAACGGCACCGCCTACGACAATGCGGACTTCGACGAAGCCTTGTGCCTTGGCCACGGCAACGCCACGCACAAACCCAACAGCGACAATCCTTTCTACGACCCCGATGTGTTTTGGAGCTTCCATTCCGGAGGCTGCAATTTCCTGTTCGGCGACGGCTCGGTGCACTTCATCAAGACCGGCGTCGACCCTCGCACGTATCAATATCTAATGACGATTGCCGGCGGCGAGATGTCCCTCAACTGGTGATCCTTGGCGAATGGCTGGCGTCCGCAGACCAGTGGGCGCTGGCCATCCGCCGCGTACCTCGCCCCTAATCTAGACGGAGGTCCTGAGTTATGCGCATGCAGACGGGTTGGATTTTGTTGCTTTGCCTACTGGCGTGTGCCGGCTGCAGCAAGCAGAAATCGACCGACGAGTTGATCGCGGATTTAAAGTCGGGCAAAGATAAAGAGGGGATTATCGCGGCGCGCACCTTGCCGCGGGGAAAGGGCGATGCGGAGAAGGTGGTACCGGCGTTGATCGAAGGCCTCAAGCATAAGGGCACCGACATCCGCCGCAGTTCCGCACTTAAACTAGGCGAGTTTCGTGAACAAGCCAAGGACGCCGTCTCCGCTCTCCTGGACGTTGCGGAGCACGACGTCGACGCCAGGGTCCGCGAAGCCGCCGGCATCGCACTTTCGCGCATCGACCCGGAACGGTTTCCCCACCCGCACAATGGAGGTCAGCAACCCAAGTAAGTTGGGCGGCGGCATCTCAAAAACCCTGATCGAAATATGGTCTGGAAGCATCTCGCAAATATGTCTCTCGAGTCGAATGCGAATTGGAAACTCTCCAATCCTTGTTCGAATTTGCGTGAATGCTGGTACGGATCTAGTCGCTCGAATCTTTTTATAATCAGATATTGAAGCGACATGAGCCTTTTGCCAACCTTGCGCGTCGTAGCAAGACGACGGCTCCGCTCAAACCCCAGATGCAGAGCGTCGTCGGCTCAGGAACCGCCGCGGCCTCCAAAGATTGCGGTCTTAGCAGATACGATTGGGAGCTGTTAACCGAAGCGAGGCTCGCGAGTATGGCCTGGGCCGCGGAGGAACTGAAAGTTGCGTCAGAGCTCGTGATTGTCGCCCACTTGATCGATGCTGCGTCGATGAAGTTTCCTGTCTTGTCGTAGTTCTCACCAACCCCAAAGGCGAGCATCAACTCGTGTGAGATGTTATGGGCCACGATCCATTCGAGTTGGTCGATCGATTGAGCCGACTTGGCCTCCAGATCCACGAAACTAAGTCCGCTGCTGCCCAGTACGGTTGTTCCGATCGCTCCTGGGAATGGTTGGCTTGTCGCGCCCGAGACCAGGCTTAGCGTGTGTGCGGCTATGTCTTTCGAATTGTCGGTCAACGTGATCGGAATGCCACTAAGCTGAAACGTCTGCTGGACGCGCTCCAAGATCGTCGCATCGAAACTCTGTTGCTGCTGGAGAGTGGGAGCGCCTCCGAAGAGCTTGGCGACTTCCATGCTGTCATACCAAGGCTGGGCGTTGCCGTTGGTGATTTGGCTTTGGTCGGCGAAAGGTCCCGTACCAAGGTTAATGAGGGCGTCGTACCCACTGGGTGAAGAAACCCCGCCGGCGCGAGCAGTCCAAGCCAATCCAGTTGAGACCAATATGACCAGAATTAGGCTTCTCGCTTGGACCATCGCGGGCCTCCTATTCGTAACCAACACCGCGTTCGGATGGACATTTTCGTCCCACTCGAAGGCATCGGCTTATGTTTTGAAAGAATTACATGAATATTGAGAGGAATGCGACCGACGAGTGCACGATGAGCAACCCTTGTGCCCGATCTCCAATTTTGAGGGAAGATTCAAGATGCGGCCGGAGCAAAAGATCGCAAATCTCTCTGCCAAAGTGGTAATTACGGCTGTCACGCCGCTTCGTTGAGGCTGCCTCCACGAAAGGTGAAACACGAAGGGCGGTTACTTTGGTTATGACGATTCTTACAAGAGTCGGCCGTTCGCGCTTGAAGAAAACGCTCGATCAGGGCACACGTTCAAACGAACTCAAGGGCGACAATCTCTGGTCCTCTGACCGCCTTGTCCATGATTCAAGGGCGTTGTATGATCATGATCTGCGAGGTATTGCATCGATTTCAGGGTGTGGGACGCGAGTGTTCGAGTACCGCTAGGTGGGGATGAAGGAGTTTGTATGGAAACGCCAGGCGTCGGTCGGGGCCGGATTTACGACGACATCACACAGACGATCGGCAATACTCCATTGATCCGGCTGAGGCGCGTCTCTGAAGGAGCGCACGCAGAGGTGGTCGCCAAGCTCGAAAACTTCAACCCGCTATGGTCTGTAAAGGATCGTATCGGCGTCGCTATGATCGACGCCGCGGAAAAGGAAGGAAAGCTCGGACCCAACACGCTGATCGTCGAACCAACCAGCGGCAACACAGGCATCGCGTTGGCGTTCACTTGCGCAGCTCGTGGTTATAAGCTGATGGTGACGATGCCCGAGAGCATGAGCATCGAACGCCGAAGGCTCTTGAAAGCCTTCGGCGCCGAGATCGTTCTGACGCCGGCGGCCGAGGGGATGCCGGGCGCAGTGAGGAAGGCCGAGGACATCGTTGCTTCCAATCCCAACGCGTTCATGCCGCAGCAGTTCAAGAACCCAGCGAACCCAGCGATCCATAAACGAACGACCGCTGAAGAAATCTGGCGCGATACGGACGGGAGGATCGACATCTTCGTCGCAGGAGTGGGCACCGGAGGGACGATCACAGGCTGCGGGTTGGCTCTCAAGGCCAAGAAACCTAGCATCAAAGTGATTGCGGTTGAGCCCGCGAATTCTCCCGTCATCACGCAGAAGAGGCTTGGAGAGCCGCTGAAACCGGGCAGGCACGCCATCCAAGGCATCGGCGCGGGGTTCATTCCCGACGTCCTCGACACGTCGGTCATCGACGAAGTGGTGACTGTGCGCGACGAAGTCGCGTTCGAGACGACCAGGCGGCTTGCGAAGGAAGAGGGCATGCTCTGCGGGATATCCTGCGGGGCTGCGGTCGCAGGCGCCCTTGAGGTGGCCAAGCGCCCGGAGAACAAAGGCAAACTGCTCGTGGTCGTATTGCCCGACCTTGGAGAACGCTATCTGTCTACCCCGCTGTTCCCGGCCGAATGAACTCTGCTGGCGCTGTGAACTCCGGTTCCGAGGCTCGCGTTCCGGTAGAGATCCTGATCCCCCAAGACGTCTATGACGCCGTCTTGTCGCATGCCTCGAGGGAGCACCCGCTCGAATGCTGCGGGCTCTTGGGTGGGGTGGGTAGCCTTGTCGACTCGATCTTCCCATTGCGCAACGTAGAGCACAGCGAAGTGCGGTATTCCGCACACCCAACCGACCTGATCCAAGCCGTCATCGCTTTGCGAAAGCGAAGTTCCGAAATCTTGGTGATTTACCATTCGCACCCAGCTTCGCCCGCGATCCCCAGCCGCATCGACCTCGAGGCCAACTATTACGGAGACCTCCCCAGAATGATCGTCTCACTCGAGGGGGAAGTCCCGGTCGCCGCGGTTTGGCAGTTGGGAACGACAACCTTCAAAGCCATCCCCTGGCGCGTACTTTAGTCTTCCATGCCGCCGCCATGGGACGCGTGAGAGAAGCTTCTGAATTGCCCGAAACCTTGATCTCGATTAGAGTAAGAGCCGTTAGAGTTAGCCGATTTGGCGTCCCGACGGCTTCAGAAGCCGCTTTCGATCCACTCCTCGATTGAGATCATAAAGACATGCAAACCACTCTCATCATTTTCAAACCCGATTGCGTTCAACGGAGGCTCGTGGGGTCGATCCTTCGCCGCTTCGAGGAAAAGGGTCTCTTGGTCGCGGCTTTGAAGTTGATCAAGGTCGATCGGCCGCTCGCAGAGAAGCACTACGCGGAGCACAAAGGCAAACCATTTTTTGAAGGACTGATCGATTTCATCACGGGGGGGCCGGTGGTTGTTGGAGTCTTGAAGGGATCCGAGGCGATCGCCGTCGTCAGAGGGATGTTGGGCGCGACCAATGGCGCTGCAGCGGCTGCGGGGACCATCAGGGGCGATTATTCGATCAGCAAGCAGAACAACTTAATGCACGGGAGCGACAGTCCGGAGTCCGCGGTCCGCGAGATTGCGCTTTGGTTCAAGCCCGATGAGGTGCTCGAGTACGAGATCGCAGGCTCGCATTGGGTCGAGGCCGGGGTTTGATGGCTCCCGAAGCGAAAAAGAAACTCTTCCCAAACCCGTTCTACTTGGCCCTTGTGGTCGTGAGCACGGTCTTTGTCATGACGGCTTTGGCCTACTGGATAGGGCCTCTCTTCGAGCAGGCGCGGATCGACCATCCGGACGCCAGGGTCGCACCCACTTCGCTGGCGCTCTTGGAGTGGATGGACCGTCGTGGTCCCGTCGTGCTCGGGGTTGAATTCGCATTGATGGCTTTGCTCGCGTTCGTGGCGATGGCCGCCGACGACTTGTTCGACGCCAAACGCGCCAAATCCGCTCGAAAATCCGTCCTGCCGCCGACCGGGGAGCCTGGAGACTGAACATGGCCGGCGACGACGACCTTCGTCAAATCGAAGCGCTTCGAACGGAGATCGAAAAACACAACCGGCTGTATTACGTCGACGCCGCGCCTGAAATCAGCGATAAAGAATATGATCGATTGATCAAACAGCTCGAAGCCCTTGAGGCCAAGCGTCCAGACTTGGTCACTCCCGATAGTCCAACGCAACGGGTCGGCGGATGCCTCTGGAGTCGTTCGCCACGGTCGAGCACGTCGTGCCGATGCTCTCGATCGACAACACCTACTCGTTCGACGAGGTACGCCGCTGGCACGAGAGGAACGTCAAGTCGCTCGGCGTAGGCGAAACGATCCACTACGTTGTCGAGCTCAAAGTCGACGGCGTGGCCGTTTCTCTGACGTACGAAAACGGCACGTTCAAGCTCGGCGCAACTCGGGGCGACGGGTATCGCGGCGACGACGTGACCAACAACTTGCTTACTGTGAGGAACATCCCGCGCAAACTTGCCGCTGGAGCTCCCGAGCTGCTCGAAGTCAGAGGCGAAGTCTATATGCCAAACAGCGAGCTTGTGCGGATCAACGACATTCGAAAGGATCGAGGCGAACCCCCTTTCGCGAACCCCAGGAACTCAACCGCGGGGTCGCTCAAGCTCTTGGACCCCAAGCAATGCGCTGAGCGCAGGCTCAGGTTCGTGGGCCACGGCCTTGGTCAATACTCAGGCGACTCGTTCAAGACGCACTCGGAGATGCTCGAGTTCTACAAGAAACTCGGCGTGCCCATCTCCCCCTACACTTCAGGTTACGACTCGATCGAAAAGGTCGTCGAACACGCGCAAAGATGGGAGACCAAGAGGAACAGCCTCGATTTCCAGACCGACGGCCTCGTGATCAAGGTCGACTCGCTCGCACAGCAAGCCCGTTTAGGAGCTCGCAGCAAAAGCCCCAGGTGGATGATCGCGTTCAAGTACGAAGCCGAGCAGGCTGTGACTCGTGTCGAGCGGATTAGCGTACAAGTTGGAAAAACCGGCAAGATCACCCCCGTGGCCGACCTGGCGCCGGTTCAGCTCGCGGGCACTACGGTCAAGCGCGCGACCCTTCACAACGCCGACGAGATCGCTCGCAAAGACGTTCGCGTGGGCGATACAGTGGTCATCCAGAAGGCAGGCGAGATCATCCCCCAGGTCGTTCGCGTCGAGACCTCGGCTCGTCAAGGAAGCGAAGAGCCCTTCGTCTTTCCTCGCCAATGCCCGAGTTGCGGAGCCGAGCTTTCGCGAGAAGAGGGCGAGGCGGATTATCGCTGCACCAACCCTCCTGGCCTGTGCCCAGAGCAGCTCAAGGAGTGGATCCGCTGGTATGCACATCGCGATGCAATGGACATCGAAGGTCTCGGATACAAACTGATCGACCAACTTGTGGATCGCGGACTCGTCAAGAGCTTGGCCGACGTCTACAGGTT
Source organism: uncultured Planctomycetota bacterium (assembly GCA_963818975.1). Taxonomy (GTDB): domain Bacteria; phylum Planctomycetota; class Planctomycetia; order Isosphaerales; family Isosphaeraceae; genus CAWFUI01. Next base: position 49,063 of record CAWFUI010000005.1, on the reverse strand, counting down.
GAACCTAGACTGCGCTATCCGGACTGGAACGCATGGGAGAGAAGTCCGCGAAAAACCTGGTCGAGGAGATTCAGAAGAGCAAGAGTCGCTCGCTCGATCGGTTCATCACTGGACTGACAATCCGCCACGTCGGGGTGCGAGTCGCCGAGATCTTGGCGGATAGGTTTCAGAGTCTCGACGCTTTGACGAACGCGACGCTCGAGGATCTCGAGGGCGTTCCCGAGGTGGGGGAAGTGGTCGCAAGCAGCGTCCATCGTTTCTTCCAAGACCCCGAGCATCGAAGGCTCTTACACGAGCTGAGGGAACTGGGACTCGAGCTAACTTCGCCCTCGCCTTTAGTGGGTCCAGGAGCAAACCTGCCGTTTGGAGGAAAAACCTTTGTCATCACGGGCACGCTGCCGAAGCGTTCGAGGAGCGAAGCCGAGGCATTGATCAAGCAACACGGCGGAAAAGTGAGCGGGTCTGTATCCAAGAACACCAGTTATGTCTTGGCGGGTGAAGATCCGGGGAGCAAGCTCGAAAAGGCGAAGCAGCTTGGAACGCCGATCCTCGATGAGCCTGCTCTCGAGCGCCTGATTGGCTTGTAAGTCTACATACGAAGCCGCCGAGACGCCTCTGTTCAATATCCGATCGCACAACCGTCCTTTCGTGGGTCCGATCCGCCGATCAGAACGCCGTTTTCCAAGTCGACCCGAATTGCCTGGTAGCCGCCGAAACCGCTCCTGTCGGAGACGACCTTGTGGCCCATCGATTCGAGCTTGGCTCTCACCGCCGCGCTCACGCCCGATTCAACGACGACCGTCCCGCCTTTCTGTGCTGGGATTCCGGTGGGATCCGACGAGCCAAAATGACGGAACCGGGGAGCGTCGCCAGCCTCTTGGACGTCCATGCCAAAATCAATCATGTTTACAAGCACCTGAACGTGCCCCTGCGGCTGCATGTCGCCCCCCATCACTCCGAAGCTGAGCCAGGGCTTGCCGTCTCTCGTGACGAACCCAGGTATAATGGTATGAAACGGCCTCTTGTGCGGCTCCAGCCGGTTGGCGTGCGAGGGGTCGAGAGCAAACAGGCAGCCCCGGTTCTGAAGCGCAAAGCCAAGCTCTCCAGGGACGTGCAGAGAACCGAACCCGGAAAACACGCTCTGAATCAGGCTTACGCAGTTGCCCTCACGGTCGACGACGGTCATGTAGATGGTTTCGCTTTGGCCTGGGTCTCCCGAGGCGGGGTGGTCGCTCGCCCTTTTACGATCGATACTGGCTCGACGTTTGTCGGCATAAGGTTTCGAAATCAACTCGCTGACGGGAACCTTGGAAAACTGTGGGTCTGCGTAGAACTTGGCCCGGTCCTCGAACGCCAGTTTCTTCGCTTCGATCATCAAATGAAGCGCCTGCGCCGAGTTTTGCCCCATGCTCTTGATATCATAGGGCTCGAGCATGTTCAGCATTTGAAGGGCAGCGATCCCTTGGCCGTTGGGCGGAAGTTCCCAGACTTCGAAGCCGCGATAGGTCGTCGAGACGGGCTCGACCCAAGTGCTCGAGTGCTCGTCGAAATCTCGCTTCGAGAACAAGCCTCCAACGCGCTTGGAATATGCGACGATCTCGTCGGCGATCGACCCTTTGTAAAAGGCGTCCCGACCGCCCTCCGCAATCTTCTGGAGCGTTTTCGCGAGATAGGGATTTTTGAAAACTTCTCCATACTTTGGAGCCTTGCCTCCAGGTAGGTAGCACGCCGCCGAAGTGGGCGTCTTCGCCAGCTCTTCCGCGGCGGCCTTCCAATCGGAAGCGATTACCTCGGAAACTGGGAAGCCCTCGCTGGCGTAAGCGATCGCCGGCTGAAGCAATTCCGAAAGGCTCTTGGTTCCGAATCGCTTACTCAGTTCGCTCCAGCCGTCAACGCAACCGGGCGTCGACCAAGAGAAGGGCCCGTCGATAGGGATCTGTGCCAGGCCTTTCTTTTTGAAGAGTTCGATCGAGGCTTGGTAAGGCGCCCTTCCGCTGGCGTTTAAACCAAAGAGCTTCTTGGACTTGGCGTCCCAGACGATCGCGAAGAGGTCTCCGCCGAGCCCGCACGACTCGGGTTCGACGACGCCAATCACGGCGTTCGCGGCGATGGCGGCGTCCACGGCGTTGCCGCCGCCTTGAAGGATCTTGATCGCCGTTTGCGCTGCCAGCGGCTGGCTCGTCGCCGCCATGCCGTTCTTGGCGAGTACAGCCGACCGAGTTTTATGGATCGGGCCCGTCGGCCGATCACCCGCAAAGGCTCGCGACGATTCGCCAGCAAGCAGCAACGCCATCGTCAAGAATCCTCCCAATGCCAAAAGATCCGAAGGTCGATGGCGGTTCACTATAATCCTTGACCTTTCATGTTATGAACCTAAAAGAACGAGTGCACGGTCGATCTGTTCCTTGGTGGGCATCCCCGCCTGAGCGCCGCGAACCGTGACGGCAAGCGCCGCGGCCGCGTTGGCTCGGTCGACTGCTCTGGCGAGCGGCAATCGATGCGCCAAACCGGCGGCGAGAGCCCCAGAGAATGCGTCTCCAGCCCCGACTGCGTCGATCGCCTTGACCTTCATCGCGGCGAACCGTTGGATCGGTCTACCTCGCTCGGCAAGCATGCAGCCGCGATGGCCCAAAGTCATGGCAACGGCTTTGGGGCCAAGCTCCAAGAGAGCCCAGCAAGCCGCTTCCTCGTCCTCCGCGGAATCGATCTTCACGCCCGAGAGCACCTGGGCCTCGTCCCGATTGGGAGTCAACACATCGACCTTGTTCAGCAATTCTCTACTGAGATCTTTTCGCGGCGGCGCTGGGTTGAGCACCACCCTGATCCCCACGCTCCAAGCCCGCTCGATAGCCCTTGCCGCCGCCTCCAGCGGCGCCTCGAGAACCGCGGCCAAAACCATCGAACGCTCGAACAATTCATCGGGCAAGTCGTCGATCGCCTGCCGATCCAATTTCACATTCGCCCCTGGCGCCACGACGATCAGATTCTCCCCCGACGCGTCGACCACGATGAACGCCGAGCCCGTGGCAGCCTCTGACGATCTCTTCACGTGCGTAATATCGATATTTTCACTGATAAGATTGCGAATCGTCGCCCGGCCCTCCTCGTCGTTCCCGACGGTCGAAACGAAGGCGACTTCCGCGCCTGCCCTCCGCGCTGCCACCGCCTGGTTGGCTCCCTTGCCGCCAAAGCTCTTGAGGAGCGATTTCCCGATTCGCGTCTGACCGGGCAATGGGAGGGAATCCACATGGATTGTAAAATCCATATTACTGGATCCCACAAGAACAACTCTTTCCATGTCGGTTTCTCATGGACGCGGAACACGGGTTAGACCAATTGCCGAGCTCACTTGCCAATGCAGAACCTGCGAAACACGCGATCGAGGATATCATCGGTCGTCGTCTCGCCAAAGACCTTGCCAAGTTCGTCCAGGGCTCTTCGAATTTCGATCGCGGCCAGTACGTGGTCGCCGGAGATGCGCATCTCCTCGAGAGCGCGCCGGAGACAGGCGGAGGCCTCGACCAGGCAGTCTCGAGTGCGAGACGAGATCGGAGCGTGCGAGCCCTCGGTTGCAAACGCTTCCTCGAGTTTGACCGCGATCGCCGCCTTGAGCCGAGCCAAGCCCTCGCCGGTCGCCGAACTCGTTGCGAGCAGTCCTGCTTCGTGCGCAAGCATGCCAAGGTCGGACTTGGTGGCAATTTCCAAAGTGGGCGTTTCCAACTCGAGATGAAAATCGAACGATTGCCCTTGGGGCCTGCAAACGACGATAAGCTGAGCGCCTTTCAGAACGTTGATTCGCAAGAGCTCCATGCCCTTTGCGAGGTCGTCCGAGCCCACTTCAAAGCCCGCTGTGTCCACAAGCTCGACCGTCGCGCCTGCACAGTCGATCCTGGCGAAGAGGGCGTCGCGCGTCGTCCCAGCCAAGGGAGTAACAATGGCCCGGCCGTCCGCGGCCAATGCATTGAAAAGACTGCTCTTCCCCGCGTTCGGCGCGCCGACGAGCACTACCCGCGGATCGTCCGTCGAGAGCTCTCGTGCTCCAAACTGCTCGAGAAGCCCCTCGATCGTCCGGGCCTCTTTTTCGATAATGTTCTCGGTCGATTCATGAACCACCGCCGCGACGTCAGGCTCTTCCGCGAAATCGAGCCCAGCTTCCATTAGCGCCAGGACGTCAACCAGCCGCTCCTTCGCGGACCGAATCGTCACTGTGGATCCGCCGGCCATTTGCATGAGCGCGGCATCAAGTCGTCTCGCGTCCTTGGCGTTTACGACCTCGAGCACGCCCTCTGCTGCCGCGAGATCGATACGACCGTTCAAGAAGGCTCGAAGAGTGAATTCGCCTCGCTCCGCGGGTCTAGCGCCGAGCTCGAGGCAGCGATCGAGCACGGCTTGGACCAAGGGGGGCGAACCGAGGAGGTGGATTTCCGCAAGGTCTTCGCCGGTATAAGTCCGAGGGGCTCTCCAAAGAGCCAAACGTGCAGGGATCGGCGCCCGGACTCTTGGTAGATCCAAAAGCCCGTGAACGAATCGACCGCTAGGCCGATGAACTGGCTCCTGCGCGTCGAGAGATGAGAAGTCTTGGGTTGCAACGTCAAGCGCTTCGGGTCCAGACAACCGCACAATTCCACGTCGGCTGGGAACGCTTGGTACGGATATGGCGGCGATCGTCTGCTTCAGGTCGAGCGAGAGCACGAAAGGGCTCGCGATGGAATGTCTTTTACCGCCGTGAAGTTCGAGTTAGGCGTGGCCAAGGAACGAGCCAGTAGGATCTCTCGACCTTGGTCTATTATCGCCGGCCCGAGCGCGTCTTCGGCCTAGGCTTGTTCTTGTCGGAATCGTCGTCTTTACGTTCGTTGCGGATGGTTGCGTCCTTGGCGGCCTCGTCGAGCAGCTTCTGGAGTTTTTGAGAGAGCCACCCTCCCGAACCCTGACCGTTGCCTCCGACCGTACGAGTTCCTCGACCGCTGCCCCCGTTTGACGGATCCACCTCGCGGTTTGAAGGATCGGCGCCGCCAAAGCCGTCGTCGGCGGCGGGTTTAACAGCACTGGCAGTCAACTTCGGCAGTAGCAAGCGTTCTCCAATGCTCCAAAGACTGCTCGTGATGAAATAGAGGCCAAGGCCGGCTGGAACTTTATAGAACATGAATGCCATGACCACCATCATCACTTTCATCATTGTCTGCTGCATCTCTGCCTCGGCATTCGCGGCCGGGGGCGCGAACAGCTTGGTTTGCAGCATCATCACGGCCATCACGATGAAAGGCAGTAGATTGAAATATCTGCCGATGAAAGTTCCTAAGAGCGGAACGTCGAACGGCAGCTTGAAGAGCATGTCCGGCGCCGAAAGGTCCCTTACAAAAAACGGCAGGAACTGCGCGTGTCGCAGAGCGACGTTGTTGTTCAAGGCCTGCCACAAACCCATGAAGATGGGCATTTGGATCAGGAGAGGCAGACAGCCGGCCATCGGGTTGATCCTGTGTTCCCCATAAAGGGCGAAAGTCGCCTTGGAGAGCTTTTCCTTGTCGTCGCCGTATTTCTCCTTGAGCTCGGCGATCCGCGGTTGGAGGTCCTGCATCTTCTTGGCGGCGATCGCCTGTTTGCGGCTGATCGGAAACATCAAGAGCCGGACGACGATCGTTAGCAGAATGATCGCCACGCCGTAGTTGCCGGACTTTCCTCCAAAAGGCTTGGCAACCATTTCCGTGAATGAATAAATGTGGCCAAGGAGCGGCGTGATCAAGCGAGTGGCCATGAATGTGGCAGCGCCCCACATTGTGAAGCCCTTGCGGTAAATCGCCAGCCCCTCGGCGCCGTAAGGGGCGAGTGCCTTTTCAGTCTTCGAGCCCGCGAAGACGGTGTAACCGTGAACGACCGGTTTGTTCGCCTTGACCGTAAACGGCTTGGAAAGCAAAGAAACCGAAACGTCGGCCTTCTGAGGCTCTGAGACGTTTTCGTGGACGACAATCGCCTCGACCTCGTCGACGAACCGTTCGGGGTCTTTTTCGACCTTCGGCGCCAAAAGCACCGCGAAGTATTGATCCTCGACCCCGAAGAACTTCAGCGGCACGGTCTGGCGGACGTCGCTGCCTTTGACGACCTCCGCGGCAGTCCGGCTGACGATCGAAACACCCGACCCCTTGGTCTGCCCAAAGAACACGTCGCGGAAGGTGCTAGTGTACCACTCACCCTCGATGGGGACGCCGTGCGGTCCCATCAACCGGTAAACAATCGACTGCTCTTTCGTGGGGCTCGAAACGGCAAAGTCGAACTCAAACCCGCTCTCGCCCTTCCAGATTCGGAAGGTCTTGATCAGCTCTAGGTCAAGCTCGTCGACCGGTAGTTTGAAGGAGAGCTCTTGGCCTTCGATCTTGGCGCCTGCTTGATCGGTCTTCTCGACTGACTTTACCGCTTTACCTTGGGCGTCTCGGACCACTTCCCATACCTGGAAGTCCATCGCAAGCTGGCCGTTCTCGAGCGCCACTTTGGTTTCAGCTTCGTCGTCGGGGTCTGGCGGAGCCGCCGGCGGACGTTCCGACTTTTCCGGGGCAATCCACAGCAGCGAGAAAGACGCAGGACCATCTTTCGCGTCGTCCTCAATGATCATCAAGGGTTTCTTATTCGGTTTGCCGTCCTTGTATTCCGCCCCGAAGCGAGAAGACGCCGCCCAACGAACCCCAGCACCCTTCTGCTCGAGTTGAACCTGGAGTTGGTATCCACTCGAACTCCTATCGGCCAGCGAACCCAGGACGAGCTCGGCGGGCTCGGCAAGGGCGATGCGGACCTTGGGCTTGAGCTCCCCCTTGGGCTTCTCCGGTTCGGCCTTCGCAGCTTGTTGGTCTTTCTCGGCCGGCTTTGCGTCCTTATCGTCGACTTTGGCGATTACTTCGCCTTTTTTATCAGCCGCATCTTCCTTCTTCTCGACCGCTTTCTTGCCCTCTTCCACCTTCTCCACGACTTGCTCGGGTACCGGCAGCCGAGGTTTGGGAGGGGGAACCAGGCCCAAGAAGACCAGTACCTTGGGGCCCACCAACATGATCAACATTGCAACAAGAAAGAATGCAATTTGTCGCTTTTCGCGGCTCATTTTTGCGTGCGCCTAGGGTCCATATTCCGTTGTGGAGAGCGCGCGGGAAGTTGCGCCGCGCGGCGAAGGTTTGGGGAGGGAATGGAGCAGGAAAGAGTCGCCGGGTCAGCATCCTTTCCTCAAGCGATCTCCCAAGAACGGCTCTAGTTCGGAGATTTCGTAGATTTTTCGAATCGTGGTTTCAAAGTCGTAAGGAAGCCTGCGATAAAGCACTCGAACCGGGCCGGCAGGGCTTTTAGACTTCGACTCCTGGCCGGCGTCACGGCCGTTCTCGTGGCTAGTCGAACCGGCGCCCCTTCCCCTGCTGATGCCGCGGGAATTGCATCCACGTCTGGTTTTCCGTCGTCCAAGATCGCATAGCAGGCGCGGTTGTCTCCATCCCTAGGCTGGCCGACCGAGCCAACGTTGATCATCACCTTGCCTTCGCCCAGAGTGTATTCGTTGTCGATCTCATCCGGGGTGAAGAACTGAAAATTTTCCGTGAAGACTCCAGGAATGTGCGTATGGCCTTGAAAACAATATTTCTCGACAAGCTGAAATAATCGCTCCATCTTACGGTGATTGTAGATATCCTCGGGGAAGATATACTCGCTCAACGGATTCCTGGGCGATCCATGGACGAACAGAAACGAATCGAGCCTGTGGGTCCTGGGCAACTCGCCGAGGAACTCCCAACGACGCTCGTTGTTGTCGCGGTCGACGGGGCTCTCGAGTTGTTCCCTGGTCCAGAAGATGGCCTGCTCGGCGCCCAGGTTGAAGCCGTCTGGGTCGAACATCGCACCCTGGTCGTGGTTGCCCAGGATGCTCATCTTGCACGTATCCATGACGCGGTCGATGCACTCGCGCGGATTGGGTCCGTAGCCGATGATGTCCCCAAGGCAGAGGATTTCTTTGATCCCTTGCGACTTGATGTCGTCGAGAACGACCTCGAGTGCTTCGAGGTTCGCATGAATATCGCTGATCAAGGCGCGTCGCACCGGGACGAACCTCCGGCGTTGGGAGCGTTAAAGTTCCGAAGAACCGCCCGAGGGCGGAGTCGCAAAGGTACGCATCACCTCAAACAGTCGAAATTCCGCACCCAATCGAGGCAAAATCCTCATCCAAGGTGAAGATCGAAAGATCAGAACGCGTTCCGCATGCGAAATCAAGTGGCCAATCGAGTTCCGTACATGGATGCATTCTATACCGACTCAGGCGTTTCCGTCAATTCCGACACAGCAACGGAAACCCCTTGCCGATGAACCGGTTTGCGAAAAAAGCGGGAGCTCTCCGCTTGGCGTCGAACCCTTCGACTCTTCATAATACACTCATTCCGTTGCTCTTGAGAACTGTCAACGTAAATCGGCCGATGACCCTGAAAATCCTCGCTCTCGATTCCTCGACTTCTCACACCAGCATCGGGCTTGGAACAGACTGCTGGAACGCCCAAAGCCTCGAGGTCGAGGAAGGTCGGGCTCATGGGCGATACCTGGTCAGCCACGTCAGAACCCTCTTCGCTACGGCTGGGACGCGATTGGAAGAGATCGACGCATTCGCTTTTGGTCTGGGACCGGGATCTTACACAGGACTGAGGGTCGGCGCGACCGCCGCAAAGACCTGGGCTTACCTCTTCGGCAAACCGCTAATCGGGATCGACAGCCTTCAGGCCGTCGCATGGAACGTACCTGCACCCGCTCCGAGCATCCTCGTTGCCGTCGACGCCCAGCGCGGGCAGGTGCATGTCCGTGAATACAGCCGGATCGATGAAACGGAGCCCCCAACTCCAGTTGGCGAGCTCGAACTGAAGACCTGGTCCGACCTTTCGGCTGCTCGATCAACCGGCTCGGTGGTCCTGGGTCCGGCTTTTGACTCGGCAGCGAAACGCCCTGGATTCGAACCGACTCCGATCTTGGCGGAATCCTTTACCGACTCAAAACAGAACAGGCCTCGAGGCGAAGTCTTGATCGAACTCGCCCGAAGGGCCCTCGATGCAGGCCAGCTCGTGGACCCCTTCTCGGTAGAGCCCTTGTATATTCGTCGAAGCGCCGCCGAGGATCAGTGGGATAAGAGAGCTCCGATTCCACTCAAGCGAGCCGCTCCGTGAGCGAAGCAACTGCCGACGCTCCCGAGCAACGGCGCACAAGCGAGCTCTATTCGCTCCAGTGGAACCGGTTTCGGATCTTAAGGTCCGAAGAAGACAGGGCCACCTTCCTGGGAAGAACTGGTTTCTCGACTGAGGACTTGATAGGCAAACGCACCCTCGACGCAGGCTGTGGGATGGGAAGGTACGTCAAAATCGCGGCTGAGCTTGGAGCGAAGGTGGTAGGCGTGGACCTGAGCGACGCCGTCGTCGCGGCGAAAGAGCTGAACTCCGGGCCGAACATCGTCGGCTTCGTCAAAGGCGATTTGCTTGCCCCTCCGTTCGCGCCTGCTTCGTTCGCTTTCATCTATTCGATCGGCGTACTCGACCACACGCCGAACCCACGCCTGGCGTTCCTCTCGCTTGCGAAATTACTCGAGCCCGGCGGAACGATCGCGATATGGGTTTACCGCAAGGAACGCCCAGCGCTCGAGTTTCTCATTGACGCCCATCGGTCGGTTTCGACGCGTCTGCCGCCGAAATTCTTGTTATTCGTTTCGCGCTTGACGGCTCCCATCGGCGGACTCAAACGTAAAATGATGAGTCATCGACTCCGCGTTGTCCAGCGGCTCGGAGTGCTTTTGAATCTGCTGACTCTCGGCGTCTCAATGCATCCTGATCCCGAGGTGCGGGTTTGCGACACACTCGATTGGTACGCGCCCAAGTTCATGTCGAGACATTCGCATGAAGAGATATGCGAGTGGTTTCGCGAGGCTGGGCTTGTTGAAGTCGTGGATCTTTCCCTCGGCCAATCGCAGTTCCACGCAGGCCAAGGGAATGGGGTGAACTTGCAGGGAAAGCGGCCTCTTGGTTCGCCGTGAGCTTCAGCCGGCAAGCGTATTAGATGGACGCAGCTAGTTCCCTGGTCGTTTCGCCTGGACGTCGCCGATATCCAAGGTCTCTCCCGGTTTGATGGTCCAGGTCTCTCTATCGCCCGAGTGTAGTCTACCAACGATCTTTCTCTGCTTGACCCTTGCGGGAACGAAGAAAGAGTATTTCGCTTCGGCGATCACGTCGTGCCCTACGAATTGGCCTTTCTCGTCCGTCCAGATTTGAAATCCGTACGCGTTGAATTCTGACGACTGAGAATTATCGGGACTGAGGCTCAGGTGGATTTCGATTCCCGCGGAGGGTACTCCCTCCTCATCGACAAGTCGGCCTTTGATGATTCCTGTGGGCAAAAGCCGGATCGTTTTGCCGTCTTGCTCGTCGCCTTTAGACACGTAGACAGCGCCCAAGCCTCGCTCGGGATGAAGGATGGCGAATGCTCGTTTCTCGCCCGGCCCGGTCGGCTCGAGTTCAAATTCGTCGCCGTGAATCCGCGTGAATAGACTTCCGGAGGCTTCGCTTAGGATCAAAGACTCCTTCACGGGATTGTCGTCCGGCCCGATCAACTTAGCTCTGACAGGGTTGATCGACTCGAGTGCAAAATCAACCTTCGGATTTCCGGATACGTTCGAGACTTCGACCGTACGTACTTGATGGAACCGAGGCTTACTTGTAGCGAGTGGTCTATCGATCGCCAGATCTCTGACTGATTCGGCGTTAAGCTCTTGGTATCGATATTTCCCTGCTTGTGCACGAATTGCGACGACACCTTTTCCTGGCAAAACAAGTAGTTTGAAAGAACCGTCCGAGCGAGTCGAGGTCGAGAATCCCGTGAAGTAATTCGAACGGCTCAGACTATTGAGACCGACAACTTCGCCAGATCCCGGCGTCGACTTACAGGCGTAGTAATCCACCCGAGCGACCACGGGAGCTAACGTATTTGCATCTCTTACTGAGCCTTCGATCCAGACGCCGCTTTTGAGTCGGACCTCGGCTCGATAAGGCTTGGCAGTCGAGGATGGCTTGATCTCGAGTTGGCCCAGAAAGTAAGGCTCTCCGCTCTTAGCTTGTACGGCGATCGCAATACCCGTCGAAAAGACCAGCGGACCTCCCCGGGGCAATTTTCCAATTCGAAAGTGGCCTCGCTCATCTGTGAGAACCCGATTGGAGGGCTCCACGATTCCATTCGAGAAGAAGACAGACGCGCCCTCGAGCGGCGTTCCATTATCTCGATCGGTGACTGTACCTTCAGCCTCGTCACCCGGTGCAGCCGTAAGCAAGACTTGTGAGGCGAAGAGAGGAATTGCGGATTGCGGACCTCGAGGATACGAAAGTGTCTTAAACATCGGGTCATCGCGCGTCATTGCCATTACAAGCTCTGGGGAAGATCTTGGCGCCTCAATGGAAAGCATCGCTATTCGCCCCGAGCCGATTCCCCAGAGTGTGAATGCGCCGGCCTCGTCGGACGCAACTACCGACGCGGCTCTGTTCGACGGGTGACCGATTCCCTCACGACCGACGGTGGCAAGCATCGAGAGTCCGTTCTTTGTTTTTTCGATCCAATCGTCTAGGCCTCGATTCGGCTGAACGATGGACAAAACTGAGACCTTAGCGCCAGCGATCGGCCTCCCCTCGAGGTCGATCACCTTTCCTACAATCGGGACGTCATCCTTCGGCAGCTCGAATTCAAGCTCGGCGTCGAAGTCGCTCGATTTCACCTCGATCCACGCCGGTCCGTACCCCTTCGCGAATGCCAAGAGCTGTAAGAAAACAGCGTTGCCAAGCGTTCTGGATTTGACCTCGATGAGCGCGACCAAGCTCCGCTCGAGCTCGATGCGAAATATCCCTTGCGCGTCGCAAGTCCACACTGGCAAAGCGGGGGGAGGATCTCTATATCCCCATGTCCGATAACCCAATTCCAGCTTCGCCGAAGGCATGGGCTTGCCGTCGGAGTCGAGCACCTTTCCGGAATAGACGATCGTCCGCGAAACGGCTCGATGCCGCTCAGTAGTCTTCTCGACCTTGATATCTTTCGATCCTTCTTGAGCAACTCCGCCCGCGTTGCGAACAGCCCCAATGCCAATCGTACAGGCAAGAGCCATGATCGCACACGCAGCGACCGCAACCTGGACCCGCGAAAGAACCGATTGAGCCAGTACGCGTCGAGCAAGCTCAAGTGAGGACTTTGTGCGAGCGTGATCGAGGTCGCCATCTCGGCCGAGGAGCATCTGCAGTGCATTTCGAACAGCGGTCGCAACGACCGCGCTCGAAAGGGTGCTGGCTTGCGCGTCGCCCTCAACCAGAAGCGAGCCCGCTGCCACTGTGGGAAGCACGCCGCGCCCAGAGAGCCTTTTTCTCAAGATCGCCCTAGCACGAGCCACCCTCGTCGTCATCGTCGCCGGTTTGACGCCTAATTCAAGCCCTGCCTCGGAGTGCGTCTTCCCCTCCAAATCGCAGAGCACGATGGCCGACCTGTAGTGTTCCGGAAGCCTCGATACCTCTTCATGTATGCTCGCAAATTCGCGCCAAGGCGCATGGATTTGGGCTTCTGAAAACGACTCATCCAGAGGCTTTTGAAGCTTGAGGCGACGCGTCCTTTGGACATTCGCTTCGACGGCGATCCGATGGGCCACGCGGAAAAGCCAACCTGCCAACGAGCCCTTGATCCGGATCGACCCAGCTTTCCGAACAAGCACCATGAATGTGGCCTGGAATGCATCCTCGACGTCGTTGGGATCCCTCAACTCCCCAAGGCAGACTCGCAGAACCATCGGTCCGTGCCGGTTGAGGATCGTCTCGAACGCTTGCTCGTCCCGGTCCACGGCAAACCGCTCGAGAAGCTCCGCATCGGACAAGCCCAGAGCTGTTCCATCGACCAAGAGCCGCTGAAGCTCTGAAATCGCTCGTCTCGGCAAAGGAATCGCCATCGCACCTTCCTCGAAATCACGTCTGGGACTCTGCCAGTCTAATGAAGAAGAGCCCGCAGACCCCCAGATCATTTCACGACCTGGGGGAATTGGGCTCATTCGAGACAAGCGTCCTGATTTCTTTGGTAGGGGCTCACAGTCCGTCAGCTTGGGCTTGGCTCAGGTCTTTTTCGATCCCCTCTTGTGCGAGAGCAGCCAGGTGTAGAAATCGGGATTGTTGTACGTCTCGGTCCACGAATCGTGCTCGGCTTCTGGGTAGACGGTGAACTTCACGTCGGCCTTCAGTTCCTCGAGTGCTTTGACCATCTCTTCGGAACGTGCTATCGGCACGGTCTTGTCTTTGGCGCCGTGGAACACCCAGATCGGCAAGTTCTTGAGCTTCTCGGCGACCTGCTTGGCGCCCTCAGGAGAGCGAAACGCCCCACAGATCGGAGCGATCGCGGCGAATCGATCCGGGTGTGCAGCAGCCAGCATCCATGTTCCGCCACCGCCCATCGATAGCCCAGTCAGATAAACCCGATCCTCATCGACCTTGTACTTGGAGATCACGTCGTCCAAGAGAGCGTTGAGCGCTTCGGGATTCCAACCCATGCCTGGGGACTGAGGGGCAACCAGGATGAACGGAAACGTCTTACCCTGGGAAACCAGCTTCGGCGGACCATTTGCCTTGACCTTTGAAATCTCGCGTCCCGATTCCCCTGCCCCATGCAGGAACAAAACCAGCGGCCAAGGCTTCGTCGCCTTTTCGTAGCCTTCTGGCAAGTAAAGCAAGTAGTTCAGCTTGACGGTGACCTTGATCTCTTTCTCGAACGACTTCTCCTGGAGCGGGTTCGAGGGCGTATCGTCGGCAAAGCTTGGTCGGGCCGCGAACAGGCACGCGACGAGACCCAATGAGCACAGCAATTGAGCACGCATATCGAAGTTCCTTTCAAAGTTGCCAGGGCGTTCGCACGAGCGTTGGGCCGAAGCCGCAACGTCAGAGGTGGGCAATTCTTTAATAGCGTCGTCTCGAGCAATCCTGGAAGACGATTGAGCCCATCTACCGATTTTTTTCGAGAACTCTCCCGAGCCCTGTGTGCCAACGATCGGCAATCCGCCTTGGGGAGGACGTTTGGGAAAAATGGCAGCCCGACGCGATATGGGCCCCCACCTCCTCGGACCTTTGAACTCCGTACTCCATGATCTATGATCAAACCTCTTGGTAGGCAGGCACTAAGCCTTCGCGGGTTTTGAACGCCTGCGACGGGCCTACATCGTCAGTCGCAAGCCTTCGGCCGTCAGGATTATTGGGGAGAACGCTGGAGACGCCCTTGTGAACGAACCAGAAACGGACGACGAAACAAAGCCGCTTGATGCGATCATCCTATGCGATCGAATCTGCGACCGCTTTGAGGCGGAGTGGAAGTCGGCCGGCTCACCAAATCTCGAAGACTTCCTATCCGAGGCGCCAGAGGAGGATCAGGCGGAACTTTTTGGCGCGTTGTTGGAGCTCGAGCTCGAGTACAGACGACGCCGAGGGGAGAGGCCGACGCCAGTCGAGTATAGCGAAAGGTTCGCTCGCTTTATCGATTGTATCCAAAGGGCCTTTGACCCGGAAACTACGGTACAGCAGGTCAGAGGCATTGGCCCCACGCCGACAGCGGCCGCCCCTTCGATGGGAGCATGGAGCTCGTCAGGTTCGCGGTTTCGCGTCGTTCGTCCGCATGCCAAGGGAGGCCTGGGCGAGGTTTTTCTCGCGTACGACGTCGAACTCAATCGCGAAGTCGCCCTGAAAGAGATCCAGCAGCGATACGCGGACGATCCAAGGTTTCGCTCGCGCTTCGAGTTCGAAGCGGAGGTGACCGGCGGTCTCGAGCATCCAGGGATCGTGCCTGTATATGGATTGGGTCGAGCCAACGACGGCAGACCCTTCTACGCGATGAGGTTTATCAAGGGAGACACGCTGCGAGACGCAGTCCTCAGGTTCCATAAAGCAGAGAAAGACCCTAATCGCGAATGGGGCCAAAGCACGCTGGAGCTCCGCGAACTCCTCGGCAGGTTCATCGACGTCTGCGACGCAGTGGCGTATGCGCACAGCCGAGGAGTGATCCACAGGGACCTTAAACCCAGCAATATCATGTTGGGCAAATACGGTGAGACTCTGGTGGTCGACTGGGGTCTTGCAAAGGCCATTGAGGAACCAGAGTCCAACCACGAGACTGAGCGTTCCGAGGCGCCTTTGAAGCCCAGTTCAGGTAGTGAAATGGAACCGACGGCCGCGGGTGCGGCGGTTGGCACGCCTGCCTTCATGAGTCCCGAACAGGCGTCGGGCAGAGCGAACTTGCTGGGCCCAAGAAGCGACGTCTACTGCTTAGGCGCCACGCTCTACTACTTGCTCACCGGTCGGCCTCCGAGAGATACGAACAGGCCCTTGGAGGCCGACGGCAAGCCCGCGACAGCCGAGATCGCTCGGCCGAGGACTTTGAATACGCGCATCTCAACTGCTCTGGAAGCCATCTGCTTGAAATCGCTTGCGCCAAAACCCGACGATCGCTACGCCACCGCACTGGACCTGAAGCTGGACTTGGAGCGCTGGCTTGCCGACGAGCCCGTGACTGCCTTCCGTGAACCTTGGCCCAAGCGTATGTATCGCTGGTCAAAAAGGCATAAGACCGCCGTCTCGACGGTTGCAGCCGTTGGCCTTTGCTCAGTGCTTTTCGCCGAGGCCTTTACTCAATGGGATCGTTCGCGGCGTCTGAGCCTCGAACGCCTGGCCAGTACAGCGGTCGACGAGATGAATCGGCTCGAGACGGAATCGGGCGCCGCATTCGACCTGGAGACCGCCGATGCGGCGAAGCTCGCAAGGGCCCTGGAGATCGCACGGAAAGCCGAGGCCCTCCTGGCCAACGAACCAGACGGCAAGCTGAAGAGCGAAATTCGTTCGGCTCTTCGATTGCTTTCCAGCCAGGAACGAGACGCTAGGCTGCTCGCGGAACTCGAAGAGGCTAGGCTCTCGGAAGCGAACAATCTGAAAGATGGAAGGTTCGACCTCCCAACAAAGCACAAGACGTTTCAAGAAGCTCTCCAAAGCTACGGTCTGGACGTCTCGTTGCTTTCACTTTCTGAATCGATCAAACGCATTCAAGATTCTCCCGCGACCAAGAATCACATCATCGCTGCTTTGTACGAATGGGGCATGGAGGAGGACCCCAAGAGCGGGCTCTCGCGTCGATTGATTGATGTTGCGAAGGGGGCCGACGACGAGCAGGGCAAGCAAATAATGGAAGCGATAACGCGTAAGAAGTGGAACGCGTTGCGGACGATCGCAGTGCACGCTTCGGCTAAGGGCGATATAGGACCACGGGTCCGGCTGATCATGCATTTTCTCGCCGACGAGGATCCGACCGAAAGCCTATCGTTGCTGGAGACTTTCCATCGAACGCGCAGGTCTGATGTTTGGATCAACTTCTCGTTGGCCGATGCCTACCATTTTTCTCGCCCGCCGAATCTGGAGAAAGCCGTCAGGTATTACAACGCGGTCGTAACGCTGAGGCCCAAGAGTTCTGGGGCGCTGGGGCGCTGGGCGCGCGCTTCGAGACAAAGGCGAGCTCGACGCCGCATTGGAGACTCATCGTGAAGCTATTCAACTTTCTCCTCAATCGGGCCAAGCGCGAGCGACTTGGGCGCGGTCCTCTACGATATGGCCGATCCAGACTCCGCGATGCGCGAATTCCAAGAAGCGATACGCCTCGAACCCGATCTTGCTATGGCGCATAACAATTATGGAATTGTGCTTCGAGACATGGGGCGGTTGGACGACGCAGTGCGCGAATTCCGTGAATCGATCCGGCTCGACCCCACTTACGCACCGGCGTTTAACCATCTGGGAATGACGTTCCAGAAGCTGGGTCAGCTCCAAAACGCGGTAACTGAAATCAAGAAGTCAATCGAGCTTAAACCCGAAGTTGCTGCGTCGCACACCAATCTTGGTAATTGCCTGAGGCGGCTGGGCCAGTTCGACGCCGCGATCGCCGAACACCGAGAAGCCGTCAGCCTCGAGCCTGATTTCGCGGGGGCTCTTGACAACTTGGGCGTAGCGCTGGCTGAGAAGGGTGAATTGGACGAGGCGATCAAGGCGCACCGAGCGGCGATCCGTCTAAACCCTCATTATTATCTTGCGCATTACAACCTTGGAAACGGGCTTGCAGCGAAGGGGGATTTCGACGGTTCCGCGGCAGCTTTGCGCGAGGCGATTCGATTGAAGCCCGATCTTCAGTGGGCTCATGGCAACCTGGGCAACGCCCTCAAGGCTAAAGGAGAACTGGACGAGGCGGTCTCGGCGTTTCGCGAGGAGCTCCGCCTCTATCCCGACAATGCGAAAGCTCACTTCAATCTAGGTTTCGCACTGAGGGACAAGGCTCAATTTGCCGAGTCGCTGGATGAGATTCGCAAAGGGCATGAACTCGGAACGAAACGGGCGGATTGGCGCGAGCCCTCGGGCCAGTGGGTTGAGGAAGCACAACGATTCCTGGCTCTTGACGCCAGGTTGCAGAAAATCCTGGCAGGTGAAGATGCTCCCAACGGCGCCTCCGAGCAGTTGTTGTTGGCGTCGATTTGCACGACAAGGAAGCTGCTCCTTTCCGCCACGAGATTCTACGAAGAGGCGTTTGCAGCCGACCCGAGCCTCCTGGACCCATCAAGAACGCCGCATCGATACAATGCTGCCTGCGCTGCCGTGCTGGCTGCCAGCGGCGAAGGCCATGACGACACTCAGCCGGACGAACCGACCAAGGAACGACTGCGAGGCAAGGCCCTCACCTGGCTTGAGGCCGATCTCGAGGTCTGGAAAAATCTCCTCGAACAGGAGAATCCTGGACTCCGAGCGTACGTCGGGATGCGGCTTGGCCATTGGCGGCAAGACAAAGACCTGGAGAGCATCCGCAATCCAGCACCCCTCGCGAAGCTTCCCAACGCGGAGCGCAAGAGCTTCGACGAGCTTTGGAACGGAGTCGACGCTGCGATCGAGAGGGCGAGGCACGCCTCGCCTTAACCCAGGCTATATCACTGCTTCCCCACTGGCGTCTCGGGCGAAGTCGGGTTATTTTATGAGATTAAGACGATCGCGGCCGTTGTCCAAGCGGCCGAGTCATCGCCGTATCGTACATGGGGTTGGCCATGAGGAGGGAGGCGGTCATACTGCCCGACCTGGGGACCGGCGCGGACGAACCAATCATTGTCAGTCATTGGTTCGCTGGGCCAGGCGACGAGGTTTGGGAAGGGGACCGGCTCGTGGAGGTCTTGGTGGGTCCGGCGACTTTCGACGTCCCCGCGCCTCGCTCCGGAACACTGGAGCGAATCGACTGCGACGAGGACTTCGAGGTTTCTCCGGGAACCGTTCTGGGCTACGTGGCCGCGTCCGACGACGGCGACGATGAGAGCGATCGTCCGCCCGAGGTCCCGACGGCGGAATCATGACTGCGATTCACGAACGATCGGCGGGCGTCATCCCCTACTATTGGGGCGACGGCCGTCAACCGATCTATCTCGTTCTCCACTCGGCGCTTGTACGAAACCCGCGCGCCAAATGGGAATTTCCCAAAGGCGCTGCCGAGAACGGAGAGACCACGCGCCAAACCGCTGCTCGTGAATTTCAAGAAGAGACAGGGCTGGCCGCCTGGACCTTTCGCGAAGGCTTCGAAAAGAGCTTGTCCTACACCTACGTGCGAAAGAGCAGGAAAATCATCAAGACGGTCACCTACTTCATCGTCGAAGTGCAAGAACCCGAAGTGCTTACCAAGTCGATCGAACACATTGAAGACGGGTCCGGGCACTGGTATCAATGGGGCGCTTTCGAAGACATTCGCAAGCTGCTTTATCACGCAAAGATCCGCCAATTGTTCAGCGAGGCTCACGAGTGGATCCAATCCTGAGCAGCCCCAAACCGCATCCGGACCAACTCCCACTTTGGCTGCGCCCATGACCGAGGCCTCCAGCCAGCCCCGAGGGCTCTTCATCACGCTCGAGGGAGTCGACGGCGGCGGAAAGTCGACTCAGATTCGCAGGCTCAGAACCTGGCTCGAGAACGAAGGGATCGAAGTCGTCGTTTGTCGAGACCCTGGCGGAACCCCCCTTGGCGAGAAGATTCGAGAGCTCCTGCTCCAGAGGTCAAGCCTGGCGCCATCGATGACGACGGAAATGCTGCTTTACATGTCCAGCCGAGCTCAGCTCGTCTCGGAGGTCGTTGAACCTGCGATCACTTCGGGCAAGGTTGTGGTTTGCGACCGGTTCCTACTCTCGAACGTCGTCTATCAAGGAGTTGCTGGTGGGTTGGGTGCTGAAAAGATCTGGCGAGTCGGCGCGATCGCAACGAAAGGAATGACCCCTGACCTCACGCTTCTGATCGACCT
Source organism: uncultured Planctomycetota bacterium (assembly GCA_963818975.1). Taxonomy (GTDB): domain Bacteria; phylum Planctomycetota; class Planctomycetia; order Isosphaerales; family Isosphaeraceae; genus CAWFUI01. Next base: position 29,719 of record CAWFUI010000005.1, on the reverse strand, counting down.
ACCGATCGAGCTCGCCGCCAAGCGTATTGGAACGGCTCGAGATCGACTCGAGGACCGTCCCGATACGTTCCGCCAAGCGGTTCAACGAGGCTATGTAGAGGCCGCCGCCGGGGGTTCCGGGATTGGTCCAGACTACCTTGCTTCGATCCGCGTCATCGACGGTTCACTCGACGAAGAGACGGTGTCTGCAACGATCCTCCTGGAGGTGCAAAATGCCCTGGCAAGGCGTCCGCGGCCATGACGCACAGATCGCAGCGCTCAGGCGAATTGCCTCGCTCGGAAGGCTTCCGCACGCGTTTTTATTCGTGGGGCCCGAGGGCGTCGGCAAATTCCTCTTCGCTCGCGAGTTCGCCAGAGCCCTGCTCTGCGAACGCACCACCCCAGTAGAGCTTGAAGCCTGTGGAGAATGCCCCTCATGCGCAAGTTAGGGCAGAGACGCATCCCGACTTGCTGATGGTATCGAGGCCCGACGACAAACACGAACTGCCGATCCAAGCGATTCGCTCATTGGGCAGGGATCTGGCGCTCAAACCCGCTCGCGGCGGCAGGCGTGTTGCCATCGTCGACGACGCCGATCACTTGAACGAGGAATCGGCCAACGCTTTCTTGAAGACGCTCGAGGAACCGCCCCCCAATTCGATCCTGATCCTGATCGGCACAGCGCCCGAGCTCCAGCTTGACACAGTCGTTTCGAGATGTCGGGTGTTTCGCTTCGAACCGCTCTCGAGGCAAGATTTGGCGGCCATTCTGCTCGATCAAGGCATAGCGCTGGACTCCACCGACGCGGATCGACTGGCGGCTTTTGGTCAGGGCGGAGTTCGTAGAGCGGCGGCCATGGCCGACCACGACTTGGCCGAGTTCCGCCGCGGCATGCTCGAAGAAATCGCCCACGTCGACAGCTTCGACCCACCTGGCCTTGCTCGGCGCATGGAGACATTCTGCCGCGAATCGGGCAAACTCTCAGTCAACCATCGCGACCGAGCCTGCGTGCTGATCGGCGAGATCGCCGGGCTCTTACGCGGAGTGCTTTACCAGACCTCTGGGCTCGAACCGCCGTGCCCCGATCCGGACGACCGCAGGTTCGTCGACGCGCTTGCCCAGAGGCTCGATCCAGAAGACGTCCTCGTCCTCGCCGACCGTTGCATCGAGGCTGAAATGCAAGTCAGGCGTATGGCAAACCTCGGACTTGTGCTCGAATCGTGGACCCACGACCTCGCCAGATTGATCAAAGATCAATTCAGCAACGCTTGAAAACCGCCGAACCGAGTTCCTTCTTCATGGCTTTCCAACAAAACCATTCCTCAAATCCGCCCTGGACTCGACGCCGCTGGCTCCGTGCGACGTCGGGGCTATGGCTTGCCGCGGTAGGGGCGGGATGCCGGAAAGATCGTGGCACTTCGCAGGCGATCGACCAAGAACCGCTCGTCCGTTACCCAGGGAAGACGGCAATGCGGCTCGTAAACGACCGCCCCCCCTGCTTGGAAACGCCTTGGCGTTGGTTTAATGAAGATCTGACTCCCAATAACGCCTTCTACGTTCGCTGGCACCTTCAGGCCATTCCGACCGTGGTCGATCCCCAGACGTGGCGTTTGGAGGTGTCGGGCAATGTAGAGGTTCCACTTGCGCTTTCGCTCGACGATTTGCAGCGGATGGAGCAGGTTTCGGTCGTTGCCGTCAACCAGTGTTCTGGAAATTCCCGAAGCCTCTTCGAACCTCGCGTCCCTGGAAGTCAATGGACGAATGGCGCGATGGGCAACGCACGCTGGAGTGGAGTTCGCTTGGCCGACTTGCTCGACAAAGCAGGCGTCAAAAAGGGCTCGGTCCAGGTCGCTTTCGACGGGCTTGACGAACCGCCCTTGCCCTCGGTTCCTGATTACATCAAGGCGATCGGAGTCGACCAGGCTCTCGATCGCGATGTGCTCGTCGCTCTCCAGATGAACGGCGAGCCTCTGCCGATGCTCAACGGGTTCCCCGCTCGGCTGGTCGTCCCTGGATATTATGCCACTTACTGGGTGAAGGCGCTCAAATCGATTGCGGTGCTCACAAAGCCAAATACAGACTTTTGGATGGGAAAGGCGTATCGCATCCCCAGGAACGCCGGCGCGGAGGAATCTCCCTCGAGCCTCGCCGTCGAGACCGTTCCCATTGGAAAGATGAACCTGAGGTCGTTCTTCGTGAATCCGCAAGAAGGCGCGGGAATCGTCTCGGGTCGGCCGACTGCGCTGGATGGAATCGCTTTTGATGGAGGGTCGGGGATCAAGAGCGTCGAGTACTCGACCGACCGAGGCCGTACCTGGATTCTGGCGAAGCTCGACCCGGACCTGGGGAATTATTCCTTCCGTCGTTGGCGAGGCGAATGGACTCCTCCAACGAAGGGCCGATTTAAGCTCTTGGTTCGCGCCATGAGCGGCTCCGGCGAAACTCAACCCGTTGACGCTCGTTGGAATCGGAGCGGATATATGCGGAACGTCGTCGAGACTTTGAATGTTGAAGCTGTTTGAGTAAAACTCATGAGTATGCCTAGCGAGCGATCGCGTTTTCCAAAGACCTATGTGCTGGCTTTACTGCTAATTTTCAGTCTGGCGGCGTTCGCGGGCGTTTCTTGGCCCAGGCATGACGCCGCCAAATCCGGCGGAGAAATCCGGTCGGAGGTTCTTCCGGCAATTTCTCTTGTCTTCCGAGACGAGCCGGAAGCCGCCGTCTGGCCCTCACAAGCTCGAATTCTCAGCCTCTTGTACCATTTGCCATTCCACCCGGCTGGTTCTCAATCAGCCGAATTTCCCCAAGGCGAAGTGGAAGGAGATCGTACATAAAATGGTCGCCGTTTATGGCGCTCCGATCGAAGGCCCTCTCGAAGCCGAGATTGTCGACTACCTCGTAGTCATCAAAGGAAAATGACTTGGACGCTTCCCCACTCCAGGCAGCCTCTCGTTCGCCCCGAATCGAGACTGGGCTTGTACGAGCCCATGGACTGACTGCGCTATTGATGCTGGTCTTCGCGAGCTTGCTTGGCATAGTTGCTGCTTGCAAGCTGCACGCGCCGGAGCTGATGGCCAAGCAAGCCTGGCTCACCTGGGGCAGGATCAGGCCTGTGCATGTACAAGTGATCCTCTTTGGATGGCTTGGGAATGCGTTCCTGTCTTTTCTCTACCACGCCGCGCCCACGCTTGCAGGAAGGCCGGTCGCGAGCAGGACCGTGGGCTGGCTGCTCTTTTTCGTCTGGAACGTCCTTTTCGTGGCAGCGGGAATCGTTTTGGTGCTCATGGGGCGTTCCCAGCTTTTGGAATGGTGCGAGTTCCCAATCGAGACCGACGTGTTCGCGATTTTCGGGCTTGGGCTTGCCCTCGTCCAATTCGGTTGGCCTCTCGTAAGAGTCCCCGCGGCGAGGCTCTACATCTCCGGTTGGTACATCCTGGGGGCGCTCGTCTTCACACTTTTAGCCTACCCGATGGGGAACTTCGTCCCGGAACTCGAGCCTGGCGCGCTCGGCGCGACTTTTAGTGGACTTTGGATCCACGACGCCGTCGGCCTCTACGTCACGCCGCTGGCCGTGGCGATCGCGTATTTCGTCATTCCAGCCGCCACCGGCAAGGCAATCTTCAGCCATTTCCTTTCGATGATCGCATTCTGGATGCTCTTCTTCGTCTATCCACTCAATGGTACGCACCATTATGTGTTCTCACCGATACCCATGCACGCTCAACTCGGCGCGATCGTCGCTTCGATTTATCTGGGTATGGACGTGGTTTTGAACGTGACCAATCAGCTTCTCTCGCTCAAGGGTTCCGGGAAGCTGGTATGGAACAGTGCAGCGCTCAAGTTCACATGGATGGGGATCGTCTGTTATCTCCTCGTGAGCCTCCAGGGTTCGCTTCAGGCCGTGGCGCCGATCAACAAGTTTGTTCACTTTAGCGACTGGGTGATCGGCCACGCACACCTGGCAATGATCGGATTCGCCTCATTTGCCGCGATTGGCGGGCTTCTGCACGTTTGGGAACGCACAGAGGGTCTTCGCTACAGCAAACGACCGGCCGAGTGGTCGTTTGGATTGGCGAGCCTGGGGCTTGCCGTGATGTTCATCGATCTCACTATCGCTGGCCTGGTTCAAGGCGCGCTCTGGTCGACCGAGGCGTCCTGGATGGAGTCGGTCAGAGCGTCGGGCGTCTATTGGATCGTTCGCTCGATCTCGGGATTCTTGCTCCTGTCTGCGTTCGTTGCGCTCGGCTTGTCAATGACGACGGGTCCCGTAGGGCGAGCCATGGAGGACGGAGCGATCGTCGATCCGCACCCGGTGGAACCGAAGACCATCCCAGTGGCTCGGTGGCTTTCGGGGGGCTACATCATCGCTGCGCTCGCCGGTGTCGGATGCTTTCTTTTTTCGTTCGTGGTGCTGGCGATTTGGCCTAACCAGGTTCTCGAAAAGCGGATCGCCCAGACGAGACCGGCGGACTTGCCGCCGATCAAGCCAAGCGTGTTACGCGGGCAAGCGATCTACGGACGCGAAGGATGCGCGCTCTGCCACACGCAACTCGTTCGATTCACAACCGACGATGCACGCCGATTCGGACCGCCGAGTTCGGCATGGGAGTCCGCGAGGGATTTTCCCCAACTCTGGGGCACGCGAAGGATTGGGCCAGATCTGCGCGTGAGGCAGGCAAACGACCAAGGGATTGGCATTTGACCCACCTTTGGAACCCTCGCTTCCTCATTCCCGATTCGATCATGCCAGGCCATCCTTGGCTGTTCGAAGGGTCGGCAGACAAACCCAAGAGAGAGGCTCTCGACCTCGTCGAGTATCTCGAGGGACTCGGCAGGAGTGCGCTCTTGGCGGACCTGGGAAGCGGAAGCGATTTGAAGCTCGACCCCGAGCTCGCTGCATTATGCGGACTCGATCCGCTTTTGCTCAGACCTCAAGGAAAGTCGCCTGTTCCGAAAATCGACCCACCGGCGGACAAGTCAGCCCGACAAGCCTTGGCCAATGACGGCGCCTCTTTGTTCGCTCGCGAATGCAAAGGCTGTCATGGTGCCGGGGGAAAAGGGGAAGGGCCGGGAGCCATTACGCTCTTGCCCATACCCAGAGACCTGACCTCCGCCAGATTTTCGACCAAACGACTTGCGTACGCAATCTGGTCGGGAATTCCAGGGACTTCGATGCCGGCATCCGATGGTTTGTCCAAGCGTGATCTGGAAGCCCTGGTCGTCTTCATCGAGGCGATCTCGACCCAGAGCCTCGATGACGCTCCAAGTCTGCTCGATCCTCAGGAAGCGGAGCAAGCCTTTAGCGACTACAAGATGAACTGTGCGCTCTGCCACGGCCTCAAAGGGGGCGGAGATGGTTTCTCAGCGGCCGTGCTCGCGCCCAGGCCGACGAATTTCCAGGAGCAGAGGCCCACTCGCGAACATGCGATCGAGGTCATCGCCAACGGGATCGCGGGCTCGGCGATGCCCCCCTGGAAGCTCAAAGTGAACAACGTGCGAATTAGCCGACTCGCCGATCTGGTTCGCACTTTTTATCGTGCCTCCGCCGAGTGAGGCAGGATGGATTAGCTCAAGCACTTTCTAGAAAGCGGGAATATCGACCGGTAGTCCAACTCGTATAAAAAACCGAGCGAAGGCCTGAGCCAGGTGCTCTCGCTACGGAGGCAAAAGTCTTGGCCAGGGCGTCCTTCTTACGGCCCGATCTCTAAGCTAAGGAGTTTTACATGGAAGACCTAACGAAAATCGATGACAAGCAAGTCAGTCTCGAGTCCTGGCATCGAACATAAGCGCGACCAAGCCGGCATTGGATTCTCGTGGCAAGGCCTCCGCAAGCTCAACTCAGAATTGCGTTGCAAACATAGCCTAATCGAATGGACTTTCCGAGAAGGATTCCAGGCAAAGGTGGAGATTCCAAACGCCTTTGGTTTAGGGTGGGATAAGGCTAATCAAGCGATATCGGACGTCGCCTCGGCCTCAGCGCGGCCTTGTTGCGTCGTGCATGGAGTTGGTGGTTTTGGGTTGCGGCTCAACCGATTCTAGGAAAAAAGATGGCCATTACTTTGATCATGGTTTTTGTCACCGCCGCGACGGTTGGATTCGCTGGGATTTGGTTGGCCTCGAGCCGTGTCAGAACCTGGTCCGAAAGACCAAAGCACCAGTTCTTGGACGCCTGCCGGCTGAACAGGCGAGTCAGCCGAGATCGGCCTTAAAGCTAAGGCGGAAAAGACCTTCCGCAAGAAGCGAATACAGTCCCCCTGGCAAGATCCCTTCCCCGCTCATGCTCGGATTGTTAGGATTTCTGCACGCGAGACGCCCAGGATCCGATCTCTCGGACAACCCCCCGCCGACGAGAGGTCTTAGAGGAACACGATGATCATCGTTCTGAAACCGCATCCCACGCCCGAGCAAATCCAGCACGTACTGGACAGGATTGAGAACTTGGGCCTCACCCCGCATCTCAGCAAGGGCGTATCCCGGACAATCATTGGTGTGATCGGGGATGAAGAGAAGCTGGCAGTCGAGCCTTTGGCCGCGATCGACGGCGTCGAGCAGGTGGTTCCCATCCTGAAAGCGTTCAAGCTCGCCAGCAGAGACTTCCAGTCGGAAGACAGCGTGGTCGAAGTGAAAGGCATCCGCGTCGGCGGGGGCCACCTCGCCATGATCGCCGGGCCATGTGCAGTAGAGGGAGAAGCGATTCTTTCCGAGATCGCCGAGAAGGTCCGCGACGCAGGCGCCAACATCCTCCGCGGGGGCGCGTTCAAGCCAAGAACAAGCCCCTACAGCTTTCAGGGCCTGGGAGAAGACGGGCTCAAAATCCTTAAATCCACCGGAGAACGATTCGGCATGCCGGTCGTCACTGAGGTTATGGACCCCCGCCAGATCGAGCTCGTCCTTAAATATACCGACATGATTCAAATCGGTGCGCGGAATATGCAGAACTTCGATCTCTTGAAAGAAATTGGCAGGACGTCGGCTCCCGTCCTCCTGAAGAGAGGGATGAGCGCCACGGTCAAAGATTTGCTCATGTCGGCAGAGTACGTGCTGGCGCAGGGCAACAAGAGGGTGATCCTGTGCGAGCGAGGGGTGCGCTCGTTCGAGGATTCAACGCGAAATATGCTGGATCTGGCGAGCGTTCCCAACGTCAAGGGGCAGAGCCACCTGCCGATCATCGTCGACCCCAGCCATGGAACCGGCAGACCCGACTTGATCCCCGCGATGGCGAGGGCGGCGGTGGCCGCGGGCGCCGACGGCGTTCATGTCGAGGTCCACGCCTGCCCCGAGAAGGCTCTTTCCGACGGCGCCCAGGCCCTCGTGCCCAAGCAATATGTCAAACTCATGGAAGAACTGAGGGCCTTGGCCGAGCTCATGGGCAAATCGATCGACGTTTGCGACGGAGTGGCCGTCTGATGCGTAAGCTATTTATTGCCGGCAACTGGAAAATGAACCCGTCGACTTTGGCCGATGGCGCGGCGCTTGCCGAGGCGGTCAAGCACGGAGTGGGAACGCGGGCGGACGTCTTGGTCGCTCTATGCCCCCCCGCCGTCTTTCTCACTAGGATCGACGAGATTCTCGAGGGTTCGCCGATTGGCCTGGGCGCTCAGAACATGCATTGGGAACCCTCGGGGGCCTACACCGGAGAGCTCTCCGGAGCCATGCTCAACGACGTCGGCTGCACTCACGTAATCTTGGGCCACAGCGAACGCAGGCATGGTCTGGGTGAAACCGACCAAATGGTCAATCGTAAGCTTCACGCAGCCCTGTCCGTGGGGCTTATTCCTATCGTCTGCGTGGGGGAAACTCAGCAAGAGCGCGAGTCCAACCAAACCGAACTCGTGGTGCGTCGCCAAATCGAAGACTCGCTCGACGGCTTATCCAGCGAAAAGATGGCAGGCGTCGTCGTGGCTTACGAGCCTGTCTGGGCCATCGGCACAGGACTTACCGCTACGCCCGAGCAAGCCCAAGACGTCCACAAGTTCATCCGCGGTCTCATTGCCAACAAGCACGGCGAGGCGACCGCCAATCGAGTCGTCGTCCAATATGGTGGCAGCGTCAAGCCCTCAAACGCCGTGACACTGCTATCCCAGACAGACGTCGATGGTGCTCTCGTAGGCGGAGCCAGCTTGCTCGCCAACGACTTTTTGGCCATCATTCAAGCGGCTCGATCGGTCGAAGCCTAACTCCATCAGCCTCCGTCGCCTTCGGTTCGTTCACGACTCAAAGGCCATAAGTCTTTCCCGGATCTCTCTAAGAATAGGAAGAAGTCACCCGTGGGCGTCTTGATCAACATCCTTTCGGCTCTGACGCTGCTCTGCTCGATCTTTCTCGTTGGGCTGGTGCTGATTCAACGAGGCAAGGGAGGCGGGCTTGCCGGCGCCTTCGGCGGCATGGGAGGCTCGAGCGCCTTCGGCGCCAAAGCAGGAGACGTCTTCACTAAAGTGACCATCAGGACTGCCGTCGTATGGTTCGTCCTCAATATGTCGCTGGTGTACTTGATGAACCGGAACGTCGACGCCACCGGCCTGCCCGACATCGATTCCGATGCTTTTGAATCGGACTCGATTACCCCTGGCGCGAAAGACAAGAGCGCCAAGGATAAGGGCTCGAAAGACGCTTCAGGCGTGGATGGGCCCAGCAAAGACGTCGATCCGAAGCCATCTGGCGGCAAGGCCTCCGCCTCCGTCAAACCCTCCAATTCGAGCGAACCGAAATCTTCGAGCTCCGACAAACCGTCGGACAAGAACTGATCGAGAGGGTCCAGCTTCAACTTGTCCGGCGGCCCCCGTGCCGACGTTTCGCCCTTTATTTTATAAGTGAGACCGCGACCGTGTTGCTCAGTATGACCGGGTTCGGCGAAGCCCGGCGACAAAACGATAATTGGACCGTAGCCGTCGAGATCCGTGCGGTGAACAACCGTCACTTCAAGATGGTATCGCGGATCAGCGATCCCTACGGACCGCTCGAAAACGATCTTGAAGCTTTGGTCCGCGCCCAGGTCAGACGTGGGACGATCCAGCTTTCACTCAGAGTCGAAAGGCCCAAGCGGGCCGACGATTACAGGCTCAACACCGTGGCGCTCGTATCCTATCGAGACCAAGCAAAGCAGATCTTCGGCTCGTCGATCGATCTCTCTGCCCTTCTGACGCTGCCCGGAGTGGTCGAGGAAACGATAACCAACGCGACCGACGTTCACGAGGACTGGCCTCGGCTGGCAGAGATCGTCTCCGAGGCGCTCGAAAAATTCCAGTCCGCTCGAGCCGAGGAGGGTAAGGCCATGTGCAAAGAGCTCCGACAGCTTGCCTCTTCGATTGGAGAGAACCTCAAATCCGTTGTCGACAGAGGCCCAGAGGTCGTCTCGAGCTACCGTTCCAGGCTCCAGGAACGCGTCCAGTCGGTACTTGCTGAAGAGGGCGTGAGGATCGAACCCGCCGACCTCATTCGCGAAGTGGCTGTGTTCGCCGAGAGGGCGGACGTCGCCGAGGAGACTGTTCGACTCAAAGCCCATCTCGATCAATTCCGCACGATCTTGGACGAGCCCGAAAGCGGCGGACGGAAGCTCGAATTCGTGGTTCAGGAAATGGGAAGGGAAACCAACACGATCGGCTCAAAAGCCAACGACGTGAACATCAGTAGAGAAGTCGTCTCGATCAAGGGCGCGCTCGAGAAAATACGCGAGCTCGTGCAAAACGTCGAGTGAAGGCTGGTTGTTCCCTTGGCGGTCGATCAGCCGTTCCGCCGTCCTTCCCGTTCGTTTGGGGCTCGAAACGTTGGAAGAAACAAGCAAGAAAGGCAAACTCGTTGTCGTCTCCGGACCCTCGGGTTCTGGAAAAAGCACTATCGTGGGCAGAGTGGTTGAACTGCCCGAACTTCGAACCCGTCTTTCGATCTCAATGACCACTCGACCGATGCGTCCCGGAGAAATCGACGGAAGAGAATACTATTTTCGAACAGCGGTCGAGTTCGAGGCGGCCAAAGCGGCTGGCGAGCTCCTTGAGTGGGCAAACGTTCATGGGAACAGCTACGGAACCCCCGCAAAACCAGTTGAACAGGCCCTCGCGGAGGGCGTTTGCGTTCTTCTCGAGATCGACGTCCAGGGCGCGGCTAAAGTGAAATCTTGCAAGCCCGACGCCGTTCTCGTCTTCATTCATCCGCCAAGTTTTGCAATACTTGAAGATCGGTTGCGGGCTCGTGGCACCGATGAACCCGGCGTCATCGCTCGACGGTTGGCGAATGCTCGCACGGAAATCCAACAAGCTACATCGTACGACTTTCAACTCGTGAACGAACAATTGGACGATTGCGTCCGAGAACTCGCTTCCATTGTGTCTCGAGTCGGTTGTGGAGAAAGCGAAGGCCATGCTCGAAGAGCTTAAAGAAGACGAAATCGTGAACAAGGTCGGCGGGCGATTCAAACTTTCCACGCTCATTCAAAAGCGAATGATCGCATTGAATCAGGGCGCCCGGCCGTTGGTCGACCAACGAGGCGAAAAGATCCTGACCGTGATTCAAGAAATCATGCAGGACAAGATTTACTTGGACCTCGAGGGCAACGTCCAGACGATGGAAGGCGGCGAAGGCGACGCTGGTACGGTCGACTTGACCCAAGGTTGAGGCTTATCGCGGTTGTTCCGGGCGTAACGATTGGACAGCCCTATCCGATCGGTCAGGCGGTTGCCGCCTCAATCGAGCCCAAGCGGGGCTCGGCCGCTGAAGGCTTGGTTCTTATCTAGTCGATGGCTTTCATGGCGCCCTGCGCCTCCAAGCGGGCGGTCTTGCCGCTTCCGTGCATTAGCTTCACCACCGAACCGTGCCGAGGGGTTCATGACCGATCGTGGGCGTTTGGAGCATTACGGTCCAGCGCTTTCCGCGGGACTAGCCTTGCTGCTCGCGTTTGTCAGCCTGGGGGGCTATCAGGCAGCGGACTTGCCGGGAGGCGGCGTCGCGCCCACGAATCCACGCCCACTCAATCCTTGCGGCTTCCTAGGCGCCACTCTGGCTCAGTTTCTCCTTTCTTGGCTCGGTTCGGCGAGTTGGATCTTGCTCGCGGGTTGCTGCATTTTGCTCCTGCGGGGGATGACTCGCCGCGTCACAACCAGAGCCCTGCTCGAGTCGTTGGGCGGTTTCATCCTGCTGCTGCTCGTGGCAACGGTAGGTTTCCAGAAGGCTTCCGTTCCGCTCGGCCCCACCACCATTGTTGGGCCGGGCGGATACGTTGGTTCCTTGGTTCAAGACGCCTTGGAATGGCACTTCGGCCTGCTCGGGACCAAGCTGTTGCTCACAGCGATCGCTGTTGTTTCGATTGCGTTACTCGGCGATTTCTTTAAGTGGATTCCCCTGCCACTCGCGATCACTTCTTGGTTGGCGAGGTTGCGGATTCCGCGAAGGTTTCCAGCTCTGCAGGTAGGAGGCTCTGCTGGCGGACACGGAATGTCCGGAACCAACCTGAGCAGGTCGTTCTCTGAGATCGTCGACGATACCAGTTCCCGCAGGCCTGGGACCGCCGCCCTGGGGCCTGGGCGCCGAACCGACCTCGGCAACGCCTCCGCCGTCGGGTCGACCAGACCTCCCGTCGTGTCGAGCGCGAATTCGGGCCGATCCTCGCGGGCGATCCAACGGCTCGACCACAATCCGCCCGTTCCCGTCGACGGCAGCTATGAAGCACCTCCATTGGAGCTTCTTGATCCGAGTCCAGAGTTTGCCATCCACGAGCACGAAGCCAAGATCCATGAGCGAGCTGGCTTGCTCGAACGCACTCTACTCGATTTCGGCTATCAGGTCCGCGTCGTGCAGATCGATACAGGCCCCGTCATCACGCAATTCGAAATCGAGCTCGAGGCAGGCCTACGGGTTTCACGAATCATCGGACTGGCCGACGACCTGGCCATCGCCCTTGCCGTCCCCAGTGTCCGCGTGGTCGCACCCATCCCAGGAAAGACGACCGTTGGCGTGGAAGTCCCCAACGACGCCCGCGCCATCGTCCGCCTGAGCGAGGTCTACTCCGGCAGCGAGCCCAAGCTCGAACGCTTTAAAATCCCTCTGTTCCTTGGCAAGGACGTCAAAGGCACGCCCCTTGTGTTCGACCTGGCCGATATGCCCCACTTGCTAATCGCCGGACGCACCGGGACGGGCAAGTCGGTGTGCTTGAACGCGATGATCCTTTCGATCCTTATGACCAAGAGTCCAGACGAGGTGAAGCTGCTGTTGATCGACCCAAAAATGGTCGAACTCTCGCAGTTCAAGCGCATACCGCATCTGATGCATCCCGTTGTCACCGACATGAAGAAGGCCGAATCGATCCTCTCCTGGGCCTGCGACAAGATGGACGAGCGCTATGGCTACCTCGCTCGCGCCGGCGTTCGGAATATCCAATCGTATAACGAGCTGGGCGCGGAAGAGATCTATGCCCGGGTGCGTCCGGAAGACGACGACGAACGCGCGGCGATCCCAACCTACATGCCCTATATAGTGATCTTGGCCGACGAAATGGCCGACCTGATGATGACCGCAGCTAAGGAAGTTGAGTCGCACATTGTACGCCTGGCCCAGAAGTCGAGAGCGGTGGGCATGCACCTGATCGTCGCGACCCAAAAACCGACCGTCGACGTCATCACCGGATTGATCAAGGGCAACCTCCCAGCCCGCATCGCCTTCCAGGTGGCCAGCCGAGGCGACTCGCGCGTCGTCTTGGACGAAATGGGCGCCGACCGACTGCTGGGCAACGGCGATATGCTCTTCCTCATCCCGGGCACTTCACACATCGTGCGAGCCCAGGGGACCTACGTCTCCGACGGCGAAGTGAATCGCGTCTGCTCATATCTTCAGCAGTACCCCGTCGAGTTCAGCAAGGAGATCGTTCAACTCCAGGTTTCAGGAGGCCCAGGCGGCAAGGAGCGAGGAGAGGCCCTTCGCCAGCGCGACGAATACTACGAAGCAGCCATCGAGATCGTGGTTCGCGAAGGCAGAGGCTCGTGCTCACTGCTCCAGCGCGCCCTTGGCATCGGCTATGGACGCGCTGCCAGGTTGATCGACTTCATGGCCGAGGACGGGATCGTCGGCGAATACAAGAGCGGCTCCGCGCGCGAAGTTCTGTACTCCTGGGAAGAATGGGAGAGCATCAAGAGCGCAGGAAGCCAGGAGGCTGTTGGGTAAAACGTTGGCAAGCGGTACTTCCGAATGAGAATATGTCTCCAGTACCCGCTTGCGGTCGCAGCCATAGATGCCGGAGCCCCAAGCTGCATTCTGTTCGACTGCGTCTTTTTCCCCGGTCCTGCGTCACTCAGCGGCAGGCTCGCCTCCGTCGGACGGGCCGTCGGCTAAGCGGCGAAGCAAGAATTCTCGATCGGCGCGGGCGGTGGTCATACGTAACGCTTCCCGCCAGGCGTGCTCGGCGGCGGAGTGTTGGCCAAGGCGGAAATGGAGCTCGCCGATCACCGCATGCCAACCAGGGTATCGGTCGGGAACGCTTTCGGGATGAACGGCGGCCAAACGCTCGAGGCCGGCTTGTGGGCCGTGCAGGTAGGCTTCGGCGACCGCGCGGTTGAGGGTGTGCAAGGGCGATGGAGAGGTGCGATCGAGCATTTCGTACAATTCGGCGATCCTCTGCCAATCAGTGTCGGCAAAGGTCGGAGGCGGCAGTGCTCCCAGGCGATGCCGGCTTCCGCGTGATAGCGCGAAGTTCGTCGCCCGCGGCCGACCTGGCGAGCCACGCCATGCCTTCACGCACGTCGCTCCAGTTCCAGGCTGAGCGATCCTGTTCCTCGAGCAGAACGATTGCGCCGTCGAGATCAACACGCGCGTCGAAACGGGCCCTGTGGAAACACATCAGCGCAAGCAAGGCATGGACCGCCGGGACGTCGCCGACGGCATGGGAGGCGAGCATCCGCGCCAGTCGGCGGGCCTCATCACACAGGTCGCGGCGGATCGGCATATCGCCATGCGTGACATGGCAGCCCTGACTGAAAAGGAGATAGACCACCGCGAGGACCGCGTCCAGCCGATCGCAAAGCTGGGCAGCGGCTGGAGTGTCGAACTCCACGTCCAGGTCGCGCAACCGATCCGCGCCCGCTCGATCCGTTTCTGGACGTTGGCCTCGGTGGTCAGTAGCGCGCGGGCGATCTCCGCAGTGCTGAAGCCGCAGAGCGTCCGCAACGCGATCGCGACGCGGGATTCGACGGGCACCGCCTCGTGGCAGCAGACGAAAAGCATGCGAAGCGGTTCGTCGCCGATCTCGTCGGCGAAATGCGCTTCGAGCGGCGAAGCTTCCCGCTCGGCGTCTTCGGCCACTCGCGGCATTGCCTGAACATGGGTTCGCTCGCGCCGAAGTGCATCGATCGCCAGGTTGCGGGCGGTGCGGTAGAGCCAGCCGGCAGGGTCTTCAGGAACCCCGCGCCGAGACCAAGTTTCCAGGGCCTGCATGAGCGCGGCTTGAACGACGTCCTCGACCAGGTCGAGCCGACGCACCCCGAGCGAGCGGGTCAGCAATGCGCAGAGCCGGCCGAACTCGTGTCGAAAAAAGTGCTCCACCAGCGCACGCGGTTCACTCATGTTTAGCAGGCCATTTCGAGGATCTCGATCGCCCTACCGACCTGGGCCTTAACGAGCTTGGCTGCCAGCCGTTTCTGGTCGAAGGCGGAGTAGACGAGCGAGTCGTAAACGACCACGACCTTTCCATCGGCGGCGTGTCCGAAGATGTGCTGGACTCCGCCGAAGGGGATGATCGCGAGCGCGGCGACCGCCGTGAGGATGGCGATCGCGGGCGCCATCACGAACATGTAGCCGACCGACGTCCGCGGTCGCGACGGCTCCTTGGTGGCGAACTTGACGATCTCCGCCAGCGGCTGCATGAGGCCGAAGGGGCCGACCCGGTTGGGGCCGTAGCGGTGCTGGAAGCGGCCGAGGAGCTTGCGCTCGTAGACCGTGAGCAGCGGCAGCACGGCGAAGACGACCGCGAAGATGATGATCGCCTTGACGATCTGGAGCCACCACACTTCGTAGTAGGCGGCGTCGCCGAAGGCGATCACGGCTTGAGTACCTCGACGTCGAAGTCGGTGAACGCGTTGGCCGAGTTCTTCCGCGAGGCCGTCGGCGAGAAACACCGTCCCCGCAGGCACGCCCGTGCGCACCGCCGCCGTGGCCTCCACGGCCGTGCCGTTCGCGGCGACGCGGACGGTGTCGCCGTGCGCGATCCCGAGGCGCTCGGCGTCAGCGGGCGAGAGCTCGGCGTGCTGGCGGGGGATCAGGAACTTCAGGGCGGGCGAGATCTCGACGTCGGGCGAGGCCCAGATCGGCCGGTAGGTCCCGAGCCGCAGGTGGCCGTTGGACGTCGCGGCGGGCGCGGGCGCGGCGGGCGCGGCGGGCGGGCGACGTGGCGGCGCGGTCGCCGCGGGCAGCGTCGCCGTACGCGCGGCTCGGCGCTCCGGCCAGCGCACGCCGCGCCCGGCGAGCTCGTCGAGGGTCAGGCCGCCGTAGAACGGCACCGCGGCAACGAGCTGCGCGAACGCCATCGGCGCTGCGTCTCGACGCCGAGGTCTGGCCGACCCGGCTCGCGAGCTCGGCGATCACCGACCAACCGGCGCGCACCTCGCGGGGGTGGGCGATCGCGATCGCGCAGCCGCTGCACGCGGCCGTCGGGGTGTACGACGGTGCCCTCCTTCTCGGCAGCGGACTCGGCCGGGAAGACGACCTCGCGTGCTCGCGCACCCCCTCGGTGAGGACCGACGCATGCGCGATCGACCGGTCGGCCGCGCTCGAGCGCGGCCTCCCAGGCGGGGCGGTCGGGCAGATCGCGCACCGGGTCGGTCTCGAAGCAAGTACAGCGCGGTCAGCGTCCCGCCTGCGAGCGCGGCGGCGATCCCGGCGGCTCGAGCGGCCCCCGTCCCGCAGCGAGCTCGCCGTAGCCCGGGCCCGGCGTTCGGCAGCGCACCGGCCTCGCGCAGGCCCGCGCCCGTTGGCGGCGGCGGGGATCCCGATCAGCCCGGCGCCGTCGCGAGCGGCGAGGCCGAGGCTTCGGCGAGCCCAGCAGCGCGGCGGCGCCGCCGGCGCCGAGCAGCGCTCGCCGTAGAGGATCACGACCTCCTCGCCGCCGTCGCGCAGCAGCTGGGCCAGCGCTGGCGCCGCCGCCGCGTGCGTCGCGCGGCAGCCGAGCGCGAGCCGCGCAGGAACGCGCGCCTCGCCCCCGGGCGGGCAGCGAACGAACGAGCGCGGCGCTCGGGTCGAGCGCGCTCGGGCCGGGAGCTCGCGACCACGAGCTTGACGCCGTTGCGCCGCACGCCCTTGCGGATCCGCAGCTCGAGGATCGGCGCGTCGTCTAGCGGCTCGCAGCCGAGCACGAGCACCGTGTGGGCGAACTCGAGGTCGGGGACGGTCGCCTGCAGCGCCGGCGCCGCCAGCGCGCGCCAGGCGCCGAGCGCGACGGCGCCGCCGGCGCGCGAGTCGATGTCGTGCGAGCCGAGCGCCTCGCGCATCAGCCGGGCCAGCAGGAAGCCCTCCTCGTTGCTCGCGCCGCCGCCGACGAGCGCGCCGACGCGGCCGCGTGGCGCGCCGAGCGCCGGCGGCGACCTCGTCAGCGCGCGCTCCCAGGATGACCTGCGCGCAGCTCGCCGCCGTCGCGGACCATCGGCGCGGTGATGCGCTCGTCGACGTGGATCGCCTGGTAGGCGAAGCGGCCCTTGTCGCACAGCCAGCCGTCGTCGACCTCGGCGTGGTCGCGCGCGAGGACGCGCATGACGCTGCTCGTCGCGGACGGTGAAGGTGACGTTGCACTGCGCCGGGCACAGCGTGCAGATCGCCGCCGGCGCCCTCGATCTCCCACGGCCGCGCGCGGAAGCGGTAGGGCTGCGAGGTCAGCGCGCCCACCGGGCACAGCTCGATGATGTTGCCGCTGAACGGCGCCACGTAGGGATGCCCGTCGAAGGTGGCGACGAACGAGTGCGCGCCGCGCTCGAGCGAAGATCAGCTGGTAGTCCTCGGCGATCTCCTGCGAGAAGCGCACGCAGCGGTAGCAGAGGATGCAGCGCTCGCGGTCGATCGCGATCAGCGGCGAGAGCGCGAGCGGCTTGTCGAAGTGGCGCTTGGGCTCGATGAAGCGCGAGCGGCCGCGCGCCCCAGCCGAAGGTGATGTCCTGCAGCGGGCACTCGCCGCCCTTGTCGCACACCGGGCAGTCGAGCGGATGGTTGACGAGCAGGAACTCGACGATGGCGTTCTGCGCCTCGCCGGACCCGCTCGAGTCTGGGTGTGGACGACCATGCCGTCCTTGACCGCCGTCGAGCACGAGGTCTGGAGCTTCGGGATCCCCTCGATCTCGACCAGGCACATGCGGCAGGCGCCGACCGGCTGGCCGAGCTTGGGCTCGTAGCAGAAGTACGGGGATCTCGATGTCGCCGCAGCTTGGCGGCGTCGACGAGCATCATGCCCTCGGGCGCCTGCACCTCGCGGCCGTCGATCGTGAGCTGGATGGTCTTGGCTCCGGGCGGGGCATCAGCTCAGCGCGGGCATCGGCCCGGCGTGGTCGTCAGCGACGCCGAGGGCGACGACATCCTCGAGCGCGCCGCTGCCGGCGCGTTCGCGCGCGGCCTCGATGTAGGCCTCGAGCTCGGGGCGGAACTTCGCGATGATCGAGCCGATCGGGCATCGCCATCGCGTCGCCCGAGCACGCACAGGCAGTTGCCGATGATCTGCTCCTGGACCGAGGCCATGATGTCGAGGTCCATCGGGGTCGCCTCGCCCGGACTCGATCCGCTGGAGCATCTTGCACCGTCCAGTTGGTGCCCTCGCGGCACGGCACGCACTTGCCGCACGACTCGTGCGCGTAGAACTTGGCGAGCTTCATGCGCGACGTCGAGCACCGACGTGCGAGTCGTCGACGACGATGATCGCGCCCGAGCCGAGCATCGATGCCGGCCTTGGCCATCGAGTCGAAGTCGTAGGGGATGTCGAGGTCGTCGGCGGTCAGCACCGGCGAGCTCGACCCGCCCGGGAACCAGAGCTTCACGCGTGCGGCCGTCCGGCGGCCCGCCGGCGAGGTCGTAGATGATCTCGCGCGAGGGGATGCCGAGCTCGATCTCGTAGTTGCCGGGTCGCTGGACGTCGCCCGAGACGGACACGAGCTTGGTGCCGGTCGAGGTCTCGGTGCCGATCTTCGCGTACTCGGCGCCGCCCATGTTGATGATGTGCGGGCACGGTCGCCAGCGTCTCGACGTTGTTGATCAGGGTCGGGCCGTTGGTAGAGGCCCTCGATCGCCGGGAACGGCGGCTTCAGCCGCGGGTTGCCGCGCTTGCCCTCGAGCGAGTCGAGCAGCCCGGTCTCCTCGCCGCAGATGTAGGCGCCGGCGCCGCGGTGGAGCACGAGCGCTCATCGAGAACTCGGAGCCGAGGATGCGCTCGCCGATGTAGCCGGCGGCGCGCGCCTCGGCGATCGCCGCGTCGAGGATGTCGGCCTGGTAGTCGTACTCGCCGCGGATGTAGATGAAGGCGCGCGTCGATGCCGGCGCCGCGTACGCCGCGATCGATGATCCCCTCGATCAGCATGTGCGGGCTCTTCTGCATCAGCTCGCGGTCCTTGAAGGTGCCCGGCTCGGACTCGTCGGCGTTGCAGACCAGGTACTTGTCCATGTCGCCCTTGGGCAGGAACGACGACCTTGCTGCCCAGTCGGGAAGCCGGCGCCGCCGCGGCCGCGGATGGCCCGAGGTCGTCGATCTCCTCGACGATCGCCTCGCGGCGTCATCGTCAGCGCCGTGCGCAGCGCGCTCGTAGCCGCCGCGGCGCTCGTAGACGGCGAGCGTGTTCAGGCCCGGCTCGTCGATTCGGTCGAAGAGGATCTTCTTCATGCCGCGGCCCCCGCTGCGCCGGTCGGCGCCCGGATCGGCGCAGGGGCGGCGCGCAGCTGCTTCTCGGGCAGCGGCTCGCGCCCGGCGCGGAGGTCCTCGACGATCCGCGTCGGCGTCGTCGGGCTCGAGCGGGCCGACGTACTCGCCGTTGACCGACGCCATCGGCGCGATGTCGCAGGCGCCGAGGCACTCGAACGAGCGCACGGTTGATGTCGGGCTCGTCGCCGGCGGCCGCCTCGAGCATCGCCTCGTAGAGCTCCTCCGCGCCGCGCAGCGAGCAGGAGATGTTCGTGCACACGTAGACGTCGTTGCGGCCGCTTCGGCGCCAGTCTCGAACATGTCGTAGAAGGTCGCCACCGAGGTCAGGTAGGCGGGCGTCAGCCGCATCACGCAGGCGACCTGGTCGATCGCCTCGCGGCGAGCACCAGCCGTGGTCGCTCTGGGCGGCGTGGAGCGCCGGGATCGACGGCCGAGCGGCGGTCCGGGTACTGCGCCATCGCGGCCTCGATCTCGGCGCGCAGGCCGCCGGCACCGGCGACAGTCGCCGGGTCGGGGATCGCCGGCCGGGTCCTTGGTCGAGGTCGACGGCCTCGTCCCAGCCGGGGACGCGCGAGCCGTGGGCGAAGCGGACCGTGACGGCGCGCTCACCGGTCGATCCCTCCGAGGATCGGGTCGAGCATCGCGAGCGTCGCGATCAGGTCGGCGATGTAGGCATCCTTGCACCATCGGCGCGGCGGCCTGGAGGTTGACGAAGCTCGGGTCGCGCATGTGCACGCGCGCGGGCTTGGCGGAGCCGTCGGCGCGCACGAAGCAGCCGAGCTCGCCGCGCGGGCGCCTCGATCGGGTAGTAGACCTCGCCCGGCGGCACGCGGAAGCCCTCGGTGACGAGCTTGAAGTGGTGGATCAGCGCCTCCATCGACGTCGCCAGCTCGTGGCGCGGCGGGCAGCGCGACCTTGCGGTCGGTCGTGATGTGCGGGCCCTCGGGCAGCCCGTCGATCGCCTGCTCGATGATCTTCATCGACTCGTAGATCTCGGCGTGGCGGACGCGAAAGCGGTCGTAGTTGTCGCCGACGGTGCCGACCGGGATCTTGAAGTCGAAGTGGTCGTAGGACGAGTACGGCGCGGCCTTGCGCAGGTCCCATGGGTTGCCGGCGGCGCGCAGCAGCGGGCCGGTGACGCCGAGCGCGAGCAGCGTCGCCTCGTCGAGCGGGCACGTGCCGCGCAGCCGCTGCAGCAGGATCTCGTTCTGCTCGAGCAGGTCGGCGTACTGGTCGGCGCGGGTGCGGCATCTCGGCGAGGAAGGCGCGCGAGCTTCTCCGCGAAGCCGCGCGGGATGTCCTCCATCACGCCGCCGACCTGGAAGTAGCGGGTGTGCATCCGCTGGCCGGAGGACATCTCGAACAGGTCGAGGATCGTCTCGCGCTCGCGGAAGCAGTACCAGAACATCGAGATCGCGCCGAGGTCGAGCGCGCTCGTCCCGAGCCACACGAGGTGCGACATGATCCGGTTGAGCTCGAGGTGGATCACGCGCAGGTACTGGGCGCGCTTGCGGCACCTCGCATCTCGAGCAGCGTCTCGACGGCGCCGCAGAACGCCATCGCGTTGAAGTAGTAGGACGAGGTAGTCCATCCGCTCGACGACCGGGATCACCTTCCAGTAGGACTTCTGCTCGGCGCGTCTTCTCGATCCCGGTGTGGACGTAGCCGATGATCGGCTTGATGTCGCGGACGACCTCGCCCTCGAGCGTCACGAGCAGCCGCAGCACGCCGTGCGTCGCCGGGTGGTGGGGCCCGATGTTGAGCGTCAGCAGCTCGTGCGTCTCGCCGCTGGCCGGCACCGACGCTCGGAGGAGAGCGTGATCGACTCCTCCAGCTTGCGGTAGTCGCTCGTGCGCGCTCATCGTGCCACTCCCGTAGCTCGGTCTCTTCGTTGTAGGTGAACAGCACCGGCTCGCCGCCGATCGGGAAGTCGCGGCGCTGCGGGATGGCCCTCGTAGTCCTCGGGCATCAGGATCCGGCGCAGGTCGGGGTGGCCCTCGAAGACGACGCCGAACATGTCGTAGACCTCGCGCTCCGGGTGGTTGGCGGCGGCCAGAGGTCGACGACCGAGGCGACGTGCGGGTCGTCGAGGCGGACCCGCAGCTTGACCGTGATGCGGTCGACGCTCGTGCATGTCGAGCAGCTCGTAGATGCACCCCGAGGCGCGGCTCCTCCGGGTAGTAGTCGACGCCGTGCAGGCTCGCGAGGAAGCCGTAGCCCCGCTCGCGAGCGCTCGAGCACGCCGTGACGAGGCTCGGCGTCGCGCGATCACCGTCGCGGTCGCGCGGTTGCGGAAGAACGTGTCCCGTCGACGCTCGCCGGAGTCTGGCGTCGCTCGAGCTCGTGTGCGATCAGCTCGAGGCCGCGACCTGGTCAGGCACCGCGCGGGCTCCGTCGGCGGATGACCTCCTCGGTGCCGACTCGCGCCGTAGCGCTCGCGCCAGCCCTCAGGCGGGTCGCCCTGGATCATCTCGCGCAGGCGCAGGATGCCGTGCAGCGAGCGCCTCGGGGCGGGGCGGGCAGCCGGGGACGTGGACGTCGATCGGCATGAACTTGTCGGACGGGCACGAGCGCGTAGTTGTTGAACACGCCCATCGACGAGCAGCAGGCGCCCATCGAGATCGCCCACTTGGGCTCGAGCATCTGGTCGTAGATCCGGCGGATGACGGGCGCCATCTTGATCGACACGCGGCCGGAGAGGATCAGCAGATCGGCCTGGCGGGGCGAGGCGCGGAACGCCTCGAAGCCGAAGCGGGCGATGTCGACGCCGCGCGGCGACGATCGACATCATCTCGATCGCGCAGCAGGCGAGACCGAACGTGGCGGGAAGATCGCAGTTCGAGCGGCGCCCAGTGGACCGCCCGGTCGAGCGTCGTCGTCAGGACCCACTCGCTCGACGTACTGCTCCAGCGTCGACGCCGTCGAGCTCGCCGCGCAGCATGTCGCGAGCCTGCAGCTGGCGGACGCGGAAGTTGTTCGGGGAATCGAGCGGCTCGCGGGTCACCGCCATTCGAGTGCTCCCCGCCGCCAGACGTAGCCGAACGCGACCAACAGCAGCACGACGAAGACGATCGTCTCGCCGAGCGCGAACGCGCCGAACGCCCGCAGCTCGACCGCGATCGGGAACAGGAAGATCACCTCGATGTCGAAGAGGATGAACAGCATCGCGACCAGGTAGAAGCTGATTCCGAAGCGGAATCCGCGCTGAACCTCCGACGGCAGGCCGCATTCGTACGGGATCCTGCTTGGACCGGTTCGGGTGGCGCTTGCCCAGGAACAGGTTCAGGACCGCGAACAGCGATCCGACGAGCCCTCCGAGCACCAGGAACACCATCGCAGGTAAATACGTTCTAAGCACGGCATGGTCGTTATATCACCGGCCGGGGGGCGGGTGGCCTCGCGCCCGGGTTTGGCGGCTAGCGGGCGGGGGGGCGGGTGGGTGGTCTCGCCCCGCCACCAGGCTCGGGTTTTCTGAGGGCTCAGGCGTCCTGCAGGGTTCTTGAGCAATGGTGCTGGGGCCGAGACCACCCACCCGCCCCCCCACGCGCTTCGGCCCCCCGGGGCGCGGGGCCGCCCGGCGGGGCGGCCGGGTGCTCTAATCGACTGGAAGCCGGAGCGAAAGGCCCGTGGGGCGGGGCGGCGCGGCCGACGCCGCGCCGGGGCGGTGGCCGCACGCGTTTCGACTGCGGCCGCGCGTTAGACCGCCACCCGTCAGCCCGCCACCACCGATGCTCAACCAGACCCCGGGGCGCGGTCGGACCCCTGCCGGGCAGCGGGACTGCGTGCCGAAGCTGCGAGGCGGGCGGGCGGCATCGCCCCAGCACCGTTGCTCAGAACCCTGCACGCCGCCTCAGCCCTCTGCCAACCCGAGCCTGGTGCGGGGGCGATGCCGCCCGCCCGGCCCCCCGGCTCACCCTGCAGTCCCGGCCGCCCGAGCAGCAAGGACGACGATGACAAGCGCAGCGAGGGTCATCACTCCGATTTCGCGGCGGACGATGGTGAGGACCAGGGACTGCTGGTCTTCGGCGGGGAGCTCGCCGACTTCGGCGGCGGACTCGATGCCTCGGCTCGACAGGATCATGTCGGCCGAGGAGATGCGCAGCTGCTCGGCGATGAAGGAGACGGCGAGCGGGAGCAGGCCGTAGAGGACGTGCAGGGAGGGTGGCTTCTTGCCCTCGAGCACGAGGATGCCGCCGAGCGCGACCTGGATCACGAGGACGACCTGGCTGATCCGGAGCAGGCGCCAGAAGAGCTGGCTCGACTCGACGCGATACCAGCGCCAGGCGCCCAGCAACGCCGTGGCGGTGAAGAGGGCGATCACCGCCGAGCCGACGACGATATGGACGTCTTTCATCGCGGGCGCGCCGCCGGCACATTCAGCGTGCGGTACCCGCCGCGGTACCAGATCAGGGGGTCTCCGGCGGCTTGGCCCATGGCGATCACCTCGCCGATGGCGATGGTGTGATCGCCGCCGGCGATCAGGTCACGCAGGTCGCAGGCCGCCCAGGCGAGCGCTCCGGAGATGATCGGCACGCCGTGGTCGAACGTGTGCTCGACGCTGTCGAGCTTCTCGTCCTCGGGGACCTTGGAGGCGAATACTCCCGCGATGTGCTCCTGATCGGCGCCGAGCACGCTGACGCCGAAGCGACGCGAGTCGCGCACGATCGGCAGCGTCCGCGCCTCCTCCTGGAAGCACACCAGCACCAGCAGCGGGTCGAGCGAGAGCGAGCACACCGCGTTGGCCGTCATCCCGCCGGCGCCGCCGGGATGGGCGCTGGTGATCACCGCCACCCCGGTGGCGAAGTGGCCGAAGACCTCGCGGAAAAGCTCAGTATCGGTGGTCACGACCATCGAGCAGGGTTATAGCTATTGCAGGCTGCCCGACGGTCCAGGTGGGCATGGCCAATAGGCGTCCGCCGGCCCCGGGTTCACCAGAATTGCAGGAGCGCGGCGCCCGGCGACGAATCTCAGCTCGACCCCCGGCGCCGGTCATGAGACGTTCGCTTGAAGCTTTTTTGGCGCGTTCGTCCCCCGGCGGCAACCAGGCGGCCGGCGCCGGGGCCGTCGCCACGCCGCCGCTCCGATCGGCGGCCGGCGTCAATTCGCCGCCACCACATCAAGCGTCCCCCATTCCCCCAGCGCCTGATCGCCCTGGATCAGCGAGCGCAGCATGTACTGCCCGGGACCGAGGTTGAGCGCGAGCGTGGCGGTCGCCCCGGGCGCGAGATCCGGGCTCACGATCTCGTTGTAGCTCCCCTGCGACACCGCGAGGTTGTCGGTTCGCGTGCCGACGTTGCGTACCTTGATCGTGAGCGTCCCCGCGTAGGCGCGCACGGTGTCGGGCGTGATGCGGTATTCGCTCAGGACAACGTGGAGCGTGCGATCGCGACTGACGCTGATCGTGTGGGCGCAGCCGGCGAGAAGCGCAGCGATGGCGAGCGCGAGGAGGGCGCGGGCTTGAGCTGGCATTCGCATGGCGGACATCGAAACCCGATTGTTCCGTATGATCTCGGCCCGCATGAGCCGGCGCTTCAAGGTTCTCCTGGTCTCGGGCGCCACTTTGGCCGTCACGCTTCTCTCCGCCGCCTGTGGAACCGAGAAGATCACCGTCCCGAAGGCCAGTCCGTCGTATGCCGGCGCCGTGCTCTTCTCCCAGCGGTGCGGGGGCTGCCACACCCTTTCCTACGCCGGCACGCACGGATCTGCCTCGAACATCAAGACCCGGCTCGTGACGAACGGCCCGAACTTCAATGTGCGCTGCGAGCGACCCGCCACCCGCGTCCTCTATGCGATCGAGAACGGCGGCTTCTCCGGGGCGACGATGCCCCAGAACATCGTCGTCGGCGAGCAGGCACGGCAAGTGGCGCTGTTCGTGTCCACCTACGCCGGGCGCCAGGGCGGTCACAGCATCGGTCAGCCCTCCTGCGAGCAAGAGGCGATCGGTCCGATCCCCGTGGCTACGACGACGCCGGTAGCGACGACCGCCCCCCCGGCGACCACGACGTCAACGACGACCACGACCACGCCGACGACGACCACGCCCACCGCCACAAAGAAGAAGGCGAAGCCAAAGGGGAAGACGAAGACGACGGCGACAAAGGCTGTGCCGCCGAACGGGCCCAAGATCTCCAGCGCGACGATTTCCGGACTCGGCCCGGTGCTCGTCAACGCTCAGGGACGGACGCTCTACATCTTCGTACCTGACAACGCCAAGAAGGTCACCTGCGTCGGCGGATGCGCGGCCATATGGCCGCCGGCCGCTCTGCCGAGCGGTCAGAAAGCGGTGGCGTCGGGCGCCGTCAAGCAGTCGCTACTGGCAAGCGACGCGAACCCGTCGGGTGGCCAGGTGATCACCTACGCGGGCTGGCCGCTGTACACCTACGTGGCCGACACCGCGCCGGGAGCGGCAACAGGACAGGCGATCAACCTCAACGGTGGCCTGTGGTACGTGATCTCCCCATCCGGCAAAGTCATCAAGGTCAAGCCCGCGCATCCGTAGTGGTGGCCGCGGCCGACGATTCCGGCGGAGGCTCCGCGTTCTCGACATCCGGCTGATCCGCCGCGATCCCGACGCGGTCAAGGCCGCGCTCGCGCGGCGAGACCCGTCGCTGGCCGCTGCGGTCGATCGCCTGCTCGAGATCGACGAGCGCTGGCGCGCTCTCACCACGCAGCTCGAGGAGCTGAGAGCCGAGCAGCGCCGCGCGGGCCGGGGTCGCAGCGGCGCCCCGACGCCCGAGCAGCGCGAGCAGCTCCGCAGCTTGCGGCACGCGGCCGGGAGCTCAGCGATCTGGAGGTCGCCGCGCGCACCGAGCGCGACCGGCGCTTGCCTCACTGCCGAACCTTCCGGCGCCCGACGCGCCGGACGAGGACACCGTGCTCCAGCGAGGTTGGCGACGCGCCGTGCCACCGGCCGGGACCACCTCGAGCTCGCGGGACCGCGGATCGACATGGAACGGGGGGCTCGGCTGTCCGGATCGCGGTTCGCCTATCTGCGCGGCGACCTGGCGCATGCTCGAGCTCGCGCTCGCCCGCTTCGCGCTCGAGAAGCTGACGCGGCCAGGGCTTCGAACCCGTCATCCCACCGGTGCTCGTGCGCGAGGAGGCGCTCTACGGCACCGGCTTCCTGCCCGACACCGAGCAGCAGATCTACCGTCTGGCCGACGACGAGCTCTATCTCGTCGGCACCTCGGAGGTCGCGCTGGCCTCGCTCCACAGCGACGAGATCCTGACTGCCGCGCAGCTGCCGGCGCGCTACGCCGGTTTCTCCTCCTGCTTCCGGCGCGAGGCCGGCGCGGCGGGAAGGACACGCGCGGCATCTTCCGCGTCCATCAGTTCGACAAGGTCGAGATGTTCCGTTCGTGCGCCCGATGACGCGGCCGCCGAGCACGAGTGACTGCTGGCATCGAGGAATCGATCCTCCCGGACCTCGAGATCCCTACCGGGTGGTCGCGATCGCGGTCGACGATCTCGGCGCTCGGCCGCCAAGAAGTACGACTGCGAGGCGTGGCTCCCGGGACAGGGCCGCTACCGCGAGCTGACCTCGTGCTCGAACACCACCGACTTCCAGGCGCGCCGGCTCGACGTCCGTTACCGGGCCGGCGGACGGCAAGCCCGCCCACGTGCAGACCCTCAACGGCACTGCGGTCGCCGTCGGCCGGACGATCATCGCGCTGCTCGAGAACGGGCAGCAGGACGACGGATCGGTCGGCTTGCCCGAGGCGCTCGTCGCCTACGGCGCCCCGCGGGTCCTGCCCGCCGGCTGAAGCACGCGGAGGACCGCCCGGCGCCGGGGGCTAGCGGTAGCGGCCGCGGGCACGACGCGCAGCGCACGGGTCTGGAGCAGCACGAGGCGCCGCGAGGCGGTCCGCAGGGAGCGATCGGGCGACCATCCGGACGCCGAAGGCGTTGCGTGGCCGCACGAACACCGAGCTTCGGCTCTTCACCGTCGGTGCTTGCGCGGCGGGCGGTGCAGGAAGTCCCATCCGGCTCCCGGACCTCGGTGTCGGCCGGACACCAGGAACTTAGGCCACCGGTTTGTCGAGCACGTCCTCCTCTTCCTCACCCCCAGCAGGCGCCCCGCCCCGCCGGGAGACGACCTGCGTACCCTCGAGCAGCGAGTCGATTACCAGGAACGCGTCATCGTGGGAGGGGAGAGCGCTCATCGGCGTCTCGCTCAGCGGGCTCGTCGCCGTATTGGCCGTAGGCGTGCGCAAGCGCATCCCTCGGTGTTCGGCGGACGCCTCGCCCGGGAGGGCGCCCAGCGCGCCGACTCGAGCTAGCTCCCCCCTGATCAGGCGCAGCGCGGTGGCGCGGGCGAGTCAGCCGCAGGCACCTCGCATTCGCGCAACACGGAAACCGAGCGCACCACACGGACACGGCAATGCCGGCCCTCGGGTCAGGGTCCTCCCTACTCATAACCGTCGTAAACGACGCGCGTCGACCGAGGTTAGGAGAGTTGCTAAAGAAAGAGATCCCTGACCGGAACAGAGCGGAGAGGGAGGGATTCGAACCCTCGAACGAGGTTAACCCCCGTTACGCGATTTCCAGTCGCGCCCGTTCAGCCGCTCCGGCACCTCTCCAGGCTTTCTGCGTGGGCAGTTTCGGCGCTCGGCCTGGGTGAGCACTGTATTGGATCGGAATCCCCGAAGTCCGTGAGCGCGCGCCGGCGGGCGGTCGGGGGTGATGCCCTTTGTGCCGCGTATAGCGGCACAAAAGGCATCACGTGGCCCACGACGTCAGATCTGCCAGGCGCCCCGCGCAGCAACGGCACCGCGCTCGCCGCCGGCGGTGATGCCCGTGACCGCGACGTCATCGCCGCCGACCATGAAGTCGATGTGGATCTGGCTGCGGTTCATGCGCGCGCTCGCTCCGCGTCGCTCGACGGCGAACTCGAAGCCCTGCCCGAGGGCGATGTGGCTGGCGGCGTTCTCGTCGAGCAGGGTGTCGAAGAAGACGGTGTCGAGCGGGCCGATCGCGGCCCTCGCGATCGACGAGCGCGACCTCGCCGAGGCGTTCCGCCCCCGTCGTCGCGGCGAGGTCAGCGCGCGGAGGGTCTCGGCGCCCTCGTCGGCGTCGATCTCGACGGCGCGGCCGCCCTCGAAGCGGACCTCGCAGGCCCGTGATGAGCGCGCCGGCGACGAACAGCGGCTTGGTCGCGCGCACGACGCCGTCGACCCGCTCGGGATCGGGACTGGTGAACACCTCCTCGGTGGGGATGTTCGGCGACGTGCACGATCCCGCCGGCGGTGCGAAGCGGCGCGCCGGCCAGCGGCTCCCCGGGAAGCAGACCCACCGTCGAGGTCCGTGCCCGGGCCCTGGAAGCGCAGCGCGTCGAGCGGCAGCTCGTCGAGCTTGCGCCGCGATCTCGAGGAGCAGGTCGAGCCGCGCGTCCCAGGCGGCCACGGGATCGGGCTCGTCCAGCCGGCAGCACGTGTGCGACCTGCTCCCAGAGCGGCTTCGAGCGCCTCCGCGTCGCCAGATCGGGATGGACGAGCTTGGCCCACGCCGGTGTCGGACACGGGCAGGCGCTCCAGTTCGTCGCCCGGGCGCCGAACATTCCGCCCCTCAGCGTCGCGGGGAGCATGTCCCGTCCGAGCGCGCGGGGTCGAGGCCCTCGAGCGCGTGCGGCGCCGCCGGCCCCGAGAGGCACCCGCGCGCATTGGTGCTCGCCGAGCGCCCGCATCCGGGCGCCGTCCCCAGGGCGGCACGTAGCCGAGCGTGTCGGGATCGGCGTAAAGCACGCGCGCGCGCTTCAGATGAACGTCGAAGACGGCGAGGTCGACGAACCTGGCCTGCTGTCGTAGGCGACGTCGGCGACCGCGCGCGCGAGCTCCTCCTTGCCGGGTCGGTGCTGATCGCGAGGATCTGTCCGGGCTGCACGTTGGCGCCGAAGCGCACGACGAGCTCCGCAAGCCGTCGAATGGTCTGGGGATCGGGCATGGAGGTAGCCGCTCGCGCGCTAAGCCCGCCGCGGCAACGGAGTGCCGCGGCGGAAAGAGAGCGAGGGGTGAGGCTAGTGCACTAGCTCGTGACTGCGGACTTCGGCGAGCTACTCAGGCGAATCGCGATGATCGAGCTGCCCGCGGCCTGCCAGGCGGCGGAGCGAGCAGTCCAGCGTGATCGTGCCGGGCCCGGCGAAGGTGTGGGTGATCATCGCCGTGATGTCTCCGGAACCGGCGAAATACGCGCCACCGATCACCGTGCTTCCGAACGCCACATCGGCGTCGGCGGTGATCGAGCATTGCGCGTCGGCCGTCGGCATCATCTGTAGCAGCGAACCAGGCGCATTGACATCGCTGATGTTCGTCTCGCCGAAGATCGCGTACACGCCCGCCGGGATGTTGGTTGCCGTGATCACTCGCTGAGAGGGCTGGGCGGCGGCGACGTTGTCGGGTCCGTCCTCGCGATCCACTCGAGCGCGGAGCCGACCGCGCTGTTGCTGGAACTGCCGCTCGAACTGCTGCTCGATCCGGCTGTGAGCGTCTTCAGCGCCTGGTGCTGAGCTTGTTGGTCCCGATCGAGCTGTTCGCCGAGCTGCTGGCGCCGATCGACCCGCTTGCGATCTGGCGTCCCGTGATCGTGCTCGCATGGATGTTCTGCCCGGTGATCACTCCCTTGGCACTTGCGAGCTCGAATGGATAAGGACAGAAGCGGCGGTCGCTGTGCCTCCGCAGGCAATTACCAGGGCGATGATTGGACCACCATCGCGGGACTCGGCCGACTCGGCCGGAACCTGGCAAGAAATGAAGCGCGTCTCATAGAACTCCCTCGGCTTTGTTACCACCTGCCCCTGCCAGGGCCGGACGGAACCGGGATAGGATCCATCCAAAAGCCCACCCATCTTACCGGGGGAATCGGCCGTGTACACCAGCCAAATCG
>CAWFUI010000004.1:0-123753 GCA_963818975.1 uncultured Planctomycetota bacterium | reverse complement strand
AATTCAAAAACGCCTCGGTGAAGACCTACTCTTCCCGAGGCGTTTTTTTGCGCAAGAGGAATCAATCGGCGCGACTGCCTGGACGATCGCTTTCGTCGCTTGTCCATCGCGTTGTTCCCAGGCTTCATCGCCGCTAAACTTGCCGCTTCGAGACGAATCGTCTCTCTCCCCCCGCCCTGCTTCTCGAAGGACTAAGGATGCACGTAGTCGAACATCCGAACTCGGCGGAAGGGAGCGCCACATGAGGGACCCGCGGCGAAACTGTTGCGATGGCGTTGGGGAATCTGTTGGCTCCTCTTTGCATCCACAGCGCTTTCGTACATGGATCGTCAGTCGATCGCGCTTGTCAAACAGCAGATCATGGGCGAATTTCGGATCGACAACCAAGCCTTTGGTTGGGTGATCGCTGCGTTCTACATTCCCTATGCATTCTTTCAGTTGCCCGCGGGCCTCATCGCGGACCGTTCGAGCGTTCGAAAGACTTACGCCGCGGCGGTGCTGTTTTGGTCGCTGGCCGCAATTGCGTTGGCATGGGCGCCGACGCTTGGGGTTTTGCTCGTTTTTCGCGCTATTAGGAGTGGGAGAGTCGTTCAACTGGCCTTGCGCGATCAAAACGACGTCGATGGTGCTTTCTCCTTCCGAGCGCGGCCTTGGCAACGGGATCTTCAACTCTGGCGCCGCGGTCGGCGCCGTGCTTACGCCGCTTTCGGTTCCACTCTTAGAACCGATCCTCGGGTGGAGCGGAGCCTTCGTCGCTATCGGAAGTCTAGGATTCTTATGGACCGGCGCGTGGCTTTGGTTTCTTCGTGGGACTCGCGGAGCCGTTCTCGCCCAAATTGAACAAGACGTGGAGGCGTCGGAGGTACGAAGCCGCAAGAGCGCCGGTTCCGTCAGCGCAATCGCCTCATTCCTTGGACTGTTTGCAGGTGCGGTTGTCCTGGGCGTGTATTTATATCAAACAACTCTTTTGGGCCTCTATGGTCTTTGGATCGCGGTCGCGACGTTCATGTTCGGATCGCTATTTCTGGCTCTGGCGCTTCCAACCAAGGTTTTGGATGCTTCCAATTGGTCTCGAGCTCTCGGCTTCGTGGTTCGAAAACGTAGGTTCTGGATTCTGGCCGTTGTCAGCATGTCGATCAACGTTTGCTGGCATTTTCTTGTGAATTGGCTGCCGGCTTTTCTTCAAGAGGACCGCGACTGGTCGTTCTTGGTCCGATGGTTTGGAGGCGTGAGCTTCCTTGGGGACCGCAAGCAATCGATAGGGCTCATTCTCAGCGTAGTGCCGTTCTTGGCAGCGGACGCCGGCAACCTCTCCGGCGGCTGGTTTTCTCGGTTGCTGGCGCAGCGCTTTGGATTATCGCCCGCGTCCGCGAGAAAGATCGTCATGGCGGTCTGCACGCTCCTGATCAGCAGCGGAGCGCTGGTCCAATTCGCCAAGAGCAACACCGCGGTGATCTTCCTCCTTGTGTTGATGGCGCTTGGAACGGCTGCGTTCATGGCAAACATGTTCGCCTTCACGCAGGACGTGTCCCACGCACATACAGGGCTTGTGGTGGGGGTCCTGGGAGGCCTTGCCAATCTCTGTTCAGCCGGCTTTCAACCGCTGGCTGGACGGATCAAGGATGAGATGGGTCATTACGGTTTGGTTTTCCAGATCGTCGGCCTGCTCCCTTTTGTCGGCCTGGCCGCACTCGTCGTCGGGTGGGGCGACGACAAAAAAACAAGCGAATAGGAATGGACAGAACGTCGAAAACCTGGCAAAAGGAACCATCTCTTCTTTCCGGCAAGTCTCGCCGGTCGAATTTCCAGGCTCAAAACACTTGCTTGGCGGTTGCTCCGAGCCAAGGATGGTGGTTCATGAATCGTTCGCTCTCCACGCTGCGCCTCACCGTTCTGGTCGCGGCCCTTGCAAGCGTCGGCTGCCAAACGCTCAAGAGCCGCCAGAAAGACGGCGACGATTTCGACAGCGTCTATAAGTCGACTTCGACGTCGGATCCGGACCTCGAAAAGCCCGACGAACTCAAAAACTTCTTCAAGTCAGGCGGCAGGACGGGCGGGTGGAGCAAAGAAGCCAGGGAAATCGAGAGCGATTTTGGATACGGCACTTGATCACGTTATCAAACAACGGAACGGAATCGCCTGCCAACCCGCGAGAAAATCTTCTGGCATGAACCGCGACTCTCCTGGTTTTTGGAAGCGGCTGTTCGGTACGAGCGGCGAGCGCGAGGCTGAGAGGCATCTCCAAGCCAAGGGAATGCGGTCCCTTGCCAGAGGCTATCGGATCCCATTGGGCGAGATCGATCTGGTGATGCGCGACGGCAAGACCGTGGTGTTTGTTGAGGTCAAGAGCCGCCAAAGCGGTCGACCCGCGGACGCAGTGACTCTCGAAAAGCAGCGACGGATCACAATTGCCGCGCTTCATTTCATCAAAAGGTACAAGCTTCAGGACCACTCGTCGCGGTTTGACGTCGTGGGGATTGTCTGGCCCGAAGGATCGAAAGAGCCTGAGATCGAGCACATCCCAAACGCATTTGAAGCTGTGGGCAAGGGCCAGATGTTTCGGTGAACCGCCCTCGGGACGTCAAAATCGCTAGCTCCAGTTCGCCGAGTTTTGAATCGCATCGAGCAACTTCATTTGCGCCAGTCCATCTTCGGCGGGGAACAACAACTTTCCCTCGCCCGAGACGATGGAAAGCACGAACGTATCGACCATTTCCGAATATTGATTGGCCTT
This sequence comes from uncultured Planctomycetota bacterium, assembly GCA_963818975.1. Classification (GTDB taxonomy): domain Bacteria; phylum Planctomycetota; class Planctomycetia; order Isosphaerales; family Isosphaeraceae; genus CAWFUI01. Next base: position 121,019 of record CAWFUI010000004.1, on the reverse strand, counting down.
CGGAATCGGTATACGATCGACCAGGCCCCGGTAATAATGATGAAGGATCTCGGGATCGTCCGGCGGCAGGAAGGCGAGAGGCAGATCGAGGGATCCAGAGTCTCCGGTGATCGCCAGGCTGCATGTAAATGGTTTTTCGAAGCTACATTCAATATAAGCGACCAATGAGGAGAGGTCGGGCTTGGGTTTGAAAAGTGAAAGATCGGTTTCGGACGGTTCGAAATCGAGAATGAAGGGTCGCTCCTTCGAGTGGAGTAGTGTGGTCAGCGAAAGGTCGACCCCAGTTGGGCCTCGTTTAGCGAGGACGCAGAGCGGCTCGAGTTCCTCCGCGAAGAACAACCTCGCTGCGTTGACTCCATAGCAACCCACGTCCCAAAGGGCGCCTCCGCCTCTGGCTGGGTCCAGCCGCCAATCGCCATCTTCGATTTCGAACGAAAAGGAAGCGGATACAATTCTCGTCTCGCCGATCGCTCCGTCTTTGATCATCTCCAGAGCCTTCAGCGTGCCGCGGATGGTGCCTCCACATAAAGGCTTCCATCAGGAGAACGCCGCGCCTTTTGCAGTGCTCAACCATACGCTCGGCTTGCTCGGCGTCGAGAGCGAGTGGTTTCTCGCACAGCACGTGCTTGCCACGGTCGGCGGCCGCCTTGGTCCAAGGTTCGTGGAGTTCATTGGGCAGAGGGATGTAAACACAGTCGATCTCGGGATCGTCGAGCAGCGTTTCGTAACTGCCATAGGCCCTGGGAATCTCGAACTCGGAAGCCCAGTGCACGGCGGTCGCGAGATCGCGACTGGCGATGGCGGAGAGCTCCCCATACTTGGACCCGAGGATCCCTGGAACGAGCCCTCTTCGAGAGATGCGTGCGCAGCCGAGAATCCCCCAACGCAGCTTTCGAGCAGTCGTCATATCCGAGTTTATTCAAAGATTGCCAGCATAAGGACGCACGGATGCGTCGGCAAAGACAGCTCACTTGTTCATGCTCGCCGATTTCAAGCGGTCGGGCAAGCCGGCCGAGTCCTCGGTTTCGAGAACTCGAGACAAGGGAAGGTCGATTTCCCAGAGTTCGTAGGCCCCCACCTTTTCCGAAAGTCGAACCGTTTCCGGATTACGTTGATGGAGCGCGCTGAGGTGCTCGTCCAGGCCGTCGCCAGGGAACCATGCGTAGGCTTTGTCGAGGACGCAGACAATCGGCTCTCCCTTTTGGAATCGGTCGGCGTATCGACCATTGAGACGCGACCAGTTGGAGTTGTAGTCGACCCCTCCGATTCTGCCGTGCATCAGATCGGCGGTGAGCAGCACCACATGAGTGCTCGAGACGAAAGCCTTGACGCCAAGGCTTGCCAGCTTCGCCTCGAGCGGACGTGCGGGCGAACCGCGAGCCAAGCCTTGAAAAATACACGTCTGACCAAGAACCCACGAGCCAAGAAGTAGGAGGAGCGCAGCCCCCCGAACGCCAGGCGAAAGCCTAACAAGCGCGCACGCCAAAAGGCCCGGAAGAAAAATCCAGAGGGGGACCAGGTAACGCATCGAAGTTGCATTCGCACTTGTTGCTTGCAAGAGATAGAGCAACGAGAGGACCAGAATCCCCATGATCATGAGCCGCGTGGGAGTGGCGGGTCGGTCGCTCTTCAACGCGAAGAATCGCCGCCAGTCGGCTCGATCCGACCAAGCCAGCATTGCAATCAGGGCAAATACGGAGACGATGAGCCAATGCGAGGTCGCGATCAGGACCAAGTTGATCGTTTTCCAAGGCTCCCGTGTGAAAGCCATTCCCTCGCCGTCGACCGAGTAAACCGCGGGGCCAGGTTCGGCGGCGATCAAAGCTCCCAGAGCTCGCAATCCGTCCCTTACATTGGAACCCAGTTCCCAGGGCGCTCGGATCCACATAGCCAGCGAGGAATCGTGAGGCAACCCCAGCAACCAGACCCTCAGGTTGTAAACAACAAAAGGCGAGAGGGCAAAGAGCACCCCCAAGACAAAGAAAGGGTGCGTACAAAGCAACCTAAGCACTCCTGGGCCAAAGTCTGACCACCAAAGCAGCCAACCGGCCAGAAACGCCAGCCCAAGAACCCCTACCGATGCACCAACAGGGCCAGGAAGCCATCCGCAGGCCATGATGTAATCGACTTTGGCTGCTCCGACGTCTTGACGAACGTGGCAACAAAACCCCAAACACATCAACAGAACCACGGCTGAGACAATCCACCAGAGAAAGCCTGTCGGACTTTCGAGTGGAACTCGCTCGAGCCAGCTTGCTCGCTTTTTGCGTAGATCTCTGCCGTGTCGACCAAAGGTCCAATCAAGGGCGATCGCGGCATAGACGACGAGTGAGAGCGGGTTGAGAAAATAGCCAATCGCGAACAGGAACCCCCAAGCAAGCTGAGCGGCCCTTTGACAACGGTGCTCGGGCCTGGCACACCCAACGATAACCGGCCAACACCGGCAGAGCCCAGGCAAGAATAACAGTGTAGCCGCCGCGAGACGCAACGCTCCAAACCGCAAGCATCGGCGAACCAAGAGCCGTTAAAAGCGCAGCGAGGCAACCGACCGATCGGCCTTTCCATATTCTCCAGATGATAAACTGCTCGGCGGTGAAGACAGCGAAATAAAAGAGCGGAGCGAGAGACACGATGGCAGGAGAATGCCCGAACAACTTAGTGAAGAGCGCTGCTGTATAGGGTTCGAGCACGCCGATATAGCGTTGCCCGTCGAAGAAGATCGGCAGACGCACGCCGTTGGCGATATCGAGCGCCATTAATCCAACAGTGGCTTGATCGTGATCGAGCATTCCCTCGATCCTCGAGATCAGCGGAAGTCTGACAAGGAACCCGAAACATCCAAAGGCGAGGGCCAAGCAGCCGTCCGTCCAAGTCCACTTCGAGTTCCCTCGAGACCTCTCTTCGTGGGCCTCTTCGAGGGCGGATTCGATGGTAATCGTCGATGACATAGGCGCGCATTCCAGGCATGGCTCGTGAGCGAGGCTTCGCCTCTCCGCAGAAGTGTAGGACGCGGTTCGAGAGGCGTCGCGCGAGATTCCGCTCAACACAAAGAACCGCGACTCGTTGAGCCGCGGCCCTTTGAACGTCTGTTGAACAAGCCGACTATCGGCTTAGTGCGCCCCGACAACCTGGATGGGACTGAAGACCCCGCCGGTGTCGATCAGACCTTGAACCACGATAGTTGCATTACCGCCGCCTGTGGCTCTTTGCCGGAGTTTACCGGAGGCGGTGTAGTGAATGTCGAGCGTGCCGTAACCGATCCCAAATCCTCCGCCGTTGAGATAGACGCCGCCGCTATTGGGGTCGGAAGTCCACGTAAAGTGGGTTGGCAGACCGTGGTCAAGCGAGTTCGGGTCGCCTACGAGGTCGAGAACCGCAACCGAGCCGGTTTCGGCGACGTTCTTCGGCAGCAGCGACACAACTCCGGTAATCGGATCGCCTGGCGTTTTGGGCATGTAAATTGCCCCGAGCAGATTCATGTGGAAACTCTGATTCGACCCGCCCGAGGTCTTGAGTGCGATTTGGAATGATTGATTCGTGAATCGCGGAGGACCGACGATGTACTCGCCAACCTGCTTGGCGACTAGCGTTTCTCGAGCAATCTCGTGTTGAGTGGGAGTCAAGCCGTTGAGAGTCTGAAACTGGCTTAACGCGTAATTGATCGAGACTTGCAGTGGCGTGCCAGTCGGCGAGGCTGGCGGATTGAAAGTCGAGCTCGAAGTCGCGGTCTGAGCCTGGTTCGAATGCGATTGAGCCTTGGCAAACGCCGCGTTGACCTCAGCCATGGCCTTGGCGTACCCGCCGACAAATGCGGCGTAGGACAACAGCTCGCGCTTCTCCATGCCTTCGAGTTTTGTGCAAGCTTCAGGGACCGCCTCGACTTGCCTTGACCATGCTTGTTCATGATCGTCCTTCCTTCTTCGTTCCAAAACATCCGTCCATTTATCTTTTCGCTCGATTGAACACACCGACATTTCGTGGCGTCAGGGCATCACTCTTACTCCGACCGCCGTGTTCAGATCGAGCATTGCCCTGCGATGCCGAATGATCGCGTCGCTGAGCGACTTCGCCAGATCGTTGTAGTCTTTCTGAGCGTCGAGATAATTGTCGAGACTGGTCCTGCCTTCGTTGAAGTTCTTGAACGCGAGATTGAGGATCTCCCGAGCGTCCCTCAAAACCTTGTCGTTGAGCTCGATCATGCTCTCGAGGCTGAGATTGTATTCTCGTATGGCCTCCAGTACGTCGAAGGCGACTTGCTTCTCCTGACCAGCAAGCTCGACGCGCGTTTGCTCGCTGTTGAGCTTGGCGCGTTGGATGTTGCCTTGATTGCGGTTGTAAATCGGCATGACTGCGGTTACGCCGAGCGTCCAGGAATAAGCGCTCTTGAGCCCGAGGTAATTGTTGTTCTGAAACGTATAAGGCTGATAGACGACGTAAACGTCTGAGAATCGTTCGGCTTTTGCCGAGCGTATCTCCGCCTCGGCGCGGTCGAGCCCGAATTTCTGGGCTGCGAGGTCGGGCCTAGCCGAGAATGCGATGCTCAGCAGATCCCGATCCGACTGTTCGATCGGGCGTTTGTCGTAGAACAGCGACCGCACATGAAGATTTCTGTATTGATCGATATTCAGGAGCAGGCCAAGGTTGTGCAGCGCCCTGTCATAGGCCTGTTGCCCCTCTCTGACCTGGATCTGCGCCTGGCCCAGGCTGACCCGCACCAGGTCGAGCTCTTGCTTTCCCACCACTTTGGCTTCGTACTTTTCGTTGACGATCTCCTGAAGTCGGGTCATGCCTCTGAGGTAGAGGTTCGCATAGTTGAGGTTTTGGGTGGCTTGGACGACGTCGACGTAGACGGTGTACAGGTTGTCGATGGTGTTGCGCACGGCGTCTTGGAGCTGAGCCTCGGTCGACTTCTTCGCAGCGGTGTACACTAGTTTGCGATATTTGCGTTTTTGGTTGATGTCGACGGGGTAGTTGACGTTGACGTCCGATTGCACTGGGCCGCCAGGCCTGGCGTTGGAGTAATTTCCGTAAGGTATGAGCTGCGTATCGGCATAGAAGACGGGGTTTGCCCTTAGGCCGGCGGTAATAATATCCGCTTGGGCCATGGGGATCTCGTATCGAAGAGCGACAAGTCCCAAATTCTGGCTAACCAAAAACTCGATAGCCTGGTCGAGCGTGAGACCGTTGGGTAGTCCGACAACTTGCTCGGGGCTGGGCGGCATGTCGATGCTGGTAAACGTTTTGGCGGAGATGCTTGACTGAACGGGGGCGACGTTGAACTTGGTCGGCTGGATTGTCGGGACCGGCGGCGGATTAAGGGCGTTGATAGGCGCTCGGCTTCCTGAAACGCCGACCTTGCCCGAGACCGGTTGAGCCGACTGCAATGCAAAGCCCGAGGTTCCTGAAGCACCCAAGGTGGGGCCTAGCTTTCCCCGGGCGTTTGGTGCGCCGGGCGGCCCTTCGATATCGAACTGCGGACCCTGGGCATGAGAGCTCGCCGACCATGCGAGCAATAACATCATCCCAGTTAACGCTTTAAGCGCGCAGGTCCGCGGACCAAAACCGAGCGGTTTGCACATTGCCCATTCTCCCACTGATCCGGAACCATCCCTAGACGCGTTGACACGCGGACAACCGCTTGGACTGGTTCAATGGGAGTTATCGGCAGTTTGGGTAAGCTCCGTGAAAACGATTTGCCGAGCACGACTCGAACCACGGAACCACTGTCAAGAGCAATAACAAGTGCTCGCCTGAGGAAACCGCGAGCTTCAGAAGCCGTTCCCTTTGGTTGAGAGCTTGAGCCGGCAGAGGTACATATCGGCAGTGATGTAGAGCACCGAGCCATCTTCGCCCCAACCGCAGTTGGCAGTGGGCACTCCCGTTTTGAATGTGCCAAGGTGCGTAGCGTCGGGAGCAAACACCAGGACCCCGCCAGGGCCCGTGGCGAACAGGTTGCCTTTGACGTCGACCTTCATCCCGTCCGGCAGACCAGGGTTGTCGAGCGCGACCGAAGACGTGACATCCTTGAAAACCCTGCCCTTCTCAATCGTTCCGTCGGCCTTGAGGTCAAAAGCCATCCAGAGCGCTTTCTTCGGGTCTGAGTTGGCAACGTAGAGGGTCTTCTCGTCTGGAGAGAGAGCAAGACCGTTGGGGAAGGTCATCTCCTTGGTCAGGAGCGTCAGGTCGCCTTGGGGGGTCAACCTGTAAACGCCGTTGAACGGAATTTCTTTGTCTGGGTCGTCGTTGCCTTTCAAGAGTCCGTAAGGAGGATCCGTGAAGTACATGTCTCCATTCGACTTGAATACGACGTCGTTAGGACTGTTGAATCGTTTCCCCTCGAACCGGTCGACGAGCGTTTTGAAGCTCTTGTCGGGTTCAAGCCTGGAGACGCGACGATCGCCATGCTGGCAGAGGACGAGCCTTCCGCCGAGATCGAGAGTGAGGCCGTTCGATCCGGGCTCGCCTCCACGCGACGTCTTGCCTGTATAGCCGCTTGGCGAGAGGAACCGGGAGATTCCTTTGCCCTCTTTCCATTGGTAAACCACGTTTTGAGGGACGTCGGAGAAGAGCAAAACTTTCTCCCTGGGCAGCCAGACGGGCCCTTCGGACCAATCGAACCCCTCGGCCAAGATCATCATCTTGGCCTCCTTGGGAACGAGCGCGTCGAGCTTGGGATCCTTGCGGTTGATCGATCCCAACGGAACCGAGTCTTTGACGACGGGCTCGAAAGTCTTGCCTGTTTGGCCCATGGAAGAGCTCTCGAACATGGAGACGACGAAAGCGCACATGATCAGGTTTGCAAAAGCTGGGAGCTTTTGGATGCTCATACGACCCTCCGATTGGGATACGCCGTCCGCTCTGGTAGACCCTGGGAAGGGCTCCAACTTAGCCGGACGCGGGTTGCCAAGCAAGAAACTGGGGGGAGGTGAGGTCGAGTCTTCCACGGGCGGCCGGCCCTTGGCTATCCGTCGAGACAATCCCCAAACCCCGCCTCCCATCGGCGGACGAAGCTCGGTCTTTTCGTTAATTGCCCGCAGTCTGGGTGGGCTTGGACTGAGGGCCGGCGGCTGCGACGGTTGGCTTCAGCGTGGCTTCGAAGGCTTTCTTCTCTGCGGTGAGTGCTTCAACATCGGCCCTCAGAGCTTCGGCTTTGGCAACGATTGACCGCAGTGCGGGAGCCTTTACGGCGAGGGCCTTGTCCGCTCCGGCTTTGGCTGCCATTGCCTGATCGAGCTCGGCTTTGCGAGCTGGGACCGCCGCGACCGCAGCCAGCGCCTTGGCGTGCATCTCTGTAGCAAGCTTGGCAAGGTTTGTCTTATCCGAACCCACCTTTTCGACCGCCGCCTGAGCAAGCAGGAAGAGGTCGTTGGCGTTCTTGGCAATTAAGGCGGCGTCGGACGAACCCTTTGCCGCCGCGCTCAACTCGGCCTGAGCCTTGGACAGTTCGGAGTTCGCCGCGGCGAGCTTTCCATTCGCGGATTCAAGTGCGGCTGCGGCAGCGGCCACCGCCTTTGCCTGTTCTACAAGCGCAGCCGAGATCTTTTCGACATCTGCCTTCGTAAGTGCGGATTTGAGCGAGCCGGCGGTGGCTGCGACTTGTTCCGCGGCTTTCCCGCGAGCAGCTTCCGCCTGATCGCTGGCCGCCTTTGAGGCCTTGGCGTTTGCGTCGGCGGTTTGGGCGACCTGAGCCTTTGCCGCTGCGACTTTCGACGCTTCTCCTGCCAAGGCCTGAGCCTTTGCAAGCTCGGCCTGCGCCGAGGTCATCGCGGCGACGCCTTTTGCCTCGAGCTCGGTCTTGCCCTTGGTTTGCTGATCGAGCGATGCGGCATCCGCGTTCGATTTCGTCGCGAGCTCCTCCGCTTGTTTGAACGCAGCTTGCGCCGAGCCGACCTTTTGCGCCTGCGCAGAGGCAGCCTGTTCGAGCTGCCCGAGCTCCTTCGCGGCGGCTTCGCCAGCGGCCTTCGCGTTCGAATACGCCTGCTGCGCTTGAACCAATCGGGCGTCGATGGGAGCGGGATTGGCAATCAGGTTGGCGATGTGCTTGCCTTCCTTGAGCTCGAAAATGCGAACTTCTCCGGAATAATCGGCGGCGACGATGGCTTGGTCGTCAAACGTGAACACAGACTTGATCGCAACATCGCCAAATCCTTCGAAATCTTTCTGTTTGCCGCCGTTCGAGTCCCACAGCCGTGAGAAATGGTCGCGGCCCGCCGTGGCCAATCTCCCGTCTTTCGAGAACCGGACCGAGCTTGTTCCGCCGCCGTGCGCTCCCCAGGTTTTGATATTGCCGCCGTTCTCCATTTCCCAAAGTCTGACGGTCGAGTCTTCGCTCGACGACGCGAGGACGTTCGAGTCGAGCCTCCAGCTCACTTCGGTGATCGAAGCCGAATGGCCGCGAAGGTCGTGGAACTCGCGGCCGGTGGCCGCTTCCCAAACAACTAGGCCTCCGTTGCGGTCGCCCGAGGCCAAGAGCACCCCGTCGGGACTGAACTCGAGGGCAGTGATCCACTCAGTGTGTTTCTTCTCTTCGTAGACGAGCGATTCATCGGCGGTGCTATAGACCCTGACGATCCGGTTTGGCCCGCCAACCGCCACGAGACCATGGTCCGGGCTGATGTCGGCTGCGAGCACTGCGTCGTACTCCTTTCCAATTTCGAAAACGCGCTTGCCGGTTTTGACGTCCCATGCCACAGCTTTGCCGGACTGCCCTCCCCTGCCCCCGCCGGCGAGCACCAAGGCTCCATTGCGGCTGAACTTCAAGACGTGAATCACCCCCTCGGGGAACGGCAAGACGCCGACGAGTCTATTGTTGGTGGTGTTATAGAGCAGCACTTGTTTATGTCCAGCGACCGCGACGACTGGCGCCCACGGGCTGGAAGCCAAGGCCAACACGGCGTTGGGTCGGCTGGAGACGACAAACGGTTGCGTGAGCACGCCCTCGGGCACGGCGGGAGGACCTTGGGGTTTGCCCATGCTCGACGGATCGAGCTTGAATTCGAACTTCGGTTTCTTGACCGCGGCGACGACGCTGCCGGAGGTCTCCGGGGCGCCCGCTTCGATCCATTGCTTGAAGACCGCGAGTTCGGCGTCGGGGAGCTTGGGCGAGTTGGGCGGCATGAACGGCTGTTCAGAATGATTCACGGCGTGCCAGAGGCTGCTTTGTTCAGGATCGCCGGCCTCGATGACTTTTCCAGAGCTTCCTCCTCTCATTGCAGCGCCGTAATTGTCGAGCGCCAGTCCGCCCTTTTGCTTATCGCCGTTGTGGCAGCCGGCACAGCGGTTCTGAATGATCGGCAGGACGTGCTCTTGATAGTTCACCTTCGGCTTTGCGGGCTCGTCCGCCGACGCAGAAGCCAGCGTTGCCAAGACAGCGATCAAACCCGCGGTTGCGCTTAGTTTCTTAGCCCTGAATGGGCGATTCAATGGAGCCCAGGGCAACGCCCTGGGGAGCAAACAAGTCGCCGCCTCGCGTCCGTTTTCCGCGTTTCGATCGACCTCCGAGGCACGAGACGTAGAGAATTGGTGCGGCATCGCGGCATCGGATCCCAGGGCGTTGCCCTGGGCTATTCTAAGTCGCCCCTTCAGGGCTAAGACGCCTACTAGACACTTGCTGGAATTCGTCATAAGTCGGTGCTTTGATTAGTGATTGAACAAGAATTCACGACTGTTGAGAATCGCCCAGAACACGTCTTCGAGGGCTTGCTGTTTGTTGGCGCCTTCTCCGTAGACGGGAGCGAGCTTTTCGAGCTCTTCCTTCGTGGGTTTGCGAGAGAACGCGCGGAGATAAAGCTCGTCGACGATCTCCGGGGGGCTCTTCTTCTCGGCGAGCATTTTGGCGACGACGCCGCCTTGCTGGATCTTGGCGTTGACGGTATCGCCGTTGAGCAGGTGAAGCGCCTGAGAGAGCGTTGGTTCCATTTTGACCTCGCACGAGCAAACGGTCTCGCGGGTGGCCCTGCCGAACGTGGTCAAGAAATAGTTGCCCACGTTGCCGTCGGCGATCTGCACGGCGCGGGCGCCGAGCGGCAAACCCTGAAATTTGTCCTTGGTTTCGGTCACTTGGCTGATGCAGTCGAGCATGTTCTCGGCCTTGATTCGCCGGAGATTCGCATGGGCGAAATTGCGCTCGTCGCCTTCGTTCGAAGGGTTCCTCTTAGTGGAACGCTGATAAGTCCGAGAGGTGCAAATATCCCGCACAAGCTTCTTGAGGTCGTAATTGCTAGCTGTAAAGTGCTTGCCAAGCTCTTCGAGAAGCTCTGGGTTGCTCGAAGGGTTCGAGACCCGGAAATCGTCGACGGGCTCGACGACGCCAATGCCCATGAAGTGCGCCCAGACTCGGTTCGCGAACGAGGCCGCGAACCAGGGATTCTTGGGGCTTGCGAGCCATTCGGCAAGCACGGTGCGTCGGTCTTTGCCGGCCGTCTCGGGCGTATCTCCGCCCAGGAATTTCGGCTTCATCGCGGCGCCGCCGACGGGATGGTTCACCTCGCCTCCGCCCGAGTTGAAGACGATCGTCTCGCGATAGTCCTCGCCTTGCTTTCTGCCGATTTGCGAAAAGAACGCGGCGAAGCTGTAATAGTCGTTCTGCGTCCAGCGGTCGAAAGGATGGTTGTGGCACTGCGCACTGAATTCGCATGCCCATGAAGACCTGGGCGACGTTTTCCGCAAGCGGAAGGGTCTCTCGGGAAATCTGGTAGAAGTTCGACGCTGGGCTCTTGAACGTCCCGCCCGAGGCTCCCAGAAGCTCGCGAACCATCTGGTCCATCGGCGTATTCTTGCCGACTTTTTCGACCAGCCAATTGTAGTAAAGAAACATCGACTTATAACTGTTTTCATTGGTGGTGCGGATCTGGAGCATCTCCGCCCACTGATTCACCCAAATCTCGGTGAACTCTTTTCGAGTGAGCAACTCGTCGACAAGTTTGGCTCGTTTCTCTGGGTCGGCCGAAACGAGAAAGGCTTCGCTCTCGGCGCGGTTGGGCAAGAGGCCCACGACGTCGAGATAGACCCTTCGGACGAAGGTCTGGTCGTCGCAGAGCTCGGAAGGCGAAACGCGGATCTTCTTGAGTTTCGCGGCGACGAAGTCGTCTATGTAATTTCCTTTGGCTTCGTCGGGATAGGTGAACTGCAATCCCTTGGGAAGCGTGAGAACCTGAGATCCAACGGTGTAGGTCTCGAAGCGGGCCATGACGAACGCTTCGCCGCGATCGCCGGCGGTGACAAGCCCGTCGGGCGAGACCGCGGCGCTGGTTTCGTTGTTGGTCAAGAAAACCGCAAGCGAGGTCACGTCGCGGTCGGTCCCGTCGGAATAGGTCGCCCTGACCGTCATCTGTTGTGTAGAGCCCTTGCCGTCCAGGACAGCCGTTTTGGGGTAAAGATCGACGGCCACGACCTTGGGAAGCTTCGACGCGTCGTCGTTGGCTGCGCCCGCCTCGATCCAGCGATGGAGCGTGTAGTAGAGCTCGGAATCTTTCTCGAACCGTTTCCCGCCAGTGTGTTGGACGGCGCCGGTGGCTTTTTCGAGCAGGGTGCTGTCGGCAGGGACGGCGAGGTTGATGCGTCTGCCGATCATCTCGCGAGTGAGGCGAAAATGGTCTCCCTCGGGATCGAACCCGAAGAGCGAAATGCGAAATCCGTCTTTGCCTCGTGCGGCGCCGTGACAGCTTCCTGTATTGCAGCCCGCACGCATGAAGACCGGCATGACGTCCAGGCGAAAGCTCAGTGGAGGATTCTCAGTCGCCCGAGCAACCTTGACAGGGACGTTCACGGTCTGTCCGCCAAAGCCGACCGCCAGCGTCGTGGCGCCATCGGTCTTGGGTTGGAATACGGCGTTTTCGCGAACGACGAGCCCTTCTCGAGCGAGCGTGAAAGTCGCTTCTTTGGTAACGTCCCTGGTGATTCCATCGGCATAGGCGGCCTGGACGACGATCGACTGGCGGTCGCGCGCCGTTTCGAGGTGGATTTCGCTGGGGAAGACTTCGATTTTTTGCAGCGCGGAGTCGGCGGAGGCCGACGACTTGGAGGCGAATAATACCAGCGCGAGGCCGAAAAGGCTAAGTGATTTGAGCATAAGTGTAAATAGTTTTCTTTTCATGGTTTGCCTCCGGCGGCCTTTTCTTTTTGTTCCAGTCTCAGTTTTTCGAGTCTCGAAAGCGGCTTGGCGGGCGTTGCAGCGGGAGCAACGGGCTTGGGCGCCGCCGCTGCAGGCTGAGGGGCCGCCGCGCCGGCCTTTGGAGGCAGCGGAGCGTCGACCCGCAGTTGGCCCGCGCCGATGTTGTGAACGATCGGTTCGCCTTTATCCATCACGACCACCTGACAAAAGAGGTTCACATGATTCCCTACAGGGGTTGTCGTATCGGTTTTGATGTGGAAGAGGAGGTCCTTCGAATCCTTGGTGATCTTTTTGACGTCGGTCGTCGCCTTGTTTGGAAGACCGTAGAGCGTGACGGTCGCCTCGCCAGCGAAATCGACGACCTTGTTCACGGCGACGGCCATGTCCACTTCCTTGCCCTGTTCGACGCTCGCAGCCTGAAAGTTCAAAGCGACGAACTGCTGGCCGATGGAGAGTGGTGCAAGCTGCGAGGAGACGACGACGGGGCCGCTGGGGATGTTCGACGAACCGTTGACCACGATCTTCCAGGTGCGCAGTTCTGCGCCGCCGTCGGCGTTCATTGGGATAACCGCTTCATTTTGATTCTCAGGAATCGAAACGCCCCCCGCCGACCCGACGCCTGGTGGATTCCAAGGAAGAGACACGGCGATTGCAGCCTTGAAGTCGGGCTTGCGCTTCGCAACCACCTTCAAGCCCATGGTTCCGCCTCGCACCAGCGGAACCTTGGGCTCGACGATTTCGATCGTATAGGGGCATTCCTCGGCGACGGCAACCGCCATCGCGTCGACGTTTCTGGGCCAAACGACTGTGTTGTTTTGGCCCAAGACGAGCTCGGCGGTTTGATTGAAATCGCAGGGGATTTGAACCTTCGGGTCGACGTGCTTTCCACCAATGCGAGCCAACGCACCCGAGAGCGGAGCATCCGCTGCCGCGGTAAAGAGCACTGGGATTGTCGCAACGCTGGCGGACATGTGATCAGCCTGGAACGCAACGCCTCCAGGCAGACCCTCCGCTGTCAATTCCAGCTCGCCGCCGAAGTCGGCTCTGCCGGCGTTGATTAGGATCGCCTGACGATTGCCTCGAGGGACCGTTACGGCAATCGTGCCCGTGCCGCGTTGAGGCGCCTCGTTGGGCGTGCTCAAGGTCAACCTGGGTTCAACAGGAGTCAGCTCGATCCGATAAAAATAATCGGGACCGCCTTTGGACAATTGGTCGTTGATTTGGGCGACATACTCGCCGTCGTCGGGCGCCGTAAAACGGATGTAACTGTCGGGCCCGCCGTTGTCGTCGCTGCCGGCGAAGGCGCCTTGTCCGCGCTTCGAAATGTAGAGCACCGAATCGAGCGGAGACCTCAGCGAGCGAGCCAGAACGCGGACGTCGAAGGTCTGCCCCTTCTTCGCCTGGAAAACAAAGCAATCGACGTCAACAGGCTGGTTGATCACGCCGTTCATGGCAATCGGCGGAAGAGCCTGCGTCGCCGTCTTGGCGTCGTTGTTCGGTTCGGCTTCGATCACGTTTCCAAACGCGCTCACACGGAATGCATTGGGATACGGTGATGCGCCTTTTTCATCGGCGACCTGAAGGCCGAAATCGCGATCGAGCTTGGCTGGGAGCGTGACGCTGATCGACTTCTCGCCCAGGACGTCGCCAACGAGTCTGACAGGAATCGTCTCGCCCGCCTTTCCGCCTGCAGGGACAACCGCGCGAGCCCTTGGAAACGAGCCCACATGCAAGCGATAAAGGCAAGCCCCGTTGCCCGCATAAGCGCTTTCCCGAACCTGAACGATGTAGGTTCCGTCTTCGGGGGCGACCACCGAAGTGCAGCCGTCCTGCCAGACGAGCGCTGCATCGTCGCTCGAGGCGAGCTCGAAACGTTTGGAGTCGAGAATCGCGACGTAGGGGTCGAAAAAAGTGATGCCCAGGCGGATGCCTTCGACCTCCGCGGTGATCCGCTCTCCTTTCTTGACGTCGATCGCGAAGTAATCGACGTCCTCGTTGTCGGCGATTCCATTGACTACGCTGTTGAACGGGATCTTCTGAGGCGCCTGGAAATCGTTGTTCGGTTCCTTTTCGTTTGTCTCGGGCATGGCCCCGACGCTGAAGGTCCGCAGTTCGCTTATTCCCGACGCAGTCCGGACCCGCAGGTCGTGGAGACCAAGCTTGCAATCGGCTGCGATCTGGAACTTCGCTTTCACTTGGCCGTCGTTGACGACCTCGAGCTTGGTCGCTTTGATACCTGGCTGGTAGAACATCACCTCCTGGACGTCCTTGAGCCTGGCGCCCAGGATGTTGACTTCAACCTCCGTGGCCCGTTGCCCGCCGGTAGGACGCAGGGCGCCGACATTGGGAGTGGAGGCGCTGGCGGAGAACTCCGCTGCCGAGATCACCAAGGTTGCAAACGCAAGTTGTCTTAACATTCAGGATGTCTCGTCTCGGATGCGAAATTTGGATGTGAAGCCGATCGACAGCTTCTCAACCGGCTTCGGGTGAGCGAGGAGTGGTTTCTAGGCCAAGAGTTCGTTACGAACTTTGCCGCCGTCGACGATTTCAATGGGCCGATTGCCTGGGGCCATCAATTCCTTGTCGGCGACGATGCCGAGCTGGTGGTATACGGTGGTTGCCAGATCTTCTGGCCCGATGGGGTCTCGCTCGGGCTCGGATGCGGTTGCGTTCGATGCGCCGAAAATGAGGCCTTTCTTGACGCCTCCGCCCGCGAGCACCACGCTGAAGACCTTGGGCCAGTGGTCCCTGCCTGCGTCTTTATTGATCTTGGGCGTGCGGCCGAACTCGCTGGAGACCATCACCAAGGTTCTTCCGAGCAGACCCGTGCGATCGAGATCGTTGATGAGCGCCGAGAAGGCCTGGTCGAACGCTGGCATTTGCTGTCTCATCCCGTTGGCGACGCCGTTGTGCATATCCCAACCGCCGTAGGTGAGGCTGACGAGCCGGACGCCGGCGGCAACAAGCCTCCGAGCCATGAGCATCCGCTGGCCCGCGGGGTTGCGGCCAAATTCGTTGCGAACGGCTTCCGGCTCGGCACCGATGTTGAACGCCTCTCTGGCTTTCTGCGAGCTGATGAGCGAATACGCCCTTTGATAGAACGTATCCATCGCGGCCAGGTTGTCCCCCTTTTCCTTCTGGGCGAAATAACCGTTCACTGCCTCGAGGATGTTCCGCCGGGTGGCAAAGCGAGATTCGTCGATCCCCGACGGCAGGTTCAAGTCTTGAACGCGGAAGTTGCCGTCGGCGGGGTCGCTGCCCAAACTGAAGGGGGAGAAGGATGAACTGAGATACCCAGGCCCTGCGTAGACATTGGGCATGCTGGGAATGCAAACGTAAGGAGGAAGGTTGTTCTTGGGTCCGAATTCGTGCGAGACCACGCTGCCCATGCTGGGATATTGCAGCGCGGGGCTTGGTCGATAGCCCGTGAACATATTATGAGTGCCCCGTTCGTGGGCGGCCTCTCCGTGCGTCATCGACCGAATG
Organism: uncultured Planctomycetota bacterium; assembly: GCA_963818975.1. Classification (GTDB taxonomy): domain Bacteria; phylum Planctomycetota; class Planctomycetia; order Isosphaerales; family Isosphaeraceae; genus CAWFUI01. The sequence goes on along the minus strand of CAWFUI010000004.1, from coordinate 105,421 downwards.
ACGCAAAGCTTGTCGGCAATCTGTGCGCACCTGGAAAGCGTTTCGGAGAACTTCTCGCCTTCGATCTTGGTCGCGATCGAGCCCAGCTCTCCTCGGTATTCCACTGGGGCGAAGGGTTTGGGATCGAACGACTCCTGATGTGCGATGCCCCCTGGGAGGAAGATGTGGATGATCGAATCGGCCTTGGCTTCGATGGGCGCGTAGTTTTTTTGATCGGCCCGGGCCTTGAGCTTTAGCACGTCCGCCAGAGTCAGGCCAAAGCCAATTGTTCCGACCGTGAGGAAACCGCGCCTGCTGAACATCGATGCGGCAGTCGAACTCTTCATCGTTCTACACCCTCTGGTTCACAAGGTCGTCGCGTGGGGAATTTGGGAGGCCGATCGCTTTACCACTCACGACGTCAACGTTCCTGATGACCATCGCTCGGGTTCCGCGTCAATTCAGCTCAAAAGGCAGGTCTATCGCTTCGTGGGAGAGAACCAGACCCGGAACGTAAAAGCCGCTCCTGAATGCCCGGTCGCGAGGTTTACGTAAGATACACAAGCATAGGCAGCGGCTGCAAGTGCATCCACTCATACAGCAAACGTTCGAACTCTTGCCTGAAATCGCTCCTCGTAATGTCATACGGATGTTAAACACCAGGGTGTTGGCGCGCCCCTGAGACCTCGAGGAGATTCGGCGTCGACTGGCGGATGAGTGCATGCCCAGGTAGAGTCGATCCCTATTGGAATTCGTGCGAACGAGCTGGCTTCATGACAGGTGGAAGAGGTTGGCGGGATGCATTTTCTTGATGGAAAATTCTTACAATCAGCCACTGCGGGCCTGGTGTTCTTGATCAACATGATGATCGTGCAATACGCAATAGGCGACGAACTTCGGGGCGATGGTCACTCCTACTCGAACCCGCTTGAGGTGCGGGTCACGCACATCGATCTCGACCTGGACGTCGATTTCAATGCCAAGGTTCTCACTGGCACGGCGACTTTGGACTTCATGCGGGTCGATGCCAAGGCCGGCAAGCTTCGACTCGACGCCAAGAATCTGACGATCGAGTCAGTGGTCTCGGGCCATAAAGATCGGCCCCGACTCGAGTTCGCTCTGAGTGCGCCCGACAAAATCAAAGGATCGCAGCTCTCGATCGACTTGCCGGAGGGCGTCGAGCGTGTCGTAATCCGATACCAAACAGGCGCTCATGCGACGGCGCTTCAGTGGGTAAACGCGGAAGGAACCACTGGGAGAAAGAAGCCGTTTCTCTTCACTCAGTCCGAGGCGATCAACGCTCGAACTTGGATCCCGCTCCAGGACACCCCAGGCGTCAGGACGACTTACTCGGCCAAGATTCGCGTTCCCGAGGGCTTCATGGCCGTGATGAGCGCCAAGCTCGGAGGCGTCCGGCGTTTGGAAGATCCCCAAGGAGGCAAGACTCTCGAGTACTCGTTTTTGATGCCTCAGGCGATTCCTTCGTACCTGATCGCACTCGCAGTGGGAGACCTGACCTTCGGCGAACTCGGGCCTCGCAGCGGGGTTTACGCAGAGCCCGGGGTGGTCAAACGAGCGGTTGCGGAGTTCCAGGACGTCGAGCAAATGATCGCCTCGGCAGAAGCGCTTTTTGGTGCTTATCGTTGGGAACGCTATGACATCCTGGTCTTGCCGCCGAGCTTCCCATTCGGCGGCATGGAGAACCCAAGGCTCACGTTCGCTACTCCGACCATCATCGCAGGCGACCGCTCGCTCGTCTCTCTTGTTGCTCATGAACTCGCGCATTCTTGGTCGGGAAATCTCGTAACCAACGCCACTTGGCGTGATTTCTGGCTCAACGAAGGGTTCACGGTCTATTTCGAGCGGAGGATCATCGAGAAAGTCTACGGTAAACCCAGGGCGGACATGGAAGCGGTGCTTGGCCTTCAGGACCTCAAGGGAGAGATCGAGCGTTTGCCCGCAGCCGACCAAATCCTTTATATCGACCTGGAAGGCAGGGACCCGGACGACGCGGTGACCGACGTCGCCTATGAAAAGGGGGCGTTGTTCTTATCGACGATCGAGCACGCCGTCGGCCGCGACGCGTTCGACCGCTTTCTCTCGAGCTATTTCAGCCACTTTGCCTTTCAGTCGATCACGACCGAACAGTTTCTCGAATATTTACATAAGAATCTGTTTGATCGTTATCCCCGAGAAACCAAGGGGTTGGACCTCGACGGCTGGGTGTTTAAGCCCGGACTTCCGAAGGAGCACTTCGAACCAAATTCCGAGCTTCTGGATACGGTCGATCAGTTTGCAAGCCGCTGGCTCGGGGGAACAGCCGGCGACGGGGAACTTCGCGTGAAATCCGCGAATTGGAGCACTCAAGAGTGGCTCAGGTTCTTGAAAGACCTGCCCAAGGACGTCTCGAAAGAGCGTATGAGCCTTCTCGACTACGCTTGCAAACTGAGCGAAAGGAGCAACGCCGAAATCGCTTGCTTATGGCTCGAATTGTCGATTGTTTCTCATTACGAGCCAGGACTCGCCAAGCTGGAACCGTTCTTGACGAGCGTGGGCAGGAGAAAATTCTTGGTTCCGCTCTATCGGACGCTGGTCAAGACAGACCGAACGCGGGCTCAGGCGATCTACGCCAAGGCGAGGCAGGGTTATCATCCGATCGCGGTTGATACAATCGACCAGCTTGTCGGCAAGCCATAGAATAGATCTCGAACGGACAGGGCTTGGGATCCACAGGCCGATTCGCGAACAGTGAGGCACTCCTTGACCATGCACGAAGCGCTCAGCAGCACGAACTCCCGCCCCCCCGCGGCCCCTTGGAAGAAACGCCTGGACCTGATCGTCGACATGATGCGGGAAATGAGCAAAGAACGAGACCCACAGGAAATGGTCCGCGCGTATGGTCAACGCGCACGCCAGCTTCAGAAAACCGACGGCGTCGTGGCGCTCTCCCGACGCGACCTGCCTTTTCCCAAATACCGCGTCACTCGTGCGAGCATTTGGCAGCAGCCGATCAACCCCTGGCAGGACCGAGACAAACTGCCAGTCTTCGACACAGGACTGATGGGCGAGTTGATTTACAGCGATCAACCGCGCTACATCGAGGACATTCAACTCGAGCCCGGCGACCCCGCCGCCGAGTTCCTCGAAGGCCAAAGGTCGCTCTTGGCCATCCCGCATTACGACCAAGGCGCTGCTTTGAACATGGTGCTATTGCTCCGCAAGAGTCCCAATGGGTTCGACCTCGACGAAATCCCCGAGCTCGTCTGGACGAGCAACCTGTTCGGCAGGGCCACGCAAAACCTTGTGCTTTCCGAGGAACTCAAGCACGCCTACACGATGGTCGACCACGAGCTCAAGGTCGTGGCCGACATCCAGCGTTCTCTGTTGCCGACCGAGCTGCCCAAGATACCGACGCTCGACCTGGCTGCGTCTTATCAGACGTCGCGCTGGGCTGGGGGGGATTATTACGATTTCTTTCCGCTGCCCGAGGGTCGTTGGGGAATTTTGATCGCCGACGTCAGCGGGCACGGAACCCCTGCGGCCGTCATCATGGCAATCACGCACGGAATCGCCCACACCTACCCTGGTCCACCCGACCCGCCGAGCAAGATGCTCAACTTTGTCAATCATCACCTCGCCACGCGCTACACTACCGATTCTGGAGCATTTGTTACTGCGTTTTATGGGATTTACGACCCTACGAACCGCACGCTCAACTACTCGAGCGCGGGCCACAATCCTCCGAGGGTGAAGTGCTGCACCTCTGGCTCGCTCAAATCGCTCGACGGCGCCCAGAAGCTTCCGCTGGGGATCGATTTCAGTGAAAAATACATAGAAGAGACCGTTACACTCAAGCCTGGCGATCAGATCATCTTTTACACCGACGGCATCACCGAGGCGGACGACGAGGCGGGCAAGCTTTTTGGCCTCGACAAGCTCGACGCGGTTCTGACCAAGTGCAGAAACGACGCTCACGAGATCGTGAACGCCGTTCTAGCTGCGGTTGACGAGCATACCAACGGACAACCCCAGGGGGACGATCGGACCTTGCTGGTGGCGCGAGTGCATTGAGAGAGGGAAGACCCCCAGCTTGTCAGCGACGGAGCAGCGTCGGCTGTTCAGTCGTCCCAGCAGCCTCGATGATTGCGGTCACGTCCCAGTACTGGACCGTACCGTCGGAATCGACCGTCACGAGGGTTTTGCCGTCGGGGGTAAACCGTCGGTAAAGTCCGCCGTTGCGGAGACGGGCGCCGATCTTGCCGATGATCTTGGGATCGTCCTGCCTGCAAAAGTAGACGCTGGGATTCCCAGCTTCCCCGGGCTCTTCCATACTGAAGGCCATGAGATTCGCATTCGACAACGTCGGGAAGGCCCAGACGTTCGAAAGCCACAATGCCGTGGCGGACCGCTCCAGATCCCAGAGTTGGACGTTGTTGGTCTGTTCGCTTAGAACCAGTTTTTTCCCGTCGGGGGAGAAGATAAGCGCATGAGCCGTATTGGAGTTGATCTCGAGCTTTTTGGCCTTGCCGGACGCTGTGTCGAAGAGAATGAAGAACAAACTGGCGATACCCATCTGTCTCCGCGGCGGGGCCTGGATGAACATAACGACGATTGTCTTTCCGTCGGGAGAAACGTCGAAACGAGCCGGCGTTCCGCCGAGCTGATAGCGCGTCTGCTCCTTGCCTGTCTTGGCGTCGAGAACCAGGATTCCGTTCTCCATCGTCACTAGCAAAGACTTTCCGTCCGGGGAGAATCGACTGCCGCGATAACCCTGGTTTGCCTCGAACACCTCGAATTCGCGCTTCCAGAGCAGTTTGAGCGTGGAAGCGTCGTAGACGTTAAACTCCTTTTCCTGCTTCGTAACCGCGAGGAATAGGCTCGAATCCGAGCTAAAGAAGGCCAGGGTCACAGATGCGAGCTCTGGAAATTTCCCAAGCACCTTGCCTTCACTCAAATCGCAGAGCGCCAGCGAGGGCGGCTCGTTCAGTTGGGAAGAGGAGTAAAGGCACCTGTCCGCTTTAGCTGATATAATGATCCACTGGTTTTGCGTGATATTTGAGAGTTTGAACGATCTGATCAGGCTTGCCTTGACTAGCTTGGTTCCTCTCAGTCCCGTATCGACGACGATCTCCTTGACGGCCTCTCCCGCGGCTTGAGCTCCCTGGACGGGCTTTTCAGAACCCTGCCTCACGTCCAGCAGTGGATCGCTCTTGACGTTGGGCACTTCCTTGGGATCGGTGATGTACATCGACTTATCCGGCAAAACCTTCACGCCATGGCCGTCGGTGGTCGTAAAGTCGGTCTCACCGGCGTCGACATGTCGCTTGATCTCGTCCTTCAAGGGTTGGGGGACGTCGTTCTTGACTTCTTCTTTGGTTCTCGGGTCTGTGATGTACATCGATTTGTCAGGTAGGACTCTTACTCCTCGACCGTCGGACGTCGTGAACTCGGCCTCGCCGGCGTCGACATGCCGCTTGATCTCGTCCTTCAAGGCCTGTGGGATTTCGTTCTTGGCTTCGTCCTTGTCCGTCGCGTCGATCACCGCGATCGAACCTCGCTCGAGCGCGGGCTGGGCGCTGGCCAAGGGTTCTTCGCCTACTTCGCGTAAGATTTCCACCACTCGACTTCCGCCTCTGGATATGACGATCTCCTGATCGTAGACCAGCTTCTCCCCCTTGAGCGCTGTCACTTTGTGCTTGCCAGGCTTCAATCGGAACTCGCGGAGATCCGCTCCCTCGACCACAAGCTCGTTCGTATCGCCGTCGACTCTTACTTTCACCTCAGGGTCGTGAACTTTCACCACGAGCACTCCGTCGGCCGTCTTGATCCGCAGAATCGTCTCGACAAAGGTCCGTATCTTTTGAACAGCGCCTGCGTTCGAGGCGCCAACCGCGACGATCACGAAAAACCCCGCGGCGATCGCGGCGACGGTGGACCACCTCGAGCCATGCTTTGATTTCGGCTGAACGGACTCGAAGCCGACTGGCGCGCCCTCAACGCCATCTTCCTCAGGATCTGACTCGATCCCTGGCCGTTGAAGAGCGGCCAGTCTTCGCTCGAGAGCTTTGGCGAGTTCTTGCGCCGTCGCGTAACGATCTTCAGGATCTTTTGAGAGCAGCTTCATGACGATCGAGCTGAGGTATTCTGGAATCTCGGGCCTGATCTCACGGATCGGCCTGGGGTCGTCGTCGCAGACGCGCTTGAGGATGGCCATCGCGGTCGAGGCCCGAAACGGCGCGCGACCGGTGCACATGGCATAGAGCACGCTGCCAAGACTGAAGAGGTCGGCCCGATGGTCGAGCCTCCCCCCTGGCCTGCTCCGGCGCCATGTAGAGCGGCGTTCCGGCGATCGCTCCGCTCTGGGTCATACTGGCGTCGTCGACCGCCCTTGCCAGTCCAAAGTCGGTGATCTTTACCCTCTGCACGCCGTTCTCGAGCAAGATGTTCGCCGGTTTCACGTCCCGGTGGATGAGGCCCTGAGCGTGGGCTGCAGCTAGTCCGAAGGAGGCCTGCATGCCGATCCGCAGGATCTCGGAAACCTCCAGCGGACCGTCCCTGTCGAGCTTCTGCTGGAGCGAGATTCCAGCAATGTAAGGCATCACCAAGTAAGGCGCTCCCGCCGACTCTTCGATCGCATGAATGGCAACTACATGTTCATGCGTAACCGCAGCCGAGGCCTGGGCCTCTCGGACAAAGCGTCTTCGCGCCGATGCATTGGACGCTAAGGCCGGCGAGAGCGTCTTGATCGCCACCACGCGCAGAAGCACTGGATCGAAAGCCTTGAAAACAACTCCAAACCCGCCACGACCCAGGACCGCCGACACCTCGTACCTGCCCAGTTTTCCCAGGTGGTTTGGATTGTCGGAAGGTTCGAGGAAATCGAGCGAAGCGCTCTCTTGGATCATTTGCGTCTCGTCTTTGAGCGCGTCCATGGCGTCTTTAAGCGCTGTCTCGTCGTGATGAGGCCTGAAGCCCCCGTGGACGGCGGGCGCCTCCTCGTTGGCCAGCGAATCGAGCGTCTCCTGGCAGCGCTCGCATCCGTCCAAGTGGGCTTCGATCGCCTCGAGCTCTGCTTCGGAAAGCTCATCGGTAAGCAATCGACCTAATAAATCAGCAGGCGGGCATTCTTCGAGACGATTCATCGCACGCGCTCCTTGGTAAGAAAACGGCTTGGGATTCTCTGTTATGGTCAATCGACGGATAGTTCTTGGATTTGTTCCTTGATGCGAGCAAGCACTCGACTTTTGGCGATGTAGACCGCCCCCAGGGACATCCCCAAGGCTAGGGCGGCGCTCCTCGGTTCTTCGCCCTCGACCGCGGTCATCCAGAAGGCCCTCCAGGTGGTTTCTTGGAAGCTCTCCCGCACAGCCTCGACGGCACATGCGAACAACCGTTCCTCGTAGTCGCGCGTCCATACCGATTCTTCCTCTTCGGGCCTGGCAAGAACCTCCGATTGGCCGTCGAGCGAGGTCTCCTGGCTGGCCTGTCTGCGTCGCTTGGAGAGGAAGGTGTTGAGCTTGTTGCGAGTGACTGTAAAAAGCCAGCCGCGGAAGGTTCCTCTGGCAGGGTCGTACTTGAACCTTGGACTCGAGGTATTCAGCGCCCTCAACACCTCTTGAGTCAGATCCGCGGCGTCGGCGTCCTGTAGACCGCGCCTCCGCGCAAATCCGTACACAAGCGGTGCATAGATTGATACGAATCGGCTCCACGCGTCCGCATCGTGGGGATCGCGAATCCGCACCAACAAACTCGCACGGGTCGCTTGTTGCTCTTCGTTCAATCGCCTGCCCTCCCGCAATGAATACCAACGAGAGGGGAAAAACCTTTCTCGCAGCCGCTGGATTCCTCGAGATTTCTCGAGAAATCCGCCACAACACTTTGCAATATAACACTGTACGACAAACACAGAAGGGGCGGACCCGAGAGTTCGGCGGCTACTTGCGGGCTGCGTATCTTCCACCCGAGTCTTTGGCGATTTGGCGGAGCTGCGTCTCCCTCTTTGCCGTCCGAAAGGTCGATACAGTGGATCGGGACTTTTCGTTTGTTCTTGGTCCCAATGGCATCCGCGGTCTCGTCGGGATACTCGCCGTCGGAAAGGAGGAAGACCGCGTCGGGCTGGAACGATAGGCCAATCGCCATTGCCTCGCGTGGGTCGGTGCCGCCGTCGGCGTCGATGATCCTCAGCCAACTCGTGAGTTGATCCTTATTGAGCTGATCGGCGATCTGAGGCGTGCCCCCGGGCATCATCCTGGGCTCGTCGTTGTAGAAGATCACCAGGTAACGCTGGGGATAGCGCAGGGCAGCGATGCTCTTCCTGAGCTCGATTTTGGCCTTGGCCATGCGATCGTCGTCGAGCATGCTTCCCGAGCAATCGACGATGTAAACAAACAACTGTCCCTTGGCTCGGATGCCGAAGAACGATGCCTGCCGCCAGGGTGGTATCTCGCTCCAATCGACGTCGTCGCCGCCGTACCGCTCTTCGTCGGGGCGCTTCGTGTATCGGCTAAATTTCTTCTCGTCTCGGGGGTTGACGATCTTCGCCTTCGGGAGCGCCTTCTTGCCCTTGCCTTGGACGTTGGTCCCGCTTGGCTTCGAAGCTTTGCCCGTCGGCGGATTCGTCTGCTCCTGAGCGCCCTTGTCGGCGAGGACTTTCTTGGCTTCGGAGCTGCGTACGTCGGTTGCGTCTGCTTTCTTGGAGTCAGCATCTTTCGAGGTAGGTTGCTCGTTTTTGGGAGCAGGCTCGTCAAAGCCCATCGCCGGCCCTCGCGACGCCAGTGCGATGCCGAGGAATACACAACAAGCGAGGACGCCCCAGGCAAGCTTTCGTCGGAGACCGTTGCTTGTCATGAGCTTACGCCCGGGCCAGTTTAGTTCGATTAGCGAGAACTCGGTAAGAAATATTCAAACACGTCGTGCAAGAATGCGAGCGTGAGCCAGAAAAGGACGCTGCCTATGAGACTGACGACAAAGAGAGCGATCACGTCCGAAGACTTGAAAGACGCCCTCCCGCGGAACATCCGAGCCATGACGATCCCTCGCTGTCGCCCAAGAGCCAATCGCTCGAAACGAGGTCCCAGACCTCCGTTGGATACTGAACTTTACACGATGGACCGAGCCTCCGACCAGAAGCGTCTCTCGGAAATAACCCAGGGCCAGGTCTGATCACGCTCAGCAAACTCGTTGAAGCATGAGGAAGAGAAGCGCTGGGTTGAACTACCTCCGCAGAACCCTAGGATCCTTGGAACTCGCGGAGTGGTCGGCTGCGCCGCTCCCAGATCCAGGCCTACCGGCGTGCTTCGGCGGAAGAGTCTCGAATGCCAGTCGCTGGGTAAACGCCTTCGCACCAGCAGGCAAAAGATGGTGGTCGTCGAGGAAGAGCTCGTCGCTCGACCACTCGCGAGCGTTGACGACGACTGCTCCCTCCCTCGTCCTCAGCTCCTCGAGGTATTGCTCGAAGAGGCACCTGGACGACTCCGAATACCACGAGCGAAACCGGCTGCCTTCGGGAAGAACCACAACGACCGCCTCGATCCCCTCGTTCTTGCAAAGCCTCAAAAGCCCTCTCATCGACCTTATGCTGCTATCTTGAAGGATAATCTTCTCCAGGATGGGTGCGTAATGCTCCTTGTATTGGCCAATGAGCTGCAACCGCTGATCCTGCCGGATCTCCTCGTGAGGCCGCCAGAAGCCGTCGGAGTCTACCGACTCGAGCCTCAGGTCTCGCACCTTCTCTTCGCCGAACCAGCTAGGTGAAATCGCTGCAAGCAGTGCGCGACGGTTCTCGTAAGCCGGCAGGAGCAGACTCCTTGCCCAAAGCTTCATAAGTGCACTTGGCTTATGCACGTATCGCGATAAGAGCCTCGCTTGGTTGAACTCGAGCGAGCCGATATCGATCTGAAGCTCATAATCCTTGATCCCGCGTGCGAACGACCAGAACGGCGGCCAGAATTCGACGACGACTCTCTGGGGTTTGATCTTGCGATCGATCAACCGCTCGAGCGTCAGGTGCATCATCTCGGGCCCGCTGCCGACCATTGCGAAGTTGAACGCCAAGAAGGGCTCGCTCTCGACGTCCGCCGCCAGCGACCTCAAAGACTTTGGATCAAAGCCCGTCGCCATTCGCGAGCTTCCGAGCGCAAGCAACAAGGGCTTGCCCGGATGCTTCGCCCGCAAGGCCTCCAACCGGACAAGTTTCCCTCCGAACTCCTTGTCGGCAATCCAGGGCCTGGCTCTGAGGAGCCAACCAAGCCCTGCCTGGCCTCCGACGAAAAAGACGACCGACCACAGAATTGCAGACCTTGCCTGCACGTGAAGTCGTCTCCTTGTGAATTGACGCGAAAGTGGACCTCGAGGCGTATGCTCTTCCCACTCCGTCGGGAGTTCCGAAGGGCCATTCAAACTGGACCTCAAATCGAAGACGATCGATTGCTCGATCGCCAGAGCCAAAAGCACGATCGAGCCGACGACCGATGCAACCAATGTCCAAGAGCCCATCCAGGCGGGTTGGAGCTCCGCCAATCTCCCAAGAGCCGAGAATCCTCCCAATCCGCCTGTATAGAGAACAGGCAGTCTGCCCAGCACCACCGTCGACTCGGCGAGGATCGACGCGATCAATAGTGCAACACCAACGATCCGAGCCCCCCAAATCGACCCTCCAAGCGCGCATCGACCGCCCTCGATCGCCAGGAGCAAGAGCCAAGGAAACGCGACCGCCGCGTACCAGGGGTTTGTCGTCGCGTACCCCCACGCCGTCTTCGATTGCAAGATGTGATAAGCCAGAGCCGCGGTCAAGCTGGCGCACAAAACCAGCGACGACGCCAAAAGGAACCTGCAATGCGACGAACGCCGTTGGCTCGGCCTGCCCAACAATCGCCGCCCAATCCGCCAGAGCAGTCCCCCTGCCCAACCCGAAAGACCGAAACCAAGTGCATATTCATAGATACGTATGACCTTGGCCTCGGGCTTGACAAACCCCCAGCCGCAGACCAAGAGACTGTTCTTGAGAAGGTGATCTTCGAACGCCTTCGGCCAGTCGATCGACTTTGCAGCCGCAAGAAAGTCCGCGGTCGTCTTGCCTTCCCGTTTGTTCTTCACTGCCTCTTGCATCGGCGTCAATCCGCCGAACCTGGAAAAATTGCCCCGGACTTCGCTCTGGACGAGCAATGCGGTCAGCGAAAAACAGATCACCAAGGCAAAGCTGCTCCGCCTTCTCGTCGCTACGACTCGATAGGTCGATCCCAGCCAGCACCACAATACGAAGGGAATCAGTGCGAAGTTGATCGCCTTTGCCAAACAAGCCAGCCCCAGGGCAACACCGATCAACCCCCCTCGACGAAGGTTCCAACCCGCTTTGCAGGTCATGCACGCCGCCGCCACGATCGACGCGAGCAAAACACCCAAAGCGTCGTTCGCGACCCGAACGCCGTTGATCAAGAAGAGTGGATGAACGGCGACCAAAGTCGCTGTCAAGGCGCTCAAGCGGCGATCGACCGTCGACCGCTCGAGCCCCCAGAACACCACGCAAGCCGCGGAGAGCGTGAAAAGCAGGTTCAATACCCGAAGGCCGACCGTCGCGCCGACCAGGTTCTCAGCTCCGCCACAGAGCGAGTACAACGGAGCGACAAGCCTGTAATACAAAGGCCCGTGTTGGGCCTCGTAGAGCTCCATGGCGCCCGGCTTTCGGGTTCCCGCGGGAGACGTCTTCCACGGCGGCGCCCCGGACGCTCGACGCGCCCAGTACGCATTATAGTCGATCGCGCCAAGTCTGCCGATCTGGAGGAGTACGAACCGATGCTGAGGAGATTCAACCAGCTTGTCCATGAACCGATCCGATACGTTCGTTTCGCCCAAGACGGGAGTCGGCCCGCCAGTTGCTATCGCATCGATATATGCAACATGCTGATACTCATCCCAGGCGTCGAAAGGAGGCATGACCGTGATATAGGCAAAACCCCTGGCGGCCATCAGCAACAGGAGTAGGCCGAAAAGCAGCCAAAGGCGGCTGCCGGGAACAGTTCTATAGGCGTTGGCGCCGAGCCGGTCGCGCATCACGAAGCCGTCCCCCAAGCCTAGAATTGAAAATAAATGAACACTTTTGCAGTTGTTGGCGCCAAGAGCAGCGCAAGGGTTAAGAGTCCTGCGTAGCCCAGCCCTACTGCATGTGCTGGTATGCGAGCGCGGACGTTCCCGAAGCTCGGCTTCGCGAGGCCTGCCAAGTGACCAACGACGACCAATCCGAGCAGGATCCAGAAGCTCTCTCGTGGCAGAGGCGCCGCCAATCCCGGTCTCCAGACGACGAGGCCTCGGATCATCTCCGCCGCCCCCGCGAACGTTGGAGACCGGAAGAATATCCACGCCAGCATCACCGAGAACAACGTCAAGGCCCAGCAGACCAAACCTCCGGCAGTGGTCTTGCAGGCCGCGTCGAGCGCGCCGGCGCGTCGTCGCAGGTCTCCAAACTGCTTTTGAACGATCGCGTAAAACCCGTGTAAAACGCCCCAGGCCACGAACGTCCAGTTCGCTCCGTGCCAGAGCCCGCCCAGCACCATCGTCGCGGCCAAGTTGATCGAGGTTCGAATTTCCCCGCGCCGATTTCCGCCCAAAGGTATGTACACATAATCTCGGAGCCAACTCGATAGCGAGATGTGCCACCTCCGCCAAAACTCCGAAACGCTCCGAGCCAAATACGGCCTATCGAAGTTCTTGCCTAATTTGAAGCCGAGGAGATGCGCGCAGCCGATCGCCATATCGCTATAACCCGAGAAATCGCAGTAGATCTGGATGGTGTACGCGATCGTGGCTGTCCACACGGCCAGGGAGGAATAGGCGATGGGGTTGCCAAAGACGGGGTCGGCAAAGAGGGCCATCCTGTCCGCGATCGCCATCTTCTTAAAGAGACCGATCAAGAAAAACCGAAGGCCGAGCTCGGCCCTGGCCCAATCCCAATGTTTCCGACGAACCGTCTGAGGCAGGAAATCTCTCGCGCGGACGATGGGGCCTGCGATCAAGTGAGGGAAGAAGGTGATGAACAGGAGGAAGCGGACAAGGTTTCGCTCCGCGGGGATCTTGCCGGTCTTGACGTCAACCAAATAGCTGATCGCCTCGAACGTGAAGAACGAAATACCAATGGGCAATAATACGGATGCCGTGGGCAAGGTCGTTCCTATTCCCATGTTCGCCAGAAGCTCGCCCAAACTAGCAAGAAAGAAGTTTACATATTTGAACCAAGCCAGAAGACTCAGGTTGGCCGCGACGGCGCATACGCAGAAGCGCCGACCGCACGCGCGGGCGCTCGGCGCGATTGATCAAGAGTGCGGCGGCGAAATCGAGGGTCGCGAAACCAAAGACAAGAATCGCCAACCGCCAATTCCACGCCGCGTAGAACGCGAAGCTCGCAAAAACGAGCAGAAGGTTTCGAAGACGAGTGCTGCGAACGACCCAGTAGGCCAGACCAACCGTCGCGAAAAAGGCCAGGAATCGTTCGGAGTGAAATTCCATTTCGACATCCATGTCGTCGCTACGCGCGTGATCCGATCGCGCGATGGACCCGGGCCGGGAAGAGTCTAATCCGATCGACAAAACCGTCAAGCCCAAGTCAAAACATGTGTCCACTGCGCAGCAACGAGGCGTCCTCGCGAAAGACTCGCCAGGACGCCCGTTGCTGATCGATCTAAAGATCTTCTAGAGGTCGAAGTTGCCGCTATCAATTACAGCCTCTTCCTCCCGGAGACGCTCGAGTTATAATTGGTATCTCCCAGATACAAAGCCTGGATGACTCCGCCTCTTGCCTTTCCGGCGCCCAAGACGGCAAACCCCTGACTCAACGGCAAGGCTTTGAAGGCTCTGCCGTCCCGGAGGACTTTCACGTCGCCGGTTGGACCCGCGGTAGTTCCCGCGGAGGGAGTTACCGAGAAGATCAAGACTCCGAACCGCCTTCCATGCGACCTGATGATTCGCTTCTCGATCGTGGTCTCGGGGGTCGCTTTCACGACCGCCTCGCTTGCCGAGGCCGACGTCGAGCCAGAATAACCCGCTTGCCCCAAGTACTCAGCCGAGATCGACTCCGATGATCCTGTGTTCATAAACGGAATCATCAATGTAGCCACTCCGTTAGTCACGCTGCTGGCGGCCACGGGCGTACCGTTGACGATGAAAGCGACCAATCCGCTGGGGGCCAGCGTGCTTGGAGTCGCAGGCGTGACCGTAGCCGTCAGCATGATCGGCTGGCCGAAGGGTGCTGGATTCATTTCGGGAGCCAGAGAAACCGCGGTCGCTCCTGCGGCGATTTGGACGCCCACCGCGGCCGTCGTGATCGAGCTAAACGTGTTGTCTCCCGCATAGACCGCGGTCACTTGATTCGACCCCAGGGGCAGCGAGTTCAGATTGAGCACGGCAGTCCCGCCGCTGAGCGGGGCAGTGCCCAACTCGGTCGAGCCCGCGTAAAACGCCACGCTGCCGTCTGGGCTACCGAACTCAGTGGTGGCGGGGGTTAGTGTCGCCGTCAGAGCGATTGGGGCTCCGTAGGTCGTGCTGGCGGTCGACGTCGCCAGCGTACCTGTTGTCGAGACAACTCCGTCATAAAGCGAAAATGTGGCTACGGGGGCCGCGGTGAAATTGCCGTCGCCGGAGTACACAGCCGTAATCGTGTTCGGCCCAGGATTCAACGAAGACGATGGAACGTCCAGTGTGGCGGCGCCGTTCGAGATCGGCCCTTGACCCAAAACGGTCGAGCCCAGCATGAATGTGACCATGCCGGTCGGCGAACCTCCGCTCGGAGAAACGGGCGTGACCGCGGCTGAGAGGGTGGTGGATTGACCAGTCTGAACGGGATTGGCGGACGCCGAAAGCGCGGCGTTCGAGGAAGCCTGGCTTACTTGCACGTTGACAGCGGACGAAGTGCTCGAGGCGTTCGACGAGTCGCCCGAATAGACCGCGGTGATCGAATCGGCGCCGACAGGCAGGCTGCCCAGGTTCGAAAGCACTGCGGATCCGTTTGTCAGCGTCGCCGACCCGATGTTCGTCGTGCCGGAAAGGAAGTTCACCGTTCCCGTTGCGGTGGAGTTGCCTCCAAGGTTCGCGGTCAAAGTGATTGGCTGTCCATAAACCGAGGACGTCAAGGAAGGTTGAAGAGTGATCTGCGAGTTGTTGTAGGCAGCGAGCGAAAAGTCTTGGCCGGAGGTCCCGGAGGCGTAATTGCCTTGGAACTGGACGTTCGATACGCCCGGTATCGTGATCGACTGACCCGAGCCTAGGTTTGCGAACGTGCCCGTCGCCGCCGTTCCGCTGGTGTTGCCCAAGACGTCGTAAGAGTTTCCGCCGTTAGACGTGAACGACGAGCCAGCCGTCGGTTCGAGGTTCACTCCGTTCAAGGCGATGTTCCCCGAGGAGAGAATTTGTCCAAACGACGTGCCGCTGGAGAGCTGGACTGGCAGGGTCGAGTTCACGTTCGATGAGCCTGCGTTGAGCGTTAACCCGCCGACGTTGAGCGTTCCAGTGCCCGCGCTGCCATAATCACCGGGCTGGACTGTGCCGCCATTGGAAGTCACCGCCCCCAGGGTTCCCGTGCCTCCAAGCGTGGCGCCCTGAGAGACAGTGACGGGGTTGGTCGAAGCCGCCCCGTTAAAGTCCAGTTCCCCGTCGAGAACCTCGATTGGGAACTGTCCTGGTACGATCGTCGACGAACCGAATCGGATGATCCCTGTGCCGGACTTGTCGAGTGAAGTGCCCGTATTGCTATCGTTGATCGTCCCGTTGACGAGCAAATCCGGGGATCCGCCCTGACCGCCCCCGACATTGAAAGTGGGCGTCGTCCCAGGCAACAAGAGGTTGCCGTTGATCGTCGCGGTCTGCGAATTGGGAGACGTCGTCACCATGCCGGAAGAGACTGCCAACTCTCCTGATGAGCTGTTCGAGAGCGTCGAACCCCCAGTCATTCCCAAGGTTGCGACCGTCTCGTTATAACCTCCAAGATCAACGCTTCCCGTTGCGTTGATGCTGAGGTTCGACGTTGGGGCGATCTCCCCGGAAGCCGTGTCGACGATCGAGCCGGTTCCCGTCGATCCCAAGGCGCCGCCGACGTTCAGGTCACCCGGAATCGCGATCGCGCCCCCGGTCTTCGATAGGTTGAGCGTCCCTGCGCTGACGGTGGTGGCCCCTGTGTAGGTGTTCGAGCTTCGCCCCCCAAGAAGAGCATTCCGCCGCCCGTTTCCGTAAGTCCGCTGGCACCGGAGAGGTTGCCGTCCAAGTACAACATCGACCCGTTGTTGACGGCCACGGTGCCATTGAGAAGGCTGGTATCCTGCGAATCCGTGGCGGTCCCAGAAGTGCTCGTATCGCTAATTCCAGCGGTCAGGCCAATCGCGTTGCCCGTCAGCGTAAACGGTCCTTCGATGGTCAAGGAGTTATAAGTCGTACCGGCGGTCAGATCATTGTTGGCCGTAAAGTTCACCGCGCTCGAGGGAAAGACGAGGTCCTGGCCCGCCGTTGGCGCGCCATTGCTCCAGTTCGCGGGGTCCGACCAGTTGGAGTCGGGACCAGCACCGGTCCACATGTCGGCTGATAGCGTGAGTCGCTGCTCGAGGTTTTCGATCAAGGGCCTGGCGGGACGCATCGGCCTTCGACGGGGGACCGGGGAATTGATGCGCAAGGGGACGCGGTGAGACATCGGAGACGCTCCTTTGAATGAATGTTCAGAGCGCGCAACAGGAAATCTTCACTCGCCCGTTAGGGGTGAATCGTTTCACCGTCGTGGATCGCGCTTGTCAGTCTGTTCCGTTGAGTTCCACTGCGAGCAACTCTCGGTCCATCCGCTTGACCAAACGTCGAGATTTGGTCGGAAAATCCTATCGCTTCGGCCAAGCGCAAACGCACGCGCCGGGACTGCTCCGTGGGAAGCATTATGCCTTGCAAGTCCCGCGCCCACGGTAACATAACAATTGTTTTAACATGTTTTTTCTTGAATATGGTCTTTTGAGGTTTTATCGATCACGGCTTCTTCTCGACGACCTCGTCGAGCCTGCGCTTCGCATCGGCCTCTTGGTCGGCGAGACCCATATTCTGAGCGTTCAAAACCAGGTTTCTGAGATGATTGATCAGGAATTGGCGGTACGTGGGATTCTTTGAGTCGGCTTCGAGGGCTTTCTTCTGCCACTTCACTGCCTGTTCGAGCTTGGTCTTCGCGGACTCGTAGCGTTTTTCATGTCTGTCAACGAGCGCCATTTCGTTGAGCACCATGCCCACCCAACATGCGTAGTTCGGCTTGTCAGGGGCGTCGTTCGCTAGACGCTCGTAGACGGCTCGAGCCCGCTCGAACGACGCCATGGCCTCGTCCGACAGGTTCTTCTTGATCAAGAGCGAGCCAATGCCGAAATAGCTGATCGCGAGATCGAGCTGGTACAGCGTCACGGAAGGATTGGCCAGCGCCAACGGCTCGCGGACCGCGCGAGCCTGCTCGTGCGCAGCGAGAGCTTCGTCGCGTCGACCCAGTTCGCCTAGGATCACTCCTATGTTGTTATAGGCGCCGCCAAGCTCTTTCTGAATTCCGGGTAGATTTGGGTTCTGCCGAACCAACCGTTCATAGATGTCTCTGGCCTTCTCCTGCGACGCGAGCGCGAGAGCCGGCTTATTTGCGCGCCTTTGGACGGCGCCAATGTTTTTGTAGGAGCCCGCGAGATCGATCTGAAACGTGATCGACGTCGGGCTATCGTGCGCGAAAAGCTCGCGCATTTCGATCGCTTTTTTGTGCGCATCGAGCGATGGTTCGAATTTCCCCTCGGCTTCTTGGAATTGACCAATGTTATTGTAGGTCAATGCCAACTGGCTCTGGTATTCCTTGATCTTCGGGTTGCTCTTGATCAATTGCTCCTGGATCTTTCGGGCGACATCGAACGACTCGAGGGCTTCCTTCTTATTGCCGATCTCTAGTTGAATGTTACCTATATTTGCATAATTCATCGCAAGGATGGTCTGGAACTGAGTAACCGTTGGGTTTTGCCTGGAGAGTCGCTCCTGGATCTTGCGTGATTGTTCGTAAGAGACAAGGGCTTCCAAGGTTTGATCCAATTGATGTTGTAGGGCGCCGATGTTGTTGTAGGTTGCGGCCAGCGAACTCTGGAACTCGGGCGACAAAGGGTTCTCGCGGGCCAGGCGATCGAAGATTTCTCGCGCCTGCTCGTTGAACGCCAGAGCGTCGGGCGCGCTCCCCTGTTCGTTCTTTGCTCTCGCAAGGCTGTGATACGTCTTGCCGAGGTCGTTGCGGAAGACTGTGACCGTTGGGTTCTCGCGCCAGGCGATCGAGAATCAAGCGCGCTTTCTCGTGCGCCGCGGCCGCGTCGTTGTGCTTCCCGTCGTCGGTCAGGAGCACTCCGATGTTGTTGTGGCTTCGCGCCACTTCGCTCTGAACTCGCGCGTCCGATGGGTTGGCGAGCGCGATTTGTTCGCGAATCGCCAGAGCTTGCTTATGGGAGTCGATCGCTTCGTTTCGCAGCCCCGTCGCACGATAGATGTTGCCGATGTTGTTGCAAGCCTGCGCCAGATTGCGCTGAAACTGCACGTTCGAGGGGTGTTCTTGCGCAAGCTCTGGTTGATCGCCAATACCTTTTTGTGCGACGCCAAGGCGTTTTCGAGCCGACCGTTGTCTCGCTCGATATTCGCGATGTTGTGGAAGGTGGTTCCAAGCAATCGTTGGTACTCCGGGTTCGACGGATTCTCACGAGCGAGACGTTCACGAATGGCCAACGATCGATTGTGGGACTTTAGAGCGTCGGAAAGCCGGCCTTGTTCGCTCTGCACAGTTCCAATATTGTTGAGGCTTTGAGCCATTAAGCTCTGGTCAATCGCGTCCGACGGGTTGTCCCGCGCAGCTTCTCCTGGATAGCCAAGGCGAGTTCGTAGGATTTCATCGCCTTGGTAGCGCGGCCCGTCGCGTCCTGCAGTTGTCCTATGGCGTTATGAATCTCTGCTAAATTTCTTTGATATGTGGTGTTCGAAGGGTTTAGCCTCGCCAGCCGTTCGCGGACCCCAAGCGATTCTTCAAAGGCCTTGAGCGCGTCTTCGACGTCACCGATCCGATTCGAGACGACGCCTGACTCCAAAGACGCCTCCGCCAGTCGTTCGAGCGAGTCCGGTTTCGTATCGCCCGTTTTCAGAAGCTGTTCTCGCAGCGTTTTGAAGAACTCGAGTGGTTCTTTCAACAACGTCTTGCGCAGCGGAGCGAGGGAGGGATTGTTCTTGAGCTCAGGGGATTCGGCCACGACTTCGCTAAATCGCTTGACCGCGCTAATCGCCAACGTCTCGCGTTCCTCAGCTCGACTTCGCTCTCTGCTCGCCCGAACGGCAAACGCAACACTGACCGCGGTCGCGGATAAGAGCACGATGACAAACGCCGCCGCCGTCGCCAACACGACGCGATGCCTTTTGGCGAACTTGGAAAGCTTGTACGAAGCCGACGGCGGACACGCCTCCACGGCGTCGCCGTCGAGATAGCGCTTCACATCCCGCGCAAAGCCGTTGGCCGTCTCGTAACGACGCGTCCGATCCTTCTCGAGGGCCTTCATCACGATCCAATCGAGCTCGCCCCGGACGAGCTTCGTCAGCCGAGCAGGCTCGGTCTTCCTTTGCGCTGAGATCGAAGGCAGAGAGTCCTTGGATTCGGAAAGCCGCGTCGACGGCTTGGGAGGCTCTTCCTCGCGGATCCGCCTCAAGATCTCGGAAAAGGCCGCCCTCTTGAGCTTGCCTCGCTCGAGCGGCGTCGAGCCCGTCAAAAGCTCATAAAGCAGCACTCCGAGGGAGTAGACGTCGGAACGCGTGTCGATATCCAGAGCCCATCTCCGCCTGCTCTGGGCTCATGTATTCGAGAGTGCCAATGATCTGGCCGAACTCGGTGAACATCGTCTTCTCGGTCAATCGCTGGTCGATCGCCTTGGCGACCCCGAAGTCGATGATCTTGGGGATGGGCTTGCCTTCGTGAAGCGAAACCAACACGTTCGACGGTTTGATGTCCCGATGGATGATCCCCTTTTGATGAGCGTGCTGGACCGCCAGGCAGACCGGGATGAAGAGCTCCAGCCGTTCCTTGGGAGTGAGCTGATTTCGATCGCAGTATTCAGTGATCGGAACTCCTTTGACGAGTTCCATCACGAAATACGGCCTGCCTTGGTCGGTGGCGCCGGCCTCGAACACCTTGGCAACGCCCTCGTGGTCCATGAGCGCCAGGGCCTGACGCTCGGCCTCGAACCGCGCGACGACTTGCTTCGTGTCCATGCCCGGCTTGATGATCTTCGAGCGCCACTCGCCGCCGAATCGGCTCGGTCTGCTCGGCCATATAGACAGCGCCCATGCCCCCTTCGCCCACCTTCTGAAGCAGTTTGTAGGGACCGATCGTCGTCCCTGGGTTTTCCGTAAGGGTCGTCGGGACGGCGTTGGCTGTATCGCGCAAAGGTTGCTCATGTCCTGAATTCTCGTCGCCTTCATCTTGCGCGGTCGGAAGCCCTGCGTGCCGAGCGAGCAATCTGGCAAGCGCGGGGACGTCGTCGAGCAGGTCCCGCACCTGGGCCCTGAGCTCGACGTCGCCTCCGCAAGCCTCTTCGATGAAACGCTCGCGCTCGGCGGGGCGGATGATCTCCACGGCCTCGAGGACGATCTTTTCCAGCGGACTCATCTCGGTCATATTCGCACACCAAGGAGTTCGAGGTTGACGTGTCTTGAATTCGAACGCGAGACGCGCACCTGAGTATGCACGTAACCAAGGACGCAGGCCAAAAGGAATGCGAGCAGAGCGCCTGGATTTCGAACTTGGCCTCCCACAACGTCTTTGGCCTCTTCAAGTCGCCATGCCGCGATTGTTTGCGATGTGTTATAAGGCAAAGAATCGAGCGTGGAAGATTGCCACAAGTGCGATCCGAAGCCTCGACCCATGGATAGGGCTTTTCGGGAAAGGGAGTTCCCGTGGCGAACAACCAGCGCGTCAGAAGAATCGCGATCGCGGTCGTTTGCACCTCGGCGGCGCTCGCCGCGTGGGTGGGCGTTCGTTCCTCTCAGCCCCGCGGAACCTACCCAGCGCCTTCCTTCGAACAGACGCTCGATCGGATCAAAAAGCGGCTTGCGCAAAGCCATTCCTGCGAAGAACTTGCAGAAATGGCTCGGAGCTCCACCAAGATTCTGGCCCGCCTGCAAAGCGCGGAACGCTCGGACCTTGGCAGGGGTTTGCTCGCGTTTCGGGTCGAGAAGCCGTCGGTGGTTTGGATCGCGGCGCCGGAGAGCTCGATTCCGTTTTGGCTGTTCGATCAAGGGTTTACGAATACGAAAACCGTCCTAATCAACGAGGATTCCAGGTTCGTTCTCTTCCGAAAACGGTTCACGGAGGGTCTGGTCGAGCTTGGCGTCAACGCGCTCGATTGGAAACCGCGTGCACACTACGCAGTCTTCGTGACTGTTGAAGGTCCTGACGATTCGCAAGTTCCGATCGTCCCTTACGATCCAGGGCGATGGAAGGTCTTGAAAACCAAGCCTGGGGAATGCGCGTTCGCCGACGTTTCCAGGCCGTTTGAGAGCCTGCCGGAATCACTCTCAAACGCGTGGACGATCCCAACCCGCCATGATATGAGGCATGCGGCAGTTCTTCTGAAAGGGCGAGCTTGGAAGACGCACGTACCGTCTTCGAGCATCCCAGATCAGATTGTGGTCACTCCCGGACAGGACGGTTCTCGGAGTCTGATTTGGACCTGGAGGACGACACCCGAAGCGCGACGGGTCGATACTCCGACTGGTGCGGCCCGAGAACCATTCCGACTTGCCGGCGACTTGTCGAATCGTGGCCGGAACGTCTTGGCTGGTGAAGACTTCGAACGTCGTGAACGACCCGGAGATTCGCCGCCACGAGGCGCGGGTTGACGACCTTCAGCCGGATGCAACCTACGTTTACTCGGTCGGCAACGGCGAGCCAGGCGGCTTTTCTCCTTGGAACTCGATCAGAACCGGCGTCGCGGCCGACCAGGCATTCCGGTTCCTCTACTTGGGCGATGCTCAAAACGGCTTTGAGTCTTGGGGCAAGCTGCTGGAAACCGCGCGCGAGCACAACCCCGAGGCCCGGTTCATGTTGTTGGCGGGAGATCTCGTGGATCGAGGCAACGAGAGGACCAATTGGGACCACTTTTTTCTAAGGGCGCAGAAGGTGTTCGAGCAATTGCCGATGGCGCCGTGCGTTGGCAATCACGAGTATCTGGATGCCGGACCGAGGCTGTTCCGCTCGTTCTTTCGAATGCCCAGGAACGGTCCCGCTGAAACTGACGCCTCTTTGAATTGGTACTTCGAATACGGCGACGCCCTGTTCGTGATCATTGACAGCACTCGGGCGATTTTTGATCCCCCCTTTGCCCGAGCCCAGGCCGACTGGTTGGAGACGACGCTCTCGAGAACCGAGGCTCATTGGAAGTTCGTCATGTTCCACCATCCCGTATACGCTTCGCACCCGAACCGGGAGAGCCCCGACCTCCAACGGCTGTTGACACCGATTTTCGACCGCCAAGGCGTTGACATGGTGCTCCAGGGGCACGACCACGCCTACCTGAGAACACACCCGATTTACAATGGGAAAGCGAACACAACCTCGAGAGACGGCGTAGGAAAAGGAACTGTTTACGTGGTTTCGGTCTCCGGCGACAAATACTATGGACAGGACGCCAGGGGCAGAGCCGCTGCTGGTTTCACCGAGGTTTCGACGTATCAGACCATCGATCTCGACCCTCGCCAAGGACTTCTGACCTACCAGGCCTTCGATTCGACCGGCAAACGGCTGGACGAACTCCAAATCAAGAAAAGCCCGTCCAAGGCGAATAGCTCCTTGGCGGAAAGCAGCTGGCAAACTCCCCCCAAATCGCGTGTACGACGCGAACCCGTCAACGGTACCGATTGATTCACAAGACCGCACGGACTGTGGTCGCTCGGAAGGAAAGGCTCGAAACCGCGAACGCGGCGGAGTCTTGGATTGTCCGGGACCTTGCTCAAGCACGGCGTCGCCTGGCTCGATATCAGATGCTTCGCGTAGGACGCGCGGGGCGGCCGGCGTGGGAAACACAGATGCCTACCCAGTTTCGACAGGTTGGCGATTGGCTCGCTGAAAGGTACGAGATTTTCGACATCCGCTTCGGCGGCATGGGCGAAATCTATATCGCCTACGATCACAAGGGCGCCGCCTCGCAGCGCGTGCTGGCGATCAAGGCCCTCAAAGACCAGTATTACCAAGATCCACGCTTCAGCGACCGTTTTATTAACGAATGCCGAACATGGATCAAGCTCGACCGCCATCCCAACGTGGTGCGCGCCTACACGGTGCAGATCATCAACGGCCGCCCGGTGGTGCTTCTGGAGCTTGTCACTGGCGGCAGCCTGCGGGATTGGATCGGCACCCCCAGGCTCGATTTGCCGACGATTCTCCGCTTCGGCGTTCAGTTTTGCCTGGGGATGGAGCATTCGCTGGGCAAGGGCCTGCATTGCCATAGGGACGTCAAGCCGGAGAACTTGCTCGTCACCGACGGCGGCTCGCTCAAGATCACCGATTTTGGCCTCGCCAAAATCCAAGACGAAGGTGCGAGCGCCGGAGGGGGGGGAGACGCCATCCCGCTGTCCGAGCCCACGGTGCGCCAACGGATCATCCACGCGGGCGAGGACGGAGATTCGTTTCGAGATCCTACGCCGCATTGGTCTTCGATCGCGGCTTCCAAGAGGCCCGCTCCGTTGGCGACGCCCATTCCTTTGGGAAGCAACGGACAGACGGCCCTCTTTGCCCGAGAGCAGGACGTCGATCACTTTGGCGGCGGCCTTATGGACCAGGCTGAACCTCGGGAAGAGGAAGACTCCTCGTCCGAATGGGAGCTCGATCCGAATCCAACCAACACCCGACCCAAAGCCGCCCTGGGCACGGGGCCCTACATGGCGCCCGAGCAGTTCTTGGACGCCAAGAGCGTCGATTTTGCGCGGACATGTATGCATTCGGCGTGGTAATGTTCGAAATGATCACTGGCGAGCGGCCTTTCAAGGGGGAGAGTCTCAAAACTCTTGGTAGGCAGCACATGACGAAAAGTCCGGGATCGATCGCCCCTTCGGTCGCGCGCAAGTACTCTAAACTGGCCAAGCGGGTCGACGCATTGGTCCAGCGCTGCCTCGAGAAGCGACCCGAACTTCGTTTCGCAACGTTCGCCGAGCTACGCAGGGAACTTGCCGAATGCCTTTGGGAGGCTGCGCCAGCGCGTGCCAGTGCCCCGAGAAACCGAACTCGAGGCCTGGGAGCTGACAAATAAAGGAATCTCTCTGGGAAGCCTGGGCAGATACACAGAGGAGCGAATCTGTTACCACGAGGCCATCGCCTCCAGTTCGCACTATGCGCCGGCCTGGTTCAACCTTGCCGCGTGCCTGGGCGATTTGGCGCAAATCGAGAAGTCGATACAAGCAGCCAACGTGGCGTTGCGGATCAACCCGCACAGCGTCCCAGCGCTCGTGAACAAGGGGCTTGCGTTTGCATCGTCGAACGCGCCGAGGAGGCGAGGAAACTCGTCGACCAAGCCGCCAAGATCCAACCTCACGAACCGTTGGCCTGGTACGCCCGAGGCGTGACGCTCTTGGCCCTGGGCGATTTTTCGGGCTCGGTCGATTCGTTCGAGAAGGCGCTCAAGCTTCGACCTCTGTTCCAGGCGGCCGCGATCGCCAAACAGGCGGCCAAGCGGAAAAAGGGACTCGATCGCGTGCACTGGGCGCGTAGGACCGAAGACTATGTTGACGAGCCCCAGCACGGATAACTCCGAAAGGCTTAACGACCCGCGATCTCCTGCGCGGCCGAAGCCCGCGCAGGCGCGGAAACCTTGGAGAATTTCTCGCGCCAGACCATGCGCGCATACGCTACAAGGCAGGTTGCGATCCATAGCACTGCAATAATGTATCTTATGCCACTTAATTGTGTCTTATCGTCGCATTGTCTTTCATGTGCTTGCATATCTTCGCTCCTTCAGGTTTTCTCGAGCATGCCACCGCCTGGGCTCTTGTAGACGCGTTCAGGGGAAAGCCCCGACATGCACGGATGGTCGGCGAGAGAGCAGGTTTTCAAATGACAAGGCCCGCAGGGAACCTTCCTGCGGAGGACGAGAGACCTGTTCGACCAAGGCCGCCATTGGCTGGGTCGGTTGGTGCCGCTGAAGAGGACCACCGAGGCCGTGCCGGCGCTCGCGGCCAAGTGCGCGGGGCCTGAATCGGCGCCGATGAACAGATCCGCCAGCTCGAGCACCGCGGCGCACTCGGTAACCGTGCAGCGCGCCGGTCCAGTCGCGTAGGTTGGGATGGGGTTCCAGTACCGAAGCGAGCCCAACGTCCTCGGCGCCCCCGACGATCACCACGCGCCAGCCGTCTTCCAGCAACCACGAGAGCAGCGTCCGCCAATGCCTGAGCGGCCAGCGCTTCGCGGCAGTTCCCGCGCCAATGTGTGCAACCAACAGCGGCGGTTCCGCGTCAAATCCTCCACCTCCAAACCCTGCGTGGGAATCGTCCAGCGACGTCGCCCCACGGACTCGGCGACCAAGCGTCATCGTCCGAGGCTTGGTCGTCGTGGTGGAATTCGTCCCTCCGCCGCGCTGGTCTTCGAGCTGGTCGTCCGATTCGAGAACGTCCAGGCGTGTTTCCGAGTCGATCGGCCAGGCCTTTGAAAGCTTCTTGCGGACCCGAGCTCGGTCGCGGTCGCTGGCATGCACGCGGACGCGTACTGGGCTCTCGACGGATGCGGTTCCGCAAGAGTCCTCGAGCCGCTCGATCAGAGCCAAGCGAGCCTCGACCTCGTGCCTGCCGGGAACCCACTGCGCGACGTCGGTGAGAAGAAACGCGCCTCCGCCCATCGACCAACCAAGCCTTCTTGGGATGCCCGCGAGGGCCATGACCAAGACGGTCAAGAGATCGCCCCGGACGTCGACGCCAAGGTCGTACCCGCCGCCTCGAAGTCGCCTTGCCCAGCCGCCAGACGGCGGAGAGCAAAGACCAGCCGCCGGGCCTGCGCTCAAACCAGTTTCTCGAGGCGATGTGCACGTGGTCGACGTAATCGTCGGCCTCGAAAATCGCATGATTGCTCGGCGAACCCAGCACGTCGATCGACGCGTTGGGATATAGCCGTTTGAGCCGGGGGAAAAGCGGGCTCGTAAGCACTGCGTCCCCCATGTGGTCGAGTTGAAACACCAAGATCCGAGAAGGCGATTCCACGGTTCGAGGCGGACAAAACCTTCGCCAGAACCCCGCGGCCAAAAGGCCCAGGGCGTCGAAAAGGTGTACCAAGATCCGGAGGCTCAGCTTGCTATATCGGTATTTACGAATCGGCACTGCTTTTGGATAATCAATAACCGACATGTCTATAGACCTCCAACGTTCGCCTTGCGACCTCGCTCCAGAGGAAGCGCTCCAGGATCCGCATTGCCAGCTGATCCGAGGGCTCCGCGTTCCATGCTCTTTCGAGCGCGCCCTGGATCGAGCGGAGGTCGGCGGGATCGGCGTAATGGGCGTGGCCCCCAAAATACTCCTGGGTTCCGCCGTGCTTGGTGACTGCCAACCGAGCGCCTGCCAGGCCCCCTTCGAGCGCGGCCAAGCCCGGCGTCTCGAACCAGCCGACCAGGGCGACTACACGGGCGGCGGAATAAGCCGAGGCCAAGATCGGGTCGTCGTGGGCGACTCGTGCAATCCAGCGGACCGACTTCCCGCCTAGCTCGCGGCATCTCTTTGCATAATCCGCCCGCCCCACGGGCGGGTCGCCCATGACGACAAGCTCGAGCCCGAGATTCGCGGTCGCTTCGATCAGCTTGTGAACGTTCTTTCGTGGCTCGATCCGACCGACGTACAGCACGAATTCCCGCTCTCCGTAGAGGGCGCGAAAAAGGTCGGGCGGGGCTTGCGCGAACCTCGGTTCGACGCCGTTGGGCGTGACATGGATCTTCTCAGGATCGGTCCCAAAGCAGCGGACCAACTGCTCGGCCTCTGCGTTTGTATTGGGGAGTACAGCGTCGACCGCCTCGAGGAGTTCTTTTCGCCACGAGGGCAGCCAGGGGAACGAAGCCCGGCAGCTCCAAAAAACGCGCCCAGCGATACGTCGACCGATCGGAGAATCGTCGTCGAACATCGCCCTCGGATCGATCCAGAAGATCGAAGACAGCACCACGGGCTTGCCCAGAGCTTTTGCGAACCTGGCGATCTCGAGCCCCTCGCGGGACATGCCGAAGATATGGACCAAGCCGGCCTCGGAAAGCTTATGGCGCCAATGCGAAAACGGTTGGACGTCGACCCCCAGGGACTCGAGCGCTTTGCCTGTCTGGACGAACTGGAGCTCGCCGCCTCCAGGCGATTGAAAGGCCGTCGAACCCGCGACAAAGAGCACCGAGCCTGGGGCGGAGCCCACAAGCGACCGCTCCCCAGACCAAGCAAAGGCGGAGACCCTCGGGAGTTCAAGAGGCTCCATAGTGGTCAATATGTTTTCAGAATTATTATACATAGCTATTACGATTTACTCTTGATCAGTCTGTGTAATTTTCTTGCGCTCTTCTTTGCTTTTTCCGCCAGGGTTTTCGCGGGCAGTTCTTCCACCGGGAAGGCGGTCTCCCAGTCGAGCCGACTTGACCGCCCAGCGGAGCCCCCGAGGCCCACGAAGGGAGGCTCTTGCGAATCGGTCCTGATCGAGAGCTTGCGGACGTATGCAAGCTTTTCGAGCCTGACGGTCATCCTTCCACGAGTCGCCGGAACCGATGCGGAATGGCTTCCTCGAAAGAACTCGACCGCGAACTCTCGGGTTGAATCCCAATTTTCGAATGCGAGCTCGAAGGTTCCGCCGTCTCGTCTGGCGAGGCTGAAGCCTCGATTGGCTCGCCATCGCCACCAACGCGCGAATTCGTCGGCCGTCGTCCGCCAGACCAATGCGTCGCCGCCGACGGCTTCGTCCAAGGCTCGAGGAACGTTCTTCAATCGTGCAAGTCTGCGTTCAGGATGTCCATAAAGGAAGATGGGCTCATCGGACCCCTTGAGCGATTCGATCACCGATTCGAAATGGGCGATCAACCGCCGTTCGACGTCGGCGCAGCCCGCCTCGAAGAGCAGGCCCTCGCAAACCGGGTGGATGGGTATCTGTAAGACCCTCGAGAACCGCTTTCCAAGCCAGGGAAAGTACGGCAAGTCGTCGTAACCGATCCCAAAATCGGATGAGAATTCGTAGCCGAGCTGCTCGAGTGCAAGGTCGAGCCCGGGAGTCCACCTGCCGCCTGGCGCCGCGAAGCCCATGGACGCGAAGCCCGCGCTGCGGAGGATTTCCCTGGCCCGCGATAGGTTCGAGACGTTCCCCTGGACGCTCGCGAGCGAAGCGTGATAATGCCCATGCGACTGGACGTCCCTGCCGGAAAGGTCGGCCAGTACTTCCGTGCTATTGCCATAGGCGTTGGTGCTTATGTAATAGCTTGTGCAATCCTCGATCGGTTTTCGAGACTTGGCGAACTCGAAGTAGTCCTCGGGGATCGGTTCATCGAGGTCGACTCTGAAGTTGAAAGCCGAGCGATACGGATAAGGCATGGGCGCCACCCTCGCCCAGACGCCGCCCGCCTGCTCGATGGTCGCTCTGAGCTTGGAAAGCAACTCGCGGCGAATGCGCCCCTTTGCGTATCTGGCGGTCCGCTCGTCGACGACCTGGCCCCCGACATTCCAGGCGACCCTTGCCGAACGCAGATCGACCAACATCGCGAAAGGATCGCGTCCAGGCTCGCGAAGCGCGGCGACGTCAACCAGGACATGGCGGCCTTTGCTAACGCTGGCGATCTCAGACCTCCTGGTCGACTTCGAATCGAACAGGACGAACCTGCCGCGATCCAACTGATCGGACTCCATAGCGCTCAATGCTCTATGGGGCAAGCCTTCTTGCGCGAGAGCGAGCTCTAGTCCTGGAGGCGTCTTCCAGAGCAGGACCGGCAGTTCGGGAGGCGCGCAGTGAAGCCTTGTCATGAGCGACTCCACGGTTTTCGACCCGACCAAGCCACCATACGCCGAGCCCACTCGAAGCGGCGAAACACAGCCCAATGCGACTTCGTCGGGCCAGAGCAAATGACGGCGCTCGACGTCCTCGAAACGCGCTCGCAAGGACGACTCGAGGACCGAAGGCACGAACCAACGCTCGCACACCGGCGAGCCCAAGGGATACATGCCCAGACCCCTAACATGGTCGATCGCGCTAACTGCCGCGTTGGGCAGCCAGGGTCGCTTTGCGTTCAGCGACAGTGCGTTCTTGTCGACGATCACAATCACTCCACCAGGCTCGAGCACCCTTCGGGCTTCGTCCAAGGCCAGTGCTGGGTTCGCAACGTGCTCGAGAACTTCAATCGCCACGACCGCCTGAAACGAAGCCCGCGCCAAAGGCAATCGCACCGCCGAACCGACGATGCACTCGAACCCCTCGGCCGCGGCGATCATCCCGGCAGCGGAGTCGACCCCCACCACCTTGGCCCCCTCAGCCGCCATCGCCCTGCCAAACCTGCCCTTTCCACAGCCCAGATCGAGAACGCGCTTGCCGGAAAAACCGCCCAACGCCTCTCGCACCGCCGCCAGCCGAAGGTCGGCGGCTCCGACAAAATCCTTGAACCTCGATCGCACCTCGTCGAATCGTCGCGCAACCTCGGTTTCATGCTCCAAAAGACTCACGCGGACCCTCCCGACCGAGACAGCTCGATCTGCTTGAAGGCCCTCGCGGCCAGCGAAAAACTGCTCGTCGCGCAGAAGACAAAGCCTTCCAGGCCATCCCGGAAACCTTGTTTGAACATATATAATTTAATAAAGAGCCAAACGGGTTTGAGCACAAGTTCGACCGGCCCCGCCTTCTTTCCCCTGGCGAAGAGCTCCTTGGCTTCAAGCGTTGTGTAATGGTCGACTTTTGTAATGAAGGTTTTCATATCTTTGATTGTTTCGTGGACAAGAGGATTTTTGAGAAACCCGACTTCGCCTTCCAGGTCAACCGTTTCATGGACCTTGCCGACCCAGCGTCCTTTTGGGCGTCTGAAGAGCCTGAGGGGCCGATCGTTCTGCGTGCCGGAAAAGCCAAAGTTTCTGCCCAAAATCACGCTTTTGATGGGAATTCGGAACCCCGCGGTGGAATCCCGAGAGAGGCGGACGGCGTTCTCGATCTCGGTGCGAAGTTCGGGGGTGCAGCGTTCGTCGCTGTCGATCGCCAAGACCCAATCGCTTGTCGCCCTGGCGAGCGCTTCGTTCCTTTGGCTTGCGAAGTCTTCAAATGTTTGCAGGACGACGACGTCGGCCAGCACGCGAGCGATTTCCTCCGTGGAATCAAGACTCGAGGCATCGACGACGACCACAAGCTCTCGAGCCCAGCGGACGGACTCGAGGCACTGGGAGAGCCAGCGCTCGGCGTTCTTGGCGATGACAAGCGCCGAGATGGTTGGAGCGTCTTGGCGTTGATCGTCGTGTTGGGATCGTTCGATCACGCCATGCCTCCTTTTCGGAGCGACCCAGCGAGTGCTCGGACGAAGAAATAGGTTGTGTAAACCACGAGTTCGACGTCGAGCCTGCCGGCGGCCGCGAGTACGATCCAGATGTGCCAGCGGACGTCGGCGTGACCCACTAGCGCGAAGATCCCTCTCAAGTCGGTTGAGCGAAATTGAGGATCTCGGTTGGCCGCGGGCGTCGTGGGGGATTTTCCAAGTGCGGTAAAGCTGACGTTGGCGTGAAAGAACAGGTACTTGGCCATCGCGTAGGCCATGCCCAGGACGAGCCAACCGCTCATCCCGCTGGCAATGTAAAACGACCATGCCGCGGCAGCGTGGAGAGCCATATCCCCAAGTTCATCGAGGTTCGCGTCGAGCCAGCGGCCGAACTCGCTTGCCGAGCCTTGCAGTCTCGCCAGATGCCCATCGGCGGTGTCGAGAACCAGGCCCAGTGCCAACAGTCCCGCCGACGTCGCTCGTGCGACTGCTCCGGAAGCGAAACCGACCAAGTACGACGCGTAGAGAACACAACATCCCGACAATATCGTGATATAATTAGGCTTAATGACTGAATTCGCGAGAGTCTTCGCGAGGAACCGCGCTGGCGATAGAGCCCAGTATTTGCCCAGAGGCTGGGCGGATCGTCTGCGCTCGATCTCGAGCACGGCCGAATCGCGTCGCTCCGGCGAGTCGATTCTCCAGAGCACTGCCCGCTCGGGATCGCCCGATTGCTTGTACGTCCTCTGGAGCCTATGGGCGTTATAGAGTCTGTCGGCCTTGAGCATAAACCTCGATTCGTCGGGCTCTGTCTCAACGATCTCGATCGGGCCTCCTTCGGCGGCGGCCACGGTCTCGTAGGCCGATCTCAACGCCGAGTTCACGTGGACGATCACCCCTTCAGCCCCCGCGAGCGAACGCGCCAACCTGATCTGCGACCGCAGAACCTCCTGGTCCACGCAGGCGGCGGAAGCCCCTGCCAGCCGGGCGTCGATGGCGATCGAGCCTGGGTTTCGTCTATGGCGATTCACCAGTGGAACCTCTCGAAAAACGACTCCTGCCGAGCCAACTGGGTCGCGCCGGCATGTCCACAGAATTCTATTTGTCCTCGCCACTCGAACCATCGAGAGCAGGCTTGAACAAACGCCAAAGGAAAGGAGAGTCGACCAGTGGCCGCCGCATGCAAAAGCCGGGCGGGAATCCAGGCGAAATGCTCGAACAACCGCCGACCTCGGACGTTCTTCCAGATGAAAAGGAGGGTGTTCCTGAGCGCCAAAAGGTCGCTGCCTGCCTTGCCAAAAGCTGGTTCAAAGCTGGCGCAGCCGTGGTGGTAAGCAACCGACTCTGGAACGTAATATCCCTTCCAGTTGGCCAGCCATCCCCGGTAGCCCAGATCAAGGTCTTCAATCCTGCCGGGATGGTAGAGCGGGTCGTAGCCTCCGAGAGCCAAGAACCGCTGTCGATGCACAGCCAACACCGGGCCCGCGGCGGCCGTCAAGTCTGGCTCGTGGATTGCATCGCCCAAACCAGGCACGCGAGACATCCCTTGGACGAGGCCCCGATGAAATCGCACGCGCGTTCGCATACCTTCATACGTCGATCCATCGCGATTCCAGCACAAAGGAGCCGAAAAGAGAGCGTCGGGGTGGTTCTGGACGGCTTGCACCAGCGGTTCCACGGCACAGGGATCGAGCCTGACGTCGTTGTTCAAGAGCAAGACGACCGGCTCGTCGAGGTCGAGAAGCGTCTGATTGAACGACGCCAATCCGAGATTGGGCGAATGGACCACCCCAACCTCGGGCCAGTGTTCGAGAAGATATTCCCGCGATCCGTCGGTCGAATCGTTGTCGACAATGGTCGTCTTGCATTCGAACGGGGCTGAAGCCGCGGCGGCAACGACCGAGGGCAGGCACTCGTCCAGGAGGCGTCGGCCGTTAAAGTTCAGAACCAGGATGTGGGCGCGGCAACTCGTGGCGTTCACTAGGATCCTTCCCACACGATCCGCGGAACGTCGCTGCCGCGGGACGGCGGCGCAGCTTCGCTGGACCAGCCAATTTGCGGCGGTACAGTACCCGCGACGACCAATCTCGTCAATCGCTCCAACAACCCCTCCAAAAACGAGTGAAGGATCTCTGAAGTTCCAGCACAGCCGTCAGACAACCGGATTGAGAGAGACCTACTGAAGCTGCGAACTGGGTCGCTTGCCAGGCGATTTGGCTCTGCGATCAACCCGGTTTCCGCGTGGAATCGTTGATTTGCTGGACTTGGACCACAACGTCTGGAGAGGCCAAGGCGTTTTCGGAGCCGATTCATTCGATGTAAGTCACGGAATCACAAGCAACTTGCGACGCCTTACCACACGACGCCAATTCCTGAATGCCAAAGCCGTCGGATGCGTTCGGTTCAAGTACGTCGAGCACGTTTCCGAGGAGTTGCCGAAGGATTACAATGCCCTCCACGAGTGGAAGAGAGCGTCTCTGTGTTTTTAGCGAAGAAGGGCGATATGAAATGGCCGCAGTCAAAGCGTTTGCGATCAAAGCGAAGGGTAGTCCACTCGAGCCAATCGAGTTCGAGCCTGTCGAGCTCGTTGGCGATCAGGTGGAAATCGCGGTCAAGACCTGCGGACTTTGCCATTCCGACCTCTCGATGATCGACAACAATTGGGGATTTACGCGATACCCGCTTGTGCCAGGGCACGAAGTTGTGGGCGTGGTCGATTCGGTTGGTCCCGAGGTGAAGAACCTGAAAGTAGGCCAAACCGTTGGCTTGGGCTGGTATTCAGGCAGTTGCCTTTCCTGCACTCAGTGTATGAGTGGGAACCATAATCTCTGCCCGAAGGCCGAGGCGACGATCATCGGCAGAAGGGGAGGATTTGCCACTCGCGTTCGCTGCCAGGCCGCGTGGGCGCTGCCGATCCCCGAGAAAGTGAATCCAGCCGACGCTGGTCCCCTGTTCTGCGGCGGTACAACGGTTTTCAACCCTTTGGTTCAATTTGGGGTCAAGCCGACGGACCGAGTGGGGGTGATCGGCATTGGCGGGCTTGGCCATATGGCGGTGCAGTTCCTCAACAAATGGGGCTGCGAGGTCACGGCGTTTTCGTCGAGCGAGGGCAAGACCGAAGAGGCGATGAAGCTGGGAGCACACAGGGTTGTGAATTCCAGAGATCCGAAGCAATTGAGCCCACTCAAGGGGACGCTGGACTTCATCCTCTCGACTGTGAACGTGACATTGAATTGGCAGGCCTACCTGGAATGCCTGGCGCCCAAGGGACGATTCTCAACGGTGGGGGTCATCGACCAGCCGATCTCCCTGCCCGTTTTCCCTCTGTTGGCGGGCCAAAAGACGGTTTCTGGGTCTCCGGTGGGTAGTCCTTCGGTCACCAACCTGATGCTCGAGTTCTGTGCCAGACACAAGGTGGCGCCGGTAACCGAGCATTTTCCGCTTTCGAAGGTGAACGACGCGCTCGAACACCTGCGTGCAGGCAAGGCGCGCTATCGAATCGTTCTGGACAACGATCTTTGATCTGATACCTCGCCGAGACGCCGCCAAAGCCTTATCCGCAGGCACGATTGTCCAGTTCCTGGGCAAGGGGTTGAGCTTTGGACGGCCGTTCGGTCGATAAGACTCTCGATTCGCCGATCCACGCCCCTCGGTCCAGGGTTTGCAGTTCCCGCGTGCGTGCGAGGATCTCTTGCTTTAGAATCTTGGTTTCCAGCAGGGCTTGGTTCAGCGATTGAACAGGTCCTTCACGTGGCAGCCCTCGACCCTACGTTTGCCTTCTGATACTGCATGTATACGACGCGAGCTCCAGCGGAACCCGGACTTCTTGGCCATTACAAGATTGTCGGGTTCGATGAAATGTTCTCGGTCCCCAGAAAAGCAAGGCCTCATTACGCGCCTTTGCTCGATAGGTTGCTGGCTTTGGGTTCCGAGGAGATCGACCGCCGACACCACCTTGCCGACCTGACGATGAGGCATCAGGGCATCACCTTCACGGTCTACGGGCGCGAGCAGGGCGTCGAGCGGATCATTCCGTTCGATCCCGTCCCGAGGCTGGTTGCCGACGACGAATGGCAGAAGATCGAGTCTGGGCTCATCCAGCGGGTGCGGGCTCTGAATCTCTTCATCCACGACGTTTACCACGACCGCAAGATCCTCCGCGACCGCGTTGTCCCTTACGACCTGGTGTTGGGCGCCTCCGGCTATCGACGCGAGTGCGTCGGCTTGCGGGTGCCCAGGGACATCTACCTGAACGTCTCGGGCATCGACCTGATCCGCGACGTCGACGGTTCGTTCCTGGTTCTCGAGGACAACGGCAGAACCCCTTCGGGAGTGAGCTACGTCCTCAAAAATCGGCAGGTGATGAAGCAGATCTTTCCTTTCCTGTTCGAGACCTATAACGTCAGGCCCATCGACGACTATGCAGCCAACCTGCTGGCGATGCTCCGCTACATCGCGCCCGACCGCCGCGAAGACCCGACAGTGGCGGTGTTGACTCCGGGCGTCTACAACTCGGCGTACTATGAACATTCGTTCCTGGCCAGGCAGATGGGAATCGAGCTGGTCGAGGGTCGGGATCTGTTCCTGGACAACGGCCAGATTTTCATGAGGACCATTCGAGGTCCGATGCGGGTGGACGTCTTATATCGGCGGATCGACGACGACTTTTTGGATCCGCTGACGCTCAGGCGCGAAAGCCATCTGGGGGTCGCGGGGCTCATCGGCGCTTACCGCGCTGGGCAAATCGGCCTTGCCAACGCCCTGGGCACCGGCGTGGCCGACGACAAAGGCATCTACCCATTCGTGCCGGCGATCATCAAGTATTATTTGCGTGAAGATCCGATCCTCGCGAACGTCGAAACCTTTCGTCCTCTGGTTCCCAGCCATCGCAGGCACATCCTGGCAAACCTGGACAGGCTTGTGGTGAAGGCAGTCGACGCCTCGGGCGGGTATGGCATGCTGATCGGTCCGGCGGCCAGCGAAGACCAGCGCGACGAATTCGCTCGCAAGATCGTCGACAACCCCAGGGGCTATATCGCCCAGCCGGTGATCTCGCTGAGCCAGCACCCAACGTTTGTCGAGGGGGCGCTCGAAGGCAGGCACGTCGACCTGAGGCCCTTCGTGCTCTACGGGGAAGAGATCAAAGTCCTTCCAGGCGGACTGACGCGCGTGGCTTTGCCCAGAGGTTCCTTGGTGGTCAATAGTTCGCAAGGGGGCGGGACGAAAGACACGTGGGTGCTCCGTGGGACTTCGACCAAGGTCGGCGAACCAAGGTCCGCGGAGCCTGGAAGAGACGGCGCCGACGGCAACGGCGAGCCGTGACGCCAGAGCTTCCTGAATTTCGTTCGCGGCGGCAGATCTTCTGGTTGACGGGACGAGCATGCTTTCGAGGGTTGCGGAAAATTTGTATTGGATCAGCCGCTACGTCGAGCGCGCCGAGAACGTCGCGCGGCTCTTGGACGTGGGGTTTCACCTCGAACTCGACGCATCGTCGCTCGCCAGCGAAGGAGTCGAGGAACCTTCACCAATCGAAAGCATCCTGTCGATTTTGGCCTGCGGCGAATCATTCGTGAAGCAGCATGGGGCTGGTTCGAAGAAACGCGAAGAGGTGCTGAGATTCCTGACGTTCGACCGCCATCATACGCAGTCGATCACGGCGATGCTGGCCAGGGCCCGAGAGAACGCCAGGGCCACCCAGGAGACCCTTTCCGCCGAAGCCTGGAGCCAAGTGAACAAGCTTTACCTGTATATTTGCGGCGCCAGAGCGCAACGCCGGTTCTCGGCAAGTCCACCCAGGTTTTTCGACGGCGTGAAACGGGCGTGCATTTTGTTCGACGGTCTCGTCGACAGCACGCTGCCGCGCACCGAGATTTTCCATTTCCTCCAGCTTGGACGTTACCTGGAGCGTTCGAATCAGATCTCTCGGATACTCTCGGTCAAGCTTCACGGCCTACGCGACGACGGCCCGGTGGCCGACCGGCCGATGCGCGTGATCCACTGGTCGAGCCTCTTGAGAAGCTGCTCGGCTTACGAGGCTTATCTGCGGCAATATCACGATCAGGTCGATCCCGAGGGCGTGGTGCGCTACCTGGTGCTGGATCCCGACTTCCCGAGGGCCATTCGGTTCTGCGTCAATCGCTGCCACGAATCGCTCCGCGAGATCGCCGGCAACGACGAAGAGGAAGTGCACTCCGACGCGCAACGGCTGTTGGGCAGGCTCGAAAGCGAACTACGCTATATTGACGTGGAAGAGATCTTCAGGCGCGGCCTGGGCCCGTTCCTCTCCACCGTGCAAGAGTCTTGCAATCGTGTGGGCGACGAGATCCACCAGGCCTATTTCTTCACCTGAGATCGTACGAAAGCCAAAGCGATGCTTCTTAAAATTGACCATATTACGAAATTAAGCTATACGTCGCCCGTATTCGAAACGGTGTTCGAGGTGCGTATGGCGCCCCCTTCCAACGAGGACCAGACGGCGCTTGGGTATCAGCTTAGGACGACTCCGCAGGCGCCTTTGACGAGCTATCGCGACGGCTTTGGGAACCGAGTCGATCTCTTCAACATCACCGCGCCTTGCAAGGAATTTGCAACCCAGGCCACAAGCTACGTCCGCACGCACAGGCGCGGCCTTGTCGAACGATTGAGCGGGATCGAGTGGCCTCGTCGTCCGCCGCAGTCGACCTCGGCGCACGAGTCGGCGGATTCCGAAGATCCAAGAACCGCGACGGCCGAGCCCGCCAGCGTCGAGTCGCTGGAATTCTTCGCCGCGAGCCCGCTGGTCGACCGATCGGGGGATCTCGAAGACTTCGTGCGATCGCTCGAGATTCGCGACCAATCGTTCTCGGACGGCCTCTTGCAGTTGACCCAGGCCGTGCAGTCGAGGCTTGTCTACGAGCAGCAAGTGACAACCTCCAAGACCAAGCTTTCGGAGGCGCTGGTGCTGGGCAGGGGCGTCTGCCAAGATTATGCTCATTTGTTTCTCGGAGCATCCCGAGCGTTGGGATTGCCCGCGCGGTACGTCAGCGGATATATCCACCATCCGGGCGAGCTTGCCACGCACGCCTGGTGCCAGGTTTGGACTGGGCCTTCGGTCGGCTGGGTGGACGTGGACCCCACTCGCGGCGAATTCGCGGGGGACGACCACGTGGTCACCGCGGTGGGCAGGGATTATTCCGACGTTACGCCCAATCGCGGTCTCTGGAAAGGCAGGGCCGAGGAGACGATCGAAGTGGCGGTTACGGTTGAAACGGCCGAACGCGTGCCGCTGGAATGGAACGAGTGGACCACCTGGGGCGCCTGGATCTCCGCTCCCACAGCCCCGGCCAGACATCAGCAGACCCAGACCCAGCAGTCCTCGAGAAGCTTTCGGGCGTACCCGAACCAACGGTCTTCGCGGTCGGGCTTTAGACAACAACAAGGCCAGCAACAACAACTGTCCTCGGCGACTCACTACGAATGACCAGCACCTTCGTCCCAGGCTTGGAATCGCCGCTTTTCCAAGATTTCATCCGTCGTCCACGCTTTCCAAACGGGAGGCCGGGGACGTGACGTACTGCGTCGGCGTGATCACTCGCGAAGGCTTGGTCATGGCGTCCGACTCCCGCTCGAACGCGGGGTTCGACCAGGTCAACGTATGCCGAAAGATGCACACGTTTGTGCTGCCAGACGAGCGCGTCTTCATCGTCTCGGCCAGCGGCAGCCTTTCGTGCGCGCAATCGGTCGTCACCCACCTGCGGAGAGATTTCGATCAGGGTAGAGGTCTCGCGTCTTCGGCGACGTTCTACGACGCGGCGAGGGAGGTTGGCGAACAGGTCCGACGCGTCTCGGACCTCGACCGCGCCGCGCTCGAGCGCGACGAGTTCGTCTTCAACGTGAACTTGCTCCTGGCGGGCCAGATTCGCGGCCAAGCGCCCGACCTCTACCTCATTTACCCGCAGGGCAACCCGCTCAGATACACTGAGGATTGTCCCTACCTCCAGGTGGGCGAAAGCAAGTACGGCCGGCCGATCCTCGACCGCGGAGTCCGCTTCGACAAGACCACGCTGGATGACGCGGCGCGCTATGCGATCATCTCGCTCGATTCGACCATGCGCTCAAACGTGACGGTGGGCCCGCCGATCGACCTGATCGTCTATGGCCGCGACAATCTGAAGATCTCCCGCTACAGACGACTCACGGAGCGCGACCCCGACCTGCTCGAGATTCACGCGCAGTGGGAACAAGCGCTTCGCAAGGCTGTCCAGGAATTGCCGATCATTCGGTTCGAGGATCCACCGTCATATCTCAACGGATCGTGATTCCAAGCGCTCTGGATCAAGGGAAGTGACCGGCTATCGATTGACCTTCGTCCAGGGCTTGGCGAAACCATCCAAGTGCCCGTTTCCGTTGACAGGTTCGTGGTGGGCGTCGAGATCGCCGCCCAATGGCTCGATTTCGCTGACAGCAGGTTTGAACGGCGAGTTCGGAAGAGTGGTCTTATTGCCTCGCACTCGATGCCACAGAATGACGAACGAGGGAACCAAGATCGGTCTGACGATGAACGTATCGAGCAGAACGCCCAGACCAAGGGCGAAGCCAAGTTCGCGCAGCGCAGTAAGGCTTGCAGTCAGCATCGAGCAGAACGTGCCCGCCATGATGAGCCCGCAGGAGCTGATGATGCCGCCGGTATGCGCGACGGCCCTGCGGGTTCCTTCGACGGTTCCAAACCGCGCCTCCTCCTCGACCACCCTGCTCATCAAGAAGATGTTGTAGTCTTCACCCACCGCGACCAGGATCACGAAGAGGAAGAATGCCACTTTCCAATCGAGCCCGCTCCAGGTTCCAGGCGCCGCAAGCGACTTGAAGAAGAGCTCGGTCATTCCCAACGAGGCAAGATAGCCAAGGATGACCGTGGCGATCAGATAAAGCGAAATCCCGGGTTTCCGCAGGAGCGCCACCAGGATGACGTAAACGCCCAGGGTGACCGCGATGAACATCAGATGCTCGTCGCGCGTGGTCACGGCGCGGAGGTCGTCGACCATCACGGTGGAGCCCGTGTATCCAACGGTGGCCCCGGAGAGTTTCTTTCCGTCCGCTGCGGCTTCCCTAACCAGCTTCTGAACCTGGTTCAAGGTTCGGAGGCTCTTGGGCGAGAACGGATCGACAGAATAAACGATATCAATGCGGGTAATATGTGCTTGGTCCGCAGCCCCCACGTCGCTCGAGACGCTGACGTAGCGACCTTCCGAAAGCGAACGAATTCCCCTCAAAGCCAGCGGGCTTTCCATTACCGATCGCGCCGACGAGCCGATAAGCCGATCGAAGAAATTCGAGTTCGCGGCTGAAGGCTTGCGCTTGCCCAGGGGCTCTGGGGAATCGAGAGGTCTGCCCAACGGCCGCGTCAACGAGCGAACCTCGGACACGTTGGGAAGCTGGACGATGCGGCTGCTCAGCTCTTCCACCGCGTCGCGGCCCTCGCGACTCTTGAAGCTCAAAGTGGGGTGTTGGATCAAAACCGACGTGGGTCCAAGTTCGCCAATCGCAAAATACCGTCTCACCACGAGTTCGCCTCGAACGCTTGGCGAGGACGGCGAAAGGTCGGCGAGTTGGCTGTAGCTGGCCTGCGTGCGAGCTCCGACCACTGCAAAAGGTAAGAGCACGGCGAGACTGGTGGCGAAAATCCAACCTGGGTATTTGACGACCCAATCGGCGACCTTCGCCCAAAAGCCCGCCATCGGAGTCTCTTCGAGGCTCTCGGCCTCGGGGTCTCTGCCCTCGACGTGATGCGGCGGCTTGAATGGCCAGAAAACGGCCCCCCGGAGCCAATGCAGGAGCACTGGGGCCAAAGTGAGGCTGGCCAAAAGCGCCACCGCCAAACTAACGGCGATCGTGGGACCTGTGTAACGAATTTTGGCGAAGCTCGAAAGCCAGAGCATGCCGAGTCCGCAGATCACTGTGCCGGCGCTTGCCACAAGCGCGCCTCCAACCTTGCGGATCGCCACTGCCAGAGCGTCTTCGCCCGTTCTTCCGCGAGCCAGCTCCTCGCGATAGCGGGCGATCAGGAACAAGCAATAATCGGTGCCCGCGCCAAAAAGAATCACCACCACGAAGACGTTCGTGATGTTGATCACCTGAATATGAAATTGAGGGACAGAAGCTAGAAGCGCCACAGCGTCGAGCGAAACGACCACCGAAAGTGCGATGGTCACCAAGGGAATGAGCGCCAATAGCGGAGATTTGTACACGAATAGGAGAATCGCGACGACGAGAACGACCGTCGCCGTGGTGGTGTTGGCGGCGGACTGGTCGGATGCGATGTTCATATCGTGGCCAACCGGCGCCGAGCCCGTCATTTCCAGAGTCATGCCGTCCGGGGGCTTGGGAAGCTCCTTGAGCATTCTGGTTAAACGGTCGACCGCGTTCCGCGATTTCTTCGATACATAAGTTCCGGAAAGCGAGACGACGGTCAGCACCGCCTGTCCTTTACCTGCCTTCGCGTCGCCGATCAATCTGGGCCCGATCAGCGGAGTTCGGTGGTCGATCACCTTGCGAATGCCAAGGTTTGGCTCGTCGGTCTTGATCTTGGCAAGCGTCTTCGAGAGTGCGGTCACATAATTGAAGTCGCGGTCCGAGAGCTTGGAATCTCGGCGTTCGGCGATGATCACCGCTTCCGAGCTCGACGCCTCTGCGGGGAACCCCCTGGACAGGAGATTTTGGCCTACGACGCTGGGATAGCCCGCGGGAAAAAAACGGACGTCGTCGTCGCGACTCACCACGTCCCAAGCCGGCGAAAACCGTCCGAGCACGAACGCAATCGCAACCCAGCCAAGGAAAATGACAATCGGTCGCTTGCTGACAAGTTTGATAAGTGGTTCAAACATCAGGCGATTTCTGTCCCTAGGATGCGCGGCGAGGAATTGCTTCTGGAACAGCAAAACATGCGCCCACGGCTCGTATCCTCCTGGTCCGAGCCCATCGGCAACATAGTGGATGGCATGGTCAGTGTCAAAGGCAAAAGCCCTTTGACAGCTCTTGCGTCAAGGAAATACGTAGGATTTCGGAAACGCCTTTTTACGCAGGCAGGCAAACAATAGCGACCGACGCTTCGTGGATTTCCAGCGAGGCGCCCAGAGTGCGATCGTGCAGTCTGCACGACGATCGCGGATTCTTGAAGAAGAAAACGATCTCGGTCGATCCCTCCTGTTTGCGTAGTTTCCCTAATTCCCACGTCTTCGATAATTGCCTTCTTGGGTGGATCGACGCCGTTTTGAGAAGGTTCATTCCTGCCCTTGCCTTACTGAGTATAATCGTTTAATTGCCTTTGGACGATCCAGGGCTTGAACATGGTTTCGAGGGACAATTTCGTGTCGCTTTCTTCCATTCGATCGCTGACCCGCCAATGGGTGGGACGACTTTCGCATTATCGTCTGCACGCGAACGACGAACATTATGAAGCGCTTGTGTCCGACGGGCTCAAATTCGTAGGGCTCGCGCTCGAGGATTCGCTTTCGAATTCGACTTACTGGGTCGCAGCGCCCCTGCGCGCAAAGTTGCGGTCTTGCTGTTCTTGGTCGATCGTGGAGCGGCTGTTCGCACGCAACGAGACGGCCGTACCGTTTTTGAAGCGCTGCCGCACGCAGAAGAGTGGATTGCAGCTCAACCCGCCTTGCAGCCTTACATCAAGCCGACGCTCGAGATCGTTGCCGCCCTAAGGCAAGACCGTGCTCGCCGACTTGGCTCGCCCAGCTAACCATCCCCCAGACGCGTCCTACCGCGTCAAACACTCTCCCGTACAGCATTGCCCGTGGAAGTCGATTGCGAACCGAACAATCGCATCGGCTTGTGCACTGGGGGAACGCCTTCCGCGCTCAGGCGTTCCATCCTCGATCCTTTCCATTTTTTCTTGGCGAGCGCCTTTGCCGAAATCGCAAAGAGCACGACGCCCGACAACAGGACGTTGCCGTAGGCCTGGGACGTCTTGGGGACGGCGATCGAAAGCGTCAAGAGCCCCACGGCAAGTCCAATCGCTGCGGTATGGGCGCGCCTTTCTCCGGAAGAGTCCGCGTCAAGAGCAAGCTTCAAGCCCATTGCAAATGGAAACAACAACCAAATGTAGGAATAATTAAAAGATAATGGAGCGAACATCAAAATCATGATCAGAAGCATCGAAGCTTCGTGAGCCATGTCCCTCTCGTCCATCCGTCGCTTGGGAGGCATGACCGCCACGTAAATCAAACAGAACGCCAACCCCGTCAGGGCGATGACCATGTTGCACTGCTTGAACGTCAGGTTCATGACATTGACGCGCCAGAAAGGATCGACCTCGCCGTCGGCAGGCACCTCGCGAAACAGGCGGCTTTCGAGCGCGACGAGCGACTGGTTCTTGAAGCTGTAGCACCGTTCCGGGCGCTGCGCGATCGTCTTTGAATCGTATTTGAGCACCATGCCCTTGGTCCAAAGCAAGAAGTCCTCTTTCACCTGGGCCTTGGTCCTGAACATCAAAGGGGCGGCGAACAAGAGAACTCCAACCAAAAGGCCCATCGCGGCCGCGGCTTTCCAGCGGCGCCTGTAAAGCAGATAGACGATCGCCATGATCGGGTAGGCTTTGATCGCCGCGGCAATGCCGAACGCAAAACCCGCCAAACCGTCCTTCTTCCGCTTCAACAGCGAGAATCCGCCCAGCATCAGAGCCAGCATCAAAAGGCTTGGCTGGCCTAGTAAATAGGTGTCGTGGATGTAGGGAACGACGAAAGCGGTCGGCAAGAGCGCCAAGAGAATCCACTTCCTCTGGATCGAGGACGAACCGACGAGGTCGATCGAGCAGAAAATCGAGCCAAGCCAGGCGAGCGAATTGAGCGCCAAGAGGATGATCATGTAGCCATGCGCGCCGGCCAGAGTCGCCAGCGCCAACATGAACGCGCAAGACGGCGGATACATAAAAGGAAAGAGCTGGCGAGGGAGTCTGGGGTACACCAAGGCCCCGTCGCGGAAGAACCAGCCGGTCCAGTACCAGAGGTCGTAGTCTTTGTTGAGCAGGAAGTAGAAGTTGTTGTAGAGCGGAGGGGCGGAGAAGACGACCATCAGCACCCCCAAGAGAAACGCGAGCCGTTTCTTCGCCGAAGGATGGTCGAGTAGCTTCAGGAACCACTCAGGCGCGATTTCGCCGGAGAATCTCGGGTTCCCACTTGAACGGACAATTCCGCCGCTGGTGTTTTGGGCTTGGCCCGGGGCGCTCGCCATGTTGGGAATCCTTTCCCTGGCCTCTTGCATCGACGGTTGATCGACCCACGCGCGTAGTATCGGCATTTCCACGATTTCGCGAAAGCCCAATCGGGTGAGGAGTTGCGCCAAGCGACCGATTCCACCTGGTTAGGCTCGCTCGATCTTTTTTGTACGCTTTCTAGAGCAAACCGCGTCTTATCCATAGAACCCAGTTCGACTCCACGATACGGATCGACATGCGTGATGCATCCTGACGATCAGACGACCAGCGGATTGATTCGAACGGCTCATCAAATGGCGCCGGAGCGGCTTGCTTGGCTGCTCGAAAGCTACCGAGAACTGCTTCGTTCGACGGCTCGAGGGCGGATTCGCCGCGGCGCCGTCGGCCATCTGGACGCATCGGACGCAGCGCAGGAGACGATCATCAAGGCAAATTTGCGTTTTGGGCAGTTTCGCGGCAAGACCAAATGGGAGTTGGCATCGTGGTTGAAAGGGATATTGAGCAGGTGCATGGCGGACGAAGCTCGCTGCAAATCGCTCGAGCGGGCCAGAACGGCGCCAGGAGTTCTGGGAAACGACGTCGGCGCATCGGACTATGCGAAGCCTTGGACGCATGCTCGAGCGAATACCAACTCCCCCAGTCAGGATGCGCTCCAGCAGGAATCGACAGCGACCTTGGCGGTCGCATTAGCGAAGCTCTCGGCGACCGATCGTCAGGTGGTGATCCTTCGGGGGTTGGAGGAACGTCGCTGGAGCGAAGTTGCCAGGCTTATGGGCAGAACCGAGGGTTCGGTGCGGCTGCTCTGGACGCGCGCGCTGAAGAAGCTTCATCCGCTGATCGAGGCGAAGTCGTGAGCCAACCCACCAAATCGCAGGCAGGCTCGCTCGACGAGCGCCTGACGGAACTGCTCGAAATGTGTCTCGAATCGGTCGAGAAAAACGGCTTCGCCGATGCGGCCTCGCTGACGATGAAAGCCCCTGAGCTTGCCGACGATTTGCGGGCGTGCCTGGCGAGCTTCGAATTCATCCGACGAGTGGGCGGGAAAATCGAAAACGCCGGACGCGACCACAAGCGACAAGTTCCAGTCCGAGCGGAGCTGGAGTCCTATGGCGACTTTCAGATCATCCGAGAGGTGGGCCGAGGCGGGATGGGGATCGTCTACGAGGCGCT
The DNA here is from genome assembly GCA_963818975.1 of uncultured Planctomycetota bacterium. Taxonomy (GTDB): domain Bacteria; phylum Planctomycetota; class Planctomycetia; order Isosphaerales; family Isosphaeraceae; genus CAWFUI01. Next base: position 60,589 of record CAWFUI010000004.1, on the reverse strand, counting down.
TCAGATCTCTCTCGGAAGACGCGTGGCGCTGAAGGTTCTGCCTTCCTCGGCAACGCTCGATTCCCGACAGAAGGCGCGTTTTCGACTGGAGTCTCGTGCCGCGGCGCTGCTCAACCACCCCAACATCGTGCCAGTTTTCGCCGTGGGCCACGACCGCGGAGTCGATTTCTACGCGATGCAGTTTGTCGAGGGTCCAACTCTCAACGATATGGTTCAGTTTCTCACTCGAGAGAAGCCCTCGAACTTCTCTTTCAAGCAGCGATGGGGCGAAAGGCCCACGGCGACTTTACGCTCGAATCCGCTGGCGACGCTCATCGACGTTCGTTCGCGATCCGCAGCCGATCCGTCGGAAGGCGCTGCGCGCCGGCTTCGCACCCGAGGCTGGAAAACCCGACCAATCACCAGTCCTTTCTGGAGAATTACCGTCGGAGCTACCAAGCTCGCGTGCGTTCGACCGATTACCATCGAACGATCGCCGAGCTCGCAATGCAAGCGGCGAACGCCCTGGCGCATGCTCATTCCCAGGGAATTGTGCATCGCGACGTCAAACCTGCGAATTTGTTGCTGGACGATCGGAACAAACTCTGGGTTGCCGATTTTGGCTTGGCGCGGATCCTCGACGACGAAGCGGGAATGACGGTTTCGGGAAGTCTGCCGGGGACGCTTCGTTACATGAGTCCAGAGCAGGCGTCGGGAAAGAAGGGGATCGTCGACCATCGCACCGACGTGTACTCGCTTGGACTCTCGATCTACGAGCTACTGGCACTCGAGCCCGCCGTTCGCGGCAGCGACCGCCGCGAGATCCTTTACGCGATCGAGTATCTCGAACCGAGACCGTTGCGCTCTTTGGATCGTTCGATCCCACTGGATCTCGAGACGATCGTTTTCAAAGCGATCGCCAAGGAAACACTCTCGAGATACCAGTCGGCCAGGGAAATGGCGGAGGATTTGCGCAGGTTTCTCGAGCATAGAACGATTCTGGCCCGAAGGCCGACCGTCCTGGAACGCCTTTCCAAGCTGACCCGCCGAAACCCAGTCGTCTCGCTTTCGATCGCCGGCATGTTGGCCGCGATGTCGATCGCCTTGTCGATCGGCGTTTCGATTCTCTCCGCGAAAAACCAAGAGGTCGTTCGCGAGCGAGACCAGGCCCGGCGGGTCATGGACGACCTGTACGTCGAGGTCTTGGAGAATTGGTTGTGCGATCAGCCGTCCCTGAGCCCGCTGAAGCGGAAATTCGCGGAAAAGACTCTTATGTATTATCGACAATACACCCGTGATCAGCACAAAGACGGCGATTCGATGTTGGCTCGCGGAGGGGTTGCTGCGCATTGGTTTGATCGAAAGGCGACTGGGGAGATCCGACGTCGGAGAACAGCAGGCCAGGCTGGCCCGCGAGCTTGCGGAGCAGGCCCTCAGCGAGACGAATCGATCGGCGCCGGCGCTCGTCACGGCCGCCAAGATCGATGGAGTGCTCGCGATGATCGTTGGCGACGATCGGCGGGTGGAAGCCGAATCGCTGTTCAGAAGCGCCAAGTCTGCTCTCGAGGCGGCGGTTCGCGAGCGAACAAACGACGTCGATTCGCGTTATCATATGGCGGTTACGATGTATCATTTCGGTCAGTTTCTCGATCGATTGGGCAGGGTCGACGAGGCGCGCGACGCCTTCGAGTCGGCGGTGCGGCAGACCGATTGGATCGAGAGGAATGCGGGAAACTGAAAATCCAGGCAGTCGGGCGTCGCGGCTTATCACGTAGCACTCGCGAACAGCCTTGCTCGAGAGGGGAAGATCGACCGGGCGCTCGCGGCCGTGGTGCGGGCGGTCGAGCTGGCGGAGAACCCGCGAGAAGGCGCTGCTACCCGCCCAGACGCTCTCTTGAATCTCGCGAGGTGCCGTCGCCTCGAGGCGTCGCTTTTGCACGGTTTAAACCGCGATCGAGAGGCTGAACAACCCGCACGGCTGGCAACCAGGCGATTCAAGCGACTTGCCAGTCAGTTCGAAGAGTCACTCGATCTCTTTCTCTCGCTTCAATCGACAAGAGAGTTGCACGCGGAGATTCTTCTGAACCTGGGTCGATATGGAGAGGCCGAAGTGGTGGTCAGAGACGAGATACGCGACCTCGAAGAACGGCGCGGGTCGACCCACTTCGAGCTCGACAAAAGGTGGCGTGAAGAGCCCCGGGAAGCGTGCTCGTTTGCCCTCGAACCGCCGGACGCATGCAAAACGACGACCACCCCGGTTGGGGATGTTATCGGGGTCAGACTGGTGAAGGCTCGTCGTTCGTTGGGGAGGATCGTCGCTCTTCCAGTCGGGCCTGCCGCAAATACGAGCGTCCCCGCGGAACAGGAGGACGCCGTCGTCGATTCCGTCGGGTTCGACTTAGAGTCGGGCTTCGACGGCTCGGCGACGGGCGCTTTCCAGCACACGATTGCTCTTTTCGAGATTTCGTTCAGCGATCAGTACAGGGTCGTCGAGCGGGAGGCCAAACCCACGACTCGCGGCCGGAGGACCGACTGGGCTGGGTTCGCCTCCGGCGGAGTGGAAATCCTCAGCCCCGATCATCAACTAATGTTCTGCGCTCTCGTTCCCCCCAGAGGTGCGAGGCGTCGAGAGAACGTTCCTCTTGAAGGAAACGTAGAGGCGATCTCGGGCGGATCCGTTTAAGCGAACAGGCGTTCAATATCACAAGCGCCGGACCACCGACGAGCCGTTTTGGCTTGCGGTCGGGCTGCGCACTCGAGTCGGTCGGAGAAGCAGAACGAAGGTTCACGATGCGTCGCTCGAGCCATCGCTTGTCGGCCGCGCGCTGAGACTTCGTTCGCATGTTCAGAACCGTGTTTCGTTTTCAACAGGGAGTGATGTTCATGTTTTTTCAATTGGCAGTTCGACATTCGCTAGAGAAATCATCCAGGATCCGCCAAGCCAAACCAACGGTATTGGCGCTGGAGGACCGCGCACTTTTGAGCTCCGTCCCGTTCGCGGGCGGATCGCTTCCCAAAGCTCAAGCGTACGTCAGCAGCGTCTACAACAAACTGCTTGGTAGAGAGGCCGACGCAACGGCGATCACGAACCTTTCCACGGCTCTCCAGACGGGCGCGACCACTCCGAAGGCCATCATCGCGTCGATCCAGAAGAGTTCGGAATATCGAGGCAATCAGGTCACTTCGCTCTACTGGAACACTCTCGACCGCGCCCCAGACCAGGCAGGCCTTGCTGCTGGGGTCAAACACCTTACTACAGGAGGATCGGTCAACTCTCTCATGAACAAGCTTGTCTCGTCCAAAGAGTTTCTGATCAAGGCAGGCTCAACGAACGAGGGTTTCGTCAACCGGCTCTACACGGTGGCGCTGCACAGAAAGCCCGACGTCGCGGCCAGCGCTCAAGTAACGAAACTGAACTCGGGGGTCGCACCGACGCAAGTCGCTTCGGTCGTCATCAACAGCCAAGAAGCCGCGGGGGTGGCCGTGGCGAACCTTTACGGCAACTTCTTGCGGAGGAACACCGACAACGCCGCGGCCAACTACGCTGCCAAGATCAGCCAGACCAAGGGCGCTGCTTATGACCAGGTGATTGCAACCCTCGCCGGATCGAACGAGTTCATCACGCGTTCAACCGAAGGGAAGTGAATTCCGACGCAGTATGCTCGCGGCGAGCATTCCAAAAAACCACGAGCCGGGCGGGGCAACCCTCCCGGCTCGTTTCGTACAAATTCGAGGCGTACTGCGCGGATCACAAATGTCACGACACGAGGACGCTCACACCCCCTCGAGCGTGCCGCAGGCAGCGCGAATGTCCGCTCCGCCCGAGTAACGCCGAGCCACCGGTTGGGCCAAATGAACTGAGAGCGCATTCGCGAAACAACCGAAGCTCGTCCGCAGTCGGCGGACGGAACGCCCCGGTAGGGTCGGTCACGTCGATCAAATCGAGCCTGATGCGAACGTCTCGAAACAGTTCGCCCAAGGCAACGGCGTCTTCCAGGCCGACGTTGAATCCGCCAATGCAGACGTAAGCGATCGTCACTCGCACGTTACGAGCTTGGGAGTGCCGAGCCGCCGCCAAAGCCAAATCGATCGCGCGGACCTTGGCAGCCATGGGAACGATCTTGGCTCGCTTCTCATCGATTGCCGCGCCAAGGCTAATCGCCAGCCGGAACCTTCTGCGCTCCGTGGTGTAACGATCGATCTCCCGAATCAATCCGACAGTGCTGATCGTGATCGCCTTGGCAGCGACCGCGGCGCCGATGGGGCTCGACAAAAGCTCGGCGGCCGCCAACACACGATCGTAATTCAAGAACGGTTCGCCCATACCCATAAACACAGCCCCTGTCACTCGCCTACCCTGCTCGTTCGCACGCTGCCTTGCCTGGGCGAATTGATCGATGATCTCCCAGGTTTCCAGGTTGCGCCTCACCGGCATCCGAGCCGTGGCGCAGAACCCACAGGCCATCGCACAGCCGACTTGCGAAGAAAGGCAAATGCTCACAGCGCCCTGCTTGTGCAGCGGGATGAGCACCGTCTCGACCGCGAGCCTGTCCGTAGTGCGAAACAAGAGCTTCTCGAAACCGTCTCGGCTCGAAACGTCCACTCGTTCGAGCATCAGCCTGGGAAGTGGGTCGACGACAAGGTCCAACAGCCGCTTGGGAACCTGAAACCCGGCTGCGAGCCTGAAACGATCGTGGACGTCCCTGCCAACAACCGCGGCGAGCCATCGCCTCGAGGTCTCTTCTCGACAACCGTTCGCCTTGGCCCACTCGAGAAATTGTGGCGGCTCGAAATTGCGTGGATCGATAAGAGCCAAGGGGATGCTCGACGACGGTTCTTCGATCTCGCCACGGTCGAAATTCATGTGGGCAACGGCTCGGCGGAACCAACGGAGTGGGCTTTTCTGCTTCGGGGCTTGGTCGCGTACGCGAAGCGGTCCTTGAACTCGAGAATCGGCTTTTCGATCCAGATCCAAGAGGCTCGCGCCACCACCAGCGTTATTGGGCCAACCAGCAACGCAGGAATCCATCTCGGCCACGAATAGACCGCGAAAAAGCCTCTCAGAGCCTCGAGGATCGGAAAGTGATACAGGTAAAGGCCGTAGCTCATCATACCAAGTTCAACGAGCGGCCGACGACGCATCCAGGCAAGCTTCGGTTGGCCAGCGTTTTCAAGCACCCAAGAGACCACCGCAGTGCACGCGAAGGCCATGAACGTGAACTTCCCCGACTCCCAACCGGGAAGCCATAATCCTTTGATAGCCAAGAAAATCGCGCAAAGTCCGACCGCGAGTTTCGCCGAGTGTTTGATCAGCCACTGGCCACGGTTGGAGGCCATCACAATTCCCAAGGCAAGCCCTTCGATGCGCGTGCAAGCGAGATACTCCTCGAGCCCCGCCGCTCTCAGGATGAAGGCGACGACCATCGCTGCGATCGCCAGAGTGGGAAAGAGGCGATTGGGTAGCTTCATCGCGAGAATCGGCCAGACCAGGTAAAACTGCTCCTCGACGGCAAGGCTCCAGGTGGGCCTGGAGATGATTGGAGGAACGGATGCACCGGAGCCAAATAAGAGCGATGTGAACTGGGTGTACGTCAGACACCACCATGCCCAAGTGGAATTGCGATGACTAAGTACGTCGATGAGCAAGAGCACACAGATCGTCAGGTAATAGATCGGCCAGATCCGCAAGGCTCGGCGGGCGTAGAAGCTTTTCAGGAACTCCGGCTTTTCTCGATTTTGGAGGATGATCGACGTGATCAGGTAGCCCGAGAGTACGAAGAAGAGGTCGACTCCTGCCCAGCCAAACGGGACGCTATGCGTGGCGTGCCTGGTGATAATGACAATCGCGGCTAGGCCGCGCAGGCTGTCGAGCTCGGCAATCCTTCGCATGGGGAACCTCCTTGATGTTGACGTCGCCGGCATCGTAACAGCGACGGCCGATTTCGGGAACACTGGGTTCGCTTGATTGGAAGCTGCCCCTTTCTTACCCTCGGATGACGTTCACTGGGCGATTCGGTTGTGACCCATGGCGTATCCTGCGACGCCACCTGATTCGTCGATTTGTCTCTTCGAGAATGAACCTATGTCCTATCGTATGGCTTTGCAACGGCTTCTCGCTTGTGGGTTAGTTACGCTTTCCGCATTCGCCAACACCTCGGAAGGTAAGCGACAAAACGAGCAGGAAACCAAAGAGGTCGAGATCGTTTCGCTGGTTCGTAAGCATTTCTTCGATCGGGCCCGAGCAGAAGCCTGGGCAGAGGAGAATGCAGGCTATGCCAAGAACGTTCGAGACCAGGACGCCTTTGTCAAAGCCACTCGAGAAGCCCTGGGCCGGCTGAAGGCTTCCCACACTGCCTATTTCACTTCCGACGACGTCGAATACTTTGGACTGAAGTCGATCTTTCGAAAACCCTTGGGGTTGGATTCCGGGGAGATCGACTCGATCGGCGTCGATGTGGCGCCAGGATGTTTCGTACGGACGGTTTTTGCTGGAGGACCGGCTGCCAAAGCTGGTTTAAAGCGAGGAGACAAGATCCTACGAGCAGACGGCAAGGAGTTTCATCCGGTCTTATCGTTTCAGGGGCGAGCCGGTCGGCCAGTGACTCTGACGGTCCAGAGTCGAGAAGTTCAAACGCCCCACGAGGTGATCGTCACACCTCGGAAGATCGACCCTTCCACCGAATGGCTCGAAGCTCAGGAGCTCGGGGCCAGGCTGTACGAGAAGCGAGGTAAGACCATCGCTTACATGCCGTTGTTTTCAGCAGCGGGCGAGCAGTATCAGCAAGCTCTTCGCGAAGCCATCATCGGCAAGTTTGCGAAGGCCGATGCTTTGGTCCTCGATTTCCGAGATGGCTGGGGCGGGGCAAGTCCAACATTCCTCAACTTGTTCGACCGGACCGCGCCCTACTTCGACCAGATCGACGCGGAGAGAAACCACACTCGCTTCGATCCAAGCTGCGCAAACCTTTGGTCATTTTGATCAATGGCGGCTCGAGGAGTGGAAAAGAGATCGTCGTATTCGCAGTCAAGAAGCACAAGATTGGCAAGTTGGTCGGCGAACGGACGGCAGGCGCAGCCTTGGCTGGGAGGGTCTTCATGCTGAGCGACAAGGCCCTGCTTTACCTTGCGGTTGGCGACATTCTGGTCGACGGCCAGCGGCTCGAGGGCGTCGGCGTTGCTCCCGACGTCGAGGTTCCTGATCGGCTTCCCTTCGCCCAGGGAGCCGACCCGCAATTGGAGATGGTGCTGGAAATCGCGACTGAGTGATCATTCGCACCAGACCAAGCGTTGATTGATATCAATAAACGTTTGAAGCAGTTACCTTAAATCCAATTCGGATCTGGAATCGAATCTTCTCGGATTTCGTCGGGCTCGAATAGCGCGACAGCGGCGGCAACAGCGGCACATTCGAGCATCCTGTAAATCCAAGCTGCGTCTGAATATGGCATGATTTCAGAGAGTCCAAATTCAAGTCTCAAGGTCGAAGGTGAATACCTTTGATTTGTTCTCAAGGGGCAGGTCGATGATTCTTGAGGAGTTCGTGGTGATCGATTCCGACCCCGATCGGCTGTTTTGGTTGACGCAGGATTACAGCAGACGACTCGACTGGGATCCGTTCCTCCAAGTTGCAAGGCTTGTGGGTGACGCTCGCGAGCCTGGAGTCGGCGTCCGAGCTTTTTGCGTTTCTCGCAATGGGTGGGCTATGGAAACCGAGTATGTTTCGTTCAACCCTCCGGATGCGACGGCGATCAAGATGACCCAAGGCCCCTGGTTCTTGGAGAGCTTCGCCGGCACATGGCGGTTCGAAAGCGTGGCGCCTGAACGAACACGGGTGGTCTTCTTATACAGTCTACTGCGCCCGACCCAGGTGGCTGGCGTGGCTGTTCGACCCAGTGATCTTGCGTGTGTTTGCCGGCGACATGAGGGATCGGCTGATGGCGTTGAAAGCCGCAGCCGAGCGAGCCGATTCCTCTGTTCAGGGATAGTCAGTGAGGCGAAGCGCTCGATTTCAACCTTCAATCCTGCCATACGCAGTATGGCTTGATATCGGCGTTGCTCCCGAGGTCGAGTTTCCTGATCGGCTTCCCTTCGCCCAGGGAGCCGACCCGCAATTGGAGAAGGCGCTGGAAATCGCGACTGAGTGACGCGGATGCTTGCCGTTGCCAATGAGTTGATTCGATGATGGAAGAGCGAGTTTCTGTTGCCTTAGCCCTGGAGACCTGAGTCCCGAGAAGTTGCGAGCTCGACGAGACGGGTGGTCTGATCGTCGCGACGGCCTTCGTAATACTTCTCGAGCAGGAGCTCGAAGACCGAATTTGGCGGGGAGACCAATGCGAACAGTGTTGCGCACGACCTCAGCTTCAAGTCGTCGGGAGAACCGAAGACGTCATGAGCGGATTTGCCTTCGACGCTCAATGCGGCCTCGACGCATGCGTTGAGCCGCGGACCGAGAATCGGGTGCTCGAGGTAGGCTCTTGCTTCGTCGAGACTCCTGATCGCATACCGTTTGGACGTCGAGCTCAATCCCAAGCCGTCGAGCTGGGGAAAGATGAACCACATCCAGTGCGTCCGTTTGCGCCCGGTTTTGACCTCACGAAGGGCTCGCTCATAGACGTTGGCTTGAGCCTGGACGAATCGGTTGAGGTTGTGCGGATCGCTGGGACTGCCACTCTCGTCTCGTCCGCGCATACCTCGACTCCATTGCGTACGATTCCCAAACGAAATTCTAACGGATCGGCAACTCCGCCGATTGGGTGCAGAACCGAGGTCGGCCGTCGCGGGCTCTGGCCCCTTGACGATTGACGTACTCGGCAGCCAATTCCGCGGTTCTCTCCCACTCCGCCTCGCTGATCTCCGCCTTTCGCTTATCGATCCGTTCCAGGTCATCGCTCAGAAACTCAGTAATAAGTGGAGTAAAGTTAATATAATTGTGCAAGGATCGCGGCCCATTTGTGAGATCACTTGCGATAACGAACCCAGATCGCCTATCCCAATATGTATTCGCGGTCAAAAGTCTTCCGCCCTTTGTCAGTGGATGCTCGTTCGAGATTTCATCGGGGAATCTCAAGAGTGAAACGCAATCGAATTCGTCGCTGTACGCTGCGACCAGTATCGGCGCCGTGGAAACGACGATCGCCGCTCGGCTGTCCCCGTTCTGGACGCCGGCTCTTATCAAATGATATGAGGCAGCATAAAATCCACGTTGAAATAACTCATAAACTCCCAAGAGAATTCCCCTGGCGCCGAAGAGCTCAGGATGGAACCTCGCGAGTTTGGCATGGGAAAGCGAAAGCCCAGCCGGGTCCGACGCTAAAGCACGGCCGCTCATGTTTTCGTCATTTTTCTCAGGCACGCTTGATCACCTATTGTCGAGGACTTGGCCATTGTGTCCTGGCCCAAGATCTGGGCAGAGCTAATGTTGGCGTCAAGAGGCTGAGTCACTTACCCTCCGACTGCGGCCTGCGCCCGATCTTTCGCGCGTTATGGACTTCTTCCATGATTTCATCCCAAAAGGGGTCGTCGGCCAACGCCCCTGCGGTCCGCTCGACGCCGTCGCCCAATTGTTGGGTTTGAGGAATCGTCTTGATTTGGACCTCGACCTCTTGGCCTTCCGCAACGCCGAGGTCTTCATCAAGCTCGCTGGTTCTGCCACGAACGTTGCCGTGAATCGTTCTCATCATGTGATTCTCCTGAAGTCCTGGCCATTCCGACTCATTCTACTATCAAGCACGATCGCAAACAGCGAGCTCGGATCGATCGTAGCTCGTATCCACCGAATCACGGCTTTTCTGACCTCGACTTGCTCACTTTGCTTCCCCGGCATACCATTCCTTTGAGTTCGCTCATTTTGACGCTTCCGCCTGCGCCAATGGAATGCATGCGATGGAACCAACTCCAACAGCCTCGGTCCCCAGGAAAGGACGCCTCGGCCGACGAGTTGCCTTGGGCACGGGCGTCGCGCTGCTCTCGATCTACGTCGCCGTGTCGATCATTTCCGCGAACGTCTTGACGCAAACACGTAACAGACAAGATCTTACGGACGTTCGCGTGCTCGGGCCAGACGCTCGCGAATGGTCAACCAAGACCAGCGACGGAATCACCTTGAGGGGCTGGTTCGTGCCGACGCCCAAGCATCGGCGCTTGATCATCCTAGTTCATGGCATGAAGCCCTGCCTCGACGAGACCGCTGGGCTTGGCAGGGACCTCCATCGACGCGGATACGACGTGCTCCTCTTCGACCTTCGGGGCCACGGCGAAAGCGATCCAGCCAGGTTGACGATGGGCGCCAAGGAGCGAAGGGACGTAAAGGCTGTTCTCGCGTGGGCCCAGCGCGAGGGCTATCCGCCTGAACGCATCGGTTGGGTTGGGTTCTCGATGGGCGCCGCGGTGCTCCTTCTCGAAGGCGAGAGGAACCCTGAGATCGGCGCCGCGGTTCTGGATAGTCCGTTCGGCGACCTACCCAAGCTCTTGAACACCCAGCTCTCGAAGCACAGTCACCTGCCTAAGTTCTTCAATCCTGGGATCATCTACGCAGCTGCAGTTCGCTTACGGAGTCCGAACCGACAACATCAAACCTATCAAGTCCGCGAGACTCCGGGGAGAACGCCCAACGCTTCTCTTTCACGGAGAGGTTGACGAACTTGTGCCCGTCGACAACGCTCGTGCGATCGCCAAAGCTATCGGACCTTCGTGCAAGCTCGTCACCTTTCCATTCTCAGGACATGTTGAGGGCTATCACGACAACCGAAGGCTTTATGTCGAACTGGTCGACGAGTTCTTTCAAAAGAATCTCGAGCCTTGATCGGGTTCAGCCCACTGTTCGATCGTCATTTCGGTCGTCGACCGAAATGCCGGAGGAGGGCCACTGCGGTGGCGCCCGAACCCGAATTTGCTAGCGCTTCGGGCGTTCCCACTGCCACGATCGCTCCGCCGTCGGGACCTCCGCCGGGGCCAAGGTCGATCACCCAGTCCGCAGCCGAGATTACGTCGAGGTTGTGTTCGATCACAATCAGCGTGTCGCCAGCTTTGACGATGTTGGAGAGCACGTCCAGCAACGTGGCGACGTCGGCGAAGTGAAGCCCCGTGGTAGGTTCGTCGAGGATGTAAAGCGAGCCGCCGGGCCTGGCTTGGCCTAGAGCAAGCTGGGAGGCCAGCTTGAGCCGCTGGGCCTCGCCGCCGGAGAGCTCCGAGCCCGACTGCCCCAGAGCCAAATAACCCAAGCCGGCGGCCGCAAGCGGCTGGAGTGCGGCGGCGGCCTTGGGAATCGCCGAGAAAAACGCAATCGCCTCGTCGACCGTCATTTCGAGCACGTCAGCGATCGACTTTCCTTTATATGTGATTGCTAGAGTCTGGGGGTTGAACCTCTTCCCTCCACATTGCTCGCATACCGAGGCAAGCTCTGGCAAGAATGCGAGCGGGCTCTTGAGGAAACCCCTGCCCTGGCACGTTTCGCATCTGCCCGAGCCGCTGTTGAAACTGAAACGCGATGGACCAAAGCCTCGTAGCCGCGCCTCCTTGGACCTGGCAAAAACCTGACGGATTGTGTCGAGCGCTCCCGAAAAGGTGGCGGGCGTGGAACGTGGAGACCTACCGATCGGCTTCTGGTCGATCACAACCACCCGCTCGAAGATCTCCGCGCCTTCGATTGTATCGCATCCGATCGGCGTCGCTTGGCCCGTCTCGGCAAATCGACGGACCGAAGGCGCAAGAACCTCGAGCACAAGCGTGCTCTTGCCTGAACCACTGACGCCTGTGACGCATGTGAATTTGCCGACTGGAAAGTTCACGTCGACTTGCTGCAAGTTCCGAGCATCTGCTCCACGCAGCCGAAGCACAGGCGTCTGAGCGATCGTTTGTTTGCTCACGCCGCGATCCTTCGAGATCGAGTCTTTCGATTCGATCGACCTCCCGAGGTATTGGCCCGTCAATGACTGAGGATTCGCGATGATCGATTCGAGCGTCCCGGCGGCGACGACCTTGCCGCCGCTTTCTCCAGCGCCGGGACCGATCTCAATCAGCCAGTCGGCTGCGCGCATGGTTTCTTCGTCGTGCTCGACGACGATCAGACTGTTGCCGCGATCGCGCAGTTCGCGAAGGCAACCGAGCAACGTCTCTGTATCGCTGGGGTGAAGACCAGCGGTCGGCTCGTCGAGGACGTAACACGCTCCGTTCACCCCCGACCCGAGCTGACTGGCGAGCCGAACGCGCTGAAGTTCGCCGCCCGAGAGCGTATCCGACCGCCTTCCCAGACTCACATAACTCAATCCTACGCGCTCCAATATTGCAATTCGACCAAGTATTGCGTCGAGCATGGACTTTGCGAGGCTTTGGTCTTGGCCAGTGAGCCCAGGATCCTCGAGAAAGCGCCGGGCCTCGGGCGCCGCCAGCTGCAACAATCCTGGCAAAGAGACGGCCTGGGAGCCCAAAGTCGCCATCCGCGAGGGTTTGTTCAGTCGTTCTCCCAGACACTCTGGGCAGCTCCGCTCGGAACGCAAACGCTCGAGCTCGGCCGCCAGGATGTCGGACTTCGTCTCGCGATATTCGCGTTCGAGGAACGTCTCGAGCCCATGAAAACCGTGGTCAGCGTTTCCGTTCCAGAACAGGTCCACCAAGCCCGCCGGCCAATCGGCAAGCGACGTTTGGAGGTCAACGCCTCCTCGCTGGAGAAACTCTTGGAGGGATGCATCGTTGAGCAAGCGACTCCGCTGAGAGGGCTTGAGCACGTTCCAGGGCGCCACGGCGCCGCCCGCAAGTGAAAGCGAAAGATCGGGCAAACTCCGCTCGCGGTCGAACTCGGGCTCGAAGCCGAGGCCTTTGCAGCGCGGGCATGCACCCGTGGGAGTGTTGAAGCTGAAGCTCGAAGGCTCGAGCCGTTCGAAACCGATCCCGCAGACTGGACATGCGTGGTTGACGCTCATGAGCCTATCGTCCCACCCGCCCTTATCGTTCTCGACCGAGAGGACCACCGATCCTGCTCCAAACTGGAGGGCGAGGGTCAGGCTCTGGGCGATTCTAGCCTTCAAGCCAGGGCGGACCACCAGTCGATCGACCACGGCTTCGATTCGAGGGGTTTTGCCTTTGGCCTTGCTTGCCCCGAATCGCGACTCCGCTTCGTCGAGCTCCAAGAGGGCGCCGTCGATGCGAACGCGAAGAAGTCCTGCTGTTTTGATGGCGCGCAACGTTTCCGCATTCGACTGCTTCCTTCCCAATCCGACGGGTGCGAGCAAGAGCACGCGCTTGCCCTCAGCCAGGCTCGCGATGGTCGAGACGATTTGCTCGGGCGTCCAGGAGCGGACCTCTCCGCCGCACGACGTACAGTGCGGCGTAGCGAAGCGAGCGTAGAGCACGCGCAGATACACGTCGATCTCGGTGATGGTCGCAACCGTTCCCCTGGGACTGGGAGATGCGCTTCGTTGATCGATCGCAATCGTGGGAGGGAGGCCCTCGAGCAGGTCGACGTCCGGTCTGGCCAGTGCGCCAAGCCAGCGTCTGGAGGAAAGCTCGAGCGTCGCCAGGAACCGGCGTCTGCCTTCGGCGTGGATCGTATCGAACGCGAGAGAGCTCTTGCCGGACCCGCTCACCCCGGCAACGACCACCAGCTTCTCTCGAGGTACGTCAAGGTCGATGTTCGCGAGGTTGTGCGTCCGGGCGCCTCGGATCTTGATCGAGTTAGAAGGTCCAGGATCTTTCTGGCCAACGGTTTGGGTCGAATTGGAGTCAACGTTCGGCTCAGCAGCAGCCGAACCCACTGTTCGCGTGGGAAACGTCCTCGGCTTGGGTCTGGGCCCGCGTGCACTCATCGATATACCTCGAGACTTAAGCCGAGCGTACATGAGCCGACGCCGCGTCGGCAACCGCTAGCAGATGGCGTCCTCGTCTTGAACTCCTAGGCTGCACCGGCGAAGATTGAATAAGAATCGATGGAATTGCGTGTTCAAAGGGGCGCGAGGCGTTTGTCTTACCAGATCCTGCTGTTCGCGGCCGCCAAAGAAAGGGTGGGAGCCGGGAGCATCGAGCTCATAACCCGGACTGGGCTGACGGTGGGCGAGCTCAAGCAAGCTCTCGTCGCGGCGCATCCCTGCTTGCAATCGCTCTTACCTTCCTCGTTGATTGCGGTGAATTCCGAGTATGCGTCCGAAGACCTCATGATACCAGCGGGCGCTGAAGTCGCGGTCATTCCCCCGGTCAGCGGGGGCTGCGAAAAACCGGCAAAAGCATGATCGAACTGACCAAACAACCGATCGACCACGCTGGACTGTTGGAGCTCGTGCGAGACTACCGCGCGGGCGCCGTCTGCTCGTTCCTGGGAACGGTCCGCGAGTTTACAGGGGAAAAACAGACCTCGTTTCTCGAGTACGAGGCTTATCACGAGATGGCCGGAAAGAAGCTGGCGGAACTGGAACAAGAGGCTTGCCGGCGTTGGCCAATCGTCAAGCTTGCCCTGGTCCACAGAATTGGGAAGTTGGACCTTGGAGAGGTGAGCGTGGCGGTGGTGGTAAGCTGTCCTCACAGAGACCAGGCGTTCGAGTCCTGTCGATGGCTGATCGACGCGATCAAGTCGTCCGTGCCAATCTGGAAGAAGGAGCTGTTCGCCGACGGCAAGGAGGAGTGGGTCCACCCAGCCAAGGACGTTAGGGCCGAGAGCTTGTAACGACCACGACTCAACTCGCCACTCCAAACAAGATTCGCATTTATTCATGATTACTCGTAAGGCTGGCATTCTGATCGATCGATTTGGCCGAAGGCACAACAGCCTGCGGATCAGCGTGACGGACCGCTGCAATATCAGGTGCGTCTATTGCATGCCGGAATCGGTCGAATTTCTACCCAGGGCGAATCTACTGACGTTCGAGGAAATCACGCGATTCGTGCGAGTCGCGGCGAGTCTAGGCGTCGACAAGATTCGACTGACCGGCGGTGAACCGCTGGTGCGAAAGGATCTGCCCAAGCTGGTCGAGATGATTGCCGCGATCCCAGGAATCAAGGACGTCGGACTGACCACCAACGGCATACTGCTAGCCCCGGCCGCGAAATCGCTATTCGACTCGGGTCTCAAGCGTATCAACATCAGCCTCGACACGCTGGACCCTGAGACGTTCTTTCGGCTGACTGCGCAGGACGGGCCTGGAACAGGTTGTCGAGGGGGTGCTCGAAGCCAAGAGAGTGGGCTTTGACCCCGTGAAGGTCAACGCCATCGCCATCCGAGGGTCGACCGAAAAGGATATCGTCCCGCTAGCCAAGTTCGCGCGTGAGCATCAACTCGAGCTCAGGTTCATCGAGTACATGCCCCTGGACGCGGTGGACCAGTGGGAACGCTCGAAGGTGCTCTTCGCGGACGAAATCATCGAGTCGGTGTCCGAAGGCGTTGGGCCTTTGACCCCAGCCCCAAATGCGGACCCGCGCGAACCCGCACTCGACTTCGATTACACCGACGGGAGAGGCAGAATCGGCGTGATCGCTTCGGTTTCGAAGCCCTTCTGCGGAAGCTGCAACCGCGTCCGCTTGACCGCCGACGGCAAGCTCCGCAACTGTTTGTTCGCCATCGACGAGACCGACGTAAGGAGCCTGATGCGCGGCGGAGCGAATGATCTGGCTTTGGCGGAAGCGCTAAAGTTGAGCGTCGCCGACAAATGGGAAGGCCATCAGATCAACAGCGCCCGCTTCATCAAGCCCGAGCGATTGATGCACTCGATTGGCGGCTGATTTAGCGGCTATAACTCCCCGTCTCGAACAGATCGAGATCCGCGCTCGCGAGCACTTGGGGTTTCCTCTTGGGGTAGGGTTCGACGCCGGCTCGCAGGAGCCAGGCGTCGCGCCAGGCGAAGCCCATCACCAGGAATGCGCCCACCGCAGCCCCAAAGAAGAGCCCAGAGACGACCCCAAGACCGAGCCCGAACTCGGTGTTGTCGAACCCGTTGTTCGCATTGCCCTGTGCCTGAAGCCAACCGACAATCCCTGGAGCGAACGTGCCGACCGCGGCACCGACCACTCCACCAGCAAACCCGGCAGCAACGGTACAGGCCATGACCGAGACTATCGCAAGTTTGAGGCGAATCATCTCATCGTTCCCCTGAAGATGATGTTGTCTGGAGGGCGGGGAGCCCGTAAATCCTCTCGGCGTTCGAGTGAAACAGCTTCGCTTTCAGCGATGTTGGTCGTTCCGCGACGATGTCTTGGAGCGCCTTGACCCATTGAGCCAAGGGCGCCGTGATGGTGCAGACCGGCCAGTTTGCTGCAAAGAGCACCCGATCTGGGCCAAAGGCGTCGAGAACGTGGTTCACGAAGGGCGCCAGGTCCTCGGCCGACCAAGCTCCTTTTTTTGCCGATTCGACGAGTCCAGAAACCTTGCAGACCAGGCGGTCTCGCTCGGCCAGTCTCTCGATGGCCTTCTTCCAATCCGACGAGTCTTTGCTCTGGACGTTGGGGTTGCCGCAGTGGTCGAGGATGAACTTCGTCTCGGGGCAATGATCGATCAACTTGCAAGCGTCCAGAAGCTCGCCAGCCCGCATGCAGAGGTCGAAGCGCAAACCCTCTTTGCCCAAGAGCCTGATTCCATTGATGAAGGATTCACCCAGGCAATATCCCTCGGGAGTGGACTCCCCATGTAAAACCTGCCTTACGCCCTTGATCGATTTAAACTTCTTGATCTTGGCGACGTATGACTCGAAATCGTCGGAACCGGGTCTGCCGCCGACGACCGCCGCGGCCATCATCGTTTTGCCGCTTTCGCAGATCCCTGCAACGTTCTCGGCCTCTTTCAGATGCTCGCTCTCGGCGACGTCGACCTCCATGTAGACGGTCTTGGCAAAGCCAAGGCCTTGCACTGCGTCGTTATAATCGGCCTGCGAGAAGTTACGCCCCATCGGCTCGCCTGGCTTCGCCCAGACCATGTGAAAGCGATCGTGGTCGAGCAGATGCTTGTGGGTATCAATAATCGGTATTGTCATACAATGATGCTCATCCCGCCTCGAGGCGCTCAAGGCTCGGCCTGGATCCATCCACGACACCGCAAGAGCCGCCGTTGACGCCTCGAGAAACCGCCTCCGGGTCGCGGCTCTAGCAGACATACGATCCTCGACAGCCAGGCCTCACGGTCCAGTCTTCTCGGAAAGCCAGATTACCACGGCTTTTCGACCCGGGTCCATCCGCCGCTTCGTACGGCTTGTTGAAGATTGGCCACAGGGACGATACTCTCAAGCCGTTGGCATTTCGCGGCAGCCGTATCGCTACCCAGAAACACTGGAAAATCGAAGCCATGGGCAAGAAAAAGGCCTCCGAGCCGTGGTATTCCGATGGACTTCGTTTCGAATGCACCAAATGCGGGGCATGCTGCACCGGGGCGCCTGGCTTTGTTTGGGTCGAGCTCGAAGAGATCGAGGCGATTGCCCAGTATCGCGGCGAAACGGTCGAAGCCTTTGGAAAGCAGTTTTTAAGACAAGTTGGCGACCGGATCAGTTTGGTCGAGAAGCCTGGCGGAGACTGCATTTTCTGGGATAAAGCCAAGGGCTGCACGGTCTACCCAGCCAGACCCACTCAGTGCCGAACTTGGCCCTTCTGGATCGAGAACATCGAGACTCCAGACGCATGGGAAGGCGTATGCGGGATTTGTCCAGGCTCCGGCAAGGGAAAGCTCTATAGCTTGGATGAGATCGTCGACGCCGCTGCGCGGACTCCATCATGACCGAACCAGACGGTCGGAGTTCGGCGGAATGCGACGCTCAAAGAAGCCTCAACGGAGCACTGAAGGCTGTGTATTCGTGCGCGGACGACGCAGTTTCGGCTTCGGGTTCGGAGTGCTTGATCAGCGGTCGATGTTGCCGATTCCGCGAGTACGACCACGTCTTGTACCTCTCGCGGATCGAAGCAGACCTGCTCTTCGCCGAGGCGGCGCCCCGCCAGGCCCACTCGACGACGACTCGAAATGCCCCTGGCAAGACGCCAAAGGACTTTGCACGGCCCGCGAGGCGCGGCCTTTGGCTTGCCGAGTCTTCCTCTGCGACCCTAAATATACTGAAACCGGGAATGGAATTATGGAGACATATCTAGCAGAGCTCAAGGCGCGTGACTCAGGCCTTCGAGACGCCTTGGGATTATGCACCGCTGTCCGTGCATCTCTCGCGCTATCCCGAATCCAAGGCGAAAGCATGCCACCAAACGTGCTCTCTTGGAGCCGATGAGCAACCATGAGGCTACGACCCCGATGTGATCGAAGTCTGTCGCTCCAAAAGACCCCGTTATCGCGCCCCTTGGAATCCTTTTTCCTTGACACTACTCTAGGCCAGTCCTACACTTGAGCCCGTCGATCCCCGGGACCAACCGGCCCGGCCCACTGGAGACGAGATTGTGACCAAGAAAGAAATCGTCAAGAGAATCTCCGACGAGATTGGACTGACTCAACTCAAGACCAAAGACATCGTCCAGCGGACCCTCGACGCAATCATCCAAACACTCGTTTCCGAAGGCCGGATCGAACTTCGCAACTTTGGCGTGTTCGAAGTTAAGCTGCGGGCTCCACGCAAGGCGCGTAATCCGCGCACGAATGACAAAGTGGAGGTGCCTGCGAAGAACGTGGTGACGTTCAAGCCGGGGAAAGAGATGGAAGAATTGGTGCGATCGATGAAATCCGAAAAACTTCCCCTGCTGTTGGCCGACGAAGAAACCGATATAGAGGACAACGGACCTGCCAATACGGGCAAGGAAAGCCCCCGCGCCAGAGGTTCTGCCTAGGCGCAAAGGGTGAGGGGTGGAACCCTTCGCTCGACCATCGAAATTGCGGTCTGAGGCTGGCGCCTCGGCCGGGGTCGGTCCGCTAGCCCGTGCAAACCGGCCGGGCGAGATGAGCTGCGTTTTGCGCAAGTTCGCTCGCTTCGCAGGGTTGACCAGGGCCTCGGTCATAGGACAGACCGGCCGGACCCCAGCCTAGCCGGCGGTGGCGACCACAAAGGTGGGAGGATTCCCAGCAATGCGAAAGATCCTGGCGACCTTATGCCTGCTCGGGCTCGGCGTCGTCTTCAGCGAGGGCTGCGCCCGTCCCGCTGCCAAGATATGCCGCCTACGGGCCAAGACGCGTCGAAGAGCTCTTGGTCGATTCCGAAAACCTCCGCCAAATCGGCGACGAATGGGAACGGATCTGGTTCCTCGACCAGCCTTCGCACATGACTCCATTCCGTACGCACGGCGGCCTCGGTCCCTGATCGAATCGGCACGAACGGCAAGCCGAGTTCGAGCCTCCGACTCCGGTCGCGACATGAAACAGGAATCGAACCCCGGAAGACGCGCCGAGCGCGACCGGGGCTTCGATCGATTTCATGTCATGGGCTGAGTGGATGCCAAAAAGAATGAGTCGAGCTCGCGTCGCGTATCAACGGCCGGCTCAAGGCTTGTCGCCCAGGTTTTCCATGATGTAGAGCCCGCTTTTGCCTGGGCAAACCAGGTCCAGATCGCCGTCGCCATCGATGTCGACCGCGGTCAACTGGAGCCCTGTGCCGACTGTTCCGGGTGGGAAATCCTTCATTGCATCACGCTTGCCGCCTTCGGCTGGTGCGTTTTTCGCTGCCTCTCCTTGGGCAATGATGTGCTTTTTCCACTCCTGTTTGGATTTGTCAAATCCAAACCAGGCCACGACCGGCGCCTCGACGTCGCCAGGCTCGATTTCGTGGGCATAGACCCGTTTGCCCGTGACCAGCTCCTCGGCTTTGCCGTCGCCGTCGAAATCGACCCACATCAACGTATGAACGGATGAAAGCTTCTCGTCGATCGGCTTTCGCGTCCAGACCCGCTCCCCACCCGACTCTTTTGTTTGTTTGAGCCAGTAGAGCCCATAACCGTGCCCCATGCCGAAGACGACGTCGGAAAGTCCGTCGCCGTCGACGTCCCGAGCTAGAATTTGGATGCCCGCCGCTCCGATGTTCCACTCCGGATGCCAGGTCCAGGCCGAGTTCTCCCGATCAACAGGCGCTTCAAACCAACCCTTGGGCGTGAGCAGATCGACTCTGCCGTCGCCGTTGACGTCGCCCGAGCCGACCCCATGGCCCGCGGCTTGACTGCCAAAATCGAACTTACGCCACTTGGCGCTCGAGCCTGGGTTCTCGAGTTCGTACCAGACGACGACGTTCGTCGAGTTCGTCAGGACCTCCGGCTTACCGTCCCCCGTCAGATCCACTGCCCACGCCGCTTCGCTGGGACCAGGCTCGTCGATCGCGTGATAAGCCCACTCCTTGCCCGGTTCGCCTGGGTTCTCCAGCCAGCCGACGTTCTTCGTAAAATAGCCCACCGTCACGAAATCCATCTTGCCGTCGGCGTTGACGTCGTAAGGCAAAACCGAGAAGCAATTTCGATACGTGCCTGTTGTGCTAACGTCTCGAATTTTGAATTTCTTCCAGTCGGGCGCCTTGTACCAATACTCGCCGGAGATAATATCCAGCTTGCCGTCGTTGTCGACGTCGAAGACCCCCGCGGCCTCGAACACGCTCTCCCCATTGACGACGTGCTTCTTCCACTTAGGTTCGCCAGCGAGAGAGGTCGACGAAACAACCGTCAAAAGCATCAATCCGCTTGAGAGCCATTTCAATCGCATCGGAAAACTCCTGGTGAATCCGCTCCTACGCAGTACAGAAAATCCGGTTTCGGGCCCAGAACTCAGGAGCCCAATTCCCACTCGATCAGACTTTCGGCAGCGACCAAGGCGGCCGATACTCAGCTCGCACAAGGTGTTGGTTCGCGGCAGGGTGGTTCGTCACTTTCTCGTTCACTGCGTCCCAACGCAGCTTCTCCCCCGTCCACAAAGAGATGTTGCCAAGGTGGCCGACCGACGTGATGCGATGGCCATAGTCGATTCGACATGAGCATTCGTTTCGCGTGCGGATCGCATCGAGCCATTCGCGGTGATGGCCGACCGACCTCGGAAGCGTCTTGTCTGGCAGCTCGAGCTTCTCCCCGCTCTCCGAAAAAACCTCGAAACTGTCGTAATCAGCGACGAGCGTCGCCTTCGTACCCTGGAACATGATTCCGAGTCCGCGACCTTCGAACCCGTGTTTGCTAGCGTCGACCTGGCTCCAGACCATGTCGAAACCCTTTGCATAGTGATAGAGAATCTCGAGCGTATCGGGCGTTTCCGCGTTGTCTTTCAAGGCATATCGGCCGCCTGTCGCGACGATCGTCTCCGGCGCCTCCACCTCCATCGCCCAGTGAACAAGGTCGACGATGTGGCAACAGAAATCGGTAAGTATTCCGCCTGCGTAATCCCAGAAGAAGCGGAAATTGAAGTGCGATCTGTTCGGGTTATAAGCCCGCTTGGGCGCAGGGCCAAGCCAAAAGTCGTAATCGAGGCTCGTGGGAGGCGGACCATCGGGCGGATTGCCAATCCCGTCGGGCGCATTTCTGTTCGACGCCATCCACACTCTGGTTTTGAAAATCGGACCAAGGACGCCCGAGCGAACGATCTCGACGACCCTGTGATAGTTCTCTCCCGCGTGAATCAAGTTCCCCATCTGCGTGATCCGCTTGTGCTTGGCTGCGGCGTCGACCATCGCCCTGCCCTCGGCGATCCTGTAAGACAACGGCTTTTCGCAATAGACGTCCTTGCCAGCCTGGCAGGCGAGAATCGTCGGAATGGCGTGCCAATGGTCGGGGGTGGCGATCACCACGGCGTCGAGATCTTTGCGATCGAGCACCTTTCGGAAATCCTGATAGGCCTCGGGCTTGCCTCCTGCCGCTTCCTTCGCTCGAAGCCGATGGCCCTCTTCAACGTCGCAAACCGCCGCGACCCGGACGTCGGGAAAACCCTTGAAGATGTCGAGCAAGCCCGAACCCATCCCGCCGACGCCGATGAAGCCAAGCGTGATCGAATCGTTCGGTCCCGCGGGCTTGCCTTTCGGTTCCTGTCCCAAAGCCGGCGTCCTGCCCAGCGACTCCGAATGGACCAACGGTCCCAAGCCTAAGGTGAATGCAGAGGCCCCAAGAAAGCGCCTTCGCGTCGGATTGCCCATCGTCAAGGACTCGCGTATGGTTCGAGCGTTCATCGACCCTTTACTCGAGAGCATCTGTATCAGACGCGAAGGCCGTTCTCAAGGGTCGACTCGCGTGCTCCCTGGCCCAAGGATTGCTACAGTCATAGTGCGCTCCGATCGGGTCGGCATCGTACGATTTGCGCCGCGGAACTCGAAGAGTACAAGCAAGGAGTGGGCGATGAAGCAGTTCGTCAAGTTAGGAATGTTGGCTTTTTCAAGCCTGATCATTTTCGGCTCGTTGGCTTCGTTTTCACCCGCAGCCCCTCAGCTCGCGAGTCAATATGACTATGACCCCAAGGGCTGGACCGATCTGCTCGAAGAAGCAGGTACCGATTTCAAGGGATGGATCCGCGTATCGATCCCTCCAGGCCAAGAGAGCTCGTCGTTAAAGGACTCTCAGTGGACCTTCAACCCAAAGACGAAGATCCTCTCCTGCACAGGCAAGGGTCCTCACGAGTGGATCGGACCTGATGTGGAGTTCTCGGATTTCATCTTCCATGTCGAATGGCGTTTCATCCCCAAGCCAGCCGAGACTCGCTATAACTCGGGGATCTTCTTCCGCAACTCACGCGACGGATCGACGTGGCACCAGGTCCAGATGGGCGACGCCTCGGGGGGATACGTCTTCGGCGAAACGAAGACCGACGGGAAAGCCAAACGACTCAATCTCTCGAAGGACCTTTTGGCAAAGCGAGTGAAACCCGCAGGCGAATGGAACTCGTTCGAGATCCAGTGCGAGGGGAAAGATGTCCGCGTCTGGGCCAATGGCGGCAATATCATCAAGTGGAAAGCATGTGAAGTAACTTCGGGCTTTCTGGGCCTCGAGTCCGAAGGCTTTCCCGTCGAGTTCCGGCATGTGGCCATCAAGAAACTGCCGGCGGAGGAATCCAAGAAATAGGACTTGGGAACTGTGGAGCCAGGGATGAATCGACCGGCTCCTTCCGCACATCTGTGCGCGGTCCTTCCACCTTGTCCCAGGTTCACGCGAGCCTGGGACGGACTTCAAGATGCATGCGGGTTGTCAAAGAGCCACCGAACCGCCGAACCAGGGAGTCCCCTGTAGGGGTAGGCCCCTGTGCCTACCCTCCCCATGGGACCCCGTTCGCCGGCCGGGTGAATGAATCAGAGGGCGACGACAGGGCATCGCCCCTACAAGACAATTCCCTCGACGCAAGCCACCTCTACAACAGGAATATGCGTTCCCCCACCGTTCGAACCCAATTTCGATCCCGACGCGGACCATGAATTCGGAGTTACGACTTGGGGGGTAGTGATGGCTTCATTGTTGATTCCGATCTGCCCCTCGTCTCCTCCGTTCCTTCTTTGTAAGCCTGTCTGGTTCTTCAGGTTTTTCACGTCTGGAGCGTTCGAACCCAATTTTGCTTCCTGCTCCGACGCCTCGGCCTTCACCCTCGCTCGGTGCTCAGCCAAGGCTCGGTCGCGTTGACGTTCCTTCTGGATCTGAAGGGCTGCCGTGCGCTCGAGCTCGTCGAACAGATCCTCGCCTAGCAGATACGCAAGGTCGTCTTCGTCGTACTCTGCCTGGAATTTCGCGACGATCATCGCGAGGGTCGGCTTCTTCGGCGCCTTCAGACTGTCTCGCCTGCGCTGGATTTCATACCTCGCTGCACGTTCAGCGTCCTTCTTGCGTTCGATCCGCCGTTTCTCAAGCTCGCGATACGCCCTAAAGAACCCTGCCTCGAACGAGTCGTAGTACCTCTGGAGCGTTTCGAGTGGAGTGCTCGAGAGGTCGATTCCGAGTCCGTCGTCGTCCGAGTCGCCAAGCTCGATGATCCCGCCGGACGCAGCCTCGATCTCTCTGTCCTGCGCATGCGCCATCATGACCTCGACCCTCGCCTGCTTCCAAAGGCACATCGCTGCCTTCTCGGCGAGCTTGAACTCGACATCGCCAATCGGTTGAGCATCGTCAATGTAGGTTTGCAAGTGATCGAGCCACTCGTCTTCGTCCTCCACAGTCCGTAGGACCGGTTCTTCAGACCGAAGTCCGTGCTTGAGGCGGTTTTTGCAGGCTCTTGCCTTTCCTACAGGAGTTTTGGGGCCCTTCGATTTCTGGGCGTTTCTTGCATTTGCAGCAATTTGGGCTTCCGTAGCCATCGGATCGACCTCGATTCGAGAACAGGATGTTGCTTCATCAAGAGGCGGATTAGGCCCACTACCCTTTATGTTAAAGTCTTTTTCGTCGAAGTGCAACAGGATCATTGTGTAAGTACACCCATTTTGCGAAATATGGTGCAAACAGGGGCCGAGAACTGGACATTGGAGATACCGTATTTGCAATACTACGTAGATTTTACCTGCCCTGCTAATCCTGGTCGACCTTTCGGGGTGGGAGGTTTGGAGCGGGGGAGCTTCTGAGTACCTGACAGCAGATGCGTCACCTTGCCTCGTTCGGCGTGAGGTCGCATCTTTTTTTGTAGGGGCAAGCCCCTGCGCTGCCCCTCCTTTTCTTTGTAGGGGCAAGCCCTTTAAGCGTTAACCTAAGAGCGGATTTTGGAGAATTCGCGGCTTTTAGCCGCGAAATTTGAGCGATATTTCACTGTGTTTTTTCGCTAAGTTAAGGCCTATAGGGGCAAGCCCCTGCGCTGCCCCTCCTTGTCTTTGTAGGGCAAGCCCCTGCGCTGCCCCTCCTTGTCTTTGTAGGGGCAAGCCCCTGCGCTGCCCCTCCGGGTTGATAGGCCGTGCCGAGGCAGAATGAGAGTGCCTACGACAGAACGCGCCCTTACAGCAGAATCAGATGGCGAGGGAGGGGCATCGCCATCACAGAGACAGCAGGCCCGCCGCCCGCCTCTTACCTCACGTCAATCCGTTCGAGAGCGTGCTGTATCACTCGAACCCGCCGCGGCGGGCCTACGGCGGGCTTACCCAACTGTCAGGCTATGCTCGCGGGGTTCTGAGCGCGTCGGGACACAACGGCACTTCGCTCGACACGGTCTCGTATCCCTCGCAGACGCAGTCTTGGAGCTTGGACGCTCTGGGCAATTGGACGAGCCAGACGACAAGCGGCGCCACGACGACTCGCACGTTCAATGCGCAAAACGAGACGACGTCGGTCACCGGCGGCGCCGCGCCAACTTACAACAACAACGGCGATACGACCAGTGATAGTGGTCTAACATTTGTCTACAACGCATGGGACGAGCTTGTGGCCGTCAAGAACGGCTCGACCGTCATCGCGAGCTACACGTACGACGCTTTGGGTCGAAAGATTAATGAGACTTACGGTTCGACGACGAACAACCTCTATTACTCGCCCGACTGGCAGGTGATCGAAGAGCGACAGAACGGCACGGGGACGTCGAACGTGACGTATCAGTACGTCTGGGCGCTTCGTACATCGACCAGATGATCGAGCGCGACACGTACTCTGGAGGAGTCCAAACCCAGCGCCTCTACGCTTCTTACGACGCAAACTATGACATGACGTCGCTTGTGAACACGTCGGGTTCCGTGGTCGAGCGCTATCTTTATGATCCGTACGGGGACGTCACATATCTGACGTCGATGTGGACGCCGCTCTCAGGCAGCCAATACGCCTGGCGCTACCTCTTCCAAGGCGGCCGTTTCGACACCACGACGAGCTGGTACGACTTCCGCAACCGCGATTACATACCCGCCGAAGGCCGCTGGGCGGAGAGGGATCCTCTGGGATCTCAAGACTCCCAACAAAACCTTTACGAATACCTGGTTTCCTCGCCCTCGAAGGGATCTTCCAGAAGGGATCTTCCAGACACCCCACTTTCGTGGTGTTTTTTGCCTCGCCGCTTGACTGACCATACCTAATGGGTATGATCTGTTCACTGAACGCCTGATTATGCAGTGTTCCGAGCCTCTTTGTTCCCTCTCCGCCTTGTGGAGATTCCACCGTGCCTTCGTACGCCCGCAAACAAATCGTCGACGAAACGCAGATCGGTGTTTACCAGTGCATCGGCAGGTGCGTGCGGCGAGCCTTCCTTTGCGGCACGGACGCCGTTTCTGGACGAGACTTCAGCCACCGCAAAGTCTGGCTCCAAGGCCGGTTCGAATCGCTCGCAAGTGTTTTCGCAGTCGAGATTTGCACATTTAGTGTGATGAGCAACCATTTTCACGCAGTACTCAGAATTCGGCCAGACCTTGCGGCCGCCTGGTCCGACGAAGAGGTCGCCTACCGCTGGGCCTGCGTCCGAGCGATTTATCGCAAGCACAAGCGAACGATCCCTGAGCCAAACAGGGCTCATATCGACGAGCTCTTGAAGTCGCCCAAAGAGCTTGCCGACCGTCGCAAACGGCTCTCGAGTTTGTCGATGTTCATGGCTCTCCTCTGCGAACCGCTGGCGATTCTTGCGAATAAAGAGGATCGGGTCTCGGGTCGATTTTGGCAGGGTCGATTTCGGTCTCAGGCTCTCCTCGATGAGAGTGCGATGCTGGCATGTAGTATGTATGTGGATCTCAATCCCATTCGCGCCGGCGTCGCGGCTACTCCCGAGCAATCGGCCTTCACGTCAGCGTACTCTCGTATCAAGGGGCTCGAGGCGAGATCGAGGCGGGCAAAGCGCCGAGACAAACGCCAAGCGAAGCGACGCAAGCGAGCTTCGATCGCGAAAGGTCAGCGCATTCTCTCAGTTCTCGATCGACCGGCTGATGCGTGGCTTTGCGAGTTCCAGTTGGACGAGCGGCCTGGCAAATCGCCAGTCATCGCTCAGGACAAGCGACACGCACCAAAGCCAAGTTCGAAAGAATCCGAGTCGCCCTCTTCGAATCCTGCGGTGGTGCTTGGTCCGAGAGCTTCGGACCGTGGCTTTCTTCCGCTGACGATCCATAAGTATTTAGCTCTCTTGGATTGGACCGGCAGGGAAATCCGCGAGGGCAAGACGGGCTCGATCCCGCGAAACCTCAAACCGATCCTCGAAAGATTGAATCTGAACCCCGAGTCGTGGGTCGACCTGATTGCGAACTTCGGCCGATGGTTCAAGGGAGCGGTGGGCCGGCTCGATTCGCTCGACGCCGAGGCGAAGAAGACAAACCGACGTTGGTATCACGGCCGAACCCGCGCCGCTGCTGTCTTCTTGTAGCTTCTGCAGCGGCAGTTCATCCCGAACTCGGTCTGAAGCGAGCGTTCGAAGTCGAGCGTTCGTTCGGTGCTGCGCCTGAGGCACTCTGAAAAGCCGCCTTAGGCAGATAATTGGCTCGAAGCGGGCTTTTTACGCTCGCCCGAAGGCCTCGATGCGATGATTCAGAGACAATGGCCCGAGAAATCCTCGGACGATACGCCTTCTCCGACTAAGATGGAAACTTGGGGTGTCTACGATCTGCCCCTTCTTCGAATTCGATACCCTCGAGCTGGGACGCGACCGGGCATGGGACGGAATAAGACGGGGAGGTGTGTATCGTTCGTGTGCGAGCAATACTGTATCGACTTCCCTTCAAGGACGGATCTTCCAGACACCCCACTTTCGTGGTGTTTTTTGCGTCGCCGCTTGACTGACCATACCTAATGAGTATGATCTGTTCACTGAACGCCTGATTATGCAGAGTTCCGAGCCTCTTTGTTCCCTCTCCGCCTTGTGGAGATTCCACTGTGCCATCGTACGCCCGTAAACACATCGTCGACGAAACGCGGATTGGCGTTTACCAGTGCATCGGCAGATGCGTGCGGCGTGCCTTCCTTTGCGGCACGGATGCCGTCTCCGGACGAGACTTCAGCCACCGCAAAGTATGGCTCCAGGGCAGGCTCGAATCGCTCGCAAGTGTTTTCGCAGTCGAGATTTGTACATTTAGTGTGATGAGCAACCACTTTCACGCGTTACTCAGAATTCGGCCCGACATTGCGGCCGCCTGGTCCGACGAAGAGGTCGCCTACCGCTGGGCCTGCGTCCGAGCCATTTATCGCAAGGGGGATCTTTCCAGACACCCCACTTTTGGGGGGGATCTTTCCAGGGGATCTTTCCAGACACCCCACTTTTGGGGTGTTTTTTTGTCGCCCCTTGAGGGATCTTCCAGACACCCTACTTTCGTGGTGTTTTTTGCCTCGCCGCTTGACTGACCATACCTAATGGGTATGATCTGTTTACTGAACGCCTGATTATGCAGTGTTCCGAGCCTCTTTGTTCCCTCTCCGCCTTGTGGAGATTCCACCGTGCCTTCGTACGCCCGCAAACAAATCGTCGACGAAACGCAGATCGGTGTTTACCAGTGCATCGGCAGGTGCGTGCGGCGAGCCTTCCTTTGCGGCACGGACGCCGTTTCTGGACGAGACTTCAGCCACCGCAAAGTCTGGCTCCAAGGCCGGTTCGAATCGCTCGCAAGTGTTTTCGCAGTCGAGATTTGCACATTTAGTGTGATGAGCAACCATTTTCACGCAGTACTCAGAATTCGGCCAGACCTTGCGGCCGCCTGGTCCGACGAAGAGGTCGCCTACCGCTGGGCCTGCGTCCGTGCCATTTATCGCAAGCATAAGCGAACGATCCCAGAGCCAAATCGGGCGCATATCGACGAGCTCTTGAAGTCGCCCAAAGAGCTGGCGGACCGTCGCAAACGGCTCTCGAGCTTGTCGATGTTCATGGCTCTCCTCTGCGAACCGCTGGCGATTCTTGCGAATAAAGAGGATCGGGTCTCGGGTCGATTTTGGCAGGGTCGATTTCGGTCTCAGGCGCTCCTCGATGAGAGTGCGATGCTGGCATGTAGTATGTATGTGGATCTCAATCCCATTCGCGCCGGCGTCGCGGCCACTCCAGAGCAATCGGCGTTCACTTCGGCATTTACTCGCATCAAGGGACTTGAGGCGAGATCGAGGCGGGCAAAGCGCCGAGACAAACGCCAAGCGAAGCGACGCAAGCGAGCTTCGATCGCGAAAGGTCAGCGCATTCTCTCAGTTCTCGATCGACCGGCTGATGCGTGGCTTTGCGAGTTCCAGTTGGACGAGCGGCCTGGCAAATCGCCAGTCATCGCTCAGGACAAGCGACACGCACCAAAGCCAAGTTCGAAAGAATCCGAGTCGCCCTCTTCGAATCCTGCGGTGGTGCTTGGTCCGAGAGCTTCGGACCGTGGCTTTCTTCCGCTGACGATCCATAAGTATTTAGTTCTCTTGGATTGGACCGGCAGGGAAATCCGCGAGGGCAAGACGGGCTCGATCCCGCGAAACCTCAAACCGATCCTCGAACGATTGAATCTGAACCCCGAGTCGTGGGTCGACCTGATTGCGAACTTCGGCCGATGGTTCAAGGGAGCGGTGGGCCGGCTCGATTCGCTGGACGCCGAGGCGAAGCGGACGAATCGGAGCTGGCATCACGGGCGAACGCGCGCCGCTGCTGTCTTCCTATAGCTTCCGTAGCGGCGGATCAGCCCGAACTGATTGTGAAGCGAGCGTTCGACGACGAGCGCTCGTTCGGTGCTGCGCCTGAGGCACTCTGAAAAGCCGCCTTAGGCAGATAATTGGCTCGAAGCGGGCCTTTTACGCTTGCCCGAAGACCTCAATTCGATGATTCAGAGACAATGGCCCGAGAAATCCTCGGACGATACGCCTCCGACTAAGATCGAAACTTGGGGTGTCTACGATCTGGCTCCCTACGATCTGGCTCCATCCGACTAAGATCGAAACTTGGGGTGTCTACGATCTGGCCCCGGCGGATCAGCCCGAACTGATTGTGAAGCGAGCGTTCGACGACGAGCGCTCGTTCGGTGCTGCGCCTGAGGCACTCTGAAAAGCCGCCTTAGGCAGATAATTGGCTCGAAGCGGGCCTTTTACGCTTGCCCGAAGACCTCAATTCGATGATTCAGAGACAATGGCCCGAGAAATCCTCGGACGATACGCCTCCGACTAAGATCGAAACTTGGGGGTGTCTACGATCTGGCTCCCTACGATCTGGCTCCCTCCGACTAAGATCGAAACTTGGGGTGTCTACGATCTGGCCCGAAACTTGGGGTGTCTACGATCTGGCCCC
Organism: uncultured Planctomycetota bacterium; assembly: GCA_963818975.1. Taxonomy (GTDB): domain Bacteria; phylum Planctomycetota; class Planctomycetia; order Isosphaerales; family Isosphaeraceae; genus CAWFUI01. The sequence goes on along the minus strand of CAWFUI010000004.1, from coordinate 30,666 downwards.
TGATGAGGCAGCCATACGTGCCTCTTTGCTACCTCGCCGCCTCATGGAGATTCCACCGTGTGATCTTTCCAGATGATCTTTCCAGACACCCTACTTTTGTGGGTGTTTTTTGTCACTCATTGACTGCTCAGTCGTCTTCTGTATACTCTGTTCAGATGACACCTGCTGAGGCAGGCATTCGAGCCTCTTTGCTGCTTCTCCGCCTCATGGAGATTCCACCGTGCATTCGTACGCTCGCAAACAGATCGTCGACGAATCTCAAGTCGGCGTTTAGCAATGCATCGGCAGGTGCGGAAGCCGAATTCCAGACACCCTAGAAATTCCGGCATCCTTAGACGCCGAATCTCACCTCGTTAGCGATATTAAGGGTTGCTACGCTATAGTATACATCGACGTGCCTTCTTTTGTTCTCGCCTGCGTCGCCTTCGAAACTCCTCAGCCGCGAGACAGCCGACGCGATTACGAATCTCGGGACCGGGGGATTTTTCTAGACACCCCACGATGGGGGTATTTCGGGGCAGACTTGGGCAGACTTGGAGGATCTTCCAGACGCCCCCCTTTGGGGTGTTTTTTTTGACTCCGCATTACTGATCATTCGTATTCTAAATGATCTGTATATCGAACGTTTGATGACGGGATTGAACTCGCCTTTGTTTCATCCTCCGCGAATTGTGAAGGTCCACCGTGCCATTCTACGCCCGTGAACAGGTGCGCCGACCTGGACCGTCTGCGATCACGTGCGATCGCGACCTTTCCTATCTCGGGCCTCTGGGTCATGAATGGAGCTGGGTCAGGAAATCATCGGCTCTGCGGCGGTGTTCCGCGACCTTCACCCCAAGCTTGTCGCGCAGCTTCACGAGAATCGCCGTGCGGTGGTTCGACGCAAAAACGTCGGCGTGAAGGTCGATGAATCGCCAGTAAAGGGCGTCCCATATCGTACACCAAGGCCCCTTGGGAAAGTCGCTCATCTTGCGTACATACCCGCTCCCGCTGATGTAGGGCTTGGTGGTCATCCCGCCGCCGTCGGCGAACTGGCTCATGCCGTAGACGTTGGGAACCATCACCCAGTCGTAGGCGTCGATAAACAGTTCCATGAACCACTGGTATACGGCGTCTGGGTGGATTTCGCACAGCAGCATGAAATTGCCGAGGATCATGAGCCGCTCGATGTGATGGCAGTAGCCTGTGTCGAGAACCGACCGAACGACGTGATCCACCGGAACGATTCCAGTGCCGCCGTCATAGAGCGCCGCAGGCATGGGTCGCGTATGGCCCCAAAAATTCCGTGTCCGTTGTTTCCCTCCGCGGGCGAGGTACGCCAGCCTGACGAACTCCCGCCACCCAATCACTTGGCGGACGAAACCTTCGAGCGAGTTCATCGGGACCTGGCCCTCGCATTGCAGCGCGGCCTCGACGACCTCCCGCGGCGAAAGCAGGCCGATGTTGAGGGCCGGGGTCAATACTGAATGGAATAAGATGCGCTCACCTATCGATATGGCGTCCTCGTATACCCCGAAGTTGGCAAATCGGCGTTCCAAGAATTCCGCCAGCCACGCCCGAGCGTCGACAGCCGACGTAGGGTAGTGGAATGGCTCGTCGCTGCCGGGTGCGTCGGGGAAGCGGGCGCGGACGTAGGACCGGGCTTCCCGTACAAATTCGTTCTCGGGCGGACGAGTCAGAGTTGGCGGTCGAACAGACGATGGCAGCTTCTTGCGGTTGTCGGCGTCGAAGCTCCACTTCCCGTCGCGCGGCTTGCCGGCTGGCGTGACGAGGATGCCAAGCCGCTTCCGCTGGCGTATGTAGAAGTCGGTGAAGAACAGTCGTTCTTTGCCGGTGGTGAACTCTGCTATTTCAGATTCAGGGGTCACGACGTGTGGGTCGGGTACGATTTGCAGCGTCACTCCAGCAGCGTCGCACGCCAACCGCAGCCGCTTCTCCAGCCAATCGTCACACGGGTCAACGACGCGAACGGTCCGACAGTTCGCTGCCTTTACGAATTGCAAGATATCGCCGGTATCCTCCAGTTCTGAAGCATCGATATAGCGGACGTTCGGCAGAAACTCTTGAGCGAACCTCTTCATCGAGGCTCTGTGAAGGATCAGCTTTTGCTTGTGGAAGGCGTATTGCCGGAAGAACAGCGGATCTTCCACGAGGAATACCACGTCCGCTCCGTGGGCGGCCGGGTGCGGGTGGAATAGCTGGTGAGGGTAGATCAGTGCAGCAGTCGGCATGGGTAAAGCTCTGTAAGCGCGTCAGTTGTGCCATTTGAAAGAATGGCGGTCAACTGAAAATGACCTCCCAAGGATTGCACCCGCAAGGCGTCTGCCGGCAGTCTCGAGACCATCAATACCAAATCCGACGGAAAACCAAACGCCCCAAATCTTTCGGAGGATATCCTGGCGAAGCGATTGAAACCCGCTGGCGAATGGGGCTCGTTCGTATTCCAGCGCGAGAGGAACGACGTGCAAGTCTGAGCCAACGGCTGCTTAATCATTAAGTGGGGAGAATGCGAAGTGGCTACACGGGTTTCGAGTCCGAAGGCTTCCCTCTCGCGTTTCGGCAACCGCAATCAAGGAACCGCCGGCCGAGCAGCAGGCACGAATTCCAGAGGCACGAACTTTAGACGCCCTAGCAATGATGGAGCGGATACCAAGAGCTGGAAAATTCGGAAGCTTTCCCACCCTCAATTCCGATCGTCGGCCCTCATTCCGCCTTCGAGTCGTGTAGCGCAGTCGTGACCCTTACAGTTCGATCGGAAGGCTCTGACTCCTAAATTGATGAAAACAACAACGCCCGCCGAAGGCAGGCTCGCTGCCGGTCCCTCTTGGGCTTGCCGGCTTCGCCATGGCGAATGCGAGCTCGCCTCTACGGCGGGCGTTTGGTTTTCTTAACGGACGCCGCCAGAAATCGTGAACGTCTCGCCGGTGACCCATGAGGATTCATCCGACGCCAGATAGACCGCCGCGGGCGCGACGTCCATCGGTTGGCCAATGCGACCCAAAGGCGTTTGCGCAAGCACTTGCTTTTGGAAGTCGCTGCCAATGAACCCGGCGGCGTGCACGCCCTCGGTCTCGACCATCCCCGGCCTGATCGAGTTCACCCGGATTTTCCGAGCGCCAAGCTCCTGCGAGTGAGATCGCGTAATCGCGTCGACTGCCGCCTTGGTGGCGCTGTAGACCGAGGTGCCCGGAGGGGCGGACTCCGCGACGACCGAGCTGATGTTGATCACGCTGCCGCCCGAAGGGCCAAACAACTTCACAGCTTCCTGAGTTGAAAGCAAAAGCCCAAGAACATTGATGTTGAACTGCCTGTGGAAGTGGTCGACGGTGATGGCGTCGATCGGAGCGAAATCATACACGCCGGCGTTGTTAACCAACACGTCGAGCTTGCCGAACGTCTTCTTGACCTCGGCAAACAGCCTTCGAACATCGTCCGGTTTCGAAACGTCGGCCTGAACGGCGATTGCCTTGCCGTCCTTCGACGTGATCTCCGAGACAATCCTGTCCGCCCCTGCTTTGCTCGACGCATAATTCACGACCACCGATGCGCCCTCGGCCGCGAAATCAAGCGCGATCGCAGCTCCAATTCCCTTCGAAGCCCCCGTCACCACCGCCACTTTGCCTTTGAGCCTGCCAGACATGAGAAATCCTCCTTTACAGAATTCGGCCGAGGACGACCAGCCCCCAGCCTCCAAACATTTCTGTATCGAACGGTATAATATAAGGGCGGATTTGAGGAGTCAAGTGAAATATTGTATCATTCGGTATGAAACAAAACGGAATTCGAAAAGCGAGAGGCAGGCCAAGGGCTTTCGATACGGAGAAGGCACTAGAGCAGGCCACGCGCGTGTTTTGGAAGAAGGGTTACGAGGGGGCTTCGCTGCCCGATTTGACGAAGGCGATGGGGATCAACAGGCCCAGCTTATACGCGGCGTTCGGCAACAAAGAATCTCTATTTCGCAAAGTGGTCGAGCGCTACGTCGAGAAACTCGCCTGCTTCGTTCGCGAGGCGTTGGCAGAGCCCACTGCTCGAGGGGTTATTGAGAAGCTATTGAAAGGCTCGGTTTGCCAACAGACGCAGAACGGGACGACGGGTTGCTTGTTGGTCCAGGCAGCGCTTGCTTGCGACGACGCGGCGGAACCGATCCGCAAAGAGCTTGCAACGCGTCGATGCGCAGTGGAGCAGGCGCTTCGCGAGCGGTTCGAGCGCGCGATTGCGGAAGGCGATCTTGCGGAGGATTCGGACCCAGCGGCATTGGCGAAGTTCATAGCGACCTTCCAGCATGGACTTGCGGTTCAGCTTTCTGGAGCGGCCTCTCGCGAGGCTCTGCTGGGTGCGATCGACGTCGGCGCTCCAAGCCTTCGGCGCGGAAAGTCAAAAGGCAAAAGCAAAAAGGAAAAAGTGAGGCGTTCGGCTTGCACCTCTTGGACAAGTCATGCGGATTGGGGAGCGTCCGGGTTCGCTTCGCGATCACTTTCGAAATCGACTAGAAAGAATCCCACTGATATCGCGAAGCGAACGATCAGTACATTCGACCATTTTACTTTTAACTTTTTCCTTTTGCCTTTCTCGGCGTCGCCCCGCCTTCGAGCACCCTTTCGGTTTGTTCGGCAGAGAGCCTTTGCCAGCCTCTTCATGCTTGGCGCGGAGCCTTAGAGCGACGACCGATCGGCCCTGAAGGTCGAACGGATCGGTTCTGTTGTGAAACGTCGCTTCGACTTCAGGGCTCGCGGTGTCGATCAGAAGCTCCCAGTGCTTTTCGGCGGGATGCTCAGGCAACGTGAACGAGATCGCCTCGTGGTGGGCGTTCAAGAGGATCAGCAACGTCTCGCCGACGATGGGTTCGCCGAATTCGTCGACCTCTTCGATGCGGTCGCCCGCAAGCCGCACGCCCAGACACTTGACGTAGCCTGCACCCCAGCTTTCCTCGCTCATCTCTTCACCGGAGGGTTCGAAGAACGTGATGTCCTTGACGCCTCGAATGGGCCTGCCTTTGAAAAAGCGGCGCCGCTGGAAGACGGGCTGGGTTTGGCGAATGTGGGCGAGCTTGCGGGTGAAATTGAGCAGCGACTGCCGCGCCTCGTCCAAGTTCCAATCGAACCACGTAAGCTCGTTGTCTTGACAGTAGGCGTTGTTGTTGCCGTTTTGCGAGTGCGAAAGTTCATCGCCACCGCAAATCATAGGTACGCCCTGGGAGAGTAAGAGCGTAGCCAGCAGGTTGCGCTTTTGTCGTTCTCGGAGGGCGTTGATTTCTGGATCGTCGGTTGGTCCTTCGGCGCCGCAATTCCAGCTCCGGTTGTCGTTGGCGCCGTCTCGGTTGTCTTCTCCGTTGGCTTCGTTGTGCTTTTCGTTATAGCTGACCAGGTCGTGCAGAGTGAAACCGTCGTGGCACGTAATGAAATTGATGCTTGCGTACGGTTTCCTGCCGTCGTCTTGGTAAAGGTCGCTCGAACCGCTGAATCGAGTGGCGAACTCGTTGACGGTGCCGCCGTCTCCTTTCCAGAAACCGCGGACGCAGTCTCTGTATTTACCATTCCACTCGGTCCAGAGAACGGGAAAGTTGCCGACCTGGTATCCGCCTGGCCCAACGTCCCAGGGTTCGGCGATAAGTTTGACCTGAGAGATCACTGGGTCTTGGTGGATGATGTCGAAGAACGCGCCAAGCTGGTTCACCTCGTGGAGCTCGCGCGCCAGGGTGGTTGCGAGATCGAAGCGGAAACCGTCGACGTGCATCTCGGTCACCCAGTATCTGAGACTGTCCATGATGAGCTGGAGCATCCTGGGATGCGACATGTTGGGCACGTTGCCGCAGCCCGTGAAATCCATATAGAATCGGGGATCCTCGGGAGAAAGCATATAATAACTCGGGTTGTCGATTCCCTTCATCGACAGCGTCGGGCCCAGGTGGTTCCCTTCCGCGGTGTGGTTGTAGACGACGTCCAGAATCACTTCGATTCCAGCCGAGTGCAGCGTCTTCACCATCTCACGAAATTGATGGGTGGCGGGATGCGCGCCGCGAGCCGCGTAAGAACTTTCGGGGGCGAAGAAATTGAGCGTGTTGTAGCCCCAGTAGTTGACCAGATTCTTCTCGGCGAGGTAACGATCGTTCACATGATGATGAACGGGGAGGAGTTCGACCGCCGTGGCGCCCAGCTTTTTGAAGTGGTCGATCGCGGCGTCGCAGGCAATACCCAGGTAGGTTCCACGCAGATGTTCGGGAACCTTGGGATGCTGCTGGGTGAAGCCTTTGACGTGGACTTCGTAGATAAAGGTTTTGTGCCAGGCCGTCTTGGGGAAGCGATCGTCGCGCCAATCAAACGCGGAGTCGGATACGCGCGCGAGGGCGCGAACGCGGCGCTATCGCGATCGTCGTAGGCGAGGTCGGCCTCTGGATCGCCAGTCTTGTATGCGAAAAGTTCGTCTCCCCAACGTAAATCCCGGCCAATCTCTTTAGCGTAGGGGTCGAGCAGGAGTTTATGGTTGTTGAACCGCTGGCCTTTTGCCGGTTCGTAAGCTCCATGCACGCGGTATCCGTAGAGCTGGCCTGGTTCGACGTCGGGTAGATAGATGTGCCAGACGCGGTCGGTCTGTTCCGGCAGAGCCACTCGTTTGGTTTCAACTTGATCCTCGGTGGAATCGAACAGGCATAGTTCAACTTTGGTGGCGTGTTCGGAGAAGAGGGCGAAATTCACCCCCATGCCGTCCCAAGTTGCTCCCAACGGATACGGATGGCCCGGTCTAATCTTCATGGCGAGAATCCCCAGGAAAACGGCGTCGTATAAGGCACTGGAAACGCTTCGAAACGTTTCGCGGTGTATGTTCGACGCTGCAGATGAGCAAACCGTGCGCCGGTTTCTCCGTGAGACCGAAAACGACGATCTAGGAGGACCGCCCAGGAAGTTTAGATCGCGTGTTCGGCTTTACGAAACTTAACGGATTATTAGACCAAAGGCCTGTATTCGTTGTTGAATTCCTACCTCGGCGATGGTTCACTCAACCGAACTTCGGTTTTTCGATTCCCGCATACGATTCAAGGGCAACGCGATGAAGTTTTACATTGATCCTATTAGGAAACCCGCAGCGGCCCTCGCTATAGCCGCGGGCGTGTTTTTCGCGGGCTGCGATAGCACAGCAGACCCGAATGCGAACATGGGCGGCGCGGGCGCCAAGATCCCCGAGGATCCCGCAGTGACGGCGGTGATCAAGAACCCGCCTTCCGAAATTCCGTCGCCCAGCGCGTATGGGGGCGGAGGCGGCGGCGGATCCCCCGCGATCAAGGCCGCCATGGAAAAGATCGGCAAGGGACCACAATCGCTGGGTTCGACAATCGGCGCCCAGCTCAAGGGCGAGTCGCCCGATTGGTCGGTGCTGCAAACTTCCTCGAAGGAGTTTGTCGCGCAGGCATCGGGTCTTGCCGGCCAAAAGCCCCCTCGGGGAACCCCTGAATCCTGGGAAAAGCAGGTTGCAGAGTTCGTCGCCGCTGCCAAGGACCTTGAAAAGGCGTCGGAAGCCAAAGACAAAGACGCAGCGACGACCGCCAATACGAAAATTGGCCAATCGTGCAACAGTTGCCATCAAGAGCATAGACCGATGCGACCGAGAGGCAGAGGAGGACCTGGAGGTCCCCCTCCTGGCGGTCCTGGCGCAGGCCCGCCCCCTGGCGGCGCCGGCGGCGAGGCGGAAAAGGCAAGTCCGAAGTAAGCCTCTTGGCCGTTCGTTCAGGACCGTCTTGCGTCCCGCCCTGCGCACAGAGAGACTTGGGTTTCGCCGATAGACGTATGGCGGAACCCAAGCTCGATGCGCGTCAGAGGGGATCATCAACATGCAACTTCGCGACTTTGGCAAGACGGGCATGAAGGTGAGCCCACTTGGGTTTGGCGGCGCCGAGATCGGCTATTTCAAGGCGGATCAGTCAACAGTCTCCAGGATGCTCGACGAGGCCCTCGACGCAGGCCTGAACGTCATCGACACAGCCGAATGCTACTTCAACAGCGAAGAGCTTATTGGAAACGCAGTTTCTCGCCGGAGGAAGGACTATTTCCTCTTCACGAAGTGCGGCCATCCCGACGGCCCTGGGAGTGAAGATTGGAGCGCGGAGTCGATCCTGGCGAGCGTCGAACGAAGTCTTAAGCTGCTGAAGACCGACCATCTCGATCTTGTTCAACTTCATAGCTGCTCTCTCGATGAACTGAAGAGCGGAGAAGCGATTGGGGCGCTCGAGCAGGCCAAGTACAAAGGCTTGACGCGCTTTATCGGTTATAGCGGCGACGGCCCTGCCGCTCGTTACGCCGTCGAGTGCGGAGCGTTCGACGCTCTGCAGACTTCGGCGTCGATCGCTGACCAAGAATCGATCGAGCTATTGGCCCCTCTGGCTCTCGAGAAAGGCTTGGGCGTGATCGCCAAGCGTCCCCTCGCCAACGCCATCTGGCTCTCTCCGACCAAGCCCGAAAACCCCTACTATCAGACCTACTGGGAACGATTCCAGAACCTCGCGTACGACTTCTTGGCGCTCGAACCAGCCCAGGCGATTCGCACCGCCCTTCGGTTTACGCTATCGGTCCCCGGAGTCTCCACGGCGATCGTCGGTACGACGAAGCCGGGCCGTTGGCGCGAGAACTCCGCGATGCTCGCCTCGGGGCCGCTGCCGACCGCTGAATTCGAGAAGATTCGCCAACATTGGAAAAAGACCGCGGGGGCCGACTGGATAGGGCAAACGTAAACAACAAATCAAAATCAACACGTTGATACGTGGTCTCAAATCGATCAAGGGGTTTGAATGCGTTACCGGAGGTTCGGCCGAACCGGATGGCAGACGAGCGAAATCGGCTACGGCATGTGGGGCGTGGCGGGGTGGATGGGCTCCGACGACGACGAATCGTTGGAATCGCTATCCAGAGCCGTCGAGCTGGGCTGCAATTTCTTCGACACGGCCTGGGGCTACGGCGCGGGCCACAGCGAAAAGCTGCTTGGCCAGACAGTCCGAAGCCATCCGGAGAAAAGACTCTACGTTGCGACAAAGATCCCTCCCAAGAACTTCGTCTGGCCTTCGAGGCGGGGGTTTACGCTCGACGATTGCTTTCCTGCCGATCACATTCGCGAATATGCCGAGAAGAGCCTCTCGAATCTAAGTTCCGGGACGATCGACCTGCTCCAGTTCCATGTATGGGAGGACGCTTGGTGCGCGACGACCGCTGGCAAAAGGCGGTTCTCGAGCTGAAGCGCAAGGGCTCGTCGGGGCGATTGGAATTAGCGTGAATCGTTGGGAACCTGAAAACGTGACTGTGGCGCTTGAAACCGGCCTCATCGACGCTGTGCAGGTGATCTACAACATCTTCGACCAGGCGCCCCAGGACCGACTCCTGCCTCTTTGCGAAGAACTCGACGTCGCGGTGATCGCTCGTGTGCCGTTCGACGAGGGTACGCTCATTGGGACGTTGACGAAAGACTCACGCTGGCCGGAGGGGGATTGGCGCAACACCTACTTCGTCCCCGAAAATTTGAACGCCAGTGTCGATCGCGCGGAGATGTTGCGCCTCTTGTCCCCAAGACAATGACAATGCCTGAATTGGCTCTGCGTTGGATTCTTGAAGATCCGCGAGTGGCTACGATCATTCCGGGCATGCGGAAACTCCGTCACGTCGATTCGAACTGCCGCGTAAGCGATGGAGTTCCGTTGTCGGCCGACTTGGTCCAGCGATTGAGAACGCACAGGTGGGATCGCACGCCGACGTCGTGGTCGCAGTAGAGCCTTGGCCAACAAAGCTTTTGAACGAGTCTGCGTAAGACCCGATCACGCCTGATTTGGCTGGATCGACCCGCACTCGTGGATTTCGCGAAACATAGGCCAAGAGCTGGTTCAACGCGCCGGTTCTGGAATTTGCGAAAAAGGGGCGAAATCGGTAGCGTAATACGTCGTATGTCGGATAGGATGGATTTATCGCATTTTGGGATGTTCAGTTATTGATTTCGCCTTGCAGTATCTTTGGGGGATTGGGCTGAAATTGTATCGCGCTAGAAACATCGGAATCGCTCCGAGCAAGGCATTCTGGTTTATTGTTTTCGCGGCGCTCTTCGGATGGGGGTCGGCGCCGGTTGTGTGCGCCGACGTGACAATTTTTACGGGATCGGACCCTGGCGTCGGACCAGGCCAATCGAGCCCCAATTCCACCCAGGCGAATACCGCGTTTTCGACTGCCGCGTCCAACGCGAGCCTGGGGGTCCCAACGACCATCAACTTCGAGGGCTTGCCTCTCGGTTCGACCAACCAGACCGGCGTGCCGGGGGTCGGGCTTTCGATGTCGAACAACGATACGACCGTTGTTCATTGGACCGATCTCAGCGGGACGACTCACACAGACTATTACGGCGTGACCGATGCGGCGCACTCGCTCAATCCCATTTCCAACGGCTATAACACGACCGCCGGCGGCAGCCAATTCCTCGAGTTCGCCCCACTTTTGAACTCGGGGACAGCCTCTTTCACGCTCAATTTTCAGTCGCCAATCGCCGGTATGGGCTTGTACCTAACTGGGCTCGGGACCGTACCGGGAGAGACGCTCCACGCGCTTTTCAACGACGGCGCGAGTCAGAACTTCTTGATCAACGGTTCGGTCTCCGGCGGCGTGTTGTTCTGGAGCTTTACAGACCCTGGGGTCGACATCCACAGCGTGACGTTCGAGCTCGACGGGGTGACTGGCAACTCGCGAGACCTCTTCGGCGCCGACGACATTCAGTTCTACGGGTCCAATGCAGACCCCCTATCGGTTCCCGCGCCCCCAGCCGCTCTTCTTATGACGATTGGCGCGGCGGTCACCGGCTTCGGCAGGTGGCTCCAGGCCCGGCGCGTCGTCCGTGGATGCAAGAAGCCGGCGGGATCTGGAACCCGGGATGATGGAGGGAGTACGATCGATCTGGGAAACTAGGGAGGATATTTAAGTTTTCTGGACCAAGCTCGGTTCGAGGCGATTGTTTCAATGAACCCGCGGGATGCTGGCGCCACTCTTCTGACGGGCTCGCTCGCCTTACGCCTGGGCATGGTGAAGTCCGACGATCTCTCTCGCGCATTTCAACTCTGGTCCGACGACGACGCCAGCTCGATCGAACAGATCTTGGCCAAGGAGTTTGGGCTCTCGAGCGACGACATCCATTCGCTCTCGATCGCCAGGCAGGCTTGGCTCGAGACGCATCAAAGCAATTGGCGAGAAGACTTCGCCTTGCTGCCAGTGCCTGATGAACTTCGCGCAATGGCGCTCGAGCTGTCGGGCGGCCTCGACGGGCAAACCAAATTCGATCCGAAAGGCGTTTCGACGCCTGAGGAAGCCGACCCGAACGCAACCCAGGTTTTGCATGAGACGGTTCTAGCCGATTCCAGACTTCCTCCCTCAGGCTCGACGGAAGTCTGCGATGCGACCTCGGCTTTCGACGTCTCCGGCGGCTCGGGCGCGAGCGCTCGCGAGCAGGGCTCCGACGACGATCGGACAATGCAGGCTCGAGCAAGCTCCGACGAAACGATCGCTCAATCCCAAAACTCGCAATCACGGCCGGGCGTCGAGGGCGAGGCGACGGTCGACGTCCAAAACCCGTTCCCCTCGGATATGGACGTCACCCAGCCGCAAGAGTCCGGCCGCGCTGCCGGTCGCAAGCCCGATCCGCGATCCGGTGGAGGTGGGGAGGCCAACCAGACCGCCCCTGACAGTCGATTCCAGCGCATCCGAGCCCACGCCAAGGGCGGGCTTGGCGAAGTGTTTCTCGCTTTCGATCTCGAGCTGCGCCGTGAAGTGGCGCTCAAGGAGATCCAGGACCGGTTCGCGGACAACTACGAAAGCCGGTCCCGTTTCATCACCGAGGCCGAAGTGACCGGCGGGCTCGAGCACCCTGGGATCGTACCGGTCTACGGCTTCGGCAGGTATCGCGACGGCAGGCCCTTCTATGCCATGCGGTTCATTCAAGGCCAGAGCCTCAAAGAAGCCGTCGAGGCGTTCCACAACCCCAAAAAAAAGCTGCTCATCGCGCAGAAAGACCTCGAGTTTCGCCAGTTGCTGGGTCGATTCATCGACGTGTGCAATGCCATTGGCTTCGCGCACTCGAGAGGCGTCTTGCATCGCGACATCAAGCCGGCGAACGTCATGCTGGGCGATTTTGGGGAGACGCTGGTCGTCGACTGGGGTCTGGCAAAGGCTCTCGACCACCAAGAATCGCTTTCCGGCGATCCAGCCCAATTCCTGAAGCCCAGGCTCACCGACAGCGGGACCGAAACGATGATCGGTTCAACCGTCGGCACGCCCAGTTATATGTGCCCAGAGCGTGCCGCGGGAAGGCACGACCTCGTCGGCGTCGAGAGCGACGTCTACAGCTTGGGCGCCATGCTGTACACGATCCTCACCGGCGTCCAGCCGTTCGTCGAGCGCAACATCGCGCTTCTGCTCATGAAGGTTCAGCGCTGGGATTTTCCGACGCCCCGCAAGGTCAATAAGAAAGTCCCAGCGGCGCTCGAAGCGGTCTGCCTGAAGGCGATGGCGAAATCGCCCGCCGACCGCTATCACACTGCTCGAGCACTGGCCCAAGACGTCGAGCACTGGCTTGCCGACGAGCCGGTCTCCGTGTACCGCGAACCCTTGACGATCCGGTTGGGTCGCTGGGCCAAGCGACATCGCACGCTGGTGGCGACCTCGGCGGCCGTATTCGTGCTGGGCTCGTTCGCGCTGGGGGTCGGCACGGTTCTGATCAAACGCGAACAGGCCCGCACCGAGCAGACCTTCCAGTTGGCCAAAGCGGCCGTCGATCGCATGTTGACTGAACTGGCCGAGGTTGAGCTCGCCGAAGTCCCGCAAATGGAGCCGGTACGAAAGCGCATGCTCGCGGAGGCTTTGGCGTTCTATCGAAAGTTCCTCGAGGACCGTGGGCAAGACTTTGCCCTGAAGCAGGAATCGGCAAGGGCGAACCTGCGGTTGGGGGAAATCTTGGACATGCTGGGCGAGTCGGCCGCTGGTGAGAAAAACGATCGCGAAGCGGTGGTCATTCTGGAGAAGCTCTCGAAGACCACCGATGTCGAGCGCGACCTTGGCGACGCCCATCACAAATTGGGAGTGCTGCTCAAATCGCTCAACCGATTCGCCGAAGGCGAAACCGAGCTGAATGCAGCGATTGCGATCCGCAAGCGGCTCGCGGCCGCCAAGGACGCCAGCGAGGACGACTTTCAGGACGAGAAGGCGACTGTTTATCAACTCGGCGCCCTCCTGGCGCGTATGCCTGGCAAGTTGGTCGACGCCCAAGGCCTCTACCAAGAGGCGATCGACGCCGAGCGCAAGCTTGTCGAACAAGCCCGAGCGCGTGCCGACGACAAGCGCAAGCTCGCTCGATACTTGAACAATTGGGGAATTCTGCTCAAGAAGACCGACGTAGCGGCTGCGGAAGCCGTCTTTCGGGATGCGCTTGGAATCGAGGACAAGCTCGAAACCGACCTCAAGAGCCTGGCGGGTTATCAGTGGGAGCGAGCCAGGTGCCGGAGCAACCTGGGAGCGACTTTGGATACGCTCAAGCGTCACGAAGAGTCGGTCGAGCTGCTCGCGCGAGCCGCGGAGGATTTCAGGTCGCTCTCGGCGTCGTTCCCATCGGTGCCCGACTACGCCGCCGAACTGGCTGCGACGTCGTCGAACTTGGCGATGGCGCAGAGGCATTTGAACAAGACCGCGGAAGCCCAAGCGAACCTCGAAAAGGCAGTGTCCGCACTCGAGGGTTTGGTCGACCGATTTCCCCAGAGGCCGAATTATCGCTACCTATTGGGCGGGACGCTCTCGAATCTAGGCGTTTTTCTGGCGGAACTCGGCCGCAAGAGCGAGGCAGCGGCTGCGTTTGAGCGCGGCGCCAAAGTTCTCGAGCCGCTCTTGGAGCAAAATCCAGGCGTGGCTGAGTATCAACTTGCCGTGGGGATGGTCCACGAGCGCACAGCCCTGCTCGCGCTCGAGGAAAACAAGCTCGACCAAGCGCGGACTTACCTTGAACGAGCAATTGCCCACTACAGACGATCGCTAGCGGCAAGCAAGCGTTATTTGGTCGTCAAAAAAGCGCTCGCGAGCGACCTGGCATTCTTGGCGAAGGTCTTGCTCACCCAGGGCGAGCATACAGCAGCTTCCAGAATCATCGACGACCTTGCGGAAACGGCGGCGGACGATTTTGACGGACTGCGGCGGGCGGCCAGGTTTTCCGCTTCGTTGGCGGAGCTCGCAGCCAAGGATCCCAAACTCGGCGAATCTGAACGCAGAGCGCAATTCGAGAGCAATGCGTCGAGGGCGATCAAGCTCCTGAAAGCATCGATCAACAAGGGGCTTGCCGACCCCAGCGAGCTCACTTCGCCAAGCTACGACGCGATTCGCAACCTTCCCGAGTTCGAAGCTGTCAGGAAGACGCTTGAATCGAAAGCGAAGATCCGAATCGGATGATCCCGACACCCGCCGGACGGAACTCACCCGCCCAGGAACGGCGGCGTGGTCGAGATCGGCGCCCGTCTTCTCGGGGCTCCAAAGAAGTAGTTGAACTGGAGCAGCACTTCATAGTTGAACGGTCTAGGCCCGGTGACGGGATCGACGAAACCGACCGACAAAAGCGACCGTTGACCTAACAGCATGTTGAGCCCAATCGTAAAGGAGACGACGTCCGGAGTTCCAAGCGGATCGTTGAAGCGATAAGCGCCTCGATGATTGAGCGGAGTGTTCACGTGCGTTTCAAATGTCGGAGCCAGATATGAGACGAATGCGTCGGGGCTCCTGTTCTCATAGAGAAAGTAGCCAACGCCGACGTCGGAGTAGAGCAGAGTGACGTCCGCAGACGAAGTGGGGACGTCGATCGTCTCGAATCCATGAAGAAAGAACTTTTCGCGTCGCCAGATGTAGCCGAGGAAGTCCTGGAGCTGGACGTCGCGGATTCCCACGGCGTAAGGCGCCCCGCGAACGATGAAGGTCCGTTGGGCGTGGTCACCGCGAAACCGTTGGAAATCAGGCTCCCAGTCGCCCGATTCTCCCATAAGACTCCCTTGAGGAAGAAGGTCATATCGCCAAGCGCTGTATTGCTGCCGCCGACGCCTGCGTAAGGGCTCGACGCGGTTAAGGTGTTGATCGGCAGCCGCATGCCAACCGACGCGAGACCGTCAAAGAACGTCTTCTCGAAGCCAAGGATCTCCTGGAACGCTTGCTGGTTGCGGATGCCGTTGCCCGTCGCCTGATTCACATGGCCATTCAAGTCGTTGAAGTAATCGAAGGTCAGAAAGATGCGATCGAGAGGCCTGGGGCTTTGGTCGTCTGAGATCTTGAAGCCCCTGCCCCAAGGCACGATCAAGCTCGATCCGACTCGGTGGCCCGAGTGCGGGCTCGAGGGGACGGGGGGTCTTCCCGGAGAAGGGGTTGGCGGCGGCTTGGGTGCGAACAAGCTTGTGACGGCCCTGGCCGCGAATGGCGACTGATCGCCCAACATGAACGGGGTGTACGTATAACCAAGCCCCTCGGTATCCGCCTGCGCTCCCAGGTTGCCCATCGTCCCAGTGTTTGCGGTTGCGGCGGCAAAGGGCGAACTGACCGCGGGGGGTGGGGGCAAGGTCGGCTGAGCGACGATCGGCGCGGTCGGGCCGGCCAAGGGAGAAGTCGATGGCGCCGGTGGGGCCGTGCGTGGACTCGCGGGAGAGCCGGGTCGCGGTACGTTTGGCGTCGTTCCCGGCCGGGTCTGCGTACCCTGAACCGCTCTGTTCGGCTGAGCAGGCGTCGTCGGGGGCGCTAATGGTTGCTGATAGCCCACCGACCGCCTTGCCCCGTAGGGCTGAGTCGATTGAGACGCTCGGTCGCTAGAAGCTCTGTCTTCATCCTCTTGCGCGTAGGCGAAAAGTGGAGCGGCGAACAAAACCGCCAGGGCCCATCCAGGTAAGATCAGGCCTTTCATATCGCCTCCGGAATCGAGCAACCGACATTCACAGGGCGCAACCTCGCAACCCTTGCGGAAAACGCAAACTCATTCGGTTGAATCGGTTGTAGGGATTCTCCGACTTGACGAATTTCGACCCTATGAGAAGCGAGATCGTTAGGCCAATGCTCCGAGTTTCTGCTCGATGCCGATTCGCACGTGCACAAAAGCCTACCGAACCTTGCCGATCAAGGTCAGATAATTACCGCCCGGAAGGCCATTCAAATCGCCATCGAGAAAGCCGCTGTGGACGCCGGTCAGGCCCTTGTTCAAATCTCCATTCACGCTCAGTCGATAGAGAGACCCTGCGGCCAGAGGGTTTACTGGAGTGAGATTCACCGTCAGAGTCGACGGATCGTAGGAAATGGAACTGAAGAAGACGGGACGACCGCCTCTTCCGTTCGTCAGGGGCTTGAGGATAAAGTTGCCGCGGAGCATCGCTCGCTTCGTCTTCAGTGGCTGATTGAAACGGATGGCAATTGCGATGATCTGGCCGTTTTGCGTCTGAGTCGACACGTTGGCGACCAAAGGTCCTGCACTGGGAGGGCCTAGCACAGCATTGCCGTTTTTGCTCGACTCCACTTTGTTCGAACCGCCGGAAACAAAATTGGTTCCCGCGCCATTCAAGTAGACGCCGTAGCCGTTGCCGAGACCTGGTGCTCCCGTGGAACTAAGCCCAATGAAATTGCCCAGTGCGAAGTTCCCGATCGAACCAGCGCCTGCAACCTGGAGCCCAACTTGTCGGTTGGCTGAGATCACGTTGTTCTCGATGGTGTTCGACGAAGCGTTATTGATATAAACACCATCGGTAGAGTTGCCTAACGCCTTCGTCCCTGATGCATCGACCCCAATGAAGTTGTCGAGAATGGTGTTGTTCATTGCCGTCGTCCCAAAGATTTGGACGCCCGTGCCGCCGTTGGCGGAGATGATGTTTCGAGCACCGCCGATTTGATTGTTGGAGGCGCCCTGAATGTAGACGCCGTCAAAGGCGTTCCCGAGTGGCAGCTCGCCGGTCGCGTTGGTCCCGATCATGTTGCCTGAAACCGAATTGCCCGTCGCGCTCGTTCCGCTGATCCGCACGCCGACTTGGTGGTTCCCCGAGATCAAATTCTCGTCTTGCGGGAACTCTCCACCCACTGTGTTGTTAGGAGCGTTGTCGATCCAAACGCCGTCGATTCCGTTGCCTGCCGCATTCTCGCCCGTGACGTCGGTCCCGATGTTGTTCCCCAAAATCCAGTTTTCCGACGAGGAAGGCCCGTCGATTTGGACTCCGACGCCGCCGTTGGCCGAGATCTTGTTGGCGGATCCCGCCGTCGTTCCGCCGATCTGGTTGCCGGACGCACTATTGATGTAAACCCCGTCATACGTATTGCCGATCGAAGTCAATCCGTCGATCGCGAGCCCAATCTCGTCTCCCTCGACAACATTGCCCGTCGAGCCCGATCCTGTGATCTCGACTCCTTCGTAGCCATTGCCCGAGATGATGTCGCGCAGCGCAGTCGAGGGTCCTCCCACGTTATTGCGTGCAGAGTTGACGATTGCCACGCCGTCGCCTGCATTGCCTAGCTTCGAAAATCCGTCTGGGCCTACTCCGATGAAGTCGTTCACGATGAGGTTCGACGCGCCGCCTTGGAGCACGATTCCCGATCCAGAGAACTGGTCGATCGCCAGGCCCCTGACGACGCTGTTTTCGCTAAAGACGTCGAGGCCGTCGGTCCCCGCCCCCGCGAGTAGGCCGTTGATCTCGACCAAGGGCAGGCCTGAAAACCCGGGCTGAGACCATGCGTCGATGAGGACTTCGGTATTCACGGCCGGCAACGGCGAAAGCGGGCTGATGACGTAGGGCGAAGGTCCGGGGATGTCGAACGTGATCGTCGAGACGCCGGCAAAAAGCTGGGAAGTCAGGAGAGCCTGCCTCAAAGACCCTGGGCCTGAATCATTCGTATTTGTAACAACAAGCGATCTGACGTTGCTGATCGTCAGTACCGAGGTGGTCTGCGTACCGAGCGACCCGCCGCCGGACGGGCTCGAGAGCCCGAGGTTCACGGTCTCGGATCCGCTCGTCAGCGGGGTCAGCACGATGGGAACCCCAAACGTATCCGAGGTTTGACCCGAGGCGAACAGAGCCGTGCCGGATGTCGCCTGATAGTTGAGGCCCGCCAGCGCAGTGCCGTCCGATGTGGCGTAGTTCACGCCCACTCCGGCGGCGCCTCCGTCCAGGCGGTCGATTGTGATCGGCGCAGGGCTCGTGTCGCTGTTCACCGCGTAGGTCGGGCTGCTGTAAAAGAGTACGCCCGCTGCCTGAGAATAATCGATCGTGCCCGTGGCCGTCCCAATTCCAATCGTCGCGTTCACAGGGTTCGAAAGCACGACCTGGAATGTCTTGAGCAGGGCGAAGTTTGTGCCAGACGTGGGGTTCGTCAGTGTCACGTCGATGTGTTGAATGTTTGTCGGATCGCTTGGCAGAAACGTCAGAGTGCCGCTTTGCGCCGTAAATTCCTGCCCAGCGATCGCCGAGCCGTTTTGGGTTGAGAAGTCGACGGTTACCGCATTTTCCAGGTTGGGAGGGATCAGGCTGACGTCGAACTCGATGGTCTGAGTCTGGGCGTTGGTGCGTATAACGCTGGCGTCGCTGATGAAGAGGGCCGAGGTGGGTACGATTCGGGGCTCGCAGCGTTCGATGCTGGGCCTGGAGTTCCTGCGGGTTCTGGATCGACCAGGACTGGACCTCGGTTCCCTGGCCGCTCCTGCTGGCATGATCATTTTCGCGACCTCGACCTCGGATCCGCTTACGTCCGCCTCGAATAGTCAGTCGGTAAAACCGGAGGAGTTCTCGACGTCGAGATCGATCGATCGAGGACCCATCGTTCAGACTAAGCGAACGTAGGGGTTGTCGCAATTGAGCCGACGAAAGACCAGCTCCGGCGCGCGTCGAAAGCCCTCGAATCTGTAGGAGGGCTTTCTTTTTCCAGAGCCTTCTCGGGCGGGCGGGCGAACCTTCCTGCTCAGCCCGGCCCGTAGAGATAGTTCAGCAAATGCTGGTTCTCAGCCTCCACGCGTTCGTTCAAAAGCTTGATCAGATCGCCCACCGAGACCACTCCGGCGAGCTTGTGCTCGTCGTCCAGGACGGGAAGCTGGCCGACCTGGTGGTCGCTCATCTTCATCATCGCGCAACGCACGTCGTCGAAGAGGTCGCAAGTCACTGCGTGACGAGTCATGACATGCTCAATCTTCATGACTGCGAACTCAGAACCATGTTCATGAATGCCGAGCAATACGTCGCGTTCGGTGAAGATTCCCGCGAGCCTGCCTTCAAGATCGACGACCGGCAGAGAACCGATGTTGTGCTGAGCCAGTCGGGCGATCGCGTCGGCAACCGAATGATCGGGCCTGATCGTGTGGAGAGATCGGCTCTTCGCAAGAAGTACGTCTTTCACTTGCATAGCCCTGCCTCCGAGAAGAGAGGTTCAAGAAGGGCCTGATTGCGCCGTTCGAGAGCACTGGGAGAACACCCTACTTGGAACTTTACGCCCGCGCAGGGCACGGAATCAACCCTGGGCCGATCCAAATCAACGCTCTCGAGAGGGTCGACAAGGGAGTGCTTTGGATTTCGCCAAAATCTTTTTGACGTTTCGAGTCCTCCTTCCAGGCCTGGAGAGGTCCCGCTTCCTTCGACGTTGACCTATGGGAGAGCTCCGGTTAACTTTCCCCGCGACAACGACTTATAAAGGAAACCACGCCCCATGGATCAGGGACGCAAGTCGGTCTGGCTCAAACGAATCGCCGCCGTCGCGACGCTGCTGCTCGTCGTCTCAGTCCGGCTTATTCGCCTCGATCAGCCGATCGTCGAGAATTACGTGGGCAGGCAAATTCCCACCGCGATGGCGGCGCGAAACCTCGAACGAGGCTCGGGGTTCCTCAAACCCCAGCTCGATACAGGTCCGTTCCCCAACTGGTTTTTGGTCGAGCCTCCCATCTTCGAGCTTGCAACGGTCTGTGCCCATCGAGTCACGGGCCTTCCATTGGAATCGGCGGGAAGATTGGTCTCCTCGCTCGGAATCTCATTGGCCTGTTGGGGTCTGTGGCGGCTCGCGAAGCCCAGAATTGGCTTTACAGGCGGTTTGGCGGCCGCATTTTCCCTCGGCGTCTTTCCCGTCTGCGTCCGCTACGGAAGGGCCTTTCAGCCCGACGCTCTCATGCTGGGCTTTGTCGTCGCTGGACTCTGGTTCTGCGACGAATCGAAACGCAGGCAATCCCGCTCTGGCTGGCGGCCGGTTGGTTCCTTCTCGCCGCGGGCGCCGCGCTCAAGGTCAATTCGGCGGCCGTTGGACTGCTCGCCGTCCTTATCCTCATGAAAAAGTCCTCGAGCTCCGAACGCGATCGTAGGGACGAGCCAAGACCAGGACAATCACTTCATTTTCAACGAGTATTCATGTATGGACTTTTTGTTGCTTCGACGCTGTTGCCCGTCTGCCTTTGGTACGCGTATGCCGTCTGGCTAGCGTCGATATCGAAAGGGTCAAGCGCCTCGGCGCACAACGCGGCGATCTGGGCGAGCTCCGTCGGGCTTATGGGGCTGTTCAATCCGTTGACGTTCAGAAGCATCGTCAAGTCGGTCTTCTTCAGTGCGTTCACCCCGATAGGGACTCTTTTGGCCGCATGCGGTCTGGGATTCTATCGAGCAAATCGTCGAACTCGGGAGCGATCGGGGGACGGTCTCTGGCTTTGGTGGTCGATCGCGGCCGCCTTGGCCCTTGCCGCAACCGGCGCCAAGCTCCATCACGACTATTACTGGCTCATGGCTGCTCCTGCGGCGGCTGGGGGCGTGGGGCTTGCCGTGGCGCAAATGCGTGCAACGCGAGGCACAGCAGTTGGCGGCATGATGCTCGCCATGCTGACAATTGCTTCCTTCTGGCAATTCAAGGGCACATTCGAGACGCCTCGCGAATGGGCTTCGCTCCAAGAGGCCGCTGAAGCGGTTCAGCGGTTTGTGCCGCGGAACGCCCTTTTGGTCGCGCCTGAGGCTCTGCTTTATGCGAGCGATCGACGCGGTTGCCGGCTCGAGTTCGATCCAAACTCGGCGAACCGTGCTGCCCGGGAATGGGGAGAAACCATCAGACCAGGCGATGGCTCAAGCCTTGTCGAGGCCTATCAGCGACATGGTGCTGGGTATCTTGCCGATCTTGGCCCAGCCACGGGATTTCGAGCCCAACTTCGGGCCGAGGTCCGGCGCAAGTCCGCAGTGCTGGTCGATCGACCGTGCGTGTTCGTAGTGAAATTGGATAAGATGATACCGAGTGGAAAACGTAAAGACGCATTGGCCGATGAGGCTCATCGCGTCTTAGCTCGTGGAGCGGACCATGCCGCATGCCAAAGATGACTCTCCTGTTGCCCTTCCCGACTTCGCCCGCTGGAAGAGCCAGGGGCGAAAGATCGCGATGCTGACGGCTTACGACTTTACCTCGGCTCAACTGCTCGACGCCGCCGGGCTCGATTGTTTGCTCGTTGGAGACTCGTTGGGCACGGTGGTTCAGGGTTGGCCCACCACTCTTCGCGTCACCCTCGACCAGATGGTCTATCACGCAGAGATGGTCGCCCGAGCTGCAAAGCACGCCTTTGTCGTGGCAGACTTGCCATTCTTGAGCTATCAGACGACTCCATCGGAAGCTGTTGCATCGGCAGGCAGAATCCTCAAGGAAACCGAATGCAAGGCGGTGAAAATCGAGGGCGGCCGACGCATGCTGCCCGCGCTCGAGGCCATCGTCGCCGCCGGAATCCCTGTCATGGGGCATATCGGGCTTACCCCTCAATCGGTACGTCGGTTCGGCGGTTATAAAGTCCAGCGCAATGGGCAGGCGATCCTCGACGACGCCCGCGCCGTGGCCTCCGGAGGCGCCTTCGCGGTGGTGCTCGAATGCATCCCCGACGACCTTGCCAAGACCATCACCGCAGAGTTGGCGATCCCCACGATCGGCATCGGCGCAGGCCCGCATTGCGACGGTCAGGTGCTGGTCTCGCCGGACATG
The DNA here is from genome assembly GCA_963818975.1 of uncultured Planctomycetota bacterium. Taxonomy (GTDB): domain Bacteria; phylum Planctomycetota; class Planctomycetia; order Isosphaerales; family Isosphaeraceae; genus CAWFUI01. Next base: position 8,695 of record CAWFUI010000004.1, on the reverse strand, counting down.
CTAGGCCTTTTTGACGCCTTCCAGCCCAAGTTCGTGCGTCGCTACGCCAACCTGGGCGAGACCATGCGCAAGGCCGCCGAGGCCTACTCCGCCGACGTCCGTGCCGGCAAGTTCCCGTCGGCTGACGAAAGTTTTCATTAGCCGCTGCATCGTTCTGATCGAACCCGCTCCGGAGTCCACAGCCATGTCAAGCGTAGCCACCGCCGAAACGCTTCGAACCAAGACGTGCGTCCCCTGCGAGGGGGGGGTGCCCGCACTCTCGAGGCAAGAAGCCGAAGGGCTGCTCGAGAATCTGCCTGGGTGGTCGCTCTCGACCGACGGAATCAAGATTCGCAAACAATGGAAAATGCTCAACTTCATGGCTGGCGTCGAGTTCTTCAACAACATCGCCAAGCTGGCCGAGGACGAGGGGCACCATCCCGACCTCCATCTCGAGGGCTATCGAAACCTGGCGGTCGAGATCTGGACCCACGCCATCGGCGGGCTTTCCGAGAACGACTTCATTCTCGCAGCCAAGATCGACGCTCTCCCTGTGAAAGTGAAGAAGTAAGCGAACTTGGAGACCGCCAATCCATGGCTTTTTTCTATCGCTGGTATGTCAAAGCATTACTCGACGGCAACCCCTTCGTCGTCGGCACGACCGTTACCGCCGTTCTGCTGGTGGCGACAGGTCCTTTTTTTGAGGGACTTTCGCGAGGCGAAGCGAGGTCGATCGGGTTCGCGGTGCTCGTCGGCGTGCTTTGCTTGATCTTGCTCGTCGTGGCTGTCGCCGACTCTCGTTCGAAGAGAAACGACAGACCGCGGCCGCATCAAGGCAAAAGACGACTGTAAGAGCAGCAGGAATGCGTTCTCCTCCGACTTCCAACGCGGCTTGCGGCAACCTGGCGAAGATGTTAAAAACCCGCCGCGACAATCCCTGAACCGCTGGAGGCGGAGGGGAAGGCAAGGAGGCCCGCCGCACCAAGGCGCACGCCGAAATGAAGAATCTCGCGCGCCTGGTGCGCTACGCTTGGCCCTATCGCGGCCGGTTCCTGCTGTCGATCGCCTGCGCGATGATGGTCGCCGCCCTCTTTGGCACCAACATCAGCGCCGTGCTCCCGCTTCTTAAAGTGCTGCTCCACGGCGAAAACTGCCGCACCTGGCTCGGCGGCCAAATTGCCGAAGTCGAACAAGATTATGCACTTGCGGACGCCCGGATCGAGGAGATCCAGTTCGTCCAGAAGGCCCTTGCCGAAAACGGCCGAGGCGGCGGAGCGCTTCAGGAACGGTTCGAAAACATCAGAGCAAGCCTGCGACAAAAACTCGCGAAAATCGACGACGTCGAACGACGCGTCGAAGCCCTGGGCGGAAACAGCACCCAGGAAAAGGAACTTCTCCAAATCAAGTTCGACCTCGGCGCCCTCCGCCAAGAGGCAAGCCTCGACGAGGCGCGCAGGGACGAGCTCAACGGGTCCCGCGATCGACTTCGGCGCGAAGGCTCCTACGCACTCGAAAAGCGAATCGATAAACTCCGAAGCGAGCAGAAGAGCGACCGGTTCTGGCGCAATTGGTACATGCACCTGCACCCCTTCGTGAACCGCTATTTCCCGACCGACGGATTCAGCACCCTCGTGCTCCTGATGGGGGGAGTGCTTGGCGTCGTCGTCCTCCGAGGGCTCTTCCAATTCTTCCAAGACGTCCTCGTCGCCGACATCATGCAGCTCTGCCTTTTCGACATCCGCAACGTCTTCTTCAAACGCACCCTCGCGCTGGACCTCGCATCCTTCGGCCAACAAGGCTCGTCCGAGCTCATGGCCAGGTTCACCAGCGATATGGAATCCTACGGTCAAGGACTCTACATCCTGCTCAGCAAAGTGATTCGCGAGCCCATGCGAATCCTGAGCTGCCTTTCCGTCGCGGTATGGCTCAACTGGCGGCTTACGCTCTTGGCGCTCGTCCTGGTGCCGATCTCAACGCTGACCACCATCCGCGCGGCAAGATTCTCAAGCGAGCCATGCGCAAGTCGCTTGAAAGTATGTCGAATATTTATAAGATTCTTCAAGAGTCGCTGCAGGGCATCAAGGTGGTCAAAGCGTATACGATGGAGCGTTATGAGCGCAGGCGGTTTTTCTTGGAGACCAAGAGTCTCTACAAGAAGAGCGTACGGGTGGCCACGATCGACGCAATGTCGGACCCCGCCTTGGAGCTGTTGGCGTTCTTGACCGTTGTTATTGCGTTGCTTTCAGGTTCTTATTTGGTTTTGCGGCATTCGATTTTCCTCGACCTTGGCTTTTTCCGCATTCAGCTCGCCAGCAGGCCGCCCGCGATCGAAGAGCTGCTTTCCCTTTATGCGATGCTTGCGGGAGTGGCCGACCCTGTTCGTAAGCTGGCGAACGTGCACTCGAGGATTCAACGGGCTTCGGCCGCCTCGGACAGGATTTGCATGTTGATGGACCGCACCCCCAAGGTTGCCGATCTCCCTGACGCAAAAGGCGGCGCCAAGCATGAAATCGCGATCGAGTTCGAAAACGTCCAATTCAGCTACGACGGTTTGTCCCCTGTTCTTCGAGGCTTCGACCTGACCGTCAGGAAAGGGGAGACGATCGCGATCGTCGGGCCCAACGGCTGCGGAAAATCGACCCTGATGAACCTTTTGCCGCGCTTCTGGGACCCGGACCAAGGGACCATACGAATCGACGGCAAGGATATCCGGGAGATCAAGCTCCGCAGTCTCAGGTCGCTCTTTGGAGTGGTCACTCAGGAGACGATCCTGTTCGATTGCTCGATCGCCCAGAACATCGCCTACGGGTCGAGGCAGGCCACGCGCGCCCAAATCGAAGAAGCAGCAAAACGAGCGTACGCCCATCAATTCATTATGAGCACGCCCGAAGGGTACGACACCCGCATCGGCGACCGCGGCATGGGGCTTTCAGGCGGACAGCGGCAGCGGATCGCCCTGGCGAGGGCGATGCTCCGAGATCCCGCCATTCTGATCCTGGACGAAGCGACAAGCGCCGTCGACATCCAGGACGAGGCTCTCATTCGCAAGGCGATCGAAGAGTTCTCCCGAGGCAGAACCACTTTCCTGATCACCCATAGTCTGGGCTCGCTCCAGTTCGCCGATCGGATCGTGCTGATGAACGCGGGCAGGATCGAGGATCACGGCGCCGAGACCGAGCTCAGGACCCGATCCGAACTCTACCGCAAGATGCACGACATCCAGTATCAACACTCATCGCACGCCACCCCGCCGCCTCACAAGGCGCCCTCGGGTGTGGCTGCGAACGGTACTTCGAATTCGCAGGAACTGGTCTGATCGCCTGCGTTCGCCCTTGATCGTGCGCGTCCCAGAGCGTCGGGACTATGATGCAACTATGTACTACACATTGTACAGAGGTACATGGACATCCCTGCTAGCGATTTTGAACCCTTCGTGTCGCGCCTGAGCAATCATCATCCGGTCAAAAGGATCACGGTGATGATCAGGCAAAGCCATCGGCCGACCTGCCTGGCAAGAATAACATCTTCCCCGTTCATCGCGGTCTCGATCAGTTTTGAGAGCCCCGACTTGGCTTCGTGGATGTTGGCACTTTCCACCGAAGTACTCCTATTCTTAGCGAAGTTCAGCTAATAGGCGCCTCATTTCCGAATGGAGGCAGACGAGAATCGAGTGCTCTGCCCCTCAAAATGCATCTCGAGCTGGACCAAAAGCGGAGTCAAGTTCCTTAGCCGTTTCCATCTCTCACCCGAGGGCTTCGTCTCGTATAATCGTTACACCGCTCTCGGCCATGCGTAATTTCTATTATTTTCACGCTGGGGCGCGATCTGGAGTAATGAAAGCGATGCGAGAGCCGATGATCGAGAAGCTCACAACAAAGATTCTGGCCGCCTCAACCCTCTGCCTATTCTTGATTTTGAGCGGGTCGGGTTGCGGATCCTCGAAGGAGGACGTGACGACCTACGCGCCTGACGACGGCGACCTGGGAATTCCCTCGGTTACGTACAAACAGCCCAGGAAGACGCTCGAGTCGGTTCTCATTGTGCCTGTGGAGGATCTGTCGGACTTTCGACTGATCGAGCATATCATTCAGATCGAAGTCGGCAGTCATCACTGGGCGTTCCATGTCGAGAAGCCCCAGCCGACAGACCTGCCCGACAAGCAAGCCAAACTCATCAGGGCCGCGGTCGATAGAGGCGTCTCGTCGCTCATCGTGGTGCCTGGCGAACCCACAAAGGATCTGATAAGCGCGCTCGAGTATGCTAGGGATGAAAAGATACCCATCGTCCTGCTCGAACGAAACGTGCCGATCAGCGGCAAGCCGATCCCCGCGATCCTCTTCGGCAGTTACGAAAAACCAGCCAAGCAACTGGTCGACGCCCTTATCGAAGACGCCAAGGCCAATAAGCTGCCTGCAGACGCCCCAGCGATTCTGATCCAACGCATTCCGGGCGATATGGAGTCGAACGCCAGGATCGCCGCGATCGAGGCGGAGCTCAAGAAGGCAAACGTCCCTGTTGTCGAGAAACTGACGTTTAGCGGAGTGACGGAGGACGCCAAGAAGGTCGTCGACGAGGCTCTGGCGCGGCATCCAAACATCAGCATGATCCTTGCCGACGAAGACCAAGGTTTGAACGCCGCTGCGCAGGCGTTGGGATCGACCAACTCGCTGCCCGACGACGACCCGAAGCGACTCAAGTTTGGCGTCGCGGGCTTCGTGATCTCGAAGAGTCGACTTGTCATGGTGGACAACGGCTCCGCCAACGCACTCGCGGAGCGGAGCTTGGTTGAGATGGCGCAACAGGCTGTGGATTACCTTGCCGCGATCAGCGGAGGGAAATCGGTTCCCGCGGAGACCTATTCAGACACCCAGTTCCACAGGCGTTCGGCGGATGCTCTGGAGAGGCGCAGAATCCGCAAACGAGCGATGGAAACCGGCGAGCCGGAGGATGAGTCCAAGCCGAAGAAGTCGTCTCGTTAGACCTAGGCGATCAGTGGGAGGCGTATGCCGCCCCCCTGCCCCGCCGACCGCGAACGCTCGATGGGAAGAGCGATTCTTGCAGCAGCTCCCCATCGGCGTCGAACGGGATTTCTTGAAATTCCGATGTTTTCCGCAAGTAGGGATGGTTTTTCACTTCGTCCTCGAGGGCCTTGGAGGCCCAAAGCTCCTTGAGTTCCAACGTGTTTGGAACGATCACAAGCCTTACGTGATTGGGATCGACGCGCCAAGACGTTTCGATTGCCACCTGGACGACGTCTCGATCGTGCGGGAGGGTTATCGGTACTCGGGCTCGTTCGAGAAAGCACGACGTGAGCAAATTGATTCGGAACGGCTCGGGATCCATTTTGTCCACCAGCTTCTGGGAGACAAGGTCGGCAAATCCGACTCCGACGATATTGCCGTGGCTTTCGACCGAAGCGTCGAGCACGGCCAGACGCGTGACGACGGGCCTTGAGAAGTCATCTTGGGTTTCCACCATCAACCTGCCGATGACGTTGGGGTCCAAGCCCGCGCCCGAGTAGTTCTTTCCCAGCTCACCGACGATCAGGACGTCGATCTGATCGAAAGGCAGCCGCCCCATCAGCCCCCGAGCCTTCTCGAGCAGGGCGGGTTCCGCCGAGAGGACTTCCTCGGGCTCCATGGCCTCGATCTCTGCGGGCTCGTCGTCGGCGTTCTCAAGCACGGCGATTCCCAGAGCGAATGGGGTTTTGTCGATCAAGATCTCCCCCACCGCCGGCAAGACCTCTTTCAGTCCCTTGAGGCCAAGCTTGTGGATTTGCTCGGCGCCCTGACGCTTGCCAAGGCCGATGACCAGCATCTTCAAGACGCCAGATTCATACTTTGCATGAAAGTCTGTATGAGGCTTCACTCGGTTGATGAGTACGACGCCGTCGGCTGAGAGTGCGTTGGCGTCGAAATAGATCGGAAGCCCCACTGGGCTTGTGCCGACGATCCGAGTTTCCATTTGGGTGCGCACCTCGACGCCCATCGACTCCGAGGTGACTCCATAGCCCGCCAACAGCTCGCGCTGGCCTTCCGCGGTTGCGCCGCCGTGACTGCCCATCGCAGCGACGATAAACGGATCGAACCCCAGATCTTTCAGGGCGTCGACCGCGGCTTTGGCGAGCGTGGGGATCGCGGTGATCCCCCGACTGCCAATGCCAAGGGCGATCTTTCCTCCTGGCCGAACCCTGGTCTTGAGTTTGCTTTGAAAGATCAGATCCCGAACTCTAGAGGCGGGGTCGGCGACTCGTTTCTGCGGCTCGGTCTGCTCGACTCGAGCGATCACCGGAAATGACATTGGGGCAAACCCTTGGTAGGCTTTTCGAGTGGTTTCTGCTGAAATAAGGACGTCGTACTCGCGATTGGCTCGGCTGGTCGCCAGCTCTACTTCTCCAGTATCCCAGAGCGATGGTGCACGGAGAAGATCTTGGACCGGTCGAGGATCGTCGAATGCAGAGCCTGGCAATTGTTGTTCTGACCAGGTTCGGCTTGGAAAAGGCGATCGAACTGAAAACTCAACTGGGTCCCGACGCTCTAATTTACGCGCCTGCATGTGTTACAGGGCGTTGTCAAACCAAGAGAACCGAGATCCTTTTCGACGCCGACGCGCCGGGGGTGATCGGCTGGAAAGGCCCGCTTCGATTGGTTTTTCCCATCATTTGGAGTCGGCACGGATCGATCGTCGCAATCATGTCTCTGGGAATTGTGGTCAGGCTCATCGGACCACTGACAATGGACAAGGCAGCGACCCGGCCCTCGTCGTGGTCGACGAAGCGTGCAGGTTCGCCATAGGCGTGCTCGGAGGTCGTCAATCCGGGGTCGATCAACTTGCAGGGCAGGTTGCTTTAGCCCTCGGCTGCACGCCTGTCGTCACCTCGGCAAACGTCGGCGAACCCCCGTCGTCGACTCACCACGCATAGAACGAATTGGGACCCATATAGGGCGAATAGACGCCGACCGGCCCGCCGTAGCCGCCGATCCAGGGCGATCCACCGTTCCAGGTCGGCCAATATCGCGCCGGGTACATTCCGTAGTAGGAACCTGAGTAGGTATAGCCGGGAATCGAGTAACCAGGCCGCCAGAGTCCAACGCCATAGCCTGGGAGGATCGAGGAGGGCCCGTAGCCGTATCCATACCCAACTCCATAAGGAGAGGTGTACACGCTGTAGGTTCTGGGGTAGCCCATGCTTGGATAGCCCCAACTCGTACCGTAATAACCGGTACTGGCGTAATATCCCCCGGAGTATCGCGCTCCCCAAGTATTGCCGTAAGCCTGAGCGCAAACTGGGGCCGACCAAAGCGCAAACGCCAAAGCCAACCCCAGAAACCAGCATCTCGTTCGCATTATGGGCCTCATTTCGACCAGGGTGTGGAAGTTCCGAGTTGTTGGAAGGCCTTTCGTCGATCAACGCCAGTAATAGCCGCGACGGAAGAACGATCGCGGGAACCGCCTCAATGGGCCGGTCGCCCCTGGAAACGTCGTCGGATAAGCGATCGTGTACCCGTGGGCCGTCGCATAGTTCGCGGTCGAGTTCGCCATCGTCCGGGGGGCGTCGCCATACCCGCTCGAGAAACCATTCGAAGCGGAGCCTGCGTAGTCCATTCCCGGCGAAAAGGCCGACGGTTGGTAGCCTATGGAGTATGGTGCAGTTGCGGGCTGAACGTTCGAATAGCTTTGACCAATGGCCTGGGTGGACGCCAAGGCGAAGAGTCCCGAAAGCACAAAGACGACTCGAGCCAATGCACGCATCGTACCAACTCCCTTGTCCTGTTAAAGCAACGGGCCATCGCGACCATGCGCATCGACCCTTGATTCGCTCTGCTCGCATCTAGATTATAAGCTCTAATTCGAAGTGAACCCAAAAGTAATAATTTTTGGTTAGCCAAACTTTTGTTTTCTACGGCTTGTTTTTTGTTTCAGTGTGTGCTAACTTTTCTCTTTGTCGGCCCTTGAGGAACGGAATCTTGGGCCTCGATTGTCGAATGGAAGAGAACCGGGAGATCGATGTCGATACCGATCGCGATACAAACCAAGGGCCGGTCGCTCGAGGATGTGCACCGGACGGTGGGCGTCTCGCAAAGCAATCCGCTCAAGCGGTTGTTCGCGTTTCTGGGCCCGGCCTATCTGGTCAGCGTGGGATACATGGACCCAGGGAACTGGGCGACGGACCTCGAGGGAGGCGCTCACTTTGGGTATGCGCTCTTGTGGGTGCTGCTGGCTTCGAACCTGATGGCTGTGCTTTTACAGACGCTTTCCGCCAGGCTTGGGGTTGTGACCGGGCACGACCTGGCGCAAGCCTGCAAGGCGGAGTACCCTCCTGGCGTGAACATCGTGCTCTGGATCCTCGCCGAGATCGCGATCGCGGCCTGCGATCTCGCCGAGGTTCTAGGCACGATCATCGCGCTGAAGCTCCTGTTCGGCCTGGACATGCTGCTCGGTTGTGTGATCACACTTTTCGACACATTCTTACTTCTAGCGATCCAGCGGCTGGGTATGCGCAAGATGGAAGCGTTTATCCTGACCCTGGTGATGACGATTGGCGTCTGCTTCCTGATCCAGGTCGTTATGGCCCAGCCCTCCTTGCCCGCGATCCTGGGAGGGTTCGTTCCCGCGTTTCCCCCGGACCCCGACGGCAGGGTTCGGAGGTCGGTTGTGGTCGCCACGGGCATCCTGGGCGCGACGGTGATGCCGCACAATTTGTACCTGCACTCGG
>CAWFUI010000003.1:0-8960 GCA_963818975.1 uncultured Planctomycetota bacterium | reverse complement strand
CACCATGTCATACATGAACACAACACAGCCCATTTTGGCCCACTGGATGCACCTGGACTGGACGGTGGGGTTCATCCTGCCGTCTTCCCAGTGCCCGTGGGGACACAAAAGCGCTGGCATCTTGCCGGTCTTGCCCGCAGGCTTGTAAAGGTTTCCTGACAAGTAAAAGTCGGGCATGGTCTCGAGGACGACGTGCTCGATCGTATAACCATCGCGTTCGAGCTTGTCTCGAACTTGGGGATTGAGCGGAGTCTTGGGTAGCATCGGCCAAAGTCCCAGCGTTACGAGCATGTGCTCGCGCAGCTCTCTGGCTTGCCTGCGCCAAGCCTCAGCCGACTCTGGCGCGTGAAAGCCAGCCCCCTGCCGATTCGTCCGAATGGTCGTGCGACGCGCATCAGGCGTCGGCTCCGACGAATCGATTCGGGAGCGAAAGTTCGCAAGCACGCGGTCGAGGTTTGGCTCGGCTTCATTCGTGACGACGATAACGGTAGGAACTAGCGGGGCAGGGCTCTCGGCGGCCGATTTCTCCGAGGCGTCTTTGTCGGTCGCGTGCGTCTCGGCGGCTCTCTCGCCGCCTGAGACCGCGAACACATAAGGCCCTGGTTGCTCAACCTCAAAATCGACGATCTTCGACCAACCAGGAGCTGGATTGTCTCCATCGACCTTCCCTGAAAGCGTGATCGCGTTGGCCGCCTTGTTCGCCGACCAAGCCATTTTCTTGGGCGCCCAAACGAGAACAGAGTATTTGCCCGCGGACGAAATCGGCAAACCCTCGACGCCGACGGTCGTAAGGTCTGAAGACGTCATGACATAAACGTCCGCAATCGCATCACAAGCAAGGGAGTGCGCGAGAAACAACGCAAATGCGGCGAAGCGGGTCTTCGGGCGCGGAGTTCCGTTTGAGTGGGTCATCGAATTTGCTCGGGGGGGTGAGAAACGTCGCTCACATCTGCGGCTGCTTGATTTTGTCGTTGGGGCCGATCGTGACGATGGTCAGCGGCAGCAGAGGCCAGTCGGCCAGCACCCTGTTCACGTCTTTGACGGTCACCTTCTTGAAGAGCTCGATTTCTTCGTCGACGGGGAGGTGCTGGCGTCTGTAGGTCCAGTGGAAACCGATGGTCATCAACCGACCCATCGGCCGTTCCCCTCGCATCACCGAGCGTGCGAGAACCTTGTTCTTGACCTGTTCGAGCTCTTTCTCGGAGACGCCCTTTTTGGAGATCTCTTGATAGGCTTTGACCACGCGATCGAGGTTCTTCTGCGTCTCTTCAGGCTCGCAGGAAAGGAACGTGAGAAACGCACCCGCCTGGTTGTAGTCTTGGTAGGAGACTTCGGCGCCGTCGGCGTAGCCTGGATCGATCAGTTCCCAGTAGAGCCGAGAGCCTGTGTGGTCTCCGAGCGCCGTAGCCAAAAGCTGGGCAGCGTAACGGTCTGGGCTTTCAAGGGGTGGACCGTCGGAAACTCCGATCACCGATTCTTGGCTGTCCTCAGCCCTCAGCATCGCTTTGAACTTGCCGCTGCCTTTGGGAGAGACCGCGGTTCTGCCAGCGCTTGGACCCGACCAGCCGCCGCAATGCTCGCGACCAGGTCCAAGGCCTGGTCCCAATCGACTTTGCCTGCAAGTGCCAAAACGAGGTTCGAAGGTCCGTAACGCGCCTGGTAATAATCGCGCATCGCCTTGACCGGAAGGGCGTTGATCGAATCGACCGTGCCCAAGACGCTGCCCGCCAGCGGATGCGCGCCGTAGTGCAGCGCCTTCGCAGCCTCGTAGGCAACCGACATCGGGTTGTCCTGATACATCTTGATTTCTTCGATGATCACTTGCTTCTCGGTTTCGAAGTCGTCTTCGCGCAGAGAGGGCTGCATGAGACCCGAGAGCACTTCGAAGGCTTGTGGAAAGTATTCGGGAAGCGCGGTCACGTGGTACACGGTGTCCTCTTCCGAGGTCTGCGCGTTGTGCTTGGCGCCGACGCGGTCGAAGTCTTGATTCACCTGGATCGCGTTGCGCTTCTCGTTTCCCTTGAACGCCATGTGCTCTAGAAAATGCGAAACCCCAGCCAATTCGGGCGATTCGTCGCGACTGCCCGTCTTGACGAAGAACCCAGCGGAAAGCGAGTAGGCGCTTTCCGACTGTTCGGCTATCACTTGCAGGCCATTTTCAAGTGTTGTGTTAAAAAAGCGAGGCATGTATTGGTCCTCAAGCGGGCGTATCGAGGGCTGTGGGCCCCAGGGTCAGGATCGTCAGTTCCTGGTTCCCCGGAGCGTTCTTGGCAAGGTATTCGTTGACGGCCTTAGGAGTGAGCGCGTCGAGCTCTTTACAGATCTCTTCGAGCGGACGAATCCGTCCCAGATGGAACCAATCCGCGGTGAGTGAAGACGCTCTGCTCATCGTCGATTCCTGCTGCATGACGAGCGAGCTCTTGAGGCCTGCGCGCATGGTGTCGAGCTCTTCCTGCTCAACCCCGTCGGCGCCCAACCTGGCAAGCTCGGCGAGCGTGACGTCGAGCGTCTGTTGGGCTCGGTCTGCGGCTGTGCCCGCATGACAAATCACCGCAGCGCGTTCCTTGTGCGTTTCATAACTGGCGCCGACCGAGTAGCAAAGCCCGCGCTTCTCGCGGACCTCAGTGAAGAGACGTGCCGACGAGTATCCGCCCAAGACTCCGACCGCTGCCCGGGCCAAGTAGTAGTTGGGGCTCGAAAGCGGCTCGCTCGGATAAGCCAGGGAAATCTGGATCTGGTTCGTCTCGCGGAAGATGTGGTCCCTGGGCGGCCCGACCGGCTTTTCCTTGACCTTTGGCGGGTTTAACGGCTTCCAGTCGTTGAAACATTTCTCTACGCAGTCTTTGAGCTGGGGCCAATCGATCGCGCCCGCCACGCCGAGGATGGCGCCCGACGACTGGTATCGTTCGTGGAAATAGGCTCTCAGGTCGTCCGCCGCCGCCGATTCGACTCCCTGCAGGTCGCCGCACGACGCTCTGCCCCAAGGATCTGGAAAATGCCGCTTCCGGAGCTCGTGGATGACCTTTGATCCAGGATCGTCCTCCAAACTCTGGAGCGCCTGAACGGCGAGCGCACGGATTGGATCGATTTCGGCGTCGTCCAGGTGCGGACGCAAGAGAACGTCTGCGTAGATCTCGAGGGCAGCGCCGAGGTTGGCGCCCAGAGTGGCGGCGGAGATGCTCGTGTGCAGAGTCCCGGCCGATTCACTGTGCGAGACGCCCAGGTTGTCCAGCTCTTCGATCAACTGCCGGCTGTCTCGGTCTCCTGCCGCCCCTCATGATCCATTCGGAAAGCATGCCTGCCACGCCCAGGCGATCGGCAGGCTCGTAGGCGGCGCCGGCAGGAAAAATGAGGCTAAACGCCGCCGACCGGACGCCTGGCATGGCTTCGGCGACGAGCACCAGTCCGTTCGAGAACTGGTGGTGGTGAATCTGCGATTGTGACACGGACGCTTACCTCGGCGGCTGATTGGTTTGGACCCAACCCGTTGTCTTCTTCGGACATTCATCGTTTCCCGCCCGGCCGTCCACGTCAAGAACCCCGCGGAGACGGCTTAGGGGCGCTGCTCTGTCGTCGCCCTCTTCTCCGGGTAAGGGCGATGCCCTGTCGACTCCTTCCGCTCCACGTAGTGGCGATGCCCTGTCGTCGCCCTCTTGTCCGCGTAGGGGCGCTGCCCTGTCGTCGCCCTCTTGCGGTGCTCTCGAGCGCGAAGAGAAGTGATATCCGGCGACCATTGTTGAGTCCGCGGATCGCTGATCCTGTGCGGGACGCCTAACGCATTCGACAGCCAAGACCGGGATCCATCAAGTAGACTGTCTGAGTTCGGGCTCCATTACGACATCCTCGCGCCTGCGCTTTTTGAAGGCCTTGCTCATAACACGTGCGGCAGGAAGCTGATCGTTGCTCATAAGTCAGGGTCCCGGCGGAGCCAGATCGTGGAAGCCCGATCGTAGACACTCCAAGTTCGTATCCCCAAGTTCGTATCCTAGTCGGAGTTGAGCTAGATCGTACACACCCCAAGGCTCGCTGAAACGAAGGTCTTGGGCTGGCCTTCGGATCGATCATGGCGCGGTCGCGTCGGCCATGCCGGTGGATCGTCGACTTGCAAACCCGGTGGACATTTCGGAGCTGGGCCGTCAGACTGAGCCTTCACGCCTTTTTCATTAAGAAAATGGCGTCTAGCCGTCCACGGAGCCGCCGATGTCCAAGGAATTCATACGTATGCGATCGATGCTGGCGTTGATGTTGTGTGCTTGGCTCTCGCCCTGCACGTTTTGCCTTGCGGCGGAAGCGAAGAAGGTCGCGACGGTCGAAGGAATCACGGAATATAAGCTTGATAACGGCCTCAAGGTCATCCTCTTTCCAGACCCTTCGCGGTCGACCGTCACGGTCAACGCCACATACCTGGTCGGTTCCCGACACGAAGGGATCGGCGAAAAAGGCATGGCGCATCTCTTGGAGCACATGCTTTTCAAAGGAACTCCGACGCGTGCCAACATCTGGGGCGAGCTTCAGGACCACGGTGCGGACTTCAACGGGTCGACGTGGGTTGATCGAACGAACTACTACGAGACATTGCCCGCATCCCAAGAGAACCTCGAGTTCGCTCTGGGGCTCGAAGCCGATCGGATGATCAACTCGAAGATCGCAGCCGAGGACTTGAAGTCCGAAATGACTGTGGTCCGCAACGAGTTCGAGATCGGCGAAAACGATCCCGAAGAGGTCCTTTCGGAGCGTTTGCTCGCCTCGGCCTACCTCTGGCACAACTACGGCAGTTCAACCATCGGCAATAGGAGCGATATCGAGCGCGTGCCCGTGGAAAGCTTGCGCAGGTTCTACAAGATGTTCTACAGGCCCGACAACGCCGTGTTGGTCGTGGCGGGAAAGTTCGATCCCAAGTCGACGCTCGAGCTCATCGAAAAAGACTTCGGTTCGATACCCAAACCCACCGAGCCTTTGCGAACAACCTACACGATCGAGCCTCCACAAGACGGCGATCGGAAGGTTTCCTTGAGACGCGTTGGCGACGTGGCCGTGGTCGGCGCCTTGTACCATATTCCTTCAGGGTCTCACCCAGACACTGCGGCCTTGGACGTGCTGGACGAGGCCCTCACACGCGAACCCTCGGGCAAACTCTACCAGGCTCTGGTCAAATCAAACCTTGCGGTAAGTCTGAGCTCGAGCGTGTTTTCTTGGGCAGAGCCTGGCGTTTATGAAATCAAGGCGAAAGTCAGGGCTGATCAGGACCCTGAGAAGGTTCTGGGAAAGCTTCTCGAGACGGTGGAAGGCTCGGCGAAATCGGGCTTCACCGACGAAGAAATCGAACGCGCCAAGAGCGCCTTGCTGGCGGACATCGACGTCCGCTTGAGAGACAGCACGACGATCGGCGTCCTGCTCTCCGAGTTCGCCGCGATCGGTGATTGGCGGCTCTTGTTCGTCATAAGGGACCGCTACAAGATGGTGACGAAGGCTGACGTCGAACGTGTTGCGGGGCTGTACCTGGTCTCGACGAATCGAACAAGTGGGGTCTTCTTCCCGACCAAGGCGCCCGAGCGGACGACCATTCCAGACGCCCCTTCGATTGCAGATACTCTTGCGCTTTACAAGGGAAGCTCGGACGTAGAGACGGGCGAGGCGTTCCTGGCGACTCCGGAGAACATCGAGAAACGGACCACAAGGACGGCTGTCGAAGGCGTTCGCCTGGCTCTTCTGCCAAAGAAGACTCGGGGCAACTCGGTAAAGGTCGAGTTCAGGCTCCATTTCGGCGACGAGAAATCGCTTGTCGGTCGAGACACAGCCCAGGCCTTGTTGCCGAGCCTGCTCTTAAGGGGAACGAAAAAAGCCAGTTACACCGAGATCCGAGACAGGCTCGACAAGATCAAGACCAAGCTCGCGCTGAGTTCTGGAGGCCCAGGCCTTTTGAGCGGATCGATCGAGACGAACCGCGAACATTTGTCGGCGGCGATCTCGATGTTGTCCGAAATCCTGCGATCCCCGTCGTTCCCCGAAGCGGAGTTTGGAGTCCTCAAAAAACAGAGGCTGGCGCGGTTCGAGGCTGGCAAAACCGACCCGATGATGCTGGGGATGACCGCTCTGCGAAGAGCAATGAACCCTGCGCCCAAGGGAACCATTCACTATGTTCCAACGATTGACGAACAGATCGAGAGCACTCGATCGCTGACGCTCGAAGATGTGAAAGCGCTTTATACAAACAACATCGGTGGAAGCCATATCGACGCGGCCTTCGTGGGAGATTTCGATCAATCGGCGGTGCTCGAGCAATTAAAAAGCGGTCTAGCGTCCTGGAAATCTCCAGTGCCTTACCAGCGAGTGAAGGATCCTTTCCAACCTATCGATCCGATCGACTCTTCGATCGAGACTCCCGACAAGACCAACGCGATGATCGCCTTGGGCGCGTGCTTTCCTTTGAAGCGGAGCGATCCAGACTTCCCAGCGCTCGACTTCGCCAATTTCATTCTCGGCGGGTCGCCCAAGTCTCGGCTCTTGACCACTCTGAGGCACAAGGGAGGTCTTTCGTATGCAGCGGGCTCTCAGTTCATGGCCGACGAACTGGATGAGAACGCCGCGATTGTTTGCTTTGCGATGTGCGCTCCCCCAAACGCCTCAAAGGCCATGGAGGCCGCGCTTGCCGAGTTCGAGAAATGGGTTGAGAAAGGAGTCGCCGAGGAGGAAGTGAAGACCTATCGAGACGGGTATCTCCAGGCGTTCCAGGCTCAGCTTGGAGACGACGAGTTTATTGCATCGGAGCTTGCCGATGGTTTCGAGTCCGGCAAGACGATCTTGGGCGAGGCCAAGCGCATCGACCAGGTGAAGTCGCTGTCCGCTTCGTCGATCAACAAGGCGGTGGCCAAGAGGCTCGAGAAGGCGCCGCTGGCGCGGTTGAAGGCGGGCGATTTTTCGAAGAAGTCCGCCAAGTGAAACCTTGGCTCGACTACTCCAATTCCAAGGGTATTCGAGAGCGTCTCGAGACATCTTCAACGGCTTTGTAGAGGGTCTTGACCTTCGAGAAGCCGATCTTCTTATACATCAGCACCGCGGGCGAATTGTGGCTTGTCACCTCAAGGTAAGCGCGATCGACCTGCATGGAACGGAACCCGTCCAAAGCCCTTCGGACAAGGGCCTTGCCGAGCCCGAGTCCGCGGTGCTCGGCCTCGACGCCCACGTTTTGGATCGCACCGATGGGACCCCGGTCGACTACGCCTTGTATCGTCCCGCAAAGACCATTGGGTCCGGAGATCAGCCAGGTCGCGGGTTGGCAGAAACCTGGTCTCCGCGAGATCTCTCGCATCAACTGCAAACAGCCTTCGTAGCTTCCCAGCGCTGGGAAGACTTGGGAATCGATCTCGTCCTGAAAACACCGGCTCTTGACCCGCGCGTGCGCCTCGATCAGGGCGTCGTTCCAGGCCAGCCAGGAGTATCCGACGGGTAGCGGCGGCTGGGCCAAGAGGTTCATGAGGCCCATTTCCATACGAAAACGCTTGTAATAGATAACGGCCATGAGTCGAAACTCGACCACGGAAAAGGGCAATTGCTCGCGCCAAGGACGTAGGCAATTGCCGATCGACGTCGGAATGGGATGAGCTTGTCGATCAATATTATGTCGCGCCTTGGGACGTGGTCAACGAGCTTCAGCCGCCGGCGGTCAAGACGGTCATTCTCCCTCGGTCGCTTCAACGCCTCGACCGGGCCTGGCCACCAGCATTGGGATGTCGAGCCCGTGCCGTACGGAGTCGACCGTTTGCCCGAAGAGCAAGTCGCGGAACAACCCGTGCCCGTGAGAACCCACGACCAAAAGGTCCACGGGCTCGCGACGAAGCTGGGAAATCAGCTCGCCAGCCCTGTTTTGGCCGTGCAGCAAAACCGACCTTGTTTCGTAGCCCTGCTCGCCGAGCACCCGGACCAGTTCGTCGAGGTAGCGTTGGTCGGCTTCGGTCTCGCGGTCGCCGGTCTCGTCGGGATACACCCTCGACATCGGCGTATCCACCACGTGCAGGAGCACGACCTTGGACCCTTCCGACGAGACCATCGAGAGAGCCCTGCTCAAGATCTCGGCGTCCGCGGGAGAATGCTCCAGAGCCACCGCGATCGACTTGACCGGCCGAGGACGAAGCGCATCCGCCCAGTCGAGAGACACGCTCGGCTTCTCGGCCCACGATCTCGAGGGCCAAAGCAAGGGCTTCAAGGCGATGTAGGCCAGGAAGCCCCCCATGATGGTCAGTAACCCGTAAAGTCCAGCACCGACCGGTATGTAAACGGGAATCGGCCCGATCTTTCGGCCGGCGTCTTGCGCCATCTCAACCCAGTCGGAGATGTTGCCCAACACGAGCTTGACGTTTAGCCAAACGATCACGGTCGCCGCGGTCCAGGCCAGCGCTTGAGCCCACCTGGGAGTCGCGAATTCGCCCATGTTCGCTTTGTTCGAGGTGAAGTGAATCAGCGGAATCACGGCGAAAGAAAGTTGAAGGCTCAAAACAACCTGTGAAAGTACAAGCAAGTTTTGAGTTGATCCTTCGCCCACGATGCCGATCACGAGCATCGCTGGGATGATCGCCAAACCGCGAGTGACCATCCTTCTGAGCCAGGGGGCGATCTTCAGATGCAGATGGCCCTCCATGACGATCTGCCCAGCCAGGGTGCCCGTCAAAGTCGAGCTTTGCCCAGCGCACAAGAGCGCCACGCCAAAGAGATACGGGGCGATCGGATGCAGGAATGAGGGTAAAAGCAAGTAAGCCGTCTCGATGCTCGCCACCTTGGCTTTTCCAAAGAAAACGCTTGCCGCCAGAATCAGGATGGCCGCGTTGACGAAGAAGGCCGCGTTGAGCGCGATCGCCGAATCGATCAGGTTGTATAAACAGGCCTGGGCCTTGGATTTCTTGCCCGAGCCAATGCGTCGCGATTGAACCAAGGCCGAGTGCAGGTACAAATTGTGCGGCATCACC
>CAWFUI010000002.1:0-499129 GCA_963818975.1 uncultured Planctomycetota bacterium | reverse complement strand
CTAAAGCCGCGAGGCGGCTCTGTTGCTCGGAGGCTATTCTACGAAATCGGCTTTCGCGAGGTAGAAAGCTGCTCCGCGACCGCCTGAAACAACGTGGAATCGCGGTGCCTTGATCGGTCCTCTCTCGCCTGCGATCGACGACCTCTTCAGGCCCGTTCCACCTTCAGATCTGGTGGGGCTCACTTTTCGTTCCTCAGGATTGATTGCCCGAGGCAGTGCAATCGCCGACAAGCTTGTTCCCGCAGCCGTCGTCAGACTTATGCATTTGGGTACGACGTCGCTTGCAATGGCCCGAGCAAAAGGCAGGCCCGCTCGTCTTCTTGGCAATCGCTGCTAGCGCGCAGCCTGGGGATTGGCATGGCGGTCAGGCTCGAGCCCGGCAATCACTTCAAGCAACTCGCATCAGTGGAAACAGGGCCACGAGGGCTCCAGTCCGACGCATCGTCGCAACCCAACCTCACGAAAGAAAAAGGCGGACCAGGCGTTTACAAAGGGCAAGTGCTCGGCCCTGACGCGCAGCCCGTTGTCGCCGCGAAGCTGTTCGTCCGTATCGTCCCCAGCAGCGGCAACTTTCAGCCCGACCGGATCCTCGAGCCCAAAGAGCGGGCGAAGACCGACCAAGCGGGAAGATTCGAATTTACGATCCCCGAGGATGAACTCGCCCACGTTTATTCGTGGAGCTATACGCCCATCTTCGCTGACCTCGCCAGGGTTTGGACCCGGCTGGGAAGAGGACGCAAACCCCAGGCCTGGACGCGAGTTCGAATCAAGCTAGCCAAGGACGACGTCCCCATTGAAGGAAGACTTCTCGATCTCGAAGGCAAGCCGATCGCCGGCGGTTGGTCCGAGCGGAGGAGTTGACCGAATCCAGGACAGGGAATCTTGATCATTGGTGTAAACAGATTCGAGACGGGCGAGCTCGCACGTACCCAGGGCCAGGGATGTTCAAGGAATTGCGGTCGCTTTCTTGGCCGGCAAGCTTCGCCTTCGCCACGTGCGGTCTCCGGCGCCGACGGTCGTTTCGTTCTGAGCGGCGTTGGTCGCGAGCGGATCGTCGAACTACGAATCGAAGGCCCGACCATTCGAACTTACAGTACATTCGCGGCGTCACGTTCAATGAACGACTTGCACGTTCTGCGGATCGGAGGGCGCGATGAAGCGGCTGGAAAGAACCTCTCTACGGGCGTAAGTTTGATTTCGTCTGCTCGCCAACCAAGCCAATCGTCGGGACGGTACGAGACAAGATAACTCGGACCGATTCCCGGAGTCTTCGTCAGAAGCTTCGGACTTGCCGACAACCCGGTGAGTAATCAGGCGCTGGCGTACACGCGAACGGGAGCGGACGGTACGTTTCGGATCGTCGGCATGCCAAAGGGTTCAAAGAACAGCCTCTGGATCCAGCCCGCGCCGATGCTCCTTACTTCTTCAAGATCGCCGACGTTCCAGATTCGACAGGGCTCGAGCCTGTGCAAGTCGATGTCGAGCTTGTAAAGGGAATTGTTGTTGAAGGCGTCGTCCGCGAATCGACCACCGGGCAAGCCGGCGCGAGGGTCGGTACGATACTTACGGACTGCGCACAAACCCTGCGATTGCCGACGTGCCCGTGCTGCTGATGGTCAACGTCATCGATCCGGTAAACCTCGATGCTCAGGGTCGCTTTCGGTTGTTGGCTCTGCCCGGTAAAGGGATCGTCGGATTCGAGTCCTATGCAGAGTCTTATCTTTCGATCGAACAACGTCCGGAGTTTAAGACCAAGGTCATTCCCGAGACCGCTCCGCTCCGAAATCCACGAAGCTGGAACGCCTACTCCGATCTGGAACTCGCCTTGAGTCAGGAACCTGCACGATCGAGTTGACCGTCGAACTCGGACGTCGGCTGAAGGGGACCATCGTCGATCCCGAAGGGAAGCCCCTATCAGGAGTGTTCTTCAGTTCGCCTTACGAAGCAATCAACGCCTGGACGCTGCTCGAAACCCCCGAATTCGGAGATCAAGAATCTCGACCCTGTGCGAAGACCCGAGGAGAACCTCATGGCCAAGCCTGGCACGGAACCCACGCCCGTCGGCGCGACCGCCTCGAAGAATCGATACGCACTCTTCTTCCACACTGAGAAAAAGCTCGCTGGTTGGATCAAGATCAATCGCGAGGAGACAGGGCCGCTCCGGGTCAGGCTCGAGCCTTGGGGGGCGATCACGGGCAGAATTGTCGATAACGACCGAGATCCCTTGAGCCGCTTTGGCCTGAGGACGGAAATCGAAGCCGGGTCAGGTTCGGAGATGGGGATGGGGAGCGATACGCTGGAATATCATCCTCTGATCTTCGACACCGACGCCGACGGCCGCTTCCGCTACGAGGGAATCATCCCTGGCCTCCCTCACCGGATCTTGCTCGAATCGCCAAAGCTCCGGATCGTCGTCGATCATGCGATCGTCAAGACTGGCGAAACTCGCGACCTCGGTGAAGTCGTCCTTAAAAGCCGCTAACAAAACCTCGGTCCGCGAGCCAACACTCCGTTTCTGCTTTACGACTTGTGCTTGCGCTCGTTGAAAGCGAACAGCTCCTGAATTGCCAGGTCGACCGCCGCGTGATGGTTGCTTCCTGAATGGGGCGCGAACGTCTGGACCACAGTTTTGTGGTTCTTGGGCGGCTTGCTGTGCGTTTTGACGGTCTTGGAGTGCGACTTCGGCGGCTTATGTGGTTTGGGGTGGGCCTTGGGGTGCGAAGTCTTCTTCTTGGAATGGGGCTTCTTCGAGGTTGTGCCGGTTCCAGTACCGCTCGTCGGCGTTCCGGACCCTCCGCCGGTCGGTGGCGGATTGGTCGATCCTCCCGAACCGGAGCTTCCCGAGCCGGAGCCCGAACCCGATCCGCCGGTCACGCTCAAGGCGCCTGTTGTGGCCGGAGTCGCCGCTCCGCCTTTGCTCGCCGTCACCAGCGTATAGCCGCTGCCGCCTTGATTGATTGTCAGATTCGTAAACGTGACGATTCCATTGACAGCTTGTACCGTCGTCGTCCCGCCCAGAGTCGCTGCGCCGGATTGGCGCCGAGCGAAATCGTCACCAGGCCGTTGAACCCCGTCAGAATCTGCCCCTGAGTGTTCTCGAGCGCGGCTGTCAAGCCAAACGTCGCACCGGCGGCGATCGTCGCAGGAGGTTCCGACGTGATCACCAATTGATCCGTTGCCGCGGCGATCGAGATCGTTCCGATCGTCGCCGAGGCAGAGTTCCCAGCCAGGTCCGTCACTGGCGATCCGGCGGAGACGACGCTATAGCCCCCCGAAGGAACCAGGGTCCACGAACCGGCGGGCGGGACGACCTGATAAGCGACCGAAAAGCCCTGAGCGTTGCCCTGCGAGTCGGTCGAGCCGACCGGGGTCGAGCTGACGAGACTGGCAAAAAGCGGCGTTCCGCCGTCGGCGGGTAGTAGCTCGAGTAGAGATCCCTTGAGCGAGGCAAGCTCGACCGCGACATTATCGGAGTAGGCAACTGTAAATGTGTAGGGGTTGGGAGCGCTCGTCGGAGTGATGTTCGCCGCGGTCAGCTTCTCCGTCGGCGCCGTGGCATCCGCGACTGAGTGCGTCTGGTACGCCCCGACGTCCAGACTTGTTCCTGAAGAGACTCCAAACCCGCGTTGGTCGGTCAAAAGCCCTGACGACGTTCCGCCTTTACCGAGCGCGGGAGATCCCGCCTCCAAAGCAACTGACTCGGTCGGCCCGCCGTTGTTTGCCAATCCGTTGGGGTCAAGCTTGGGATCGACCCCAGTAAGATTTGAAGAACCGGTGATGCTGCCCGTCGGGCTGGTCTGGAAGAGACTGTCGCTGGCGGTGACCTTGCCGAAGAAGTCTGTCCCGCTGGTTGCGGAATTGCCGGCGAAGATGCTACCGACTGCCTTCACCACCCCCGCGCCCGACTGATAGACTCCTCCTCCTTCGAAGACCGGGCCAGGTGGGTCGGGAACCTTGTTGTCCGCGATCGTGCTCGAGGTGATCGTGAGTGTTCCACCGCTGACGAATACGCCTCCTCCCAGGCCATCGCCGCCAGCTCCGTCTTCTCCGTCCGAGCCCTCTGCTCCCGTCTTGCCGTTGGCGCCGCTCGCGCCTTTGGCGCCCGCGGCTGCGTGCTCGACCTTAAAATCGGGATGGGAGTCCGCGTAGAGCCAAGAACCGCCCGATCCGCCTTTGCCGCCGCCACCGCCATGAACGCCTTTTCCATAGTTGGCGCGAACCCCAGTCGGCCCGTTCGAGCCCTCGAGGTTGTAAATGACAAGTCCGCCAGATCCGCCCTTGCCGCCTCCCGCTCCGACCGCGGAGTTGCCGTAGAGAGTCGAGATCCCCAGGCTCAGCGTTCCACCGGAAAGGAAGATGGCGCCGCCTTGGCCTGATCCTCCACTTCCACCGCCGCCGCCTTCTCCGCCGTTGCCGCCCTCTCCGCCTTTGCCGCCGTTTCCGCCATCGCCGCCTGCGCCGCCTGCGCCGACCGACCCAGCGCTCGCGGAATGGCTCTTATCGATGTCCCCCATCGATGTTAAGAGATATCCACCTTCGCCGCCCGGTCCGCCTTTGCCGCCCTTTCCACCGGCCCCGCCGAAGCCTCCGGAACCGCCAGCGCCGCCGAAGCCTCCCGCACCGCCGTTGGCGCCGGCGCCGCCGATCGCTGAGTTGTTGGACAAGAGAACTTGCGAGATCGAGACCACGCCCCCGGAGACCGCGATTACCCCGCCCAAGCCGGCCCCGGCCGAGCCTCCTTCTGCTCCTATCCCACCTTCACCGCCGTTGCCGCCGACCCCGCCGGCTCCGCCCAACGCGCCTTTTCCGCCAATGCCGCCGGAGGCGCCCGAGTACGGCGTTCCTGAGGTGACGCCAAAGCCGCCGCGGCCGCCTCTCCCCGCAGCTCCGCCAGAGCCGCCGCCGCGCCCCCAACCTGCGTTTCCGCCAGGACCTCCAGCACCGCCGTGGCCTCCTTGGCCTCCTCCACCACCGACAGCAGTATTGCTATCGAACGTCGAAATGAAGAGCGTCAACGACCCACCAGTGACCGCGACGCCTCCGCCCTGACCGTTGCCGCCGTCGCCCCCCGTTCCTCCGTCGCCGCCAACCATCCCGTTTCCACCCGCTCCACCATTGCCCCCTTTACCACCCTGGCCTCCGTTGCCGCCCTTGCCGCCGGCAACTCCGTCGATCCCTTTACCTGCAACTTTATCGCCGCCGGTCCCGCCTGCCCCGCCGGTTCCGCCGTCTCCCCCGGAATCTCCATTGCCGCCGTTGCCGCCGCGTCCGAAGGGTCCAAAGATGCCGTTCCAGCCGCCGCCGCCATACCCGCCTGGTCCACCCGCTGCATTATTGCTGCTGAACTGCGTCCTCGAGATCGAAACCGAGCCGGCTGCGAGATAAAGGCCTCCGCCGTCGCCGTCGCCACCGTTGCCGCCTACGCCGCCAGCACCTCCCTTTCCGGCATTCCCGCCCACGCCGCCAGCACCCGCGGAAGCTCCGTTGGCGCCGTTGCCCCCAGCACCGCCGTGAGTGCCTTTCGAGTCTCCCCCCTCACCCTGGCCTCCGTTTCCGCCGTTCCCACCAAAACCGCCGGTGCCGCCTGCACCTGCAAAAGTCTCTCGGTTTGCGACGCCCGTCGCCGCGCCCGCGCCGCCGCCTCCGCCGGCTCCTCCCGATGCCTCGTTCATCAAGATGGTGGAGCTTATGATCGTGACGGTTCCACCCGCGACATAGAGGCCGCCGCCCTGGCCGTTGCCCCCCGTACCACCCTTTCCGCCCGCTCCTGTTCCGTGTACCGGTGCATCTCCGCCTTTGCCGCCAGCGCCACCAGCCACACCTCCAACCCCGTCGCTACCTGCCTCGCCCGCCGTGCTGCCATTATCGCCGTTCTTGCCTTGCTTGCCCCCCTCTCCTTTCGCCCCGGTCGCGCCCTGGGAGAGCCCACCGTCGCTGATCGTCCCGCGAGCCCCTCTGCCGCCCGTCCCGCCGTTGGCCTGGTTCGAGCTGATGTTCGACCCCACGATCGTGAGCGACCCCGAAGCGAGGTAAATGCCTCCGCCTTTGGCGTTATGACCGCCGTTGCCACTGATGCTGCCTGTTCCCGCCGCACCGAAGACGGCGTTGGCCGAAACGCCCGCGTGGCTGATCGTGACCTTCCCGCCTTCAATCAAAAGCCCGCCGCCAAGCGCGTCAAGCCCACCGATCTTGCCCCCGTTCGTAGCCCGCCCGCCCGAGATCGTCAGATCTTTGAACACAACCGTAAGGCTCGAACCGACGTTTCCAACGATCTCGAAATCGCGGCTCGAGCCGCTGTAAATGCCTCCTCCTTCGATTCTCGTGGTCGAAGCGTCCTGGCCTTCGATGACAATCGTCTTGCCCACCGACGCTGAATTCTGGATCAGGATCTCCCCGCCCCCGCCTTGATTCAGAGAATAACCTCCCGAAGCCAGCACAATCGTGTCGAACGAGTTCGCGTCCGATTCAGCTGAAGCAATCGCCGACCGCAGGCCCGCAACATCTCCCGACGCGACATTCAAGACCGCCGGTGCAATCCGTGCTTCCAAATGCTCCGCACGTGCATCGAGCGCCGTCCGACGCCTCGTCTTGCGGGACCTGCCGCCAACACTTCGCTCTGGCATTGTTAAATCCCTTAATCCGTAAATCCGCGTATTGGATGGGAATGCTGCGCACGTGCGGACTTGTTTAGAGTCAAAGTGCTTTCTTAGGAGCTTTGAGTGAGCTTCAATGCCGGAGGAAGTCGAACGCAGCCGAATTCCGTCTCGCGGGCTGTTCTTGGAGGGTCTGCGCGGGAACGCCTGGATCAGGAGAAACTTTCCCCTCCAGCGTCCTGTTTTTCAAGTCGACGTGGCGAACTTGCAACGAACTACCAGACGATTATGCGTTCACTTAACTCGGGCGTGGCGGAAGTCGAGGATGAGTCCGGCCGTCCAACCCAGGAAGAGGCCCAGGGCCGCTCCACCGAAGAAGATTAGAGGCATGAACGACATGTTTGGCGGTTGATTCGGTGGACGCCGCGAGGCGATCGTGAATACGGTGAACATCCCCAGCACACCGCCCAGCATGAATCCGCCCATCATCCCCACCATCGACCTCCACCGCCGCCCGATCTTAGGACCGCCTGGACCGCCTCGGCGATCGAGCGGCTCGCAATCGCGCACCAATGGGAAAATCACGAATCGGCCAATCAACCCTCCACTCGCCGCGCCGATCAAAAGCCCAGCAACCACGGAGATAGGAAACAGGAAGAACAGAAGCGGCGGCCCGCCAGGTTTTCCCATTGCTCTCGGACGCTGATGCGAAGCAAACATCAGCGATCCGAAGATCGCGAAGCCCACAAAGGCGCCCGCAATCGCACCTGCGAAGCCAACCCTGGCGGTCGCTTGCGATCGCGTCAATCGTTCGCGAGGCGAAATACCCGATGTCGTTGGTATCGGAATCGAGTGGTCCTTCCCGCTCCACGCCTGTTCCAAAGCGTCGGCAATGGCCAATGCCTGGACAGTGCGCAAAGGCCGAGCTTCAGCGGGTACAAACCAACCATCTTCGCGCGAGCGCCAATCGACCCGAGTGAGACTCCAAAGACCATCCTGGCCAGCGATTCAATGTCCGCATCACCATTGGCGTGAACAATTTCCGAATCCTGGCTTCGGTTTCGATCTCGTCTTCTTCCGAGAGGACATCCTCGACAATGCCCACCTGGAGTACATCTCTCGAGCCCAGGACATACGCTTTTTTGAAATCCGAGACCGTCTCGGAGTCTTCGAGACTGCAAGTCAGTCGTGCATCGAAATGCATGCCGCCGCCGAGGCTCTGGATCAACCTTCTCCAGAATGTCTTTGGTCTTAGCGCAAAGACAGGGAACCTCGATTCGTGCAGGATCACAACCGTACGTCTGATCGTCTGATTCGATCCCTCGCCCTTTGGCCTGACCTCTGTGGTAAGGTCGAAAACTTCGAGTCGCTGGCTCCTGTGAGAACCCGTCATTCTGTGACTGACCTGGTGAGTCGAACGAGTCGCCGGAGATTCCTCGCGGAACGGAGGCATCTCGAGCAGCTTCGGATCGCTCGACCAAAGCTCGTCTTCGTCCGTAACCCCAAGCCTGGGGCAGGCAGGCGCGTCGACGATCGGCTGCGCGTCCTGACCAAGCGTTTCGAACCCCTCTTCATGACGCCGAAGCCTTCGGTACTCCCAAAGACTTTTGGCGAATCCCATCGCGACGCCGCCGGCGATCCACATCGGCAAGCTCGACCAAGGGAACCCCAGCCTATGCAGAAGCCCCACGTTGTTGACGACCCACAGATTATTGAAACTCAAGTAACACGCGACCGCTGCGCCTCCGCCGCCCGCGAGGTTCAAGAGTATGGTTTTCACTGCGGATTGCTTGACGGGCATAGCAAATCGCCTGGGGCTGAAACCTGTTCGGATAGCGATCTACCTCTCAACCGGCTCCCCGCCGGCCACACTGGCCATCGCCTGGATTTCCTTGAGCGTGGTGCGAGGGTTGAGCCTTTGTCGATGACCATCCACAAAAAGAACCGCTGGCCCAGCTTCGTTGCTCGAGAGACTCGGTTTGGGACCATTGACCCCTGATGTCAGCTTCGTCATATCGAGATCGCGAGGTTCCATCCAATGAACAGGCCGATTTGCGACCTCAACGATCATGATCGTGTTGCTTGTTCCATCCGTGAAATCGCCAATCTGGGCGCTTTGATTCGGACCAGGAAACGCAGTGCCGGGCCCTACCACCGCCTGGTAAGTGGTCCATGGGGCTCCGCTTCCTTTGACTCGGTGAACATCCGTTGGACAGGCAAAGACCCGAGGCATTTGGGCGGCGAGCTTGCTGTTATTTGGCCCGTTCCAAGGTTCGTTGTAGTTGTATGGCAGCGGCGCCTTGTTTTGTTCGAGATAAGGCAAAATCAGAAGCCGCCAACTGTGCATGGGCTTTCCCCGGGAGTCGACGGTGTACGCCGGAGGCAGACAATCAAACGTACTGACATAATTGTGGATTGCGAGTCCGATCTGGGCGAGGTTGCTCATGCACTGGGCAGAGGTCGATACTCCGCTTCCGTGACCTGATGGTCGCACAAGCCATCCGATGAAGGCAGAGAATAAGGCGCAAACGAAAACACAGACCATCAACTTGCGAATCGAGGCTCGTGGAGAGTCATACATGTCAGCAAACCTCTCGATCGAGATCTATTGCGGACGCGAAAGAAAAAAACGATCCAGAAAAGCTTCGCCTAGACCTGTAAGTTCTTGCTCGGATTGGAGAAGGCGTCTCGATTCGCTTATCCAGTTGAGAAAATACTCCTCGGTGATGATCCTGCGCACGGCTTCGTTGAACGCTTTCACGTTCTCGGGTGGTAGGAATGCAATCCCAGTCGATCCTCCATGCTGCTCGTTCAAGATGTAATACCAGTCCCACGTGACGTCCGTGCCACGTGCTCCCGCATATTTCTCACAATGCTCGAGTTCCAAAGGTTGAGTGACTCTTCCCGTCAGAATTGGTTCCGCGCCCAAGAGCCAAGTCAGCAACATCGCTCGCCAAGAAACCGATGCAATCGAGAAAATCGAGTCGACCCAGGGACCGATATCACCTTCGCCCAAGTACTTGAGTACGAAAAAGATGTTTGCCGAAACAGCCGACCTGACCTTACCCCAATATGATTTCGGCATGTTTTCAGATCCAGGAATGTCGTCGTCGAACAGAAATCGGCGATCCTTCCATAACCTCGGGTCCATGACGGCTACGCCAAGGCTCGAGAACACGTCCTCGCTAAACCCAGCATAGATTTCCCTGATCGTCTGCAGGTGCTGAGTAATAAAGGTGGTCACGATCAACTCAACTGGGAAGCAATGGCATCCGGGCTCCATTGCCCTCGGTAGGAGTCTCGGAAGAAGATAACGAAACCATTCGTCCCACTCGTCACGTGGACCAAAGGAAAGAGTGCCGGTGGCCATCTCGATCAGTACGCACTCGCATTCACTCCAAGGCAGGTCTTCGGGCGTTTGGTCCAATAGACGAGGAAAGTGTTTTCGTTCCTTGCCCATAAACCAAGCCTCGCCCATCGCCTTCAAAGGACGGCTCCCGTACCGGCTCATCCTTTCCAGAGCGCGTTGGTCGATATGTGTGCCAGGAACCCAAACCAATGACATGGCCTGCGGACCTTCGTTCAACGGGGTTCACTGGAACATAGAGCAGCCTCAACAGGCAAGCCGGCGATGTGACAAATTCATGCATTGTGGCCATAATACCAACCTCAACAGGCGTTTTGTCAGAAGGTGGACCGCTCACGAAAGATCATGCGGCGTTGCGAAATGAAGCGCAGGGAGACGATTGGCATTGAACCCGGGCGATCGGAATCTAGCGGACCATCATCGTTTCAACCGCAAGACCAGGCCCGAAGGCCATAGCAACCCACGGTCGCGGAGCTCCCGCCCTGTGCAATCGATCGAGTATGAAGAGCACGGTCGGAGACGACATGTTGCCGTACTGGGCAAGGACTTCAAAGGAATGAGAGAGCGCCGACCGCGGAAGCCCGAGCGACTCGAGGACCGCACCAAGGATCCGTGGACCTCCCGGATGCACTGCCCACGAACCAACCGACCCGATCGTTAATCCTTGACCCTTGAGCCAACTCTCGAGCCAAGGCCTCAGTTCACGAGCGATGAGCATTGGCACGCGCGCGGACAGACTCATGACGAACCCTTCGTCTCCGATCCGCCACGACATCGCGTCTTCCGAGTCGACGATGAGCGTCGAACCATTCGATACGATGCGCAGGCCATCCGTGGTGGTCGGAAGATCCGCGCCAAGTCCCACAACCGCCGCCGCACCGTCCGCGAACAGTGCGTTCGCAACAATCTTATTGGCGTCCCATCCGTATTGATGGTGCAGGCTGCAAAGCTCGACAGCACACACCAGGACGCAACTGCTCGGGTCCGATTCGGTGAAGGCTCGGGCGACCCGCAGACCGTTGAGCGCACCATGACATCCCATGAATCCGACATGCGTTCGCGCGACGTCGGGTCGTAGCGGCAGAGACTTGATCAGAGCCGTATCGAAGCCCGGCGAATGAAAGCCGCTGCACGAAACAGTGACGATGTGTGTAACGCGATGTGGCGACACTCGCGCACGATCGAGCGCCCTTTGCGCTGCGGCGATCGCAAGCGGACCGGCCTCTCGCTCAAAGCTGCGCATTCGCTCGGACGTGCTGGGAGGAACCTCTTGGTAGAACGATTGGCGAACGCTCGACTCTCCGTTCGATCGATCGAGCACGACGCAGTGACGATTCTCGACGCCCGAACGTCGGTACAGAACTCCAAACAATTGGTCCTTCGTCGCATCGTCGCCTGCGAACCGCCTGGAGATTACCGCGGCGTCGGCCTGAGAAATCGAATGGGAGGGCAACGCGAGACCGATTCCAGCAATCATCATATGGGGACCTGCCCTCGAACGGAGCGGGCGGGGATGGACGCTGGGCCTGGCCGATGGATCGCGTCGACAAGCCCTCCGGCAATCGCTGGCAGGCGAATCGCCGATTCGAACGCAAGGCGAGCGAGAAGCGGCCGCTTCAGCAGCCAAATCAGCCTGTGGCACATCTTCTGGCGGCTGCCGATCGTTCGGTCGAACTCTCGCGACCATATCGCTTCCGCATCGAGTCGATTGCCTTCGAGCATGCTCGAGAGAATCGGAGATACGGCGGCGGCGGCGGCAAGAGCCCAGGTCATGCCTTCTCCGCTAAAAGGCTCAACATAGCCTGTCGCATCGCCAATGAGAAAGACGCGTCGCGATGCGACCGGTCGTGTTGTTCTGGTGAGATACACAGTTCCCATCCAGTGGGCTCTCTGGAGGCGCTGGCAGATCCGCAAAGCCTGCTTCCTCGAGAATCCGCAAGGCCGCAACCGCGGGAGCGCCGCAGGCTCGCAGATACGATCCTTCGAAGGCTGCGGCCACATTCAACAGACCTTGCCCCACATTTGTGAGACCGACATATCCGTTCCGAGCAACGGCCATGTGGATCACGCCAGGGGTGTAATCCTCGGAGAACTCCGAAACGACGCAAGACGCGCCCACCTTCGACCGAGCTGCGACTTTGGTTTTGAACGGGGCTTCCAAACCAACGTCGCTGTTCAATCCGCTTGCCACGACCACGGCCCGTGCCTGGACCGAAAATTCGAAGGGGGTTCTCGAGATTTTGACGGTTCGCAAAAGCCCATCGCCAGCGACTCGAGCCGGGCTCGCTGCGAGAACCTCGGCGTGTACGCCTTCCAGGACAAAGACTCCCGCGTCTCGAGCGGAATTCAAAAGCGCATGATCGAGGATCGAGCG
Source organism: uncultured Planctomycetota bacterium (assembly GCA_963818975.1). Classification (GTDB taxonomy): domain Bacteria; phylum Planctomycetota; class Planctomycetia; order Isosphaerales; family Isosphaeraceae; genus CAWFUI01. Next base: position 486,795 of record CAWFUI010000002.1, on the reverse strand, counting down.
AGCAATGGCGATTCCACCAGGAAGGGGAAAAGACGCCGCCTTGCCCGCCATTCCGAGCCGGAGCGACTCGAGAGGTTCTCCCGATGCAATGACGCTTCGGTCGATCCCCGCGGATAGCAAGACATCGATCCCTCGAGGGTTCAAGCAGGCGCCGCAAACCTTCGGTCGAGGGTGCGTCCTCTTATCGAGCAGCAAGACCTGGGCGCCGGTAAGAGCAAGCGCCCTGGCGGCGAAGCTTCCCGCTGGTCCGCCGCCAATGACGATCACATCCCATCGGCGTTCGCAAATTCGAATGATATCCGTCGAATCGCTGGAATTCATTGAGGTCGAGTCCACCGCAACAAGAAACGTTGCGGCCAATGCGTTTTGGCGGTGGCTCCTTGGAGCCCTGCCTGCTCGGCCAAAGTCAAAGCCTCTTCCTTCGTGAAGGCGCCCGCAACCGATGCGGGACCGTCAAAATGAACGATTGCCGAACGCGAAAGCAAACGACAGCCGACATAAGCCATTGTATAGCCGAGTCGGCTGCGGATCAGGTCGTCGACCAGCACGAGCTCGAGCGCGGATCCTCCCAGGTTTTTCAAGAGCAAGACGGCGTCAGGCTCGTCGAGATGGTGCAAGAACAGAGTATTCATGACGACGTCGTATCCATTGGGGAGCGGATCGCCAAGGGCGTCGTGAACAAAAAACCGCGCTTCGATCCGCCCGGTCTTGGCTCGCTTCGAAGCATAATCGACCGCCGTGTTGCTCAGATCGCAGCCGTCGATTTCAACGCGTCTCTTGGCTTGACGCGCTCGTTTGGCAAGGCTTAAGGCGATGTCGCCGCCGCCGCATGCCACGTCAAGCACCCGAAGCGGCGGCCGATCGGGCCTCGAAGCCAAGTCTTCGAGCGCACTCCAGAGTACGGCTGCCGTCCGACTGATCCGATTGATTCGCTCGAGCCCGCACAAGGCCTGCATGTGTAGGCCAGCGTCGAGGCCGGATTGGTCCATTCGCTCATCAACTCGGCGACGGCGATCGATCGTCATGGAACCAGACCTACTCATCAAATAGAATTAGTGTATCCCTATTTGAACCTTCTGCTAACGTGCCTGCATATCCAATACCCCAACTCAACTACGGCTTGGTGTACGTTTGGTCGGGGAGTGTCAAGTGTCGCCTTTTGCTCCGCGAAAGGACTCTGTAATCAATACTTCCTTTCGCGCCGCCCTATGTTAGAGTGGCGCTTGGGCGCAGTGAAACCGAAACGGATCGGAGTCGTAATGCCGCGTAATTCTGCGAGACAGCAGACGATTCGATTTGTCCTAGCTCTTCTCCTATCGTTCGGTCTGGGCGCAGTCCTCTCTTTTTCGCTGATCCGCAGTCAAGAGTCCAAGGCCCATGCGATGGGAGCCCGCGGCTCATTGGCTGAGATGTGCTTCCTTCGCGAAGCAAAGGAGTACAACGAGCTCCCCGCAACCGAAACGAACCCCACGATACGCCTGATGCGGAAGGAACTGCTTCGGTTGGCGGAGATCAATTACGACATGGATGTTCGATCCAAGTTATGGAAAGCAAAATTCCCGGACGGAGCCGAATTTGAATGCCCGGATTACATACGTGAAGAGATCGACCAGTCGGGAGACTTTTTCGAGACGTTGCTCCAGAATCAAGCCAGCCGCGTTGAGCTCGAACAGGACGAGTTGTTGAATAGGCCGTCGCAGGCCGTACTAACTGGATACTTGGATGCGCGATCGACCATGGGATCGTATCACGAGTTAATCGCGCAAGCGCTCGCGTATCGGTCATCGATCCTGGGAGGAGCAAGTCACAAGCCATCTGTCGAAATCGCATCCAAAGAAGAGCGCGCTAAGTCAGAAACGAAATCGAAGGGTAAGCCTGAGCCATCGGGCGGGCCTGAAGCGCTCCTGGCCATCATTCGTAAGGAGCAGGAGTACTTGAGATCGAAGGACGCATCGGAAGAGGAATTCGGTAAGGCTCTTTTTCGCTATGCGGTGACGGTTAAAAAGCTGCGCGAACTGGCCGAATCCTACGACCACCTTGAACTTCCAGGCGTCCAAGAAGTCTCAACCGAGAATCTCGAAATCATCATCGATCGCGCTGCAAAGCTTGTTGAGGCTTCGAAGGGAACGAATCGAGACCGCTCGCGAGAACTTAGCTCCCAAATTAACTCATTAACACACGTTTCCAATGAAATAGATATCCTGAAGACTAAATCCGAGCCTCGAGAAATGGACGAACCAGAAGACTTTCCGCGCACGCCACAGGAATAGACGGGCTTCGTTCGATAGCTCCTCCAAATTTTAGGATAGCCCGCGACCTTTGGCGCCACGGTTCGAGAACAGAAGGACCAGACTATCTGCGAGGGCGTCGAGCGAAGTCACCTGACGAACCCGGCCACGGTTTGGGACCGATCTTCCAGACTCTCGGCGAACCTTCGATTTGCCGATGTGTAGTATCAAGTGTAGCCTTTCGCTCCGCGAGAAGACTCTGACATCAATACTTCTTTTCGCTCCGACTTTGCCGAATGAACGTCATAGGTTGTCGCATCTCCGAAAATCCCTTACATTAAAAGTCATGGTTGCCATCAATATCAGAAGCGGTCTGTTCGTGGCGTGCATCGCATTGCTCATACTGACGGGGTGCGAACGAACCAAATCGAAAACAAGAGCTTCCATACTCCTGTTTGACGGGGTTGGGACGTCTCCCAATGATGTTAAGGCGATCGCCAAAATCCTCGAAGGAAGGGGATTCGAATATGACACTGCGAATTCCACACAGCTTAATGGAATGAACGAATCGCAAATCAAGGCGTATCGGTTGATCATCGTTCCCGGGGGAAATTACATTGCGATTGGCAACAACTTGACGGCCGAGGCTACCCAGCGAATTCAGAACGCCGTGCACCAGGGCGTCAACTATCTTGGGATCTGCGCGGGTGGTCTTCTGGCTGGAAAAGCTGAGTGCAACAGCCTGGACCTCACCTCGGGCGTGAAGTTTGGCTTTTACGAGGCGGTGAATCGAGGCATCCACAAGTCGGCGGTACCGATAGCCTGTGTTGAAACGCAGGTAATCGATCATTACTGGGAGGATGGGCCCCAATTTTCAGGTTGGGGTCTTGTTGTCGGAAAGTATCCCGACGGAACCCCAGCAATCGTGGAAGGCGCCGTGGGGGACGGTTGGGTGATCCTCTGCGGCGTCCATCCCGAAGCCCCAGAAAGTTGGCGACAAGGTCTGACGTTGTCAACGCCGGCACGTGCCGCCAATGACTACACTGGAACACTCGTCGACGCTGCATTGAACGGACGGCGGCTGCCACATTACTAAAGTTGAACCGAACGACAGGCGTCAACTTTCCATGGACAAAGAAGATCCCACATGAATTCGTCGGACTTTCTCGATTTCGTTCGGCTGGTGATCGACGGTCATATCGACAGCGTCCGTGGTCGTCTAAGGGTAAGTCCAGTGCTTTCAACGATGTCAACGACTGTCGGTGCAGTTCGGCAAGAGTCTACGCCCTGCTTTTTTGACTCGATTCGTCATTATTTGTATGCTGGCGATTCGGCGTTTCACATGGCTGCCGCCGCATTCCGCCGGCCGATGGCCGAACTTCTGGTTGCGCACGGGGCCGATCATCGAGCCAAGAACCGTCGGGGTGCGCAACCACTTCATTACGCCGCGGACGCGAATCGATGGGATCCGCAGTCTCAGGCAGACGTCATCGCGTACCTATTGTCAATCGGCGCGGACCCCAATGCTGTGGACGCTTCGGGTGTGGCACCCTTGCACCGCGCTGTACGGACCCGATCCGACTGGGCCGTAGAGAGCGCTGTTGGATGGGGGGGCAGATCTTAGACAACGGAATAAAACAGGCTCGACGCCGCTTCATCTTGCCGTCCAAACCACTGGGCGAAGCGGCAGCGGTACGGACGAAGCCCGACAACAACAGGCTGGGATCATCAAGCTCTTGCTTGAACGCGGCGCTAGGGCGACCGACCAGGATGCGCAGGGCAAAGAGGTATACCAGGCTGTAACGAGCGAATGGATTCGGTCTTTGCTCAATGGAGCGCAGGCTCGTTAGCCGAATGCAGCAGGACCCTGCAGAGGATCCGAGAGTCGACCGGATCCGAAAACGGAGATCCGAAAAAAGACAGCCTGGATCGTCTGAGTCTCTGGATCCGCCATCGACATGAGAGATCGGAGCCCCTACCGATTTGTCCGCGTCTGCAAGAGCATCCATTCCCACAAGTCGGTCAGACCATAGGCCCGATCCGAGCAATCGTTATGTCCCACCCCAGGGAACTCATGGTAGAGCGGCCGGCCGCCGGCTTGCTGGATGGCTTCGACCATATCGCGCGATTGCTGCGGCGGAATCGTCTTGTCGGCGTCGCCGTGGAAGCACCAGCAAGGGATGTCCTTGATCCGTGCGGCGATGCGGGTGTCGCCGCCGTGACAAATCGGCACGATGGCTGCCCAGCGATTGGGCTCGGCGCTTGCCAGGCTCCACGTTCCCTCCCCTCCCATCGAAACGCCCGTGAGAATGAGTCGATCGCTGTCGATGCGGTAGTCTTTTTGCACTTCGTCAAGGATGGCCAGACGCACTTACCCCCCTTGGATTCTCGCGTGAAATTCTCGATTTCACCCGCCTGAGGGAAGATCGTAATATACGGAAAGTCTTCCCCCTTTTCACGAATGGCTTTCGCCAGTCCGAATTGCACAGGGCGCTTGCCGTCGTTGCCTCGCGACCCAGCTCCATGTAGATACAGGATCGCAGGAAAAGCTCGAGAGCCGTCGTAGGTCGGCGGCACGAACACGACGTATTTCGACTCTGACCCGTCTGAATTGAGATGGACCTTTTCAGTAAATCCCGATGACTTGGGTGGAGCGACGATCGACCGCTCCGAAGCCGCCTTCGATTTTTCGACCGGCTTGCGCAGTTCCGCGACGACGGGTTGCATGGCGTCCATAGGGACTTTCCGGCGCAGCATCCACCAGCGTGCGCGTCATATGCATGAGTTCATTAGCAGGCGGATAGCCGACCCACCGTCTGCGAATGATGCCGTGGTGGTCGATCAAATAGACAGTGGGATAACCGAGCACCTTCCAATCCTTGGAGATCGTCGCATGGTCGTCGCGGATGTCCTTGAATGAGCGCCAGGTCATCTTGGTGCGGACCACGGCCTCGCGCACCTTGCTAATGTCTTGGTCGGAATTGACTCCGACCATCTGGAACGGCTCGTCCGAAAACGCATTAGCCAATTCGAGCTCATGCGGGATCAGTTTCATGCACGGGAAACACCAGGTGGCCCAAAAGTTGAGGATCACCACTTTCCCGCGGAACTCGTCCAGAGTCATTGGCTTGTCATTCAAATCGACGCCCGTGATTGCCGGCGCGGGTTTGCCCAAACGGAGCGTGCGAAGCTGCGCGAGCCGCATTTCGGCTTCGATTCGATTCGTCTGCTCGATGACCTGCGCAGGATAATTCACCTTGCCGTCGAACTCCGCGAGAAACTGCTCGAACAGCTTCTCGGCCTCGGGCTGGCGGTCCTCGGATAGCGCCTGCACGACCGCTGGCAGCGCAAATTGGGCAGCGCAGCGGACAAAGCGATCGTTGTTGACCTTCAGAATGGCGCCAAATGGCGTTCAAAGGGAGCTGTCCAAGGATCGCCAGCTTGTAGACTAAAACAGAAATTTGCGACCTCGGGCGAGGCAGCGTATTTGTCTGCAATCAGATTGGCTGCCTCTACGAAAATCGGCGGGGGCGTGCCGTCCTCGTCCGGCCGAGTTGCACTGCAAACTGCGGTCAGCAAGCGCGGAGACTTGGGATGTTCAGGGTTTTGACGAGCGCGTGCAAGAAATGCCGGGGCATGGCCTTCGAGGCTTCTCCAATCGCCTAATATGCCGTAATCAAACGCCGTCGCCAGATCGCCAATGTCCGCAGTTTCGATGTACGAGCCCAACAGGCGATGGGCTTCCTTGCCTGCCTCGGATTTCGACCCGCGAGTCGCCGCCAGAAACAGCGCCGACAGACCGCCGAGCTTGCCGCGGTTCCTTTTTTCAACTTCAAGGCAGCGCTGGCGCGATCCGAATTCTCCTCCCGCGTTTCTTTCCTGATCAATTCCCACTCGTAGCGCATGGTCATGAAGTCGCGAACGTCCGCCGGCGGACGATAGACAAAATACAGCGCAACCCCAGCGGCGACCAAGGTTGCGACACCCATCACACAGAACAGCATCAGCCTCTTCAAAAACGTTCCGCATGGACTGAGCCTCCAAAGTTCAATTAACCGTTAAGCTCTTGCTCGCCACAGTCGGCGACCGTGGTTCGGGCAGCATCCCGAATCTCAACGAAACACGATGAGTCCGATCAACGTCATCACAATGCCAAGCATGCTCATGGCGAAGCCCATGCGCCAGGAAACTTTGGCGGCGAAGGGATAAAACACGGCGCGAACGGCGCTGGGGAAGAGCCAGGCAAAGAGTCCCAGCACGAACCATGTGGCGCCGGCTGCCGCGACGGCCCCGTAGAATGTCGTCACTCGCGTGAGGGCCACTCCGCGAAGCGTCGGCTCGGCGGGATACTCGCCCAGTTCGCACATGACGGCTTCGCGTCGGCGGACGTGCTCGGACCAATCCTTTTGGATCTCTTCATTTGTCCGCCCTCCATTTCCAGGCGTTCGAAACTGGCGAAGCTCCTCGTTAAAGCTATTGATTTTATTATTATAAAAAGCGACGTCTCCTCGCAAATCTTGCCGAACGGCATGGAATTGATCGATGCTTTTGAGCAGTACGCCGGCCGCGAGCGCCGCCGGTCCCAGTAGCGCCGTCGCGGCCAGCGGCGCGTACAGAGCCAACAAACTTGGGTACAGCAGCCATTTCTGGACTCGCGTGAGCGGCGTGGCGCCCCGAATCAAAATTGCAGCACGGGAAAGAACAAAAGCGACCATCGTCGCAACCAGCGGTCCGCGCATTGCCTCGTCAAACCGGCCGTTCGGCTTCAGCAGCCAACCCGAGCAGAAGATCAATAGGGAGAGATAGGCAAGCAGATTCACCGCCAAGGTCGTCGACTTGTGCATGGCCGCCGCTTCGGCGTCCTGCTTACCCACCAATGGCCAAGGCCACAAACGGCCAACCAAGTCCGCAAACGCAGAAACCGGCGCCGCCTGGCCCGTGCCCTTCGCGGGAGAAGGCTTATCCACATAGGGCGAGCGCGAAATGAACTCGATATCCGTCTTCATCTCATCGGCGTGCTGGTACGCGCCGTTCAGGCGTCCTTTCGAGCGACCGGAAAACGACTTCGTCCAGCCGCACATCGATTTGAACCTTCTCGGAAGGCGGGGCAAAACGACCCAGGGGCAGTTCGCCTGTGAGCATCTCGTACAGAACCACGCCCAGCGAATAGATGTCTGCTCGATGATCAACCGACCGCGAGCCTTCCATCTGCTCGGGAGCCATGTACCGGACTGTGCCCATGACATGATTTGTCGCCGTCAGCGCGTGATCCTTCGATTCCCTGCCAAGCAGTTTGGCCAATCCGAAGTCGGCGATTTTCACGCGGCCCTTCTTGTCGATTAGGATGTTCTCGGGCTTGATGTCGCGATGCACCACTCCTTCGTCGTGGGCGTACTGCAAGGCTTCACAAATTTGCGGGACAATCGCCAGCGCCTCCTTCGGCGTCAGCTTGCCCGATCGGATGGTCTGCCTCAAGTTGACTCCGTCGACATATTCCATCACGATGAAAAACAGCCCATCCACCTGCCCGAAGTCGTAAACCGAAACGATTTGACCATGGCTCAGGCAAGCCAGTGCCCGCGCTCGCGTGCAAATCGTTCGGAGAACGTCGGATCACTGCCAATCTCCGGGGGCAGGATTTTTACGGCGACGAGGCGGTCGAGGCCCTTCTGGCGGGCCTTGTACACCGCTCCCATACCTCCGGCTCCGAGCAGTTCCAGTACCTCGAGCCCGGAAAAGTGCTTCGCCAATTCCTCGGCGGCGGGCGGAGTGAAGCTTTTCGAAGCGCTTGTCGACTCGAGTCGCGGATCTCCGACAACGCGTTGATCGGTCGCCAGGCCGGCCTGTAACAGACACGTAGGGCAGATTCCTGAGGGTGCATCACCCGGCACTCTCATACCGCATTTCGGACAGGTCTTGGCTTCGGTCATCATGTACTCCTTGGCAACCTTCTGCTCCTTCTGACGGAAACCAAGCGACTGGTGACATCATTTTTCCGCGGTTCGCAAAGTGAGTGCGGCGAAAAGACTTCGAATCTCATCTTCGACCTCGTCGTCGCGGGAGACGGTTTGGGCGATCTCTTCGCGTAGCAGCTCCCGATAGCGCTGCCGCATCCGCGAGGCCGCTTTTTTTGCGGCAGCTTCGGTCATGCCGAGCTGCTCGGCCGCCTGCGCGTAAGTCGAACCGGCAGGGTCGCCGATGAGAAACCCCTTGAATTGCTCGAACTGCGCCGCTTTACCGGCGTTCTCGAATTCGCTCTGCAGACGCTCGGTGATACGCGTGAGCAGAGAAATCGCCCATTGCCTGTCATACTCCTGCTCGGCCGTCAGTCCCGCCGGCGGTTCGATGCAGAAACTCGAATCGGCCGATTGAAAGTTCAGGGGAATCGACAGCCGGCCGCCGCCTCGCTTTTGCGCTTTCGCCTTTTCCCATTCCTTGCCCAGGAAATGCTTGAAGGCAGTCAACAGGAAAGAGCGGAACCGTCCGCGTTCGGCCGTCGCCTGGCCGACGTAATTTTTCTCGAGCAGCTCCGCGAAGAACGCCTGGGTGAGGTCTTGAGCCTCGTTAACGTCCGAAACCCGGCGACGAATGTAAGCGTAGAGCGGATGCCAATACGCCTGCGCCAGCGATTCCAAGGCATCACGCGAATCCGGCGACGGGAGCCCGCCCGCCGCGATCACGACGCTCCAACGCGTCGTTGCGAATTGCCCGTGTCTGGGATCGTTTGAATTCATCGCCGCATCTTACCGCCTGGGAGAACCAACAAGCAGAGGTGGATCGCAAAAGTGAAGCGAACCGTTCCTCACGATGTGGAGGTGCCACGGGCGGGCATGGATTGGATCTGTGGATCGGAACTTGGATCGAATCTGGCCCCAAACTCAGACAGTCTACTTTCGGGGTCCATATGAAAGTAATACTCATGATGCGATGCGCAATTGCCTTGATCCTTGCGACGTCTCTAGTCGCTCGTGGTCCCAAACTCGTAGAGTCGAGATGTGGCGCGGTTGTTTAGGTTTGCCTATCTGTTTCTGGTTCTTTCGATTGCCAGTGCCTCACTATCAAACCATGCTCCGTTACCACATCCCGCTCGGCGAACCGGACGTGCCCAATTAAGGCATCCGGCTCTCGGACAGAGGCTCTAATGATAGTCGATACTCACACGTTCGCACTCGGAAAGCTCGTGCGCTGGCGGCTGAGCCGGTACAGGCCCAATTTCTGGTGCAGGTATGTGTCCGGATATCGTGAGAAACCCGGACCCCGAATCTTGTGCTTCCTGCAGAGCCATCGACGGAGCCGATTCGTCACGTGGTAGTTAACCGCACGATACGCTCGGCTCACCGCGCCCAAGTTGAAGTAGTTCGCCCAGCCTCGCAATTTCATGTTCAGCCGGCCGACCATCTCCTCCTCGTCGACGTGAGTCTTCTCTCGACAGGTCTGCTCGCCGATCGCGTCGCAGAGCTTGGCGACCCTCTTCTTCGCAGGCGAAGCGGCCAGATAGGCCTCCCCTGTGCGATGATTGTAGCAGCGGCCGAAAGTGTAACCCAAGAAGTCGAACGTACCGTCGGGGAGCACGCAGAGTCGCGTTTTGGTCTCGTTAACCGTCAGTTTCAGCTTCGACATCATCGATCGCATCGTCGCCATGGCCTCTTCGGCCCCGGCGCGACAACAGATCACGAAGTCGTCCGCGTAGTTGACGATATGAGCCCTCAGCCGCTTCTCGTGTCCTCCCGTCTTCCAGCCCCGTATGAATCGTCTCATGTAGATGTTTGATAGCAGCGGCGAGATCGGGGACCCTTGCGGGGAGCCCTTGCCCTCGTCCTTGTTGCGGGTCGTTCGCTCCTTCCGTCCACGTTCGTCGCATGTCTCTACCGGCGTTTCGAGCCACATCTTGATCAGACGAAGGATTCGCCCGTCGCTAATGCGCCTCGACACCGATTTCATCAGCTCCGCGTGGGGGATGTTGTCAAAGTAACCGCTCAAGTCCGCGTCAACCACCTCCATGAAACCCTTGCGGAGCAGCGATTCGACATGCCTTACGGCGTCTTTCGCGCCCTCTCTGGACGATACGCGTATTGCTCGGGCTCGAGGTCGGCCTCGAAGATCGGCCCCAAGACCAGAACCACGGCCGTTTGCACGACGCGATCGCGAATACACGGAATTCCCAACGGGCGGGTTTTGCCCGGTTGGCCCTCCTTGGGGATGTTCACCCTTCGGACGGGCTGGGATTGGTACGTCTTCTGGCGCAGATCCTCCATCAATTCGTCCAGCCACTTCTCCTCGCCGTACTCCTTGATCTGTTCGAAGGTCACCCCGTCGACGCCCGCCGCTCCCTTGTTGGCAAGGCAGCAGTGGAAGGCGTATTCCAGGACGTCTCTTCTCCAAACCTTGTCGTACAGGGCGTAGAAGCGGTAGTTGGGCGATCCCTTCGCTTTGGTGTGTAACGCCTCCTGAAGCTTCCCAACCTTTAGTGGAGGTACTAGACCCATGCCAATCTCCCGGCTGTCACTTCTTCTTGCGTTAACCTCTGAACTGAGGTCCCTTCCCTCCACCGGAATTACCCGGCTTCAACGGTACTACGAACCTCTCCGCCACCCCATCAAGCCCGGCCTGTCCCTCGCGGGCGTCCGGTTGAGTTCACGCGACTCGCTACCATGGGGCTTCCCGTGTTGCGTCGGTTCTCCTTATACAAGCATGCCATCACCTATACCCCGGCGGGACCGTTGAGAGATGTCGCTCATGGCTCGGCCTATTCCAACCGGTCGCCTACTCACAACGACGGCGGCCTTCCCCAACAGTCTGATGGGTCGGCTCCCGCGTACGACATTTCGAGGCCTACAGCGTTCACATGACATTATCCGCCGTGGCGGACTTGCTCGCCTCCGCCGCGGCGGACCGCCAAGCGGCGTGTCTTTCTCGAAGGCTTCGACGGTTTTGTTGCCTCCACCGCCGCTCCGTTAGCTACCGGCTGGAGCGACCCTTTGCCGGGTAGGATTTACACCTACTGAAGAACCGCGCCTTTTCACGGCGCACAGACTGTCTACGACTGCGGCCCACGACTGCGGCCAGCAAGACCAACCCCGCAACATTTGCCCCGCTCTCCTATCCGGGCCAGGTCTGACAGAAGCCCTCCGCGCAAGTCGTTTCCAATATAAGAGATAGGTAGAGAGCATGCGCTGTGCTCTTCAAGAAGCAAAACCTCAAATTGGACCAAACACCTCACCTTGGGGGTCAGACTGTCTGGGACCGCCCTCCATCATGCGCGAATCGATTCGCCGTCGGCTCTAGATTCTCAGTTCCTCTCTGGCTGCATCGCATATGCGCGACTCCTGGAGTGGCTCGGTGACGGCAGACCGGAAATCGTAAGCCGGAAAATAGCCGCCTCGGCCCGCAATTGCTGCGAGCATCAGCAGTACAAAATGCCAGTCATCGGTCTCGGAAAGCTTGAATGTCGTGTCCAAGTCGTTCGCGGCGCCGTTGTTGAGCCGGAGCTTACCAATTATCCCAAAGGTGCAGTCTCCGATCCCTACATGTTCCAAGAGCGATCGAAGGTGCTGGCAGCCCTCGACCCTTGGGCACTCGCTGCTGCGGATGAATGCGATGACCTCCTGAGCGACTGTGATGCGGTCGATGGTTACCACTCTGACCTCCTTGCCCCACACTTTGCGATGGGCTGCCCAGGCGGCCGCGCACTTCGACGATCGGGATGTGAACTTGACGGCATAATAGGCCGAGAAGGAAAGGCCGATGGCGGCGAATGTCTTGAGCAGGATGTCGAGCATGGCTTTGGTCCGTGTCGTGGGCTTAGACGGGATAATTTGATGGTATCGGCAGTGGGGTAAGCCGGTCAATTGCCGGGTAAACCTAACGTTGCAGCGGTATTGACGACGACTTGGTCGCTACATACGCTCATCTTAGGCATGAATCAAAATTCCGATTCGGAGCTTCAGTGCCTATTTGAAACATCCATACACGCCCGAAGCGCAAGCGAGTGCGTTCCCAATGAGGGAGCGGATTGAGGACACCCAACTTTCGACAACTTATCAGGTCGGGATCGGCTCGCTTCCCATACTGGTGACACCGCTTACGACAAGAATACTCTGCGTTTAGAGTTAGACCAAGCAGGATGTCAGGCGGCAAAGGGCTCTCTTCCGGACGATTGCATCCCCCCACGTATGAGCAGCGTCGCAAAAAAAATGGGTTTCGTAGATTGCCCTTGCTCGGACCTCTAGAGGCCACGCGTCAACGCTTAAGGGTAAGGGCTTAAGAGCTTCAGGAAGTGCCATTCGTGTCTGCGACTGCCCCTCCTGCGACTGCCCCTCTCCCTCGATCAGACGACTCTGCGATCAGCTCCTTTCGACGCCTCTCTACTCCGCATCCGCTCGGCTTATCAACCCAGAGGGGCAGTGCAGGGGCTTGCCCCTACAGGAGACCTGACGCCGCCCCAAGGGGCGAACGCGGTCGATGTCTGTTCCCTCGGTTTCTGTTGTGGGGCAAGCGCCTGCCCACACCGGCCAGGTCTGACAAAAGCCCTTCGCGCAAGTCGGTTCCAATATGAGAGTAGGTAGAGAGCATGTGGTTTGCTCTCTCTGAAGCAAAACCTCCTATTGGACCAAACACCTTGTTTCCAAGCCTCGAGTTCATGCGGAACGGCCCGAAGAACTGCCGACTCGTGCGACCGAGAGTCGCTAAATCCACCCCCCAAAGGGGCCAAAACGCGCACCCGAATTTCGAGGGGGGTTTTCGGAATTGCTGTCGGGAAACTCCGCCCATCTCGCCCAATTTTAACCGCGCACTTTGCTGGAATTGCCCAAAGCGCCGTCCAGCATTTTGCAAAGCAAACTCCGCGAATGGCAGACCCGCCGAGCTCACAAAGAGGAAAGGAGGAAACGGAGGACGGAAAGATCGAGAGAAGTTACACATAAAAATTATGAAATTTAAAATTGAAAACATAATAAATTTGATGTTTTTATTTCTTTCCTCCGTTACCTCTTTTCCGCTTTGTGGAATCCGTTTTTCCCGTTCATCTCCGCGGCTCCGCCTGAGTCCTCTTACCCAAAATCTTGGATCCCTCTTGTGAACCCCAACAAACGAAAGTGAAACCAAAATGACAACAGAAGCTCAAATGAAAGCCAACGCCCAAAACGCCAAGAAATCCAAGGGCCCTACCACCCCCGAGGGTAAAGCCAGGTCGTCGCAGAACGCCTTGAAACACGGCCTACGCTCAGGCCAGCCGGTTCTGCGGACGCTCGAGAATCCCGAGGATTGGAAAGCCCATTTGAAGACCTTTATCGACGACGCCAAGCCCGTCGGCGATATCGAGTTCAAGCTCGCCGAGAAGGCAGCGATGTGCCTCTGGCTTCAGTCGCGGGCAGAACTCATCATCTCGATCGCCCAGGACGTCCAGATCGAAACCAAAGGGTTCAAGATGATCTATGACGACTGGGAGACGCCTGGCGACATCCAACTTCGTTCCTGGATCGCCCAGGGGTTCCAGAAGCTCCGCGAGGTCGCGCTCGACGGCGGCGCCATCTGCCGAGAATCGATTCGCGAAGCCTGGCTCAAGATCGATTTCGACTTCGGATCAATCGAGACCCTCCAGCTCTACCATCAGAAGCTCGAAGGCAGTTTCTATAAGGCGTTCAATGCGCTCGAGCGAAGGCGGATCGAGCGTGAGAAGAAAGTCGAGCGGGCGGAGCGGCGCGAGTATCAGCGTTGGAAGGACTCGCTCAAGCTGCCTCGAACGCCGACCTTGGCGACGACGGTTCAAGAGTTTGACAAGTTCGACGAGATCGACATCGCGTTCCTGCTGAAGAACGACTCACTCGAAGAGATTGAGCAGGAGGCAGTGCGGCAGATCTATAAGGAGCGCAAAAGGAAGCAGGCGATGGCAGAGAACCGAGCCAAGCTGGTTGCCGAGGCGATGGGGATGGTTCAGGAGCTCGACGCCAGCGAGGTGGATGCGTGCGAGCAGATCGACGAAAGGCTCGAACCGAAGTTGGCTGGCCCTGAGTACCGAACGAACGGATTCTTCGACGGCAAGGAGAAGCTCGACAAGGAACATCCCGAGTACGAATGGTTCAACCTGACCGAGGAGGCGGTGGTGATGAAGGTCGAGTGCGAGAACGGCGATTTGGGTTCGTTTGTTCCAGCGCCGCAAGTGGTATTGGATGCAACGACTTGCGTCGAGAGAAATGGTTGCGAATGCGGCGTTTCTTCGTGTAGGGGCGATGTCCCTGTCAGAGTGAAATCCGCCTCAGGCGGACCCTCCGGTTCGCTAGGACGGTCGGCCACGCAAACCCTGCCAGAGGGCAGCTCAGGGGAGCTGCCCCTACAAGGGACTGCTGCTTCGGCGTAAGGATCGTTGAATCACGTCGTTAACACGATCGACCACTAAACAGTGCCCGAACCGCGAGTTCGATCGCGAAGGCGCAATCTCAAATCGGCTTCATGTTCTTCTAACCAACTCGCGACCCGTGCGCGTTTCTGTTCAAATAACTTAGAGCGGTTTTCACAATTGACCGGCAGAGACGTTAACATGAGCAGGATTCTGGTTGTCGAAGACGACCCAAGCCTCGCCAGGTCGCTGGTCGCGGGCCTTGCCGATGAAGGTTTTGTCGTCGAGCACGCACCGGAGGGGGAAGTTGCTTCCTCGAAGCTTCGCGACGGCCGTTGGGATCTGGTTGTTCTCGATTGGTGGCTGCCTGGCAAGGATGGTCTCGCGGTCCTGAAGACGCACCGCGAGGAAGGTGGAACGACCCCCGTGCTGTTCCTCACCGCCCGAGACGCTGTGAGCGATCGCGTTCTTGGCCTGGAAGGCGGCGCCGACGACTACCTCTGCAAACCATTCGCCTTCGTAGAGCTTCTGGCTCGGGTTCGTTCGCTTATCAGACGCAGCCAAGCGGAACCTGAACTGGCGCTTTCCTATAGCGACGTTCGCGTCGACCTGTTGGCCCAGCGTGCGGAACGAGCGGGCAAGCCCTTGGACCTCACGTCGAAGGAGCTAGGGCTCTTGGCTTTCTTCATCAAGAATCCGGGCGAGGTGCTTTCCAGGAGCCGACTCTATGGCCACGTCTGGGGAGAAGACTACGACTTCGTATCGAACACCCTCGACGTCCATATCAAAGAGTTAAGGCGGAAGCTCGAGAACAGAGGTCCGAGGTTGATCCACACAGTCCGGGGCAGAGGCTATTCGCTTTCGGATTCGGCGGACCCCGCGGTCGAGGAGGGCGCATGAGCCTCGTCACTCGTTTCTCGGCGTTCTTTCTCATCACCCTCGGCATGGTGCTCGCCGGGTTCTCTGCGTGCGTGTACTATCTGGCCGAGGTGCATCTCTATCAGAACATCGATAAGGAACTGAGGACGTCGCTCAACCGCATTTCTCCTGGTCCTGCGCCCAAACCGGAAAAGCCGGACTGGGCTGTGCTCGACGAGAAAGGGGCAAAGCTTCAATCGTCGCTCGAGGAGAGTTTGGCGCCTCCGGTCGCCCTCGAGTCGATCTTGGCTTCAAAGGTGGACGTTCCGGAATCGCTCGTGGGTCTCGACGGCAAGCGGTATCGGCTGTTGACGCGTCGATTTGGAGAGGGCCGGGATCGCCGGGGCCCGCCGAACGCTCGCGGATCTGGAGATTCGCCCGAGGCTTCCAAGCGTAAGGACGACCGCGGCCGTGTTGGCGGCGGCGCTCTTCCAACACCGAACGAGTCGCAGACCAAAGCCGGCGGCGACGGTCAATCGAGGACGGGAAGACGCGGGAGATCGCCGATGCGAAGGGATCGATCGATCACGCTTGCGGTTTGGTCTCCCTTGGCGGCTCTCGAGTCGGATCTCCGAGGCCTTGGACTGGCGCTATCGGCGCTCTCCGCGGCGCTTTGGGGTTTGGCGGCGGCGATCGGCCGCTGGATCGGCAGAAGGGCCCTCGCTCCGCTCGAGAAAATGGCCGAGGCCGCGCGGGGCATGCCCTGGCTCGAGGGCGCCGACAGGCTTCCCAACCCGGGCACGCGCGACGAACTGGAAGACTTTGCCAAAAGCTTCAACGGGCTGCTCGAACGACTCCAGATCGCTCTCGAGCGTCAGAAACAGTTCACGGGACAGGCTTCGCATCAGCTCCGGACTCCGCTCGCGGGCCTGATCGCCGCCATCGAGGTGGCCAGGCGCAGGCCCAGACCCGCGGCTGATTACGAACAGACGCTCGATCGGCTGCACGAAGACGCTCTGAGGCTCTGGCGGATCGTCGAGGCTCTGCTCTTTCTGGCTCGCGCCGACGCCGAGTCCGCCCTGCCCGACCTGGAAGTGATCAACCTTCAAGATTTTGTTCATGAGCAAGTCGAACACTGGTCCCAACACCCTCGGGCCTCGGACCTGGAGGCGTGCGGGGCGGGCCAAGGCCCACTGTTGGTTCGAGCCCATCGCCCGCTCTTGGCCCAGCTTCTGGACAACTTGATCGAAAACGCGCTCAAATACAGCAAGCCTGGCAAGCCCATCGTGATCAATGCGGCTCGGGAAGGAGACGTCGCGGCGATCTCGGTGCAAGACGAAGGTCAGGGCGTGCCCGAGGAGGACCTGCCTCGCATCTTTGAACCTTTCTATCGCTCGGAGCAAGCGCGCAAACAGGGGCATCCCGGGGTCGGATTGGGCCTGGCGATCGTCAAACGAATTGCAACGGTGTTCCGAGGAGAGGTCCAAGTCGAATCGGCGCTGGAAGCCGGCTGCAAGTTCACCGTCTTGCTGCCGCTGGTCGAAGCCGGGAAAGCTTCGGCTGAAGTCCTCGACAAGCCCGCGCCCAGCGGCCGCCAGCTCGAACCCGTGGTATAACAGGCGATTCGCAGTTAAGTTGTCAATATATGCTGTACTTTACAATACACGATTTCACTATTCCGAATTGGCTTCCTCGATTCGTAAGATTCGTCCGATAGCGGCGGCGATCGGATTTTAGTACGATTCGAACTGGTCTGACGAGCCGCGGCGTACGCGTTGCATTCAGGCCTGGGCGGCGAGTGCGGTTTTTCCGGAGAGCGATCTGGTGGAAGAGCCTCGATCGAAGGTTGTGATCGTGGGCGTGGGCGACGACGGCTTGGCAGGGTTGACCGACCTGCGCGCAAGGTGCTTGCCGAGGCCGACGCCGTGCTGGCGCCTTCGTCGAGCGCCAGACTGCTCGACGGCCTGGGGGGTAAGATCATTCCCCTGGCCGCCGAGATGCGCGACGTCGTGGCCCAGGTCGAAGAGCTCCGACGATTCAAGAGGCCGGCGCTCGTCACGAGCGGGGATCCCCTGTTCTACGGCATTGCCCGTTACCTTTGCGATCGGCTCGGCAAAGATCGGTTCGAGGTGGTGCCGAACGTCAGCAGCATGCAACTGGCGTTCGCTCGGGTCAAGGAAAGCTGGGAGGACGCCTACCTCACGAACCTCGAGGGAAGACCGCTCGAATCGATCGTCGACCGAATCCGCACCGCGGAGAAAGTGGGGCTCTTTTGCAGCGATTCGAGCCCCCCCTCGACGGTCGCCAAGGCGCTCCTCGAGCGCGGCATCGATTACTTCCGCGCGTTCGTCTGCGAGAACCTGGGCTCGCCCGACGAGCGCGTCACCACCGGAGAACTGGGCGATATTGCCGAGCTTGCATTCGCACCTCTTAACGTGATGATTTTGATTCGCAAGCCGAACCGGCCCGACCGCGCTGGAAACTCGGGTCGATACCGGCTCTTCGGCAATCCCGACGACCTATTCGCGCAAAGCCAGCCCAAGCGTGGGTTGATCACCCAAGCCGAGGTCCGCGCGATCGCACTGGCCCAGCTCGACGTCAGGCCAACGAGCGTCGTTTGGGACGTCGGCGCGGGGTCTGGATCGGTCGCCATCGAGGCCGCGCAGCTCGCGCATCTGGGAGTGGTCTATGCGATCGAACCGGACGCGAGCGACTTGGCCTTGGTCCAGGCCAACGCCGAGGCGTTCGGAACGCCCAACGTCCGCTTGATCTCGGGTCGGGCGCCGGAGGCTTTCGAGAATCTACCAACCCCGGACGCTGTCTTCGTCGGAGGGACTGGACGGAGGGTCGATGAAGTGATTTCAGTCGCTTTCGCGCGGCTGGCGCCGGGAGGCAGAATCGCGCTCAACGTCGCCACCATCGACGCCCTGGCCGCCTCCGTGGAGACGCTCAAATGCCTTGCCGGCAAGCTCGAACTGTGGAACGTGTCGATCTCCAGGGGCGTCGAGCAACTCGACCGCTTCCGGTTCGAGGCCCAGAACCCCACCTTTCTGCTGGCGGCGACCAAGGAGCCTGAAGGTGGTGATTGAAAAACCCTGGAGGTCCAAAAACGACGAGAAACGCAAGCCAATTGACACGCTATGGCGCGAATCGAAGAATTGCCTTGGAATTTTGCGTCGCTCGGGGGACCGCCATGTGGATTGTTGGTGATAAGGACGTCGAGCTCGATTTGATCGCCGTGGGCGCCCACCCGGACGACGTGGAGATCGCCTGCGGCGGCACGTTGGCCAAGCTGGCGAGTCTGGGATATCGCATCGGCATCGTCGACTTGACCGACGGAGAACCGACGCCGCTTTCTCCTGGACCTGACGTCCGGATCGAGGAATCTCGAAAGGCAGCCATGATCCTGGGCGCCCTTGTACGCGTGAATTTGAACTTGCCCAACCGTCGGCTGTTCGACTCGTTCGAAGCCAGAGTGGCGCTGGCCAAGGTCTTTCGGATCCATAAACCGAAGGTCGTCGTCGGCTTCGGCGGCAAAACGGTCATGGCGTCTCCCGACCATTACCAGGCAATGCTCATCACCGACGCGGCAG
The DNA here is from genome assembly GCA_963818975.1 of uncultured Planctomycetota bacterium. GTDB lineage: Bacteria > Planctomycetota > Planctomycetia > Isosphaerales > Isosphaeraceae > CAWFUI01. The sequence goes on along the minus strand of CAWFUI010000002.1, from coordinate 467,782 downwards.
TGTTCTACAGTCGCTTGAGTAAATGGGAAGAATACTTTGACGGATTGCCTGTGCACTCGGTAAAGACCCAATTCGGCTACGCGATATCACTTGGCGGAATGGACCTACCTGAAAGCGCGGGTTCGATCATTGCCGACGTTGGCTCGACGATGGCGGTGAAACTCGAGGCGATCCGCCAGTATGAAACCCAATTCCCGCCGGCTAAGGCGGGTTTGTTCCGGGCTTTGGAAGCGATGAATCGCTACCATGGGCATTCCGCTGGGTTCGAAGCGGGAGAAGTGTTTCTCACCTACCGCGCCGTGGGCGTGGAGGATCTTTTGGACTGGGCGGGGACGAGGCCGGCGGTCAAGGCCGCGCGGCTTCTCGAGTCGAATGCTTCCGAAAAGCCCTGAGCCTGCGACCGAGGTGGTGATTGTCTTCAGACGGCCTGCGTAATTTCTGGAAAAGGTTGATGGGAGGCGTGGAGCCCGCGCCAGCCCCGGCCCCAGCCCCCGCGTCGACCGCGGAGGCCAAGATCGCGGGGACGGGAGAGCACAGACTCCGGTTTGGATACCTCTCGATCGTTGGCGATTATCGCGAGCACAACGAAGACAACCTGCACATTCCCAGCACCGCCGCTCCGGAAAACCGCTCGCCACGCAAAGAATCCAAAGGGCCCGGCGGCAATTACGACACCACGCTCGATTACGAGCCTGTCGCGTTGGAACCCAAGGACCGTCTGTTCATCGTCGCCGACGGCATGGGAGGCCAAAACGCGGGCGAACACGCCAGCAAAATGGCCGTCGACATCATTCCCCAAGAGGTCGAACGCAGGCTTTCGAGAGACGAGGCTCTCGACGAAAAAGCGGTGGCAAACGCCATCAGAGACTCAATGGCCGAGGCAAACAAACATATTCTTGCTCTTTCGCATCTTCAGAGTGAATATGCGAATATGGGTACAACGGCGGTGCTCTGCCTCTTCAGGGACAACCACGCCTACATCGCCAACCTGGGAGATTCCCGCGCGTACCGGCTGCGCGGCGGCGAGCTCAAACAATTGACCAAGGACCATTCGCTGGCCGACGCCTTGGTCGGCGCCGGCACGATCACGCCGGACGAACTGGAAAACCATCGGTTCAAACACGTCCTATACCTCTACCTGGGAAGCAAGGAAGCCCGGTCGGGGCCCGAGGAGGTTCAGGTGCTCGACGTACGCCGTGGAGACCGCTTCCTGCTCGCGTCCGACGGTCTGACCGGCGTTGTCAAACTCGACGAGCTCGCCCAGGTTCTGCTCGCCAACGACGATCCGCAAAAGGCCGCCGAAGAGCTTGTCGAAAGAGCGCGCAAAAACATCTCTAAAGATAACATAACTAGCATTGTGATTTATGTCGTTTGAAGAAACGCGTGTTTTGTTATGCGCAACCGCCTCGTGGACCGATTAAACTATTAAGACCTCCGCGTTGTTCGTAAGTGGAGAAGCAGGCATGCCGTCTCGGCTGGATCAGTTCGTCGCCGACGTGGTTCGGAGCGGACTCGTTCCCGCGGATGCGATTGCTCCGCATCTTGCCGAGACCCCTCGAGAAGACGACGAAAAAGCGGCTCGATCGCTCGCCGAGCGGCTCTCCGCCGCTGGACTCTTGACGAATTACCAGGCCAGAAAACTCCTTTCCGGCGCCACTCGAGGCTTCTTCCTGGGCGATTACCGAATTCTCGACCAGCTTGGCCAAGGCGGCACTTCGAAGGTCTTTCTGGCAAGCCACAAGACGACCGAGGGCAAATTCGCCGTCAAAGTCTTGCCGCCTCAGACGGCAAACGAACGGCAACATCTGCTCCACCGCTTCAAGCGGGAAATGGAGCTCTCGCGACGGATCGACCACCCCAACGTCGCCCGCACCATCGAGATCGGCGCTGCTCAGGGCGCCTGCTACATCGTGATGGAGCATATCGAGGGGGAAAACCTGTACGACGTCGTGAAGAAGAAATCGGGGAGGCCGCTCTCCCCTCGCGAAGCCGCGGTCTTGTTCATCAAAGCGGGCGAGGGCCTCAAGGCCATACACAAAGCGGGGCTTGTGCATCGCGACGTCAAGCCGTCCAACATCATCATTACCCCCAAAGGCGACCCAATCATCCTCGATCTCGGGCTGTCGATCGCGCCAGCGGACGAAATCAAACCCGAAGATTCCGATCCCGAAGGCTTGATTGGCACCGCCGACTACATTTCTCCCGAGCAGGCCGACGCTCCAGGCTCCGTCGATCTACGATCGGACCTCTATAGCCTGGGCTGCACGTTGTATTTCGCATTGGCGGGAAGGCCGCCGTTCAACGGCGGGGGCGTGCTGAACAAGGTTTATAAACATCGTCTCGAAGAACCCGTCCCGATCGAAAAGATCGCCAAGAACGTCCCAGAAGACCTTGCAGCGGTCGTAAAGAAGTTGATGGCCAAGGACCGCGAGAAAAGACACCAATCGACGACCGCGCTTCAGAAAGACCTGAAGCGCTTCCTCACCGCCCAAATCGCCAGTAGCCCATCGCAGGCGAAACAGTCGGAACCCCAGAAATCCTGACGCTCGGCGGAGTCGCCAAGAGCAAGCACTGCTCCTATTCGCAACCGGACCCACAAAAAAATTTCTCCAGCTTGCCGATCGGCTCGCAACTTGCACTATGATCATTCTATGTCCGCCACGGTAACGCCCAGCACACATAGCGAGAGGCCTCTAAAACAGGCACTCTACATGGAATCCCAGGAACTAATCCCTTCGACAGGCCAGACAACGGGAGCCCTGCCTCCCCTTTTCCAAGGCGATGTTGTTGAACTTTCGCTCTTGCTGCCTAAAAGACGTGCAGAGGCTCTCTTGGACATGTCGATCAAAAGGTGCGAAAGCGTTGCCCAGATTCTCAGGCAGATGATCGAGCGAGCACTGGCTTCGGAACCTGTGGTCGCTTAGACGAAAGCTGTGGAACCACGGTCAAACGTCAAGCTTTACTAGCATCCCGTAAGATACAGATGTTTAGGGAAGCCCTTGTGATCCTCGAGCGATCGTTGCAAAATCTACATGAGAAGATTTTGCCGAGGCCTTGGACCAAGGAGCATGGATTTGCCTAAAGACGACGGTCTGGAGCGAATGCTCCCGCCGGTCGCAACGTGGTTTAAAGAGGCGATGGGCTCGCCGACTCCTCCCCAGTGCGCGGGTTGGCCCGCGATCGCTCGGGGCGACCACACGCTCATCTGCGCTCCAACGGGCTCGGGAAAGACGCTTGCTGCGTTTCTTGCCGGCCTCGACAGCCTGTGGCGACGCCAAGAACCATCGAACAAGGTCCAGATCCTTTACATATCCCCGCTCAAATCGCTCAACAACGACATCGCTTTAAACCTCAGAGTACCGCTCGACGGAGTGTTGGCCGTCGCCCAACGCATCGGCTTCCCCCTCCGCGAGCTCAAGGTCGCGGTCCGCACAGGGGACACATCGACAAAGGAACGCCAGAGCCAGGCGCGTAAGCCTCCAGATATCTTGATCACAACGCCGGAATCGCTTCATCTTTTATTGACAAGCAAGGCAAGAGAGGGGCTCGATCAGGTTTCTCATGTGATTGTTGATGAGATTCATGCATTATGTGGAAACAAGCGAGGCGTATTTCTCTCGCTTTTGCTCGAGCGGCTCGAGGAGGTTCGGCAAGGCACGTTCATTCGGATCGGGCTTTCGGCCACGCAAAGGCCTTTGGAAGAGGTTGCGCGTTACCTCGGCGGCCTGCAGTCCGCTGTTGGCGAAAATGGAAAAGAGACGTTCGAACCACGGCCGGTAACGATCGTCGACGCGGGCGCCCGCAAAGAGCTCGATCTCGAGGTCTGGTACCACCACGCTCACCAAGCCTTGGTAAAAGCCGGGACCACTTGGCCTGCCATCGACTCTCGGCTCTTTGAGTGGATCAAAGAGCATCGCTCAACGATCGTCTTCGCGAACAATCGGCGCGTGGTCGAGGGGCTCGCTCGGAGATTGAACGAGCTCGAGCAGGACGCTTCGCTCGCAAGGCAACCCGACGACGCCTCGACAGACCCTGAAGACGACGCTAAGCCGCTGGTCAGGGCCCACCATGGAAGTCTCAGTCAGATCGAACGGAAGTCGGTCGAGGAGGCGCTCAAGAAGGGCGACCTGGCCGGCGTGATCGCCACTGCGTCGCTGGAGCTTGGAATCGACATGGGCGCCGTCGACCTGGTTTGCCAAGTCGAATCTCCAGGCGGCGTCGCCCGGGCCCTTCAACGCGTGGGCAGGTCGGGCCACGTCGTCGGTCAGAAGAGCAAGGCCAAGTTGATCGCCAAGACTCCAGGAGACCTGCTCGAGACCGCCGCTCTCGTCGAGTCGATGAAGCGAGCGATGGTCGAAGAGTTGGTCGTTCCCACCAACTGCCTGGACATCCTGGCGCAACAGGTCGTCGCTTGCGTGGCCGTGAAGCCGTGGGACGTTGCTTCTCTTTTCAAAATGTGCAGACGTGCCTATCCGTACCGAAGTCTGGGGCCGCAGGCGTTCGAAAGCGTGCTCAAAATGGTCGCGGGCCGCTTCTCCACTCCGCCGCTTCGGGACCTTCAGGCGCGCATCCAATGGGACCGCGTCGAGAACCGTCTGAGGCCGCTTCCAGGCTCGGCTCGACTGGCCTTGGTTGGCGGCGGCGCCATCACCGACTCAGGCCAATACCCGGTCTACCTCGGAGAAAATGGGCCCAAACTCGGCGAGTTGGACGAAGAATTCGTCTTCGAGCGCAGGGTCGGGGACGCCTTCCACCTGGGAACCTCGACCTGGCGAATCGACGCCATCGACCCCCAGCGAGTGATCGTCGGCAGGGCCGAAGGCGCATCGGCGATACCCCCGTTTTGGAGGGGAGAACGTGCTGGTAGAACTTACGAACTGGGAGAAGCGGTCGGAGCGCTCACGCGGAAACTTGCCCAAACGCCGGAGCACGAGCACGCCGCGGACTGGCTTTCCCAGACGCTTCATCTCGAACGATCCGCCGCCGACGTCTTGGTTCACTACGTCCGCCGCCAGATCCTACTTGCGGGCTCGGCGCCCAACGACCAAGAAATCCTGATAGAGACGTTCATCGACCCAGCAGGAGAACACGGTCTCGCGGTTTTGAGCCCCTTCGGCGGCAAACTCCACCTGGCCTTAAAGCTCGTCTTGCAAGCGCGGTTGCGGGATCGCCTGGGAGTGCTGGTCGCATGCCTCCACGGCAACGACGGTCTGCTCCTGCGGATCCCCAGACTCCTGGAACCGCCTCTTGATCTCCTCGACAACCTACATGCCGATGAAGCAGAAGATTTGATCCGGAGAGAACTCGGAGAGACATCCCTCTTTGGCCTCAGGTTCAGGCAAAACGCCGGCAGATCGCTGATGACTCCCAGGCCCGACCCTGGCAAACGCACCCCGGTTTGGTTGGCTCGCTTGAGGGCAAAAGATTTGCTCCAGGTTGCCAAGCAGATCCCCGACTTCCCCGTGCTGGTCGAGACCTATCGCGAATGCTTGATCGACGACCTGGACCTCCGCAGGCTGAGGAGCTTCCTCCGCGAAATTGGCGAGGGGAAAATCAAAATCGTCAAGCGCGAAGGCGAGATTCCCTCGCCGTTCGCTTCGTCTCTTCTCTTTCAGTTCCAGGCTCAATACATATATGAATGGGACGAACCGCGACGCGGCGACCGCCCAGGCGCCGGAGGCCAAGCCGAATCGAGCGATCTGGATCTCTTGCTCGAAACCGATATGAACGAAGGCTGGCTCGATCCGCGAGCGATCGGCACGATCGAGGGCCGGCTTCGCGGCTCGAACAGGCTGCCCCGGACCCCAGAGGAGTTGGCCCAAAGGCTCCTGGACTTGGGCGACCTGACCGTCGAAGAGGTGGGTTCGGGAGCGCTGCCTTTGCTCCAGGCTCTGCACGAGGAAGGGCGAGCGATCGCCATCGATCTTCCTGGGACTCAAGAGCCTACCCGTTGGATCGCCGCCGAAGAGGCGCCGCTCTACGACGCCGCCTGGGGCGAAACGACGAACTCGGACGCCGTGCTCAAGATCGTCCGCAGGTTTTTCGCGACCCGTGTTCTGGTGGGGCTCGACGCTCTCCTGGCGCGTTATCCGCTTGAAGTCGGCGTGGCGGGGACCATGCTCGAGTCGATGGCGACCGAAGGTCTGCTCGCTCGCTTCGACGGCGCCGAGGGAAGGCTTTGGGGAGACCCTGGCAACCTGACCGAGGCCAGGCGAATGACAGTCGCCATGCGCAGGCGCCAGACCGTGGCCGTGGCGCCCGAAGTGTACGCCGATTTCCTGGCCAAGCGGCTTCACATCCATCCAGCAACACGTTTTCACTCTCATGAATCGCTCGAAAACGCGCTGATTTGCCTCGAAGGCTGGGCGGCGACCGCGGAAATCTGGGAAACCGAGCTCTTGCCCAGACGCGTCGAAGGTTATCGGCCGGAGGCTCTCGACGCGCTCTTCGCCCAGGGTGCATGGAGCTGGCAGGCGGCCGCGGAGCGGGACGCCGATCCCAAAGCCGCGATTTTCCGACGCGATTTCGAAGGCGGTTTTTTCAGCGAACGGACGCAAACCGAGCTCGCAGCCGATGAAACCGCGGTCCTCGAGTTCCTGGCCTCGCACGGAGCGTCGTACTTGGACGTTATCGCCCAGGCGGCCAAGCTCAGGCCCTCGGCCGTATGGTCGGCCCTCCAATCGCTTTTGCGAAAATCACTGGTTGCGAACGATCGGTTCGATCCGCTCCGTGCCAGCGCTGTACCGCCAGTTCTCGAGGCCTCCTCGGCTCGTGATCCTCGTTTGGCAACCACGCGACTTCATCCAGGTCGACGGACCTCCGTGCGAAAAGCGCCCAGAAACCTCGAATTCAAGCCCCAAGGCCGCTGGCAAGTCGTTAGTCCTGAGCCCAACGATATGACTAACCCAACCGATGACGCCCTGCTGGCTTGGTGTTCGATCCTACTCGGTCGCTTCGGAGTGCTCACCCGAGAGACTGCGGCTCTCGAGCCTTTCGCCCCTCCCTGGCGGCTGTTGGCGCCACTCCTGAACAAGGCGGAATGGCGAGGCGAGGTGGAACGAGGGTACTTTGTCGAAGGTCTCTCGGGAATCCAGTTTGCCACGAAGGACGACGCAGGAGCGCTGGCAGCGTACGATCGACTTGGCAAGCCGGAGGCGATCCCCTTCTTGATGTCGAGCCTCGACCCAGCAAACCTTCACGGTTCCGGCACCCATTCGATCTGCCGATTTTCGAAGGCGAATCGACTCGGCTGACACGAACCAAAGGCACTCTGGTCGTCCAATCGGCAGGCAGACCGATCCTGGTCGTCGAAGCCCTCGGGAAGCGACTGAAGAGCCTGCCCACGGCGACGGAGCAAGAGCTTCAGGCCGCCTTCGAGCTCATCAAGTCTTTGGCAGGTCCCAAGAGGCGGATCCTCAAGGTTGAATCGTTCAACGGCGCCGACGCGATCTCGAGCCCAGCCGCAGTCTGGCTTGCCGCCGCCGGCTTCGTTCGCGACCCGCCAGGCATGACTTTCTATGCGGGGTGGTAAAGCAAGCACATGTTTTGCTAGAATTCGCCTGAACCGACTGAAGGAACATTCGGATCAACCTTCACTCGGGACGACGATCGATCTTCTGGGGGCGGGCAAGACGCCCCCCAACCCCCTCGAGAGCGAAGCCGACATGAGCGAAACAGCCTCCACTTCCAACGATCTCGGCGAGCTTCCGTACGACTGCATCGTCATCAGCGATCTGCATCTCGGCAGCGACGTCTGCCAGGCCAGGCTGCTCGAGGACTTCCTCGAGTGGGCTGTCGATCGAACTCGCGTGCTCGCGATCAACGGCGACATCTTCGACGATCTGAATTTCAAGCGCCTGACCAAGCACCACTTCGCCTGCCTGAAGATCATTCGCAAAAACACCGACCGCGACGACCTCCGCGTCGTGTGGGTTAGGGGCAACCACGACGGGCCCGCCGAAATCGTCAGCCATATCGTCGGCGTCGATATCCTGGACGAATTCGTCTACGACAACGGCAAGATCGAGCTTCTGATCCTCCATGGCGACCAGTTCGACCACTTCATCACGCGGCACGCTCTGCTGACGACGATCGGTTGTGGTTTATATTATTATATACAAAAGCTCTTTCCCAAGCGCGCCAGCCGGTGGGTGCGCAGAACCAGTAAAAAATGGCAGAGGAACAGCAGTTTGATCCAGGAACGCGCTTCGGCTTACGCAGCGTCGAAGGGATGCAAATACGTAACGTGCGGGCACACGCACCTCCAGCTCGAGGCCAAAGTCGGCGAGGTCGCTTACCTGAACAGCGGAACCTGGACCGAGCACCCCCCCTGCCCGTTCGTGGCGGTCAAGGGTGAGAGCGTCCGCCTGGAACATTGGCCTCTGGAATCGCCCTTGGCTCCCGAGCGAGAAACCTTCGAGACCGAGGTCCCTGCCCACGCCGAGCAACCGACGGACTCGACCCGGAGATTCCGAACCGTCGATGCCGGAGCGATGGGATAAGCGAGGCGTCGGCGAGTTCGCCAGCGATCGCATAGCTGAAAAAGCTTAGGTTTTCAGCTTCGCCAACACCATACCGCAACCGGGCACCGACGATTGCTCGACGGTGAATCGATGCGTCGGCGCCAAACGTTGTTTGAGCAGATCCAACGTCCCCGGTCGGATGTGATCGTGATACTCAACGGCGATGTGGTCGCATCGGGCAATGTCCTCCGTGCTCACCGAAGAAAAGGCGTCGTGCTCGGAGCCCTCGACATCGACCTTGAGGAAAGCAATCCGGTCGGCGCCCGCCAAGTCAAACAAGCCGCTAAAAGGAATGATCGGAAAATCGTCGCCGTTCGTGACTTTATAGTCGAGAGGACGCCGAGCATCGGTCTCCATCGAACCTCTGCCGTTCGATTGACCGAGGGCAAGTCTGTGAGCGGAAACGCGATCGGGACCAAAGCCGGCCGATCGCAGGTTGCGCTGGAGGTACTCGAAATTCTCAGCGAACGGCTCGAGGGCCGTCACTCGCGATTTCGGAAACCGTCTGGCCATCGACAGCGAAAAGAGGCCGACGTTGGCGCCTGCGTCAACGATTGTATCGCCAGGCTTGCCCTCATAGAACGCCCGAGGCGTGTAGGACTCTTCGATCAGCACCTCGAGGATCAGTTGAACGAGGCCCCGCTTGCCAGGTGGATAATCGATCCGTCCGCCGCCCCATTCAATCGCGCTTTCACAAGCAAGGCCGTTTCGCAGAGCCTTGATGAGGGCGGGACCGTTGCGAAAGCGAGAGAGCAAGTACCAGTAGTAGGAGAGAGTCTTAATTCTCAAGGTAAGTTTTGATGATCGTCCAAAAGCAACCCTGGCAGTCGATTCCAAGATATATCACCTCGGGACCAGACTCAACCTTCAACCGGAAAGAGTCGATCCCGCTGGTCAGGTCGGCCGCCATGAAACTTTGGGAAAGTCAAGACCGATTGATCAATAAGAGTCGGCAAGATCCCCGCCCGCCGCGAAATGGCAACGAGCACCTTCCTAAATCCCGGCTAACTCCAACCTTGGAGCCGAAAGTCGGGGAGCCGAAAGGGGAGCCGAAAGTAGGGGGAGCCGAAAGTAGACTGTCTGGGTTCGAGGTTTCATAACTCGCCCGCCAAGCTGACAAGCAGAAAGGACGCTTTTAAATGGAAACATCGGCGCTAAATCTGGTCTGGGCGAACAAGCCGGGCTGCAGCCTCGCAGTTGCGGAGTTGTGGCTCGGCAGAGAACAATTGTGGTTAACGCTTTTCTTTGATGAGAGTGATAGCCGGATAAAAATTGAACTTCTGCCACCGATTGGGATGACAACGGCCAAACTCGTGGATTTTTCGAAAGCGGAGTGTCTGATCGAAGAGGCCAAGCGTGACCTGTTGGCGATGTCCGGCACGATGGACTTACATTCGACAGAACAATCGGACTAAAACTCCCGAAAGTAGACTGTCTGAGTTCGGGGCCCCCGTTGGTTCCACGGGCAGCGGCACGCCCGAGCGGCTTTTCTGTAAAAGCCGCCGACGACGTTGAGCGACAATCAACATCTGAAACGGGCACTCGACGAAGGGTGTTCGTTCGAGCATGCGCGAAGGGCTCGATGACGAGCCAGTCATTCGCTCAGAAACGGTAAATCTACGACCGTTCCGCTTCAAGTGAGCTCCTTGAGTGCTGTAATGAGCTGGAGATCGACCGACATCCTCGACCCCTCCCGAAGGTGGACTGTCTGAGTTCGGGGCCCTCGCGAAAGTAGTCTGTCTGAATTCGGGGCTCATGCGGTATTTGGGGCAGTCTCCTTTTGTTGGTCGCGTGATCTCCTAATAGAGGAGAGTGAACGTCACAGCGATCTTAGGATAGCAAGTTATCCTAGGGTGTCTGGGTTTCCGGGCCTGTCTGAGTTCGGGGCCCCCAGGGCAACAGGGACCACCTGGCCAAGGCCCTAAAATGCGCCTGCTTGCTCTTGTACTCCGCCAACTCTTCACGGAGCGACCGAACTTTGGTCCTCCTGGCTTGAAGTATCTCATTGAGTCGGGCAAGATCCTTCATGGATCCAGCTCTCATTCGCTCCTCTGAAGTCGATTCGATCAGTTCCATTTGCTCCTTAATCATGATCTCGATTTTCGGTATTTTCTCCTCCTCCTTACGGATCTCACCGAGCTTGATATACGCCAAGACTGAATAATTATGCTCCTGGCTCCGGAATTGCATATAACTATGTAATCCCCTTTGTACTACAAGGAGAATCGCCACAAAAAGGATTAGCAGTAGCAGCCACCTGAGTGTAAATCGTATCTTCATTTTAGAGATTAATCATGGAGCTCGGCCCGCGGCTGACGGACAACTTTTCCTAACTACCGTCAGCCAGTGCTCTTTCCCGTCTTTGACTGCTGCTGCTTCATTTTTTGAGGGCCCCGATCTCAGACAGTCTAACTTCGAGGCATCGCTGGTGCCACGGGCAGCGGCGCGCCCCGAGCGGCTTTTCTGTAACAGCCGCCGTCGCCCTTTAGCGAGAATCAAAATCTTAAACGGACACCCGACGATGGGTGTTCGTTCGAGCATGCGCGAAGGGCTCGATGACGAGCCTGTCTTTCGCTCCCAAGCCGTAAAACTACGACCGTTCGGCTTCAAGTGCGCTCCTTGAGTGCTCGAATGAGCTGGGGCTCCCAAAGTGGACTGTCTGAGTTCGGGGCCGTGAGTTCGGGGCCGTGAGTTCGGGGCCGTGAGTTCGGGGCCGAGTTCGGGGCCACACCTTGGAAGCATGGTCCGATCGGCAGCAAAGCTCCGTGCGGATCGAACGGCACATGATTGGCGCACCTTGTCGCGGCGGAAGAGACATGCTCGTTTCAGGCGGGCAACCGATCGGCTGGCTCCCAAAGTGGACTGTCTGAGTTCGGGGCCGCAAAGTGGACTGTCTGAGTTCGGGGCCCCAAAGTGGACTGTCTGAGTTCGGGGCCCCTGAGTTCGGGGCCCAGTTCGGGGCCCCAATGGCCAGACCTTGGAACCATGGTCCGATCGGCAGCAAAGCTCCGTGCGGATCGAACAGCACATGATTGGCGCACCTTGTCGCGGCGGAAGAGACATGCTCGTTTCAGGCGGGCAACCGATCGGCAGTTCGACCAAACCTCGCCCAATTCAGGTTCGCGGCGCCCGGGTCGAACCCTCGCCAAAGCCCCTCACGTTCCCCAAAGACCGCTTTGCTTGCCCAAGTTCGACTCCGCGAGTATGATATTGGTCGACAAAAGCCTGGAAAATCGGGGAGCTTTCGCTTGGCCAAGTTTCGCATCGAAAAGGATTCCATGGGGGAGATGCAAGTCCCCCAAGACGCATACTACGGCGCTCAGACGCGTCGGGCCGAGCTGAACTTCGAAATCAGTCCGCTCAAAATGCCCAGGGCGCTGCATCCGCGCAATGGCCCTGATCAAAAAATCGGCAGCGCAGGTGAATATGGACCTCGGGCTCCTGAACCACGAGCTCGGCGGAGCGATCGTCCAGGCTGCACAAGGCGTTGTCGAGGGTAAGTTCGACGACCAGTTCGTCGTCGACGTGTTCCAGACCGGCAGCGGCACCTCAAGCAATATGAACACCAACGAGGTGATCGCAGGGATCGCCAACGAGATTCTGACGGGCGTAAGGGGAGGGAAATCCCCAGTTCATCCCAACGACGCCGTGAACATGGGTCAGTCGTCAAACGACGTCATCCCCACGGCAATCCACGTCGCGGCACTCGAGGGCGTCCAGAAAAACCTCGTGCCGGCACTCTCCGCTCTTCATGCCGCGCTCGACGCCAAGGCCAAGGCGTTCGACTCGATCGTCAAGATCGGCAGGACGCACCTGCAAGACGCCGTGCCCATTCGCCTTGGTCAGGAATTCTCGGGTTACGCATCGCAAGTCGAGCACGGACTCAGGCGTCTGAAGAACGCAAGCGAAGCCCTTGCCGAGCTGGCCATCGGCGGTACGGCCGTGGGCACCGGCATCAACACCCACGCCGACTTTCCTGAAAAGATGGCCGGCATGCTCACTCGCGAGACGGGCCTGAATTTTCGTCCGGCGGGCAATACCTTCGAAGCCATGGCCAACCGCGACGCGGCCGTCGAAGCCTCCGGCCAGCTCAGAGCAATCGCCGTCAGCCTCTCGAACATCGCCAACAACATTCGTTGGCTCGCGTCGGGACCTCGCTGTGGCATCGGCGAAATTCGCATACCCGAACTTCAGCCAGGCAGTTCGATCATGCCCGGCAAGGTGAACCCGGTGATCCCCGAGGCTGTGATGATGGTTGCCGCTCAGGTGGTTGGCAACGACGCGACGATCGCCTGGGCCAACGCTCTGGGTTCGAACTTCGATTTGAACGTGATGATGCCGGTGATCGCCTACAACCTGCTCCAATCGATCGACCTTTTGGCGAACGCCTCCCGCCGGCTGGAGGCAAAGTGCGTAAGCGGAATCGAAGCCGAAGCGGGCCATTGCGAGGAATTGATCGAGCGGAGCTTGGCGATGTGCACAGCGCTTGCTCCCATGATTGGTTACGACGCCGCGGCGGCGGTCGCCAAGAAAGCGTTCTCAACCCATCGCAACGTGCGAGAAGTGGCCCTGGAGCTGGCTTCGCTTGGTCCCGCCGCAGCCGCGGAAATGCTCGGAACCCCAGCCCTTGCCGCCGCTTTCGAGAAGAACGGCCTGCCCACCAAAGACGAAGTCGCCAAAGCGCTCGACCCGAAAACCCAGACGATCAGGGGCGTGGGCGCCGGAGGATCGGCGGCAGGCTAGAGGAATCGACAGCTCATTACTCGAGATGCTTACCTTGGTTTAACGTCAATGGACGAGAATTACGACTTCGAAATCAGCGCCAGCGTCGTTTCGTCGGAGGTTGAATCCCCGGCGCAGGGGGTCGTCGAGGTTCCCGTTCGCCGTCGATACTGGTCCTGGGGTTTCGCGCCTCCGCTGGTGATCGCCGCGATCGCATCGGTGCTTTTGGTCTTTCGAGCGCAGATTCGACCGAGGATCGCACCCTGGGTCGACGCATTGTTCTCCGTCCATTCGGCCGAACTTCAGATCAGGGACGCCGCGCCAAGCAAAATCGCCTTTCAACATCCGCGATTCGTCTGGACCGAACCGGACGTGATTCGAGCTCCGCAAGTGACGCCGAAGAATCTTCGGGATCCGCTCGTCGCCAACGATCGAACCGAAAGCCTTGCTCCCGAGAACGCCGAGAGCAACCCAGCGTCGGCGTCCGACACACCACGAACGCCTCGAATCCCGACGCCTTGTCGGTTCCCGAGAAGGCTGATCGTGATGCGAACGAATATATCGTTGAGGCGGAGCCGGAGAGCACGAGACTCCGCGTGATCGTCGAGAATGGCGTGGTTTATCTTGGAGAAGCGATGCAGGGGCCAACGCAGGTCCAACGCGACGAGAGCCTCGATCCGCTGCCATTGGACGCCCCAGCCTCGACCGATCCCGCCAAGGTGCAAAGCAAGCAAGAGATCATCGCCGACATCAACCGCGAGGCTCGAAAAAAAGCCACTCAGATCGAACAAAACGAGAAGCTCAAGGAATCGCAGACGGCGTCGGAAAAGAAGTCGGCCGAACTCGTTAGGGTCGAGAAACTGAGGGAATCGATTGCCAACGCGCATTCGAGCCGCATCAAGTTCGCCGGCGAGCTGAAGCTTTTGCTTTCTCGGAAGAATTCTCGACTCGCGGATCGGATCCGAGGCCTGGTGAATCGCTATGGAAAAAGCGTCGACCCCGACGTGATGGCCCTCGCCCGCAAAGTCCACGACGATTCGCGGCGAATGACCACCGCCCAGTTCGTCGACGAACTTCGCGACGTGGGGTTTCCCGAGACCTTGATCCTCGACGTGTTGCTCGACCAGGAGGTTACGAACATCCCCGCGAGGGGCGGCCCGCGCGACGAGGACGAAGCGCTCGTCCTGGCCGCGAGACGCTTGATTCGAATACCCATACGCGAGCCTCACAAGCGCCCCGGTCCATGGTAAACGTCAAACGACCCACAGGCGCCAATTCAACCACAACCCGATAAGACCAACCCCGTCACGAAAGCATACCCGATTGGAAGAGGTTATCATGTTTCGAATTCGTAGAATTCTTCTGGCTTCGCTCCTCGTCTCGGCCCCGTCGCCGATGTTCGTGGGCGTGGCTGGGGCCGACGGAGAGGCCGACCGCGTGTCGGCGGGCAAATCGCTCTTGGCCAAAGGAGACGACTTGGCGGACAAGGGAAACACCACCGAGGCCGTCATCCGCTACAAAGAGGCGTTCGAAAAGCTCCTGCCAGGTTTGCGCAATCTCAAGTTCTCCAGCGAAGTCAAACGAGACGTGACGCCGAGAGAGAAGCTGGGAGAGCTGCTCTTGAAGGAGTTTGAGGAAGACCAAACTCAAGAGGAGTTCCGAGCCAACGAACTCGGCATGAAGGCTCTTGGATTCCTCCCTTCGGAGTTCAAGCTCAAAGAGACGCTCGTCAAGCTCTATTCCGAAGAGATCGCCGCATTCTACGACCCCAAGACCAAGACCATGCACTTGATCAAGGAACCAGGAACCAAGGGTATGGAAAGCGGCAAGAAGCCCGGCTTCCTCGAAAAGCTGATGGGCAAGAAAGGCGGTTTCGATAAAGACGAAAACAAGACCGTGATCGCCCACGAGTTGACGCACGCGCTTGCGGACCAAAACTTCGACATCAGGGCGATTCAAGAAGCGGTCGAGAACGACGACGACCACTCGATGGCCGTCAGCTCGTTGATCGAAGGCGAGGCGACTCTGGCGATGCTGGGAGCGCAAATGGAAGACTGGGCTGGGCAAGCGATCGTGAGGATGCCCTCGGCGGACCTCGATCGGCTGTTCGGCATGCTTGGGCCGCTGATGATGATGGGAGGAGGGCAGAGCCTGCGGAACGCTCCGCCGATTCTCTCCGAGAGCATGATCTTTCCGTATCTCAGGGGCGTCGTCTTTTGTGCGGCGCTGGCCAACGAAGGAGGATGGGAAGCGATCGACCGAGCCTACCGCAATCCCCCGCTCTCGACCGAGCAGATCCTCCACCCAGAAAAGTATGAACGGGCGCACGACGTGCCTATGGCTCTGGATCTCGGAAAGCTGAATCCCGGATCGCCTTGGAAAGAACTGGGACGAAACGTCGTCGGCGAAATGCAGCTTGCAGTGCTGCTCAAAAGCTATAACGGCAAGCAGGCCGCGGCCGGCTGGGATGGAGATTCGTACGCGGTCTTCGAATCGCCCGAAGGCAAGCTTGGCGTCGTTTGGCTTTCCACCTGGGACACCGATCAAGACGCGGTCGAGTTCGAGAAATCGTATCTCCAGTTTCAAACCAAGAAGCTGGGCGGAGGCGCCAAGGCGCCGGAGGCTCTGCCCGATTCGGTCCGCAGACCAAGCTCCGGCAGGATGTTCGCGGTCGAGCGCAGGGGCAAAGACGTGGTGGTCGTCGAAGGCTTCTCCACCGAAAGCTCGGAACCGTTGCTCGAAGCCGCGTTCAAGGCTCAGAAGACCGAAAAGACCGCTGGCAAACCCAAAAAGTAATATGGCTCCTAAGCATATTTAGTTATTCGTCTTCTTGGCTTCGATGATCTCCCGATAGACCTTTTCCAGTCGATCGAGCACCGCCTCCGGCGAGCACGCGGCCTCGACCAAGGCGCAGCGCCGCGATCCTCCGCTGATCGCCGAGGCCGGCGGTCTCGAGCAGTTCCAAGGCGCGCTCGACAAGGCCTGGGTCGTCCTCGGCAATTCCTGCGTGAACGCGATCGACCGCGTCCAATCCCTCGACGCCTTCGGTCGTCGTGACGACGGGTACGCCCAGAGCCATTGCCTCGATCACTTTCACCTTCATGCCGCTGCCGCGCGAAGGAGCGTACAAGAGGACGTCGGTCTTGCGCCAATAGGGCGTCATGTCGGGCACGTCTTCGACGAGTTCGATCTTGGGATCGCTCACAAGCCCTTCAAGAGCGCTCTTGGCCTTTCGCCCCACGATCATCAATCGCGCGTCGGGTCGCCGCAGTTTGATCTGGGGCCAAAGATTCTCGAGCAATCTCCGAGCCGCCGAAAACGTCGGCTGCCAGTTGAACGATCCGATCAAAGAAACGACCGGTGCTTCTCGACGCTCCTTGCCAAGCTCAAAAGGGTAAATGCTCATGTCGACGCCAAGCGGAACCGTATGGACGCGCAGACCTGGGAGCAATCTGGGCCACGCGCTCGGAGAGCCTGGGAGTGAGCGTCGTGATCGTCGGATAAGACCTCAGTAAAAGCCGCTCTGCCCTTCTGGTCATGAAACCCCGCAGCCAATTCATGAACGATCCCTTGGAGCTTTCCGCGAGATCGATCTCAAAAAGATAATGAATGTTGATCACTGCACTTTTTGTATGATCGAGTCCCAGCCAGCCCCCCCAAAGGTGCTCGAGATGCAAAACGTCGAAGCCCTTCCGAGCCTCCTCGGAGACGGCCTTTTCGATCTCTGGGCTAAAGATGTACGAATAGGGCTTGAGAAACGATTCGAGCTTTCTCCATGCGCCTTTTCGTACGGGAGGCGGAAAGAAGCGGATGTCGAATTCCGTCTCCGGAAACAACCTTCGCACTTCAGCTTGGTCGTTCGGGTTGTCGCACACCACAAGAGCGGAAAGCTGGCGGCCGCGCGCTTTGAGTCCGCGCAAGAGGACGTAGAACCAACGCGCGGCGGCGTTGCCCAAAGGCAGAGGGGGATCGGTCAGGACGACCACCACGCGATACGTCATCAGCTCTCGCTCGCCGGGGAAGGTCTGGTCTTGAGCCAACCGATCAAATCGCGCACATAAACGCCGGGATCGGGCTCGAATTCGAGCGTGTGGTGGGCTTCGGGATAAGCGACCACTTTTTTGTCCTTTGAAGGAAACGTGCTGATAAAAGCAATCGTTTTATCATTGTCGACGATTCGATCGCGTCCAGCAAGCATGAGCAAGAGCGGTTGAGAAATCTTCCCACGGGCCCGCCTGACGCGGAGGTCGATCAGCGCGCTCGAAGCCATGAGCGAGGCCGTTGCCGTCCGAAGGCTTAGAGGATCGTCTCGGATGAAGGCTTGCCATTCCGTAGAGTCGGTGAAGAGGGCTGGGTCGGCAAGGGGAATGTTGAAGAGCCTGTGCGGGTTTGTCAGTCTCGCCCATGCGACAGCCAGTTTCTCTTTCGTTGGAACACCGACGCGCGGGTGAAGTCCGGGACAGATCAAAGCCAGGGCGTCCACTAAATCGGGCCGCTTTGCCGCCGCCAAAACAGCGAGTTTCCCCCCCCAGGATATCCCCGCAAGCGCAAGAGGGAGCCTGGCGTGGCTCTTGTTCGCGTCTTGTCCTTTCAACAGTTCCAGCAATTCGACAAGATCTTTCACGAGCCTTCCCGCGGAGCCTGCGTGACCGCGATCGCCCATGTTTTTTCCGGAACCTCGACGATCCGGGAACGTCGCCTCGAAGCCCGCTTCCGCAAGGATTCTCCCCAATGAATGGTACCAGCCGCCGTGGCTCTGCACTCCGTGCAGCACGACCACTCTGCCCACGACGTCCCCGATGGGACTCCAAGTGAGCACATGACTACTATAGCCATCCGATGCTGTCTGAATCCATTCGCGAGGCTCAATCATATTCGACAGCCAAGCTCCTTCGGGTCAATCGGTCGAGGACGCCGTCGACGGGGGCCGCGCCGAGCCCAGGGCCTGGAATGGCTCGCGCCCAACCCCCGTACCCAAAAGTGACGTCAGGGGCGGTGATCGTCTCCCCCAAGACGTGCCTGTCGTACGAACCTTCGACGAAATCGAAGACCGGCGCTCGAGATGCGAGATGTCTGCCGGCGGCGGATAAGAGGCCTGTTTCTCCTGGATGACAACCTAGCTGGAGCCGCACTCCCCGCTCGAGCGCATAACTGACGATTCGCAGCAAAGGCGCGATTCCGCCGCATTTGGAAACTCGCACGTTATAAATGTCCGCGGCTTTTTTTTCAAACGCCGTCCGTGCGTCGGATAGGCTGCAAAGCGATTCGTCGAGCATCACGGGAGCGCCAAGCTTTGCTCTTAGATCCGCCAATCGATCGAGCTGGGCGTGCGGCAGAGGTTGTTCGATCGCCGATGGATTGGCAAACCGGAGCTCGCTCATCCGCTCGACAAGATTCTCGGCGTCCCAAGCTTCGTTCGCATCTAATCTTATATTCATTCTTTTTCCCATGATGCGGCGGAAGGTCCGCATTCGGTATGGGTCGTTCTGCTCGGGCACGCCGACTTTGACCTTCACTTGCTTGAACCCATAGACCCGCATCTTCCATGCGGAGATTCGCTCGGCCCTGACCGTCTGGGACGTGACGGCGCCGCTGTATCTGACCCAATCGACCGGCGTACGCCCAGGTCCGGCAAGCTGGTCGACGGCGTCGCTAAGGCTCTGGTTGAAGGCCCGACCAAATGCGTCCAGCAGAGCAAGCTCCAAAGCGCAGCGGGCGGCATTGCCAAACATGCCTCGTGGGTCGGCCTCGATCTCGTCGAGAGTCACCGCCGCCGTGGCCTTAACAGCTTCTTGGAAGGCTTGGGGGTCGCCGATCGATCGTGCAACGTCGACCTTGGACAGTGCTTCGAACGCGGTGCCGATGGTCTCGCCCGTCACGTACGACCTGGGCACTCCCTCTCCGTGGCCGATTGTTCCGTCGGAAAGCGTTACTCGAGCGATCATGCTGTCGCTTTCCGTCCGTTCGTGCGAGGCGTGTTTGATCTTCGATCGCAGCGGAACCGCGATATGCAGGAGCTCGAGCTTTTGCACATGCATCAGGCTGCTCCAAGTCCAGCGTACGTCTTCAACGGAACAGCAACCCCGAGCCCAATACGGCAAGGACCGTCGACGACGCAAGGTCCAACCGAAAGGCCCAAGTGCGTTTGGCATCGAAGCGTTGGGAGAGGCTCCTCAGCCAACGGGCGCCGTAACCGACCAAAATAAGGACCGCGAGCATCCCCAAACTGAACGCCAGAATCAAGACGACGCCGAGAGCGAGCCTGCCGACAGCCTCCGCCATCAGAATGAGAACGATGGCCTCCCAACACGGTACGATTCCAGCCGCGACCCCGAGAGCAAACCAATTGCCTGACCCGCTTTCGTGTTGGCTGGGATCGTGGCGAGTCTTGCAACCTCCCAGACATCGGCCAAGCCGCCAGACGCCAATCGTCGCGATCGTCAGGCCCGCGATCCGAACGAGCGACTGGTTCACGAACTCGTACTGGGAGAAATGCGTCAGCCGAAGCGCAGCTGCAATCAGAAGCACCGAGCCGAAATGCGTAAGAGTTGCCGTAAAGGCGAGGAGCAAAGCAAATCCTCGGTCCGTCCTGCCGACTGTGGCAGCCGCCAGCAAGCTCTTCCCATGACCCGGCTGAATCGAATGAAACACGCCAATGAGGAAGGCCGTTGCGGCAAGGGCTGGGATCGACAAGTATGGATTCGCGTCTAGCAACCACGTCAGGCTCGACGATGGCGCCCGTCCCTTTTTCAGGTTCCGCTTCCGCGAGGCTCCATCCAGCGTAATCTTCGATTGCCCGGGAGGCTCGACTCGAGCCGATTGGCTTGTGGCGGAGGTCGATCCGTTTGTCGTGGCCGTGTGATACGTTGCAACCACATACTTGGTTCTTAGCTCTTCATCGTCGTCGAGCTGCCAGATTTCGCGGATTGGCAGCTCCTCAACGTTGCCCGGCTGGTCGTCGGCCCTCAGGTCGACCCCGTCCGCCCCTCGGATCGCCAGCCTGCTCGTGCCTTCGCTCGATGCAAAGTTGGTATCCCGCACAGAGATCGAACCCGAGCCCGGCGCGGTCCCGACCATCCGAAAGAAGAATCGAGGATGGTCTTCAACGACAAGCCGAAACGATTGAAATCGTAGTTCGAGCGGTTGGTCGTTGATCTTCACCAGCAGCCCTTTGGCGTTCATCGGGCCAGTTTCGGCGGCGTAGCGATTGAAGAGAGCTTGACGATCCGCGAGGTCGAGAGGTCCAACGAGCGACCTGAGCTCGCGCGTCAGCGTCAGCTCAGAGATGCTGAGCTCGTAGTCGACTTCAACCCGGCCAGGCAGCACGGTCACCTGGATCGACCTGTCGACACGCGCGTTGGGAATGTCGTGCGCCTGGGCTCAACGATGCACGTCCCAAGAGAAACGCGACGAGGACTGATGCGTTGAGCACGGACCCGAGCTTTCGCGGCCTAATAAAATTTTTCGATTGCGCGAAAGACGACATGAATGACCATGTTTCTGCTTACAGGCTTGGCGAGGACGCAATAGACTTCGGCACGAAGGGCTTTTCGAAGCAGAGAATCGTCGTTTTGTCCGGAGATCAGGATCGTTGGCAAGACGCCCTTGATCTGCCTGACCATCTCGATCGTCTCGAGCCCGTTCATCCTCGGAAGGTGCATGTCCATCAGAGCGAGATGCACGTCTTGCTTCTCGATAATGTCGATGGCTTGTTCACCGCTCTCTGCCAATAACGTGCGGAAACCCGCCGGAGCGAGGATTTCCCGAAGGCTCTCCCGGATCGTGGGATCGTCGTCCGTGATCAACAACGAGTATGGACGCTCGTGGGTCTGAACCATTCGGTTTCTCTTGGTGGCTGCCTGAGACGGCTTACACTCTAGCCACTGCAAACGCGGGACCAAACTCGGTGGAGCGAGTGGGATTCCTTAACTATAGTAAGGATTTTGACTTAAGTCGTATATCCTGTCGATGCCGAAATTCGGTCTGAGGCGCAATTTGGCGGTTGAGGGTCGAGCTTGGCGGCTACTTCGTAAGGACTTCGGTTGTGGGCTTGGATTCGAAATTGCCGCGAGCGATCTTCTGAAGGAATCCGGCAGGCCCTTTGGAATTACCCCAGCGGGCCTGTGGATCGAACGCCTGAGCGTCGGCAAGCTCGGGTGGATTGGAGACGACATTCGAGAAGATGTAGCGTTCGAGGAGCTGGCCTGTCTTGGAGGTGGCCTGTGAGACCGCCGGAAGCCCCGTCGTCTTATCGAAGTCGACGATCCAGGTCTCTCCCTCGGGCGTGACGCGAACAACTTTAAAGCACGAGCCCATATAGCCTTCAGGGGTCTCGATTCCCGCGTACGTCAGTTTTCCAAGCTTCGGTTCGGGATGGTCTTTTTGCTCGAGAGCCGATTCGAGCTTTTCGACGATCGTGTCCAGGCCCGCCTCGGTGATCGGATGGCGGCTGTTCCTCATGGCCAACGGGCTTGTCGGATCGAGGGCAAGCGTCGATCTGAGCAGTCCCATGTCTGCCATGTTCACATGCATAAGATTATCAGGCCCGTCGGTTCTGTAGAGAACCTCTCGACCCTTGTGGCTTCCCTTTGCCCATTCGAGCCTCACTGCCTTGGGGTTGCGACGAACACTGAGGACCATCTCCTCAGCCGGCGTCAAACTCCCGCCGATCCGTTCGGTTCCGAGCAATGTGAGCTGATAGGTTTCGATTCGGTCGAGCCTTTGACGAGCCTTGTCGAGGATTCTCGAGATCGCCTCGTGATCGGAAACCGGCAGGCCAGGGTCTTTACGTTTCTCGGACCGTGCGTTTCCCACGCGGTCGACTGACGCCAACCTTACGCCCGTGGAAGCACGGTTCGAAGCTTGAAAACGAGGCGATTGACCATCTCCAGGAGCGCCTGCCGTCCGTGGGCGGGCGTTGAGATCGTCGGTCGAAAGCGGCTTCGGCGCCTCGAGCGCAACGTCGAGTTCGGCGGGCTCGTCTTTCTTGGCGACCTGCTTCGCTGGGCTTTCCCCTCGACGAGCTTGCGCCAGCCTGCTCTCTTTGAGCTGGTCTTCAGGACTGGATCGCTTCTCTTCCTCGGCCAGTTTCTTGGCCCGATTGGCCGCCAACGATTGCGTATACCAGTTCGAGTCGCCAGCCTGATCGTCGGGGCTCGGTTTGGCGGGTAGGATCCGCGCAAGCGGATTGAACGTGGGCAGATTCTGACAGCCCACGGACGAGCAGCAAAGTCGCCAGCCCCACGAGCCTGCCGTAGAGCCTCGACCGCGATTCGCTTGATACGACCATCCTTGGCCATTCCATGACGTTGCTCCGTCACCATTCCTAGGCGGTCAATTCATTGACCGGCCGAAGCAGATCCTCTGGCCGTTCGTCGATCAGGGTGAAGTTCTCGATGGCCTTGAGATCAGGCAACAAACACGGCTGTTTATACTGTTCGACGGTTCCACCGCTCTTGCTCAATCTGCGAGCTTGAAAATCACGCCAAGCCCCCTCGGGTAGTTCGCGGAGGCGGATTGGGCCGAGTCGGAGGGTTGTGCGGCGGTTTTCGTACTCGAGGTTTATGCGGGCCAGTTGGCACTCGACCTCGGCCTCGAGGCGATTGCGATCGGCCCTGCCCCTCAGGTCCGATTTCTCGACCAGAAGTGTGTAATAAGGGGGGTCTCCCCAGGTCGGCAAGAGGAGATACGCCGAGATCGGCGTCCTGGCGATCTGCTGCGCCTGGTTCACGGCGGCCACAACCTGGAATTCCGATAGCTTCTCGCCGGTCATGCTCGAGAAGTGCAGCGCCTTTGTTCAAGAATTCCAAAAGCGGCGCTTGGCCTTCGAAGCCTGAACATAGGACAAGGTCGTGGATCTGATAGCGGTACAACCCGCCGGCGGTCGTCAGCAGAATGAAATAGCGTCTGCCCTCGACCAAGTCCACAGCCTCGACCACGTCGGGATTATCGGCGTCGACCTGCTCCTCTGGAATGAATTCAAAGTAAGAATGGGTGTAATCGAGCAGTCCCGCCGGAGTGCCGTCGGAGATGGGGATGGTCATGCGTCCTTCGGAGGCAATGAGTCCGACGTCGCGGACCGGCTTGACTCCGAAATACTCAGGGAATTGGCGGAGATACGCGCCCATCGTCCCGCCAGTCCAGTTCGCAAGGAAGTCCATGCCGGGCCAATAGTCTTTGGGCAGAAGCCTGCCCGTCCTGTCGACGATTGCCTCCAATCGCCTGGCAGCGGACTTTCGCTTCCACCTCGAACGGAAGCGAAGGGCCTCGCGTACTTCGGAAGGCACGTCCCATCGAGGGTCGACCGTACCATTGGCCACGTCGCGAATGAGCGTTTGTTTCTCGCGGTCGCCGAGCCTGGCGATCGCCAAGATCGTGCTGGGATTGGCCGCGATCGTCGCGCCAACGTCGCGGTACACCGACAGCCGCAAAGCAATGTAATATTTTGATTCGATATCCCTGATCCGCATCGTCGGCGGAGGCATGCAGTAGGTCAAGCGGATCAGCGGGTTCTGCATGTGCGAGGTCAGACCGGTAATCGCCCCGCAGGGTATGCCGGCCGAAGTGGTTGATTCCCGCCAATCGCTGGCCATTTGCAGGATGGGCTTGAGCCCCCAGCGGATGATCTCGGGATGGTGGTCGAAGGCCAAGATTCCCCAGATCGTCCACCCTTCTCGGTAATCCTTCAGAGATTCCCGAGTGACCGGGATGGTCTTTGGCCTGGCCGTGGTTCCGGAGGTCTTGGCGAACATCAGCACATGAGCGTCGCTGCCAAAAAGCGCGTCGAACCTGCCTTCGCGAACCTGCGAGATGTAAGGTTCGTACCCTTCGTAATCGCGAATGGGCACCTGACGGCGGAAGTCGCTCGGGGTGCGAATCTCGTCGAAGTGATGCTCCTTGCCGAAGAAACTGCTCTGGTGGCGTCTGATCAGTTCGAAAAGCCGGTTGCGCCTGGATTTCTCCAGCTTTCGCCGTCCCGCGCAAGAAACGATCGGCTATCCCACGAGAGTGGCTCTCGAGGGGAAGTCCAACGCCCTTTTGAACCAGGTGCAAAAGCGACAAGCCGTCACTCCACGGATGCTCGGCGGCGCCGAGCGAGTCCATTGAACCACCAGAATGGATAAGCATTGCCGCTTATCGTGCGAAGCGGCGAACAAGTTTTGACGCCAAGTGATGTATGTACCGGAGATCCCATTTCCCGTCAACCTAAGCACTGCATTACAATTGTCGGAGACCTGGAAAAGTAAGACTTGCGCTTTCTTGGTTTCCGCCCCCCTGCCGAAGCCCAAAAAATCAAGGATGGGGGAACCATTCCTAAAATTCAGAGGCGAACCCAATGGCTCAGGTCGCGCCCCACAATCCTAGCAAGACGCTCGATGTCGGCGCAAGCTCGGCGACGAGGCGGGCTCTTGTCTCGACAGGCATCGGATCCGCTCGCCTTGGAGCTAGGTTCTTGGTCCAGAGCGAGGCATAGATCCGATCTCGAGCCGATCTCGGCAACACAGTCCGCAATATGCGCTTTAAGGGATGTTCATTCGCTTTCAAGAGGTTCATCAATAATCGAGACCGAACCTCGACATTCTGGTTGACTTTCTCGGCAGTCTTGGGCGGTCGCGCCTTCGATCCCCAAGAATCGGCAGACGCGCGCGTAAAGATCGACTGGAGCGTCGACAATATCGTCGAACAACAGGACAAGGACTTTCTCGGCGGTAAACTGCTCGAGGTAGCGGTTCACCTGTTCTGCGAATCGGGCGTTGTGAAGGTAACGAAGTTTGTGCACGTCTCCTCCGGAGAGCGCTCCTGCTTCGATATCCTTGGTTCGAGCAGGCTCCAAATCGAGCGCCTTTTGAAAGTCGAATTCGTTCTCGACGCCGAGGCTGATGTTCTTCCGGTGATTGGAATAAGCCATCTCGATCGGATTTCTCAGAATTGCGATGATCCTCGCCTCTGAGCTGAACTCATGGATCCGAGCCGCGGCCTGTTCCGAAGCCAGGTAGAAGACCGAAGCCTCGCCGACCACTGCGTCCGCCTCGGCAGGCTTGAAAAGATCCAGGTACGTCTCGATCCTCTCCACGCAGTTCTCGAACCCCAGGTCGCCGCAAAACCCACGAAAATGCGGCTCCTTCAGCTCCGGCATGAAAATCCGTGGATGATCCTTCAGGTTCTCGTACAACCAAGTTGTTCCGCAGCGCGGCGCTCCCACGATAAAGAAGTCTGGGATCCTCGGCTGCGAAGGTCGAGCAGCCGACTCGCTTAGGAGCTGAGAATTCAGGCTGTCCGAAGCTTTCTCTGAAGCTTTCGACCCGCTCTGCTCCGCAGCGCTCTCGAAGCGGGCCTCGACAGGGTTTACTGAGTTGGTTTCGATCATGAGTCACAAACGCAAAAAATGGGAGCGAGGCGTAAGCCGCTCGAGTTCCGCTTAAACTGGCCATTGTCTCCGCACAGGCATACCAACTCTAGAATCCAAGCGGCGGCCTGGCCACGAAAAAACGCGAAAACGAAACTTATCTTATGGAATGCATACATTAACAATTTATGAACCGTGAATAGAGGAGTCTTGAAGCGACTCTTCGATTCACTCGAACCCACTCGATACGGGGGCTGGCTCTTTGACCGTTTCGACCAAATTGCCGCCGGCAGCGTCTCCGTTGCTCCCAGAATGGGGGCTCGGGTTTCGCTCAAGCCGATCTCCGCTTGCTTCTTGCAGTCCGGCTTCCCAGATAGGCGCCTGAGACGACTTTTCCGATAGGACGCCAGGTCGGCGAGGAGCAAATCGAGCGAAGAATTCGGCAAGCCTCGCTCGATAGGTCTCCGGCGCCTGTTGTCGGCAGCCGTTGTGTTTGGCGTTCTCGACAATCCAAAGCTCCTTCGGCCTGCGAGCACGCTCGAAGAGACCCCTGGCAATCGATTCGGTTACGTAGCCGTCTTTTTCTCCATGGATCATCAGCCATGGTCTGGGGCCGATTTTCGCGACCGCCCTTTCGATGTTCGCGAACCTGCAATGACGGGCCTTCTCGGTGCTCCGTTGAGCCGTCCAAGCCAAGAACTGAAAGATCCAACCAGGGATGTATTTCCAAACGTGACGGCTATAAATCTCTGCCCAGCGCAGCATGTAGTGCAGGAGCATGCCGCGCGTGGGGAAGGCGCTGTCGGTGATCACACCCCAAATCCTGGGCTCCTCGGCGGCAACGCACAGCGCCGTCGATCCGCCCTTGCTGACGCCTAGTATTCCAAAGCCAGATGGGTCCACGTCAGGGCGGCTGGAGAGATACTCGAGAGCGGCCCGCAAGTCCTTGATCTCTCGGTCGCTCACCCACTGCAGCGGCTTGTATTCAGGCTCGGAGGCGCTTGACCCATGGTTCCGAAAATCGAAGCAGAAGAGGTCGAAGCCAAGACTTCGCAATTGGTCGGCGTATTCAACAACGGTCCAACGGTTGCCCAGAAACTCGTGGCAAAAGACCACCATGCCCACCCTGGGGCTGCGCGAGCCTTGAGCAGCGAGCCCTCCAGCACCAAACCGTCCTCGGTCGAGAACGAAACGTTCTCGGCTTCCGCGATAGGGTTGCACCGCTCCGGTTGGAAGATCGGCGGGAATTGAAAGATCTTGGCGATCTTGGGCGTGTATTTGATGCGAATGTAGATGATGAAGCCGACGAACCAGACGGCGGCCGTCGCGATCAAAAGGAAAACAAGCTTTGACAACACGAAGGCAACTCCACCGCATCAGGGCAGCGCAACAAGTCAGTCGATCGGTGCGGGCTCAATTCAAATAACAATGTCTAGCACAATATCGGCCGGGGCGGCGGCCAAAAACCTAGTCGTTCATCCGCTTGAGGATCAGCGCGATGTTCTGACCGCCAAAACCGAAACTGTTTGTCAAAGCGACGTTCACGCGCTTTTCACGGGCGACGTGAGGAATGTAGTCCAGGTCGCAATCGGGGTCGGGGTTGTCCAGATTGATCGTCGGCGGCAAAACGCCGTCGCGCATCGCCAGGAGGCAGACGATCGCCTCGACGCTTCCCGCCGCGGCAATCAGGTGGCCCATCATACTCTTCGTGCTCGAAATCGGAATCTTGTAGGCGTGGTCCCCCAAAGCCCGCTTGATCGCCAGGGTCTCGATCGAATCGTTGACGGATGTGCTGGTTCCATGCGCGTTGATATAATCAATCTCTTCGGGTGCGACTCCGGCGTCCTCGACGGCCTCGCGAATGCATGCGATGGCCCCTCTGCCCTCGTCGTGGCTGTCGGTGATTCGAAAGGCGTCGGCCGTCGAGCCATAGCCGACGATTTCGCCATGAATGTCGGCCTTGCGGGCAAGCGCGTGCTCAAGCTCTTCGAGGACCAGCATGCCCGCCCCTTCGCCCAGAATAAATCCGTCTCGGTCTCTATCGAAAGGCCTGCTGGCTCGCGGCGGGTCGTCGTTGCGAGTGGAAAGCGCTGTTAGAAGGTTGAATCCTGTTACGCCGAAAGGATGGATCATGCTGTGCGTACCGCCGGAGAGCATCGCGTCGGCGTCTCCTCGGCGGATGATCTCGACCGCCTCGCCGATGGCCTGCGAGCTCGCCGCACAGGCGGTTAAGCAATTCGCGTTGGGCCCTTGAGCTTCGAAGAGGCTCGCCAGGTGACCCGCGGGCGTGCCAGGCTCTTGTTCGGCCTCTCGAAACGGATGCAGTTCCTTCACTCCCAACTTGGCGAACTTGGTCGGATTGTTCCTGCCGTTTTCGCGCTATCGTGAAGAAGTTGGACGAACCTTGGGAAGTCTTGCTGACCTTCCCCGGAACCGAGATAGACGCCAAATCGACTATGGTCGAGGTTCGGATCGTCGAGCAGCCGCGACCGATCCATGGCCATACGCGCCGCGGCGATCGCGAACAGCGTATTTCGGCTGGCCTCGTTCCAGCGGCCGATGGGATCGTCCAGGTAATCTCCCAGTTCGAACCCTCTCACCTCTGCCGCGATCCTCGTGGGGAAGGTCGAAGCGTCGAAGAGCGAAATCCTGCCAACTCCGCTGCGTCCTTCCAGCAGTGCGGACCAGGTCGATTCGGCGTCCAAGCCCATCGGGGTGACCATACCCATGCCGGTAACGACCACGCGGCGGCGCATCAACAGTTCAGCGGGGTGCGCCCGCAGCCTCCGTCTCGAGCTCGCCCTTCACGACCAATGCGGCCGCTTGACCGAAACGAGTGAGATTTGTGTTCACAAAGATGGGATTGAGCGTCTCTCTCGGAGCCCCTCGAACGACGTCCAGGGCGCACTCGGGATCGGGGTCGTCGCAGTTGAGCGTCGCCGGGATCAACCCTCGATTCACGCCCAGGAGGCTGGCTATCAGTTCGACCGCTCCGCAACCCGAATAGCAATTGCCGATGAATCCCTTGATCGACGTGACAGGCACCGACCGAGGCCCGCCGAAAATCTTGTTGAACGCATGCGCCTCGGCCAAGTCCGAGAACCGCGTACCTGATCCATGTGCGTTCACATGACCGATGTCGGAAGGCGAGAGCTCGGCGTCTCTAATCGCGGCTCGAATGGCGATCTCGGTGCCCGCTCCTTGAGGGTCGAGCCCTCCCTGCGGGGACGCGTCGCAACCCGATCCAAAACCGAGGATTTCCGCGTAGATTCGAGCGTTTCGCTTGAGCGCGTGTTCGCGCTCTTCCAAGATCAAAATCCCCGCGGCCTCTCCCGGCACGCTGCCCTCTCTATGAAGGTCGAACGGCCGGCAAGACTCCGAGGATCCCCCTTCCACTTCGTCAATTGATCGACCAAGGTCATCCGTACCAGGCTTAGCGGGTGAATCTTCGAATCGGCGCCGCCGGTGATCATCAGGTCGGCCCTGCCCCTTGCAATAATCCGCGCCGCCTCGCCAATGGCCACGTTCGACGCGGCCTCGGCCTCGGTGATCGTATTGCTCGGGCCCTGGCAGTCGATAAGAATCGATATATGGCAAGCGAGCATGTTTGGAAGGTACTTGAGCAGCCAGATCGGCTGCATCTCCGACATGGCGTCCCTGCCCCAGGCGTGGTAGTCGAACTTGCCGTCGGAGTCGGTGGCTCGCTCGACGGCGGGAGTCAGCTCGTCGAGCTCGGAGGAGATCAGGCCCGCGCCCAGGTCAACGCCAATGCGCGTGGGGGCCGCGCCGCCGTTCTCGAGCCCCGCGTCGCGAAACGCCATCAAGGCCGCGCCCACCGCCAACTGGATGTCGCGAGCCATGTACTTGCCGCTCTTGGCCAGCGCCTTGCGGTTCCTGGGAAAGGCGTAGGCTGTTGGATTGAATTCCCCGACCTCGGCCGCTGCATTCGAAGGCAAACCCTCGACCTGGAACGCTCGCAAGGCCGCGACGCCCCCACGCATCCCAGCGAGGGAACTCCAGAAAGCCTCGAGCCCAATTCCGATCGGGGTCGCTAAACCCAGTCCGGTGATGACCACTCGGCGTTCGGATCGAAGCATAATCGGCTCGTCGGATCAACCAGCGGTGTTTCGTCGTCCAGTCCGGTCCCTATCGCGGATCACTTCACTTACGCATCGCGGAACTTCGCCCTCTTCTCGTCCTTGAAGCTAGCCGCCGGAATGCTGAGTTCCATTGAGTCCAGGCGACGCGACGTCGACTTCTTCGGCAGACGCTTCCCGCGGCTGCTTCGACCTCTCCTGGGCCCTCGCCAGATCGAGAACCCCTAGCAACTGCTGCGTAAACACAAAATTCTTGGGGCCAAAGATCTGGTTGGCCCGCGACTGATCGAGATGAGCGAAAACGATCTCGACGTCGGCCAGAATCTCGCCGTTCAAAAACGCTTTGGCGTCCACAACCGCGCCTTCGCTGCGAAGATCGCTCAAGGTCACTTCGTAGATGAGCTGGTCCCCAGCACACGCTACTCCGAAAAAGTCGGCTCTGGGAATCTTTGCGAGAACCACTTTCTCGGCAAAACCGCCTGCCTGGCCGACCAAGATCCCGCCTGTCTGCGCCAAACCTTCGATGATCAACGACGCCGGCATCACCGGATATCCTGGCAAATAATCGTGCAAGTGCTCTTCGGCCAGCGTCAAATTCTTGATCGCTCGGGCGAATTCGCCAGGTCGAAATTCCAGGATTTTGTCAATCCAAATCCAGCGCATGCTCGATTCCGCTTTTCCTCGAAGAGCCCGCAAGACGAATCGCCGACGGTTTTTGCGCTTTGCCAAACTCAGAGCATCTCAGGCCGTGAGCTTGCTGGCAACGTACTGAACAAGCATATCGACCGTGTAAAGGTCCGAAATCTTGTCAACTTCGGGATTCTTGGAGAACTCGGTCAGGTCGGCAAACGGCATCCGCGTCTCGAGCTCTGTCAGACCCTTCGCGGTCAGCTTGCCGTCCTGGATCATCTCGGGATCGGAGAACAGGTTCTCTGTGAAAAGCTCGCCGCGAGGAATCTTGATGCCGAAATTCCGCTCCAAACGAAAGACGATATCCAAGAAGTCGATCGATTCAGCGCCCAGATCGCCCTGCAACGTGGCGTCGCGGGAAACGTCCTCTTCGTCGACGGCCAAGGCCTCAACAAGCGTGGACTGAACTTTTTCGTAAATTTCATCGTAAGTCGCTGGCATTTTTTCCTCTTTTGGAAAATTCCCGATCGATCCTCATCCCAGAGGAATCAAAATCACAACCCAACGATTCCAGATGACTCTGAAATCATCGGCCTCCATTCCAAGCTCACATTACTCAGGCAATCAACGATTGCGTCGAAAACGCCCCATAATGCAAGCACACACGAACTCAATCGCTGTTTTTCATGAGCGGGCGTTATCTTGATGACTTTCGCTCAGGCTTGCAACCTCAGACGGCGGTTTGCGTTCTGGTCCAGAGGCTTTGGAGGATGCCTCGGACTTGCCGCTGGTCAGCCCCGAGGTGGAATCTCGTGCGATGGCACGAGACCCAACCGAGCCTTTGCGAAGCGTAGCATGCAATTCCCTCAGACTTGCGACGACCGCAGTGTCGGTCACGTGCAAGGCTGGGTCTCTATCTCTTAAGTTATAGCGCGTCATGGTGAAGCGACCCTGGACCATCACCTGGCCCTCGATAAGGCCTTTGCCTTTAAAGGTAGTGTCGCGATCGCCGTGTTCGACGATCTCCACTTCTAAGCGCAATTGGCGGCCAGGCTCGACAAAACTGCCGTATTTGATGGGCCTGGCCTGCTTGAGCACGATGACGCTGTGGGCAAAGTCTTCGGTCTCGCGGATCAGCCACGCGCCCGCCTGGGAGAGTGCTTCGAGCATGAGCACTCCGGGCATGACGGGAAAGCCCGGGAAGTGATCGGCCAGATACTCTTCGGCGAGCGACAAGTTCTTGACGGCGATCAGGCTGCGACCGGGCTCGACTTCAAGAATTCGATCGATGAGCACAAAACGCATCGTTGTTCCGTAAAATGCAGTTGCAGGTCTAATTGATGCTCGAGCGAATCACACTCGCGCGAAATAAGCCGTATCTCGCCGTTGGGCCGAATTATAGAGCGATCGGGCCTTGCAGACAAGGCTTAGTCGACCGCATCAGTACTCCTATCCCACGTCTCGATCCTATTCCCCGCTAATCCGTAAAAAACTACCATGCCTTTGTATCTTGGTCAAATTTCCTAAACTTCCAGAATTGAAGTATGTATTTTGGATGCCGGAGCGAGGCAGAGGAAGAGTTTCGACCACCGATAACACGGATATCACTGATAAGACGGAAATGGATCACTCAAATCCCATACAACCTTGGTAATGTGGGCAAGGTAATCAGGCATTAGGAAGAGTCCTAACCACTGATACACAATGACCAAACGAACCCGATTTCAATCTGGATAGACTAGGGAGGATGTATCAGGCGGCTGACTTTGCGGCCTTTCTTATCTCATCGGTGGTATACGTGCTATCAGTGGTTAAAAATCCTGTCTCCTCAGAACAAAGGAACCCAATCTTGCTCGCAAGAGCTAGGATTTGGGAGTTAGGGGGAGGGGTTTCCGAGTCGCCAGAACAAACGAACCCAATTTTCAATCTGCGGGGTTTGATTAGGATTGGTAAAGCCAGTTGACTTTTCCGAGCTTCCCATCTACTTCCACGTCAAACCGTGTGCTTCCCTGGTTCAGAATCCCTCTCCCCAGAACGAACGAAGCCAAATCGAATTTTCCTACCCTTTACTTTCCTATTAGTTCGCTACGGGCCGATCTGTGTTCTTCCTTCGCTGGATCTTCGAGATCCGCGGATAAATTCCGTGGTCTCACCAGAATTCGCCTTCGGCGGAAACCAAGTTTTCAACGACTCTGCCTGGCCAAACTGAATCGTTCCGGTTGAGGTCCAGCCGCACTGGCATCCCCGGTTCCTTCCGCGCTGGGTCGGTGCGCATTCCCATCCTTTTTGCGGCAAGCCGCCCTAGGCTGCCGCCCTTCAACGAACATCCGGATTGAGAAAGAGCCCACCGACTATGACTTCATAGTGATAGTTGCTTTTCCAGGCGAAAACCGGCAAGAAATTTTGAAATTCCACAATGGGGAAGATGGGCGAAGTCTTCGGGCTCAAGAGCGGCCAACGCGACGAACCCAACTCGGTGATTTCGGGTCGATTCTCATCGAGCCTGGAGTCTACGATTGCGCAGCAGAGAGCAGAGTTTTTTACAAGATGATCGGGATGGACATGATGCAGAAAGGATCAGGCCCTCCTCGGCTCTATCCTGTTCATCATGTTAATCCTGTCCAACTCGGGGACCGGAATTCCGAACCATCTGCGAGCGGGGGCCTTGGCGAAAAAGGACAATTGCCCGTGAATCATGCCCGCCTTCCCTACTTCATTGTCGACGCCTTCACCAACCGCCCGTTCGGTGGGAATCCTGCGGCGGTCGTCCTGCTCGAAGCTTGGCCTGAGGATTCATGGCTGCAAAACGTGGCGATGGAGATGAATCTAGCTGAAACGGCGTACCTGGTCCCCAATGCCATGGGCTTTGACCTGCGATGGTTCACACCCAAGGTCGAGGTCGATCTCTGCGGCCATGCGACGCTGGCCTCAGCCAAGGCGCTCGCGCATCTGGGCCGACTGGCCGACGGCTCGGAAATCGCCTTTTCGACCCGAAGCGGAGTACTCCGCGCCCTGCGTCAAAGCGACCATTTTCAACTCGACTTCCCTTTGATCGCTCTCGAGAAGTCCGACCCGCCGGCTGGTTTGATCGAGTCTCTGAACGTGCAACCCCGAACGATCGGTCGCAATAAGTTCGATTACCTCGTCGAAGTCGAATCGGAATCGATCGTGCGTGGCGTTTGCCCGGACTTCAAGCAACTGGCAACGGTCAAATGCCGAGGCGTGATCGTAACTGCTCGAAGTGATTCCCCGAACGTCGATTTCGTCTCACGGTTTTTCGCCCCTGCGGTAGGGATTGATGAAGACCCCGTGACGGGATCGGCGCACTGTTGTCTTGCCGACTTTTGGGGTCAGCGGCTCGGCAAGACCCAGATGGTGGGCTATCAGGCTTCGAAGCGAGGCGGCACCGTCCAGGTCGAGGTTCGAGGCGATCGGGTCATTCTCAGCTGCCAGGCCGTGATCGTGGCTCAGGGCGAGTTGCTGGTGGGAATCGGCGAGACGTAAAGAATCGAGCGTGTCTACGGCTGAGAGCCCGCGAGCAACGATATGCCAAAAACGATTGGTTTCACGCGATAGGTCCGAGCGAGGCCCTGGACCCCGAAGTAGAGCGGTTGATGTGCAGACCTCTGGCCTCGAGAGGGGACGATCCTGGGCGGGTATTCACGGGTTCTGGGTTCGTCCAACTTGCGCTCAGATCCGCAAGGTTCGAGGGGGAACTGGAGAAGAATTGTCGAGTGTGAAGTGGTCCGCTTCCGGTTCGGAGCAATCATTTAGAGCTCTGAGATGCGGCCATCCAGTTCTCCTCTGTTGCGTCCTAGATTACTGTTGCGATCCGATCTGTCCATGAGCACTTTGAGCGCCTCATCCGAAGCATCCAACGGTCGGGCGAGAGCCAAGTAGGGTGCTCAGAAGCGGAGACCGAAATGGGTATGCTTCCCAACTTCCGTTCCGGCGTACGCATTCATATCGAAACGGTACTACTCTACTTGAGATTGTTGGCGGACACGATCCGATCGCCAACTGTCTAAGAGGTCACAACCCAAACGTATGGCCTGATCCTTCGAGACACACCCCGATGATACGCACGGCCAAGACCAGAATTCGACCGCGTCTGGAGGCATTAGAGAATCGCAGCATGCTCTCGCTCGCGGCGCTGGATATCAGCGACGAGACGACGCAGCAGATCCGCTTCAAATTCCGCTGGAGTCCGACTTCGTCGTGGACGTCTTACACTGAAGCGCCGGGCGACACCTTGGCTCTCACAACGCCGTATGAGAAGACGCTCACCCCACAGGTCGTTTATGGGTCTTCCACCCCATCCGAATCGACGGCGGTATATACCTTTCCGCAAGGCTACTCTAAGGTCTCAGGCGCCGATAGGTCTCCCAAACGGTACGAGTATCTCCGCACCGATAGCGGCAACAGCCTCTTCTATTGGGGCCGCTATCCAGAGCCAGCCCGTGTCACGAATCTGAACTCGCTCGTGTCCGATAACTGGTCCGGATATGTGGCGGCTACCAATCTCGCGCACCCGCAGGCCGACACCGTGACCGCAGTCCGGGGATCCTGGATTGTGCCCAAGGTGACCGGGCCTACTAAGGGAAGCACTTATTCCTTGGTTTGGGTTGGGATCGACGGCTTCAATGGCGGCACGACCGTCGAGCAGATTGGTACTGAGCAGGACGTACGCAACGGCCACACTTTCTATCGGGCGTGGTGGGAGATGTGGTCAGAAGTCGATAGTCAGTCGCAGCGGTATATTGCAGGCATGAAGATTAAGCCGGGCGACCAGATAACCGCTTCGGTCGTTTACGTCACGAGTGGGGCGCACAAAGGGCAGTTCCAGCTCACAATGCGTGATTGGAGCAACTCGAATGGCTTCTTTCGGATTTATCGGACCTCCAAGGCTACTCAGAAACCGCTGGCGGACCGCAGCACCGCCGAGTGGATCGTGGAGTCTCCTGGCGAGTATGGAAAGTTATCGACGTTGGCCGATTTCGGGAAGGTACGGTTTAGCAATGCAAGCGCCATTATCAGCGGAATAAAGGGGCGTATCGAGGCGAACGGCCGTCAGACGACGGCGCAGACTCTCGTCAGACGGGGCGTGATTTACGATGCAACCTCAATTCTTACGAAAAACGGCGGAGGTTTCGAAGTGAGCTATAACCCATCGGCGAGAAACGCCGGAAGGAAGCCGGCCTCGTAGAGGACGACGGGTTCCAGGTCGTCCCGAGAAGCGAACGATACCGACGCAGAGCTCCAATCCCAGAGAGTCTGAAAGCGAGTCGCCAGACAGTCTGAAAGCGAGTCGAAAGCGATTCTCCAGCGGCGAGATCGATGAAGACCCCGTGACGGGATCGGCGCACTGTTGCCTTGCCGACTTTTGGGGTCAGCGGCTCGGCAAGACCCAGATGGTGGGCTATCAGGCTTCGAAACGGGGCGGCACCGTCGAGGTCGATGTTCGAGGCGATCGGGTCATTCTGAGTGGCCAGGCCGTGATCGTGGCTCAAGGCGAGTTGCGGGTGGTTGAGGGGGTTCGACAGGAAAGAAAGTCCATGAGCCAGAAATGCCGAAGATGACTTCTCTTGGAAATGTCTTTTCTGAACATTAGAATACCGACGGCTTCCCGCCACGGCCGCTCGCTGACTAGGTGATGCGTTAGGTCGATGAATCGACTTCATCGACTTAATGGAACTTTCTTCAAACCGAGGCCCCGATGAAGGCGACCATCCGAATCTCCAATTACCGCTGCTTCAGCGAGCAGTTTCCCGCAACCTTTGTCCTGGAGAATGGCGAAACTGCTCTGGTTGGCGCGAACAATTCAGGTAAATCGTCGCTGTTAAGACTCTTTCTCGAGTTGCGAGGCATTTTTCAGGCCATCGGGAAGAGAAGCAACGAAACGGTTGCCGCTTTCAACGGCCAGATGACCAATTTTGCCCAGGAAAAGTCGCTACGCGAGCATGAGGCGATTTTCGGCCAAGGAAACAGTAACGATATCCGTCTGCATCTGGGGATCGACTACAGCTCCTTCGTCGCTGATGCTGGCGCTGAGCCTTTCGACACGTCGGGCAGCACGATCCCCCGGGATATTGTGATTAGCATAAATCGAGCAACTACGAGCTTTCGCCTCGAGGTGCTGGGTGAGTCCGAGGTTGCGATGAAGTTTGCGTCGGTTGCTTCTCACGTGCTCTCCGCCGTACGCCTCGAGGGGCGTACGGGCGTCGTGCTGGCGCATTTTGTAGACGCTCTCGAGCAGCTAAGTAAGGTGATCTACATCGGCCCGTTTAGACACGCACTATCGTCGTCCAGCGAAAAGACCTACTACGACTTAACAATTGGTAAGCCGTTGATGCTCGCTTGGGATCAGATGAAAAATAGCGTCATTCAGGGAGGCTTCCCCAAATCGAAGAAGGTCACCGAAGCACTAAAACGAGTCTTTGGATATCATCACTTAGACATACAACTAAGCCATGAGCAAAATGACTTACTTGTCACGGTAGATGACAACAAGAGACACTCGATGTCAGAGATGGGCTCGGGATTCACCCAACTCTGGGTCGTTCTCGCCAACCTGGTGAGAAGCGAACCCAGCTTCATTTTGATCGACGAGCCAGAACTTAACCTGCACCCAGCCCTTCAAGCGCAGTTTATCTCCACGCTCAGTTCGTTCGCGACACGTGGAGTCGTTTTTGCCACCCACAACGTGGGACTTGCGAGGACTTCTGCGGACCGCATCTATACTGTTCGTCGCTCTGATGATCATACGCATCCGATTGTCCGTCCGTGGGACAAGACGGGTAGATTGTCGGAGCTCCTGGGGGAGATTGGGTTCAGGGCTTTCCAAGATCTCGGCTTTGAGAAGATACTCCTGGTGGAAGGACCGACGGAGATAAAAGCAATTCAGCAGGTTCTCCGAATGCTCGGAAAAGATAACGAGATCGTCCTGATCCCTTTAGGCGGGAGTTCGATGATCAACGGCAGGCGTGAAGCGGAGCTTGAAGAGCTCAAACGAATTAGCGAGAACGTCTACGCACTGATTGACGGAGAGAAGGCTTCCCCCGAGGCAAGTTGGCCACGGGAACGGTCGGACTTCCACAAGACATGCACCAATGCCGGAATCAAGTGCCATATCACTGAACGCCGGTCGCTCGATAATTACATGTCGGATTCGGCCGTTAAAAAGGCAATTGGTGTGAACGTTCAGGCACTGGGCCCGTTTGAGAGGCTCAAAGATCCCGGAAAAAACGGATGGGGGAAAAGTGAGAATTGGCGAATAGCAATTCATATGAGCGCCACTGAATGGTTGGAGAACGACGTGGGGAAGTTCCTAAGTGAAATTTGATTGGGCTGCTTATGAGCTCGGGCAAACGCTTTGCTTCTCCTCGTTCTCGTTCTTAAGGTCTTTATTTCGACCGGACGTAACCGTTGCGCCAACCGCAGGGGTGGCCAGCGGCGGCCTCGGCGGGGTAGCCGAACGACTGCCGAGCGGGGCATCGCGTAAGTTGAGCTCAATCGTTGCGCCAGCCATACGGCGCGTTGAGCGCCGAGGCCGGTTGTTTGACCGGCTCGGCGGCGCTTCGATTTGGACTTCAGCGGGAGTAGCGGCGGTGCGAGTCCGGATGGCTCGCAAGCCACGCGTCCGGTAGCAGCACTTCCAATTGCGACGCCCCTGGTGAGGCCCTTGCGATTGATAGCGCCTCGATCACGTCCTTGAGGTAAGCCCAAGGCTCGAGTTCGTTGCGCTTGGCGCTGGCCATCAAGCTAAAAAGAATCGCGGCGGTCTTGCCTGCGTCGTCGTCGCCCAAGAACAGCCAATTCTTTCGACCGATCGCACAGGGCCGAAGGGTTCGCTCCGAGACGTTGTTGTCGATCGCCAGCCGACCGTCCTCGCAGTAACGTATGAAGCTATCCCAACGTGAAGACACATAATTGATCGCTTGGCCGACGACGCTCTTGGGCAGCACGTCTCTGGTGGTCGTCCTCTTCATCCACGACTGGAACTCTTCGAGGATCGGACGCGAGTGCTCTTGACGCATCTCGAAACGCAGCTTGTGCCATTCGAGCCGAGCTTCGGCGTTTGTGCGCACGTCGGCCGGAGCAAGCTTCTTCGCATCGCTTTCGACTTTGTAAAGCCGCCCGATGTAAGCCAGTGCTATATGCGCCTCGCCGGGCTGAATCTTCCGCGAGTCGAAGAACTTTCGCCGCGCGTGCGCCCAGCAGGAGACCTGCTTCACATCTTTCGACGCGTAGATCCCGTCGTAGCCGCCGTATGCATCGGCCTGCAGATATCCGCTGAAATCCGCCGAGGAAAGTGGCGGGGCCGTCCCGTTTGCGGCTCGGCGTGTACTCGTAGATTGAATACGGATTGTCGTCGTCGCCGACGTAAACCCAGAACCGGCCCGTGCGCGTCGCCGGGAGCAAGGGGTCGAGGACCGACACTGGAGTGTCGTCGGTATGAATGACCAACGACGTAAGCACTCGCGTCGTCATGGCGTCATACAACGGTTCGAGCAATTCGGCTGTGTGTCGCATCCAGCGGCACATCGTGCCCCGCGACAACTCCAGGCCGAACCTCGC
The DNA here is from genome assembly GCA_963818975.1 of uncultured Planctomycetota bacterium. Classification (GTDB taxonomy): domain Bacteria; phylum Planctomycetota; class Planctomycetia; order Isosphaerales; family Isosphaeraceae; genus CAWFUI01. The sequence goes on along the minus strand of CAWFUI010000002.1, from coordinate 428,888 downwards.
CATTTCGTCTTCGAGTCGATAAAGCGGCATGTGCTCGGCATATTTGCTGACGATCAGATGCGACAGCAGCCCAGGGCCGGGCAAGCCCTTGGCGATCGGCTTGGGCGGTGCTTCGGCGATCGCGACGTTCTCTTCGCAGTGCTTGCAGGCGTACTTGTATCGAACGTGAACGAGCACTTTGAGCTTCGCCGGTTCGAACTCGAGTTGCTCGCTCTTTTCGCTGCCGATTCTCTCGCGCGTCTCTCCGCAACAAGGACAGGATTTCTCGGCGTCGGACAGGTCGTACTCGACCTCCTCGCGCGGCAGATCTTCGGGAAGCTTCCTTCCTCGGCCGTCGCGTCGCGCGTGTTCCTTGACGATGACAGCGGCTTCTTCAGGCGCTCGCTCGCTGGGAGCCTCTTCAGGCTGCGCCTCAGCCGCGAACAAGGACAACTGGCTGGGATCGATCTTCTCGCTGCGTGGGCCGAAGCGATCGCGGAGCAGCCGATCGAGATACGCCTTCAACTGAGCGTAGTCTCGCTTGAGAGTCTCGATCGTCTCGAGTTGCTCTCGCACCAGCGATTGGAGCGTCGTCACGTCTTCGGGGAGTGAATTTACTTCCGTGCTCATATCATACTATACGTACATTATGCGAAGAAGCGTCAACGGATTCCGCTGGAAGTTCAAATCTTTTTCGCCGTCGGACGCTTGCCAGTTCGATCCCGCCCAGCAGCAGCGCCAGGTCGACGGGCCGGAGCGTCGCCTCGCGCCCGTCGCGTCGACCTGAGGCCTTTCGAACGTTCCCGACTCGAGCCGTTTGTACCAGATCGCCAGGCCGTCGCCGTCCCACCAGAGCAGCTTGACGCGATCGCGTCGGCGGTTGAGGAATACGTACAAGCCTCCCTTCAGCGGATCGCGCGACATGTGTTCTCGCGCAGCGCGAGGAGACCGTCGAAGCCGCGTCGCATGTCGGTCGGCTGAATACAGAGATAGACGCCGACCTCGGTGGGTACGTTCAACATCGCGTCGGCTCCAGCATCGCGATTACGCCGCGGATCGTCTCGCGATCGAAGCCTGCGGGAATCTTCAGAACCGCGCCGCTGGCGAGGACGACCTCCAGGAGATCAGTCCGAGGGTCTGCGAGCCCGTCCACCGCCATGCGAAGCGGCATGCACAACGGTGTTCCGACCGGACATTGATCAGCGAGTCCTGGAGTGATGGAAATCCGGCTTGGAGAGTCCGTTGCGTGCTTGTCGAGAAGCTCGCCGTTCTTGGTGGAGGCGGCTGCCGACTGATCGCGTGCCCTGAGGACCTGTCGCCAGTAATGGAAGGACGGCTCGCTGACGCCTTCCGCTTGACAGAATGCTCGAACGCTTTTGCCGCTGCGGGCGTGACGTTGCATCGTCCGCCGCCAGGAAAACTCTTTCGCCAAATCGCGCACCGCCATGGCCTACCTCCTGAGCTCGGGGAGTGGATTTCACCCCGGCCAGGTTACCAGCGCGGTCAAGATGCGGGTGCCGCAACGGTTACGGCAGGTCGAGCCCCCCGACCGTCTATAGCTCGTTGAGACGGTGCCTGATCGAAAGTGCGGCCAGCCGACCAAATTCTTCCCAATCCTATGGTTAAGGCATAACGTCATCTGGAACGAGCAACGGCGCGGCTCACACTTTGTACCAGAAAGTCCAGCATTTCATTCTCGGAGGGATCGACAGAGGCTTGCTCGACGTGGATGTCGGCCTCCTCAAGCACGGCGTTCCGAAAAACCTCGAGCTTCTTGCGAATTCGATCGAATTCCAGCTCTCGAATGTCATCTCTAACGTCTCCGAGCTCCTTGAGGGCAGATGTTGTGGGCTCGTCCTGAAGCCAAGTATCCATGCTTACATTATTGATGTATTCGTAGTCAGTCAACAGACGGTTCAAGTGATAATGTCCGCTCGCCGTAATTTTAACGTAATCGTCCCGATCGATGCCCACGGACCTTTGGTGGTCAGCTACGATCATTCTGCCTTTCAAGAGTTGCTCTAAGCCCCAGAGAACGTCTTCGCCGAGAAAGCCTTGGTTTGAAACCTCTTCAATCAGCTTACATACGTGCCTGTAGCCTTCTATACTCAATTCGCCCTTCCTTTTTCGGTCAGCAGAAAGTCGGCAAAGCAGGATTCCAAGGAGGAACACACTAGCTGATGGGCTGTCTTCCCTAGTTGCAAATAGGTTGTAGACGTAATTCCCGTCTCGATCCTTGTAGTAGACGTAATTCCTCTTCATGAGGATCCGAACAATCATCCAATCGGGGAGCTCGTCTGGTTCTGGTTTGAATCGTGTCGCAAAGATCCGGTCCGATTCGAAGTGAGGGGACATGACCACCTCTGCGAACATCTCGAGCGCGGTCCTCATGTTCCGCCCAGCCAATGCCTCAAAGATGTACCTTGTTCTTTTTTTTGGATTAAACAGCGAATTATATATACGCGCCAAATATTCACCTAGCTCGCTGGCTGGGAACTCGACGTGAGCGCCGTTGGATAGCGTATAAAAGACTTTCTTGGGTGCTTTCTTACTCATTTCTTCAATAACAAGCTGTAACCTCTCCCTTGCGACGTCCAAGAATCTCGGGGGCTGAATCATGAAGAGAAATGGCTTGTAAAAGGCGTCGAGAGGCGGTTCCGACTTGAATCGATGGTAGGTTTCGTCCCGAAGCGACAGTATGCTGAAGCACTTATTTGTGTAACGAAAGTGCTGCACCGCCTGAAATATCTTGAGCTGTTGGAAAGCATCTCGGCGATCTGCGTTATCAAAGAATACCAGAACCGACATCCCTCGGTGAGAGCCATAGTGCTGGATGGCGGCCTTCAAAAACTTTGGCTTGTCGAGCGTCCACTCGATTATGTGTTCATCGATTCTATCCAGATAACGTTCGTGCTGTGTCTCGGCCAGCCTTTTGTACTGGCCTTCGCGCAGCTCCTTAATCTCAAGGCCAAAGTATTTGTGCAAATTATCATAATGCTTGAAATCTGTGAGCTGGTTCCGAGCCGGCATGTCGTCAAGTGCGGTCTCGGTTATCCACTCGTCGAGCGAGTCTAGATTCTCGGGCGAAGTGTTGAAGTCCACCACAACAAGGAAGGTTTTGCCACGAAGTTCTTGGTCCATTAGACTATGGAGATACTTATCGACGAAAATGGATTTGCCAGCACCTACACTGCCGATCAGGAGGATCATCGGCGGTGCGGTCTTTATTTGGGCTAGTGCGACTTGGATAGCAGAGTCCAATGTCGACGCATGTTTTCGGCTAGTCTCCACTACGGCAAAGTCAGGGTTTCTGTGTCTCGCCAGATTATCCTTGAGTAAAGACTCAAGAACCGAGTCATAGTGAGTATTTTCGGCCGTCGTGACGTAAGCCCGTTCCAGAATTGCGGGGTCAGTCCGGCCGAGCCCGGTGTCGAAGTATTCCCGAAAGATTGGAGCAAGGTCTCTTGCAAACTGGTTAGCCTCCAACGTTTGATTCTGTTTGAACGGCCCACCCAGAAGATCCATCGCTTTGAATCTCCGCGTCGGACGTAGACGCTTCCGCAATGCGACGGCCATCTCGAGGAGCGTGGACCTTTGACAATGCGATCTGAACTCCTCAAATGCAGCTCCGCCCGGCACTATGTCTTTGAGCTCGATCGTTCTTACCTCATCGCTGTCCCAGGGACCATACACCAATGACTGTCCGTTGCAGGCAACGACGAGTCCTGCGGGGTTTACCCCGGAGGGCCACCTCTTGTTGACTTCTTGCGCATAATGCTGACCCTCCCTGAAACCTTCCTCTACGGGCGCTCCCGGCTTCTTCACCTCAACGATCATCACAGGCATCGAATTGAGAATGACGGTGAAATCTGGATAGTATCCCTTCGTCTTGCCCGCTCCTTTATCGATTGTAGTTGGGGCCATGTAGGACTTACTCTTCACTTCCTCCTGAAAGAAGCCGAGGCCTTCCTTGCTCATGAGTACCCGGCTCACGAGCTTAGACTCGACGTCACCCTCGCTCTCCAAGTCTTGGGACTTCGCGAAATAAGTCATGACCCTTAGCCGATCGGTGCCTTTTTCGGATTCTCGTTGCCCGCTCTGACTAGAAAATTCTACGGGATGTTAGTGGGTGTCGTAAACAACTCGCTACGGTCCCTGCCGCTGCACGCATGACGCTCGGAGCTTGAGAGGATCGGCACAGTTATCCCTTGCCGGAGTGGACCCGGGTCGCCATTCCATCCTCCCCCCACATCCGCCCTCGTCCGCCAGCGGGATTTCCACTATTAGTGTTATCAGTGGGTTTGGCGGTGGTTTTCGCCGAGTCAGAGGGGCTGGGCCGTCTTGCGGAGGGCCCTCGCACATTCAGCGAGATTGGAGCTGGATGAACTTTCGACCACGCTCGATTGCTCTCGTCGTCCTCGGCCTGTTGGCGGTGGTTGGGTGCCTCCATCCGCCGCTCGAGACGAACCGACTCCCAACTCATTCGAGACTAATTCCAGCCGCTGCCGCAATTTTCTCCGCGAGTCTGTGAAAGTCGTTGTAGCAATCTCGAACTGCGGAAACGTGCGCGCCGATCGCTCCGTCGGCCGGCTTCAACTGGAACATTGGCTTGTGTGCTTCCATCGCAAGAGGCATGAGCGAACGGTAGTGTTTGAGCATCGCGAGACAATAGGGATCGTCCACCGCGTCGGGAGCCCTTCCAACCTCCCCTTCACCAAGAACGGCTTCTCGATAAACTTGAGGAATGCGTGCGATCCATCGTTCGTACGCCTTCACGGGCCGCGATACGCCAACGCCGTGTTGCAGTACGACGTAACCAATCGGTTTAATTTCACCAGCGGGCAGAGAGATTCTTGCATCGGGGGCTGCTGCAAGTCGCATCTTCCAGTCTTCTCGCCACTGGCGCAACGTGGGGCCAACGTTGCTTAGCCCCTGCAAGGAGAAAAGATCAGGCGCAAGCGGAATCACCACGTCATTTGCGGCGATCAACGCAGCTCGATTGATAGCTCCAAGGTTCGGACCGACGTCCATGAGGACGATGTCGGCGACCATTTCTTGAGCAGCGCGTTCAATCACCCGCCAAAACGCCGAGATCACCCGAAACGCTCTTACGTTTTTGTCAAGGCAAGCGGCCCATTGACTACTAAGCTCGTCTTCGGCTCGGGACAAAGCCAAGTCGCCGACGACCAGTCCCAAATAAAGATTGATTTTCTCCACGTGAGGAGCAATGACGTCGCCCGTCCCCTCCAAAAGAGGCTCAATCGCCCCGTAAAAGGTTTGCCGATTGGTTGGCTCCCATAAGAGTTCCATCCGATCCTCATCGAGGAACATCGAAGAGAGATTCGCTTGAGGATCAAGGTCAACCGCGACGACGGAGACCCCCAAGTCGGCGAACATATACGCAAGATGATAGACGAGGGACGTTTTGCCGACTCCTCCTTTGTTATTGAAAAAAGCAATGGTTTTCACGTCCGCGCCCTCAAGGTAACGCCGAAAAACGTATCACCGAACTCGAAAGCGGCTGGCGGGGAACCGTTGTCGGCAAGCGCCGTCTGGGCGCGCTCGACGCCCCGACCGAACCGGTTGACAAAGCCCAGTACTTTCATTGCCTCGGCGATCACTGGGTTCCGATAGCTCGTCTGCCGTGGAAAGTTCGATGCCGTGGCGAGACCGTACAGTGGCCCTGGACTCGAGATTTCGATTCTGTCGTCAAATTGAAGGATTCGGATGAAACTGGGCTGGTCGTAGGCCCTGTGCATAACGGCGTTCATCAACAGCTCACGCAGGGCTACGGGTGGGTAGTCGTAAGCGACCTTCTCGCGAAGAGCCGAGGTCTCGATGGGGCGTCCGACGGGCAAAGCCTTGGCGAATGAATCCATCTCGCGGAGGATCGTGAGCAGATCGCCGCTGAATCGTCGTTCCGCCGCGACCTCCGCCCCTTGGTTGATTCCATCGTAACGGACGTATAGCAAGTAGGCGTTCGACTCGAAATAGAGCGGGTTCTTCCCGAAGAGCAACAATCCCGCATGCGTTGGGCAATTTTTACCGAGATCGAAGAACCGCAGCGTAGCCAATTGCACTTCGATGGGACGAGCGTTCTCGGCAATGACCTCCGCGTCTACCGCCAAAGGCCGATAGCCCGTGGTGAAGAGGTCCAAAGCAAGGTCGGCGACCGAGCTTCCAACGCACGGCTGGGCGTCGTAGGTCAGATGTGCTGCTGTTCGGCGTTCGGCGAGGATCTTCTCCTCGCTTTCATTTGCGATTCCCTTGCGAGGTCCACGGCGGATTCGCACAACTCCTTTAAATCGAACAGGAGGGATCTCCGAGGGCTGAACTTCAACGACGGCAATCTGGCCCTTTCCGGACGAGAGCACGATTCGGTACGCCAAGATTGCCGGCGGGGGCAAGATGTTTCCATCCGCCGACAGACCGGCCAGCGTCTGAAGGAGCTGGTCCGTAACCGCCAGCCCTGAGGGCTCTCCTGTTCTGTCATCTGCTCCGATCACGAGAAAACCCGGCAAGCGAGAGCCTGCCATGTCGTTGGCAAAGGCGCAGATGGCTTCGCAAAATTTCTGTGTGTCGGACGTGGAGGTGGTTCTCTCCACACGGAAGGATTCCATGTCGACGAGCAGCGTCAACAGTTCCTTTTCATCGATCATTCCTGATCCCCGGCGGAGAACGGGCAGCTTTGGGACTGTTTGATATTGTAGCCTTGGCAAGCGAGACGCCGCCGACATCCGCCTCGCCCGCCAGCGGGATTTCCACTATAGTGTTATCAGCGGGTTTGGCGGTGGGTTTCGCCGAGTCAGAGGGGCTAGGCCGCCGAGCAGAGGGCTTGGTCCACTCGGCGGGCTTGGAGTTGGGCATTGATGAACTTTCGACCACGCACGATTGCTCTCGTCGTCCTCGGCCTCTTGGCAGGGGTTGGGTGCCTGCATCCGCCGCTCTTTTGGTCTCCTGACGGTGCGTGGCTGGCCTATACGATCGGTAAGCGATCGCCCAGGCAGGCCCTCAAGCCCGGTTGGCTGTTCGAAACTGTCCATTCACAGACTCTCTCGGGCGCCGCAGCCGAATCGAAACCTGAACGCGGAAAAACTTCAGGCCTGAAGTATCAGATCTGGGCGAGCAAGGCAGCGGACGAAGTCTCTGTGCTGCTCGAAGAGTCCTCCGGACCGCTCACGTCGCCGGTCTGGAAGCCCGATGGCACTGCGCTTGCGTTTGGCAAGATCGTCAACGAAACCCAAGGCGGAGGCAGGTTCGAGATCGTCGTCCAGGACGGTCCCAGGCATCAACGCGTGATCTCGAGCGAGCCTTTTCCGACCGGCGAGCTGGGCGCCGAAGCAACGGACTTGCCTGACCTTTCAATCGCCTGGAGTCCCGACGGCCGCTGGCTTGCCGTCCCCAGAGTCAATCCGCGAGGCCTGGCGATCCTCAAGGCAGACAACGGAAGGGTCGTCAAGACGATCGACGACTCGTACCTGCCAGCCTGGTCTCCCGACTCTCGCGTGCTGGCCTACGTCCACGCCGGCGAATCCGACTCACTTTTTTGCCTGACCATCGCACCCCTGGGAGCTCCCAGACCGATGATCGATCTGGGCGCGTCGGCGTCATCGATCGCTCCGGTCTGGACGCGCGACGGCAAGGCGATCCTTGCTGTGCGATCAGGGCCTGGCGGCAGGTTCTCGAACGACGTCGAGCTCGTGCAGGTCTCGCTCGATACGCTCAGAGTCGACGTGGTCAGACGGTTGATCGCGAGCAGACCGTCCGGCGCCGGCGACGAACAGGTCTTGAGCTATTCCTACGCAAGCAGCAGGGACGCTGACGAGTTCTTTTCCGTTTCGGTGGTCGAGGGCCAGGAGACGTCGATCGTTCGGTCGTTCCCTCGGCGGAGCAAAGACAAGGCGTTCGAGGAAGAGATTCACAGTCGGTTCCATCCGGTCGACGCCGTCGTACCCATCGGATCGATCTCGCTTTCGCCCACCGAGCGCAAGCTTGCGCTTCGCATGGGGCCTGCGGGGTTCCTGGCGCCGCCGGCGATCTTTGACCTTGCCTCGGCACATCTTCAGCCTCTTCTTCCCGACGACCACGCCCGAGTGGAATGGATTGCCATCGCGGTAAATGCTGCCCGCAAGGTGCTGGCCCTGGGAGCTCCGGCGGCTGAGAAGTCTCGAGAAACCGCGTCGCCGACGATCCTGCCGCCGCCCGGGGAGGCGTTTCTTGATTCTTCCTTTGCGCCTCGAATCAAGACGATTGCGAACTTTGGCATGTCTTTGTGCGAACGGCCCGCTGGCCTGGTTCGTCCCGAGCCCGAAGTGCAAGCGGTGCTCGACGAAGCCTTGCTGTTCTTTAGTTACCTGAACGAGGACTTTAAGCGTTCAAGGGCGGCTCTGGAGGCAGTGGAGGCAAAGGCTCGGACCGCGGACGAAAGGCTCCGCATGCTGGGCCTGAGGGCTCAGATCGCGCTTGGGTTGAGGGAGTTTGATCGGGCGCGATCGATCATCGATTTCATCGCCTCGACGCAACCGAGGAGGGTGCAGAGGGTCGAGGATTCTCCGGACGGGCGGAGCGTGAGCGAACTGGTCACTCCGACGCAGCTCTGGATTCGAAGTTTGCGGAAGCGGATCGACGATGAGGAGCAAGAACAGAGCAAGCGAACGAAGACCAGAGGCGCGGTCTTCATGGACGGTCCCGCTCCTGACGATGTGCCGAATTTCCGGATCGAGGAGCCTGCTGGTCCTCAGCGGTTCTTCTTGCAGCTCGACGAGGATGTGCCTGGGGCTCGCAAGAAACAGGCAGTGGTCGAACAACCGAAGAAGCGTGTGAATGCAGTCAAGAGCCAACGCGCGATCCAGGAGCAACAGCGTATCGACGCCGCTCGGCGGGCGATTCTCGAGAAGGGCCGGGCGAAGGGTTCGGGTCCGAACCGAGGGACGAGTCGCAAGGGTGAGTGAAGAGGGGTGTCTTCTTGCTCTTAGCCATGAAGGGGCGACTGACAGAAGCCCAGGGCAAAGCCCTGGGTTCCGATGCGGCGATCGTATGCCGGATTCCCACATCTTAGCCCTGAAGGGGCGACTTACAAAGCCCTGGGTTCGGATGCGGCGATCGTATGCCGGATTCCCATATCTTGGCCCTGAAGGGGCGACCAAACGAGGAGATCGCGCACGGCGAACGGTCTTCGCCTTGCGCCCATGGCTTTGCCGTGGTCTTTCTTGAATCGCCCTCACTTCCCCAGGGCGTTGCCCTGGGCTGTTGTGAATCGCCCCTTCAGGGCTGGGAAGGAGGCGCGCGGGGCCCGCGAAAACATATCCTTCAGGGCTGGGAAGGAAGCGCGCGGGGGCCGCGACAACACTTCCCCAGGGCGTTGCCCTGGGCTATTGTGAATCGCCCCTTCAGGGCTGGGAAGGAGGCGCACGGGGCCCGCGACAACATATCCTTCAGGGCTGGGAAGGAGGCGCACGGGGGCCGCGACAACATATCCCCAGAGCGTTGCCCTGGGCTATTGTGAATCGCACTTGCAGGGCTGGGAAGGGGGCGCGGGGACGCGACGACACGTTCCCCAGGCGATGCCAACCGCTACAATGGAATCGCCATCCCGGCTTGGAAAAAGATTACGAGTCGATCAAGGGATCCCTTTCATGGCGCAGTCGCTCGCTTCGATCATGATCCACCTCGTCTTTAGCACGAAAGACAGGGTCGCGTGGATCACCCCTGCGATCGAAGCAAGCTTACATGCCAATATGGCACAGATCCTCAAGGATCTCGAGTGCCCGGCGCTCAAAATTGGCGGCATGCACGATCATATCCACATCCTGTTCGCTCTTAACCGAACCAAGAGTGTTAGCCAGGTGGTTGAAGACGTCAAGAAGAAATCGTCCCGTTGGGTGAAGACCGAGTATCCCGATCTCCAGGGCTTCCAGTGGCAGTCGGGCTATGGAGCGTTCTCGGTTGGTCAATCGGGACTGGAGAAGACGCGAGACTACATCATCTCGCAAAAGGAACATCATCAGCTACGATCGTTCCAGGACGAGTTTCAAAGCTTCTTGAAGAAATACGACATCACGTGGGATGAGAAGTATTTGTGGGATTAAAAGAGGTATTCGTTAAGGGCGCGTTCGATTCATCGCCCCCGTAGCCCAGGGCGAGGCCTGGTCAATTTTGTGAATCGCCCTAACATTCCCAGGGCGTTGCCCTGGGCTCTTGTGAATCGCCCCATCAGGGCTGGGAAGGAAGCGCGCGGGCACCGCGACGACTCATTTCCAGGGCCTTGCAATGGACTGTTGTGAATCGCCCTTACATTCCCAGGGCGTTGCCCTGGGCTCTTGTGAATCGCCCCTTCAGGGCTGGGAAAGAAGCGCGCGGGGGCCGCGACGACACATCCCCCGGGGCCTTGCAATGGGCTGTTGTGAATCGCCCCTTCAGGGTTGGGAAGGAACTATTTGCGTTTCCCGACCACGGTGAAGAGGATGATCTGCGCGTTCCTGACGAGCTTCGAGCGCTCGGCGGGGGTCATCGCGCCTCGCTTGAGGACGTCGTCGGCGAGATCGATCGTGTTTTTCATGATCGATTGCTGAAGCGAGTTGGTCTGGAGATCGTCTGCGTGTTCGAGGAGGATCGCCACGACCTCGCGGATGGTTCGAACTTCGGCAAGGACGTACTGGGGCTTCTCGCTCCATTCGGGTGTTTCGTTTGAATTCGCGGAGCGCCAGACGACGCGTTCCATGAGGCAGGCGATTTTGGTCAGTTTGGCGTAGTCGATCGTCTCGGGTCGATCTTTCGGCGAGTGGTAGGCTGGGTTCTCTCCTGTGCTGAAGAAGAGGAAAGGAATCCTTCGCGTGCGGAACGGGCCATAGTCGCTGCGGGTGCCGACGACGTCCGAGCCCAAGAGCCCGACGGAAAGGTCCAGGCCCGCCGACGAATCTTCGAGCCACTTTCTCGAGATGGGGGCATGCTCGGAGCCCATGACGAAGACATAGCGGTCGCAGACGCCCGCGAGCGACCGACCGATCATGTCGGCTGTGATGAAGAACTTGATCGATTCGATCGGGACTGGGGGATCGTTGGCGAAATGACGCGACCCGAAGAGCCCGATCTCCTCGAGGTCGAAGGCGACGAACATGATGCTTCGCTTGGGCTTATCTTTCAAAGCAGCAAGCGTCCTGGCGGTTTCGAGGAGCATGGCGATGCCGGAGGCGTCGTCGTCTGCCCCTGGAAAGAGCGTTCCGTTGCGAACGCCCAGATGGTCGAAGTGTGCTGAGAGTACGATCCACTCGTCTTTGAGCTTGGGGTCGGAGCCGACGAGCTTTGCACCGACGTTGGTCCCTTGGTTCGGCTTGCCAGGTCCGCCTGGAACGTACTGCTCATATTTGGAATCAAAGAGCGGCGCGATCTTGTTTTCGCGAAAGAACTGGGCAATGAACTCTGCGGCGAGCTTTGCGCCCGCGCCTCTTCTGCCTTCGTACTTTGGCGAGGCCAGTTGTTCGACGTGGCTTTTGAGCCTTTGGAGCTCGAGATCGGGCGGGTCTTCGGGAGCGAGAGCGAAGGCGAGGCTTGCGCACAAGGAAGCCGCGGCAACGGCGAGGATCGCCTGAAAGTCAACGCGAAGTCGCGTCGTCAAACTTTGCGCGATCGTCGCGATCTTTGTTTTGGCGTCCATCGTCACGATTGTCCAGCTTTTCGCCCGCGTTGGAAGTGGAATCCTGCCTTGGAAAAAAATCAAGCTCGGGCGTGCATCGCCGATTTCGGAGCGCAAGATATCCTGGTCCGTCGTGTGTCCTATCAGCAAGGAGGTGGATTGTGTCTCGCGACTTGCTTCGCAAGGCCCTACTTTTGGGCGTAGTGCTTCTTGGCCTCGGCAGCTTTAGCTCTGCCCGCGCCCAAAACTTTAACGATTATCTCTACTGGCCGTACGTCCCGCCCCAAACGCCAGGCAACGGGTTCGACTACAAGCCGCTCTACGATGGGTTTTACACATACCCTCGCGAGCAGCGGATCGTCCCCCAAATCCAGGGCCCGTATTACCACAATTACTACGGCGGCAAGCGGATTTTGGGCATTCGGTCGCCGCACGGCTTCCACGATTGGCGGAAGAAGCGTTGGTACAAGGGCTATCACTTCGTCCTCGACGTGTTTTGAGGATGGGGTTTGTGCTTGACTCGGGCCGGGGAACAGGCTCCCGGCTCGAGGGTGAAGGGGTGTCTCGTCGTCACCCGGAACACATGGCGACGACAGGGCATCGCCCCTACATTGGTGCGGATTTGATCGATAGACAAGCCCCGACAAGCCGGGTCGGGGACATCAGCCGAGGTCCGTGGTTCGTTGTCAGGGCGCGTCCCCTGACACGCCCTCCGGTCCAATAATCGAGAGGCCGATCGAACCCGGAGCAGAGGGAGCCACAAGGGTGTCGCCCCTACATCGTTTCTTACCTACTGCCCAGGCCGAGCGAACCCGGAGCAGAGGGCGTCACAAGGGTGTAGCCCCTACATGGGACTTACGCACTGCCGAGCGTGAGGGCAAATTGGTAGTACAGTTCGCTGGCGAGGCGGACTTGATCGAGCTCGATCCATTCGTCCTTGGTGTGGGCCTGGGCGATATCGCCCGCGCCGATGACGACGCAGGACCACCCAGCCTCGGCGAGAGGCCCAGCGTCGGTGCCGTAGGGAACGCCGATGACCGCCGGCCTGCGGCCGATGACGCGCGCCGTCGTTTCAACAAGAGGACCAATCCAGCTTCGGCTGTTCACTTCCGATAGCGGCGGCAAGCAGACCCAGGGATCTCCGAAGTCGATCGATCGGAAATCCTCGGGCGCCAGGTTCTGCTCGAGAACGTTGCGGACGCGCACGATCGCTTCTTCGCCAGATTCGCCGGGAAGAAGCCTGCGGTCGATCTCGATCTCGCACGAATCGGGCACGACGTTGACGCTGACGCCGCCATGGATCCTGCCCACCGAAAGCGTGGCAGGGCCTAGCACGGGATCGACGCGCTCGGACATCAGTTGATGTGCATAGTCTTCGAGGATGCGAAGAACCTTGGCCATCCGGTAGATTGCGTTTTCGCCCAAGAGCGGGGTCGAGCTGTGGCACGCCCTGCCGTTGGCCTTGAGCTTCCAACGGATGGCGCCTTTGTGGCGATTGACGATGTGGAGTTCGGTTGGTTCGGCGATGATCGCCAAGTCCGGCGGACTAAGCGACTTGGCCAGATGCGAAGACCCTTTGTGCGTGAACTCTTCGTCGACTGTGCACGCGAGGATCACGTTCGCAGCCCCCTTGGGACGGTCTTTCGCAAGGCGGGCGAACGCGACAAGCATCGCGGCGAGACCGCTTTTGATATCGCAAGAGCCTCTGCCAAAGAGTCTGCCGCCATCGATTCTAGGTTCGAAGGGCGCGATCGTCATGCCTTCGACGGGGACTGTGTCTTGATGCGCGCGAAGAGGATCGTCGGGCCTCCGGACGACGATTCAAAGCGAGCCAGCAGGTTGTCTCGTCCAGGCGATACGGATTGCCTCTCGACCGCGATTCCCCTTGCTTCGAGCCAGCGTTCGATGAAGCTCGAGAGCGTGGTCTCGAGGTAGATCGGTCCGTCGACGTTCGCACCCATCGGATTGACACTGGGGATCGAGACCAGGTCGGCGAGCAAACGGCTGACTTCGTCCAATGTGGAGCTCCCGAACGATCGAAGCTTCGGTTCATCGCGTCGACGGACTCCGCCCGTCAATCGTTCCCAATTCGCTCGAACTTCGCCTGGAAGAACCTGAGGTAGCGCGGTTCATGGACCATTGACAGGCCTCGGGCTTGCTCGCGATTGTCGAAAACCGCGGCGACCGTCTCGGCTGTGACGTCCATATGCGCTTGCGTGTAGACGCGACGAGGAATCGTCAGCCGAACGAGCTCGAGCTTGGGGTAGTGGTGTTTTCCGGTTTTGGCGTCGCGACCCGCGGAAACGATGCCTCGCTCCATTGCTCTGACGCCCGAATCCAAATAGAGGTCCGCTGCCAAGGCCTGTGCGGGGAACTGATCTTGGGGAATGTGCTTGTAGATCGCTTTGGCGTCGAGATAAACCGCGTGACCGCCGATGGGCATGACGATCGGCACCCCGAACTCGATGAGCTTTTGTCCGAGATATTCGACCTGGCCAATGCGGGCGGCGATGTGGTCGTCCTGGACCGATTCGACGATTCCCCTGGCCATCGCTTCCATGTCTCTACCAGCAAGTCCGCCGTAAGTGTGCAGGCCTTCGAAGACGACCACCAGGTTGGACGCTTCTTCGTAGAGCTCGAAGTCGTTGAGCGCAAGCCAACCTCCGATGTTCACAAGCGAATCTTTCTTGCCGCTCATCGTGCAGCCGTCGGTGTAGGAGCACAACTCTTTCAGGATCTGTGCTACGGTTTTATCGCGATACCCCGCTTCCCTCCGCTGGATGAAGTAAGCGTTTTCGACGGCCCTGGTGGCGTCCAGGAAGATCTTTAGCTTAAAACGATCAGCCAGCGCTCGCACGGCCCTCAGGTTGGCCATGGAAATCGGCTGTCCGCCCGCCATGTTCACAGTCGCGGCAAGGGAAATGTAGGGGATCTTGTCGGGACCAACGCGCTCGATCAAGTCTTCCAGAGCCTCGAGATCGACGTTCCCCTTGAACGGCAGCTCGATCGAAGGATCGTGTGCTTCTTTTATGATAATATCATGGAACGTCCCGCCGCAGATCTCTTGATGGAGCCTGGTGGTGGTGAAGTACATGTTGCCGGGGACGACGTCTCCCGGTTTGATCAACATGCGGGAGAGGATGTGCTCGGCGCCCCTGCCCTGGTGCGTGGGCACGACGTGTTTATAGCCGTAGTATTCCTGGACGGCGGCTTCCAGGTTATAGAAATTGCGGCTGCCGGCGTAGGCCTCGTCGCCGAGCATCATCCCCGCCCACTGCCAGTCGCTCATCGCCGATGTTCCGCTGTCGGTCAGGAGGTCGATGTAGACGTCCTCGGACCGCAGCAGGAACGTATTCCAGCCGGCCTCGAGGATCGCTCGCTTGCGTTCCTCGGGAGTCGTCGTCTTCAACGGCTCGACGACCTTGACCTTCCAGGGCTCGGCCCAAGAGCGGCGGGCAGGACGCTGAGGCGACATCAGGTAATCTCCTTCGGTAGACTCTGTTCGATCGGGATCATCGTCTCGGCTCCACGCCCAAGAGGTTCCGCACGAAGAAATCGCGCAGCCGCCTGCGTCCGTAAGGGCTCGAGCCCGCCCCGTGGTCCGCCCCTGGGAACACCACCAGCTCGAAATCTTTGTCGGCCTTGATCAGCGCATTGACGACCTGCATCGTCGAGGCAGGGTCGACGTTGTGGTCGCTTTCTCCCACGGTCAAGAGCAGCTTGCCTTGGAGTTTATGAGCATTCGTGACGTTGGATTGCTCTGCGTAGTGCGGGCCTATCGGCCAACCCATCCAGAGCTCGTTCCACCAAATCTTATCCATGCGGTTGTCGTGGCATCCGCAGTCGGCGGCCCCGACTTTATAGAACTCGGGATGAAACAGCAGACCCCCCAGAGCGTTCTGTCCGCCGGCCGACCCGCCATAGAGCCCGACGCGGGTTGTGTCCATGTAAGGATATTTTTCGGCCGCGGCCTTGATCCAGAGGATGCGATCGGGGAAGCCTGCATCGCCGAGGTTTTTCCAGCAGACGTCGTGGAACGCCTTCGAGCGCCAGTTCGTCCCCATGCCGTCGATCTGCACCAAGATGAAACCCAGCTCCGCCATCGTCTGCGCTTGCTGGACGGGGTTGAACGTCTTGGGCACGAAGGCGCCTTGCGGGCCCGCGTAGATCGCTTCGATCACTGGATATTTCTTCCAGGGGTCGAAGTTCGTCGGCCGATAGATCACCCCGAAGATATCGGTCTTGCCGTCTCGCGCTTTCGAAACGAACGGCTCGGGCGCCTGCCAGCCCGCCTTTTGCAAAGCCTCGGCGGATCCCTTTTCGAGCTCGCAGACGAGCGAGCCGTCGGCGACGGTCCGCAGCTCGACCGACGGCGGAGAGTCCACGCGCGAATAGGTGTCGATAATATAATCTTGGTTGGGCGAATAGTCGATCGAGTGCGATCCATCGGCCCTGGTCATCACGACAAAGCCCGTGCCGTCGAAATTGACTCGGCAGAAATGGATGAAGTAAGGGTCTTGCCCTGGCCAGACTCCGCCCGCGCGGAACCAGAGCCTGGCGCTTCTCGGCGTCGACTTTGTCGACTTGATGAACAACCCACTGACCTTTGGTGATTTGGTTCTTTACCTCGCCGGTTTGCTGGTCGATCAGGTAAAGGTGGTTCCAGCCGTCGCGCTCGGACATCCAGATGAGCTCGTGGGTCGAGTCAAGATATTGCGAAAAGCTCTTCTGCGCGTAGTCGACGAACGTCTTCGCTTGCTCGTCGACCATCGCCCTAGCCTCGCCGGTCGAAGCGTCGACCGAGACGATGCGCAGAACCTGGTGCCCGCGTTGATTGAACAGGAAGCTGAAGCGGCTGGAATCGGGCGACCAGTGGACGTCTTCGATGCTCCAAGGGTTTTCGAAAAGCGCGTCGGAGATCGGGATCTCCTTGCGGTCGCTGACTCTGAACAAATGCGGCTTGGAGACGGCGACCTGATCGCCGGGCTTCAAGTAATCGTAGGAAACCAGCTTGGGTTGAAGCTGATCGGTGGGCGACGATTGGATAAGACTCACTTTGCGACTATCGCCTTTCCTCAATCGCATCGCGACGAAGGCCTTCGAGTCGGGCGACCAATAGACGCCGGACTCGTAGCCGTCGATTTCCGAACCTTCGAAGCTGATTGGATGGGTTTCGCTTTTGGACTTGTCGCGGAGCAGGAGGTTGTGATCGCGGACCAAGACCGACCAGTTGCCGTCTGGAGAGCTTTCACCCCTGGGTGAAGCGTCGGATCGCCGTTGCCCGCCCCCGCCAAATCGGCCTCTACGCTGCTGGATGGGAGTCGCGAGAGGCTCGGCGGGCTTGGTCGATTCTCCCACTTCGTTCTTCGAGGGGTCGAACTTCCAACCCTTGTTTTCAAATTCGAAGACGACCGAGCCGTCGTCCTTGAATTCGAGCCGATCGAACCCGAGCTTCTCGCCTTCAACCTTCTTGCCCGCAGCCTTCTCGAGCGCCTCGGCAAGCTTGGCTGCGTCGAACGCGGGCTTCTTTTCACCGGTCTTGGCGTCGACGAGCATGAACCGACGACGTCCGTCGGGCTCGTCGATCCGGTACCAGAAGCGGGCGCCTCCTTCGAGCCAACGCGGCCGAACGCCGAAGACGGGCAGCTTGTCTTTGAACCGGTCGCGGAGAGCGTCGGCGCGTTCATAATCGACTTTGGCGCCTTGGCCCAGAATCGTCTCGGTGGAGAAGCACCCGAAAAACCCTAAACCGAAGACAAGACAAAACAGCCGTTGCATGGTCATGCCGCTCCATGTTCATGGGCTTGAGAGCGTCCGATTCGACGAATGAGCTCGATTACGATGGGCTTCTGGGCTTGAATGTGCTTTGAGAGTTCCAAACGGGCGCGTCGCCAGTCGCGAGCGATCAACGCTTCGAGTATGGCTTTGTGCTGACTGGCCATCTGCTCGACCACATGCGCCTCGGGCGCTGCGAAATCGAAAAGGCTGGTGTAATAGCCGCCGAAGCGTTCGAAGAAGTCCTTGATGTAGCGATTGCCGCACGTTTCGACCAGGTAGGCGTGCAGGTTGTTGTCGAGCTCCGGAGGGGCGTTCGCCTCGATCATGCGCACAAGCACCGACTTTTCGAGCTTGCCTTTTGCGAGGTCCAAAGCCGTCAGCTCGAGCTGTTCGCGAACCTGGAGGAAGCTGTCCAAGTCCGATTCGTCGAACCCGCGGATCCGCCAGCCGCGCCTGGCAACGTGAACCACAAGTCCCTTGCCCGCCAGTCTGCCAAGGATTTGCCGAAGCACCGTTCTGCCGACGTTAAATCTGCCCGCGGTCTGCTCCTCGCGGAGGAATTCGGATTCGCCCGCCAGACTTCGTTTGACGATTTCTCGTTCGAGCGCCTTCTCGACCTCCAGGCTCGTCCTTGGCAGCTCGAATCGCACGCTCCGGCCCGCCCGCACTTTCGCCTGGCGTTGAGAACTCGGACGCTGCGGGACGACGAGCCTACCGCTGGAATCCTTCTCGAGCATCCTGGATTCCACCAGCATCCGAACCGCCTCGCGCACGGGAGTCAGACTGACCCCGTAGCGCTGCGCCAGGGCCGTGAGCGATCGGTCGGATTCGCAAAGCCCGCCCGAGCGAATCCTTCGGAGAAGGTCCGCGTAAATCGATTCGCGAATCGTCGGCCTCATCGAACTCCCCAGTGCTGCGGCTTGCAAGCTATAATGACGATCGGGCCAGACGGCGTCCACCACCCTCTTGACTTTGTGTGCAAAATCATTTTCACTAATTTTGTACGCAAAAGCAACCCAACGTTTACCGACATCGCACCCTCGGACCGAAAAAAGCGGCTCCGACGACTGTACACGAAAGAAAGGCTCCTTCAAATGAGCGTCAACTGGCGAGGCGTCTTCCCAGCTTCGACGACCGAATTCAAAGCGGATCAGTCGCTCGACCTGCCCGCGACGATCGCGCACGTCGAAAGCATGATCGCGGCCGGCGTGCACGGAATGATCATGCTGGGCACAGTGGGGGAGAATTGCTCGCTTTCTTATCAAGAGAAGCTCGACATACTGAAAGCCACGGTCGCGCACGTCGGAGGTCGGATTCCCGTCCTGACAGGGGTCGCCGAGTGTACAACGGCGCTTGCCGCCAAATTCGCGGCCGACGCGGCCAAGATTGGCGTCGACGGGCTGATGCTCCTTCCCGCGATGGTCTACAAATCCGACCCGCGCGAGACGATCGCCCACTACCGGACCGTAGCGCGGCTGGTCGATTTGCCGATCATGGTCTATAACAACCCGGTTTCGTACTCGGTGGACATTACGCCCGAGATGTTCGCAGACCTGGCCGACGAGTCGAAGTTCGTGGCGATCAAGGAATCGTCTGAGAACGTCCGAAGGATCACCGACCTGAAGAACGTCTGCGGAGACCGCTATTTGCTGTTCTGCGGCGTCGACGACTTGGTGCTCGAAAGCGCGATGTTCGGCGCGATCGGTTGGGTCTCCGGGCTCGTCAATGCGTTCCCCGCCGAGAATCGCCTGCTCTGGGATCTTGTCGAGGAAGGACAGTGGGACGAAGCCTTGGCTGTCTATCGCTGGTACACTCCGCTCCTGCATTTGGACACTCACGTCAAGCTCGTCCAGTACATTAAACTCGCAGCCCAGGAATGCGGGCTTGGCTCAGAAATGGTTCCGCGCCCCCGATTGCCGCTTGTTGGCGCGGAACGCGAGCAGGTCGTGGCGCTCATCCGCCGCTCGATCGCATCGAGACCCATGATCCCGGCGGCGGCGAAATGACAATGGGCTCTTCGACGGGAAAGACACAAGAAGCGCCTGCCTCCTCGACGCCTTCCAGTCGGACCATCACGCGCGTCGGTGTGATCGATTCGCACACAGGCGGCGAACCGACGCGCGTCGTCGTCTCCGGCGGGCCCGACCTTGGCAACGGCTCGATGGCCGAGCGAAAAGCGATCTTCAGGGATCGTTTCGATGCGTTTCGCTCCGCCGTTGTCAACGAACCCAGAGGCTCGGACGTCCTCGTCGGCGCCTTGCTTTGCGAGCCGACTCGGGAAGGGTCCGCCGCGGGCGTGATCTTTTTCAACAACGTAGGGTATCTGCACATGTGCGGACACGGGACGATCGGCGTCGCCGCGGTGCTGGCGCATCTGGGCAGAATCGATCCCGGGCTGCACACGTTTGAAACGCCCGTCGGCGACGTGAACGTCTTGCTCGAGGACGACAACCACGCCGCGATCCACAACGTCGAAAGCTACCGATCCGCCAAGGCCGTCAAGGTCGAAGTCCCAGGTCTTGGCGAATATGTCGGCGACATCGCCTGGGGCGGAAATTGGTTCTTCCTGGTCGAGAATCACGGCGAGGCGATCGAGCTCGCGAACGTTGGTAGACTCACCGAGGTGACGAGCCGCATCAAGCAAGCGCTCCAGGCTGGTGGAATCCGCGGTGGAGACGGCGGCGAGATCGACCACATCGAGCTCTTCGGACCTCCTCGTTCCGCCGAGAACCATTCGCGGAACTTCGTACTCTGCCCTGGCGGAGCTTTTGACCGTTCGCCTTGCGGCACGGGCACAAGCGCCAAGCTCGCCTGCCTGGCGGCCGACGGCAAGCTGGCCGAGCAAGACGTCTGGCGACAAGAGAGCATCGTCGGCAGCGTGTTCGAAGGTTGGTACAAAAAGACCTCCGATGGAAAGATCAGGCCCATGATTCGCGGTTCAGCATATGTCAACGCCGAAAGCACCTTCCTACTCGACTCCGCCGATCCATTTGCCATGGGGCTCGGGTCGTGAACGAGGGCCAGCGGAGAGCCGTTGTGGTCGGCGGAGGCGTCATAGGCGTGTCCTGCGCATACTACCTGGCCAAGTCCGGTTGGCGTGTGACTATCATCGAAAAGGGAACCTTCGGACAAGGCACTTCCTCGGGCAATTGCGGGTTCGTTTGCCCGAGCCACATCTTGCCGCTGGCGGAGCCTGGCGCGGTCTTCAAGACGCTGGGGACAATGTTCAAGCGAAATTCGCCCTTGAAGATTCGCTTTCGACTCGATCCTTCGCTGTGGTCTTGGCTGGCCAGGTTCGCCAAGCGATGCAACCAAAAAGACATGCTCGACGCCGGCAGGGCCATTCAGCCGCTGCTCGATTCGTCGATGACGCTCTATGAACATCTGATCGCTTCCGAAAGCCTTGATTGCGAGTGGCAAAAGAAAGGCCTGCTGTTTGCGTTCAAGAACCCCGTGGAGATGGAGGCGTACGCGAAGGTCGATTCGCTGCTCTCCCAAGAGTTCCATTGCGAGGCGCGACGGATCGGCGCGAAAGCGCTTGTCGAAACCGAGCCTGCTTTGAAGACCAACCTCGCGGGCGGATGGCTCTACGAAGACGACGGCCACTTGAGGCCCGACAAGCTCTTGAAATCATGGCGCAAGACGCTCGATGCGATGGGCGTCGTCGTTAAAGACAATTGCAAACTCGACCGGTTCGACTCCGAGAACGGAGCAGCCAGATCGGTCGTCACCCAGAGCGGAGAAATCGAGGCAGACGCCTTCATCGCGGCGACCGGGGCGCTCACTCCGCTGTTGAACGACCAGTTCGGCTGTCGAATCCCGATCCAACCCGGAAAAGGCTATAGCATCACAATGGCCAGGCCCGCGATCTGTCCTTTGATCCCGATGATCTTCCCTGAAACGCGCGTGGCGGTCACGCCGTTTCAGTCGGGCTATCGACTGGGCTCGACCATGGAATTTGCTGGATACGATCCGACCCTCAACCGAGCCCGGCTCCAACTCTTGCGTGACGGCGCCGAGGACTACCTCCTCGAACCCTATTGCGAGCCTGTCGAAGAGGAATGGTACGGTTGGCGGCCGATGACATACGACAGCATTCCCATCATCGACAAGAGCCCGAGATACTCGAACGTGTATATCGCCGCCGGACACAACATGCTTGGCCTGTCGATGGCGCCGGCGACCGGCAAGCTTCTGTCCGAGATGATAAACGGCGGTCCTTGCCACCTGAACCCCAAACCCTATTCTCTCGACCGGTTCGGGTAATCGTTCCAGCGAGATCACGATCACTCAGGCCAAACCAGGATCTCCGAGACTCCGCTCTTCGACTGTCCTTTATGCTTGAACACAACCCTCAGCTTGGTTGCGTCCAGGGGCTTGAATCGGACCTCGTTGAAATCGCCGCCGGTGGGTTTCGCAGGCTCGCGCGAAAGCTCGGCAACGCCTTGCCAGGCGGCACCTGACCAGGTCTCGACAGAGTAGCTCTCTGGCGCCTGCACGCCGCCGCGGTCGTCATAGATCGCGAGCTCAACCCTGCCGACTTTCGTCTTCGTTCCAAAATCGACCTCGAGCCAATCGGACGCGTTTGGCGACTCGTACGCAGTCCAGCGGTCGTTCGGGTTTGGCAGAAAGCCCACCTGGCCGTTGTTCGCCCGGTCGACCGAGTCGAAGCGCGATGTGAATGAGGCAGAGAGCTTGGGATAAGCGCGACCGCCGGAGTTATAAGCCAAGTTTCCCTCGGGAGTTTCTGGAGGTTCAAGCGGCTGGTCCTTGGGCCCCCAGGCCTCTATTTCAGTAAGGCCCGTCTTGCCTAAAGCAGCATGAGTAAACGTGACGCGGAGCTTGGACGTTTCGAGTCCGCGTACGGGAATGACGCTCGCCTTCCTGCCCGTCCAACGCGAAGCGTGTGGGCCCAGGTCTTTCAATTCGATCCAGCTCGAACCATTCCCGTATTCGAGCGAAACCTTCGCAGGAGGGACGATCGACTCGCCGTCGTCGAGCAGATAGACCTTGATCGTCTCGAGCTTCCGCTTCACTCCGAAATCAACCTCGAACCAATCGGACGCATTCGGCGAACCTTCGCACGTCCACCGATTAGGCGGAGATTTGTGGTACCAATAGTTGCCGTCGATCGCCTTGCCAGTTTGCGCGTCCGTCGCAACGAACGACGCCCTTGCTCGCGGAAAATAACCGCCGTCGTTGTTGACAGCGAAGTTTGCGAAGGCGGGACTTGTGGCGATCGTCGAGCCCCCCGACGGCAACTTCGCGGATAGTTTGTCGAGCCTGTCCGAACTCGCGGCAAGCTTGCCGTCGACCAACAGTCTAAGACCTTTGCCCAGGCCGTAACGCTCACCCGACTTGTCCCAGTAGACGCCAATATTGCAGCCATGGTACGCAATATTGTCGAGCGCGAAATAATCCCAGTCGTCGCTGGCCAGCGGGTTGATTTCGAGCGTGTCGTCGGACCTCGGAACAAGACCCACGAGGCCAGAGATCACCAGGTCGCAAAACCCTGAATGGAAGTAGTGCTCGCTGTGGTTGTATGAATCATAGCCCTCCCAAGAACCTGTATCCGGGTTCACCCCTTCGGCGATGTAAGGCTTGCCGTCCTTACGATGCGTCCGAGCGTAAATCTCCAATAGCTTCACATACTCCACTTTTGTGAACACCTCTTGTTTATAATTCTGCAAAAGGTTTGCCGCGGCCTTGAGCGTCTGGGCTGTGGCATAAGGCCAGGACTGTCCGCTCCAGAAACAGCACGACTTTGTGATCAGAAACAAGGGATCATGACGCTCCACGACGGTTGGGCCAAAGTCGGCCAGGAAGCCGTTTGGCTTCATCAACAGCGACCACGCGAATTCGTATCCAGCATCCGGCAGATTGAACTGCCATGGCGTAAATCCCATTTCCTCGCGCCCGTGGCTATCGCCCATGAACTGGCCGGTCTGGTACGTGAGCGAACCTTTCTTGACCATAAAGCCATCCTTTGATTCGTCACGCGCCGCCATGTGAAAAAAGAACTGACGCTTCGGATCCCAGAGCTTCTCCTGGAGCGCCTGCTTGATCGACGCAGCCTTGCGCTTAAACTTCTCGGCGATCAAAGGCTTGCCAGCGAGCTCGGCGATGTGCGCGATCGCCAGAGCGTCTGCCCAGAGGTAGCTGTTGAGCGTGGGCCTAAAGCCTGGAGCGCCGCGGAGGATGTCGGTCGTCTGGCGGCTGTTGATGTTGAACTCCATGCCGTCGTCATGACCGGTCTGGCGGAACAACCCAACATCGGGATCGAAGTGTTCGCTCTCCCAGCCTTCATAGTTCTTTTCGAGACCTTCGAGAAGCCCGACGGCGAACTCCCGATCGGGGTGAACCTGATGCAAGGCCCATAAGGCGTCGGCAATCCAGCAACTGTAGCGCCTTGGCTCGGCGCCGGGCGTTTTGAACCAATAACGCGCATAGTCCCTCGCGTAGGTTGGGTCTCGAAGCCAACGCGCCTCGTGCAGCTGATGGCCCGCTGGGCAACTGATCGCTCCGTACCTGCCCGACCAGAACGGTCGATCGATAAACTCAGTAAAGACGTAACCCGATTTCGGCGATCCATACGTCAAATGCTTGGTCAAGAGCTCCCAACGATAATAATACGTGGTTGTGAGGTCTCGATTGGGGCAGTCGAAGAAGGGAATATTCGATCGATACCAGTCCCAGTCGCGGTTGTCCCAGAACGTCTCGCGCTCGAGCAGCACGTTGGGTTTCAAGACCTGTGCGGAGGCCTGGGAGACGAAACACAAACCCAGGATCGCAGCAGAAAAGTAGCAGAAGATGTTTAGTCGCAAGCATCGGTGCATGTAACGACTTGCCATAGAAAGGTGCCTCGATTTCGGCTCTTTGCCGATCTTTGAAACAACGAACCGGGCGGGCTGGTATTCATGTTCGTGAGGAATCTACTATAAGATACTTTTTCCCCCGTGGATCGACTTTCGACGAAGAACTCCCGGTGCTATTTCGAGGTGAGCGATGCCCTTCTTGTTTCTACGCAAACTCAAGCCTTTGATCGCCCTCTTGTGTTGCTGCACAGTCCTGGCCGGTGAACCCGATCAAAACGCGAAAAGAGGCCTGGGTCAAGCTTTGAACAACTTCTCGGCTCGAGACGTCGTCGAAGACAAAGCGACGTCGCTATTCAGCTTTCGAGGCAAGAAGGCGGGCGCGTTCTTCTTCATGGGCGTCGATTGCCCGATCAGCAAACTCTATGTGGAACGCTTCGAGTCGATGGCGAAGGATTTTAAAGACAAGGGCGTGGTGTTCACCTTCGTCGACTCGAACGCAGGCGAGACCAAAGATGCAATCGTCGCTTACATCAAGGAGAACGCGATCGCGCTGCCGGTCCTCAAGGACGAAGCGAACAGGATCGCCGATCTGATGTTCGTTAGCAAAACCTGCACAGTGGTGGTGCTCGACGGCGAGGCCAAGGTCCGCTATCGAGGCGCTCTCGACGACCAATACGGACAAGGCTTTCGCAAGCAGGCCGCCGAACGTACTTATCTCAAGGACGCGCTCGACGCGATTCTCGAGAAGAGGCCCGTCGAGACCGAGACGACCCAAGTGGCCGGCTGCGTGATCGATCGCGTCGAATTCAAACCGAGCGCTGCCGCTTTGCTGCCGAGAGTCAGGCCGGCGGCGGATGCGATCAAACGAGCGGAGAAGGACCTCGACGCAGAGGCTGTGAAGAACGTTGGCAATCCCACCTACTCGACAGACGTCGCAGCGATCGTCAATGCCAAGTGCGTTGGCTGTCATCGACCAGGCCAGGTGGGCCCGTTTGCCTTGGGAACCTACGACGACGTCCGCAGACATTCAGGCACGATCCGTGAAGTGGTCGACGACCGCAGAATGCCGCCCTGGCATGCCGACCCCAGATATGGACGCTTCTCGAACGATCGGAGCCTGACGGCGGTCCAGAGGGCCAAGCTTTTGGCTTGGATCGACCAGGGCGCCCCATTGGGAGATCCGTCCAAGACGCCGCCCAAGCCGGAATTCCCCAGCGAATGGACGATCGGCAAGCCCGACATGATCGTCGAGATCCCCAAAGATTACGACGTCGCAGCCACCGGCGTGCTCGACTACGTCTACATCAGCGTTCCGACTGAGATCAAAGAGGATCTCTGGATCCAGGCGGCGGAGGCCCAACCGGGTGATCGCTCGGTCGTCCATCATATCATTGTGTTTGCATTCCCTGGGCCCAATACCAAGAAGACCACTGCATCTGAAAATCCTGGCAGCCGTCGCCGCGAGCAAATCCACATCTGCGGGTATGCTCCTGGGGATCTTCCCACGATCTATCCCGAAGGGGTCGCCAAAATGGTCCCAGCGGGTTCGAAGCTTGTGTTTCAGATTCACTACACTCCGAATGGAAAAGCGCGGGTCGATCGCTCGCGCGTCGGCTTTGTCTTCGCCAAGAAGCCTGTCCAGTATGAAGCGTTTACGATGCCGATCGCCCAGCAGAAGCTGGGGATCCCACCGGGCGACGACAACTTCAAGGTCGAATCGACCCGTACGTTCAAGGAACCTGTGCGCATCTATGGCTTCATGCCGCACATGCACCTTCGGGGCAAGGACTTCGAATACAAGGCAGTATTTCCTGACGGCAGGGAGGAGATTCTGCTCTCGGTGCCCGCCTTCGATTTCGGCTGGCAGAGTGCTTACTATGCCCAGACTCCCCTGCTCTTGCCCAAGGGAACGCGCATCGACTGCACAGCGCACTTCGACAACTCCGCAGGCAACCCTCTCAATCCAGATCCCACCAAGAAGGTTCGTTGGGGCGACCAGACGTTCGAAGAGATGATGATCGGCTACGTCGACTTCAGTTACGACAAGCCAGTCGGCTCGAGCGACGAGGCGAAGATCGAGGAGCACACGAACGACAACGGTTCGAAGTAGGCCAGCGTTTGCAAAGTGGTTGTGGTGCAGGCATCTTGCGTGTTCGGGCGGGTGCGCAGGGTCCAAGTCAAGGATTTCACAGGGCTTGCGAAGCCTCAAATGGGTGGCCGGGGCAAAGTCTTCGTGCCCCGGAATTCTTTTTCACGGAAGACCTCCTATGACCGGAATGAGCCCCGTTTACTATTACGAGATCCCGAGAATTTCACCTTCTGTTGGCCTTCTCTCTTAGGCGTTCCGGGGCACGAAGACTTTGCCCCGGCCACCCGGTATTCGCTTGGTTTTCTAATGGCTTGATGCCAATCGGGCACAACGATTCGCTACGGCCAAATGCCGAGGAGATGATGATCTCCTACGTCGACTTCAGCTATGACAAGCCTGTCGGCTCGAGCGATCAGGCAAAGCCAGAGGAGCAGCCGAAGGACGCGGCCTCGAAGTAATGTGAGCTCGCCGCTCTACTTTTTCCCCAGCTTTTCGAGCTCTGTAATGGCTATGGCTCTGCAATGGCTGAGCTTCGAACCGTGGTCCCGAGCCCATTCGAAGTGCGCCTTGGCGGCGTTGGACTTACCGTCGAGAAGCAACTTCAATCCAATGCGGCAGCGAGCCTCTGTTCGCGCCTCGTCGTTGATCGAATACTCAAGGTATTTCGCCTCGTCGATTTCGCCTTTCAAGTATTTGAGGCCCGCGAGGAACTGTTCGTCGGGCTTGTTCTTTTCGAGCGCGTCGTCGAGGAACCGCTGGGCCTCATCCAGCTTCCCGGCTTTTCGAGCAGCGAAATAACCGATGGTCGCGGAGCTGATTGCAACAAGCCCGTTGCCCTTGTCTGCCTCAAAGGCTTGGTGTGCAAGCTCGAGCGGATCTTCGTCTCCAACCAGGAATGCCAGCATCGCTAGTTCAGACAGTGGCCCGGATTTCTCAGTCGAGAAACGAGCGCAGTCCAGGAGATCCTTCCTGGCTTTGGCGTAATCATGCTTTTGCGACCAGATCGAGGCGCGTTCGAACAAGACCTGCCAGTTGTTGGGTTCGATTGCCAAAGCAGATTCGACGTCCGCAAGAGCGTCTTCAAGACGTTCCCGAGCCGAGTTGGCTGAGCTCCGGGCAATAAGCGCGCTGATGTTTCTCGAGTCGAACTCGAGTGCCTTGTCGCAGTCTTTGATTGCTTTATCGAACTCTTTGGCTTCGGTCAGGCAACGAGCCCTCCATACCAGAAGATCGAGCGCATTAGGCTCGAGCTCGAGAGCCCGATTCTCGTCGGCGATGGCTTGCTCGATGTTCGCTTTCAACTGCCAGACCGTGCTGCGGGCGTGATAGGCCCTGGCCCAGTTCGGCGCAAGACGTATCAGCTCGTTGGCGTCCCTGAGCGCTGCCTCGGCCCTGCCCAAAATCAACTCGACCATACCCCGGTTCATCAGACAAAACTGATCGCCAGGAGAAAGCTCGAGGGCTTTGTCGAAATCCACCAAGCTCTTGTCGTAGTCTTTCAGGATCAGACACAGCGGCCCCCGGAGGATGCATGGTTCGAGCGCGTCAGGCGCCAGCTTGATCACTCTGTCCAGATCGGCGACCGCAAGCTCGTTCTTGCCGAGACCCGCCAGGGACTTGGCTCTTAACAGAAGCTGGTTTACGTCGTTCGGCGTCTGTTTGAGCGTTTTGTCGAGGTCCTCTCGCGCCTTTTGGAATTCATTCTTGCGGAAGTAGACCTGGGCTCGCCATGCGAGCGCCTTCGGGTTGTCCGGTTGAATCCGCAGCGCCTCAGCATAGTCGACGAGGGCCTTGTCGAGGTCCCCGTTGGTCTCCCAGCAACTCGCCCGATCGAGGTAGATGCCGGGATTCTCCGGCTCGATGGAAATCGCCTTCGTGTAGTCCTCGGCGGCCTGATCGTAGTCGCCCTTGTGCCAGCGGGCGTATCCGCGATTCGAGTAGAGCCGCCAGTCCTTTGGATGGATCGCGAGTGCTTCGTCGCAGAGCTCAATGGCCTTGTCGATTTCCCCTTTTTGGACATAAACGTTGCTTAGACCTCTGAGATACAACGTATTCTTGGGTTCGATCCCGAGCGCCTTCTCGAAGTCGCCGAGTGCTGAGTCGAGGTCCTCTTTCGCAGCCGATGCATTGCCCCTAAGCCAGTAGAGGTAGCCGTTTCGCGGATTGAGCTGAAGGGCCTTGGAGAAATCGGCGATGGCATCGTCGTAATGACCCAGGTCGAACTGGCATCGACCCCGCGCTTCGAACGCGTAGTTGTTGGTTGGAGCAAGCTCGATCCCTCGGTTCAGGTCGGCCGTTGACTTGGTGAATTCGCGCTTATTGTGCCAGCACTCACCGCGGACCGTGTATGCCATCGAGGACCTGGGATCGAGCCTGATCGCTTCGTCCAGGTCGGCAATCGCCTCGTCGAATTTCTCGAGTTTGAGTAAGGCCGTGCCGCGACCCTGAAAGGCCTTGCTGTTGGTTGGGTCCAGTTTGATGATGCTTGCGCAATCTTCGACGGCTCTGTCGTATTGCTTGAGATAATAGAGAAGCTGTGTACGCGCAAACAAAGTCTCGACGTTGGAGGCGTCGAGCTCGAGCGATTTGGTCAGATCCGCGAGCGCCTCATCGAACCGTCCGAGTGCGCCAAACACCCGCCGCGCAAGAGCAAAGCGTACGGGTCGGTTGCATCCAACTTGATAGCACGATTCAGATCTTGGAGCGCTTTGGGATACTCTTGCTTGAACTGGAAACACAATCCTCGTCCCCTAAAGGCCTCGGCGCTGTCCTGGTCCAGGCCAAGCGCCTTCTCAAAATCGGCGAACGCCTTGTCATAATCTCCATTGTTCACCAATGCGCTTCCCCGGCCAGCAAGGTAATACGCCTGCTTGGGATCGATTTCGATCGCCTTATCGTAATCTCCAATCGCCAGGACATATTCGCCTTTGGCGTAGTGCATATTCGCACGATAGGAGTAGGCCAAGGCGTTTCCTGGCGCCAATCGCAAGGCCTCCGAGAAATCCATAAGCGCTTTGTCGAAATTGCCCAAATCTCCAAATGCTCGACCACGGAGCAGATAGATCTTTTCGTCGTCGGGAGTGAGTTCGAGCGCCGCTGAACAGTCGGCGACGGTTTTTTCGAATTCACGCTTCTCATAGTAGGCTTGTCCACGGTTGGCGAAAACACCAGCCTGCACGTAACCCAGCTCGATAGAGCGGCTGAAATCCGCTATCGCCTTGTCGAGTTCGTTCTTTGAGAAATGAGCCGTTCCGCGTACTCCAAGCGCGAACGAGGAATTGGGCTCGAGCGCCAGGGCGCGTTCGAGCTCGGCGAGCGCCTGGTCGACGTCGTCGCGTCTCAACCAGAGCTCTGCTCGGCCAGTCAGAGGTTCGGCGCGTAGTCGGGTTGCATCTGGAGCTTTCGTCGAAGTCCGCGAGGGCGCCGTCAAAGTCTCCCAATTCCGTTCGGTTCAGGCCTCGCTCGAGATAGCACACCGCGTACATGGGGCACCGCTCGATAACGGCGGCAACGTCCGCCAGCGCCTTCTGAAACTCGCCTCGTATTCTCCAAAACCCTTCACGGGCGAAGCGTACGTCCATGTTGTCAGGAGCAATGCGGACGGCTTCGTTGAAATCGGCCTCGGCCTTCTCGAATTCCTTCTTGGCGTTCCACGCGTCGGCTCTCGAAACCAAAAGGTCGGCTCTGGGTTTGCGCACAATCGCCTTGTCCAGGATCTCAATCGCCCGGTCCGGTTCTTTATGGCTTGTATAAGCGCTCGCGAGGGCGCAGACGAGCTCGACGTTCTCGGGATTGGCTTCCGCCGCTTCCTTCAGGACGCCGACGGCTTTTGCATGCTCCTCGAGCCGACTCCAATAATTCGCACGAATGAGACACAGGCTTGGATTCCGTGGATCAAGCTCGCAAGCGCGATCGATGTCCTGGAGTATGGGATCGGGATCGGGGACCGCCCTCGGTTTGTCGGATTGGGCCCTCAGCCTCGATCGCGCAGCGGCACGCATCGCAAGCGAGAAACTGTCGTTAGGGTTGGCATCGATTTGCTTGGTATATTGCTTGACGAGCTGCTCGAGCGGCAAGACTTCCGTATCCTCTATCCAGGTCGGCAGACCGTTCTTACGATCGGGCACGCAAAGCCTGCGGCCGTCGACTTTCTGGACCTCATAGAGTTCATACGCGTCGTCTTGGTCCGGCGGTTGGCCCTCAACGTGGAGACGAAAGTCCTTCGAGATCGGCGCAACCAACTTCCCGAGCCACTCGCCGTGCGCGGCCTCCTGGCCAGAGGCTTCGGCGGCGAAGATACTCAAGCTTGCTAGAAGACATGGCCCGAGAAACCGTTTCCCGAACGCGCAGACCAGAAGAGTTGATAGCCATTGAAACGATCCTTCGAATCAGAGGCCTGTTGTATAAGCGACGATGCCCTGAAGATATGCAAACCAGGCTTTTCATGCAAGCCGTTCCGGTTGTCTTGCGGCCTGGTCCGGAAACCGCGCGGCTGGCGCTCTCGACTACTTCGCCAGCTTCTCGAGCTCGGCAATGGCTATGGCTCTGTAACGGCTGAGCTTCGATGCGTGGTCCCGAGCCCATTCGAAGTGCGCTTTGGCGGCGTACGGGTTCTCGTCCAACAGCAGCTTCAGGCCGATGCGGCAGCGAGCCTCTGCTCGAAGTGTATCGTTTGTTTGGACCGCGAGGTAACCTGCCTCGTCGAGTTCGCCCCGAAGGAACTTGAGAACTGACTGGGCGGTCGCGTCGCCTTGATCGTTCGCATCCGCATCGTCGAGGAACCGCTTGGCCTCTTCGGGTTGATCTGACCTTCGGGCTGCGAAGTAGCCGATGGTCGCGGCTTCTCTGGCGGAGTCGACGTCTCCTTTCGCGGCCTCGAAAGCGTTTCGAGCAAGCGAGATGGGATCTTCGTCGCCGACCAGGTACGCCAAGACAGCCTGCTCGCCCAAGGCAGCAGCGTACTTCGGTGAAGCAATCACAGCGTCGGCAAGGTCTTTTTTGGCACGTGCGTAATCACGCGTCTGGACACAGACACGCGCGCGGTCAACCAAGGCCTCCAAGTCTTTCGGGTTCACTGCCAGAGCGGAGCCAAGGTCGGCGATCGCATCGCCAAACCGTTCTTGCGCAGCGTTCGCGAGGGCTCGCGTCTTCAAGGCACGGATGTCCTTTGGTTCGACTTTCAGTGCCGTCTCGCAGTCGGCGATTGCCTTGTCGTACTCTTCGATTCGATAGAACAATTCCGCCCTCAATACGAGCGAAGTGGGAATGCCAGGGTTGATTGCGAGGGCTTGATCCAAATCGGCTATGGCTTCTTTGAACTTCGACTGACTCTTCATGATCAACGCGCGAGAGAAGTACGCCGTCGACCATTTCGGCGCCAAACGGACCACTTCGTCGCTGTCTTTGATCGCTGCGTCGATTTTGCCCAACCCCAACTCAGCTCGAACGCGACTCATTCGAGCGTAAACGTCCTTGGGCGAAAGCTCGACCGCCTT
The DNA here is from genome assembly GCA_963818975.1 of uncultured Planctomycetota bacterium. Classification (GTDB taxonomy): domain Bacteria; phylum Planctomycetota; class Planctomycetia; order Isosphaerales; family Isosphaeraceae; genus CAWFUI01. The sequence goes on along the minus strand of CAWFUI010000002.1, from coordinate 397,100 downwards.
GTCGAGATCGGTCAGGCTCTGCTCGAACTGCTTTTTCTCGATCAAGAGGGCCCCGCGCATCGATAGGGTCTCGGGATCCGCAGGCGCAAGCTCGATCGCTTTGTTCAAGTCGGCGAGCGCAAGGTCGTTCTGTTTCAAGTCTTTGAAGACGCGTGCCCGCTCGCCATAAGCTTCTGGATCGTTCGGCGCCAACTGCACCAATCGGTCGAGGTCCGCGCACGCTTTTCGTAGGCTTTCTTCCTGATTTGCGCCTGCGCTCGCCAACGAATCGCCCGCGTGAGGTCTGGCTCGAGCTCGAGTGCAGCCGAATAGTCTTCGATCGCGTGGTCGAGATCGCCCTTCATGAACCAGCTATCGCCGCGGTCGACAAGATGCTTCGAGTTGTCGGGCTCCAATCGATGGGCGTTTGTCGAATCCTCCACGGCCAGGTCATACTGCCCTTTGTTGTATCGGCTGCCGCCGCGCAGTTGCGTAGGCGGTCGCGTCGTCTGGGTCGATCTCGATCGCCCGATCGCAGGCCTCGATCGCTTTATCATAATCTCGCTTCCACATATAGGCGATGCCAAGGTTGGAGAGATAAAGCGCGCTCTGGCCGTTGGTCTTGACGGCGTCGAGAAAGTCTTTGACTGCGCCGTCGTAATCCCCCTTTGCAGTGAGTGCGAGGCCTCGGAAACAAAGGAGGTCTCCGTCTTCAGGAGTTTGCTCGAGTGCTTTCGAAAAATCGGCGATCGCCTTGTCGTTTTCGCCCATATCATGCAAGAGCTCTCCGCGAGCGCCGAGAGCGTAGGCGCTTTTGGGATCGAGCTCGAGCGATTGGTTCAAGTCGACCAGGGCTTTGGCAAAGTCTCTTTTCTTGTGCCAGCATTCGCCTCGAACCGCGTAGGAATTGGAGTCGTTGGGGTTGAGCTTGATCGCTTCGTCGAAGTCGGCGATCGCATCGTCGTACTTCGTCAGGACATAGAGTGCACTTCCGCGTCGGTAGAACGGCTCTCCGTTTTCGCGATCGAGCTTGATGGCCGTCGAGCAGTCCTCGACCACCTTCTCGAAGTTGTTCTTTTCGTAAAGGAGCTCGGCGCGTCGAATATAGGTCTCTGCGTCGGACGCGTCGCACTCGATCGCCTTTGTCAATTCTTCGAGCGATTCATCGGAACGGTCGAGCTCTCGCAAGGCGCCGGCGCGAAAGCGATGCGAATAGGCGTCGGTGGGATCGAGCTCGACCGCCTTGGTCAGATCTTCGAGCGCTTTTTCGAGATCTCCTTTATTTCGACGGCCGACGCCTCTGCCTCGATACGCCAGGGCGTTCTTGGGATCGAGTGCGATCGCTTTGTCGAAATCGGCGATCGCCTTGTCGACGTCTCCGTTATTGCCCAAAGCGCTGCCTCGGGCAACATAGTACGCTGCGTTCTTGGGCTCGATTTCGACCGCTTTGTCCAGATCTTCAATAGCGCGGACGAAATCTTGCTTCGTGAAGTGAACGTGCGATCGCGAAGAATAGGCCTCTGCGCTCTTGGGTGCAATGGCGACGGCCTGCGAATAGTCTTCGATCGCTTTGTCCAAATCTCCGAGTCCCTCCCAAGCATGCCCCCTGAACACATAGAGACGGTCGTCTTGCGGAGTCAGCTGGATCGCCGCGTTGCAGTCGGCAAGGGCCTTGTCGTATTCGCGCTTGTGGAACCAGGCGTTGGCTCGGTTGGCGTAAACGGATGCGTCGGAGGGATCGAGCTCGATAAAGCGGTCGAAGTCCGAGATCGCTCTGTCGAATTCCTTTTTGTAAAGCATGATGAACCCGCGCAGTGCAGCGCGTATGTCGACTTCGGTTCGAGCTCGAGCGCCCGGTCGAGGTCGGCAAGAGCTTTGTCGTACTCATTCCTGAGAAACCAGATATCGCTTCGACCGATAAGAGCATCGACGCTTAAAGGGTCGAGCTTGATGCTCTCGTTATAGTCGTCGAGAGCGCGATCATCATCCTTGAGCTCCGAGCGAAACCTGCCTCGATCGTAATAAGCGTCGGCGAACATCGGACAACGCTCGAGTCGCTTAGAAGCGTCGTCGAGCGATTTCTGGAACGCGCCTCGATCGCTCCAATAGTAAGCGCGTGTCCGCAGCACGTTCATGTTGTCGGGACCGATGCGGACGGCCTCGTTGAAATCCGCCTCGGCTCTCTGGTAATCCTCCTTGGCTTCCCAAGCCGCCGCGCTCGGCCAAAAGACCCGCGCTGGGCTTTTCGGCGATCGCCCTATCCAAGAACTCGATCGCCAGGTCCGGTTCTTGTTTGCTTGTATAAGCACTTGCAAGTGCGATCAGAGCCGGCGTGTTTTTGGGATCGATCGTGAGCGCTGCCTTTAGATCGGCGATCGCTTTCTCGTACACAGCCTGGGAATTCCAATAGTCTGCCCGCAGGATTCGAAGCTGCGGATTCTGGGCGTCGAGCTCGATGGACTTATCGAAATCCAGGAGCACTGGGTCTGGATCGGGGGCTTCCTTGGCCTTGCCTATCGATTTTCTCAGGTTCAACCGCGCCACGCCGCGCATCGCCAGTGCAAAGGCGTCTTTGGGGTCGGCTTCGATCTGCTTCGAAAACCGCTCGACAGCCTGGTCGAGCGGTAGTACGTCGGAGTCTGGAATCCAGGTCGGCAGGCCGTTCGTCCGATCAGCGACGCACAGGCGACGGCCGTCGACTTTTTGAACCTTATAGACCTCGTACGCGTCGGTCGGGTCCGGCGGCTCACCTTCGACATGCAGCCGGAAGTCTTTCGATATCGGCGCGACAAGTTTGCCAAGCCAATCGTTATGAGGAGCGTCTTGGGCAGGCGCTGGGCCTGGGAGGCAGGCAATGCAAGCGATGAAGATTAGGCATAAGAGCGGCGCCTTTGCCGCGCGAACCAACGACGGAGAAGCCATCGAGACGATCCTCCGCAACTGAAACCAAGTTTTGGAATGAACCACCGGTCCCGTCAAGATATGCGAAGCAGGCTTGCATTGCAAGCACCGCGGATCGGGCTGCGGATCAGTTACCAGGTCGAGTCAAGGACTCGTGTTTTTCGCCATCTTCTCGAGCTCGGATATTGCAATGGCGCGGAGCAGGCTTAGGCGTTCGTCGTGCGCCTTGACCCAATCAAGATGTGGCTTGGCGAGGTCGCCTTTTCCATCGAGGAGGTGTTTTATTCCGATGTGGAATCGGGCCTCTGGTCGCCTGATCGCGCCCTCCATGAGGCTGAGATATCGGTCCTCATCGATATCGCCTCGCAGGAATTTGATGGTATCGGCGCTCTTGAGCAGTGCGTTCTTGGCGAGCGCGTCGTCGAGGAATCGCTTCGCGTCTTCGGGCCGTCCTGCTCGTCGAGCAAAGTGATAACCGAGGGAAGCAGCGTCTACAGCGCTTTTGCCCTTGCCGTCATAGAGTGCAATTGCTGCGCGAGCCGACGCCGTGGGATCACCCTCTCCGACCAAGTACGCCAGAATCGCTGCTTCAAGATAATCCTTGTTTCCCTCGGGAAGACTCGTTTTCGCCTGATCGATGTCTTCCTTTGCTAGATCGTACTGCCGCATGGCAATCCGAATCGATGCTCGGTGAAGCCAGACCTCTGGGTCGTCTGGGCTTACCCCAACTGCTTCGTCGGCGTCGGCCAGAGCATCGATGAAGTTCTCCTGAGAAGCCTTTGCACAGCTTCGGAGCAGCATGGCCTTTACGAAGTCTGGATCAAGCTCCAAAGCCATGTCGCAATCGGCGATCGATTTTTCGAACTCGTTCATCTGAAGCCAAGTCGTCGCCCGGAACAGTAGAACGTCCAGATCATCCGGAGCGAGCTCGACAGCGCGGTTCGCGTCGAGGATGGCTTCCTTGAACTGCGATGCGTGTTGAGACGTGATCGCTCGTTCGAAGTAGCCGCGATAAGACTTGGGCGCCAGGCGGATCATTTCGTTGGCATCCTTGACCGCGGCTTCGCGTCTGCCGATTTTGAGGCTAACCGTTATGCGGTTGGCGAGGCAGTCGAGATCTGTCGGGGAAAGCTCGAGGGCCTTGTCGTAGTCTTTGAGACTTGCCTCGTAATCGCCTTGCTCCATGTTAAGATACGCCCGAACGGATCGCGCCTTGAAATCGTCTGGCGCGAGTTCGATCGCTTTGTTCAAGTCCTCCATGGCTTTGTCGTGATCGCCCTCGTTGTAGCGTGCCTTCGCTCGAAACGTGTAGGCATACGCACTGTCGGGTTCGAGTTTAATGGCTTCTGTATAGTCTGCGATCGCCTCTGCAAACATTGACAACATGAAGTAGGCGTCTGCGCGTCTCAAAATTGGAAGGCTGTCGTCAGCACCAAACTTGATAGCGCTCCTACAGTCTTCGATAACCTTATCGTACTCTCCCTGCTTATAGAGAATTCCGGAACGTTGGATAAAGAGCTCGGGCTCGGTTGAGCCGAGCTCCACTGCCTTCGTAAAGTCGGCGAGGGCGTCGTCTATACGTTCGAGGGCAAGCCTGACTTCCGCGCGATATTGGAAAGACAACGGAAGCTTGGTGTCGAGTTGGATCGCGTGGTCGAGATCTTCGAGCGCTTTGTCGTACTGCTCGAGCTCTTGATGAGCTCGACCTCGAAGAGTGAAGGCTAGCGCCATCCATCGGGTTGAGTTCGACCGACTTCTCGAAATCGACGAGGGCCTTCTCAATCTCGCCCTCATTGCCCCACGCTCTTCCTCTCTCTCTGAAGACCGCGGCGTTCTTGGGGGCCATCTCAGCGGCTTTATCGAACTCCGCGATCGCAGCTTCAAACTCGCCTTTTCCTTGAAGCGCCAAGGCGTGGTTAAGGTAGGCTTCGATGTTGTTGGGGGCGAGACGGATCGCCGCCGTTGTGTCTGCGATCGCTTTGTCGTACTCCTTATTCGACAGCCACGCAGCCGCCCTGTTGTTGAAGAAGTCGTCCCGCGTTGGATCGATGGCAATCGCTCGATTGAACGCAATGATCGCCAGGTCAATTTCGTCTTTGTCGAGGAAAAGAAGCCCACGTGCCGAAAAGGCGTGAGCGTATTCTGGGTCGATTGCGATGGCTCGGTCGAGATCTTCGAGAGACTTTTCATAGTCTCTTCGCTCTCGGAAAACTTGACTTCGTCCTACGTAGGCCTCAGGTGATTTTGGATTCAGATCGATGCTTTTCTCATAGTCGAGAAGGGCTTTGTCTAACTCCTTCGAGTCAAGAAACAAAGAGGCGCGATCGAGGAGACATCCGACGTACATCGGGCAAAGCTCCACTCGCTTGTCGGCGTCGTTCAAAGCCTTGGCAAGGTCGCCTCGACGGCTCCAATAGTTAGCGCACCAGTTCAGCACGATCGCGTTTCGGGGGGCAATCCTCAGCGCCTCGGCTAAGTCTGCCTCCGCCTTCTCGTAATCCTGCTTGTCCTCCCATACCATGGCTCTTTCCGCAAACAGAATGGGGGATGGTTGAGTTTCGATCGCACGATTCAAGAGTTTGATACCCAGGTCTGTATCCTTCAGCTTGCCATGCATCCGCGCAAGCAGACGAGCCGCCGTCACGTTCGCAGGGTCCAGCTTCAGAGCCTCCTGGTATCCCTCGACTGCCTTGGCGTAATCTTCGCGACCGTCCCAATAGGCAGCACGCATCATCACGAGTTTCGAATTCTGAGAATCGAGCTCGATCGCTCGGTCGTAATCCTGGAGTGCAGGATCGGGATCGGGGATTGCTACTTTCTTCGATAAAGCGAGTCTCAGCTCCACGCGAGCAAGGCCCCGCATCGCAAAGGCAAAGGCGTCTTTCGGATCGGCCTCGATCTGCTTCGAAAACCGCTCGACAGCTTGGTCGAGCGGTAGAACGTCGGAGTCTGGAATCCAGGTCGGCAAGCCGTTCGTCCGATCAGCGACGCACAGCCGACGTCCCTCGACCTTTTGAACCTTATAGACGTCGTAGGCGTCGGTCGGGTCCGGCGCCTCGCCTTCGACATGCAGCCGGAAATCCTTCGAGATCGGCGCGACCAGCTTGCCGAGCCAATCATTATGAACGGCGTCTTGGGCAGGCGCCTGGCCAGGGAGGCAGGCAATGAAAGTTATGGAGATCAGACAAAAGAGCGGCGCCGTTGCCGCGCAAATAACCACGGAGAAGCCATCGAGACGATCCTCCGCAACCGAAACCAAGTTTTGGGATGAACCACCGGTCCCGTAAAGATATGCGAAGCAAGCGGTTGTTGCAAGGGATGCGGAGGGGATCGCGATATTGCGGGTTTTCAACCCCCACAGATGAGCGGCAGGGCAATGAACTCCCAGGGCGTTGCCCTGGGCTGTTGTGAATCGCCCTTTCAGGGCTAAGATCTGAACACTCGCTTGCGACTGAGAGCGTCGCCCTTTCAGGGCTAAGATCTGAACATCCGTTCGCGGCCTATCCTCTCAAGATCCCTGTCCGCGAACAAGCTTCAGGTAGACCACCCCCAGAGGAGGCAGGCGGAGGCTAATGTGGAACGGCCTTCCTGCGTGGCCCTCGGGCTGGGCCCATACGCCCCCTTCGCAACCAACGTTCGAACCGCCGTAGATCGACGAATCGGAGTTCAAGATCTCGCGATAAAAGCCCCCCTCGGGCACGCCCACGCGATAGTTCTCGCGGACAACGGGCGTGAAATTGCAGACCACCACCACGAAATCGCTCGAGTTCTTGGCCCGACGGAGGAACGCCAAGACGCTGTTCTCCCAATCGTGAAGCTCGAGCCATTCGAAGCCCTGCCATTCGAAGTCGACGGAGTAGAGAGCAGGCTCGGTCTGGACCATCTTGTTCAGATCAGCAACGAGCTGTTTGACGCCCCTGTGAAGCTCCCACTGCAAAAGGTGCCAATCCAAGCTTTCGTCGTGCTTCCATTCGCGCCACTGGGCGATCTCGTCGCCCATGAACAAGAGCTTCTTACCAGGGTGACCGTACATGTAAGAATAAAGCGTCCTGACGTTGGCGAACTTCTGCCAGAGGTCGCCGGGCATCTTGTCGAGGATCGAGCCCTTCCCGTGCACGATTTCGTCGTGCGAGAGCGGCAGCATGAAATTCTCGGAGAACGCGTAGATCAAACTGAAGGTGAGCTGACCGTGCTCGTACTTGCGGTAGACTGGGTCTTTCGAGATATAAACGAGCGTATCGTTCATCCACCCCATGTTCCATTTGAGGCTAAAGCCCAGACCGCCAAGATACGTGGGCCTGGACACTCCGCCAAAGCTCGTCGATTCTTCGGCGATGGTGAGCACGCCTGGATGATACTGATGGCTCACTTCGTTGAGCTTCTTGATGAAGTCGATCGCGTCGAGATTCTCGTTGCCGCCGTATTTGTTGGGCAGCCACTCGCCTGCCTTGCGGGAATAGTCGAGATAAAGCATCGAGGCCACGGCGTCGACCCGCATGCCGTCGATGTGATAGCGCTCGAACCAGAAAAGGGCGTTCCCAAGAGGAAGCTTCGAACTTCGGGGCGGCCGTAGTTGAAGATCTTGGTGCCCCAATCGCGGTGCTCCCCCATCCGTGGATCTTCATGCTCGTACAGGTGCGTTCCGTCGAAATAGCCAAGCCCGTGGATGTCCCTGGGAAAGTGCGCGGGCACCCAATCGAGGATCACTCCAATATTGTGCTTGTGCATCACGTCGACGAAATAGGCAAAGTCCTCGGGAGCTCCGTGTCTGGACGTCGGGGCGAAATAGCCCACGGTCTGATAACCCCAACTGCCGTCGAAAGGATATTCACATATTGGCATAAGCTCAATATGAGTAAACCCCATTTCCGAGAGATAGCTCGCAAGTTGGTCTGCAAGCTCTCGATAGCCGAGGAAGCCGCCGCCGCCGTCCACGGCGCGTTTCCAGGAGCCCAGGTGGCATTCGTAGACCAAGATCGGCTTGTCGAGCCCCTGACGACTGGCTCTCGAGGCCATCCATTCGTGGTCGGTCCACTCGAAATTGGTGATGTCCCAGACAATCGAGGCGGTTTTGGGGCGAAGTTCGGCGTAGAAGCCGTAGGGGTCGGTCTTCTCGACCAAGTAGCCGTTGGCTCGGCTCTTGATTTCAAATTTGTACACTTCTCCTTGCGAGAGGTCCGGGATGAAGAGCTCCCAGATTCCCGAGGGGCCTCGGTTGCGCATCGGGTGCCTGCGGCCGTCCCAATGGTTGAAGTTGCCGACCACGCTCACCCGCATGGCGTTGGGCGCCCAGACCGCGAAGTGGACGCCGCGGAAGCCCTCGTGATTGACCAGGTGCGCACCTAAACGTTCATAGCTTTTGTAATGCGTCCCCTCGGCCATCAGGTGCAAGTCGTAGTCGGAAAGCACGGTTCCGAATTGGTAGGGGTCGACGAACTCCCAAGCATGACCTTCGTGGTTTTCGACGGCGAAGCGGTAGGGGAACGGTTCAGTGCGATCGCTCATGACGCGCTCGAAGAACCCGTCGGCGTGCACGCGTTCGATCGGAATCCGCTCTCCAGGTTCGCCTTTGGACAAGTCGACCAACCAGGCTCGGCGGGCCTCGGGCAAAAATGCGCAAGACCCAGCGTTTCCGGCCGTCGAGTTCAACTTCGTGGAAGCCCAAGACCGAGAAGGGATCCCAGTGGTTGGCGTGCGTGATGTGGTCGACGTCGGCCTGCGACGCCGTCGTTTTGACCGACGCAGCCGGCTTCTCGGATACCTTGCCCATCGTTTTTCGATCTCCCCGTCCGCTTGTCAAACCAGTGGTCTCGACGCCCCATGCACGACCTTGAACAGCCCTTTGATCATAGCAAGACGTCTAACGCTTGGCATCCGCCGGCCTGGCGCGGGCGCCTTGGCTGGGGCGTGCGTTTTGCCCTCGGCCGCTTCGAACCGCTTCTCGGGCGGATGAGCCAACACGACCTCGGCCAAGACCGGCAGGTGGTCCGATCCGACGTCTGGACCGATCCACGTCCTCTTGAACCACCATTCCCCAGATCCAAGGATGTGATCGATGCGGACCCAAGGCATGCTCGAAGGCCTGGTATAACCCCAACCCCAACCCGAGGTTTCAAAACCCAGTTGATACGCCCTCGAGAACGTCCGGAACATGGCGCTGTCGGAGGGCATATTGAAGTCTCCAGCGATCAAAATCGGCTCGTTGGGATTCTCGCTGACAATCGGCAGCGCAAGCTCGAGCTGCTGCCAACGCCAGTTCAATTGCTCGGAGGCGCCTTCGACGTTTCCCGCGAGCAAGTCTTCGAACCCATGACGCATCGTGGGCAGATGGATCGATGCCACTCCAAACGGAGATCCGTCGGACGCCTCGAGCCTCATGCGCGAGATGGTCAACGGCCAGAGGTTCTTGCCTGCATGGTCGAATTTGGGGATCTCGCTCTCGCCCAGGACCGGAAGTCGAGTGGCGATGAACAAATACGGATCCACTTTCCAGCCGTTCTTGAAATAGCTGACAAGCCGGCCAGGCAGGCCCTTGTTCGAGACCTCCTGCATGCAGATGACGTCGATTCGCTCTTTCTCGATCAGCTTGATCAGACGCTCTGAGTCGATCGTACTGCTTGCCAGGTTGATGGTTAGGATTCGGACAGCCGCCCCAGGCGGCGGCTTCACGAACAATCGGTCCATTGGCATCGAAAACCCCATCAGAGGACCGAGAATCAGGAGAAGCACGCAAGCATGCAATATCCAATACATCCTAACGCGCGCACGGAGTGCCAAGAACGCGAGCACGAACAGCGGGAAGACCCAGATCCAGCGGGGGATCAACATCAGAATGGTCGCGGGCAGATTTCGATCGCCCAAGCCATTGATGAGGGCGAGCACCAGCACAACCACCGCCGCGTAGGCCCAGCTCAACCACGCGACCCATTTCGGAAACGCGGGCTTCGATTGCTTCGCGGGCGCCCTGGCGATAAGTATGGGGTTGGCGGGCCTGGCCGCTCCGCAGCCAATGCAATTGGTGAGAAACGATTTCCAAGGGTTTGGCGTGTTGCACTTTCCGCAACGCCAGAATTTAGGAGTCTCGGCGACTTCGGGCATTTGGCATCCAGGCAATGTACATTCCGCGGAAAGAGCATCTCTTGCATGCAGGCGGCTCGCGAGCCGATCGCACGGGTTGCAGGCCAGGCTGCTCGGCTCGAAATCGCCTTTGCCCGAACTGTTAGCACGGCAAGTAGGTTAGCAATTTACACGCCGAGCCAACCAGCCAATCAAAAAAAACCAGCGTCACCGAATTTCTTCATCTTCCAAGGGGTTCCAAGGGATCGGTCGCGGCGAAGAAGCACGGCTCGACGGACGATGAACGTGAAGCTGGACTGGGGTAGAGGTCTCGCGAAGCGCTGCTCCGGCCGCTAGTCTCAAGGGGTGTTCGTCGATGATCGTGGCGTCCGGCGTCGCTCTTCGATGAACGAGTGTCTAGGCATTCGAGGCTCAACCGGATGGAGACGCAGGGCAATGGCGCGGTGTTGATCGTGGACGACAGCCCAGCCGATCGCGCCCTTTTCCGAACGATTCTCAGCCGAGGCGGAATGACCGTCCATGAAACGTCGCGCGGCAGCCAAGCCGTCGAGCGGGCCAGGGAACTAAGGCCTCACGTCATCGTCTTGGACGTCAACCTGCCAGACTCCGACGGATATAGCGTCTGCCGAGCCCTCCGCACGGACCCCCTCTGCGCTGGCATTCCCGTGCTCTTGCTGACATCGTGGGGCGACGAGCACAACGTCGAGGTTGGTCTCGAGGCCGGCGCTGACGATTACCTCCTGAAGGACGCCCCTGGTCCGATCATCTTGGCCAGGGTCCGGAGGCTGGCGCGGTATCGCCAACTTGCAACGGTGGCCGCGCTCAACGAACAGCTTGCCCAGGTTGGCAGGCTGATGGCGGGGATCATTCACGAAATCCGGGGCCCATTGTCGGTGATCAGGGGCAACGCCGAGCTGCTCAAGATGCAAGCGCCGCCGGGACATCAGTTTCATCAATGGATCGAACCACTCTTGCGTTCGACGAGGCTCTTGCAGATCAGGCTCGAACACCTGATGGCCGCCGTTAGGACCGGACCTCCGGCGCTTGCGATCAACGACGTGACATCGGTGGCCAAGGAATCGATTGAGATCTTCACCAAATCGAACGACCCCCGAGCAGGCAAGGTTTCCGTCGAACTGGAGACGGTGGGAGAGCCGCCCCACGTGCTGGCCGACGCGGGGCGGCTGATTCAGGTCTTCTTGAACCTTCTCACCAACGCCCGAGACGCCATTCTTTCGATTCGCGAGAGCGGATCGATCAAGGTCGTGGTCGAAAGCTGCCGGCGAGACGATCGCGAATGGGTGAAAATCGACGTGTCGGACGACGGCCCAGGCGTGCCGGAGGTCGCGGTCGATCGCATTTTCGAACCGTTCTTCACAACCAAGGCCGAAGGCTCGGGCTACGGACTTTACCTGGCCTCGGAAATCATTCGCGAGCACGGCGGCAGGCTGACGGCTTGCAACAAAGAGGCGGGAGGCGCGTGCTTTACCATTTGGCTGCCCGTCGACCAAGACGCCCCGAGGCCGGCTTAGCGACGCGAACATCACTAGAACATCTACTTTGATATGTCTAAATCCGATTATAATTTTCCAAGCATGGCCATACGCGTCGCCTATTTGGCAAGCGCGCTTTCCTGGTGCGGGGTGGTTCTATTGATCGTGCTTTCGCTGCGCGAGGACGCTTCGCTATTGCGTTGGCGTTCGGGTTTGGGCGCGGCTGCGGCGTTGTGCGCGGCGATGGGGTTGTTTTCGACCGCGGCGATCGTGCTTTTGCGCGAGCGGGCCGAGAGCGAGGATTGGCGCAACGACGTGAAACGGCTTTCGAATTGGATCGAATCGTGGTCGGACCGCGACGTCCGCGAGCCTTCGGTCGTGCGTTCGATCCCGGAGCTCTCCGGGCTTGTGAAATCGCTCGACAGGTTCCGCGAGCGGCTGTCGCACGACCTGCCCACGCAGCACGCGCCGGCCTTGGCGCGGTCGGCTCGGAGCGCATCGCCGCGCAGGCCCGAGCAGGCGTTGACGAGAAGCGGAATGTACGAACCGCCGGAATCGGTGGTCGACCCCACGCTCTCTGGAGATTTCGCCACTCTGGACATGGTCAGCAGGCTGGATCCCAGGACGCTCAAGTGGATCGATTCGAGCGTGGGCGAACAGCAATTTCTGGGCTGGCCGCTCGCCGATTTGCGTGCGAAATCGTTCCTGGACGTCGTGCATCCGGACGACCGAAACCTCGCCTGGGAGCAGTTCCAGGGGGTGTTGGTCAAAGGCGAGGCTCACGGGCTGATCTATCGGATCCAGACGGCCAAGGGGGAATCGTGCGCGATCGAACTGAACGTCAGCGTCAGATACGACGCGAAGCAGAAGAGCCAGGTCTCCTACATTCGGTGCCACGTCACCGACGTCACCGACAAGCTGCGGGCCGAGCGCGAACTGCGCAGGCGGACGAGGGAGTTGACCAAGGTGAACGAAGAGCTGCGCAAGACCAACCGCGAACTCGCCGAGCTCAAGGACCGGTACGGCGATCTGTATCAGAACGCTCCCGCGATGTACTTCAGCCTCGACGACTCGGGCAGGATTCTCGAGTGCAACAACACGCTTCTGCGCACTTTGGGATACCACCGAGAAGATCTGATCGGCGCCCCGATCGAGAACCTTCTGCCTTTCGCACAGCGCCGCGAATTCGCCGCGACCTTCGCCGACTTCTTGCGGACCGGCTATCTCGAGCTGGAGACCTCCTGGAAGAAAGCCAACGGAGAAACGATCGACGTCTGGGTGATGGGCACGGGCGTCTTGGCGGGCGACGGCAGGCTCAAGCATTCCCGCTGCGTGGCCCAAGACGTGACCGCCAGACGCGTGCTCGAGGAAGAACTGCACGAGAAGAACGAACGCCTGGCGCGAGCCAATGAAGAACTTTCTCGAAAGAATAAAGAATTAGATGAGTTTACATATGTCGTTTCTCACGACCTTCAGGAGCCTTTGCGAACGCTGATCGCGTTTTCCGATTTCTTGATGAGAGATTGCGGCGATAGGATTGGCGAAGAGGGTCGCGAGCATGTGCGATATCTCGTCGACGCTTCCAGGAGGATGCGTTCGCTCATCAACGATTTGCTCAATCTTTCTCGCGCTGGCGCGTGACAGGGGAGTTTGCCGAGGTTAATCTGGAGGCGTTGATCGGTCTGATCAAGCTCGATCTCGCGGAACTGCTTCGATCCAAGAACGCCGAGCTACGCGTCGAAGGGTCTTTACCGAGACTGTGGGGCGACCGCGACCGGCTTGGCCAACTCCTCGGCAACTTGATTTCAAACGGTCTGAAATACAACGCGTCGAGCGAGCCCTGGGTCGCGATTTCCGCCCGGCCTGGAGATGCCCCGGGTTGGGTCGTGGTTTCGGTTCGAGACAACGGTATTGGCATCGATCCTCAGTTTCATGGCAAAATCTTCCAGATCTTCAGGCGGTTGCACACACGAGAAGAGTACGAGGGGACGGGCGCGGGCCTGGCCATTTGCCAAAAGATCGTTCAGGCGCATGGGGGCAGGATCTCGGTGGAGAGCACCCCGGGCTCTGGTGCAGTCTTCCTTGTAACGCTTCCCATCCAACCCAATATCGCCCAGGCATCCCCCCGAACCGAAGTGCTCAATGTCCCTTGATTTTCATATTCTGTTGGTCGAAGACAGTCGGACCGACGCCAAGATCGTCGAGCGCGCCTTCAAGGAAGCCAGCGTGCCCCATCGTCTCACCGTCATCAACGACGGCCGCCGAGCAATCGAATACCTTTCGAAGCTGCCTTTGCCAACGACGCCAATCGAGGACGAGCCCGATCTCATCCTCTTGGACCTGAACCTGCCGGGCCTCGACGGCTGCCAAGTGCTCACGTCGATCAAGGCGGATTCCTACCTCTGCGCCATCCCAGTGGTGATCTTGACCACGTCCCGCCGCGAGGAGGACGTGGTTCAAACCTACCAAGCAGTGCCAAACACTTATATTCAAAAGCCTTCGGAATATCCAAGATATCGTGAACTTGTGACGCTGCTCCGGCACTACTGGCAGGACACGGCTCTCCGGGTGCCGAGGAACCGGCCCCGCCCCCAACCCTCGGCGAAAAAGCCGAACTCTAGGGGGGTGGGCGGGGAAGTGCCTGCAGGCTAGACCGACATCACCTTGGCAAAAGCCCGACGGAACTGTGCCATCTCGTCCCGCGTGCCGACCGTCACTCGGATGTGCTTCGGCATCGAGGACCAGACGCGGCCGACGACCACTTTTTCCTTGAAAAGGCCTTCGGTCACCTCTCGCGCCGGCCTGTCGTGCAGGTCGACCATGAAGCAATTGCTCTCGCTGGGCAGGATTTTGAAGCCCTTTTTGTCGAGCCATTCCGCCGTCTCTTCGCGGATCGAGGTGATCTCCGAGCGACGCTTCTCGATGAGCCCAGGGGACTTGAGACTGGCGATTGCGGCGACCATTCCCGTCGCCGGCAGCGCCCCAGCCGCATAGAACTTGAGTTTCTGCAGAAGGTCGGGCCTGGCAAAAGTGGCCCCGGCGCGTAAACCCGCCATCCCATAGAGCTTCGAGAACGTCCGTAAGATAATGACGTCGCGATCGGCGGCGACGTGCTCGACCGCAGGCACGGCGTTGGGAGAAATGTGGATGTAGGCCTCGTCGATCAGGACAATCGACCCTGGAGGCTTGTTGGCCACTGCGTAATCGATATCCTCTTTACGCGTGATCGACCCTGTTGGGTTGTTCGGATTGCACAGGTAAATCACGCCGACGTTCGCATCGGCCTTGACCATCTCATGCACGTCGTGCGAACAGTCTTTCCGCAGGGGCACGCGGATGACTTTGGCGCCGTTGGCCTGAGCCGCCCGCTCGCCCGCCTCGTAACCTGGGTCGCAGGTGACAAGGCACTTCTCGGGAGAGGTGAACGCCAGCACCACGCGATGTAGGGCGTCGCTGGAGCCTGCGAAAGGCGCCACGTGACTCTCGGGCAAACCCTCGACTTTGGCGATCAACTTGATGAACTCGAAGGTTTCTCGATACATGTAACGCCCGCCCAATGGGGCGATCGCCTTCACAGCCTCTACTGCCTCCGGACAAGGCCCCATCGGGTTCTCGTTGGAGTTCAAGAGCACGGCGTCCGGCGGCAGGTTCCGCATGCTCGAAAGGCCCTGGGCAAGCGTGAACTCGTTATAAAACGGCAGGCTCGACCCGGCGGCAAGCATTGCAGCCAATCTGCCAAAATTTCGTCTCGTCAAGCGGCGTTCCCGCGACCCTGCCACTAAATCCCCACCGGCGCCCTTGGGTTGCATCAGACCTCCAAAACAGTAGATAGAAGGCGGTTCGAGAAAAGCGCAAAACCAAGCTTGGGAGAGGATCGCACGCAGCGGTTCGTCATGCGATTGCCAAACATGGTATACGGAACGTCGCCCGGAATCCAGCAACCAGGAACAACGGCTGAGCGCAAAGGTTTTCTCGCGGCCAGAATATAGAGGGAACTTTGCTTCCCATCGTCGCGTTAGAGTCGGAAAGTACGTCGGAACGACCAGGCACAAGGCCTGTGTGACCTCCGACAACCCACTTCCAAGGCCTCGAGTCGAGTCGAACGGGGGAATCGGCCGATAACTCCAGGAAGAACATAGACAAGGAAGATCCAAACAATCTGGGCCGGTACGCCGACATGCTGGAAGCGGAACCGATTGACCTGGACACTCGACCGATTTTTGCCCAAGATCCCGCCGCATGAAGCAGGCCCTAGGCGTCCAGGATCGACGTCTCTGTTCGTGAAGGCGCGGACTCGGCTAAACCAGGGATGGGTATGAACCAAAGCCGATACTTGATCGTCACCGCCGACGACTTCGGCATAGGCCCGATGACGTCTCACGGCATCCTCGAGCTCGGCCTGCGCGGCAGAGTGACGTGCGCTGTACTCATGGTCACCTCACCCTACGCCGAGACTTCGGTCGCAAGCTGGCGCCTGGCCGATCGCCCATTCGACATGGGATGGCACCCCTGCTTCACGCTCGATCGGCCCGTGGCCAACCCTCGGTTGATCCGCAGCCTCGTCGAGTCCGATGGACGTTTCCCCAACCTTTCGACCTTCCTCAAACGTCTCCTGATGGGCGCTCTGGACCCTGAGCATCTCAGAATCGAGCTGAGAGGCCAGCTTGCGCGATATATCGATCTCGTCGGCGAAACGCCGATCGTCATCAACGCCCACCATCACCTTCATGCCTTCAAGATCGTCGGCCAGGCTCTGACCGACGTGCTTGGAGACCATGGAAAGAACTGCTACATCAGACGCGTACGCGAGCCGCTTCGAACGCTATGGAACGTCCCAGGGGCGCGAATCAGAGCGCGGGTTGTTAACCTTATTTGGAAACGCGGAGTCTCGGAGGCTCGACTCCCTTGGCTATCCAGGCAACGACTGGCTGGCGGGGATCGCCGACCCTCGGACTCTCGGCAGGCCCGATTTCGTCCCTGGCTGGCTGTCGATCGTGCCTGGAACGGTTGTCGAGTGGGTCTGCCACCCGGGCGAATTCGACATGGCGCTCGAAGGCCGGGACGGGTCTTCCGCCGACGGCAGTCTCGCCCGACGAGTGAAGGAGCTCAAGCTGCTCAAGGACGATGGCTTCGCCAAAGCGTGCGAGGAAGCAGGCTATTCGCTCGTTGCGCCGTCCAGGCTCGCCTCCCTGCAACAAACGGAAACGCGACATGCCGCTTGATTGGCTGAAACGCCGCCTGAGGCCCCAGCGAGCCGCGGTCGCCGCGTGGGCTTTGCTGCTTTCCATCACAATTGGACAAGCCGTGTTCGTCCCCAAGGCACACACCGTCTACCCGATTTTTCAGTTCGCAGGCGAAAATTGGCGGGCCAGCAAACCGCTCTATCGAGACTACAGGCATCAATACAAGGTCGATTTCTACCGTTACAGTCCCCCCGCCACGCCGTTTTTCGCCGCGTTATCGGTCCTTCCCTTGGGTGCGGCCGGGGTGCTCTGGAGAACTCTCAACGCCGCGGTGCTCTTGGGCGCCCTGCATTCCTGGTTTAGCAACGTTCTCCCTGAAGGACTGACGTCGAGACATCGAGGCGCGATCCTACTGGCGGCGCTGCCGCTCTCGGCCGCGAGCCTGCACAACGGCCAAACCAATCCGATCGTGCTTGGATTGTTGTTGATCATGCTTTCCGCCTCGGCGCAGTCGAGGTGGTGGATCGCAGCAACCGCCGCCGTCGTGGCGACCGTTCTCAAGATCTACCCGATCTCGATGGCGATGCTCCTAGCGGCGTGCTTCCCCAGAAAGTTCGCCCCCAAGCTCTTAATGCTTCTCGCAGCCGCCGCGATCTTCCCCTTCTTGACCCAAAACCCAGAGTACGTCGTCCAGCAATACAAGGAATGGATCTTTTACCTCAGCAAGGATCTCAGGCATAAAGTTACCATTCCATTTTCATATCGAGATCTCAGGTTTATCGGTTTGGCTTGGGGTTGGCGCATGAGGCCGGCGGTTTACTCGCTGATCCAACTTGCAGGAGCAGCCGCAGCCGCAGCAGCGTGCCTCGCGGCGGTCTTGAAGAACTGGCCCAAGAAGCGCGTGCTTTCCCTGATCCTCGGTCTGGGATCGGTTTGGATGACTCTTTTGGGCCCCGCGACCGAATGCTGCACCTTCATTTTCGTGGCGCCAAGCCTGGCATGGGCCATCGTGGAATCCTCCTTCGAACCGCACAGCCGTTTGGCCAGGGTCCTTATCCTTGGATCGCTGGGCCTCTTCGTCTTCGACATGATCTTCCCAGGCGGGTCGGCCTTGCCCTATTACGCCACGCAGACCTTCGCGGACATCCTCTTGCTCGCGGGGATCGTCCAATTGGCCATCGAGTACGAAAAGACTCGATCGACCCTCGAGGCCGCCCGAATGCTCACCGAGCGTCCAGCAGTTTCAGGTAGGCCGAAGAGAGCATTCGCCCTTGGTCCAATGGTCGGAGCCCGATCAACGACCGCCTCGATGACGGAGTAATCCGATGCCATTCCCCCCACATTCGATCGGGCTCAAATCGGGCTCCGGAAGTCGACCCAATCCCGACAACGACGCCACTCTGATCTTGCCGGCGCTTAAGGATCTTGAATCCACGAAATCAGCCCCTCACCAAGCCTATACCGTTCGCCTGCGCAAGCTCTCGGTGATCCTGCCCTTCTATAACGAAGCCGACCACGCCGAGAAAACCGCGGACGAAGTTGCTTCTTACGCTCGGCAGAACCCCCAACATCAATTCCTGCTGGTAGACGACGGATCAACAGATGAGACTCTAAGAATCCTTTGCGAACGTATCGAATCGACAGGGCTCGAATCGATTCAAGTGGTCGCAAACGGTCGGAACATGGGGAAGGGCCGAACGATCAAATCCGCCCTTTCTAACTGCACTGGCGAGGGCGTCTGCTTCCTCGACGGCGACCTGGCATATTCTCTCGACCACGTCGAGTCGATCAACCAAGCGCTCGAGAACCACGACGTCGTGATTGGCTCTCGCGTGCTGGCGAATCACAGGGGCGGAGGAACGCTCAGGCAGCTCTATAGCGCCACGTTCAACTTTCTGGTGCGCAGTTCCCTTGGCCTTCCGTTTAAAGACACCCAGGCCGGCCTGAAAGGCTTCAGACGCCCCGTCGCCGAACGCCTCTTCCGACTCCAACGCACCGACGGGTTTGGCTTCGACGTCGAGCTCTTATACCTTGCCCGAAAGTTCGGTTACAGCGTCGCCGAGATCCCTGCCCGACTCAGCTCCGTGCACTCCTACAAAGGCTCCGCGAAACGCCTGATCATCCAGGGGGGCAGAGCCGCCAGGGACGTCCTCTCGATTCGAGCCAACGAACGCCGAGGACTGTATTCGCTCTAACCATGCCAATGGTGCTCCATAGGACGCGCGGGCTCCTTCCGCGCGTACCTTCCCATATATCTCTCGCTCTCATGAGCAAGGGACAGACTTTACGATGCAGCCGGATTGTCAAAGAGCCACTGCTCGAGCGATAGCGACCAATTGTCAGGTCAAGGTTGGTTCCTGAGCGCTAAAACGACTTTCCGCGTTGGGACTGAAGATCAGAGGGTCCGCCTGAGGCGGTTTTCACTCTGGCTGGGACGCTTAATCCCTGTAGGGGCAGCTCCCCCGAGCTGACCTCTGCCTGGGATTCCGAGGCAGGCGTCCCTTGTAGGGGCAGCTCCCCCGAGCTGACCTCTGCCTGGGATTGCGAGGCAGGCGTCCCTTGTAGGGGCAGCTCCCCCGAGCTGACCTCTGCCTGGGATTGCGAGGCAGGCGTCCCTTGTAGGAACAGCTCCCCCGAGCTGACCTCTGCCTGGGATTGCGCGGCAGGCATCCCTTGTAGGGGCAGCTCCCCCGAGCTGACCTCTGCCTGGGATTGCGCGGCAGGCATCCCTTGTAGGGGCAGCTCCCCCGAGCTGACCTCTTCCTGGGATTGCGCGGCAGGCGTCCCTTGTAGGGGCAGCTGCCCCGAGCTGACCTCTGCCAGGACTTGCGGGGCCTTGCGTTCGAGCGAACCCGATGTCGCAGGGGCCTCGCCAGATCGGGAATGCTCGTCGCAAGCCGTTGCCCCTGAAGCAATTTGCGCCGCTGGAACAAACAAACCCAATTCTTCGTCGTCGGTCCGTGGCTGGTGATCGGCGGCCAGGATCGATTCCGCGCCCAGAATCCGCCGACGGCGGAAACCCAAATTGCCTTTCTCAGACTCAACCTTCGTCACCACCGCCTCCTCGGTCATGTTGAACCAGTCGTACTCGGGATGTTCCTTGTCGAGCTTCTCCTTGCCGTAGAAGAATCCGTTCGTGCGGTACTCAGGGCCAGCCAACTTCGGTTCGAGCCTTTCATCGACCTCCTCGCACGCATCCACCTCGATTACGTCGAGCTCCTGAACAACCCCCATCGCCTCGGCAACCAGCTTGGCTCGGTTCTCGGCCATCGCTTGCTTCCGCTTGCGCTCCGTATAGATCTGCCGCACTGCCTCCTGCTCAACCTCTTCGAGCGAGTCGTCCTTCAAGAGGAACGCGATGTCGATCTCGTCGAAAGCCTCGAACTGTTGAACCGTCGTCGCCAAGGTCGGCGTTCTGGGTAGTTTGAGAGAGTCTTTCCAACGCTGGTACTCGAGCCGTTCGGCACGCTCGACCTTCTTCTCGCGTTCGATCCGCCGCCGCTCGAGCGCATTGAACGCTTTATAGAAACTGCCTTCGAGCTTCTGATGGTAGAGCTGGAGGGTCTCGATCGAACCGAAGTCGAAGTCGATCTTGAGCCAGGCCTCGCGAATCGATTCTCGGCAGTTGGCGCCGCCGTCCAAAGCCACTTCGCGAAGCTTTTGGAACCCCTGCGCGATCCAGGAGCGCAACGCGATGTCGCCTGGCGTTTCCCAGTCGTCGTAGATCATCTTGAAGCCCTTGGTCTCGATCTGGACGTCCTGGGCGATCGAGATGATCAATTCTGCCCGCGACTGAAGCCACAAGCACATCGCTGCCTTCTCGGCGAGCTTGAATTCGATATCGCCGACCGGCTTGGCGTCGTCTAGGAAGGCCTTCAAATGAGCCTTCCAATCATCAGGGTTCTCGAGGGTGCGCAGGACCGGCTGGCCCGAGCGCAGACCGTGCTTCAATGCGTTCTGCGACGACCTGGCTTTACCCTCGGGGGTCGTGGGGCCTTTGGATTTCTTGGCGTTTTGGGCGTTGGCTTTCAACTGGGCTTCAGATGGCACGGTGTTGTCGCTTTCTTTTAATGGGATTCACAGGAGCGATCCAAGAGTTTGAGAAAGAGGGCTCACGCAGAGCCACAGAGACGCGGAGACGGAAAAAAGGCGTTTCTCACAGGAGGCCACGAAGGTTGAAAATCCGCCATAGGCGGATTTTCAACCTTCGTGGCCTCCTGTGCGCTCATCCTGCTCTGCCATTCGCGGAGTTTGCTCTGCAAAATGCTGGACGGCGCTTTGGGTAATTCCAGCGAGATGCGCGGTTGAAAATGGGTAAGTTGGATCAGAGTTTTCGGTGTGATGCGGCGAAAACCCCCCTCGAAATTCCGGTGCGCTTTTGGGCCCCTTTTAGGGGTGGATTTGGCGACCCTCGGCCGCCCGAACGGGCAGCTCCTCGGACCGTTCCACATGAATTCGAGGCTTGGAAACAAGGTATTTGGTCCAATTAGAGGTTTTGGTTCATCAAGAGCACTGCGCGTGCTCTCTACCTACTCTCATATTGGAACCGACTTGCGCGAGCGGCTTTTGTCAGACTTGGCCTGTGCAGGTAAGCTGGGCAAAGTTTTCGGGGTTGATCATCGCGACCCGAAATCCCAGACTGTCTGCGATCGCCCGCCCGGCTCTCGAACGCTTCGATCTGTTCCGAGGTCAGTGGAGGAAAAACTTCGAGCGAAACAACTTCGTTGTCTTCGTCGATCAACTGCTCGCTCGCGGCCGCCTTGATGCTCTCGATCGCTCACGTCATATGCAATTCCCGACGCTCGGTTTCCTTGAAATCAAACTATGTACGTCCGGTTCTTATTTCGCAACTCAACCCAATCGCACAGCGCCAGTGTCTGAGTTGAATGGCACTTCCTGAAGCTCTTAAGCCGCTACCCGTAAGCGTTTACGCGCGGCCTCACGAGGTTCGAGCAGTATTCGACTCGGCTTGGGTCGTCGCTTCACGGCGCGAGGTTCTACTCGTCCGCGTCGGTGTCCAACTTCGTTGGCGGCGGCCGCCTCCAGCAGGCTGAGACGCAACACCTCCCGGCGGTCCTCCGGTGCGTAGGTCATCGCCTCCGAGTGCGCCGGATCGCCTGCATAGCGCTCTTGAAGCTTAGTTTCCTCGGCTCGGTCCCCGTCTGAATCGCGGCCTCCGCCATCAACGTGCGAACAATGTTATACACCAGCATGTGCATCCATACCTCTTTCTCTACCATGTCAGGTGTTTTGCAACGCAGGACGTTCATTGAGAGCTCGACCTTGATCGTTCTCAGGTCCACTTCGACGTTCCATCGCTCGAAGTAGAGTTCCGCGAGATCATCCGAGCTGTATTCGGTCGCGTCCAGGAGAGTCGTTGCGAGTATGACAAAGCTAACCCGGAATCCTGGTTGGTTGACGCGGAAGCCAATCTCGCGAATCTCCAGTTCCTCTGGGAAAGCATTATACGTTTCAATGTCCATGTCTTTGGGCCGCTGCGGCCTTAGCCATTTCACGATGTGATCCAAATCTGTAATGCACTTGCCAAGTTTGAAATCGATCTTTCGTCCTTTGTGAGTCCGGCACACCGAATGAACGCCCCGAGCGAGCAGGCCCGCAATGCCGAAAAATGAGCCAAAACAGCGGTCCCCGAGCACGACGCTGCCTGCTTCGAACTCGTCCTCGATGCGTCGAAGCAGAGAAGGCTCGCCGGTCCCTTTGCCCTTGTAAGGACCCATCGCCAAACGACGAACCGCGCCCGTTGCAAGCGAGATCACGACCACCATGCGTGCGATTGGGAAGCCCAGCCCGGGTTTCTGCGCCCGATGCTGAGGGAACGCTTTCTGGTTTTCCGGTGTGTCGGGCATCGACACGGTTGTTCCATCCACGATGTAGACGGAACGTCCTTTCCACTTCCAGGAACCAGGCGAGGTTTCCTCGAGCTTTCGTCCAGTTGTGAGCACCAAACGCATGATCAGTGAAAGCGGCAGCCGACGGCGTGCCTTACAATACGGTCCGGTATTCGTTGAACACCTTCGAACGCCGATAGAAGTCAAGTAAGCAAACAGTCGCAGGACCGCCGCTTGACAGGAATGGTCGGGATCCAAGACCTGGCAGACGAAGGTCCACAATGTGGTAAGTGGCGTGTACACACAATCACGACACCGAATTCCTTCCTTGTCAATCGCCTCTTGAACGAGGTTGCGATCGAGCAACCCCTCGAACAGCTCCTCTGGTTGAGAACGAAGGCGATTGATCTGGTCACGGACGGTGGAACGGATACCCTGACCCATTGTCGGCCTCCTTGCCTTTGGATTGGGTGGTTGGTAGCTACCCAAAAGATCAGCAAGAGAGGCCGATTTTCACAAATATAACGAGCAGCGAGAGTTACGATTCAGGAAGTGCCATTCGTGTCTGAGTTTCGAATAACGAGACAAGCGGCTTCAACGAAACACGCCCAGAGCTCTGGTTCTGGACTCATCTTCCGGCTCAATCGATATCCTGTGGCAAAACCCGTTTTCGCCAATAGGCGGGATCCTCTTCGATCTCCCCCATGAACCGGCGCGCGATTGAGCTTGGCGGACGCGTGCCCTGCTCCCAAGAGCGGACCGTGTTAGGGTCCACTCCCAGAAACTGCGCGAAAACAACCTGGCTCATGCCCAGGAGGCCGCGCACTCGACGCACATCGTCTGGGCCATAGGATGGGCGGACGAACTCCGCATGTGGGCTGCGGGCGGTAAGGCGTCCAGGCAACGCATCGCCGGATCGCATGACGTGGATCGCTTCCTCGAATGCCGAGACAATCTTGGTTCCGGCCGGCGATAGCTTACTCGAACGAGAAGCATGGGGCGCTGCCTGCCGCTTTTTGCTGCCACCGGTCTTCTTGTCGACAAGCTTACCCATCGTTTCTCCCAAGTTTCTTGCCCTGATTTCTCGTCCTATTGCGGCTGAACTCGGTCTCGAGTTCTTCTCGGGGCCGAACCTCAGACACCCTGCATTTGAACCTCTTCCGCACGAAATAAAGCGTCAAGCGAATGATCAAGGCGACTCTGATCATCGGAAGGCGCGAGATCTTGCGAAGGCTCGCCTGAGAAAGAGCGGGAAGTGGGGTGGCTGGTTCGGGTTCTGAGGTGGTGTCGAAAGATGGGTGTCCTATTTCGCCGAGGACCGAGGGGTTCGAGGCTTCGCCTTTGAGAGGACGGCTTGAAGTTTCGATTTTGCCAGAGTTCGGAAACGAACGAAGCTCAAATCCACGATCTCTCGTGAGCTCCCTCTTGCACCAGGATCCAAGAGAGCTTCGACGGCGAGTCCGTATCTTCTGGTCCTAAGGGCGGATCGAGTAGATCGCGACTCCTCCGAGTACCAGTCATCGTAGCTGATACGCGAGGATAGACCATCGCCCGCCACCTTTATGAGTATCGGCGGAGCGAAGCAGGCTCCTGTGTGAGAGAATGAATAAAGGAATGCATCTTCGCTCTCTGAGTAGAACGAGAAAACGCTACAATTCCACGGTTCGTCGTTAAAGCTTTGTTTGAGAAGTCTTCTGGCGATTTGGTCGGCCCTGACGCCGCGAACATAGTGTCCGGCTCGAACGAGAAGCGAGTCGCTTTCGTGGCTTTTGGACAGGTTGGTATGTGTAAGCTCACGGGGATCGCTCTTCCGGGCCAGAGTCCCCGGACGTGGCGAATCCTGGCAAAGCGTCGCGAGGGCGGCCAGTGCAAGCGCGAGCCAAAAAGAGAAAAATGTGCGACTGAGGCCGGTTCTAAGTGTCATGCCGACCGCCGTTTTAGGTCATGATTCGGAACGGGCTTCGATTATAGCATAACGCGGTAGATCCGGAGTCTGGCAAGCCAGTTGGCGGCCCGATCGCAGACACCCAGCATCTGAGCCTCTTCCGACCGGGCGAAATAAAGCGCCAAGCGACGTATCAAGGCGAGTATGATCCTTGGAAGACGAGAGGTATCGTAGAATTGCGATTGAGAGGGCCCCGGAAGTGGGGTGGCTGGTTTGGATGCGATCGGTATCAATACTCAAGCAAAGCAGGCCATGTTGTCGGAGAAAGAGACGCTTATCTATGGACGGTAAAATTCCTTGACGACAATATCACGGCCATGTGCGATGAGGCCGCCAGACTCAAGTTTAGTGCAAATTTATGGGCCTGCAGACCGCAGATTTTCAATAAGATTCGGATCTCAAAGGAGAGCGGGAAGACATATGGGGTGAAATGGTGAGCGCCATGCGGACCATTACTCATGGAATGTCCGTTGCCTACTGTCAGACGATCCTGCACGCTGCTTATGTGTGCTCCCTCGCCGCCTTCCTGTGCGCAATGTTTTTCGTTGGTGCTTTTTCTTTGGTGTTTCACCACTGGCTATTATGTGATAATACAGTCACTCTATTTCTCATTATTAATGTTTACTGCTTGATTTTTCTTTCAGCGGCGGTGCTTCGCGGCAGGATTTCGTGGGATTTTTTTCTGGCTGCATGCTTTTACGTGTTTCTTTTGGGCAGGCTCCAATACCTGCCCTAAGCAGAACCGCACACATCTCTCTGCGGAAGTCCGGCATTTCGATTCATGTGGAGTCGAGATGTGGCGCGGCGGTTTAGGTTTGTCTATCCGGTAATTACTCGTAACCGTTGCGCCATCCGCATCTTGACCAGGTGGGTAGCCTGGCCGGGGTGAAATCCTTTCCCAGAGATCAGGAGGTCGGCCATGGCGGTGCCTGATTTGGTGAAAGTGCATTCCTGGCGGCGGACGATCCAGCGTCACGCTCGATATCCAATCGCAGACAGTCTGAGAATTCATCTGAGGAGGGTAAGATCCAATCGGAGACAGACTGAGAGTCCAGCCAAATGGGCGGAACGGACTACAAAGTTGGGAAGAAAGCGACCCTCAATTCGTATTGACAACCATGCATCCTGAGGGAGTACGATTCGCTCAGGAATTGCTTGGCGTCAGCTTGATTCAAGGAGGTGTTGTCATGCGGCGGTTGCTCTCATGGATAGAGGGATTCGGATGCTCGGTGCGGATTGGCTTCTTTTCTTGGGGCCGAACCTCAGACACCCTGCATTTGAACCTCTTCCGTACGAAGTAAAGCGTCAAGCGACTGATCAAGGCGACTCTGATCATCGGAAGGCGCGAGCTCTTGCGAAGGCTCGCCTGAGAAAGAGCGGGAAGTGGGGTGGCTGGTTCGGGTTCCCCCGGTCGAAATGAAACGCCAAGCTACCGATCAAGGCGTGTATGATCCTTGGAAGTCGAGAGATCTCGTAGAATCGCGATCGAGAAGGCCTGGGATGTGGGGTGTCTAGTTTCAGGCTTATCGGAACTCTTTGCCAAAATTACTGCTATGTCAGAATGGGATAAACACATAATATATTTAATCATACGTGGTTTAATACTGTGGGGGTTGGGACTTGGGTTTCTGGCCCCCGCTCTAGTGATCGTATACCTAGTCATATTGGACGGCTTGAACATTCCGCGCCGTGACTTTATGGGCTTGGAGCTCATCCCAATAGCAATTATCGCGCTCGTAGTAGGAATGATTATAGGTGGTTTCCGTGGTTTCAGCAGTTGGATCCAGGATCAGCAAGATGACGACGAGGCATGCGTCTAGCACAGGCCCCGAGCTCGGACAGCCTGGGTCTCGGCTCATCATAGATTGTTCTCGTCTTGTTAGCTTCGCGTGCTTTGCGGCTCGGCGGTGAATCCCTTCCACTGTCATAATCGCAGACACCTTGTATTTGAGCCTCTGCCGCCCGAACGATCTAAGACGTCAAGCGACCGATCAAGGTGAGTCTGATTCTCGAAAGGCGAGAGATGTCGTAGAATCGCGAATGAGAGGCCGGGGAAGTGGGGTGTCTGGTTCCGCCCCACAGCAGACTGGAATAAGAGGTGAGGTCTCGGTACGCGGTAGACCGTGACTCCCGGCGAAGCCAGGGCAATCTCGGACGACCATCCTTTGTGACCAAAGCATGCGTGTGTGGATGTAATTATCCGGGATAGTCTCCTGCCGGGACCGACTAGATAAGTAGACAAATTATTGTCGTAAGTGGCGTCGCCGTCAGGGGAAGCGAGCTGAATCCGGCCTGAGGTGGTGTCGAAAGATGGGTGTCCTTAATTCTTCCCCAATAGATGCCGATCACCGATCGGTCCTTCGCTCCTCGAAAAGAGAAGGTACGTCCCACACCATGACGGACCAGTCTCCTGGACCTGTCGGATCACGGGAGTCATATATTACTGCCGACGCGGCGACTTTACTGCCATCGGCCGAGAATGCGAATCAACCCAGCCAGATCTTAGAGTCCTTCGGTACAAGCTCTCGTTCTTTCTCCAGGGTCGTATTGAGGTCGCGGATCCTCAGCTTATTCTCTGATGCAGAAACAACATTGTTCGAATCCCCGAAGTAATGCGCGAAACAGGGCCTCTTGCCCCACCCAGACCCCAGACCCTCAGAGTATCCAACGATCTCCTCGGCCTTCGCAACATCCCACAGTTTGAAATCGTTCTCCATGCTGCCAGTGACGAGAGTCTTGCCATCGTTCGAAAACGCAACAGACACGACCCCCTGCTCGTGGCGGGTGGGGGCTACCTTCGAGGTCGATCCGTCGACGCTCCAGAAGCGCACCCAACCCTCGTCGTCGCCGCCTGCGATGATCTTGCCGTCTGGGGAAAAGGAGCAGACTCGGATTCTGGCGTTCGGCCCGAGATTCACGAGTTGTCGTCCGGTTGAAACCTCCCAAACTGCAAGTCTGTATAAACCTGCAGAGACGACGAGTTTTCCGTCTCGGGAGAAAGAGGTACTAAGCATGCCGAATCGCTTCGACTTGAAAGTCGTTCTTAACCTACCGGTTTCCAATTCGATGAGTTGGAGCAGGGTTTCATGAGGTTCCAAAGGAGAAACACCGCTCATCGCCAGAAGTTTTCGATCGGGTGAAAAGTCAAGCGAGTATTGATCCTTAGTCAGCTTTTTTCTCAAAACAATATCTCCCGAACTCGCGTCCCAAACGGTGAGGCGCTGCTCCTTTTTTTCAGAGCCTGCACCCTGTGCACGCGGATCCAGGCGTAAAGAGCCAAATGCCGCCAACAGCTTGCCGTCGGCTGAGAACACGATTCGGGGATCCACGATCTTGTCGTCGAAGGTGACCTTGGTTTCTGATCGCCTGGCGGGCTTTGGCTCAGGTTTGGTGGTTCGGTTTTTATCCGCAGGGCCTTTTGAAGGCTCGCCAACGAACTGCGTTGCGACGAAAAGACAAGCAATGAACCCGAGAACTGCGAGAACCCAACGGAAAGCAGAACGTGGCTCAGGCATGACGCTCACCGTTTCAAGCAGTTTCGCTCGTCGGGGCGATCGAGATTAGTAGGAGAATCTCGATAGGATGGCACCGATGAATCCTCGCCGATCCTCGCCTATCAGTATCCGCGTCGATTGATCTCTTGTCGAGTCTGACCCGTAAGCCGTTGACGGATTGGAAATCCGACCGCTGAAACAGAAAGAACGAAGTTACATCGAAAGGTCGTGATCCGACGCGGAATGTCGAAGATGCGCCGTCGGCGACCGAAAATACGGGCCCAATCGCAAACACTCTGCATTTGAGCCTCTTCCGCCCGGTCGAATTCAGACGGAAAGCGACCGATCAAGGCGAGTATGATCCACGGAAGGCGCGAGATGCTGTAGCATTGCGATTGAGAAGGCCGGAGAAGTGCGGGTGTCTGGTTTCCGTTCTCGGCTCTGCGTGAGTCGTCCGGTGCAGAGGCTGTCCGTCGCTCGTAATGCAAATGTGTATCTTTATGCATTCACTTCTGAGATCTGTGGTGACAGTAGGCATGTTGGTACTGCACGCATGCGGCTGGCAACAGTGCTTTTGCCAGGAAGCAGCGGATGCCCCTTTCCAGCATGTAGAAAGCAAGTCGCAAAAGGCAATCGCGCTGGGTGAGGATATTCGTTTGGAGGAAGTTACGCTTCGCCCATTTCTGGAAGGCTCGCGCTGGGGCTACATGGATAAGTCAGGCGCTACGCGCATTCCTCCTTCATTTAGACATGCCAGCGACTTTCATGAAGGTCTCGCCGCTGTCGGAACCGGAAGCAAGGAAGGATATATTGGAATCGACGGTAAATGGCGCGTGACGCTGCCTATGGATTCCTTACCAACCGGTTCCTTTTCCGAAGGCCGCGCTTGGTTTAGTCAAAACGGTCGGTTCGGCTGTGTTGACCCGTCTGGAAAAATCGTCGTTCAGCCGATTTACGAAAGTGTCAAGGATTATTCCGAGAACCTTGCCGTGGTGTCATTGGGCCAGTTGGAACGGCCGGGAACGAGGGTAGCTAAGATGGAGTCGTCGTATGGCTATATTGATCTAGAGGGTAAGGAGTTCCTCCCTTGTGAATATCAAGCAGGGGGTTCATTCCACGGTGGACTTGCGTGGGTGCGCCGTCATGGTGAGCATGAATTCATCGACACGAAGGGTCGAAGAGCATTTGGAATGGAATCGCTTGAGTTGGATAAGCATCATTATGTACAGGAGGTGGACGATTTAGTGGACGGATTGGCCTCTGTCGTTGTTGTTGCAAGGCAAGGAGGTAAGCAATATTCTGTATTTATCAATTCTGATGGCAAATTGGCGGCTCACGGGTCGTTTTTTGAATACGCACAGTCATTCTCTGAGAGAATGGCCGCCGTGGTTGTCGACCATAAATTCGGTTTTGTGAATAGGAAATGTGAGCTGATAATACAGCCTCGCTTCGCGGAAGTCGGCCAATTTCGAGAAGGTATGTGTCGAGTGCTCGGTTCGTCCGAATGGTATTTCATCAACCAATCAGGTGGTGTTGTTTTAAGAAGAAAATCGTCCGAACGACTCGAGTGGAACGACGCAGAGGACTACTTTTCCGGCCTTGCACGCATCCATCTCGGTGGCAGGCTTATTAAGCCTTTCGACGGGGGTTGTTGGTGGAGCGGAGGGAAATGGCTTTATATTGACAAGGCGGGAACCACCGTCGGGACTTGCAAAGTCGATGGTAAGGACCTTGTATACCCCCCTATGGGTAAAGAGGCGGGTTCGAACGCAATGCCTTAGATCGGCGAACCAGCGGGACACGGTCTGTCCAGACGGCCCGCTCGCTGACTCCAGGCGTCGGAGCCGCTTCCGCCCGGTCGAAATCAAACGACGAGCGACCGATCAAGGCGAGTATGATCTCGAGGGGCCGAACCTCAGAGGGCCGAAACTCAGACACCCAGCATTTGAACCTCTTCCCGCACGAAATAAAGCGTCAAGCGACTGATCAAGGCGACTCTGATCATCGGAAGGCGCGAGATCTTGCGAAGGCTCGCCTGAGAAAGAGCGGGAAGTGGGGTGTCTGGTTTGGGTTGTTTGGGTTCTCCTCAGGTGGAAGCCGAATGCGGCTGGTTCCAGGAACAAGCGGTGACGCTTTTTCCGCGAATCGAGCACGTCGAGTACGACCCTCGGAAGTCGCGAGATGTTGTAGAATCAGGATCGAGGAGGCTCGGGAAGCGGGGTTCCTGGTTTCCGTTCCTATACTTAAAATGTGATCGAGTCGAAGCATGAGTAACAAGCCGAGCCAGCCAAGAAGCGAGGCGGCGGGGTCCAGTAGCTCCACATCCCAAGCTACCGACCCTAGGGGACTCTTGCGATCATAGCCACGAGAACAAGACCTCTCCTCGGAGCACTCAAAATGCGTGGGCCACTTCGTGTTCGGACGTTGATGGTCCTTATCCTTCGGCTTGGCATCTTTTTTGCCTTTTGCAGAGCCGCCTACATCATCCTCAAATCACTATATAGGACACGAGAATGCTGAAAACCGAGGCGAGTGTCTTTGAGCTGATCATCTTTGGTGCGGCTTTGAGCGCTATGGGACTGGGGTTACTTTTGCCGGCTATGCTGGCCTCATAGTATCTTGGCCCAATCGCAGACACCCAACATCTGAGCCTCTTCCGCCCGGACGAAATAATGCACAAGCGACGGATCAAGGCGACCATGATCCCCGGATTGCGCGAGATGTTGTAGAATCGCGATTGGGAGAGCCTGAGAACTGGGGCGAGGGGTTTGCGGTCCACGCCGCGAGCCACTCAGGCAACACCATGTCCGCCATCGGATCACGCTCGAGGCTTATGAATGTTAGCTTTTTCGCAATTTGGCAGTGAAACGTTCGATTAGCCTCAAGTCCATGATGATTCTTGTCGTGCTATTCGCGATCCTCTTCCTTGCCTGTAGATCCGTCTACTGCCTGACCTTGGCATTTCATCAAGAGAAGCTGGCGGAAGAGGCTGAGAGCCCCATATATTTCAACTACGGCCCAAGCGGGACCCAACGCGAAACAATAGAGGCAATCGGGCGATCGGAAGATGCGACCCGAGCTGCCCGGAGTCTCGACGCAGAAAGATATCGCAAAGCGAGAGATGCCTACATAAGAAAATGCTTTATTTTTTGGTAGATCCAAGGCCTTTTCTTTGAGTGGCCTGAGCGTTCGATGTCAGCCGCGCTCAAGTCGCGAACTTTCTCTGCGGAAATCACTATGAAAAGCTGGCGCCGTCAGATACTCCTACTCGCTCTCATGGTTTTCGTCCCGGTTTTTCTCATCACCCGAAGCGTTTCCTGCGTCCTCCACGACATGCACATCAAACCGCCAATCGGTGTGAAAGGTGACCTAGCGGTTTTCCCGGACGGCCACAGACTTGCTACTGGCAACGAGGACGGCAGCGTGAGGATTTGGGACCTCGATGACGGCAAGGAACTGGCCCGATTCGGAGGTAAACTCGGCGACGTTCGGAGGGTGGTAGTTTCACAAAACTCCAATCTCGTATATGCCGACTGGGGCTCATCCATGGACGGCAAGGTTCTCCGGTGGGATCCCAAGATCGGCCACACCAGTATATTCCCAAGCGTCTCTGTGTCTTCGTTAGCTTCCAGCCCTGACGGTACAGTACTGTTTGTAGGAGGAGACGACGGTTTGATTCGAGCTTATAATTGTGACAATGGAATCGTCGAATTCGTGTTGGAGGGTCACCGGTCGATTGTGAGAGCACTGGCCATCTCTCCGACTGGACGATTTCTGGTGTCAGGCTCTGGGGAGGAAGCACCAGCAGACGTCACCGAGGCAAGCCTTCGCATTTGGGATCTCTCTCAGAAGACCGCAGTTTCCGTTCACCATTTTCCAGAGCAATCTATCGCAAAAGTCACAATTGCGCCAAACGAAGAGCTTTTTGCTTCTGCCTTTGAAGATGGAACGATTCGGGTTTACTCACTACCCACAGGCCAACTAAAGAGTCTTCTCAAACGCGACTACACAACGAGACTCACAGGAATCTCGTTTTCCCCAGATAGCAAACATCTCGCTAGCTCCGCCTTGTTTTCAAGGGATGCGTCTGTCGCGATATGGGACCTGGAAACGAAGAAAATCGCGAAGGTGCTCGCAACAAAGACGAAAGCCTTTGGGGTCGTATTCAGTCCGGATGGTTTGAGGGTGATTGCTCTTCAGACTAATGTGGGGGCCAACCCCCTTTTCAAGAGAAGAGGCTTCGCGATTTATGATGAACCTGCAGCCGTAGACTTGGGCGGCGCGTTCGTTTATGACGCCAACAAAGGCAATTTGCTCCGAGTCATCGGCGTCCCGAAAACAGATGGATCGGCAGAGTAGGACGGCAGGCTAGGGTCCTAATCCCAGACGCCCAGCATCTTAGCCTCCTCCGCCCGGACGAAATGAAGCGCCAAGCGACCGATCAAGCTGAGTATGATCCTCGGAAAGCGCAAGATGTCGAAGAATCGCGATTGAGAGGGCCTTGGAAGTGGTATATCTGGTTGCGGGGACGCCAAGGCCGCTGTGCTGTCCGATCTCCAGCGTTTCTTGCTACACTAAAACCCAACGCCCTTACCATGGCCAAAACAATGTGTTATTCGGTTGGAGTGCCATCATGATCGGGAAAGGCGAAAAAGCCCCTTCGACTCCAAGTCCTTCGCGTGCTCGCGATGCAACCAAGCCGGAGGCGGCCTTGAAACTCTTGGACGAGTGGCTCAAAGACGAGTCTGGGTACGACGAGGAGACCTGGCCGGAATTGAGGGAAGCCCTTGACCGCGATCGGTTGTCAGACAGGAAACTCTTCGATGAGTAAGGTCGTCTTGCTCGATACCGGGCCGCTTGGGATGGTTTCCCATCCCAGGCCGAATCGAGACGTCGTTGAGTGGGTCAGGGAACTCCTCTTGTCCGGGTCTGAGATTCTGGTCCCAGAGATCGCGGATTACGAGGTTCGCCGCGAGCTTCTTCGAGCCAAAAAGGTCAAGGGAATTACGCGCCTTGATGAGTTGAAAAGGACGATGGGCTACGTTCCCATCACGACCGACGCAATGCTAAAAGCTGCCGATTTTTGGGCGGCCGCGCGGGCTGAAGGTCGACCTTCAGCCAAGGGCGAAGCCCTGGACGGAGATGTCATTCTTGCTGGACAAGCTGCCACGCTCGACGCCGGCTTGGACGAAGTGGTGATCGCCACGACCAACGTAAAGCACTTGTCGAGGTTTGCTCCGTCCGAATTGTGGTCTCAGATTCGATGAAGCCGAGACGAGCGTCCTCGCCGAGAAGAACATCGGAAGCGGATGAGAGATCGACCTCCGATCGAACGGCTTTCGCAAAGACCTCGAACCGCCGCAGAATCTCAATCGCAGACACCAGCATTCGAGCCTCCTCCGCCCGGTCGAAATCAGACGTCAAGCGACCGATCAAGGCGATGATGATCCGCGGCAGGCGCGAGATGTCGTAGAGTCGTCATTGAGAAGGCCCGGGAAGTGGGGCGTCTGATTTCCTTTCCTGGTAAGATGGAGTTCAACATCCCATTGGGAGGAGGATCATGAACTGGCAAGAACGAATCAGTGTGGATCCGAGCATCTGCCACGGTAAAGTGTGTATCACAGGGACGAGGATCATGGTGACTGTGATCCTTGACAACTTGGCGGAAGGCGCCTCGGAAGCGGAGGTGTTGAAGAGCTACCCAACCCTGAAGTCCGAGGATGTTCGCGCCGCGATCCATTATGCCTCGGAGCTAGCGTCCGGCCGCGTCGTAACGCTACCGGAGGCTGGTTGATGAAATTCAAGACGGATGAGAACCTGCCCCGCGAGGTCGCCGATATTCTCGTTCAGAATGGACACGATGCATTGCGGGTCGATGAGCAAGGCTTGGCTGGCGTAGCAGACCCGGGAGTCGCGGCGGTCTGCTTGGATGAGCGTCGAGCGATCGTGACTCTGGACACAGACTTCATGGACGTGCGCCGATACCCACCAGAGCTCTACGCCGGAATTCTTGTCCTTCGCCCTCACCGACAGACCGTACCGCGCATACTGAGCCTGACCCGTCGGTTCCTGGGATTATTGGAATCAGAACCTTTGCCA
Source organism: uncultured Planctomycetota bacterium (assembly GCA_963818975.1). Classification (GTDB taxonomy): domain Bacteria; phylum Planctomycetota; class Planctomycetia; order Isosphaerales; family Isosphaeraceae; genus CAWFUI01. The sequence goes on along the minus strand of CAWFUI010000002.1, from coordinate 363,080 downwards.
GGAAAACTTTGGATCATCGATGAAGGGCGGGTCCGAATCCGACTTGAGGATCCTTCCGGATCGAGAATTGGATAAGAGCGCATGGATCGTTCGGAGTCTGCAAAAAGCCCCGTCGTGACAAACCGCAAGCGCCGCTGGCCCAGCGGCGTTGGGTTGTTGATGCTCATCGTCGCGGCCGTGTCAATTCCCATCGCGACCGTCGCCAACCGAGTTCGGGAGCAGAAGCGGCTCATTGAGCTGATCCAACGGCCTTACGGGAGCGTCGTATTCGATTTTGAGATCGGGTCGGATGGTCTTCCCAACGGCAAGAAAGAGCCGTCTGCTCCGAGGTGGTTACGGAGGATCGTGGGCGACGACCCTTTCGGGCCATCCATACGGTAAACCTCGAAGTGCTCCCAACAATCCATCATCTAACAGAGCCTGTGTTGATTGAACTCCTGACCTCGCTCCGAGACCAACGTTCGCTCGAGGTGCTCGAGATCTACTTCATCCGAGAGAAAGAGATCGATCTCATCGTCCAATTTCCGCGACTTTCCCGATTGAGACTCTCAGTCGTACCGATTTCGGACAGGTCGTTGGAAAAGATCATGGAAATGCCGACGCTGCGGCGCCTCGAACTGGTGGGCTGCAAGTACAGGTATGATAAACTCGTAATGCTCAAGTCCAAGCGGGCGGATGTTGTGGTCGTTGACAATTCTGCGCACGTCATGTGGATCGAATGACGAAGCCTGTCGGGCCGGGTAGGGAGCGACCGCTCGGATCGATCTCCGGCCGTCCCCCCGCTTCGTTCTCATTTGCCGAGTTTTCTCAGGGCATGGCGCATCCGTTCAGCGATCTCCTTTCCGAGCGGGCCCAAGTCGGCGGAGTAGTAGGTTTTGCCACGGGAGAATCTCCCCAACGGCGAGTACAAACTGAGTTCGACGTCTTGGTCCTTCTTGGCGGACCTGACGACAATCCCTCCCAACACCGCCCAGTCCTTCGGTTTTAGATTCACTTCGGCGGCGTTGATGCTGTCGATGACGAGCTTCTGCACATCGGTGGGATTCTTCATCGCGAACGAAACAGTACGGCCTGGGCTAAGAAAAACCTCAACTGTGCATTCAGTGACTTCTTTCGCCTTGAATGGTATAAGAGGTTTCGGCTTTTCGGCTGCCGCATTGTTCCGGCGTTCCAAGCTATCAACAGCAATCGAAAGCGCGACTCCGAGGATCGCTAGACCGACGTTTCGGTTTCGACGATTCATCGCTCATTTCCTTTGAGTCGTGTGATCTTTCGCCTGATCACCTCGGTTAGAATCAACGGCTCTGTTTCCGCTTCTAAGTTTATCAAGTCGAATGTCACGATCGAAGTCAGCCTGCATTTGAGCCTCTTCCGCCCGGTCGAAATAAAGCGCCAAGCGACCGATCAAGCGAGTATGATCCTCGGAAGGCGCGAGATGGTGTAGAATCGCGATTGAGAAGGCCCGGGGAGTGGGGTGTCTGGTTTGCGTTCCTTCGAAGCTCAGTTCAAGCTTGCTAAAGAAGCTAAATGCGGCTCGGCCTGACCTCACGATCGACGTCAATTGAGCTCGAGCGCAAAGGGAGCATCATGGAGCCCGTGAAGCCAGCAATCGCCGCCTCGCCAAAGCGCAATCGCCGCTGGATCAGCGGCGTCGCGATCTTGATGCTCGTCGTCGCTGCTTCGGCGATCCCCAGCTCGATCATGGCTCCTCGCATCCGAGGCCGAAGCTCAGACACCCTGCATTTGAACCTCTTCCGTACGAAATAAGGCGTCAAGCCACTGATCAAGGCGACTCCGATCATCGGAAGGCGCGAGATCTTGCGAAGGCTCGCCTGAGAAAGAGCGGGAAGTGGGGTGTCTGGTTCGGGTTCACTACAGCCGTGTATTACCAGGATTGTCCGAATAATCGGATGATATCGACGCCGTTTGGCGACCCGCTACCCGTGCTAAGACCTGCGAACTTCATGTTTGGTCACGCTAAAGGAATATTAACGTGCCGGCACCTTTTTAGTCTCGCAAGAGTTTGATCCTCCCTTAGCTTCACAACACCATATCTGGATAGTCCCTGTGCCCGACCCAACTGCAAGGATGCTCCCATTAGGAGAGAAAACTACACAGTGCGCCCCTTCACTGAAGTCCTGCAAGATCTTGAGACACCTTCCGGTGGAAATATCCCAAATTCGCACTGTGTTGTCGTCACTGGCAGACGCGAGCATTCCAGTCGTTGGCGAAAACGAGAGAGAAGTCACGCCAGCCAGATGACCGCGTAGATCTGGACGCCACTCTCCCTTGCTTGTATCCCAGAGCTTAATCTTCTCGGATTCGTTCGTTGCCGATACTAAGAATTGACCATCTGGAGAGTAAGCAAGTAAGTCGACGACGCGTGGGAAAGTGATCTCATCGATCGTCCAAGTATCCCAAGTGGCTGTGCCGGAGCAGCTGATTTTTTCAGTATCCCAAAAGCGGATAACGGGGCCGTATTCACCAGTTGCAAATGTAGAGCCGTCTGGGGAACAGGACACTGTGCGAAGTTGAACAGGCGTCTTCCGAGGTTCCTTAGAAGCGCCCGCCTCGTAGTCCCACACCCAAATTGCGCCCGACCGCAAATTGTTTTGCGTATCACCTCCCACCAAGATAATTCGCTTCTCGTCCTTGAGGAAAGCAAGCGCCGTCGCACCCCGGGCGGCGCTACTGAATTGATTAAGCCTCGAAACCGGTCCAACTGTAATCTGGCCAAACCTCGGACACCCTGCATTTGAACCTCTTGCGTACGAAGTAAAGCGTCAAGCGACTGATCAAGGAGACTCTGATCATCGGAAGGCGCGCGCTCTTGCGAAGGCTCGCCTGAGAAAGAGCGGGAAGTGGGGTGTCTGGTTCGGGTTCTGTCTGGTTCGGGTTCTTGGTTCGGGTTCTCGTACGAAGTAAAGCGTCAAGCGACTGATCAAGGAGACTCTGATCATCGGAAGGCGCGAGCTCTTGCGAGGCTCGCCTGAGAAAGAGCGGGAAGTGGGGTGTCTGGTTTGGGTTCTCCCGAGAAATCTCCCTCAGCAACCATTAGTATGAGCAGAAACTCGGCTTTACTCGCGAAGAGGGGATGGACAATGACGCTGCGTTCGTGCTCGAGCATTTTGCTCATCGGCGTAATGACAAACGCTGCGATGGCCCAGGGGGTTTTGACGTCCCCCAAGCGGAACCCCAAGATCGAGTCGATCGTCGAGTCGATCTCGAGCGAAAAGATCGAAGCGACGGTCCGCAAGCTCGCAAGCTTCGGAACCAGGCACACACTCTCCGACCCCAACGACGAAGCGCGGGGCATCGGAGCTGCGCGGAAATGGATCAAAACGCAGTTCGATCAGATCCGCGAGGAATCCGGAGGGCGACTGATCGTCGAACTCGATGAATTCGAACAGCCCGCGGGCGGACGCGTCGCCAAACCCACAACCCTCGTCAATGTCGTCGCAACGCTGCCTGGCGTCTCCCCCGTCTCGAAAGATCGTGTCCTTGTAGTCAGCGGCCATTATGATTCGATTCCCTTTCCATTCTCCGACGCCGTTTCCGATGCGCCCGGCGCCAACGACGACGCCTCGGGCACTGCGGCCGTTATCGAACTGGCAAGGGCGTTCTCGAAACACGAATTCGACGCAACCCTCGTCTTCATGACCGTCGCCGGCGAAGAGCAAGGCCTTCTGGCGCAGAGCACTGGGCAGAGAAGGCTTTGAAAGATGGAAAGCGGATTGAAGCGATGTTCACCAATGACATCATCGGCAACACCGACGGCGGCAACGGCGTCCACGACAATCGCCGTATACGCGTGTTTTCCGAAGGCGTGCCGTCGAACGAAACCGAAATCGAAGCCAGGCAGCGGAAAAGCGTCGGCGGAGAGAACGACGGGCCCTCGAGACAATTGGCTCGCTTCATCAAGGACGCCGGCGAGCGTTACGTTCCCAACTTCGAGGTCAAGCTCGTCTTTCGCAGGGACAGGTACAATCGCGGCGGAGACCACATCCCGTTCAATGAGCGAGGCGTTGCAGCTGTACGCTTCACAGAGCCCAACGAGGACTTCAGCCGCCAACACCAGAAGGTAGAGGTTCGCGACGGCAAGGCCTTTGGCGACGTTGTCGAGAAGGTGGATTTTGAATTCGTAGCGCAGGTGGCTCGCGTGAATGCTGCTGCGTTTGCGAGCATGGCACTGGCCCCTGCCCCACCGACCGAACCGCGATTCTCTGCCTCGGGGCAAGCCTACGATACGATTATCAATTGGAAGGCGAACGAGGAGCAGGACTTGGCTGGCTATCGCGTCGTCTGGCGCGAGACTTTTGAGCCGTTTTGGTCGCATTCGCTCGAATTCGGCAAGACAACAACTGCGACGATTCCCAAAGTTTCGAAGGACGACTGTTTCTTCGCGGTCCAGGCGATCGACTCGGACGGCAACGCGAGTCTGCCGGTGTTCGTGAGGCCGCCGGCTCGGAGACAGCAATAAGATTGATCCCGAGGCGCTGAAGCCTTCCAATATTCCTTGGGCTTTGCCCAAGGCTCTTATAAGTCGCCCATTCAGGGCTAGGACACGATGATCGGGTTGCTGCTGCACATTGCCGAGTTGAGTCCCAGCCAGATTTCTGTCACACTCACTTCCTCAGGCGACAACACTCAGGTAAGAAATTGGTCGACGAATTGCTGCGGTTCTCGATCCATCCCTCCGCCCTTTCCATCAACCAGACGAGTCCAATTACCGATGAAACGACCCATGATCGTTTTGGCGTATGTGGTGGTTGCCGCCTTGTTTGGAGCCGGCGGCTTTCTTGGCAACGGTCGGTCGGCGTCGAGCTCGGCAGTGCGTTATCTCAGTCTCGTAGAGCGAGTTCCAGAGACGGACGCTCCCAAACCGGCTACAGCCGTCGGCCACCCCGAGTTCCTCAGTCCGCAGGCCTCGCCGATCGCGTTGTCGGGCGGCCTGGTCTTCGTTGCGAACACGCCTGCCGACACCATCGACGTGATCGATGCCAATCGTCGAGCCGTCGTCAAGCGAATCAACGTCGGGATCAACCCGGTGGGAATCGCGGTACGGCCCGACGGCAAAGAAGTTTGGGTTGCGAATCATATCTCAGACTCCGTCAGCGTCATCGATACCAACCCCGAGAGCCCGACCTACCTTCAGGTCGTCGCCACGATCCAAGACATCGATCCGGAAACCAAGGCCACTCGCTTCGACGAACCCGTCGGCGTGGCAATCGCCACCAACGAAAAGGCGTATGTTGCGCTCTCTTCGGAAAATCAGATCGCCGTCGTCAGTGTGCCCGCGCGGCGAGTGGAGAAGACGCTCGCGATCACCTCGCAAGATCCACGCGCCATCACAGTCAAGAACGGTAAGCTCTACGTGATTCCGTTCGAGTCGAACAATCAAACGCAGATCTCGGGAGGCACAGGTCCGCTCGACGGCGATTTGACGACCTTCGACGCCAGGAAGCATGTCATCGACAACAATAATGTCCTTTCGCTTGGGGCAGTCGTCGACATCGTCAAAAATCCTAAGATCCCGGATCGAGACCTTTATGTCTTCGATACAGCGACCGACAAGCTCGTCCAGGTTGTCGATACTCTTGGGACGTTGCTCTATGGCCTGACGGTCGATTCCAAAGGTCGCGTGTTCATCGCCCAGACCGACGCTCGGAACGACGTCAACGGCCGAGCCGGGACAAAGAAACATGGTTTAGCAGAACTCGGGAATCGCGCATTTCTGAATCGGATAACGTGCGTCGAGCCTGGAGAACAGAAGCCAGCCAAACGGTTTATCGACCTCGAGCCATTGCCTCCAGAAAACCCAGCCCAAGGCATGGCGCTCGCCACTCCGTTTGCCATTGGGGTGAGCGGAGACGACTCGACTTTGGTGGTCTCGGCGTCAGGGTCCGACAAGCTGTTCACGGTCGACGCAACCAGCGGCGCCGTGCTGGGTCGAACCGACGTGGGCGCGGTCCCTCAGGGCATTGCCTTGGAATCGGACGCGAGCGGCAAACCCGCTCAGGCCTGGGTACTGAATGCAGCTTCGGACACAGTGTCTTTGGTAAATCTCGCCGACCCAGCGAATCCGAAGGTTATCGACACGATCGCGCTCGAGGATCCCACGCATCCGGCTGTGAAGCGCGGGCGAATGGCCTTCTCCAAAGCCGCGGCGTCAACTTCGGGGACGTACTCGTGCGCGAGCTGTCATCCCGATGGACACACAGACCAGTTGGTCTGGGTCCTTGCCACTCCAATTGTCACGGGGGGCAATCAGATCATGCCCAGAACGACGATGCCCTGCCGTGGTCTTCGGGATACGGCTCCATATCACTGGGATGGCATTCCCGGCGATCCCTACGGCGGAAACAACAGCGCCAACGTCTATGGAGAGGCGCCTGCCAACAGCGATGCGAAAGCTCCCGAAACCAGCACGCGAAATTTGGTCGACGGCGCCTTGGCGTCGACGATGGCCAAGGTTGGCGATACGACAACCAACGATGAAGGCAAGCGAGGAGCGCTCGACGAAGGCCGAGCGCGACGACATGGCGATCTTCCTGCTCAGCGTGCCCTACCCGCCTGCCCAACGTCGCGCTTATACAAACGTCCTTTCGAAGGAGGCAGAGAAGGGATTCAAATTGTTCCATGTCGATGGCGATCTGGATCCGGGCAAATCCAGACCGAACGTTTGCGGAGATTGCCACCGGATGCCGTTTTGGGTCAGCACCAATACGCCGGGCACGGGCATGGAGGCGCCGACGTGGCGAGGAGCTTACGATCGCTGGCTCATTCTGCCGCAAGGCAGGCTCAACCTGATCGACTTCGACTTCTTCAGGAAGATCACCGAAGTCGGTACGCCCGAACGGGAATTGTGGAGGTTCTCTTGGGGCGGCCGAAAGCGGTTCCATCCTGTCTGGGACATGGTGCTGGAAGGCAGCACTGGGTTCCCTGGGGCGTTCGCTCGTCAAGTGACGCTCAACCAGAGTTCCACGAAAGACGAAGGCAAGCAACTCGAATTCACAAGTGATGTGTTGGGAGCGCTCGAGACCTCTGCAAGCGAGGGCGGGGTTGTGCTCCAGGCTGAGGGCGTGTTCATCGACGGCGCCAAAGCGAGGCCTGTCGAGCTGGAGTTCGATCCAAAAACAAACGGTGGAGCGTACGTCGAGCGATCTGGCGACCACGCCTCCTTTAGCAAAGCGAGCTTGGTTTCTCTCGCCTCGGAGGGCAAGTTCGTTGGTACATTCACAGCGCGGCTGGGCGCGAACGTCGACGTCGACAACCCCCAGCCAGCGCTTTGGACGCTAGGTCCGATCCAAGAACAGCGCGGCCGTCAAGTTTTCCCGATCGTCTTCGCTGGCAATCACAGCATGACGATCAGCGGTCGGAATATTCGCGACCAGGCCACTCTCTTCGTCGACGGAAGGAAGGTTGAAGGGTCGCTCAAGATCGATGGCGAGACCGTCAACGTCGAGCTAGCGACCCTTCCAGGATTGGGGACGCACTTCCTCCAGGTCCAGAACCCCAATGGGCTGTTCAGCAACGACTTCATCTTCCACGTCGCAGAGAACGCTCAGTCTGCCAACGCCGTCGGCAGTCAAAAGCTCTCGGACATTTTGGGGCGCACCAAGTGGGATCGAATCATCGGTACGTGGGTCGATGCTGGGAGCAATGGAGCGGTATTGACTTCGACCTACGCCTGGAAGATCAAAGACGAGGTCATCGAGGTCGTGAACAAAGAGGCTCAAAAGCAATCGATCTCGTTGATCACGATCGATGCAAAGACCCGAGAGGTCGTCCAGAGAGGGGCTGACAGCCAGGGGACCACGTTCGTAACGAAGTGGGAGTTCGAAGAGAAGGGAGAGGCTGTGCTGGGGGTCAACTATGCCAGCCGCGACGGCGGCGAAGGCTCTCTATCGATTCGTCAACGCCTCGAAAACGACAACTCGTTCGTCCTGTCACTTGAACTGCCGCAACCGATCACGATCCGGATGACCAGGGCCAAGCCCTGAGGTTGAATCGTCGACGTATCGTGATTGCTATCGCGCGATGTGTTCGAGACCACGGCCGACAAAGGAAGGACCGGGCTGCGTCGCCCGATCCGCGTCTTTGTCCGCGCTCGGGGGAGGATGAGCCCCGACGCGGATCCACTAAACTCGGAACGAAGCGTGCCTGAGTGCTTATTCTCCGGCTGGTACGGAAAGGTCGTCGTTGGTTTCGGAACGCATTGCCTTTCTCGCGCGGCTCCGAGCGAACACGCCCGCAGCCAGCCCCGTTCCCAACAGCGCCATGCTGGCAGGTTCCGGAACCGACTGAACGTTATTGGCCATGCCAACTCCAAATGTATGTCCATACGTGTCCGTCGTGTTGAAGGAGACGGCGATGTAGTCGGCGGCGGTTACCGAACCTAGTCCGAAGGTGAACGAAGCGCTGGACCCGCCAGCGAGCGAGCTGAGGCCGTCGCCCACCATCGTGGTTCCAAAGTTTGAGCTCAGGTAGAGGTTGTTGGTCGAGATTCCGGCGAGCTGGGCGTCTGAATCGCCGAAGCGGTATTGGGGAATGTTGTATCCCAGGAGGAAGTTGCTGAACGAGACCGTTGAACTCCCCATATTGCTGACGGTGACTTCGCCCTCCATCTTGCCGCCAACGTCAATCTTGCTGATTTGCACGCCGACCTGAGGGACGGGAATCATGATGTCTGCCTTGTTGCCGGGATAGCTCCAGTAGGCAGAGACGACCGAAGTCGCTCCTTTGGGAGCGGCATTCTTCAGCGAGATGGTCCCCGTGGCCACGTCGCCGGTGCCGACGGACGATCCTGCCAGCGTGTTAAAGGTGATCGATTTGCCGGCAATCGTGGTGTTCTTGGGATCCCACGTGTCGGTCGGGAGTACGGCTCGTCCTTTACCGATGTTTTGATTGAGCGTGATCCTCAAGTCGGTGGCCCCGATCTTGTCGGGCTGCTTGTTCGTGGTGAAATTGATGAATTGCTCGGCCGATGCCGTGGTCGAAAGGGCAAAGCCGGCCGTGCAGGCCGCCAAGGCGAGTAACGGTCCAATGCGCGAAGCACGTTTCATTGTTGCATCTCTCCATGAGTAGGGGCTTGGCGACGGCCTTGGTTCCTGCGCGTGCGCTGGTCGAGCGCCGGCGAATCAAAACGCCGACGGATTTCAGGAATTTCGACCCGACCGCGAATGCGCCAAAGCGAGAGAATCCCGCTCGACGACCGTCCTTAGTGGGCATTCCCGTTCGAAGCGAGAACGGAACTAAAAAAACAAGAAATCGAAAGAAAAGCCGGAGCACGTCATAGTCCGGAGCCGCGAGCATGCTGCGGGGAGATTCTTTTGGAACGCGTTGATCGAGATTCCTTGGGAGTTGCCCAAGGCTATTATGAGTCGCTCTTTGAGAGCTAAGTGACGTTCGGAGTGAGCTGGTGCGGTCGAGATTTCTGGAGCGTTGCCCAAGGCCATGGTCGGTCGTTCGTTCAGGGCGAAGCGAGAGCCAAGTGGGCCCGATTGCGGCCTGGCATCGAGTGCCTACCCAGACTACTTGGGAGGCTCGAAGAATGGATTCCGGGGAAATGAGGCGTCGAGGACCGCCAGTACAAAATCGGGGTGGGAACGTAGCGGGTCGAAATCGGAGTTCGATCGGAGTTCGTCGGCCTCGTCGTACCCAAGGTCGACGGCCCTGCGGATCATGCGAGAGGCAAGCTCGATTCGCTTGGCCAAGGTGCTTTCGTCGGTCATATCCGATCCATTCTGCTTTGAGGCCGCACGCGCGACTTCGAGCGCCGCGGCGTAATACGCCATTCGTTCTTCTGGAAGCGCATCGGCCAATCGTTTAGCTGCGTCGACTGCTTTGTCGCCCCGGCCTGCGCTAAGGTTCGCCTGGGCCAATAGCCGATAGTGCTGGATCAAGAGGAATTTCGGCTGTTCGAGTCGAGGCTCCGCCTTGACCACTTGCGCCTGGGTGCCAATTGCTCTCTCATAGGTCGAGATCGCCCGATCGATTTGCCCCAAAGCCTCGAGCGTCGCTCCAAGCTTGTGCAGGGTGATAGCGCCACGTTCGATCGGGCCATGATGATTGAAGGGTGTTCGGAGGCGATCTTCTCGCGGAGAACGAGCGATCGCTCGAGGTGCGGAAGTGCTTCGACCGGCTTGGAGAGTCTTGTGAGCTGATCTCCGAGACTGGATTCGGCCGCGGCGACGTCGTTTTGGAAATCGACGTTGCTGGGTTCCGCGGCAAGGTTTTGCTCGCGAAGCTCGAGCGCCGAGGCGAGCTCCCGCGCGACGGTTTCCGTCTCGTGCTCGAGCTCATAAACCGATGCCCGGCTCATGTGGATGCTTGCCAGATCCCTCCTATACGAGAGCGTCTCAGGGTGTTCCCTGGTCAGTCTTTCCAGAATTGCGCCCGAAGTCTGATACGACTCGAGGGCCTTTTCCAGGTTTCGAAGGTCGTAGTTCAATCCACCAATCTTGAGATCGATCGCCGCGAGGTCGAATTGGTAGCGCGTGATCGTTGGATTGTTGGCAGCGAGCCGAGCGCGGATGGTTCGGGATCTCTGCAAGGCTTCCATCGCCACGTCGGCTTGCCCCATCTCCAGGTAGGCTCTGCCCAGGTTGCTCTCCGCAGCCGCGAGCTCGCTGGCATATTGAGAAACCTCCGGTCTCTCTTGTGAGAGCCTTTCTCGAAGCGTTCTGGAGGCGAGGAATCTCTCCAATCCAGCTTTAGCGTTTCCCTTGCGGAAGCAGATGACGCCTTCGTTGCCAAGCGACCCGGCGAGCAAACTTCGGATCTCTTCATCTCGGTTTGAATCCGCGATCGGCGCGAGGATCTTGCCAACCTCTTCAAAGGCGCTCAAAGCGGCGTCGAGCTCGCCGGCCTGTGTGTAAAGGTTGCCGATGTGTTCGTACGTCGATGCAAGTAGATAACGCGATCGGGAATCCGACGGGTCTTCCGCAAACACGCTCTCGAGCAAGACTCGACTTTGATCGAGCTCGTCGCGCGCTTTTGCGCTTTGTCCTTCAGACGCGTGAAGGTTTCCAATGTTCTGAAGAACCACGGCGAGCTGCTTCCGAACGTCTAGGTTTTTGGGATTCTTTTGGCGCAGGCTCTCCATGGCCGCCGCCGCCTCGCCGTACGCCGAAATTGCGTCTTGGCGATCTCCTCCCAGTTCATGGATTTTGCCCATGTCGATGAACGCGGTAGCGGTATCGAATGCGACTTTGGGATCGGCTCGCTCCTCGTTGATGAACCGCTTGTAGTAATCGAGGGCCGCGGAAAGGAGTTTCTTTCGCAGCGGCTGCATGCCGTCTGCCTTGAGTATTTCGCTATTTCCGACGAGCGAGAGCGATTCATCGACGGCCTTACGAGCCTCTTTGAAGTTGCGATCCGCTCGGGTGCTCTCTTGGCGAACCTTGACCAAGCTCGCCTCGGCGCGGCGCCATTGCCAGGCGATTCCGACGACGCCACTACATGCCGAGATGATCGCCGCCAATGCCAGGAGAGTTGCGACGGGTCGTTTGGCGACACTCGCGCAAATCGTTCCCAGCTTCCGATGGGCCGAGCGCGTACAGGATCTCCGAGCGAGAATCGCGTCAGGTCGTCCGCGAACTCGCGAGCCGAGGCGTATCGCCCTGAGGGCGACTTGGCCATTGCGCGAAGCACGATCGTCTCCAGGTCTCTTGGGATCCGATCGTTCAAACGTCTTGGAGGGATGGGCTCGTCCTCGAGCGCCTGGTGCAGGACCATCCGCGCTGTGCCCCGAAATGGCGCCACGCCGGACGTCATCCTATAGAGTACGACGCCCAGGCTGTAGACGTCCGACCGACCGTCGACCTGGTGAGGATTACGGATCTGCTCTGGGCTCATGAACGCAGGCGTGCCCAGGATCTGACCTTCGACGGTCATCGTGGCCTCGGCGCCTTCCCCTTTTGCGAGCCCAAAGTCGGCAAGCCGAGGCGTCGGCGGAGCTTTGCGGTCGTTGGAAGCTTCGAGCAGGATGTTCGCCGGCTTCAGGTCTCTGTGGATCACTCCGTGTTCATGCGCATGAGCGAGCGCAAGGGCAACGTCGCGAGCAATTGCGACCGACAGATCCAGTGGCAGCGCGGTCTCCTCTTCCAGGAGTTGAGAGAGAGGAAAGCCTTCCACGAGCTCCGAAACGATAAAGTCGAGGCCCGCTTCGTGGCCAGCGTCGAGGATTCCCACAATTCCCGGATGGCGCAGTCGAGCAGCGGACCTCGCCTCGCGAAGGAAGCGTTCCCGATCTTTCGCGTCGGTCAGTCTGCCAGGCCTGGCGATCTTGACCGCGACGCGTCTGCCCAACTCGCAATCGCGCGCCTTCCAGACCACTCCAAAACCACCTGCGCCCAGGAAAGCTTCGAGCTCGTATCTGCCAAGTCGATCGACGGGGGGCGTCGGAACGGGTTCAGCCTCGACGCCGCCTACCAGAGTTGCATTCGCAGACCCAAGCCTCTCGGCGCCGAAGTCTCCTTGCGAGCGTGCTTCGATATCACGCTTGGCCTCCTCGAGCACAGCCAACACAGCAGCTCTTTCGATATGCGAGAACCTTTGAAGATACTCATCGAATTGGGGTTGCTGGCCGATGGCTCGCCTGGCGCGGTATTCCTCGGCAATCAGCTCCAGGGACGACGGCGGGTCGAGAAGCTCGGGCCAGTGCTTGGCGTAATGCTCGATTAGCGGTTGCCAGGGTATTTCGAATGGAGCGAGGGACAAGCTCGAAGGGTCCGTCTTCCAGCGGTACTCGAGATCGATCTTGACGATTTCGCGGAGCAGCTCGATCCGTCGTCGGCGAGCGTCGATCGAGGAATCCGCCTGCGACGACGAACTCGGAAGGCTCTCGAGGAACGAATCGATCAGAGGCGCAGTTCCGCCTCTCCAGGCTTTGTCGAACTCCTCGAGCCGTTCAAGCAAGCCAACGGCCGAGGCCTCGGGAGTGAGGTTGCCGCGTCGAGGGGCATGGACGGCCATGAACCCGCCTCCTGGGAGGGAATTCCAAGTATTCCTATGTATTATTTGCGCAGAGCTGGTCGGAAAGCGAGGCTCGGAGCTCTTCGAGAACTTTGCGTATCAAGCGTTCGGAACGACCAACGTGATCGGCGATCTCACGAACATGGCTGCCTTGAAGTCTCAGCTCGACGATCAATCGATGCGCCGGCGAGAGTTTTCGTAGAGCGCGCTCCAACTCTTCCACTGCGACCGCGGCGTCCGAAGCCGTGGGAGACTTGGCAAGCATCGCTCGAGGGATCGTTGCGCGGCCGTTGTCGTCGAGGGCGCATTCCTCCTCCCGGTTCACTGAGCGCTTCAGCGACCGATGCCTGCGCACCTGATGAAGAGCCTTGTGCAAAGTGAGCGAGGCCAGAAGCCTCCAGAGGTCTCCCGGACGCTCGACGATGAAGCGATCTTCGCGAACGGCGTTTACAAAGCTGCGATAAGCCGACTGGACCACGTCCTCAGGGTCTACGCGTACCGCAATCTTTTTCGAAAGCCGACGCCGCGCCAACGCCACCAAACGGGCGGTGTAGCGACGAAAGAGCTCGGTCTCGGCGTCTGGGTCGCCCGCACGCCAACGCTCAAGAAGCTCGATCGAACTCGCATCCACCGAGGCCATGAATCGGACCCCAGAACCTCAGGCGATGGGATATGCCGGATTCCGGTGCGTCACGATACCGGAATCGACGTCGGAGCGGCAAGCCTTGCGACGCCGAGCAATGAGCCGGATCGCGAAGCGTCGAGATTTTTCTTTATCTTACGGAGACGCCCAGCATTCATAATGCGACACTCTGGCATACTCCACCCCCCGGGAGACGAACACTCCGTGACTGACGACTCATTTCGCATCAAAGAGCTTTTCGTTCAGGCGCTCGATGCATCAGACCCTTTGGAACGGAGAGCGATTCTCGAGCGCGCTTGCTCGGGCGACTCTGATTTTGCGCACGGATCGAAGCATTGCTCGAGGCGCACGACCAAGCGATTCGCGGAGCAGGTCAAGCAACATCCGAAAGCCCAATAGGCTTGAAGTCGACCGACTTGGGAACGGACCCTGCGACTATCGATTCGACGCCAACCGCAACTTTTGGAACCGAAACCGTAAGCCGCCAGACCCACGTGGACCTTCCAAACGAAGCCTTGATCGCGGGTCGATATAAGATCCGCCAAGAAATTGGCGAAGGCGGCATGGGCAGCGTCTATCTGGCTGAGCAGGTTCATCCCGTCAAACGTCAGGTAGCCTTGAAGCTGATCAAAGCCGGCATGGATTCGAAAACCGTTCTGGCCCGATTCGAGTCCGAACGCCAGGCCTTGGCGCTGATGGACCATCCCAACATTGCCAAGGTTCTGGACGCCGGTACGACGGATCAGGGCAGACCTTTCTTTGTGATGGAGCTCGTCAAAGGCGTACCACTGACGCGCTATTGCGACGAGCACAAACTCGCACTCCCGTTACGGCTCGAACTGTTCCGGCAGATTTGCTCCGCAGTGCAACACGCCCACCAAAAGGGAATTATCCATCGCGACCTGAAGCCGACGAACATCTTGGTCGAGAGCCACGACGGCAAACCGGTTCCCAAGGTCATCGACTTCGGACTCGCAAAGGCCGTCAGTGGGCTCCAGCTTTCCGAGCACAGTATTTATAGCGCTTTGGGAACCGTCGCCGGAACGCCGCAGTACATGGCCCCCGAACAGGCCAACTTCAACGCGCTCGACATCGACACCCGAGCCGACATCTACGCCTTGGGAGTCATTCTCTACGAGCTTCTCACGGGCAGCACGCCCATCCCTCGAGAAGCATTCAAGAAAGCCGCGATAGACGAGATGCTCCGAATGATCAGAGAGGTGGAACCGCCGACCCCTAGCAGCAGGCTCAGCAATTCCGACACGCTTCCGAACATCGCCGCCACCCGTCAGGCGGAGCCGACTCGGTTGAGCAAATTCGTCAAAGGCGATCTGGACTGGATCGTCATGAAGGCGCTTTCGAAAGAGCGACGAAGACGTTATGAATCAGCCATCGCGCTGGCTCAGGACGTCGAGAGGTTCACAAATCACGAGCCCGTAAGCGCTGGCCCTCCAACGGCTGGGTATCGGTTCCGCAAGTTCGTCCGTAGAAACCGAGGCCAGGTGATCGCTGCGTCGCTCGTGCTCATGGCGCTGGTCGCGGGAATTCTCGGTACGTCCCTGGGTCTGATCGAGGCCAAACGACAAAAAGGGGTCGCGGTTGGCGAGCAGAGGAAGGCTGAGAAGCGATTGACCCAGATCGAGAAGGCCAACGCGATTTTGGGCTCGGTCTTCAAGAACTTGAACCCTCGACACGCCAAAACGGAAGAAAAGACGCTGACGGACCGGGTGGGAGAACGACTCGACGAAGCCGCGGCACAGATCGAGGGAGAGGCGATTGGCGATCCACTGGCCGTCGCTCGCATGCAGATGACGCTTGGAGACTCCCAGCTCGGCCTGGGCTTCGCGGAGAAAGCGATTACTCTCTTCACGAAAGCGCGCACCACCTTCACGGAAAGACTTGGGCCCCAAAATCCCGAGACGATCGAGAGCATGAGCAACCTTGCGACCGCGTACGTCGACGCCGGAAAACTTGACCTCGGCGTGCCCCTTGCCGAGAAATCGCTCGCTCTCGAGAAGTCGACCCTCGGGCTCGACCACGTGGATACGCTCAAAGGGATGAACCTTCTCGCCGCGACGTATCATGAGAATGGAAAGCTGGAACTGGCTCTGCCGCTCTACGAACAGGCGCTCGCGCTTATGAAGACGAAGCTCGGAGCCGACGATTTACTTACGCTTCTCTGCTCGAACAATCTGGCTTCGTGTTACCAGGACGCCGGCAAGCTCGATAAAGCCCTACCTTTATTTCAGGAGACGGTCAGGCTCAGGAAGCTCAAGCTGGGACCCGACCACGTCGACACACTGGTCAGCACGAGCAACCTAGCCAATTGCTGCCGAGAGACCAACCAACTCGAACTGCGCAGAGCTTCTCTATGAACAGACGCTGGCGCGTCAGAAGTCCAAGCTCGGACGTGATCATCCCGATACGCTCACGAGCATGGGGAGCTTGGCGAATTGCTACTACGCTAGAGGCAAATTCGACAAATCTGCCGCTTTGATGGAAGAATCGCTCGCGCTTATCAAAGTAAAGCTTGGTCCGGATCATCCAGATACGTTGACCATGATGAGCAACCTGGCGGTCGTGTATCAGAGCGTCGGCAGAATCGAGGACTCGATAGCGCTTCTCGAGCAAACCATCGAGCTCAAGAAGAAAAAGTTCGACGCCGACAACCCGGACACTCTGGCAAGCATGGCGGCTCTCGCTGCCGCCTACCAAAGTTTGGGGAACCTCGATCGCGCGATTCCGATGTACAAGCAAATTCTTGAGACCATGAAAAGGAAATTGGGGGCTGATCACCCCAACGTTTTCATCATTATGAACAACCTGGCTCGCGCCTATCAGGACAACGGCGAACATCGGAAGGCGTTGCCGCTCTATGAAGAGACCTTTGCCATCGGCAAGGCCAAGCTCGGCCCTGACCATTACAACGTCCTGCTCTACGCATGCAACCTTGGCTCGTGCTTGACGGCGACCCGAGACTACGAACGAGCGATTTCGACTTTCAAAGACACGCTCGATCGTAGCATTGCGACTCTTGGCGCGGATCACGCCGAAACATGGAGGGTTCGAGCGAACCTCGGTGCGGCCTATCGCGATGAGGGCAGGCTGGAAGAGGCAATCCCGCTCTTAGAAGCTGCACACACAGCTCGCGAGAAACTCCCAACCCTCGACTGGGTGGCGAGTGAGCTCATGACCGCCTATGTCCTTGCCGGTCAAACTGACAAATGCCTGACGCTCATCCATCAGGAGATTGAAAGGGACCGCGCGTCCTTACCGAAGGACAGCCTCAAACTAACGATGTGGCTCGACGAATATGCATCGAGGCTTCTCGAACTCAAACTCTGGATCGAAGCCGAGGCGCTTTTACGAGAAACGTTGGCAACGCGGACGGCCAAGGAGCCCGACGCCTGGTATATCTTCCAAACGAAGTCGATGCTCGGAGCAGCGCTTATGGGCCAAAAGAAGTACGAAGAGTCAGCGCCGCTCCTGAAGGAAGGATACGAAGGGTTGAGGAAGCTCGAGGGGAAGATTCCCCCGAGAAACAAGCGGCTGGTGGCAGAGGCTCTCGATCGGTTGATCGCCCTCGCCGAGGCAACCAATAAGCCCGACGACGCCAAGAAGTGGAAAGAAGAGAAAGCCAAGCTCTCAGCCCAAGCTGCACACTAATAATAGGATAGCGACCCCCTCCGAGGAGAAATCCAATTGCCGGCGCTCGCGCCATCGTTTAGCTTCAAGGCGATCAACCTACACCTCGATGGAGCCACCAATCATGACTCGTTCTCGAAGCTTATCCGCTTTGACCCTGCTACTCCTTTCTACCTCGTTCGT
The DNA here is from genome assembly GCA_963818975.1 of uncultured Planctomycetota bacterium. Classification (GTDB taxonomy): domain Bacteria; phylum Planctomycetota; class Planctomycetia; order Isosphaerales; family Isosphaeraceae; genus CAWFUI01. Next base: position 345,631 of record CAWFUI010000002.1, on the reverse strand, counting down.
TCTCGCTCAAGACGCCAAGCCGGCCAAGATCGAGTCGAAACCCGTCAAGTCCGACGCGAAGGCCGTTAAGTCCGACGCGAAAGCGAAACCTTCGATTTACAACCCCTCGCTCGACGTGCGCGAACAGGTGAAGAAGGCGTCTGCGATCGCCAAACGCGACAACAAAAGGATCCTGGTGATGTTCGGCGGTGATTGGTGCGGCTGGTGCCACAAGCTGCATACGCTGTTCGGAGAAGACAAAGAGGTTCGCAAGGTTCTCTCCGACGACTACCTGCTCGTGATGGTCGACACCAAGGCGCCAAACGCCGACGCGTTCTTGGCAGAGTGCCAGGGTGATCTCAAGAAGATTGGCTTTCCCTTCCTTGCGGTGCTCGACTCGGAGGGCAAGATCGTAACCCGCCAGCCGACCGAGCCTCTCGAGGAAGGCGACCATCACAATCCGAAGCGAGTGCTAGACTTCCTCTCGAAGTGGACCCCCGAGAAGCAAGACGCAGGCCAAGTCTTGAGCGCAGCGCTCGAGCGAGCCTCGAGCGAAGACAAGACGGTCTTCGTTCATTTGGCGCGCCCTGGTGCGGCTGGTGCCATAAGCTCGAAGACTTCCTCGCCAAGGATGACGTCGCGAAGATCCTCGGCAAGGATTTCGTGGACGTTAAAATCGACGTCGACCGCATGATCGGAGTGAAGGAGCTCGCCTCGAAGCATCACTTCAATCTCACGGGAGGGATCCCTTGGATCGCCTTCTTGGACGCCAAGGGCAAAGTGCTCGCCGACTCCGACGGGCCCTCGGGAAACATCGGCTATCCCGCCGCGCCGAGCGAGATCGCGTACTTCATGGACATGCTGCGGAAGACGTCGAAGACGATCAGCCCCAAGGAGCTCTTGACCATCGAAGAAACCTTGAAGCAGGCTCCCGAGGCGGTCGCCGCGGCCAAGCGACTCGAGCTCAAAGCCAACTGAGCGTCGGCGATCGCAACGCTCGATCAAGAGGCGGCCTCGAATCTCCGAGGCCGCCTTTTTTCTTTTCCATTCGCGGTTCGAAGCGCTCCTCGAACGGGCGAGCGAGAAGCGGACGAGCGCGATCGAGCAAGGCGCGCTCGTCTTCGCGCGAGAACCAGACTCGTCGCGCATGCGATGAGCGCGAGCATTGGCCTCGTCTCGAACGCGCGCGGGCGAGCATGCGCGCCTTGCGCTTCGGCAAAGACGCGCAATGCGACAAACCTTTCGCGCTCGTTGCGCGCGTCGGTGGAGAAAAATCACAAAAAATTTCAAAATTTTTTCTCGGCCTCGGCGCCGCGCATTCGAGAGCCCCGACGATTCAACGAATCGTCGGGTCATGATCCAATAACATACGCTGCTTTACGAAGAAAAGTACAAGAATCCCGCGAAAAACTGTATGTCAGATTGGATTTACCGCATTCAATAGTATGTGCGTACTCTTCGTATTCGCAAACTATCAATTTTCAGTTTGAGTATTTTAGGCATGCGTAATGCTCAATTCGCGGGTCAAAACGCAAAAAAAATCGTCTTGGAGTGCAATCTTCGACTTCCCGACGGGAATCGATTCCGCTAAGAACGTGATTACACGATCGACAATTCGGAGTCGATCGAAATCTCTGTTCATTGTTCGAGGGTTGGAAAAAATGGCCGTCAAGAAGACAACGACGAGCAAACCGGCCGCGGCCGCGACCAAGAAGAAGGCCAAAGCCGCGCCAAAGAAGAAGGCCCCTGCCAAGAAGAAGAAGGCAGCGCCGAAGAAGGCGTCCGCCTCGATGGCGATGAAGAAGGCTTCTCCCAAGAAGGCCGCGACCAAAAAGGCCGCCCCCGTCAAACTCTCTCCTCCCCAGACCGAGCTGCTCAAGAAGATCATGGGCGCCGGCACGATGGGCTACTGCGCCGACAAGGCGGAAGTTCGCACCATCGAGGCTCTCGTGGGCCGCAAGCTGGTCAAGCGCGGCATGAAGAGCGCCACCGCCAAGGGGATGTACCACTACACCGTCTCCAAGATGGGCGCCAAGCTCGCTTGATGACGGAGGGCCCAAGCCCTTCCTGACAAAATCCAAAGGAAAACGCGTCGGTCGGTCCTTTCAGGGGACCGACCGACGTTTCGTTTGATCAAAACCCATTCGGTTCCAACCTCAACCCTCCTTGGGCATCGGCTCATCGTAGAGCGAAACGCCGTCCACCAACTTGGCGCTGTCGCCGTCGTGGACTGCCATTTTGACGCCTCCCCAGAGGCCCGCCGAAGCGAATCGACCATCCTTCGTCACGCAGTAGTACTTCACGTCGAACCTTGGCCGACCCTTTGAATCTCGTAGCCTGGGGTTCTTGTTGGTGGCAGCCACCCGCTTGCAGGTTTCCAGAAGCGCGTCCTTCGGCTCCATCCCTCGGCGGAGGTTTTCGACGATCAGGTAGCTCGAGAGGTTCAGCAGGTTCGCCTCGCCGCGTCCGGTCGAACCCGCCGAACCAACGGTGTTGTCGAGGTAGAGCCCCGCGCCCAGGATCGGCGAATCGCCAACCCGGCCAGGCAGCTTGTAAGACAATCCCGAGGTCGTGGTCACGCAGCCCAGGTCTCCGTGCGTGTCGATCGCCGAGCAATGGATCGTTCCGTGCTTGCGAATGCCGTAATACTCGCGAACGATCGGGTCGAGGTCGTCGTCGGAGGGGGCGATCCAATCGCTGTCCTTGCCGTTGGTTTCCTTCCAATGCAGCCAGATCTTCCGCGTTTCGTCGGTCAACAGGTTGATCTCCGGGAACCCGTGCGCTCGTGCAAATTTCAATGCGCCTTCGCCGACCAGGAGGCAATGGTCGGTGCGCTTCATCACCAATCTCGCCACGGCCGCGGGATGCATGATGTTCCGCAGCGAAGCCACCGACCCGCCGCCGTGCGTAGGCCCGTGCATCACCGCCGCGTCGAGCTCGACCACGCCTTCTTCGTTGGGAAGGCCGCCGTAGCCGACCGTGCGATCGTTGGGGTCTGCCTCGACGATCGCCACTCCTTCGATGGCCGCGTCGAGCGGATCGGCGCCCGCCTTGATCAACTCCATCGCGCGTTCGACGGTCCGAAGACCGTTGGCGCTCGAGACCACCAAGGGACGTTTGACGCCAACGTCCTTCACTGGCGCAGCGCCAAGAGCCGTCGCGCTCAAGCCCGCTGCGCTGACTGTCAAGAAAGTACGACGATTGAGGTTTTCGGACATGGCTCTCTCATCTGAGAAGAATGGGGTAGGGTTTTCTCGATCTCAAACGCTTGTGCGTCCTTCGAACTCCTCAACGATATCTCCCCAGAGCACGCTTCGCCACAATGGCCCGCATGTCGGAGGCACTGACGGCAAGCAGGCCCCGAGCGGGCAAGCTGGCGAAGCGGGCGTCGCCGCCAATTTGCTCTTGGCCAAATGCAAGCACTCGACTAGATTACCCCGCGAGTCGGTCCGCGCACCCCACGGAGAGGAGTGCGCGCAAGCCAATGCCGGCTTTGCGGAGGCTAGGGATGGCAGAACGGGAATCGAAAGCTCGAGGCCGAAACCTAGCAACCAGGTCGGTTGCTTGGTTGATTCTCGGGATTTCGCTCTGCGCCTGCGGATGCCAGCCTTACCTTGGGACGACCTCGGCCAGCTTCATGCGCTATGCCAACAACAGCGACCCCAACCTGCGCTACCTGGCTTACGAGAAGCTCGGTTCGCCCAAAGCTTACGACAGCGTTGCCGACCAGGTGAAAGCCGCCCAGTACCTCTCCGAGCGGCTTTACAGAGTTGGCGAGCCTGTGGCCTCGCGAGCCAACATCTGCCGCTCGATGGGCACGCTGGGCCGCAAGGAATCGTTGCCCGCTCTTAGGCGAGCGGTCGACGACCCCGAGCCCGTCGTCAGGGCCGAGGCTATCCGCGCGTTGGGCTTTATTGGCGAGCACCAAGACGAAAAGACCCTGGCGCGGCTCGCGGCGCTCGACACTCAGCCGGAGTGTCGGATCGCCGCTCTCGACGCCCTCGGTCAGATCAAAGCCTCCGATCCCGACGTCTTGACCATGCTTCTCGAAGCGATGGGACCGCAGAGCGACGCGGCCATGCGCTTTGCCTCGCACGAGGCGCTCGTCAAGTCGTTCGGCAAAGACTTCGGCGTCGAAGTGGAGGCTTGGCGTAAAGAGATCCAGAAGCGAAACGCCGCTACGCAAACCGCCGCCTCGACGAAGCCCGGGGACGTTGAAAGGCGCTAGTCGGCCGCTCTCTGGACCAATCGCCTTGGACGAACACGCCAATCGAACTGGCGTCGCAGTTCGCCGGCGCGTGACAATTTCCTTGGCGATCGAACGCGAACTTCGTCGTGAAGCCGCGTGTCGAGTTGGGTCTCTCGCAAAATCCGTCCGCTTTCCACGAGTCCAAGGGTCATGGACCAGCACACGCTCGAACTGCTCGAGTTCGCCAAAGTTCGAGAGCTGCTCGCAGGCCGCGCCGCCACCTCGCTCGGCAAGGAACTCGCCAGGTCGCTTGCTCCCGGTACCAACCTTAGCGCGATCGCCAGACGCTCAAACCTTACAAGCGAGATGAGCGATGCGCTTTCGGCCGGATCGACGCCTCCGTTCGCGGGTCTGGGCGATATCCGTGCTCTGGCCAGACGCGCCGCGGTCGGTGGAGTGCTCGAAGCGGAAGAGCTGGCGACGGCTGCCGAGACCATGGGCGCCATCGGCGAACTCGATCGCTGGCTCGACCGCGTCGGCAGCCGATTTCCCCGGTTGGGCGGGCTGCGCGAAACGATCGCGGAATATTCGGGCGTCGTCGCCGCCATCGGCGGCTGCCTGGACCGTAGAGGCAAAGTGCTCGACAACGCCAGCCGAAAGCTGTCGGTCATCAGAAGCGAGATCGCCAAGGCTGCCGAGCGGATCCAAGAGATCCTCCAAGCCTTGCTGCGTTCTCCCGAAATTCGCCGCTGCCTGCGCTACCCCAATTTCACGATGGTGGGCCATCACTACGTGCTGCCCGTCGCCAAAGACTTTCGAGGCGCCGTCGAGGGCGCCATCCAACGCACCAGCGCCAGCAACGAGACCGTCTACATCGAGCCCAAGGCCATCGCTGAACAATCCGCCCAGCTTGCCTTCCTTCGCGCTCGCGAAGACAAAGAGATCCGCCGCATACTCCGGTGGCTTAACGCGCAGGTGGGCCAGGTCGCCGACGACCTCGTACGAGATTTGCTTGCACTCGCAGAGCTCGACCTCGTGCACGCGCAGGCCCGGTTGGCGATCGAGTTCCGCATGACGCCCGTCGATTTCAGCGACGATGGCTTGCTCGTACTCGACTCCGCCAGACACCCTCTGCTCGAGCACATTTTCAAGATGGAAGCAGCCGCTTCTGAAAGCTCAGACCAGCCGAGGCGAGACGTCGTGCCGATCGACTTGCGTCTCGGGGCTTCCTACCGCCTCCTCGTCGTCACAGGACCCAACACCGGCGGGAAGACCGTCGCTCTCAAGACCGCGGCGCTCTTGTCAGTCATGGCGCAAGCGGGAATGCACATCCCTGTCCGCGCAGGGGCTCGGATGCCGGTGTTCGACCAGATCCTCGCAGACATCGGCGACGAGCAGAGCCTCGAGCAATCACTTTCGACCTTCTCTTCCCACATGCGGAGAGTCACCGCCATCCTGGGCGCGGCCACCGAGCGCTCGTTCGTGATCCTCGACGAGCTAGGCGCGGGCACGGACCCAGCCGAGGGCGCTGCACTTGGCAGAGCCATTCTCGACGAACTCGATTCAATCGGCTGCTTGGCCATCGTCACAACGCACCTTGGCGAGCTCAAAACCTATGCGCTCAACAACACCAGGGCTCGCAACGCCGCCGTCGAGTTCGACCTCGAAACCCTCGAACCCCGATACACGCTGCACCTTGGCGACGTCGGCCGCTCGAACGCTCTCTTGATCGCCCGTCGTTTGAACGTCCCAGGTCATCTGGTCGATAGGGCCGCGAGTTATCTCGGTCAGGGACGCAATCCGCTCGGCGCAGGAATGGGACGAACTCCAGAAGCTTCGTCGTGAATCAGATCAGGCCCGCCAGGAAGCGGAGCAAGCCAAAGCCGAGGCACAAGCGGCGCGCGAGGAGTTGTCGAGGAAACTCGCCCAGCTCGATCAGGCTTCGGCAGCCTCGGCTCGCTTGGAAGAGGCTCGCCTGCGTCTGCGCCCCGGCGATCTGGTTGTCGCGGCACGCTTCGGCAATGATCGCCCGGGACGCATCGTCAAGCTCGACCAAAAGAAGAAGACCGCGACCATCGCCATAGGGCAAATGCAATGGGACGTCGCGATTGAAGAGCTCGTCCCGCTGGTGGCCGTGGACGCAGCCTCGCCCGGCAAAACGAAAGACCGAACCGCGGGCAAACCCGCTCACGCTGCGCCTCGAAGACTTCCCAGACGACCCGAGGGATCGGTAGATCACAGCCTGCTCAATGCGGCTGCGCTGCGACCGCTGTTGGCAGGCTCGGCATGTCTCTCGGCTTACGGAATTTCGCGGGCATGTAGCTCTTGCTCCACCTTCCATAAAGCGACGTGAGCTCTGCCAGGCGATCGGCGTATAAGGGCTTCACCTGCCCAAAGTTGAACCTCCATTGCCAGTTGCCCTCGCCCTTTCCGGGTGTATTCATCCTGCGCCTCGCTGCCCAAGCCCAACACGTCCTGCAGCGGAATGATCACCGTGTCCGCGGGCGACCCGAGCGCCGAGCGAATGAGAGCCCAATGCACCTCCTCCGCTGTACCCCCTGTGAACCGGAGCACGAACCTGCGCTCTTCCGAAACCTCCTCGGCAGATTGCGTCGACGCCCCCAGAGGAGCGTGGAACCATCCATAAGTCGTGTCGTTGTCGTGAGTGCCCGTATAGACGACGGAATGATTCGGATGCCGATACGGAAGGTAGTTTTCCGCCATCGGGTCTCTGCCGAATGCAAACTGGAGCACCTTCATCCCCGGCAGGCCAAATTGGTCGCGTAAGGCTTCCACTTCCTCTGTGATATGCCCAAGATCCTCTGCCAAAAGCGGCAGTCCTCCAAAGGCCGAGCGGACAGCGCTCAAAAACTCGTACCCGGGCACTTTGATCCACTTGCCGTCGACAGCATTCAACGCCGAGGCAGGCACGCGCCAATACGCCTCGAACCCGCGGAAATGGTCGAGCCGAACGTAGTCAACCCGCTGGGTCGTCCCACCTAGTCGGTCGATCCACCACGCAAAGCCCTCGGCCTCGTGAACCTCCCAGCGGTAAACAGGGTTGCCCCAAAGCTGGCCCTCCTCGTTGAAATAATCGGGCGGAACGCCCGCCACAAAGGTTGGCCGGCCGTTCGTATCAAGCTGGAAAAGGTCCGGCCTCGTCCAAACCTCCGCGCTATCCTGGGCCACGAAGATCGGTACGTCGCCGATGATCCCCACATTCAAAAGCCTGCACCAATTCCGAAGCGAGCGCCACTGGTTGTCGAAGACGTACTGGACAAACTGATGAAAACGAACCTCGTCGGCATGCTTGCGTCGCCAACGCTCCAAAGCATCGGGCTTGCGGAGTGCGAGATCCTCCTGCCAGTCGTTCCAGCCAGAGCCTCCGTGCTCGGTCTTGCACGCCATGTAGAGCGCGAAGTCGTCGAGCCAACGCTCCGAACGCTTGCAATAGCGATCGAACAACATGTCGCTCTTCGATCGAAAAGACGCATACGCCTTGCGGCAGAGGTCTTTCTTCAAGTCGGCCGCGGCGGCAAAATCCGCCTGGTCGGGATCGCTGATCGGCCGAGAGGGTAAGTCTCTTGGGCTCAAAAGTCCGTCGCTGACCATCCGTTCGGGACTGATCAAGATCGGGTTGCCTGCCTGCGACGAATGAGCCTGATACGGAGAACTGCCGAACACTGGCGGGCCCAATGGAAGCATCTGCCACCACGTCTGGCCGTTGTTTGACAGGAACTCGGCAAACGCTTCCGCCGACGGACCAAGGTCCCCTACCCCATAGGGACCAGGCAAAGACGTTGGGTGCAGCAGAATTCCAGACGCCCTTGCCAACCGCATGAAGCGACCAAGCCTCCTCTGCCGATCTCTAGATTCCCGCGAAGCTGCTCTACTCTTTCGGATTCCAATCGATCGATCGCGCGTTGAGCCTGTATTTGTCTGCTCTCTGGCGGATGGCGTCGAGCCCGAAGATCTCCTCGCGGGTTCGGTCTCCCGAAACGATCGACGCCCTGCCCAACTGCTCCACCCAAATTTGGTGTTTCCCAGAATAGTGTTTGGCTAACGCCTCCGCCAAGCCAAGACACGCTCTATTCTGTGGGTAAATCGGCGTTCCGCGAACCGACCTGCTCCACTCGAGAAGATCAATGCGCTGCCAAGACGACGACCCCACCCGCGAGAAATGGCGCTTGATCCTGGTGGGATAAGCGGCGAGATCGTCGTCGTGTACCATCACGTTTGTCCGTTCCGAATGACTCGCATAAAACGCAAACGCAGGCCAAGAATCGAACACCCCCGCGCGTTCCCCAAAGGGAAGGCAGAACACCACGAGGAAAAAGAGTCCAGCAACATACGGGCCAAGCCGGGAATGCGTTGGGCCCGGAGCGTCGGCGATGTTGGCGCTGGTTCCACTTTTCGAGCCCCAAAACACAACTCCGACCTCGGCCGCCAAAGCCAAGTTCCAGACCAGAACCACCGCCGTATGCTTGAGCCCCCAAGGACCGAGCATCCAGATCAACAGCATGTGCATGAGCACCGCAGCGCTAGCGGCCCCGGTCCGCGTCCTTTTGAACACAAGCCCCACGGCGATTGCGATCTCATACGCGGGAAGAACGAAACCCGCCGCGTACCTCGAGCGCTCGGGCCACTCCCAAGGCCTTAAGCCAAACGGCGAGCCAAGCTGGTTCAGGAAAGACCCGCCAAGTTCTCTGCAAAACGAAACGTCGAGCTTCGATAGCCCTGAGTGCAGGTAAAGCGAAATGAAGTAGAGCCGAACCAGGCTCGAGCCCAACTTCTCTCCAACAAGCAAAAGTACCAATCCCGTAACCATGAACTGATAAGCCCATGGCTGGAACCGATGCTGATCCTGAAGCACCAGGATCGAGAGCGCAAGAACCGCGACGACCATCGCCTGCTTCCAGGCCAACGAGCTCGCTGCAAAGATTAGGCTGAGAATCAAGAGCCCGAAGATTCCCCAGACCAAGTGAGAAGGGAGCTTCCCAAATTCGCTGACAAATGGAACGCGTGGAAAGTCGTCGACCGGCGCCCAGAGCGTCCATGAAAGCGCGATCATCGCCAACGTGGCAAGAGAAACGATGCGCCGATAGAGCGTAAGGCTCACGATTGCGAGACCATCGAGTAGGTCCCGCCCCCTTCGCGCTTCAGTTTGCCCATCGCCACAAGCTCTTCCCAGATGCCAGGAGGAAACCCGGTTGGAGGGGAAACCCCTGCAACCTTCGACGTTTTGCTTCCGTGCCCAAGCCTCGATTCGTCGTCGAGCTTGGTGAGCTTCAGCCGTTTTTTGAAAGCCTTCAAGGCGCGCTTGTAATCCTCTTCGGTTGCCATCGTTCGCCTCGTGTTCTGCACTGCTTGCAAAGTGGCACTTCGATCTTTGGGAGCGTAGCCGTTGTTTAAGGCGCCTTCAAGGGCTTGGCTTCAATCCGATTCGTTCAGAAACGTCTCGACCTGTTCGCGAAAGCCAACTCCGTTTTCAATGTGCGACAAATGACCGACCCCTGGCAGGACCGCCATTCTAGCGTTAGGTAGTCGACTTGCCATTTCGGCCGAGGCCGCTGGAGGGTTGAGCAGATCGAGTTCGCCGACGGCGACAAGCGTTCTGACGTGGATGTCTTTGATCCGCTCGCGCGAGTCGTGCTCGGCCGCCGCTCGCGCCTGCCGAGCAAACGCTTCAGCGTCCTGAGGCCAAGGATTGCGTTCGGCGAATCGCACCAATCCCTCAACCTGCGCTGGCGACTGATAGAACTTGGGCGCCACCAGATACGGAAGCGTACATCGCGTGAATTCCTCAGCACTGGTTCGAGACCGCAGGAGCACCCACGAATCGATGACTGCCTTTTTCCAAGCCTCGGCCCGCAAGTGCGACGACGCCAAAATCAGGCTCTGCACCAATTCAGGCTTCTTGAGCACAAACTCCTGCGCAATAAGCCCGCCCAGCGAATGACCCAAGACGTGCGCCCGCTCGACTCCGATCGCGCTCAACCACTGGCTGACGTCTTCAGCCATGTCGGCGGTGGTGTAAAACGAATCGGCTCGGTCGCTCTGCCCGACGTCGCGGTTGTCGAGTGCAAGCGTCCGATAGCTGCGAGAGAGCGCCGCGCCATCACGCTGAACGCGCGACTGTCTCCGCCAAGCCCGCTGAGCAGTACCAGCGCAGGCCCAGAGCCTTGCTCTTCGAAATTGAACTTCCGGCCGTTGGCGAAGACAAAGGGCATAACGAGTTTTCTCCTGCTAGGCCTCGGGAACTTCGAGGTCTTTGCAGATTTTACGCGCGAGGAACCCGTTGATTTCGCGGTGTCGCGTAACAGTCGAGAACTTGCCTTGAGATCGACTGACGTAGACCGAGTGTTTCGCGCCTTCACGCAGCAAGGAACAACCATGTCGCTCGAGCTGCTTGACCACGTCGATGCGCTTCATTGTGTCGAGACGTGAAACGGCTCACGAATCACGTCTTGGCCGCGAATAGATTCCTCGGCAAGTACGCGATTGGCTTCGAGAACGAGTTGAACCGCCTCGGTGAGGTTCGACCTCGCCTCTTCAAGCGTTGCGGCCTGAGTGTTCGCTCCAGGAAGCTCCTCGATAAAAGCGATAAAACCTTCCGGAACTTCTCGAAAAACGGCGGTGAAATGCATGGAAGCTCCTCAATAGCATTGCTCTCGGCAAATCCTTAGCTGCGAAAGAGTCAGACTCGACGTCTCAACTCTGAGCGAACCAGCGGTCGCGAACTCAGTCGATCGTAACAACGAATCTCCATGGCGGGCCAGTGATTATGAGGGATCTCTAGTACAAGATTGCGCGGGTGTAGAATAGCATCTTGAGCCAAGCGGCCGCCAAGTCGGTTTTCTTATAAATGAATCGAGCATTAGAACAGGGGCCGCCGGACCCACGGAAGAGGCGGAAAGATCGATTCCCTCTCGTATGATCAAGCAATTGCTCTTTGTTGCGAGCGGCTTCGTCGTTCTGGCTGGAGGGGTATTGCTCGTCTCGAACCTCGATTGGCCTTGGTTGACTGCCTCTCCAAAGGATCAGCAGCCAATCAACTACGAGGCGAACGAGGGAATCCCCAAGGATAAGGTGGGTGAGAAGCGGCGTGACTATGCAGTTTTGGAAGCCGCGCTTAACGATCTTACGAGCCGGAAGAACCCGGAGTACAAATACCACATCCAGAACGTAGGCCCAGGCCAAGAAATCGTTATCGGCGACACAACCTGTAAGTACACGCTTTTCATAGACCTCGCTCAGGCTACCCAAAACATCGACCATGAGGACGCCCGGAGCATCCCCAAAGACGTCCAAGCCGACTTCGATCGCCGAAGACAAGAAGCTCCCAGGTCGTTGGCCGATTTTAAGCCTGCAAATCCCGACATCATCGTCTACGACTTGATCAGACTATTCGAGAATCAGTCTCAGCACTACAAAGCGTTCAGGAAGGCGTATCCAAAAGCTTGGGGGTACGTGTGGGCCTTTTTGCCCGGCTATTCAAGGGACGGGAAAAACGCGGTTGTCGTTTTCCAAAGTGGAGGATTTGGTAATCACGGGGAGAATTGGGTGTACCTGCTAACCAGGGAGGGAAGGCGTTGGGTCGTCCAGTGGCGACATTGCATTCTGGGAGAATAGATGCTCCTCGAACGCGCTCAACCAGCCGATCTTATCACCGGCCCTCAATTTGATAGAAATCTTACATTACATCAACGGTCGCAAGCGACGACTCTTCATGAGCCCGACGCTTCCATTCCTGGCTCGACTGAAGGATCGCCGACTTGAGCTGGCGTCCCAAAACCTCTACGAAAGGCGGTTCGATGAATGAGTGATGATCGCCTGGGACCAAGACGGTCCTAACGTCAACGGCGTACGGACCCCAACCATTGGTCGGTTCTTCGAACGAATGACAGTGAGAGCTCAATTGCTCGCTCGCTCGGAAAAGTCTGACCGATCCGATGAGTTCAGGGGCACGTGAAAGATAATGCGACGCCGCCGCGCGAAACTCCGCGATCGAATCGATCGGCGGACTGGAAGGTCCTCGGTCCGTGCGGATACCAATACGCGTCGATAGGAGGTTGACGAACGAACGGAAACATCGGCCGACGCAACGCTGTTGTTCCAGAAACGTCATTCCTCGAAAGATCCGCCATCGCCTTTGGAGCCGTTCGATCGGCTTCGAGACCAGTCGAGGAAACCCAGGTCCACGCGTATCCAGAAGAGCAACAAGTTCTACGTTGCGCCCTTCCCCCCGGAGGAGTCGAGCTGTCTCGTAGGCCACAATCCCACCAAACGAATATCCGCCCAGGTAATAGGGGCCATCGGGCTCGATCCTTCGGGCTTCGTTCGCAAGGGCGCGAGCCAAGACGTCGATCCGAACTTCCTCCATGTAATCAAAAGTCGCCACACGAAGCTCTGGAGCGAGTGCCGCGGAAAGATTCATCGCGTGACTCGGAGGCGAACCTGCCCCTGGAGCATAAATGAAGAGCGGACCGGAGCCTCCATTATCTGAAACTAGGCGTAAATCGACCGGCGTCGATCCCCTGCCCTCGAGTCCAAGCTTGGCGGCAAGGCCGGCCGGGGTCCTCGCCTCGAGAAGCGACGTCCAAGGCAGCTTGCGGCCGAGCGCCCGTTCGATGAGCACGGAGAGCTCGAGTGCTTGCAGCGAATCGCCTCCAAGAGCGACAAAATCGGCGAGCGGGCCAAGCGGGCCTTGTCCAAGCACTTGCGCCCACAGATTCGCAAGCGTCCGCTCCAATTCATTTGCCATAGGTGAAGCATCGACCGCATAAGGATTATCAAATATCGAAGGCTCGAGTTTAGAGCTTGTGGCAAGCAAACGCCGATCGACCTTCCCAGTAGAGGTCATCGGCAACGCGTCGATCGAAACGAATGATGTGGGGACCATAGATGCTGGCAATCGCGAGGCCAGTTCACAACGTAGGTCGCGGGTTTTTAGCTCCGATGCAGCCGTCTCCAGCGCAACCACGTACGCGACCAACCGCGATTCCCCGTTCTGGTCGCTTCGCACCACGACCGCGGCCTCGCGAATCCACGAAAGGTCCAAGAGCGCGCTCTCGATTTCTCCGACTTCCACGCGCTGACCTCGTATTTTCACCTGAAGGTCTTTCCTGCCTAAATGCTCGAGGCACCCGTCGGCTCGGAATCGCCCAAGGTCGCCTGTGTAAAGGACGCGCAGACACGGGTTGTTGGGGTCGGTCTTGAATGACGCAGCCGTCAGATCGGCCCGGCCCCAATAACCAGTCGCCAGAAACTCGCTGCGGACCACGATCTCGCCAACCTCGCCTGGCGGAACAGGGTTCTCCTCCTCATCGAGCAGGATCACTTCAAAGTCGGGCACGGCGTATCCCGCGGGAACGATCGCGCCCTCGAGTCTCGTCTGGTGGTCGATGAAGATGCGCCTGATGACGCTCGCCTCGGTTGAGCCCAACCCGACTGTCAGCAATGCGGGCGGAGAAAAATGAGCCTGAAAATCCTCGACGTCTCTTTGGGTGACCGCTTCTCCGCCCAAGATGACGAGTCGCACTGCAGGCAGCGAGACCGAATCCGACATCAGACCTACAAGGCGTCGAAAGAGAGTCGGTACTGAATGATAGATTGTGGCTTTCTCGCGCTCGAGCCACATCGGCAGCTCTTGCAGCCCTTCGTCTTTAATCGAATAGGGAAGCAAGCATCCCCCATTGAGCAAAGCGCAGAGGATGTCGGGGAGCGACGCGGCGAAGGCAGGAGACGCAACCAGCGCAATGCGATCGGCGCTCGAAATATGGCAACCGTTGGTGTAGCGAAATGCACAGTGCAGAAGATTGCGGTGCGAGTGGACCACGCCTTTGGGCGCCCCGTCGAGCTCGAGGTAAAGTAAATCGCCGCGGTACTTTCAGATTTGACCTCGAGTGCAAGATCGCCTGTGGGCACGTCGGGTTCAACGCCTTCGATCGTGAGAATCCGGGCATTGCGAATTAACGACTCGAGCCGCGCTTTGTTCGCGCGATCCGAGACGATCAACAACCCCCCGGTCTCGGAAACAACCCGCGCGAGCCGTTCATCAGGCCACGATGGGTCGATGGGAACGAAGATCTTGCCCGCCTTGAGCACTGCCAAGAAACCGACGATCGAAACGACGCCGTGGCTGGCGATCACGCACACAGGATCGGCGAGACTTGAACTCCCGTCGCAAAGGGCCCGCGCAACACGATTGGACAAGCGATTGAGCTGCTCGTAGGTCAGCGACTCGGTGGTCGTCCGCAGCGCCTCTCGGTCCCGGTGCATTCGGACGCATCGTTCGAACCGATCGTTTACCGAGATCTCGACATCTTCCCTGGGAAATGGAACGTAAGGATTCGTCGGCGCCAATCGGACAACATCGAGCGAGACGGATTCTGGTTTGACTTCGGCGTCTTGAGGAACATCGCGCAGGTCGATCGACACGCCTTACCTCCGATCAAGCCTTCCCGCCCGTTATGGGTAAACCGTTTGGATCCGCGGGTCCTACGCCGGAGGCTTTCCAGCCACAGAACGGAAGCCCAACTTCTGCGTCGGCCGTTGAACGATCGAACTTCAGGATGCCCGCGCGTACTCGATCCAAGAACTGCCGCCGACGCTCGACGCCAGGGAAGGCGCCTCGCCTGTTAACGGCCAGACGTTCTTGGCCGATCGAAAATAAGTGGCTGCTTCAGAACTCGACTACGAAGCTCATTGGTTTTTCTTCACAGAAGCAAACCAACATCTGAATGATAACACCGGGTCATGCCGATTGGCAGCTAAAACAAGATCGTGAGCAACAAAGTACGAGAATCACGGCCAAGGTCGTCCGCTTGCTTTTTTTGCTTCCCGAAATGCACACCACGGATCGAATAGAGTTAGACGAGCTCGTCGAGGAGGTGAGCGCCGCTGGATTTCATCGCGTTCACCTCTCTTGCCCAGTCTTAAAGGTCACGCAAGTTGGCTCGGTTCGACCGAATCCTTGAAACTCCATGCTTTCGTGAGACCACTACCCTTTCTCTCCAGCTTTCTGGCTGACTTCCCGTTCGTGAACCTTACCCGGTCGGCAAGTGTCTCTCTGGGATTCCTTGACTTCCGCTGCCGCGTTGGGCAATATAAACCTGTGAATAGGCCCCCATCGTCTAGCGGCCTAGGATACTAGGTTCTCAGCCTAGGGACCGGGGTTCGAGTCCCCGTGGGGGTACTGATTGCGGCATAAGGGGTTACGTCGAAAGACGCAGCCCTTTTTTGTTTCCGTAAACCCCTCGCAGGGGACAAACAGGGGATAGTATTGGGGTGAAGTTGCGGTCGCCTCGCTGGTCTCCGCGACTTCCCGAGGTCGCCCAGTTGTTGCCGGTTTTCAGGCCTTTTCAGAGCAAAACCTCTGGAAATCGAGGGTTTTTCCTAGTGAAAATCGCCTAAAGTCGATGTAGCGACGACTTGACGACCCGACGATTTGATGACCGTTTTGTCTGTACTACTATCCATCAAAGCGGCCCTGAGGAACGGCTTTTCTTGTGCCGCGACTCACGCAGCTAGAACGGTAGGTCGCTCAGTTGCTCAAACCGGAGGATTACCGGTCTTGGGAACGTTTCCTGTTCCCTTTTCCTCTCGAATGGGTGTTGGAATCGGCTCTGGAACCTTTTCCGCATCAGGCGTCGGAAGCGGAACCGGACCGTTCTCCAAATCCGGTATTGGCGGCAAGTCCGGACCCAACTCGGGATCCCTTGATGGCGGCGGCGTCGGACCAGTTCCCCCCGCAGCGCCCTGGGCTGGAGACGGAAGTGAACCAGTGACCGCAGGAGGATCCGTTGTTGAAAACAGTTGCGGGCCACTGGCCGCTGGCTCGCTCGTTTTGAAGTGTCTAAATAGCTTCTTATGGTTATTTGGCGGCGGCAGTGGGTTGGGCATTGGCGCCAAATAGCCGCCTCCGCCCAGGGCCTGGTAGGTGTTTACGATGGCAGTCAGTTGCTCTCTCTTGGTGTCGATCAACACTCTTCTTGCCTCCCAGAGGTCGCGCTGGGCGATAAGCACGTCGAGGTAATCGACGTCGGGAAAAGCGAACTCATAGAGTTTAGTTGCGGAATCGACCGAGGCCACGAGAGATTCGACTTGCAGTTTCTTGATGTCGACGCTTTTACGGTAATTCTCCACCATGGATACGCGGTTGACCACTTCGGTGAAGGCGTTGATGATCACTCGCTGGTAGTTGTAGACAGTCTGCAATTGACTGGCGTTTGCGGAAAGGTATTGGGCCCGAATGGCTCTCTTGTTGATGAACGGCCCGACCAGTCCGGCGGCCACGTCGCCGAGGACCGCCTGCGGCTCGAACAGGTGTTCGATGAGGAGGGACTGGAGGCCAACTCCGCCGGAGATCACCAACTGCGGGAAGAAGTTGACCCGGGCGACTTTCACATCGAGGCCGGCTGCCGCCAGGTTTCGTTCGGCTTGGCGGATGTCAGGTCGAAACGTAAGCAGCTGCGAGGGAACTCCCAGGCTCAACGGGTGCATGTTGAGATTGATGAATTCGCCGGTATTGCGCGGGACGGGTTGAGGGTAGCGACCGAGGAGGAAATTGATGCGGTTCTCGGCAACGACAATGTCCTGGTGAACGATCAGCTTTTCGCTATGGTTCTTGCGAACCTCAGCCAAGAATCGCTGGACGGCCAACTCGGTGCCTCGGGCTCCTTCCTTCTTGGCCCGGGCGATTCTCAGGCTATTCTCCTGTAACGCGATGATGTTATTCAGATTTTCGAGCCGTTTATCGAGCGCCATGAGCCCGTAATAGTTGTCGGCGATCTCCGCGACCAGTGTGGTTACGAAGTAGCTCCGTCTCTCACTGGCGGCGATGTAGCGTTGCATTGCCGCGTCCCTGGCGTTGCGCAACTGTCTATAAATGTCCAGTTGCCACGTAAGGTTGAAGCCGGTCCCGAAGTTTCCAAACGGATTGGGAAAGAATCTCCCCGGGAGATAGGGGTCGTCGCGTAGACCGGCTCCTTCTTGCGTGAATTGGCTGAGTCTGGTCAGCCCCGTAGCGCCACCGGCGGAGAGGAATGGTAGGTACGCACCTGACCGCGCAAGAACCTCGTTGGCCGCTATCGCGACTTCCTCGGACATGATCTTCAGTTCCTGGTTGCCTGCCAGCGACTGGTGGATCAAGCTTGTAAGCAGCGGATCCCTATAAAACTCCTCGATTGGGACCTGAGAGGAGTTTTCCATGCTCGCCCCAGCGGAGTCTGGCGGGATTGGAGCACCCGGGTCCGCATGACGAAGGTCGGGTATCCCGCAAGCCGGAAGCACCAGCAAGACGCTGCACACAATCGCTATTGGAATAGCGCGGTTCTTAGGCTTCGTCATCGAAGATCCTACTGAGTGGTACATCCGCCCCGTCCTTGGCGAGTGACTTCGTCTCCCGGTTGCCGACCAGTGAATGGCGGATCAACCGCGTGAGCGTAGGATCGTTGAATAACTCTTCTCTTTGGAGCTGAGATGAGTTTTTCCACCGACCGGTCCATCAAAATCCTCCTGCGGATCCGGTACCAGTTTCGCCAGACCGAGGAAGGCGATTGCACTGGAAGACGGAACAGCGGCGGATTGGAAGTAAGAACTTCTGCTTCTTCGATCGGTTGATAGAGCTTGTGGACTTTATCGGTTGTGCCGGTAAGTCCGAATATTCACGCGCAGAGTCGTGGAATATGGTAAACAAAACATCAGAGGAGAGAACCGGATGAGAATGGACGACCTAGTCGCGCGAATTCGACCAAGAAGCACGAGGAATGGATTCCTTGCCGAGACGCCGCCGCGACGACCAGTCAGCATTGACGTTTGCATAGAAACCCAGAGTGATCGTCTCGTACGGGCCTGACAATTACGCGATTCTTATGCGTGGTACTCGTTGTGCTCGTCGTCTTCGTTCTGGCCGTTAGGCTCGCGGCGCTCAAAAACCTCGCTCAGCGGTCGATTTGTGTCGTCTTTGAGAAGCTTGCACCACCGTCAATCTGGCCGAAGAGGTAGTAAAGGCCGGGAATGATCAAGACTCCAACGATGGTGCCGACAAGCATGCCGCCGGCGCCCGTAGTTCCGATGGTTCGGTTCCCAATCGCCCCGGCGCCGGAGGCAAAGACGAGTGGAAGGAGACCGGCGATGAAGGCGAAGGACGTCATCTGAATTGGCCGGAAGCGCAGTTTCCCTCCTTCGACGGCAGCGTCCTTGAGAGACGCGCCGTCCCGCCGCCTTTGCACCGCAAATTCGACGATCAAAATCGCGTTCTTGCCAAGCAAACCGACCAGCATGACCAAACCAATTTGCGCGTATACGTCGTTGGCCAAACCCATGGCCTGTAGAAGAAAGAACGATCCGAAAAGCCCGACCGGCAACGACACGATCACAGCGAGCGGCAGAATAAAGCTCTCGTACTGAGCGACCAGTACGAGATAAACAAAGGCAATGACTATGAGAAAGATAATAATCGACTCGTTACCCTTCTTTTCCTCGTCGTAAGCGAGACCTGCCCAGCCAATGTCGAACCCGGGAGGCAGCGTCTTTTTCCCGACCTCCTTGATCGCCTGGATGGCTTGGCCAGTGCTGTAGCCGGGAGCCGTGGCGCATTGAATCGTGGCGGATGTGTAAAGGTTATACCGGGTGATCTCATTCAAACCCTGCTTCTTGACGCGCGTCATGAACGCGGAGTAAGGGACCATTTCCCCTTTGTCATTCCTGACGAATAAGTTGTCCAGATCCTCTGGGTAGCGCCGGAACTCCGGCTTGGCCTGGACGAAGATCTTGTAGAACTGGTTAAAACGAATGAATCCCTGCTCCCAAGTGCTGCCAACCAGGATGTTCAGGCTGTCCATCGCCGCCTTGATCGTCACGCCTTTCTGCATGGCCACGTCGTTGTTGATGATCAGCTCGTACTGCGGGTAGTTGGCGGCGTAGAAGGTGAACAGATTGGTCACCTCCTTTCGTTTCTTGAGCTCGTTCATGAACTCCTCGGTCACGTCTCCAAGGTACTGGTAATCAGCGGAGAACGTCTTGTCGAGGACGAGCATGGAGATACCCCCCGCGGTGCCAAATCCGGGAACCGCGGGCGGTTCAAAGAACTCGAGCTTCACGTTGCTCAGGCTAGTGAGCTTATGGCATCTATCTTCGAGATCCGCAATGATTTGGCGTGCCGTCCGCTTGCGTTCGGCCCAGGGTTTCAGGTTGATGATACAGGTTCCCGAGTTCGACCCTCGGCCTTCGGTCAGAACCTCGTAACCAGCCAACGAGGTGACCGAAGTGACTTCCTTGATCTCCTTGGCGATCTTCTCGAGCTTCTGGGATAAATCGTTGGTGTACTCCAGCGTGGAGCCAGGAGGCGTCTGGAGAACGGCGTAGATGATGCCCTGGTCCTCGCCCGGGATAAAACCCGTCGCGAGCTTTGTGTTAACGCCAACAATGCCGGCGGCGAATGCGCCGACGACGGCCAAGGTCAGCGTCCTGCGCGTGGCAATACGCCGCACGATCGCGGCATATCCGCCTGTGACCTTCTCGACGGCGCGGTCAAAAGGCTTCCGCACAAATGGCAGAAGGATGAGCAAGAATCCGGCCGGCCCCCACAATTCATAGGCCAGATACGTTATTCCCCCCAGGACCAACAACCCTCCGAGGGCAAGCAACAGCTTGACTCCCAGTCCGCGCCGCTTTTTCGTGTTGCCCACGTGGTTGTCGGCGCCGTTGTGGTTCTCGGCGCCGTTGTGGCTGCCGCCCCCCGCGTGCTCGTGGGGCTTGAGAATCATCGCGCAGAGCACGGGCGTCAGCGTCAGGGCCACCAGCCCAGAGAGAATGATGGACGTGGCCATCGTGATTCCAAACTGGCGGTAGAAGGTGCCGACCGCCCCTGGAATGAACGTGACCGGAACGAAGACCGAGGTCATCACCAAAGTGATGGCGATGATCGCGCCCGAGATCTCGTTAAGGACCTCTTTGGTCGCCTGATAGGGAGAAAGATGCTTCTCCGCCATCTTGGCGTGTACCGCTTCGACCACGACGATCGCGTCGTCCACGACGACGCCGATCGCCAGCACCAACGCGAAGAGAGTGATCAGGTTGATCGAGAGGCCCATCAACTGCAAGACGAAGAAGGTCCCGACCAGCGACACGGGAACCGCGAGCGTCGGGATCACCGTGGATCGTAAATCCCCGAGGAACATGTAGACGACGAGAGACACCAAAATAAACGCCTCGAGAAGGGTGTGCAGAACCTTATCGATCGAGGCTTCCAAGAATTTAGAAACGTCGTAGGCGAATTCGTAGTCCATGCCGGGCGGGAACGATTCCTTCTTGATGATATCGAGTTCATCCTTGATAGCCTTGATCACCTTGGAGGCGTTGGAGCCGGGCGCCTGCTTCAAGACGATCGACGCCGCGGGATGCCCGTTGATGTCCGAGTAGATGTCGAAGAACTGCGGACCCAACTCCACCTCGGCGACCTCCTTGAGCCGGAGGATCTCGCCTTTGGGATTTGCCCTCAAAATGAGGTTTTCATACTGCTCCGCCTTGTTGAAGCGCCCGATATAAGTCAACACGTATTCTTTTGATTGCGACGTCTTCCCCGTGGCCTGGCCGAGTCGGCCGGGCGATCCAATGACGCTCTGCTCCGCCAAAGTCTTCATCACCTCCTCGGAGGACACCTTGTAGGCTCGCATGCGTTCGGGGTTCAGCCAGATCCGCATCGCATAAATGCGGTTGCCGAGGTTCTTTGGGATCCCCATGCCCTGGATCCGCTTGAGCCGGGGCATGACGTTGACGTTCGCGAAGTTGAAAAGGAATTTCTGGTCGTGGTTTGGGTCCGTGCTATAAATATTCACGTACATCAGCATGCTCGGCACGACCTGGCTGACGAGGATGCCCTCCCGCACCACCAGCGGCGGGAGCTGGAAAAGCACGATGTTGACCCGGTTTTGCACGTTCACGACGTTGATGTTTGGGTCGGTGCCCGGCTCGAAGTAAATAATGATCGCCGCCTCGCCGGCGCTCGTGGCCGAAGAGGTAATGAAGCGCATGTTCTGTACGCCGTTGATCGATTGCTCGAGTGGAATTAGAACCGATTCGACCAGGACGTTGGCGCTTGCGCCTGGATATGAAATGGAGACCATGACGGTCGGCGGCGCGATGTTGGGGAACTGTTCGATCGGAAGGGTCACGATCCCCAGCACCCCCAGGAATAAGAGGATGATCGAGATGACGATCGCCAGCGCCGGCCGATAGAGAATATTTGTGAACATTGTTTGGAAACAAGCTCGTTGTGTTTAGTGTCGAGAAGATCGCCAGGCGGTTGCTATTCCGCGTGGAACTTGGGGTTCTTGAGGGCCTCTTCCGGCGTACGAAACTCGTATTCGACGGTTTGGCCGTCTTCTACCAGCCGAACCCCTTCGAGAACAATCTTGTCTTTCACGTTTAGGCCTTTATCGATGACAAAAATGTCCTCCAGTTCGTTCTTGATGGTGATCAGGCCCCGATGCGCCACTTTATTCTCGTCGATGATCCAGACGTACCGCTTATCGAGGAGATCGAAAACCGCGCGCTGTGGGATGACGACGGCGTCTTTGGACGTTCGATGGATCAAGATGGTGCCGGTCTGTCCGTGACGCAGCAGTCGGTTCGGGTTCGGAAAATCCGCGCGGAACGCAATATTCCCGGTTTCGGGGTTGAATTGGGCCTCGATCACGACGTTCTGGCAGGGCTGTGGGAATATCGTGCCGTCCGCCAGCTTGAGCTCGATTTGCTGAGCCAACTTTTGGAGATCCGGGTTCGCAGTATTCTGACCAAGGTAGGCCATGTACTGAAGGTAATCTTTCTCGGGCATGTTGAAGTAAACCCACATCACACTGTTATCGGACAGTGTTGTGAGCATGTCTCCTTCATCCACCAGGCTTCCAAGCATCTCGTAGAGGCGGTCGACAATGCCGTCGTAACGCGCTGTAACTCTGGTAAAGTCCAATTCTGCGCCAGCTAGAGCAGCTTTCGCCTTGGCTGCGTCCCGTCGGGCCTCCTGGAGCATCGATTGAGCCTTGGAGACCACTTTGTCCCGTTCCAAACTCTTGGTGAAAGTGAACTCCAGTTGCGCGAGCTTGGCCTCGGCCGTCTCGGTGGCAAACTTGGCCTCGTAAAGAACAGGTAAGATCTTGAACATCAAATCGCCCTGCTTCACCATTTGGCCCTCCCTGACCCGGATATCATCGAGATACCCTTTCGCCTGGGCTCGGACCTCTATATGTCGCTGTGCGCGGATCTGGCAGACGTATGGCTGGGTGACGACAACGTCTTTTGCCAAAGGGCTTGTGACCACAACTTTTTGGGGCTCTTCGTGCTCTTTCTCTTTTCGTTTCTGGCATGAAGGCAGCGATAGGGGAATCGACGCCAGGACAACAGATATTATCGGCGAGAATCTCATATTTTCACTTCTCCAGAAAGCTTTCCGACTTCGGTTGAGCTAATGTGCGGCGTACCGAGCGATCTAAAATTCCAACGATTCGAAAGAATTCATCGATTGCTTCCTATCGCGGTCTACGGCTCCCGAGCTCGCGACGAGTCCGTCGCCGAGGCGAGGCCTGGCGACTTCAGAAGGGCTAAGAGAATTGCATAAGCTGGGCTTCGTGCGTTAATGCGCAGGATTCGCAACGTGGCCGTACCTCCACGCTCACCGGACCAAATGAGGTTTTTTGGTGGATACCCGAGCAGGGCGCCAGGGCTTGGCGACGGTGCGGGCTCCCTCCCCTTTCAAAAACTCAAATCCACGATCACGTCACAACTCAAACGACAAGCCGCGCGAGTGGTCGCCCTCGAAACGCGGCATTGCGCAGAGCAATATGGATGAAGCGACGACTCAGCACCGTAAGCGGCAGGTCGTCTTCATCGGGTTCGAGATGAGTTCCTGTAATTTGATTGGCTCGAAACAAGAGAGGTGAACGTCGAGAATCGAGCAAAGGACAAGAGGAGCGGCGTCGAATTCGTCTTCCTCTTCCTCTTCTGTGACCGTCGGGAGATCGCCCAAGCGGTCAAGCGTGTAAACCGTGGAGTTCGCTGTGAACTGAGATTTCTGAGAGGAATCGACCCATGCCGCCGCCAATCTGCGAGGAAATCTGCCCAACCCGCGAGCCTCGAATGGACGAACACGAGCGTCCGGTGAAACGGCGACAAACGTCGTCACAATCATTATGTAGACAAGTGCGACAATTCGCATAAAAGAAGTTTTATTAATTATCATTCTTAAAGGATTTTACCAAGAGAGAGGATGCCACTACTAGTCTAAGTTTTCCCTAACCCGATGTCAACATCGCCTCATTTCAATTGGAACGTCGAAACGTCCTGGATGGAGTGGGTAGTCAAGGAGATGAACCTCGAGTGAAGGGAACGGAGCTGTTCTGGAACGATCCGGAAGATGCGGAGGCCGTTCTGCGAGTGAGAGCCGCCTTCCCCTCAGACGACGGTTGCCTCGAGCGAAACCTTCGGAGACGTCTAGGTTGCATCTTTACTCGTCGCCCCAAAACACGCAGTTTACCAGCCGCGGAAACAAAAGCCGACGTGCACGCAGGGTGCGCCAACAGATCCTGGCAGTTCGTAGGGTGACGCCCCGTAGCTGCTCCACAGTACGCTATAGGTGAGGCAGCACAACTCTGCCATTTTGTCGACGTTCTTGACGACCAAGCGAGTGCCCGTTTGCTTCGATGCCGAACCACCAGCTTTTTCGTGGCGCATTCCACCACCATCCCGCTGCCGATCAATTGGCCCGGATGGAGGCGATGGCAGTAGTTTAGACGTCTCGTGTGCACTGCGAACTCGATCGTAAGTTCGTCCAACGCCTCCCAATCGCTTGGACTGGCTTCCTGTTCCAAAGTCTGACCGATATGGTCGCAATAGCTCAGCCGTCGGAAAGCAGCGAGACCCGGCCCCGCTCGAACCACTGACGCCGCGATCCAGATCCATTCGGCGCCATCGACCAGCACCGAGATCTTGGTCGTATATGTGATTCTCAGCCGAGTCGCCCAATCTGACCATCGGGCTCCGAACTCGTCGATCGACTCGTTCACCGCGAAGGCAGATCGCGTGGTGGGAGCGGGCAATTTACGGGCGTCCCATTCCGCCGCCGCCGAAACCTCTCGCGGGGATAATTTTGGGGTGAACTTGTGGTCGCGTCGCAGGTCTCCACTCCTAGGATTTGGAAAGTCGCGCCGATCCATTTGCACGTCCTAGCCCGATCGTTCTTTACGCCTCGGCTGGATCGTACTTCTCAAAATCGTGGACGTGCACTTCTTCAATCGTACTCGCTTACGGATTGATCTGAGAGTAGGCCAAGCTCGAGTTCGAGCAACTGGAGAGAGCGACATGAGGGATACCCAGCTTCATCTCTCTGCCTCGTCAGAAGCGAGGATTGCGGTGCTTTTGTGAAAAGTCGCTTCGCGGAGAAAAAAATGAAGTGCGTTGAGGAAATGAGCTCTCGTTCTCGCACTGGAGTTTGAGAGAAGGTTGCCATGCGACTTTCTCCTCCTATCACTGATCGGTCGCCGCACCGCCAAGCGAGAGCGGTTGCGGACCATCGGATGATCGCTTGGCGCCCTCGGAACTGCCGGCGCCCAACAACCCGAACGTATAAGAGGCCTTGGTCAATCAACTTTGGCCCAGGCGTGCTATTCAACCGCTGGAGACTTCCCCATGCGACGCTCGTGGAACAGGTTGCGCGGATTTCTGAACATGTCGACCGGCCGTACCGTCAGGCGAGGCCAGCCAACGAGGCAGAGGCTGTCGCTCGAGAGTTTGGAGGACCGCGTTGTGCCGACCGTTGTGTTCAACTCCGCACTGGGCGGCGACACCATCTTCTGGGTCCCAGGCAACTCCGCGGGACATCCTGCGAACCAGGTTCAGACCAGCCCCATCACCAACAATCCCAGCGTTCTCAACAACCCCACCATCTACCTGGACTTCTGGGGAAACAGTTGGACCGAGTCTAACGCAGCGCCCCTGGCCAGCGCTGCCAATAGCATCATTCAATCTAAGTTCTTCAGCCAGCTGAGCGACTATGGCTTCAAGGGCGCCATCAGCTTCGGCGGCTATACCATCGACAACACGGAAACCTCCGATGGCAACACAGGCGACCCCCAGAACGGTAAAAACCTGACGACGGAAATCCAGAACCTGCTCAATGGGAAGCTGGCCACAGATACGAAGTTGCCTACCTCGTCCTGGCTACGGCCTCCGGACAAAAAGCCGCAGGACTCACCCATTTATATCGTCGTTTATGACAACGGCAGTAACGCCGCCAACAGCTTTGCCAACTACACCAGTTCCCTGGTGATGAACCAGGTATTCATTGGAGATGGAGGCAACAGCCAGGACACCTTCACAGACCTGCTCTCTCACGAAGTCGCCGAGCGCGTCTCCGCTGGCGATGGCACCGGCATCGAGATGAACGCGAGCAATGCCAATACCGACGGCGAATATAAGGACGCCCAGATCTCCGACAACGAGCCTGACGACGGCAATTACACCTACCGCATCAATGGGCCCACCGGCCAACTGGTTCAGGCCTACTGGTCCCTAACCTACAACGGCTTCGTCGTTCAAGACGGCAACAGCCAAACCGTGGACCTCAACCCGATCTGGCAAACGAGCCCATCCCTATCCTTCACGGGGACCTACGACCTCAACATCACCGGCGGCCAGTTGGCCAACCCCGATGACATCATGACGCTTAGCGAAACACAGTTCGACGGCGTCAGCTTTACACTCAACGGCCAGGTCTTCCAGTTCGCGACCGGCCAGATTAACACCATCGACATCGAGACAAGCGAGGCCTCCAGTACCATCAACGTACTCGCGACTCCGGCGGGCACTTCAACCTTCATCGAAGATCTGGGCGACGACTCGGTGGTCGTGGGGAACACCAAGGGCAACGTAGACGACGGCGCCGGCTTCCTGGGCGACATCCACGGATTGGTGGCCGTCGCGGCCACTGGGGACATTGGGGAGCCTGGATCGACATACCTGTACCTGGACGACAGCGGCGATACCTTCGGTCAGACTGTAACTATGAACAACGGTGTCATCGACTATGGGTTCTCGGCGCCCATCTACTACAACCCTTCAGCTAATTCCACCGGCGACGTCACCTACCTCGCGGTCTACGGCGGCTCGGGCGGCAACACTTTCAACGTCGACAACACCAGCAAGCTCTATTACAAAACGTTCCTCAGCACCGGCGCAGGCAACGATACGGTCAACATCTTCGCCACCACCGGCGGCTTGTACGACTGGAACCCCGGCGGTTCCGACACCACCAACGTAGGTCTCGGCAACACGAGCAACCTCAACGGCTTCGTGGACCTCGACGGGTCCGGATCGATCAGCTTGATCGTCGACGACGTCAAAGACGCCACCGCTCGGACCGTGACCATGTACGATGGTTCGCTCTATGGCCTGGGGGCGGGCGGAATCTTCTGGGTGCCGAGTTCAATTTCGACTGACGGCGTTACCTACCTCGAGGTGGACGGCGGCACCGCCGACAACACCTTCAACGTCGAAAACACCAGCGATCTTTACGACGACACCCGCCTCACTACCGGCGGCGGCGTCGGCGACGGCATCGATACGGTCAATGTCTATGCCACCTCGGGAGGGTTGTATGACTACAACGGCAGCTTCTTTAGCTCGGTCAATTTGGGCCTGGGCAACATGGGAAGCATCAACGGCTTCGTGGACGTAGAAGGACCCAGCGGTACCCAGTTGGACCTGAATGATAGCGCGGACGCCACCGCCCGCACAGTGGTCATGAACGACGGCTCCATCACTGGCCTGGGGGGCGGGACTGGCGCAATCTCCTGGACTCCAACGTCGATTTGGACGGGCGGAGTTACCTACGTTGAAGTGGACGGCGGATCCGCCAACAACACTTTCAATGTCAAGAACACCAGCAATCTCTACGCTTACACATACCTCGTCACAGGTGCAGGCAAGGATACGGTCAACGTCTCCGCCACCAAAGGCGCCGCCGCCACGGGAGGGCTCGAAATCTTTAGCCAAGGCACACTCAGTGTCGATGTGGGCCTCGGATCCGTGGCCAATATCAACGGAGTCGTCTCGGTGGATGGATTGAACGCGGCTTCGATGCTTGTGGACGATCATCTCGATAGCACGTCCCGCACGGTCACGCTCAACAACGGCGCCCTCACCGGGCTAGGCAACGCCGGCGCGGTCGAATACACCTCCCACGTGACTTCATTGAGCATCGACGGTCCCACGAAGGCCAGCACCTACAACATCCAAAGCAACGCCGCCCCTACCTTAGTCACGGTCAATGCTGGCGCTGGCAACGATGTCTTCAACCTCGGCAGCGGTAACAGTCTCGACGGCATACTAGGCCCCGTAACCGTCAACGGAGGCGGCGGCACGAACACCCTCAATGCCAACGATTCCAGCAGCGCTAGCGGACAAACCTACACGCTCTCGTCTAGCCATCTGACACGCTCGGGCGTCGCATCGATTGCCTACGCTTCGTTGTCCGCGATCAATGCCACCGGCAGTGGCAACGATACCCTCACGCTGCTCAACCCAGTGCCGATCGTGACCACCCACTTCAACGGAGGTTCAGGCGTCAATACGCTTCACGGCGCCAGCACCACCAATAGCTGGACGATCTCCGGCGCGAACTCAGGCAAGCTTGACAGCGTCTCCTTTAGCAACATCGAAAAGTTGGCAGGCGGCTCCGGAGTCGACGTCTTTAGCTTCAGCGGCACCAGCGCCAAGGTCTTGAGCATCAGCGGCGACGGAGCACCAGCGCATCAGGGAGATTGGCTGAATTACTCGGCGTTTCCCAGCTCCAGTACAGTGACGGTCAACCTGGGCACCGGCTCGGCCGCCAACGTCGACGGAGGGGCAGTTGGAGCGGTCTCGAACATTCAGAACGTGATCGGTAGCGCCAGCGGCGCCAATCAACTAACAGGCAACTCCCAGGGCAACATTCTGATTGGAGGAAGCGGCATAAATACGCTGACTGGCGGCGGCGGCGACAGTCTGTTGATCGGCGGCAGCGGCAGCGGAGCCATTACCGGCGGGCCCAACACCGACATCCTCATCGCCGGCACAACGACTTACAACGCTCTGACAACGGCGGGAGAAGACTCGCTGATGGCGATTTTGGCCGAACTTCGATCGACGGATACTTTTGCCCAAAAGGTCTCCGACATCGTTAACGGCAATGCGTCAGGCGGAGGCAGCGACCTCAACGGCGGCAACAAACTGTCTTGGGGCGGCTCCAGTCCGACGGTGGAAGCGAGCTCTGGGGCGTTCACGCTCTCCGGCGACGCTTCGGCGGAGAACACGGCAGACTGGTTCTTCTCAAGCACTTCCAGCACCGTCAAGGACTTCGACGACGACGGTGTAAAAGATGAGCACAACAACAACGCCATCGGCGTCTTTTAGACCTACAGCGCTATCAGGTTGGAGCACAGGGTGTCGCTTGAGATAACAAGATACCAGCTTGTCGCAGTTCGCGGCGCGTGCGTTTGATGTGACATTTTCTCGCCAGGGCGTTCCGCTTCTGGTGGTAATCGATCTCGTCGACGAGCTTATCTAACACTGACCTGGGGACTCGGCCGCCAATCCATCTGGCCGTGATCTGCAGCGCGACCGCTCGGTGAATTTGCGGAACAGTCCATTCCGGATTTTTCCCCCCGAAGCCGCAGTGCGGCTCTCATCAAGAACAGATAGCTTACTGACGTTATATACAAGTGTCGCATCATTCCTATATATTTGCGACCTTCGTAATGATCCAGACCCAACTCCGACTTCTGATCTTGGAAGCACCGCTCCACGCGATGCCTTGTCAACCCCACCCAAAGAAGCGTCTCCGTGGGCGTCCAGGCAGGGGCGTTGGAAAGAAAGTACTTCATTTCGCCGGCTCGCAGCACGTGATACGCGACAACCAAGATCAGCGGTTCACCGGGAAGCCCGTCTTCGTTCGTCGGGTGGAAAACGACTCGCTTGGCCTTCCACACGCTCGGGCCTTGTTCACGTTCGTCGAAACGATACAGCTTCCACGGCTGGTCACGAAGCTTGGGGCTGCGCTTGAGTAGCCTGCAGACTTGCTTCGCCGTCGGCGTTCCTTTGACCAGCCGCGGCCCCGTCGGCTGCCGTCCTCTCTTTCCTTTACGGCGCGGTTTCGAGGTGACTGCCGGCAGCGTCAACCAGCCGTGTATGTTCTTGGGAACTTCGGCCATCCACTTCTGATCTCGCGCCGAGAGTTCCTTGAGGAAGTCGGGCTTACTCCCGTAGTGTTCATCGAATGTCAGCCAGTCGAATTGAACGCCGTTAGCCGATGCGCGGTCATACTGTTCCAGTGCGATCCGCCACTTCGGCCGATAGACCACGTCGTCGGGAATGCCGGCCAAGCGACATCGCTCGCGATCCTCTTGCCAGCTCTCGGGCAAATACAGGTCCCCGTCAAGCAAGCATTGAAAGTCGTCGCGAGCATAACCCAGATGAACGGTGACGACGCAGTTCTCAACTTTGCCGAGAGTGCCACACCACTGTCGTTGCACGCCCGGCGTCTTGGTTCCCTTCTTGACGAAGCTGGTCTCGTCGATAAGCCCTATCGAGTTCGGACCCAAATGCTCGGCAACGACAATCTCCTGGACGCGATCCCTCATCTGGGTCTCGTTCCAGGTCAGTTGACTGAGAAACTCTTGGAGAGTTCGCGGGGGCACCCCAGCACGGAGTGCGATGGGTTCGACGCTCTTGCGATCGAGGTCCGACAATTGTCCGCAGACGTAATCGGGAAGGTGTCCCTCGCAACGGCAATCGACAAAACAATCGCCGAAACGTGTGAGAAAGGACTTCAGTTCCGGAAGCAGTCCACGAAGCGTCTTGGCATCCATGCCCAGTTCTCCATAAGATGAAGGGGGAACTGGAGTATGGTCAAAAAAACGATCTGGGGGAAGCCCAGCTTAGCGCTGTAGGTTTAGTACGGACAGGAAGAACGCTCCAATCTGCCCGAGCCGCGATCGTAAGGAAGAGGTGGGATTGCTAGATCCACTTCTCCCTTGCGATCGCGTCAATATGAACGATGGCGTATACTTTATTCTCCGCGGCGTCATCGACTTCGCCGCCATCGGGCACTCAGTGCATTCGGGCGTCGGCATGCACCCAGGTTCGCGAGGTCCCACCTCATGCCTTTGGTTCGTTACCCAGCTTCATCTCGCTTGTTCAATCGCTCGAATCATCACCGTCAAAGACAACGGTGGGAAGGCGTAATCGAACTTCGACGACCCAGGGTTATCGAACGAACGCACAGGCGCCACACGATCCCGCCCTGCGAAATTGTTCGTCACATCGGGTTCCCCCGCGCGGTCGGAATCGGCCAGAGTCCAAATTTCGAGCGCAGAGTCCGAATCTCCAAACTCCGAGAAATCAAGTGGACGCGAAACGGGCTGGTACGATTCGTTAACGGCAAAGACCACGACGCGCTTGCCGTCCTTCGTGATCGTTGCGCTGACGTCGGGCGCCAGCTTGACAGGAAGCTCGGAGTCGACCTTCAGGGCCAGCTCTCCCGCAAGTGTCGAGTAGAGCTTCTGGGCATAATAGGTTGGCGTTTTGTAGAGGCGGGCGTTGTCGGTCTGGATGAATCCCGAACAGAAGCTGTTGACGATGTTCGACCGATTGGCGATGACCGCCAGATCCGAGTTTCTGTGCAAAAGGTTGTGATAGCGCGAGCACGCCAGGGCGTTCTCGAGCGTCCAAAGCCTTGCCCTTCGGGGACCCGCGTCTCCTGCAGTGGTGTTCCACTCGGTCACGGCGACGCGAATCTTACGATCAGGGGCTAAAGCAAGGAGCATTTTTCGAATCGATTCGAAATCCGCCTCGCAGCCGTCGATGTTCGTGCAGTCGTAATGGTGCGGAGCGACGAAGCCGAGCTGGTCGGCGGAACCTTTCAAGACCCCTGGACTGGGGTAAGACGATAAGAGCTCGATCGAAGGATCGACCGTTTTCATAGCTTTGCAGAATTCAGGCAGTCTGCGTTCGTATTCGGGCCCGCCCTGTTCGTTGCCAATCTGCCAGAAGCGGATGCGGTATGGATCGGGATGACCATTCTGCGCGCGTTGCGATCCAAAACCCGTGTCGGCGGCGCCGTTGAAGTATTCGATTTCGTCGGCGGCGTCTTGGGCTGGGCGCTGGTTGATCCGGACGCAGATGAGTGGTTCCGCGCCGACGAGCTTGCAGAACTGGACAATCTCTTCGAGGCCAGCGCCAAACGGCTGTAGACCACCCCAGCGCGCAGAGGCTTGCGCTTCTCCGGCTCGCCGATCACATTCTTCCACTCGAAATCCCCAGCCTCGGGCGAGTCGATCGCCGACCCTCCGAAGCGAATGACGCCGGGATTCATCTCGCGCACCGCGTGCACCACGTCGCTGCGCCAACCGCCGATCGCGTCTTCGGGCATAAGCGTCGCGGAGTCGACCCAAAGCGTCCCGGGCCCATGGAATTCGATAGCGATGCTCGACCAATGGTCCGTCCCGTTGGGAACGAGTCGAGCACTGTACTTCTTCCACTGGTTCGTTGGCTCGAATTCGCAAGCAGCGTATTGGACGCCGTCGTGAAAAAGCAAAACTCGGACAGGCCTTTTGAGACCTTCTTGCTTGAGCATACAACTCAAATCGCATGCGACGCCCTTGTCGATCGCCAAGCCTTCCTGGGCAACGCCAAGGGTGCTGGGAACGCCCGACGCCGCTACGATCTTGAGCGACGTTTCGCCTCCGTACTTCGTCTCTTTGTCGAGGGTGTACGTTCCTCTGTTGGTCGCTCCCCATGGCCGCCAGGGCCTCTGTCGGTTGTCGGTCTCTTTGATGTAGTGCAAAAGCGTGTAGGGAGAGAGCCCCTCGAAGCCTCCGTCTGAGAGCTTGTCCGCCCACATGCTGGGGACCAGATCGCACAAGTATTCAATGAATTGTCCATATTGCATTCGACTGATGGGTTCGTTGCGCAACGGTTCGCGTTTGAAGACGATGGGAATGGTCGAGGGGTCGATCGGTTCGATCTTCAGGTCGTCGAACCAGACCTCGCCAGTTCCCCTGCCGTAGCCGACAAAAAAAGGGGCGATGCGAACGCGTCCGTCGATCGGCGATTTGAAGACGATTTGGACCGCTCTCCAGTCGCTATTCCCTTTCAAACTTTGTCCCGAGGCGATCACGCCTTTGCCGCCTGAATGTTGGATCTGATAGGTCCCCGAAACCGACGAGCCCATCGGATCGAGCTCTCGGGTCTTCACCCAACCCGTGAAGCGGAAGAATCGGTCGGGATCGAGCTCGAGCTCCTGTCCGAGCGCCGTATCGGAAGGGGTTTTGCTCGAGATGTGCAACGCGGCTTTGCCTCCGTGCATATTGGTCTGATCCCGCTCAAGCTCCGGCTTGGCGCCGTAAAAGACGACCTCCCAGTCTTGGACCAAGTCGGCGGACTCGAAACCTCCGTTCGAGAGAACTTTCAAAGGAGCGACGTCGATCTCGGGCGATCGCAACGCCCCGAATGCCAGGATCCCCAACGCCAAGGCGGCAAACATGTTTCGATACTCCGTAGACCCGATGCTCGTTGTTACGACGGATCCTCCGCCGGCGCCGCATTGCTGCTCACATCGACGATCATATCAAGCACCGCCGTGATCTCCGGGTCGATCAATTCCTCAGGCACGAACCCGGCGAGAACATGGTAGTCGCTTTTCCTGACGAGTGAACCAGGCAGTCCAGTCGACCTCAAATACGACTCGAGGACGACGTCGAGGAAGTCGTCGCTCGCTTTCATCCTCGACCACCAGGGATCCTCAGAGTTTTCGAGTGCGGCGGGCGTTACGTGCCTGCGAATGCTCTCCTGCATAATCTCGACGCGTTCGGCCGCAAAGAGTGGGCCTGGAGGAAAAAAGTTGGCTGGGTCGGCTTCGGCGTAACGAATGAGCGTCGCGGGTTGACAGAGATAGTTCTCGATCTCACGCCGCTTCCACATATACTCACTAAGTTCCTTGGTAGGCTCGAGGGCTTTTTCAAGATGATCGCAAAGCGTCAAGCCGACCAGGTCTGGCTTTGCCTCGCGAAGACCCCGAAAGTGGTCTCTGCGCGGTGCGGCTTGTTCTCTATGTAATGAACGAAAGGCTTTTCGAGCGAACTTTGGGCTTCGTGATCGAGCGCCTTGGCGAAAGCCCTTAGGATGGCGAGATCGGTTGAGCCTTCGAGGTAGAGTACCCAACCCGTTAACTCGGCCTGATAGTACTCTTCGAACCCAATCTCCCTGAGCGACTTCAGCACTTGCGCGCCGCGGTCGTCGATCCGGTGCGGCTTTCCGACAAAGGCGACCACCACGTCTCGGCCCGCGGCCTCGTTTAAGACGACCTCGGAATGACTTGCCATGATCAACTGACAAGACTTCTCGGCGGCGGCTTCGCTGAGGGTCTGGTAAATCTGGCGTTGTCTTAGAATCTCGAGGTGCGCGTTGGGTTCGTCCAGAAGCAAGACCGAGTTGGGATGCTCCTCGAGATAGGCGAGCAAGAGAAGAGTTTGATGCAGTCCCCGGCCTGCGCTGGAGAGGTCTAATCGAGCGCCCGAGCGCGTCTTATAACTCATCACAATTTCGCCTCGCTGAGAGATGTATTCAGGGGCGTTGACTTCGATCCCAAACAGTTTTTCAAGCCTTTCTTTAAGCGTCTTCCACCGCTCGGCGCTCGAGTGAACTCTCCAGCAGAGATTCCGCA
The DNA here is from genome assembly GCA_963818975.1 of uncultured Planctomycetota bacterium. Taxonomy (GTDB): domain Bacteria; phylum Planctomycetota; class Planctomycetia; order Isosphaerales; family Isosphaeraceae; genus CAWFUI01. Next base: position 311,708 of record CAWFUI010000002.1, on the reverse strand, counting down.
AAACCTCCGCGGTTCTTCCTTCCCCAACGCGGACGTTGATCGCTCCTTCGTCGAGCCGAGTCTCGTTCGCGGTCAATCCCGACATCGGCGGGAGATATGCGACGTGAACCCCGCCTGCTTCTTCCGGAATCTCGAAACGCTCGGGCGATTTACCCTCGCTTTTTCGGAGGGGGCGGCAATAAAGCGACTCGGCGTTCGCGTAGTCGAACTCCAATCCACAGAGCCATTGTCGATCGTTGGACACGCCTTCAACAAGAATGTCGACGCGTATGTTTTTGGTCTCCTGCCTCCCGTTGCCGCGTTGAACTTCCCGCACATGAAGGTCGCGAAAAAGCAGGTTCGCGTCCGGAATCGGGACGGCGATCAAGTCTCTGCGGTTGATAGAAACGCCGGATCGCTTCTCGGGCGCCGTGAAGCCGGCTCGCTTCTCGTTCCAGCGCTCTGAGACCCAGATCCCAAAGCGCCAGCGCCTGTAGAGCGGTGGTTTTCCCGGAATTGTTCGGACCAATCAAGACGACGGTCCCGCCGAGCTCGATCTCGACTTCCTTAAATCGCTTGAAATTCCGGATAGTCAGCTTGGTCAGCATGCTTATGTCACGAACCGAACGGATATTCGTTGCTTGGAACGCCCAATGAATTCTAACTGATCCGATCTGCGATATCGCACTTGGCCTTGCCGATTCCGACGCTGGCCGCCACAATCGCTGAACAAAGAGCCACAGGACGAACCTTGCAGCGACGGATCGAAACGTATGATAACGCTTCTCAGAGGTTTGATTCGCAGCGTCGCCGATGAAGAATTGGTGCTCGCGCTCGAGTTCGCGGAAGTCTCGGTGCTAATCTCGGAGCACGATCGCAGGCGGCTCCAGCAGCGACTCGACGAGTCCGTGGTCGTGCATACGATCTTTTATATAGAGGGCAATACGATGGGCGGGCGGATGACGCCCAGGCTTATCGGGTTTCTTTCGCCGCTGGACCGGGAGTTCTTCGAAATCTTCTGCTCGGTCGACGGCGTGGGAGTGAAGAAAGCACTTCGGGCGATGATCAGGCCTGTGCGGGAAATCGCCAGGGCGATCGAGGACCAGGATACGAAAATGCTCGCGACCTTCCCCGGCATTGGCGAGGCGACGGCCGAGCGAATTGTTGCAAAGCTGAGGCGAAAGGTGGGCAAGTTCGCTTTGATGGTCGGTGCGATGGCCGCGGAGGACGGCCCAGCGGGTTCCTCCAACGGCACGCCGCCCGCCGCCGAGCCCGACGTCATTCGCGTGGCCTACGAAGCCCTTCTTTCGGTGGGCCATACGGAAAGCGACGCTCGCCAAGCCATCGATAAAGCGCTTAGCGGCAAGAAAAAGTTCAAGACCGTGCCCGATCTGATCGAAGCGATTTACAGACAAACCCGCGAAGGCGAGTAGCAAACGTCCGTCGGCACTCATCAGGACTGTCCTTGCTCAAGAGGTGCGTAGGCCATGCGCGAGCCGAAGATTCAAGGCGAGGCGGGCGACTCCGAACCAGGGCCAAGCCCTCGCGAACAGACGCCGGTAAAGGACCCCTACGAAGAGAAGCTCAGGCCCAGGACGCTGGCCGAGGTCGTAGGCCAAAGGAGCGTCGCCCAGCGGCTCTCGATTGCGCTGGCAGCCGCCAAGAAACGAAACGAGCCTCTGCCGCACATCCTTTTCGATGGGCCTCCAGGACTGGGCAAGACAACTTTCGCCACCGTCTTGCACAACGAGCTCGGAGTCGAACTGAATATGACCAGTGGGCCCGCGCTCGATAAAAAGATGGACGTCATGCCCTATCTCACCAACGCCTCGGAAGGCTCGATCCTGTTCATCGACGAGATCCACAGGATGCCCAAGGCGGTCGAAGAGTTCATCTATCCCGTCATGGAGGACTTCCGGGTCGACATGGTCCTCGGAGAAGGCATGGCCGCAAGGACGATCAACCTGCCGCTCAAACGCTTCACGATCATCGGTGCGACCACTCGCAGCGGCATGCTCTCGGGCCCGCTTCGCGACCGGTTTCACATGCACGAACATTTGGAATTCTACGAGATCGAGGAATTGGCCGAGATCGTCTCGGTGAACGCACGCAAGCTCAAGACGTCGATTACCAGCGACGCTGCTCTCGAAATCGCTGGGCGTTCTCGAGGCACTCCCAGACTGGCCAACGCGCGTCTCCGCTGGGTTCGCGATTTCGCGACGGCGCGCGCCGACGGCAAGATCTCGTTGGCCATTACGCGAGAGGCCCTGGCGATGCAAGAGATCGACGTCGAAGGGCTCGACAGCCAAGACAGACGCTACCTCGAGACGCTGATCCAAGTCTTCGGAGGGGGGCCCACTGGCGTGGAGGCCGTCGCCGCGACAATGAACGTCTCGGTCGATACGCTGACCGACGAGGTCGAGCCCTACCTGCTCCGACGCAGGTTCATCGTTCGCACGCCCAGGGGCAGGCGAGCCGCCGCCGCGGCGTACCAGGCCTTGGGCATGACGGTCCCCGATCCCAATGAACCGTTCGACGCGCCAAGGCAACGCACACTCTTCGATTGAACAACCGCTCGATTGTTCATTCCAAAGGCCTCGTCGCCCGCTTCAAACGGTCGCGAAGCGCTGCCCACTTGGGCTTGTCTGGAGGCTCCAGAACCACGATCAGATCGAGTTCGAGCGCATCCAGTTCTCTGAGGCGCTCGATAAAAGAGCGACCCAGCCTGGATGGGTTCTGGAAGATAGATCTCGACGGTCGGACGAAGATTGAGGTCCGGCAAACGCAAGCCAAGAGCAACCAGCCCCCAACGATCGCTTTCGCATGAATGATCGGAGTTGAAGTTCGGTCGCCCGCACCGCAGGCGTCCTGGGCGCGTAGTGGCGAGACAATTGACCTGGGCTCGTTGGCCGATGTTCGTCGCCGCCGCCCTGCTCCTCGAAAACCTCTCTTCCAAGCGCTTGCCTAACCTCTTCGAGCGTGATCGGTCCAGGCCTTAAGATCTTGGGTTTATCGCTGGAAAGGTCGACGATGGTCGACTCGAGTCCAAGCTCGGTCGGTCCTGCGTCAAGGATCAGATCGACCCACTCGCCAAGATCTTCGGACACGTGTTGGGCAAGTGTCGGCGACACACTATTCGATCGATTGGGCTCGGCGCCGCGATGGGTCTTTCGGAATGTTCGATCAGTCCGCGAGCCACTGCGCCCGAGGGCATGCGCACCCCAACGGTATCGAGACCTGAAGTCGCAATGTCGGGAATGAGCTTGGACCTGGGCAGAACGACCGTCAACGGCCCTGGCCAAAACGCGGTTGCCAGCCTTTCGGCCTCTGGGGTCCATTCGCGAACGCACTTCAGAGCGAGTTCTCGATTCGACACATGAACGATAAGAGGATTGAACGGGGGCCTTCGCTTGGCTTGGAAGATACGCTCGACGGCCGAGGGGTTGGTTGCATCGGCGCCTAGGCCGTAGACCGTTTCGGTGGGGAACGCGACCAAACCGCCGGAACGGATGATTTTCGCGGCCTCTTCGAGCAGCTTCGGATCGGGCAGATCGCTGTCGACGAGGAGCAGTCTGCCTTTGGGATCAGGCTCGCTCATGGCGTTTGAGGTAGGCTTGGCGGAGCACCTCGAGGCTGGCTTCGCGCTGGTTGTAAAGACGCTTCAAAGGTCTTGGCTCGCGTCTGGCGAGTGCATATGCGGTCAACAGTGGAAGGGCGATCGTGCTGTCAGTGTAGCAGGTGACCGAATCGGGCAAGCGCTCGGGATCGACCTTTCCCCACGTCATTGCTTCGCTGGCCGTGGCGCCGGAGAGCCCGCCGGTGTCGGGCCTGGCGTCGGTAACCTGGAGGAAATAGTCGTGGCCGCTCTCCTCGAGCCCGAGCACCTCTTGGATCTGAGGTTCGGTCTGAAGCATAAAATTCTTGGGGCTTCCTCCTCCCAAGATCAACACGCCCGACTCGCCGCCTTGGCGCTTGGCCTGGTAGACCAGCGATGCGGTTTCGTTGACGTCGCGCAACGGGTCGATCTCGAGCTTGCTCTCGCGGAGCTTCAAGGCCGCCAGGTTCATGCCGATCGAACTGTCGCCGGGGCTCGAAGTGTAGATCGGAACCCCAGACTCGTATGCAGCGACCAAAAGGCTCGTGTTCTGCCTGCCCAGCTTCTCGTTCCGCGCGTGCAGGAACTTGCCGATCAGGTAATGGAACTCGGCGGTGCCCATCGACTTTGCAAACGCCTCGCTCGACGTGACCTCGCGATAGAACGCATCGGTGTCGAGGAGCGTCTTATAGTCAAAAACGATGTCATAGATGCGAATGATCTGATTTTCGCGGAGCTCGTAGTCGTCGATATTGGGCCTGGCCTGGTGCAGCGGCAGGTCCAGGGCGTGATGGGTGTCGTGGTAAAGATTCGCGCCAGTGGAGACGATCCAATCGACAAAGCCGGCGTTCACCAGCGGGATCAGGCAGCTCATCCCCAGGCCCGCGGGGGTCAGCGCGCCGGAAAGCGCCAGACCCACCGTGCAATTCGGTTCAAGCATTTTGCGAACGAAGACCTGGCAGATCTCGCGCAGCCTGCCCGCGTTGTAGCTCAGGAACGCCTGATCGATAAGATCGGCGGCGGTGACGTCGCCCCGAACCGGCGCTGGAGCGATCCGCTTGGGCGCGATTTTGTGCAAGAAGCTCATGTTGCTTCGGTCTGCTCGGGGCCTTGTTTCAAGGAAGCAGGATCGCCGCGGCGACCACGGTCGACCAGAGCCCGTCCTTATTGCCCACGGCCGACTGCGTCACTTCCTTGGTTTTATAAATGACGTCGGCGATCTTCCAGATCTCGCGTTTCTCGTCCCACGAACTATCGGGATTGAACTCCACGCCCAACACAGTGGCCAGCATTTCCGCCGCGAGATCCTCGGCGTAATCAGCGGCGACCTTCGCGGTCTGTCCGTAAGCATGATGTTCGGAGAGGTAGCCAAAGGTGCTGCGGTCGCGCGGGATCGCCACGCCGACGCTGGCGGCTACCAGGCGATTGGGCTCGGCGGTCGCCGCCTCGCTCATCACCACATGCACGATTTGCCCAGGCTGAAGCTGCTTCAAACCATGGTCGATCGAAACTTCCTCGCAATTGGGCGGGAAAATGCTCGAAACACGCACAAGGTTGTAACAGGCAATCCGGGCGTCGCGCAGTGCAAGCTCGAAGCTCGAGAGCTTTTCCCTATGCGTTCCAACTCCCTTGGTGAAAAAGAGCTGCTTGGGCACGTACATTTGTGTGGCTTTCGCCTCCTCGTTTCGATTCGGGCCGCACTGTCGTCCGCCGCTCGATTGGGCAATCGTCGACGAACGGACTCCAAGAACGCATCAAGCTAAGACATTCGACCCGCATCTTCAAGACCAGCTCACAGTTACGGGAGCGAACCCACCGCGGTTTTTCGGCGTCCGCCTTGGTTGACACGCCAACCTCGGCCTGCCTAGCCTGTTTAAACAACACCATTCCATCTCTGGACCGCGATGTGTCGAAAAAGCGGAAGATTCGCGTAGATTTCAAGAAGAACCGCCAGAACCGCACTCGCGACAACGATTTGACGCGGCGGTATCGAAGCGACGACGCCAAAAGCATCGACAAAGCCTCGTCCGGAGAGCGGGTCCGCGCCAAGGGAGACGTCTCGCGCAAGCGGACTATCGTCAGTGAATCCAGCGAATCCGAAGGCGCCTCGCTCGAAGACGCTCACGACCCCTCAGCCCTGCTCTCGGTCGACCTCTCCGAATGCACCATCGGCACCGTCTGCAAGGTCCACGGGCTCGAGTCTTTGGTCGAGACCGACGACGGCAAGACGTTTCGCTGCGGGGTGCGCAGAATCCTCAAAACCCTCGCCATCGAAGGCAGAAACATCGTCGCGGTGGGCGACCGCGTCTGGATCAAAATCGCAGCCAACGATCAGGGACAGATCGAAAAGGTCGAATCCCGCAAAGGAACGATCACTCGCGATTACCGACGTCGCGAACATGTCATCGCGGCCAACGTCGACCAAGTACTCATCGTCAATTCGTTCGTCGAACCAGGCCTCAAGCCCGGACTTATCGACCGCTACCTGATCTCGGCCGAAAAGGGAGGCGTGCGACCAGTCATTGTCCTCAACAAATCGGACCTTGTCGATCTGGCCGATTTTCAGTGGGTGATCGGCCTTTACACTCAGCTCGGCTACGAAACTCTTGCCACCTCCGCCTCCGACGGCAGGGGCGTCGAACGCTTGAGACAAATCGTCTCCAGCGGCGTTACCGCGCTTTCGGGCCAAAGCGGAGTCGGCAAGAGCTCGCTCTTGAACATGGTCCAGCCCGGGCTCAACTTGCGAGTGAGCGAGGTGTCCGACTGGACCTTCAAGGGCAAACATACGACCACGCACGCCGAGCTCATCAAGCTGGATCGCGGCGGATACGTCGTCGACACCCCTGGCCTTCGCCAGTTCGAGCTTTGGGGCGTGAAACCGGACGAGGTCGAGGGTTACTTCGTCGAGTTTAGGCCTTACATCCCACTCTGCCGCTTCCCAGACTGCTCGCACACTCACGAGATCGCCTGCGCCGTCAAAGACGCCCTCGCGCGCGACCAGATTCACACTGGTCGTTATGAAAGCTATCTCAAGCTTTATACCCAAAAGCCCGAAGAGGGCGAGAAGGATTAACCTTCCCACCCCCCCCATCAACTGGCACGATCCGGCTTTCGTTCGCCGCCAAGCTCAAAAGTCGTTGAAGTTGATCACTTCGCCCGCGTTTCGAGTGATCAATGCGTTGAACGTGGCGGGGTTGATCGACCGCTTGATGAACCTCACCGAGCCGTCGCACATCGAGACGTTGAAACCTCCAGGATGCTTCGAGCCGGCGAGATCGATCGCTCTAAACTGCGGGTTGTTCTCGAACGGCAGGCCCTCGGGCTTGGTCCATTCGACGAACTCATTGGCCTCGACGAGCATGATGGTGTTTGAAGTCCCATCGGTGAACTCTGCGATCCCATGACCTTGGGTTCCCTCGAACGCCGCGCCCTTGCCGCTGAACACTCGGTACTTGGTCTTGCCCGGTTGAATGGAATCGCTCGGGCATGTCAGCGTCGGAGGCATCATAGGCAACAGCTTGATGTTGTTGGGACTATCCCAGGGTTCGTCGAGCTTGAACTGGTTGTAGAGATTCTGCTGATCGAGGTAGGGCAAAATCGCCACCCGCCAGCTCAAAAGAGGCTTGCCAGCCTTGTCGGTAATCGCCGAGCCAGGGAACTTGCCGTTGGCCGATTCGAAATTGAACATCGCCAGGGCAATCTGCTTCTCGTTGTTTGTGCATTGAGCCCTTCGGGCGGCTTCTCGGGCCGCCTGCACAGCAGGCAAGAGCAGAGCCACCATCACAGGCGCGGACGACAGCCCCATGCTCGACGGATTGATGCTGGGCACTGCCTCGCGCGTGACGATGCGGAAGGCGTCGCCGTCGACTTGCGCTACGGTGAACGAGGGGAACATCAGCTTGCGTAGTGATTCTGGATCAGGAATGCGATCCGGGTCGATCGAAAGATGGATCTTTGGACCTCCCATGCCTGGGGGGCCTCCAGGTCCGCCAGGGAAGCCTGGGGGTTGGGGCGGAGCGCCGGCAGGAGGAACCGGAACGGCCATGGGAGCCATCGGAGGCCTCGAGTTCGCCTGCAGCATCGCAATGCCCTGAACCAACGCGGGGATGTTGCTCAAGAGCTCGGGAAAGACTCCTTCGCGAGGGTCGTCGAAGCTCAAGTAGGTGAGCTTGCCCGGCACCCGATCGAACGTCTTGGCGAGATCGCCGGTCGGCGCCCAACGGATCGCCGAGTTCGTCTCGGGCTCGAGCAAACGCTTGGCCGATTCCGGCTGGGTAGCGATAACCATCGACTTCTTGCCGATCAAGATCGTCGGCTTCAGGCCTTGCGGCAGAGGAAAGACTCCAGGAGGAACCACCAGCGTATAGCCTCTCGCTCCAGCCACCTTGCGGAACTCCGCCTTCAGCGGCTTCTTGCCAGGCCCTGCGGCTGGCCGATCCAGAGCTTTGTTGCCGAACGCAGCGAGCTTGTCGATCGTCGCGGCCAGGCCCTCGGGATCTTTCATTTCGATCAGCATCCCCGCTTTGGGAGTCTGAAGCCAAAGCACAGCCATCATGCTCCAGGGATCGATCGTGTTCGTATGACGACTCGGCAAACCCACGAAGACGGTCTTGGGTCCCATCTTCGACAGCAGATCTTGCTTAAGGTCCAGACCCGTCGCCTGGTTCACCCCCGCCACAACCTGGTCGATTTGCTGAACCGATTCCGGATGAAGCTTCTTCGCCAGGGCGATCGTCTCATCAAAAAACTTGCCCCATTCGAGCGACATAACCGAAAAGCCGGTCGCCTCCTTCGGCAACGGAGGCAAGTCGCGAACCAGGAATGTGGGCTGATCAAACATCTGCAAAAGACCTGTTCGCGGCTTGGGCGCATCGATCGTGATCACCGTCATCAGTGCGTCGGCGTCGAAGCCGCGCTGGAGCTTGATCGTCTTGACCCCCTTGAGCCCCATCGCCACTGCCTGATCCGGCAGAGGCCCGATGTGCTCGAGATCGATCAACGCGGCCACAACGGGCTCGAAGCTTCTTGTCGGGTCCCCAGTCCCCTTGAGCAACGCCGATTCATCGGATGAGGGCGCTTTGCCGTCGATCGCGGCGTATACGAGGTTGAGTTGCTCTTCGTTCGCGGCGTTCACGAAGACCAAATCGGTTTTCTCCGACCACGAAGCCATAATCGTTCCGGCAGGCGTCTTCAACGTCTTCACTTTGCGGCCGCCTGGCGTCTGAACGTCCTCCGCTCGCCCGAGGGCCATCGCCATAAGCTTGGCGAGAACCGGCGGCGCTTTGGGTCCATTCCCATCGCGAAGCACAATCGTCATCAATTCCGGATTCTGATGCTCCTTCGACGGATCGTCGTTGATCGCCACAACGAACCCAGACTTCAAAGCGAACTCGATTAGACCTTTTACCTCGGAGCCTTGAATCCCAGCCATCGGACCCGCGGTCTGATCAACCAGGTCGCTCACCACGCTCTCGAGCATCTCGCCTAACGTCGTATCGTTGAGCATTTTGTAGGCATTCGTCTTATGCCAGCCTTCGACGTGTCTGTTGAGCCCAGCATGCTCGACGTAGACCAGCAAATCCTTCGAAGGTATGTAACGCGAAAGCGATTCCGCGCCAGGAAGAGGCGCGATCAGGTCCGTTGGATTCTGACGCTTCGGTTGCTGCCCCAAAGCTCCCGAGGCCGGCAGGCCAAAGACAACACACAGAGCTAGGATGATAGATCTCAGCGTGTTTATGCCGCAGGTTCTTAACGCAAGTCTCACAGCGCCCTCCTCATACGTTCGCACAGCATTTCAAGACTCCTCGGGGTTCCGATGCTTTGTCGTAACACGGAACCTATCGGGTCGCAAGCATAATCGCTACAACCGGCACAACCCTTGCCTACGAGCCAATTGAAGCGTCGGGGGAGCGAAGGCCGATAAAACCACAATGGCTTACGAGGGCCAATCTCCGGATCGGGCGACTTGGCTTCCCGCTGGCTTCGGAACGGCGTTAGCCAAGGATGGCACCGTGGCGGCATTCGAAGGTGCAGTACGCAAAGCTTCCACCCTCTTACTGTGCTTTCTGTTCGCTCCATTCCCCGCAGCCGGCGGCGAACATGCAAAGCCCCGCGTCCTGCCTGAAAACGCAGTCCAGCCCGCGGGCGCGAGCTTCGAAGGATATCCTTCGATCGGCGGCAGGCAAATTCGCAAGATCGCCGGCGACGTCGCATGCGAATCGCTTCACGAGTCGGTACAACATCCCCTCCGCTCGATCGCCATGTCGGCGGGTAGAGGATTCGAGCGCGTGGGAGTCCGAGCCTGGGAACTCTCGCCCATGCCCTATCGCGGCAATCGCACCCCAGCCGACCCCAGCGAACCCTACGACTCAAACCTGGGAGGACCGTTTGGCTCCCTGCCCACTCCCGCGGCGATCTCACTCCTGCCCGACAGCGAGCCCGCCATTGAGGCATTGTTGGCGCTGATCTCCCAGGCGCGTTGCCGAATCGATTTAATGATGTACGGCTGGGACGACGACGAGACGGGTCGCGAAGTCGCATTCGCGCTGATTGCTCGAGCACGAAGCGGAGTTCGGGTTCGCGTGCTTACCGATCATGCCGCTTACTTGATTCACAACGCAAAGGCTGCCCGTGGTTGCCCGACCTACTACGAGGAGCTATGTACAACGCCGAATGTCTCGATCCTCCTGGCCCCCGACCCGTTTTTGAGGCTCGACCATCGCAAGCTGGCGGTATTCGACGACCGCGTTGCCTGGTCGGGCGGGATGATCCTGACCCAAACCGCCAGGGTCAGATGGCACAACCTCGCCTATATTGCCAAAGGGCCTGTCGTGGGCGAGCTCGAGGACGTTTTCGCCAAACGCTGGCGCGATTGCGGGGGCGGCGACGAATCCCCCTGCCCAGGCGGTTTCGATTACCAATGCTCGTCGACCAGCGATGCCAATGCCCAGGTCCGCCTGATCCAAACCGACATCGGGGTCCGAACCCTGAAACACGCGATCTATCACGCCGTCGACCACGCTCGAAAGAATCTTTATATCGAAAACTGTTACTTTACCGACGAAATCCTCATCTCCAAGCTCGCCGCCGCGGCGCATCGGGGGGTCGACGTGAAAGCTGTTATCACTCTCAGGGGCAACGTCAAACGGGTGAACCAGGACATGGTTCTTACCGCGAATTGGCTGCTCAAGGGAGGTGTGAAGGTTTACTTGTATCCCGCGATGACGCACGTGAAGGCGATGTCGGCCGACGGGGTTTGGTCTTACATCGGCACTGGGAATTTTGACGAGCTCAGCCTGCGAAACAACCGCGAGGTTGGTCTTGCGGTCTCGAGTCCAAGCGTGACGTCCGAGCTCGACCAGACGCTCTTCGAACGCGACGTCGCGGTGTCGCAAGAGCTTCACGAATTCTTGCCCAAACCGCGGAATTGGCTGCTGCTAGAGGCGGGTTCGCTTTGGTATTGAGGGCAAGTCAGTGTGCTGGACCTCTCTCGCTGACGTTTCGAGATCGTATCGGAAATGAACGCTTAAAGACGAATTGGGAGCGTAAGCGAGTGTTAAAGACGTAGAATTGGCTGTTGCTCGACGCCGGTTCGCTTTGTCATTGATGGAGGCGCCGGCCAAACCGTTGGACGTCCCGAACTCGACGGCTGAATCAGCTTCTACTGGAGAAGGACGTTGGAGCAATCGAAGCTCGGCGAGGATCTCAAGGACGCAATCGTCGCGTAATGGCACGAGCGGCTCCAGGCGCTTTCTATGAAGAATCGGCAATGAGTTCCGTGAACAGAACTGACCGATGGCTATTCGGTCTTCTCGGTGGCGTCGGCGCCGGTCAGGGGTATAATTGCACCTTGATAACAATCCGGGGACAAATGGGATGATCGATATTACGCCGGAGTTACGCGAAGCAATCGAAAACGCGGGGGAGAAACCTTTCGCCTTATTGATCCTGAGACGCACGTAGAATACGTCCTGCCAAAAGCCGATCAATATGATTGTGTACGCTCGCTCATAAGCAACAACGAAGATATCAATTCTGAAGCCATGGCGTCTCACATGTGGGACGTCATGAAAGCGGATTGGGACGACCCAGTGATGGACGGCTATGATCGCGACCCGGAGGTCGAATGATCTCCCGAGCGGACGTCGTTCTCGTACAAATTCCTTACCTCGAGGGCGCTGGGCTCAGAAAAAAGCGGCCCGTGGTGACGTAAAGAGCAATGACTACAACCGGAATCTGTCCACAACCATCGTCGCGGCGCTGACGAGTAAGTTGAAGCTCCTACGCGAGCCCGTGGTTCACCTGGTCGACCCCGCAGATTCGGAAAGCCAGGCTGCGGGCTTACTTGCGAAGTCGCTGATTCGTTGAGATCGGCTATTCACGATCGATCAAAGCTCGATTGATCGAACCATCGGTCGTCTGCCGTTCGGCACGATGGACCGAGTTGACGATTGCCTACGTGCGGCGTTGGGGATCCAAACAAAGACAGTCTGAGAGCTCGCTAAGAGACCACCCTGACTGATCAGCGTTTCTCCTATGGCTTTTTCTCTGCGGGCTTTCCCGCCGACTTTCTCGCTTCCAGCTCCGTGCACCACTTGGCGGCTTCGTCGGGCTTTTCCGTGGCTTCGTGGAGCTCGACGAGGCGTTCGAGGGCCTCGGCCAAGCGGGCTTTACTCTCCGGGGAAATCGTCTTCTCACGCTGTTTCATGCCTTCGTAACCGGCCAGCAAGAGTGGTTCGGCGTCGGCGTACGTCTTCTGGCCTGCGAGTGCGCCGCCAAGCAGCGACTTGGTATTGAACGTGGTCCAGGCCTCGGGCCGGAACCAATCGCAGACAGTCTGAGAGTTCTTGTTTCGGCTCCGCTCCTGAGAGATGCGCCCGAATGCGGCCATACGCGACCACGCCGCCAGTGACGACGATGGATAGGACTATCGTGAAAGCCGCAAGTTGCCAGCGTAGTTGATTCGCCATCTTTTCTCCCTTATTCGGGCCTCCGATCCTTGGCAGTCTAACTTCGAGACTCGTATAGAATAACCGTGAGCCAAGATCGCTCGCCTGTGCCGATTTGGGTCAGTCTCCGATATACCATGCCGATTGATCGGCGTTGCGCTTCACCAACCTCAGCCCTAGGAACCAATCGCAGACAGTCTGAGAGTTCGGTCTTTGTAGGGGCGAGCCCCGTCGATGCCCCTCTTCGTTTTATAGAGGCGAGCCCTGTCGATGCCCCCTCGAATCTTCGTTTTGTAGGGGCGAGCCCTGTCAGCGTGAAATCCACTTTAGGCGGACCCCTCTGGTCTCCCTACAGTCCGATGCTCTTCGCCGCCCAGCGACGCGGGTTGTCTTCGATATAAGCCCGAATCTCATCGAGTGCGGCCTCGTCTCGAAGAATATGCTCATAATAATTCCTTTGCCATAGCGGATGCGGAGCCTCGCGCCATTCGCCTGATCTCGCGCGAAGGCGGTAACGCCGCGCCGACAGCGTCTTGAACCTACTTACCAATTCACCGAGCGTCCACATCTTCGCATCGGGAGCCGATTCGTTCGATAAAAGAATGATACCCTGGAGATGGTTCGGCATCACGATGCGCAAGTCGAGTTCGACGCCTTCATAGAATTGAGGCATCTCGTCCCACGTTTTTTGAATCATCAAGCCAACATCGTTGAGTAGGAGTTTGGGGAACTCGACGTTCCCGAACAAACATGAATGTCTGTGAGTGCAGATCGTCAAATAATACGCGCCTTTTGACGCGTAATCGTAGCCTCTCATCCGTATGGATTTGCGATGATGAATTTGGGGATCGAAGTCCGCCATTCTTAGATCGCCTCGATTCGCGGGGGGGGGACGCCGAGCGACACCATAATATCGACCGCCAAACCGGAATACGCCCCTCCGTTGTCTTGACGTTGATCCTTCTCAGGACAAGCCCTTCGATGCCCCTAAAATCCTTCGGAGGCGGACCTATCAACCCGGAGGGGCAGCGCAGGGGCTCGCCTCTACAAAGACCGAAAACCATCTCGCAGCGGCGAGTCAGGAGGGGCAGCGCTGGGGCTCGCCCTTACAAAGACCGAAAACCATCTCGTAGAGGCGAGCCCTGTAAGAGGGGCACGCAGGGCTTGCCCCTACAAAGACCGAAAACCATCTCGCAGCGGCGAGTCCCGTCAGAGTGAAATCCATTTGAGGCCGACAATCGGATCTTCCTCAAGGCGACTTATCAACCCGGAGGGGCAGCGCGGGGCTCACTCCTACAAACAACCACCCGATCGCGAACTTCCCTCAGTCCTGAAGCGAGCCCTTGCTCACTTGCCTGAGATTTCATCGAACGCCTTGTTGATGATCGGGTACCTGGGCCAGTCTTTAAAGTCGAAGTGCCACCACTCGACCTCGTTGACTGTGAACCCCTGCGGCTCCATGACCGACCTGAGCAGTTCCCTAAACCACCTTTGCTTCGACGTCCCTCCAGGATATTCCGGATACGACCGTGTACTGAATTCGTCGTATAGGCCCGGCATGTCGACCGCCTTGCCGGTCTTCAAATCGTAGAGCGTCAGGTCCACAGCGCAGCCTCGGTTGTGTCGAGACCCCGTCTTCGGATCGGCGACGAAGATTCGGGACTCCTGTGGCGTGGCCTCCCAGAAGATTTTGGTCACGTGCCAGGGTCGATAGGCGTCGTGAATCAAAAGGCCCAGGCCCTTGGCTTTCAGTTCCCCTTGGACCTTCAAGAGCGCCTGAGCCGCCGGCTTTTGCATGAAGGCGCGAGCCTCTTTGTAAACCGGCGTGCCAAGGAAGTTGTTCTCACTCGCGTAGCGAATGTCGAGCTTGATTGTCGGGTCGAGCTTCACGAGTTCGACGAGCTCGGGCTCGTTGAACCTGCCTGCCTCCTTGGGCGGATGAGCTTGGATCGCCTGCTTGCGAAGCTCGTCGACCGGTTTGATCGGCTTGATCCGGACGCTCTGGGCGCCGTCGCCCGGAAGTTTGCGTCGCGGGAAGACCACGCCCGCGAGTTCAGCACGCTCTGCCCTTCCATTGGCATCCCGCTTGAAGACGAGCTTCTCGTTTTCGTAAAGCCCCCAATCGGGGAATGCATATGTGTCGTTATCGATTTGTTTGAGCGGATAATAGAAGAACCACTCGATCAGAGCGAAGAGCTTCGAGTCCTTCTCCAGGATATAGAGCGTGTCGTAGTCCCATCCAAATTCGCCAATGAGACCGGTCCAGGTGTTGGGAATCTCGTTGGGGGCGGGGAGTGCTTTGCCCTCGAGCCTTTTGCCGTCGAGAGAGACGTTCTGTCCGCGGATCGAGAGGCCAGGAAACTCTGCCAAACGGTCGTCGACCGCCAATTCATCTCCAAAATCTCTGATCTCGAGGCTTTGCCCGCCGCGCACGGGGAGGCAGTGAAGCTTTCCGTTTGACAAGAAGACGTCGACGGCGGCTTCGCTCTCTCCCCACCTGGGCCAGGCGAGCGCCTGTATCTTGGCCTGGGTTACGGGTTTCGACAGAGCGGGCGGCGCCATGGCGTTGCCCTGTTTCGACGCCAGCATGAGCCGGAGAGCGGTATTGGCGATCTTGGCTGCTGTATTGTTTGCGCAATCAAGCGTCGTAATGACAACGGCGCCGAGTTTGTCGTCGGGAAGTGCTTCGAACTGCGTTGCAAAGCCGTAGACAGCGCCTCCGTGACCGACCTTCATACGGCCGTCGAGCGTCGACACCGCGAACCCGAGACCAAACGACGACTTCCCGCCAGGGCCTTCGTCGGAGAACGGAGGCGCCCACATCGTCCGCAACGTCTCGGCCTCGAGCACTCGGCCCTTGGGTCCCTCGCCTTTGGCGAAGAGACAGATCATAAACCTGCCAAGGTCGTTTGCCGTCGTGTGCAGATCTCCCGCGGGCGCCATTCCCAGCTTGAAGGTGGGCGCCGCGAAACGTCGGCCGTCGTACGTCCACATCAATCCTTCCGCTTCTTGACGGAGAAGCGATTCAGACAAGTTGAAACCAGACCGATCCATTCCAACCTTCTCGAGGACAAGCGACTTGACTGCGGCGTCGAACGGCTTGCCCGTCGCCGCTTCGAGAATTCGGCCGACCACCGCGATCCCTGCGTTCGAGTATTTCGTCTTCGCGCCCGGCTCATAGACAAGCGTTGTGTTGTTCAAGCTCGCAACCGTTTGGGCTAGAGTTGGAGCGTTCGAATCGAAGTAGTGGCCGACGGGGGGTTCGCGCACCAGACCCGATCGGTGCGACATCAGATGCTTCAAAGTGATTGGCTTGGAAGTGAAATTCTTGGGTGCGAAGTCCGGAAGGACCTTTGTCACGGGGGCGTCGAGGTCGAGTACGCCCTTCTCGACCAGGCTCATCACCGCGACGTCGGTAAAGAGCTTCGACACTGATCCGACTCGGTGGATCGTATCGGCGTTCGCTTGGGTGTGTTCGGAGGGTTTGGCGAGACCAAAGCCGCGCGACCAGACGATTTTGTCGCCCTCGACTAGCGCGATCGAGACAGCGGGCAGCCCTTGATCGGCCATCAGCGTTTCGATCCAGGGTCCAAGTTGGACGGCGATTGCCTTGCTGGAAGGGGTCTCTGGCGGGACGTCTTCTGCAAGACTGGCAAGCGTTGTCGGGAAGAAGGCCAGGCAAAACACGAAGAGACGTGAAGCCCAGGAGATTGCTCGTCGATAAACGTCGGCGTCGGAGTTCGTGGGCGAGTGCTTTCCGATCATGTCGTTCGGTTTCCAGAGCGCTTCGCTTCGGGGCTTGTCATCGTGGGTCGTTAGTATAATGCAACGGCACAGCGGTGTGACGCTGTTGATTTCCCTCGGGGGTCGTTCCGACAATAGCCTTCGAGCGCAGCGTCGACCTCGAGCGCATTGTTCGCATAGAGCGTCGATCGTTCGGGAACCTGGCGGAGTGTGGAGAATTCAATGGCTTCGATCGAACCTTCCGATCTCGATAACGACGGATTCCCACAGCGACCCACGACGCCGCCGGTGCGACGAGGGTTCTTGACGGCGCTCTTTTGGCTTGCCCTTTTGGCTCTTCTGGTCAACGGCATCCCTTACATCGCCGAGCAGACGGGTTATTCCTGGGAGGTGGGCCGAGCACGAGCGGCTGCGGAGACCCTCGCAAAACTCGATAAAGCAGGAGTGATCAACCGGTCCAGCGAGCTATTCAGGCTGGCCAACACCGCGGTGAGCCCGTCGGTCGTGAACATCCGGACGATTCGAGCGGAACAGGCGGCCGATCGATTCCACAGAGGGAATGCGGGAAAGCGACCGTTTTTCCCGCAAGTGACAGGGCTGGGATCCGGAGTCGTCATCGACAAGGACCGTGGATACATCGTCACTAACAACCACGTGGTCAAGGACGCCCAGGAAATCATGGTACGGATCGGCGGTCGACGCGAGCTCGAAGCTTCTTTGGTCGGCGCGGATCCGAAATCGGACCTAGCGGTCCTGAAGATCAATGGAACCTTGAAAGCCCAGGCGGAGTGGGGAGATTCGGACAAGTTGGCCATCGGCGACTGGGTGATGGCGATCGGCAGCCCCTTTGCCTTGGACCATACCGTCACCGCCGGAATCGTATCCGCCACGGGACGAACCAACGTGGCGTTGCCAGACCAGGGCGAAGACGGCTATCAAGACTTCATCCAGACGGATGCAGCGATCAACCCAGGGAACTCGGGCGGGCCGCTGGTCGATTTGAACGGCAAGGTCGTCGGCATCAATACAGCGATCTATTCGGAAACCGGCGGATATCAGGGGATCGGCCTGGCCATCCCTTCGTCGATGGCCAAGCGGATCGTCGAACAGTTGATCGCCAACGGCAAGGTCTCGAGAGGCTACCTGGGCGTTTCGATTCGCGAGGTTGGCTTGGCGGATTCCAAGCAATTGCAGAACAACGAGCTCAGGGGCGCCGTGGTCATGGGTGTACAACCCGGAGGCCCTGCGGACCAGGCTGGCCTTTTGGAAGACGATATTGTTGTGAAGCTGGGCGACAAAACGATCGACGACGTATCCTCGCTAAGGAACAGCACAGCCGCATTGCCCCTGGGATCGAAGGTCGATCTCACCTATCTGCGTAAAGGACGAGCCAAGCAGACCCAGGTGACGATCGGCGAACTCCCAGCGTTCGACGTTGAGAAAATACTGGGTTTCGAGGTTCACGAAGTTCCCCCAGGCGCGGCAAAAGAAGGCGCGGGCAGGGATCTGGACGGTCCTTACGTGGCCGTCGAGAAGGTCGTCTCAGGTGGACCTGCGGACCGGGCTGGACTGCGACCAGGGATGATCATCCTGGGCGTCGCTCTTAGACCTATTCGTACCAAATCCGATTTCGTCGAGGCTTCGTCACGAATCAATCCCACGATCCAGAGCCTTTTCTTGCAGATTCGTACACTTGAAGGCGCCCTCGTCGGCTTGGTCGTTCCGCCCCAAAAGTGAGGACTGGGAGAAGGACTTGCCCTTTTACTCAGACGCCTGGTGTTTTCCATATAAGGAACAAACTCTTCAATTCTCGCGACCAACCCCACCCACCCACTTCTACTAAATTACCTATATTTACACTGCGAACGCCATTTCAGACGAGCGGGGGGCTTGACTTGGACACCTGGTTTGTAGGACACTTTTGCAGTCAGTTCAAGGGGGCCGATTCGCTACGAAACCTGCGTGAGTAACGGGTGAAGATGATGGAACGAGGCTCGAAGGCCTTGTCAAGATGCCTGTGCGGAGCGATTGGGGAGTATAGGTCGTCCGACTGACTCAGGCGATCTTCGTAAAAGTTGTAAACGCTAAAATTATGCCGAGTTAGAAAGAAACGCTCATTATCGGCTAATCGCTTCGAAAACTTGACCGGTCTTATCCAGGGTTTATAATTTTGTTGGTGGCGAGCGGCGGATTGCTTGCTGCTCGGCCGCTTCAAGAGCCCCTGGCTCCCTCCTCGGAAGCGCATCCGTAGACGATTACTGACCGGGGTCTGAGATCTCGTATCCGGAGTACCCGGTGTTTCGACACTCCGAAACCACCCTCGCCGCGATCAAGCGATCGATCGACATAGTTGCCTTGGTTGGCGACTATCTGCAGCTTCATCGAAAGGGCTCGAAGTACAAGGCGGTCTGTCCGTTTCACGACGACCACAATCCATCGCTCGAGGTTAATCCAGATCGTCAAACGTTTAAATGTTGGAGTTGCGGCACGGGCGGAGACATCTTCGATTTCGTAAAGGAATACGAACGGGTCGATTTTCCAGAGGCACTGCGGATGTTGGCGGACAGAGCGGGAATAACTTTGGAGCAATCGTCGAACACGGCTGTCGGCGGGGACGTCTCCAAGACCGACCTCTTGGGCGTTCTGGCCTGGGCCAAGGAAACGTTCCGCGAGGCTCTGCGGACGTTGCCCGAGGCCGCCGAAGCTCGCGAATATTTGGCATCCAGGCGCATTGCCCCGACCGCCGCGGAACGTTTTGAGATTGGTTACGCGCCTTCTTCGCGCGGCTGGCTCTCTGCCCGAGCGAAGCGGCAAGGTTACTCGCTCTCTCTCCTCGAAAAGGTCGGCCTCTTAACGCCTTCGGAAGATTCGGAGCAAAAACCCCGCGAACGGTTCCACGGCAGGCTCGTGTTCCCCATCCACGATCCAAGGGGCAGGGTGATCGCATTTGGCGGACGGATTTTGCCGTCGACCGAAAAGAAGCTCGCCGCCGCGGGGACTGGCATTGCCAAGTACGTCAATTCTCCAGAGACGACGCTCTTCCAGAAAAGACGCGTGCTGTACGGCGCCCACCTGGCTCGCGAAGCCTCGCGCAAGCAAGGCTGGGTTGCGGTGGTCGAAGGCTATACAGACGTCGTGGCGGCCAACCAGGTCGGCTTGCCCAACGTCGTTGGCACCCTGGGCACCGCCCTTGGCGACGACCACGTTCGCGGTTTGCAACAATTGGCCGATAAGGTGGTTCTGGTGTTCGACGGCGACGCCGCTGGGCAAGCCGCCGCCGACCGCGCTCTCGAGCTCTTCTTGGGGCACACCGTCGACCTCAGACTTCTGACCCTTCCCTCGGGCCTCGACCCTTGCGATTTTCTGCTCGATCAGGGCCCAGAGGCGTTTTTATCCCTGGTTCAAACCGCGGTCGACCCGCTGAGCTTCGTCATCGACCGCTCGACCGCTCGGTTCGACCTGAACTCGATCGAACAATCGCGCCAGGCCGCCGAGGCCTTCCTTACCACGTTGCTCAAGACGCCAAGAGTGAACAACTTGGGGATGGACCCAAGGATTGGCAAGGCACTCGACCGGTTTTCGAACCTCGTCTCGGGAATTCCTGTCAAGACTTTGCACTCGAGGCTCGAAAACCTTCGTAGGGAACAGGTTCGCACAGCCAACCGACGCCCAACGCCCAGAGTGCGAAGCACCGACGAGATCGCCGGCGTTATCCCGGTAACCGAGCCTGTTCGACCGACCCGACCATCGGATCTCGACCCCATTGACCGCGAGATCGTTCAACTGGCGCTCAACGAGTCGACTTGCGTCCCCAAAATCATGGGCCAAATCCTGCCCGGAGAACTCCGAAGCACGGTCTTGCGACCAATCTTGCAAGCATGCTTCGATCTCTACTCGGAAGGCTATGAGCCCAATCTGGAATCGGTGATGATCCGGCTCCAATCTTCTGAATCGCGGTCGTTGGCCGCGGCTTTGGTGGCGCCGATCGACCCGAATCCCCTGCCCAATCGCTGCCAACCGTCGCCAATATCCTTAAGGCTCACGCAGGTTTTGGCGCGGTTCGCGGAGCGGAAGCGTCTTGATCGCATCAACGATCTTAAAGCCGCCTTGCGCGAGACCGATTCGGCAAGCGAACCCGATCAGTATCAGTCGTTGCTCAATGAATATCTCAGTCTTTGGCACCACAGGCCTGATCCGGGCAAGGCAAACGCATCTTGACCCGTCTCGTCGATTGTCGCGAGGGAGGAAGTTGGATGGAAAAGTTGGATGAGGGACTCAAGGCGCTCCTGGAATTGGGCAAGAAACGTGGTTTCCTGACGTTCGATCAGGTGAACGACGTTCTTCCCGATGATCAGAGCAGTCCCGAAAAGATCCACGGATTGCTCGAGTCCCTGGACGAGATGGGCATCGAGCTCATCAACGAAGACGACGCCGAGGCGCGCTTGCTCGCCGCCGGCGACATCGACGACGAGCCCGAGGATCTGATCGAGGAGAGCGAGGAAGAGGACGCCGAGCTCACCCCCGAGGATCTCGAAGAGATCTCCAGGCGCATCGACGACCCCGTGCGGATGTACCTGACCCAAATGGGCGAAATCCCTTTGCTCACCCGAGAGCAAGAGATCAACCTCGCCAAGAAAATCGAAATCACCCGCAAACGGTTCCGCCGCAAAGTGCTCGAGTGCGATTACGCGCTTCGGCTGGTGGTCGAGGTCTTGAAGAAGGTCAACGACGGCGAACTGCCGTTCGACCGGACCGTGAAAGTCTCGGTCACCGAGAACCTCGAAAAAGACCAGATCTTGAGCAGAATGCCTTCGAACCTGGTCACGCTCGAACACCTGATGAGCTGCAACCAGCGAGACTTCCGAGCCTATCTCCGAGCCAAGGGAGACAAGAACTTCCGAAGGCACCTCAGGCGCGAGCTGAAGAAGCGCCGCTTCAAGGCCGTGACCTTGGTCGAAGAGCTTTCAATCCGAACCCAAAAGGTCCAACCGCTGATGAAGCGGCTGGAACAAGTGGCGGCTCGGATGCGCGAGATCATGGCCCAACTCGAGGAATCGAAGGCCGGTCGCGTCAGCAAGGAAGATAAAGCCAACCTCGAGAAAGAACTCCGCGACCTGATGCTGATGTCGCAGGAAACCCCGGAAAGCCTGAGCACACGCGTTGAAGCAATGAACATTCGCTACCGCGAGTACGAACAGGCCAAGCGAGACCTTTCCGGCGGAAACCTCCGGCTCGTCGTTTCGATCGCCAAGAAATACCGCAACCGTGGACTTTCGTTCCTCGACCTGATCCAGGAGGGGAACACCGGACTCATGCGTGCGGTCGACAAGTACGAATATCGCCGTGGCTACAAATTCAGCACTTACGCCACGTGGTGGATTCGCCAGGCGATCACGCGGGCGATCGCCGACCAGGCCCGGACCATCCGAATTCCGGTGCACATGATCGAAACGATGTCGAAGCTGCGGAACGTCTCCAAGAAGCTGCTCCAAGAGAAGGGTCGGGAGCCGACCATCGAGGAAACGGCGAAGGCGGCGAACATCTCCATCGAGGAAACCCGTAGGGTGATGAAGATCTCCCGGCATCCGATTTCGCTCGACCGGCCCGTCGGCGAAAGCGAGGACAGCTATTTTGGGGATTTCATCGAAGACGAGGCCGCGGAAAGCCCGATCAACGCAGCCACGCAAGAGATGCTCAAGGACAAGATCGAATCGGTCTTGAAGACTTTGACCTACCGCGAGCGAGAGATCATCAAGCTCCGGTACGGGCTCGGCGACGGGTACACCTACACGCTCGAAGAGGTCGGTAGGATCTTCAAAGTCACTCGCGAACGGGTGCGGCAAATCGAAGCCAAGGCCGTCCGCAAACTGCAACACCCTGTACGCAGCCGGCAGCTCGAGGGTTTCCTCGAAAGTACCACCTAAAAGCCAGCCGACCGCCGGCCGCCAAAAGGCGTCCGGCGGTTTTTTTTGGTCCCGGATCAACCAACCGTCTCCACTTCCTAAGGGTCGTACGCAACCTTTCCCACGCCCTCTCGACAAAGGAGTTGAGTCCACGATGCCCGCGACCGCCGCGAATCTCCGAGACCTTCACGAACTACACCAAAGAGCGAAGGCCCTGCGCGATCGACTCACCTCGGAGCCCAAAACCCTCGCGAGCCGAAAAACGCTGCTCGAAACGAAGCGATCAGCCCTTGAGGCCGCGAAGAAACACCTCCAAGAGGAACGCGTCCAGGCCAAGAAACGCGAGACGATGATCCAGAGCCAGCAAGGCAAGATCGACGAACTCAAGGGCAGGCTCAATCAGGTCCGCAAGAACGACGAGTACAAGGCCATCCAAAACCAGATCGCACACGACCAATCCTCAATCGCTAAACTCG
This sequence comes from uncultured Planctomycetota bacterium, assembly GCA_963818975.1. GTDB lineage: Bacteria > Planctomycetota > Planctomycetia > Isosphaerales > Isosphaeraceae > CAWFUI01. Next base: position 289,063 of record CAWFUI010000002.1, on the reverse strand, counting down.
AAGACGAACTGCTTCAGGTCTATGAGCAGATCGACGGACAAGCCAAGGCGGTCGCCGCTCTCGACGCCGAGTTCAAAACCTTCGAGAAGGACGTCGAGGAGTTTTCCCGAAAGATCCAACAGAACTCCGCCGACCACGCTTCCAAGCTTCAAGAACTCGAGTCTGCCGTCGTTGCGGCCGAGCACGTGATTCCCGAGGATCAACGCGAGCGATATCGCCGAAGCATCAAGCAATGGAGCGCCGACGCCTTGGCAGCCGTCGAGAACTCGACCTGCGCCGGTTGCTTCGTCTCGGTGACCCCACAGATGCTAAACGAGCTGATCAACGCCAATTCACTGGTGTTCTGCAAAACCTGCGGCCGCATCCTGTACCTTGCGGAAGACTGGTGAGCCCGTGCGGAAAGTCCCACAGCGTCGCTTGCCTTCCGCCCTGGAAACGCATATACATACGCCGATAGCAGGAAACCGGTCGAGGTCGTCGTTGTTGACTCGAAAACACCCTAGATTATAATGAATCAAGTTTGAGAGTCGCCGCGAGAGGCCAAGACGCCTCCCTTCGTTATTCGAGCGGCTCTTGAACACTTTGCGAGGTTGCTTCCATGTCAGCAAGCTTGGTTGAATTTACAGACACGAATTGGCAGGCGGAGGTTTTGGACTCCTCCCTTCCCGTACTGGTCGACTTTTGGGCGCCTTGGTGCGGTCCCTGTCGCATGTTGTCCCCAACCATCGAGAAAATCGCGGGGCAATACACGGGCAAGGTGAAAGTCGGCAAAATGAACACGGACGACAACCCGAACACCCCCAGCCAGCTCCAGATCTCGTCGATCCCCACGGTTCTCGTCTATAAGGACGGTTCGATCGTCGACAAATTGGTTGGCGTCAGCAGCGAAGCAAAGCTGAAAGACGCCCTCGCCAAAGCAGGAGTGGCCTGAACGAGCTCGAACCAAGATCTCTTGAATCCAACTGCTCGTGCACGCGTTAAAATCTGCGGCGTCACTCGAAAAGAGGACGCCGCTTTCGCTTGCGCCTCGGGCGCCGATCTCATCGGCCTGAACTTTCATCCGGATTCTCCTCGCTCGGTGGACCTCGACCGAGCAGTGCAGTTGATACAGTTGGTGATTCCGCCGACGTCGGCCGTCGGCGTGTTTGTCGACCGGAGTCCGGAAGAGATCTTGACCCTCTGCCGCACACTCGGCCTGGAGATCGTGCAGCTCCATGGCTCGGAGACGGTTGAACATATTCGAATTCTGAAGAATTCGAACCTCCGAGTGATCAAAGCGTTTCGAGTCGGCGGCGCGGAGGATCTGGTGCAACTGGCCCGTTTCCAAATGGAATCCAGTCGAGCTGGCGTGAGCCCCGACGCGATCCTCCTGGATGCACGGGTCGAAGGCGCGGCGGGTGGGACGGGAAAGCCGATTCCGCCGGAACTCTTGGGCCTCCTGCCCCCCTCGGCTGGATTCGAGACGGAACTCGAAACGCCGCGCCCGGTGCGCCCCAGAATCATCCTTGCGGGAGGGTTGAATCCGACGAACGTGCGCAAGGCCGTCGAGCGCATCAGGCCCTGGATGGTCGACGCGGCCAGCGGCGTTGAATCGTCGCCAGGCATCAAAGATTGCAAACTTGTAGAAGCGTTTATCAAGGCTGCGAAACTCGCATAAGAATGGAGCGAGAGGACTTACGTGACGAACAACATTGGGCTCGACCCGTAGTAGCGTCTAGACCACCACCCTCAACTTCGAGAGACGTTCGGCCGCCGTCGCCAGGGTTTCGTCTCGCTTGCAGAAGCAAAAGCGAACGTATTTGGAGCCCAGCGACTTGTCTTGGAAGAAGCTCGAACCGGGCACCGAGGCGACTCCGATCTCGCGGACGAGCCGGCGACTGAACTCGACGTCGTCTTCAGTCCCAAATGCGTCTATATTGGCCATGACGTAATAGGCTCCGCTGGGAGCTTGGCATTCGAAACCGACGGCGTGAAGCGTCTTGATAAAGGCGTCTCTTCGTGCCTGGTAATCGACCGCAAGTTGGTCGAAATAGGACTTGGGCAGACGGTAAGCGACGGCGCCGGCCTCCTGAAGCGGCGCCGCCGCGCCGATCGACACATAGTCGTGAATCTGCCTGAAAGCGCGAGAGAGTTTTGGTGGAGCGATCATCGTGCCGATCCGCCAACCGGTCACCGCGAACGTCTTCGACATTCCGCTGATCGTCACCGAACGCTCGCGCATCCCCTCGATCGCTGCGATGGGAATGTGTCGCAGGCCGTCGTAGACGATATGCTCATAAATTTCATCTGTTATGGCCAACACGTCCCATTTGCGGCAGAGGCCGGCGACGAACTCCAGTTCTAGGCGAGTGAGCACTCCGCCGGTCGGGTTGTTGGGGTTGCAGAGGACCACGGCCTTGGTTTTGTCGTTGAATGCGGATTCAAGCTCTTGGAGGTCGAACGACCAACCTGGAGGCCTCAAAGGCACGAACCTCGGGGTCGCTCCCGCCAGGACGCAATCGGGCCAATAGTTTTCGTAGAAGGGTTGAGTGAGAATCACCTCGTCGCCTGGGTTGATCGTCGAGAGGAGCGCGACGAGCATGGCCTCGGTGCTGCCGCACGTGACGGTGATTTCAGTCTCGGGGTCGACCGCGAATCCAAGCGAACCAGACGCGTGCTCGGCGACGGCCTGGCGCAGCTTCGGCGAACCCCAGGTCACGGCGTACTGGTTGATATCGTCTTCGATCGCCTGACACGCCGCTCGCTTGATCTCGGCGGGCGCGGCGAAATCCGGCATTCCCTGGGCCAGGTTGACGGCGCCGTAACGCCTGGCCTCGACCGACATACCCCTAATGACGCTTTCGGTAAACCGATCGACTTTCCGCGACAGCAACGGGTGCAGCATCGTTTCGTCCGCCGGGATGGTTCTCTTCCGCGACTTCGCGATTGGTTTGTATTGTGACGCGGTGTTTGAAAAGTGGTCAATGGAGTTGGCAAGCCGCTTGGCGGGGACCGCTTGGGCGCCCTGATCTTCCCATTCAACATTAACGGAAGAATTGGGACAACCCGGATTCCGATCCGATCCGCGCATCTCCGACAACCCGCGCAATCCGCTCGAATGGTCGTAGGCGAACGACCTTCCGGACTTGCATCGCGATCGAACAATTCGAAAGCTCTCGGAATTCCGATAGAAAAAATGGGCGTGAGTTCGAGACCACGCTAGAGTCGAAGCAAGGAGGAGTTCGAAATGGCCGCCAACGGCAGGACGAGCAAACGAGAATCTCGCGCTTTCAAGCCAGGCCAACACGGAGCGCTCGAGCCCAGGCTTTTGCTCTCGACGGCCCATAAGAGCCCAGCCCCCTTCCCCAACGCCATCACGCACGGGCCGTTCGGCATCCAGAACTTCCACGGCGGACAGGCCGTCCGGATCGTCACGCCCGACGGCGAAGGGTTCAACGTAAGCGTCTATACCTATAACAACCTGAAGCAACCTGGCGGCATCGTCAAAGCCTATCCGATGAGCGGCGGCCGCATTGGACTGAATATCACGGGGACGACTCAAGACTCGATCGTCTCGATCGACGCGTTTCCGTTCCCCCAGCGCAAAGGCTACGCACACACCGTGGCCCCCAGAGTCGGCAGCCAAAGCCACATCCTCAACATCGGGGCAATCAACATCGCGAGCGGTCAGGTCTATCAGATCCTCGGCTACCACACAGCCCAGCTGTCCGGTCCCCTCACCGTAAGCGGCAACGGGATCGTCGATCGCATCGCATTCGACACAGTGACGCCCGGCGGGTCGATTCAGGTCGGCGGAACGATCAACACCTTGGACTTTGCAGACGCCGCCACCTTCAGCAATTCTCCCGGTTTGATCGTCGGCAGGGATCTGAACTGGCTCTACGCCACCAACGACATCAACGTCGAGAACGGCTCCCAATTCACGATTGGCCGCGACGTCGGCCTTCAGGGACAGATCGGCAAAGGCAGCGACCCTGGCGGACAAGGCGCCCAAGTGATCGGAAACTTGAACATCGGTGCAGGTTCGACCTTCACCATCGTCAGGTCGATCGACGCCCCGTTCGTCGTCGACGGAACGGTCAACGGATCGTCCCGAATCACGATTGGCGCGAACGCCAACAACCTGATCGCCTTGGGCGGCTTCAATCCCTAATGGGTTGAACTGAACCTGCGAAGGCCTCCTCCGCCAACGCGTCGAGGAGGCTTTCACTAGCTGGTGATTCCCTTGGTCAGGTGCATGAAGGCGGTCTCCAGGTTGATTTCGTCTTCCTTGAAGAGCGTGAGCTCGAAGCCCTGTTCGATGAGTCTTCGAGCAAGGCCGGAGTATTGGACGACGCCTTCTCCCAGCCGGACTATCAAGACGCCGTTCTTATCGTCGACCCCGACCACCTCTTCCTGCGATTCGAGATAATCGGCAGCCTCCTTGAGTCGGTCGGCGACTCCGACGTTCAAGACCACGTCGGCTCGGACTTGCTTCATGACGTCGGTAACGGCGCCGTTGACCAGCAAGACCCCCTGCTCGATGATGCCGATTTTGTTGCAGATATCGGCAAGCTCCGGCAAGATGTGGCTCGAGACCAGGATGGTCTTGCCCATCGAGCGGAGCTCCTTCAAAAGGCCCCTGATCTCGATGCGGGCGCGGGGGTCGAGACCGGAAGCAGGCTCGTCGAGCAGAAGAACCTGCGGATCGTGCAAGAGCACACGTGCAAGCCCCAGCCTCTGCGTCATGCCGCGCGAAAGGCTGGTGACCAACGCGTCTCGCTTGTAGGTCAGGTCGACCAGCTCCAACACGTCCTCGCAAATTTGCTTGCGTTTGGGGCCTTTGATGCGATACGCGGCGGCGAAGAATTCGAGATACTCGATGACCTTCATGTCGTCGTACACGCCGAAGAAATCCGGCATGTAGCCGATCGACCTGCGGATCTCCTTGGCGCCGTTATAAATCGAGTTTCCGCAGACGTACGCCTCTCCCCACGTGGGGTTCAAGAGCGTCGCCAGGATTCGCATCGTGGTGGTCTTGCCGGCGCCGTTGGGTCCGATGAAGCCGTAGACGTCCCCCTTGTGGAGCGTAAGGTTCAGACGATTGAGGGCATAAAGCTCACCATACATCTTGGTAAGCTCACGCGTCTCGATCATCGCGCTCTCGGAAGCGCTTTTGGTGGTCGTCGGGGCTTCGGGTGCGGCCGCGGTGCTCATGGCTTGGTCTCTTTATTGACGGATGAAAGCGACGACGAGGAAATCCCAGGAGAGTCGCCGGGCGATTCGAGAGCGGGCACGGGATCGAGCAGCATGGCGCCGTCGGTGGAACGCGCCAGTGGAAGGATGACTCGAAGAAGCGTCTTTTGTTCGATGGTGGGCTTGGCGGCGGACTTGCCCAGGTCGACTTCCACCAGAGGCCCGGCGAGCTCGGCCAACAGCATCGGCCGATCGAGAGCGAGCTGCCCGGAAAGGTCGAGCGAGCGGAACTGCGAATTCGAGAACGCCACCGGGTCGGTTCCACTATTCGTATAAAACCAGACGGCCCTGATCAGCGAAGCCCGCGAGGCGGCATGGTCGTCTTGACTGCTCAGGTTCGTCCCCGCTTGGGCTTGCTCCTGGATGTAGAGTGGAAGCCCCCTGCGCTTGGAATCCTTGACAACCACGGCCTTTCCGGGCTCGATGGCGCCAAGCGTGTACACCTGATTACCAAAGACCAGCACCGCGTTCTCGAGGGTCCTGGGAAGCAGATTCTTGATCGAACCCTCGGCCTGACCGGCAGTCCCTCGGGAAACGTCGGATTCGACCACCGGCGCGACGCGGTCGGTCCAGCGGCCGATAAAGCTCTTCGTGCTCCAGATCGGAACCCTCACCCCGACGAGCGAGTCCATCTCCCCCATAGGCTGGTAGGCATAACCTCTACTGAAGGGGCTCCATCTGCCACGACTGTTCATGCCGCCGAAATTCGATTCGGGAACGCCGAACCAGGTGAGAATCCGCTCCGCGCCGGCGCCGACTTTGGCCTTGCCGGGATTGGTCGAGGCTGGGTCCTTGTCGAACGCCAAAAGATTCATTTCGAGCGAGTAGTCGTCGTTCCGTGGGCTAAACATCGTGAAAAACGTCGCTCCCCGGACCAGCTTCGACGCGACTTCCGGGTCCGACGATTGATCGACGTCGACGGCGTCGATTTTGTTGATCCGCAGATCCGCGCCTTTAATCGCATAAGCCGCGGTATAGGCGATCAAGCTGACCACCGCGACAATCGTGGGGAAAGTAATCCACGTCAATTCCATGCGCTTGAGCACTTTTCGCAGAAAAAAGTAATCGCCTGGTCCGATGAGAAGGATGTAGAGAAAGATGAAGAACGCCACCCAGCCGAATGGGACGAGCTTGACCGCCGGGAACTGTTCGAGCCTGGAGTGCAGGGTGGTGGAAACGTCGTTGACCTCGAAGCTTCGCAACGATGGATTGTAAGTCGGTCCGCCGACGGTTGCATTGGTCTTGGCGTAATACTCGAGATTGAGCGCGGCCAACCAGAACAGGTTGCGATCGGACCAACTGGCGAACGGTTTCTCGTCGACGTTCAGGCCTATGACGGTGACTCGGCCGAATCCGAAGAAGCCTCGGTAAACGACTCGATTGGTTGAGTCGTTGTCGAGCGACCTGCCGCCGCGACTGGCGACGGGCTCGAAATCGACGACCGTGACCGGAGGCCCTCCGGGCGGCAGGATCGGCGTCTTGGCGTTGGCGTAGGTTTCCAGAGCGCTTAGATCGGTCGCTTGAGTTGTTCCCTTGGGCTTGGCGGGCAAGAGTTGGGCCAAGATGCTGTCGTTGACGGCCTGCCAGTTCGATCCGATAGAGACGACCAGATGCCCGCCGTTTCGAACCCATTCGACCAGCGGCTCCCCTTTGCCAGCGCCCAGCGCCGCCATCACGTCTTTATTGTTCGTGTTCACGACAACGACCGTGGCCGTCTCGTACCCGTACCAGCGGGTGGGCAAGAGCGAAAGGTTGCTCATGGGGGCGAGAACCAATGGCCTGCCCTGAAGCGAACCGCTTGCGGCCAAGGTTGGTCCGACTTGAGTCTTCGGTATTTGGGTTGAATTGGGGCCTTCGGGCTCGCCAGGGTTTTCTCCGCGAAAACCAGGCAAAGCCGACAGCCCTTCGATGCCGGGCGTCGAGCCAAATGTGACGATCAAAAGCTCGTTCGGCGCCAGCGGAGCAATGGGAGAAAGGCTCTCGTCGGGAATCTTCAGCGAATAAGCCCTCCCGCGTTCGTCGACGGCCTTCACCGACCACGCCTCGACTCCAGGACTTCCACAACGGAAATACATATTGATCGTCACGGACTGATTCGCTGGTATGTCGACCGCTCGGAAGGTGGAAGTGGCGGTGTCTTGATCGTCTGGTACTGAGAACTCGACGACGCCCTTGAAGCCGTCTTCTCCAGCCTTGATTTGAAGCCAACAGGGCGTCCATCGACCAACTTCGAATCGCTCTTGGAAGCCGATGCGAAGGTTTTCGAGTTCAACGACGGGCGGCTTCGCGGCCGCCTTCGCGGTGGACACGCCGACTAAAGCGACAGCCAGGCAGAAGCCTATAAATCGCGACGACCAGGCTGAGAATCGTGTTTTTCTCGAGTTTTGCATGATCCGTTCTGGCGCCGTAATTGGTCGGTGAAGAGTGAAAGTCGACGTCGGTAAGTTCATGTTTCGAGCATCATCTCAAGGACCCTGATTGCGGTGGAACATGAGAAAGGCGGAACCCCTGCTTCGGGGTCAGGGTTTCTCCGCCGGATCGCATGCACATGGTATCGCCCCGCAGCCTGGGCACGTTGTTCCATATTTCGAGAGGACTGCTTGCTCGAGATCGACGCCTCGGATGTTCGCCAGGGTCGCCAACCAGGCAATGACGTCGGCCATCTCGAAGGCGAGCTCCTCGGTCGTGCCGGAGCGAAGAGCTGTGGCCAGCTCGCCAAACTCCTCGGTCAGCCAGAGGAAAGTGGCGGCGTCGCCCCTCTCGAGGTCGCGATCGCCGTACATCTCCCTGATCAGACGTTGAAGGGCTCTGAGAGTTAACCCGTCTCGAGGTTTTTCGCTCATGGAACAAAGATCTTACAAGATTCCGAGGTTATTTTCCAACGACCGAAAAAGGGCGGCAAAATGTTAGGTTCAAACTGACCCGAAGACAGCGCAATTTTGTTTACTGTAGGAGCGAATCCCCTGATACGCCCTTCCCTTCCCGCATTCGGCCTACGAGCCCGGTGGGCGGATCGGGGGATCCGCCCCTACAAGGATCCATACCGCAGTGCGTAGCCAAGATGGACCTCGTGTTCCGGATCGTCAACCCTTTGGCCCTTCGAGCTTCCCTTTCAACGCCTTGGCTTCGGCGTTGTCCGGCTCGGATTTGAGGACCTGATCGATGAACTCCGAAGCCTCGGCCGTCTTGTTCTGGGCCTGGAGAGCCGCGGCCAGCTTGACCTTTACGTCGTTGGGCTTCTTGATCTTGAGCTCGAGCACCGTGCGATACTCCGACTCGGCGTCCTTATATTCCTTGAGGCCCGACTTGGCGTCGGCCAAGAGGACGTGAAACGTCGGATTGTTGACGTCGATGTACAAACACTCGTTTGCCCACTTCGCAGCTTGCTCGAAATCGCCCTTCTTCAGCCTGCGGTCGGCGAGAGCGTTGCGAACCTCGAGGCTGTCGGCGTCGTTGTCGGCCAGCATCGCCAAATCGACCAGGAACTTCTCGATGTTCTTCTGCCGAAGGTGAACGCGAGCGAGCCCTGCGATCCACTTCGAATGGTACGGATCGTCCTTGCGGGCCAGCTCGTAAAGCTTCTCGGCCTCGTCGAGCCTGCCCTCTTTCATCACAAGCTCGGCCAAGAGGTCCACAACTCGCTCATTGGGACGTTCGGGGTCCAATGCAGGCTCGAGCAGTTTGAGCGCACCTTTTTCGTCTCCAATGCTTTGGAGCAATCGCGCCTTCACATAGCTGGCCAAGGGATGCTTGGGAGAAAGCTCCAGAGCCTTGTCCGCGTAAGGCCTGGCCTCTTTGTAATCACGCCTGGAGAAGTGCTCGTAGGCCAGCTTCGCATTCAGGTCCGGATCGTTCGGTTTGTCCTTGACCATCTGCTCGAGAGCCGAGAACGCGATCGGCTTTTCTTCACTGACCCGCGTGCGGATCGTCTTGACCACCTCGTCCAGGAACTTCAAATATTCCGCCTCGAAGTCGGCCTTCGTCACATGGAAGCAAGTTGTCACCGCGCGTTCGGTGGTCAGCCCCGAGGTGTATGCGTCGAGCATCTTGATGAGCGCGTCGGAACCAAATCGCTTGAGCATATATTGCGCATAAAGCTGGGCCTGGCAATACGCCATCTGTCGGTCGTCGGCCTCCTTGGGCCTGATGAACCCCAGGTTGATGTCGTCCAGGTTCAAGAGCCTTCTGCTCGGCACTCTCTCCAGGAGCAGCTTGTTCCACTCCTGCGGCCTGGGGAAGCCTTCACTTTCCACGGCAAGGGCCTCGGTATACCAGTGCGGGATGTTGAACTTGGTCTGCTGGAGCGTGATCACGTGCACCATCTCGTGTTTGAGCACGCGCGACCAATTGAACGGTTTGTTCATCGCCTTCGGACTCGCCAGGGCCACCACCCTGCCCGTGCACGCGCCCACGGTCGGGATGAACGGCAAGGCCGTGGTCCTGCCGCTAAACCATTGGTGGTTCTTCATAATTTCAACGACCGATCGCGTCGGCGGTGAATAGCCGAACCGGGCCGTGAGCTCTGGGTAGACGCTCTCAAGATACTTCGACATATATTTTCCGAGCAGCGTATCTTGAGCTGGGTCGAACAGCACGCGGTAGTGGTCCGAATCGAGGGTTTTGTACTTGGCCATGTGCCGCAGGACGATCATCATGTTGTCCGCCCGGCGATTGAACGGATCGGCCTCGAAGGCGTTCTTGAAGAGGTCGTAGGCTTCCTCCTCTCTGCCCACCTGCATGAAGAGCATTCCCAAACCGATGCGCGGGTCCGCCCTTCGCGGGTCTGCGTCGATGGCCTTCAGGAAGGCGCGTTCGGCGCCTTCGTACTTGCGTCGGTCTCCCAGGCGTTCTCCCAGGGCCGAGTAGAAATCGGCTGGCTTGGGGTTCCGCTCGAGGACGCCTTGCTCGACCAACTGGGCGGCGATCGGCCTGACCAGCAGCCGATAGGACGCAGCAAGCCTTGCGAGTGCGTCTTCACTCTTGGGGTTCACCAGCAACGGCTTTACGCGCGGAAGCAAAGGCGTCGTCGAAACGCTCGTCGGAGATGTTCAGGTCCGCGATCAAAACGTGCGCAGGCAGGAAGTTCGGATTGACCGCGAGGGCGCGCTCGCCCTTCTGCCTGCCCGCTGCCAGCTTATAGCCCTGAAGGTCGGACTGACCCAGAGTGACCAGGGCCTCCGCAGCCCTCGGGTTGATCTTGAGCGCTCGCTGAAGTTCGGGGATCCCCGCCCGTTCGTTATACCCCGAGAGAAAGAGCCTGCCCTCGAGCCACGCAGCCTGCCAGCAAAGCTTATTGGTCTTGATCGCTTGCTCGTAAATGTTGTTGATCACGTTGTTGAGCTGCTCGCTCAAATCGTCTCCTCGGGCCTCGGCGCAAAAGTAGAGCTCGGAGGCTTGGCCAACGATCAACAAGGCGTCGGCGTCTTTATTGATCGTTGCCTGATGCGCATTGAAGTGGTCGACAAACCACTGGCAGGCCTTGATCCCTGCCTCGATCTCTCCTTTGGCGAGCATGAGTCTGGCGAGAACCCAACGGGCCTGGAGGTGGTCTTTGTCCTTGGCAACTGCCTTATTGGCCGCTGCCTCTGCCTTCTCCCAATCGCCGCGTTCGAACTCGACGTTGGCGAGTCTGCCCCAAACGTCCGGGGCGTCGATCTTGGCGGCCGTGGCCTGCAAGAGCTCGGCAGCCTTGACGTACTCTCCTTGCGAAGTCAGACAGTCGGCTGTGGCGATGGCAACGCGAGCGCGAACGGGCTCGGCCAGATCGGCTTTCTTGGCAAGAGTCTCGAGCGATTCGAGAGCCTCTGCGTACTTGCCAGTCCGCCAGAGCGACCGAGCTTCAGACAGAGCCTCGGGCTCGTCGACCTCTGGCTTGTCAGCCGGCGCCTGCGAAAGTACGACGATCAAACCGAGCGCGATCAAACTGACCATTTGAGCCGCCTTTGGAATTTCCAAGAAGACACGCGCGGAACCTCGGCGGAAGAGTTCGCCTCAATCCTTTCAGACTAGCACAGCCGTGCCTGCACGGGCCAGAGTTGGGGAGCGTTAGGCAGCACCGATCCCCTCTTGTAGAGACTGCTCCCCCGAATTGACCTCTGGTAGGGTTTGCGAGGCCGGGCGCTCAAGCACATCAGAGCTCGTCGTAGGAGCGTCGCCAGTACAGTTAGGAAACGCCATCCCTTGTAGGGGCAGCTCCCCCGAGCTGCCCTCTTTCTGGGACTGTGAGGTCGGCTGTTCGACCAGACAATAGGGCCCGCCTGAGCCGGATTTCACTCTGTCAGGGGCGTCGCCAGTACAGCTAGGAAACGCCATCCCTTGTAGGGGCAGCTCCCCCGAGCTGCCCTCTTTCTGGGACTGAGAGGTCGGCTGTTCGACCAGACAATAGGGCCCGCCTGAGCCGGATTTCACGCTGACAGGGACGTCGCCCAGACAAGAATGCTCGACGTAAGGTTCTGCGCCAGAAGAAACTTGCGTCGCTGGAACAAACAAACCCAAATTCTCCTCAGGCTCGGCTATGGCCACCACCGCCTCCTCGGCCAGGTTGAACCAGTCGTACTCGGGATGTTCCTTGTCGAGCTTTTCTTTGCCGTCGAAGAATCCGTTGGTCCGGTACTCAGGGCCAGCCAACTTCGGTTCGAGCCTTTCGTCGACCTGCTCGCACACATCCACCTCGCTGGCGTCGAGCTCCTGAACAACCCCCATCGCCTCGGCCACCAGCTTGGCTCGGTTCTCTGCCATCGCCTGCTTACGCTTGCGCTCCTTGTGGATCTGCCGCACTGCCTCCTGCTCAACCTCTTCGAGTGAGTCGTCCTTCAGCAGGAACGCGATGTCGATCTCGTCGAACTTGTCAAACTCTTGAACCGTCGTCGCGAGCGTCGGCGTTCTGGGCATTTTGAGCGAGTCTTTCCAACGCTGGTACTCGAGCCGCTCTGCGCACTCGACTTTCTTCTCACGTTCGATCCGCCTTCTCTCGAGCGCATTGAACGCCTTATAGAAGCTGCCTTCGAGCTTTTGATGGTAAAGCTGGAGGGTTTCGATCGAGCCGAAGTCGAAATCGATCTTGAGCCAAGCTTCGCGAATCGATTCTCGGCAGATCGCGCCGCCGTCCAAGGCCACCTCGCGAAGCTTCTGGAATCCCTGGGCGATCCAGGAACGAAGCTGGATGTCGCCAGGCGTCTCCCAATCGTCGTAGATCATCTTGAACCCTTTGGTCTCGATCTGCACGTCCTGGGCGATCGAGATGATCAGCTCCGCCCGCGACTGGAGCCAGAGGCACATCGCTGCCTTCTCAGCGAGCTTGAACTCGATATCGCCGACGGGCTTGGCGTCGTCGATGAAGGTTCTCAAATGGGCTTTCCAATCCTCGGGATTCTCGAGCGTTCGCAGGACCGGCTGGCCTGAGCGTAGGCCGTGCTTCAATGCGTTCTGCGACGACCTGGCTTTACCCTCGGGGGTCGTGGGGCCTTTGGATTTCTTGGCGTTTTGGGCGTTGGCTTTCAGTTGAGCTTCTGTGGCCATTTGGGTGTCACTTTCATTGATGGATTTACAAGCGGGATCCAAGATTTTGGGAGAGAGGGTTCACGCGGAGCCGCGGAGGAGGAAAGGGAGACGAGCGAAGACTGGAGCGGCCGTTTGCCGCTTTCTGAGTGGGAAACCGGCACGCGCAAGCGAGCCCAGACGCCAGGCCTGAGAGCGAGCCGAACCCAATCGGATTTATGACTTTGACCAAGGTAAAAGAGGACCATGGCTGATGGACGCGTCTGCGTTTGCGATGGGATGCTGAACTGGCGTCTGGTCCTACGTCTTCGTCCTTTTTCGCCCGCTTTCGCGCTAACTGAGATGGGTGCAATCGACCAAGCCATCCTTATTATGCAACATCTTCAGGCCTTTGTCAAACGGATTACCCTCTTTTTCGCAGAAAATCCGCCACATAAAGGAATCGAGAATGGCATTAGGCGGTAAGGCTGCCGCTTACGCAATTTTGGCAAATTCAGAAAGCTGGGGAAACCTGGCGAAGTTTGAGGCCAAATGTTAATGGGCGTATGAACACAGAAGGCCCGAACACCCGGCCGAACACCCTGACGCACGAACCGATTTCCCAGACTGTCTGTAATCGGCCGCTATAACGCCCAGGGCAACGCCCTGGGGCCAACGGAGAAGACCGTCCGCCGCGAACGATCTTTTCGGCTCGGTCGCACTTTCAGAGCTTAAATGTGGGAATCCGGCTTTCGATCGCCGGAACCGATCCCAGGGCGTTGCCCTGGGCTTTTCTAAGTTGCCCCTTCAGGGCTAAGAAACCAATATCGACGTCCGAAACGTTCTTGTATAAGAGGCCAGGAAAGTAGGCTGTCTCATTTCGCGGACCTTGTTTTGCGGACCTTCTTAGCCCTGCAAGGGCGATTCAATAAAGCCCAGGGCAACGCCCTGGGGCCAACGGAGAAGACCGTCCACCGCGAACGATGTTCTCGTCTCGGTCGCACTTTCAGAGGTAAAATGTGGGAATTCGGCTTTCGATCGCCGGAACCAATCCCAGGGCGTTGCCCTGGGCTTTTCTAAGTCGCCCCTTCAGGGCTAAGAAACCAATATCCTCGAAGTTAGACTGTCTGAGATCGGGGATCCTGAGATCGGGGATCCTTTCGATCGTCGCAACCAATCCCAGGGCGTTGCCCTGGGCTTTTCTAAGTCGCCCCTTCAGGGCTAAGAAACCAATATCGACCGCCGCAACCAATCCCAGGGCGTTGCCCTGGGCTTTTCTTAGTCGCCCATTCAGGGCTAAGAGGCCGATCTCATCGTCTGGAACACTATTGGAAAAGGGGACAACGCAGGCCCATCAGCCCAATTAATTCACATATGGCATGAACAGCGGCTGGGTGGGTCTGAGCGCCAGCTTTTCGACGACGAAGACCCTGCCGGCGGCTGCGCGTTCGAGCTTCTCCGGCAGCTCGACCCCGGACTCGGCGAACACTGCCTGGGCCGAGGTCGAACCGATGCGTCCACCCTTGAAAACGAAGAGCGTCGAGCCGCCATGCGAGGCGACCCCGCCTTTCTGTACTACGACAAACTGGGCGGAACCCCTGTTCGAGAATCGTCCTTTACCGACGACCTCGAATGTGACAGGCGAGTAACCCGCGGGGATCGGGTACCAACCCTCTGGTGGAATGGTCACGCATGCGCCCTTGGCGTTGATCGCGACGACCAGCGTTTGAGACCGTTGCACGCCCGCCTTGGGCGGGACTTCGACGCGAATGCGCGTATCGGAGGTCACCTGGAAGCCTGCACGCTCAGGCGCGCCTGTTAGCGGGCTCAGAAAGAGAACCTCGGAAACGCCGCCGAACCCGGAACCGACGAGACTTATCACTGATCCCGCGGTCGCGATTGGCGGATCGATCCGGTCGATCGCCGGGATGCGTTTGGCGTCGAGATTGGCCTGGTTGGGCGCATCGAAGAGGAACGGGTCGACGCCTTCGCTGATGCTGATTTTGGGAACAAAGAAGTGGCGGATCGCGCCCTCGGTGTTCTTGAAGGAAAAGAACTTGGGCCCGAAGATCGCGCCTGGCTCTTCGATGATGAAGCCGCCGCGATGGGCGTAATTCTCGAGCATGCCGCCGCGTTTGACCATGTGCAGAGGCGCAGAGCCTCCGTCGACGACGAGCCCGCCGGATTCGATCAGCGACGTTCCGCCCGCGCTGGAGAACTCCATCCGAAAAAACATGGACATATTTTGCATTAGCTGCGTTTTGCTCGTTGAGGCGGCGAACTTCGAGGATCGAGGGAGGGGCGGTGAGCGTGGCTCCGCCCGAGGTGACGACCGCTATGGTGGTCGAGGTCCCGGGGGTGAAGAACTCTGGCGCTCGGACTTTGAGCTCTTTGCTCGTACCGGTTTTGAAATCGGCCTTTTTGGCGATCTGGGGACTGACGAAGAGGACGGCCTTGGGATTGTCGAGGTTTCTCCCCTTGATGGTGATCACGGTCCCGGCAGGGCCTGAGTCGGGTTCGATCGAGAAGACTTCGGGAGGGGCGCCGGCAGCCAGCCCCGCGAGCGTCCAGGTGAAAATGAAAACCGAGGCAACGACCATGTCGCGGAGCATCACTTCTTCCCCAAGGTTGAAGATCGCGTGGACGACTCTTTCTTTTGACGAGTTGGGCGAGGTGTGGGCAAAGCCTTGATTTCGCGAGGCAGCTTAGGATCGAGGCGCTCGAGCTTATTGGCCAAGGATTTGAGCGGCCCAATCGTAGACACCCTGGAGTTGTTTCTCGTCACCCTGTCGAACTCAAACGCCAAGCGACCGCTCAAGGCGTGTCTGATCCTTGCGCGGAATGCTGAAACAGCTCGCTCCAGCAGGCCCGGTGACTGGGGGGGACCAACAGCAGACAACCTGGATTTGCTGCTCGCACACGGGTCGTAATAAGAAGCCAAGGATCCGATCAAGGCGGGTCTGATCCATGGAAGGCGAGAGATGCGGTAGAAACAAGCTTGAAAAGTCCCGAGATTTGGGCGTATGACCTGAATGGCAGATTGTCTGGTTTGAATGGGCCCGACGCGACGCTGCTTGTCTGCGATCGGCACCGCGATTGCCGCCGGAGCCGCACGTGGATATGCTCAGGCCAACGGCCCCGTCAACTCCTTGACTCAGCATTATGAACGAATCGAAGACTCCTGGACCGGACTCGAAAACCCCTTCGCCTCGGGTGATCTGGATTCTGACCGCAATCTCGTGCGCAATTGTGGCGGTTTGTCTGTTTGGCTTCTATGTCGCCCTCAGACCGAATCCCAGTCAGCAAGCCCAGGCTCGGGGCTTGTTGCTCAAATCTGAGGCTGAGCACTCCGCAGGGAGACATGGGGAGGCAGCGCTCCTACTGTCAAAAGCTCTCGCGATTTCACCGAACGACGAGCTTCGAGGCAAAATCGCCCCCAGATTGGCTCGCTGCATCAACGAGATGGAAGACGCCAAGACGGCTTTCGAGCTCGCACAGAAGGCAACGATCCTCGCGCCTGATCAATCATTCGGTAAGTATGATTATCCGGTGGCAAGAGCCTTTCGAATCGAGCTCGAAGGATTGAAGCTCGTTGATAAGTTTAGTCTCAGTGCGAAGGATTGGATTCAAGTCCCTTCGCGGGCGGATGCTAAGAACGTCGAGTTTGCAATTCACCGATTCGACATCGTCCTTCGGACCAAACTGGTTGGAGAAGAACAGCTCGCAGAGGCGAAGAAGGATCGACAAGCCTTGCTCGATTTACTCGATGGCACCTCGAGTCGGGGATATACGATTTCATTTTCGTCGGGGCCGATTAGCAAACGCCCGCCACTCCTCTGCAGGATTTGATCTCCCAAGCCGAAGCAGAGACAGGCGGCTGGCTTGATCGGGGGGTCGCGGCCAAGGCGGCCGCGGAACAGCTTGAAGAAACGAATAGGATATCGGAGGCACTCACACGCTATCGACAGGCCTTCGAGTTCGGCAGGAAAGTGCATCCTTTCTATCGTCGCGAGGATACGAAGTACTACGGCGCTGACCCCGAGGACGGCGATCTCGCCCAACTAGCGCAGTCCGCTATTGCTCGGCTCGATCCCCAATCGAGTCAACCGCCTAGGGCTACGCTCCGGGTTCACATTGCTGGAACGGCGATCCCGGATGAGATCGAAAGCGCTGTCGAGATTGTGCTTGTTGACGTCTCAGTTTCTCCAAAACGCAACGAGGAAATCGATGACAAGCTTTCAGGAAAATCGATCACGCTTCAGGGCAATCAACCTCAAGTTGTGGGGGTTTTTAATGGGCGGTATCGGATGTTCGGAAGGGGTCACGGCGGAGGTTGGCCTTCCAAGCCCGAGTTTAGCAAAATCGGCTCGCTTCTCACGATTGACCTCTCGGCCCTTGAGCGCGAAATCGATGTCAAGGACGGAATGATCGATGTGACGATCCCTTCGTATCTCAAGAAGGAAGTCGTTCTTCTTGCTCCCGCCGCCGACGCGAAAATCGATGTTCAATCGGAGGTTTTTCAGTGGCAATCTGTCCCAGGCGCAGCTTATTACAAGGTTCACTTCACTCATAGAATCAAAGGGCCGCAAGGAGGCACGGGATATTACGATTCAGGCGTCTACAAGACGACGCAAACGAGCATATGCCTTGCAACCGCCCAGGCGGACGACGGGTCTCGAAATGAGACCCTCAAGGGCCTCACGCCTGGGCGAGAAGGCGGGTGGACCGTTTCGGCATACGGCAAGAACGACGAGGAAATCGCCAAGACCGTTGGTGGTTCTCGCGAGTTTTTGGTTGTCCGCGGGCTCGCAGACGATACGCCTCCGCCTAAACCATGAAACCACCGGGCTAATCGCAGACGCCCAAGGTTTTAGGCTATCTCAAACAACCATGTCAGGGGGCGCTCAAAACCAGCCAGCGATGGGCGCTTGAAAACCATTCAGTTTGAGGAGACCCGATCTCGCCATATACAGGCCTCCGCGGCAATTCCGCCGCGGGAGAATCCACTATGGCGAATCGGCTCAAAATGGCTATCAGCGATTCCATCCAATCACTCTATCAAAACGGCTGGTCGCAGCGGCGCATCGCTCGCGAGCTCGTCGTCGACCGCGAGACCGTCGCACGGTGCTTGCGCGAACTCCAGCAAGCGCCAAAACCAGCCAATGGGCCCACCGGCTCGACCGATCGAGTAATCGATCCAAAACCAGCCAACGCGCCCACCGGCGATCCACATCGACTCGGCGCTGTCGACGTCGCGGACAAAGTCGCTGGATCGAGTAATGCGTACACTTCGTTAGATGCCCTCAGGCCGGGCTCGGCAATATCACAGCGGCCTCTCGTCCCAGGCGAATCGGCAACCCCGATGATCGGTCGCCATCGTCTCGGCGGTTGAGGCCGGGCTCTCAGGCCAGCGAATCTACCAGGGTCTCGTCGCCGAGCATGGCTTCAAAGGAAGCTACTACAGCGTCCGGGACCAACCGCAGAGGGACCAACCGCAGACACCCTGGGTTTGTCGGGACCAATCGCAGACACCCTGGGTTTGTTGCTCTTCCCCCGATCGAACTAAGACGCCAAGCGACCGATCAAGGCAGTCTGATCCTTGGGAGGCGCGGGATACGGTAGCGGCGTGCTCTAGCAGGCCCAGGAGGTAGGCCCGGGAAGTAGTCTGTCTGGTTTCCGTTCCACTTCCCCTGTGCATGCCGGTCAACAGCCAAGCGGGTTTAGCAACTCGTGGCCTTTCGGCTCAGTTGGTTACTGGTAAGCGCCCAGAGCCACCATGCCCGGGCGCGACGCCTGCCTCATGAAGCCTCGCTGGTCGAGCAGCGCCGAGAAGTTGGCAAAAGCGGCGTCCAGCGCCACGCTTCCCTTACCCGCCGCCGAACTACTCGCCGGGATGGCTTGAGTCCGCGTTGGCGGCGAATACTTGCACGTGTTGAACGCGAGGGGACCCAAGTTCGGGTTGCCCACGAAGTTGTTGAGTCCGGTGAAGAAGTTGCTGCCGGAGACGCTGGCCGCGCTCGAGGCGATGTTGGGCGCCCCCAGCGGCGTGACGCCGTTAAAGGTGTAGGCGAATGTACCTTCAAGGTCGTCGGCAATGGCGCCGCTCGTGTTCATGCACAATGATACTAGTTGCCCAGGCTGACCATACCGCCGGCCGGATTATCGGCGGGGTCGCCCACGTTGATGCCGCCGCCGTCGCCGGGCTGCGATGATCGTGAAGGGGGGCACCCCATCGTAGGAGTGGTTGTACGCCACCGTCAGGTTGACGAGGTTGGTCCCATTGGAGACCGAGCCGCCGCCATATGAGATTTGGATGCCTCCGCCATACCCAACCGCGGTGTTATTGGCGATGGTGTCGTTGACCAGGTTGAGGCTGCCCGTCGTCGCGAACTGGCCCAGCCAAACTCCGCCGCCGTAATTGCCGGATGCGTTGCCGATGAACGCGTCTTGACTCACGTTTGCAGTGAAGACGCCGGCGGTGCTGTGGAGGAAAAGCCCGCCGCCCTTGCCTGCGGCGTAGTTGTTGTCAAAGGTGCTTTTCGTGACGGTCGCATTCACCGTGGCGGTGGTGAGAGTCAGAATGAGGACGCCTCCGCCACCCGGGTTCGAGTTGCTGCCCGACCCGCTTATGTTGTTGTTGATACTCGTCAGATTGATGTTCGCGGTGAAGTAGGGCATTGGCACAGTGTCGCCCATATCGGAGCCCAGCGCCAAACCGCCGCCCCAGCCAGATGCTCGGTTCCCGTTCAGCGAGCTGCTATTCAGGCTGAGCGACACGTTGTAGATGTTGGAGGTGAAGGCGTTGATGCCGCCGCCGTTGCCGTTGGTAGCGATGTTGCCGTTGATCCGGCTGTTGGTCAAGTTGATGCTGGTCGTGTAGGTAGAGCCCTGCGCGCCGACGAAGAGGCCTCCGCCGCCTCCGGCGCCCTCGGCGGTATTCCCGTAGTTCGCGGTGGCTTGGCCGACCGTGCTGTTATTGGTCATCGTGAAGGAACCGCCTAACATCGGTGAAAGGTACACGCCGCCGCCCGAGCCGGCGGCCAGATTGCCGTCGATGTGGCTGTTGCTCAGGGCGATTTTGCCCCCGACATAGATGCCGCCGCCCGAGCCGCCAGTTGTGTTGAAGTCCACGGTGCTGTTGGTCAGGCCCAGACTGTCGCCCGCCAGATACTGGCCCTCATATATGCCGCCGCCATTGATCCCGGCTGTATTGTAGGTGATCGAGCTGTGGGTGAGCGCGATGCGGCCGTCTGTTAGAAAGACTCCACCACCGCTGTTGACGGCGTGGTTCAAGGCGACCTTGGCGTTGATGAAGGTAAGGTTGTCGAGATGCCCATATACGCCGCCGCCGTCGCCGGCCGTGTTACCATTCGTGATCGTCAGGTTATTCCACGTATCGTTGAGCATGATGGTGGCGGTGTTGCCGACTTCGAAAACACCGACGGCGCCGCCGCCGTTAATGGTCGTCTTGCCGGGCCCGGAGCCTGTGCCACGGAACGTGATGTTGGTGTTCACCGAAAGGGTGCCGGCGTTCAGCGTATAGGTCCCCGGCGCAATGTTGATCGTGCTGGAGGCGGTTTGGCCCAGGTTGTTGGCCCTTGCCACGGCGAGGTAAAGTCCCTGTATGGTGTGGACGTTGAAGGTGGCCGGCACCTGCCGCTCTTCAAGCTCTTCCAGAGCCAGCCGAAAGGTGTTCTTGCGCTTCGAGTAGGCGGCAAGCTGCTCGACGTCGCGACGGCGGTGGATCCACTTCATCATGGATGCATCTCCGGGTTGGGGGTGTATCGAGCGAGTCAAACTCATTAAGAGTCAAGTCAGGCAAGATGCGCTGCCCTGAGAAAGTTATGCCGGGGCCAGCCACCAACAACTATAGGCCTTATTTTTCCGGAGTGTTGCAAATTTTCCGTTTTTAAGGCCTCGGATTGTGCCTCAAACTGCCGTTGAGCCGAGGGCGCAAACGCAGACATACATCCGGGCTCAATCGCAGACATCCGGGTTTAGAGGCTTGAATTTAAGGCTCGAAATTTACTCCCGAAGGGCCAATGAAGGCGAATTGATGGTTGGGAGGTGCGAGAGGGCCCAGTCGTCGGGGCTCAGTCGTAGACACTCTGGAGTTGTTTTCGCACCCGGTCGAATTCAAACACGAGAATCAAGGAAGTCACTCGGCTCGTTCAGCAACCCCGAGGACTGGTTTTGCTTCGTCGATCCGAGATCCGGGAGGCCAATGCTCGACGACGATTCGTTTTCCAACGGGAGTCCAACGCTCGACTCTCTCGTCTTCGTAATGGATCACGAACGATCCGTTCTCCAACAGCGCTTTGCCGCCTGATCCCCTGCCGGGCTCGGTCACGTCGACCATTCCGCCTGCGCGGATCTCGCATGACTCGACAACTCCATTAGCGAACTCGACGATCCATTTACCGACAGGCATGCTGGATCCGTTGCTCCGCAGAGCAGGATTGGCAAGCCTTCGGGTCCCGTTGGGATGGGCTTGGTGGAAGTAGTCGAACATGTTCAAGAACCACCATCTGCCCGCGGAATCGCGGAAGCATGCCTCGGTGTTCCAGATGATGAGTCTGCCTTCGGAATGACACGATGTGTTCTCCTGACGGAGCTTCTTCAGGTAGTCGTCGGAAAACTCGACGACGCAGTCGATCTCGGGTGTTCCCACGAGTTGGGACCAAATCTGAAAGCTGAACACGCCCGTTTTCGTGTCGGCCAAGAATCCAGTGAGATACTCACTGGCCGCTTCTTCTTTCGCCCAGGTCGCTTTGTTGAAATAGCGGACTCGCACCGTTTTGATCGTGCCTTCACTCATAGCATGAAAGGTCTTCGGAAAGTTCTGCGCGTTGAGCTCGAGAGGTTTCTGGGCCAAGGCCTCTGGAGGCACTCCGTAGTCCGGTCGGTCGTCGAAAACGATCGTAGGGCCCCCGCAGAAGATGAGCAGAGAGAGGAGGACGGACTTCATGGTGTTACCTTCTAGCCAGAGGATCCGAGGCACGGCTGAACAGGAACAGAACGGGTGCAGCGTATTGGAGTCGACGTCTCACGGTCGCTGGCTTTCCGTTCCTTCACCAAAATACAAAGTATGGCCTTGATCGTCGTGGATAACGAGCTCCCTTGTATTCCAGGGCGTCTTGTGTACGTCCTTCACCAACTTTACGCCGCCGGCCTCGAGTTGGGCCGCGAGTTCCGATAAGCCGTTGGTCTCGAAGTAGAGATGGATGTGCTCGCCTTCGTCAACATACGGGATTGAAGGGTCCTTTGCATCAACAAGCTTCAAGTGGAAGACGTGACTCCCTGCCCGGACGCCTGCGTAAAAATCTTGGTGCGTGAACTCGACCGAGAACCCCAGCTTCTCGGTATAGAAGCGGATGGATGAAGCCATGTCCGTCGTGCGCAATTGCGCCACGATGCCGGTGATCGCCATGTGTTCTCCTTTAACTCAGGAAGGCATGCGTCTCTCACTATGATCGAAGAATCCTACCAGAGCCTTCTCCAGCGCTGAGTCCCATTCATGTTTGCTCAGCGTCCGCAGGGTAAGGAAAGTAGAGCTCGTTGCCGTCGGGGTCCACGATGACCATGAGCTTGTAACCCCAGCGACCATCTTTCACGTCCACGCCCCTTCCTTCCAGTTCCTCGCGCAAGGCATCGAGCACTTCGAGGTCGAGCGAGATGAACATGAGGCCCTTGCCCACCTTGTCGGGCCATTGCGAGGAGAGTAAGAGCTCGCAGCCCTTCCGCTCGACCTGAGCGACCCGCGCCATTCCCGCTTCCTCATAACGCCAGGATTGGCTGAACCCAAGCTGCTTCACGTAGAAATCGACAGATCGGTCGATGCCTGCCACAAACAGCACCGGCCGCGCATACCACACGTCGCTCATGATGTAAGCCTCCAGGGAGGAGTTCATCGCAGCCCGAGCTAATCGCAGCCAGCCTGAAACCTCGCTGCAGATTCGCTCGTTACGATAGGCTTCTCGACCGAGCGTTCCAGGGCAGGAAGACTTTGCCCCCGCCACCCTGCCAAGAGGGCTAAGCACGCGGCGATAGATTTCGTCTCCGAGAAGTCAACACGGCTGATAGATCGTCGGAAAACGCCTCGTCTGAGATCGGTTCGCCAGACTTTCTGCGATCCCCTTCCTTCACGAGGATACAACGGCTGCCTGGAATTCCCAGAAAAATGGATAAAAACGCCCTCTAGGTTACTTTATTGGTCGAGAAGGCAACGGATCTCATTGCAAGTTGGACGGACTTATGACTCGAGATGTTGGCGGGGCTTCCCGGCTTTTCCTGAAGACGCTCTTCGAGGATGGGGTTCCCGCAGGGCTTACGGACGGGCAGCTTCTCGAACGGTTCGCGACCGGACGCGGGGAGGCAGCCGAGCTCGCCTTCGCGATCTTGGTCGATCGGCATGGGCCGATGGTTCTTCGCGCTTGTCGCAGCATCCTCCGCGATGACCATGAGGCGATGGACGCATTCCAGGCAACGTTTCTGGTCTTGCTCGCCAAGAGTCGCTCGCTTTGGGTCCGCGATTCCTTGGGTCCGTGGCTGCACCGGGTCGCCTGCCGAGCGGCGGGGCAATCCAGGGCGCGGGAAGCGCGACGGCGGGCGCTCGAGCGAGGATTCGCCGAGGTGAGTCTCCAAAGGGCCGTTGGTGCTGATCGCGACGGGCTTGTGGCGGCCGTGCATGAGGAACTCAACCGCTTGCCAGAGCGATATCGTGTACCGATCGTGCTCTGTGATCTGGAAGGCAGAACGTGCGAGGAGGCTGCCCGACATCTGGGTTGCCCAATCGGGACGCTTGGCAGTCGTCTGGCCAGGGGCCGGGAGCGTTTACGGAGCCGATTGGCGCGTCGAGGCCTGGCGCCGTCGGTTGGGGCGATTGCGACTGTGCTATCAACGGAATCAGAAGGAGCGGGAATGTCGGCCGCGCTGTTGAAATTCAAAGCCCATGTCGGGCTGGGCAACGCCGCAGGCCAAGCGGAGGCCGGTACGTTCTCGACCGCCTCCGCCAAGCTAGCCGAGATCGTTTTGAGGAGTTTACTGATGGTCAAGCTCATGTCGATCGGCGCCGCTTCGGTGGCGGCCGTTGGCGTCTGTCTCTTAGCAAATTGGACACTCCGGCCGGGCGTCGGCGCCCAAATCGCTCATGCCAGCGCCCAAGCCCCGCCAAAGAGTGGTCAGGGGGACGCGCCGAGGGACAACCTTTTCGAAGAGCGTATGAAAGACTACGTCTATGCGGAAATTGGCAACATGCGTCCGCTGATCGAGGATGCGAAGGGAGTACGCTTTCAGAACCGAGAAGCGGTGCTCTATAAGGACGGGACTGCCAAGCTCTGGGAGCCCGATCAGAAAGAGCCCGTTGCGCCAGCGCTCCGCCACGTTGGGCCGATCCGGGAACTGACGTTCTTCGACGAAGCGAATCTCGTGGTCACGCGCTCGGACGAGTCGATCAAGATCTGGGATGCGCTCACGGGTGAGCCTCGAAAGGAATTGGAAGGTCAGACGATCGGGCCGATGTGGCTCTCGTTTGCCCCAGGGTCCAAGCGATTTGTCACAATGGATTTGGACGGCAAGGCGGTGACGGTGTGGGACGCGGTTACGCTCACTTCGATTGCCACGATTCACCCAACCGACGCCGATCGGGTCGTCGCGGCGGGTCTGTCCGGGGATGGCAAGACCGTCGTGATGTTCCGATTAAGCCCGGTTCCGTCGGCCGAGCTATCGGACGTGACGTCGGGCAAGACGTTCGCCACGCTACGGCCGCCGTCGTCGGCCCTGACGGAGATCTTGGCGGAGGACGGCAAGGGATTGAACAAGGCCAAGCTCCTCCAGTCCGCTGGCCAGCGCGACACGCGATTCTGGGAGGTCGTCCAGTCCCTGGCGCCGACGGCCGGCGAACGCAAGGATGCTCCGGTTAAGCGATGAAAACCTAAGAATGTTCCGTACGCAGACGGTTCCAAAGGCGGAACTGTCTGCGATCGGTTCTGTTGTCGTTTAGGAGATCAGCGCCGCGCGGACGGACTCCGCCTTGGATTGCAGCTTGGCCGTGATGGCGTTCGCGAGCATCTCGACGTCGGTCCCAGCTCGTAAGATCGAGTCGCTCGCGGCGCCTCGGGTATAGAGCGGAGTGAGATTTCCGATCACCGCGAGCATCTGAGTACAGAAGAGAAGATACGTATGATCGAATCTCGGAGAAGCATTCGAGGCTTCGCCGTCGGAACGGTAGAGCTCTGGGGTAAAGTAGAGCTGTGTGACGTCGATGACGTGGATGAACTCGCGCATTTCCTCGATCGCCTCGAGAACCATCTTGCGTTTGATTCGGGCCTCGAATGAGACGAAGAACCAGAGGGCTCCGGCAAGGATGGCCAGAAGATTGAAGCCGGCGTCGGTCGCCTCGAAAAGTTCGGTGATCGTGCCGAATTCCCATCGCGTGTGAATATGCCTCGCGAGGAGCCAGAGCAAGAGCACGGTCACGGAGATCGCCAGACACGAACCAGCCCTGATGGCATAGATCGGCCTCCGCGCTTGACGGGCGCGTTCGTCGGTGGCGCGGGCGATCTGGACCAACTCGACGGCCAGGCCGGCCAGAGTGCTTCCCGGAAGTCGATTGCCGACCTCGCGAGCCAGGTTCTCGGCGGTCTCGATGATTTTCGCAGGGTCCAGGCGATGTCTCGAGCCATGGGTCGCCGCCGTTGAAAAGACGTTCTTCACCTCGCTCCTCCATCAAGACCAAGCCAATCCGTTTCGCCAGTCCGCATCATACATTCTTAAGCGGTCCTACGCTCCGGTCGTCGTTGTCATGCCGACCGAGGACGCCGGCACGGACTCGGAGACGGGCGGATGGTTGCGATCGATTGAGCACATTTACATTGAGTACACATCATGAATGATTTCAATCGTGCATTCGTTCGCTCGTGAACAGATCCTCGAAGAATCGAAGATCGGCGTCAACCCATTTACTGGTAGGTACGTAAGAGGCGCCCGGCTCGAGGGCTGAGTTCCGGCTTGGGTTTCGCAGTTCACAAAATCTGACAGGTCGATTCGAACAGGCTGGGTCTGGAATTGCCTGGGCATTAGTGGTAGGAGTGTTACGTCTCGCGACTATCGCCGCCGTCTAGGACGCCCGTTTCCCAGCCCATATCCTCCGGGCTGGAGACGCTTCTCATCCATTCCTGGACCGCGGCGTCGGCATTCTCGAAGTCTTCATTATTATCACGCATTATCGTGCTGGATGCGAAACATCCTTGGAAGCGACGGCTCTCGAATACGAACGATGCTTCGACCCTCGTGTTCTCATAAACCACGCCTGCATCATGGAGTTGAACCATGGCCTCTCGCGAAAGAACAGAGTTTGGATCGTCCAACCTTCGGCGTCGATTCAAGCGGCGAAGAAAGGCGATTGCCCATCGTAAGCGCAATTGGAGCCCTGTGGTCGAGGCGGTTGAATCTCGGGTTTTGCTTGCGTCGAGCTTGGTCTCTTTGAATTTCCACGAGTTTCATTCGAGTCTTACGAGCACATCGAGTTCGTCGGCGAGTCCACTGGGGATTCTGCCGTTGGACAACGGCTCGCTCGCCCCTGTGGGTTATACGCCCGAGCAGATCCGGACCGCATACGGATTCAACAGCGTGATGTTTGGGACTGTAGCGGGAGACGGGGCCGGTCAGACGATCGCAATCGTCGATTGCTACGACGACCCCAGCTTTGTGAATACGAGCTCGAATAGCTATAAGACGAGCGATCTTGCACAGTTCGACGCGGCGTTCGGCCTTCCGGATCCTCCGAGTTTCACAAAGGTGAACGAGACCGGAGGAGCAACTCTGCCGGGTACGGACCCCGCGGGCAGGGGAAATCTGGCTGGCAATTGGGAAATCGAGGAGGCTCTGGACATCGAATGGGCGCACGCGATGGCGCCCGGCGCAAACATCGTCCTCGTGGAGGCAACCAGCGATACGACCAACAACGATCTGCTGACCGCGGTCAAGACTGCGGCGACCCTGCCAGGAGTTTCGGCAATTTCGATGAGTTGGGGGCTCGAGAGCGAAATTGCCGGAGAGGTCGCGACCGATTCGACATTCGTCACTCCTGCTGGACACCAAGGCGTCACCTTCCTCGCAGCCTCCGGTGATTCGGGATCTCCAGGTTACTACCCCGCGTATTCGCCAAACGTGGTCGCGGTCGGCGGGACGAGCTTGAATCTGAACACTGACAATTCGATTCAGAGCGAAATCGCCTGGGCGGGCTCGGGCGGCGGCACGAGCAAGTTCGAGACCGAGCCTGCCTATCAAATCGCGGTACAAAACACCGGCTTTCGAACCATCCCCGACGTCGCTTTCGACGCCGACCCGTACACAGGGGTCGCCGTCTACGATTCTTACAACGACACAGACGGCAGCGGCCCTTGGGTCCAGATTGGCGGCACGAGCCTTGCGTCGCCGTCCTGGGCGGGCTTGATCGCGGTCGTCAACCAGGGTCGAGTTCTCGCTGGAGCCGGGACGCTCGACGGACCGACCGAGACGCTTCCTTATCTTTATGCGATGCCCAGCGCCGACTTCAACGACATCGTTTCAGGCTCGAACGGAGGATATAACGCCGGCTCTGGATATGACGAAGCGACCGGGCTTGGCAGTCCCAAGGCCAACCTGCTGATCAACGACCTGGCCAATTACGGAACCGCGAGCAAGTTCGTCATTACCGCGAACCCTCCCGCGAGCGTCATCGCTGGCGATCGATTTGCCGTCGCCGTCGCCGCTGAGAACTCCAACGGCAATCTCGATCCGGAGTTCAACGGCTCGGTGACGATTTCGCTCAGCTCGGACCCCACGGGCGCCGCGTTGGGTGGAACCTTGACCGTAAATGCGGTCCGAGGCGAGGCGGTGTTCGACAATTTGACGATAGGCGTACTGGGTTCCGGGTACCAGTTCACTGCGAAGACCGCGAACTTCCCCAGCCTGACCACATCGAAGTTTTCGATCATCTCGAATCCAACGCCATGGCAGGGCACATATTACCCAGGACCGACCGACGCAAGCCTGCGAGCCGCGATCAACGCGGCCGAGAGCAACGGCTTTTCGAGCAACGTCATTGAACTTGTCAATGCGAATTACCTTTATAGTGATTCGGCTTCCGGAGCGATCGTCGTCCAGAATGCATCTTCGCTGGCGAGCAAGACGCTGACCATCGTCGGCGTTGGCGCGGGCTCGACGGTGATCGAGCCCAATGGAGGCGGTTGGCAGGATCGTCTCTTCGAAATCGTCGGGACGACCAAGGCTCAGACGTTCGTCAACATCGAGGACTTGACGATAACCGGCGGGAACGCGCGTGGCGGCGGTGTACTGGGCGGCGTCGCCGCGCTCGGCGGCGGCATTCTGATCGACAACGCGATGGTCACTCTCCAACATGTTTCGATGCTATCAAACGTCGCTTTCGGTTTGGCAGGCGCGCCGGCGCCACCGGGGCTGGGGGAAACCCAGGCGGAGCGGGCGCGGCTGGCAAAGCCGCCAAAGGGGGCGCGATCTACTTGGCAGGCGGGGCCCTCACCCTCGTCGACGACGCATTTGCGAACAATAAGGCGGCCGGCGGATTCGGCGGAGCGGGCGGAAACGGGCAATCGGGCATTAGTCCTGGCTTTCCGAGCAAAGCAAAGAGCGGCGGACCCGCCGGCAAAGGCGGGACGGGGGGAGCGCCTCTGGAGGAGCGATTTACGTCGCCTTGGGAAACCTTTACGCCCAGCAGGTCTCGTTTACGAGTAATGCCGCGGTCGGAGGCGAGGGCGGGGTCGGCGGCAAAGGCGGAAACGCCGGCATCGACCATCCAGGAGGGCTCGGCGGCGACGGTGGACCGGGAGGGCTGGCGACCGCGGGGGCGATCTACGTCGCGGGCGGCAGCCTCACTTTCGACCTTTCCCAATTCTCGAAGAATCAAGCCGTTGGTGGAGCTGGCGGAGCGGGCGGTCAGGGGGGCCTGGGCGGAAGCGCGTTTGCCAGCTCGAACTCGGTCGGATCGATCATCGGCGGCACAGGTTTCTCGCATTCCGCTCCGCCAACCAACAGGATCGTCCCGGGCCCGGGAGCAACCGGCGGAGTGGGAGGCGCTGGGTCGGCCGGCGGCAGCGGGTTGGGCGGTGCGATTTACATATCAAATGGCACTTTAACGCTGATCGATACGACTCTCGATTCCGATAAAGCCCTTGGCGGAAAGGGGGGCGCCGGCGGCAGCGGCGGACATGGCGCCATTGGCTCCTACGCCGGCATTACGAACCCCACCACTGGAAAATTCGGCACCTTCAACGGCGTCACCGGAGGACGAGGCGGAGCGGGAGGCGATGCCGGCGACGGCCTTGGCGGCGGCCTCTACGTCGCGGGAGGATCGGTGACGGTGCTCGGATCAACGTTGAGCCGCAACCAATCCGAAGGCGGCGTCGGCGGCGCCGGGGGCACGGGCGGTTCGGGAGGTTTCCTAACCGGCGGCGGTTTGAGCGGATTCAGCGGAGGAGGAGGCACCAGCTCGCTTCTCCCGCCAGCACACACAGGCGGAGCGGGCGGCGCCGGCGCTGCTGGGGGCACAGGCCAAGCCGGCGGATTCTACGTGAGTGGAGGGGCTCTCACCTTCCTGAACTCGACGATCGCCGCCAATTCCGCTGCATACGGCAGTGCTGGCGCCGGCGGTGCTGGAGGAGCCGCACTCAATTCCAAGGGGGACGGCGCGAAGGGCGCCACGGGTTCCAGCGGAAGCTCTTCCGCTGGGGCAGGTTACATCGGCGGCGGAACCGTCAATTTCGATAACACTACCCTCGCGCTCAACCTGCTGCTGGGTCCAGGTCTGGTCGCTGGAGTCGTCCACTCCAGTGGAACAGTGAGCGCAGCCAGTTCGATTTTCGCATCGAACGGCAAGACCGATTTTTCGGGCTCGATCAACGCCACGAATTCGTTGTTCAGCGTTGCTCCGGCCGCTGGCATGCTCACCGGCTCGAACAACAAAACCAACCTATCCGCAGGGCTCGATCCCAAGGGTCTTCAAAACAACGGCGGTCCAACCGAAACGATCGCGCTGGTGACGCAAACGCCGGTTAGCCCCGCGCTTTTCTCGGGCTCGAACCCGGAATCGCTCTTGACCGACCAGCGCGGCTGGTCTCCTCGTTTAGGTCCAAGCGGAACCGACGCGGGTTCGCTCCAACACGACGCCGCCGACGACGGCATTGCTCCGACCGCAACGCTTTCGGCCAAAGACGTAACCCCTGGAAGCGTCGGTACAGTAAATTCATATACGTTCACAATTACATACCAAGATAACGTTGGTTTGGCTTTGGCGACCATCGCCGGCGTGCAAGTTTATGTTTCGCCACCGGCAGGCGGGCCTGGAATCCTCGCCAGTCTTGTTTCGGTGAGCGCCACTGGTTCGACCGACGTCCTTGGCGACGCCAAGACGCTGACGGCGATTTATCAGATTGTACCTCCGGGCGGCGCCTGGAGCGTCGCCGACGACGGCCGTTACACAATCTCGCTGGGTGGTGCACAAGCGGCCGATTTCGCGGGGAACCTTGTTCCTTTGGGCGCTTTGGGCGGATTCAACGTCGACTTGCAGGCCGTCGATACCCTCGCCGTTACAACCGAGCCTCCCTCGGAAGTGGTCGCAGGCGTCGGATTCGGATTTGTCGTCGAAGTCAAGAACAGTTCGGGAGCACTCGACACCTCCTTTAGCGGCGACGTGACCGTGGGCCTCGCCTCGAACTCGACAACGGGAGTGCTCGCGGGCACGACCTCAGCCGTGGTCATGGGCGGCGTTGCGACGTTTAGCGCGGTTGCGCTCCAGACCGCCGGCTCGGGGTTCATCCTCTCGCTCTCGGCGACCGGACTCGCGTCTGTTTCAACCTCGTCAATCAAGGTCGATCCCGCCGCCGCCAACCATCTGAAGTTCTCAACCGAACCGCCAGCCAGCGTCATCGCAGGTGGGACGTTTTCCGTCCAAGCGACCGCTTACGATCAGTATGGCAACGTTGATACCAACTTCGCGAGTTCGATATCGCTGGCACTGTCGACCAACCCGACGTTGGCGAAGCTCTACGGGACGACGACGGTTGCAGCCAAAGCGGGAGTCGCTGCTTTCTCGGGCCTGTACATCGAAACGGCCGCGACTGGATATGTCATCACCGCGTCGGCCACAGGCGTCTCGAACGCCAACGCCATCCCACTGACTGTAACGGCCGCACCGGCATACAAATGGGTTGTGACGACCGAACCGCCGAGTTCGATCGCCGCCGGATCGACCTTTGGCCTCATGGTCTCGGCGGAGGACAAGTTCGGCAACGCCGAGTCGTCCTACTCCACGACCGTGGTTCTCGTGCTTTCGGCGAACCCCGGTCACGATACGCTCTTGGGCACCCTTTCGGAATCGATCTCCAAAGGAGTGGCGACCTTCTCCGGACTATCGCTCGAGATCGCAGCCAACGGCTACTCGATCTTGGCCGGCGACTCGCACCTCGCGAGCACCGTAACAAGTGCAATCAACGTCACGCCGCTAACAGCGTCGAAACTGGTTTTCGAGACCCAACCGCCGTCAAGCGTCGTCGCGGGCTCCGGCTTCTCCGTCGTCGTCCAGGCAAAGGATCAGTATAATAATATTGCCACCTCTTATACAGGAAACATTTCCCTGGCTCTCTCGACCAACCCAGGCGCGGCGACGCTTTTGGGTACGACCACGCTTGCCGCCAAAGCCGGCGTCGCCGACTTTCAGGTGCTGCGGATCGACCCGGCCGCGACCGGGTACGTGCTCACCGCCTCCTCGTCGGTTTCAGGAGTTCCGAGTGCGACCTCCAATCCGCTCTCCGTAACCGCAGCCTCGGCGCACAAATGGGTCGTGACGACCGAACCGTCAAGTTCGATCGCCGCCGGTTCAACGTTTGGTCTCGTGGTCACCGCTGAGGACCAATACGGCAACGCCGTGCCCACATATTCCACCACCGTGACCCTCTCGCTTTCGGCGAATCCTGGTCACGACACGCTCTTAGGAACACTTTCGGAAACGATTACCATCGGAGTGGCGACCTTCTCCGGGCTTTCGCTCCAAATCGCAGCCAACGGATACACGATCTTGGTGGGCGACTCGCACCTGGTAAGCACCGTCACGAGCGCAATCAACGTCACGCCGCTCGCCGCCTCGAAACTGGCCGTCTCGACACAACCGCCTTCCAGCATCGCCGCGGGCACGACCTTCTCCATCGTCGTGAAGGCGGAGGACAAATATAATAATTTTGTCACATCCTATACTGGAAACGTCTCCCTGGCGCTTTCGACCAACCCGACGTTGGCGAAGCTCTACGGGACGACGACTGTCTCCGTCATAAATGGAGTCGCAAGTTTCTCGGGCCTGTACATCGAAACGGCCGCGACTGGATATGTCATCACCGCGTCGGCCACAGGCGTCTCGAACGCCAACGCCAACCCACTGACCGTAACGGCCGCACCGGCATACAAATGGGTCGTGACGACCGAACCGCCGAGTTCGATCGCCGCCGGATCGACCTTTGGCCTCGTGGTCTCGGCGGAGGACAAGTTCGGCAACGCCGAGTCGTCCTACTCCACGACCGTGGTTCTCGCGCTTTCGGCGAACCCCGGTCACGATACGCTCTTGGGCACTCTTTCGGAATCGATCTCCAAAGGAGTGGCGACCTTCTCCGGACTATCGCTCGAGATCGCAGCCAACGGCTACTCGATCTTGGCCGGCGACTTGCACCTCGCGAGCACCGTAACAAGTGCAATCAACGTCACGTCGCTAACAGCGTCGAAACTGGTTTTCGAGACCCAACCGCCGTCAAGCGTCGTCGCGGGCTCCGGCTTCTCCGTCGTCGTCCAGGCAGAGGATCAGTATAATAATATTGCCACCTCTTATACTGGAAACATTTCCCTGGCTCTCTCGACCAACCCAGGCGCGGCGACGCTTTTGGGTACGACCACGCTTGCCGCCAAAGCCGGCGTCGCCGACTTTCATGTGCTGCGGATCGACCCGGCCGCGATCGGGTACGTGCTCACCGCCTCCTCGTCGGTTTCAGGAGTTCCGAGTGCGACCTCCAACCCGCTCTCCGTAACCGCAGCCTCGGCGCACAAATGGGTCGTGACGACCGAACCGTCAAGTTCGATCGCCGCCGGTTCAACGTTTGGTCTCGTGGTCACCGCTGAGGACCAATACGGCAACGCCGTGCCCACATATTCCACCACCGTGACCCTCTCGCTTTCGGCGAATCCTGGTCACGACACGCTCTTAGGAACACTTTCGGAAACGATTACCAACGGAGTGGCGACCTTCTCCGGGCTTTCGCTCCAAATCGCAGCCAACGGATACACGATCTTGGTGGGCGACTCGCACCTGGTAAGCACCGTCACGAGCGCAATCAACGTCACGCCGCTCGCCGCCTCGAAACTGGCCGTCTCGACACAACCGCCTTCCAGCATCGCCGCGGGCACGACCTTCTCCATCGTCGTGAAGGCGGAGGACAAATATAATAATTTTGTCACATCCTATACTGGAAACGTCTCCCTGGCGCTTTCGACCAACCCGACGTTGGCGAAGCTCTACGGGACGACGACTGTCTCCGTCATAAATGGAGTCGCAAGTTTCTCGGGCCTGTACATCGAAACGGCCGCGACTGGATACGTCATCACCGCGTCGGCGGCCGGCGGGGCAGCGCTTACCCCTATAAGCTCGTCCTCATTCAATGTGACAGCCGACGCCGCCTCTCATTTGGTTGTCATTGATCAGCCGCCAAACCAACTCCTCGTCGGCCAGATCTTCTCGATCGTCGTCGCCGCGGAAGACAAATACGGAAACATTGATCCTACCTATGCCCAAAACCTCTCATTGTCGCTTTCGACCAATCCCACGGGCGGCGTTCTATCAGGCGTATTGACCATCGCGGCAAGCGGCGGCGAGGCTACGTTTACCGGCCTGGCGATCAATCTGGCAGGCAACGGTTTCGTTATCCAGATCTCCGCCAGTCCATTGTCTGTGAAGACCCAATCGTTCAATGTTGGATAGTCCTTGGGCTGCGGAAGGGGAAGAACGCCCTGCTACAAACGGCGGAAGGTCCGATGGAGGCTGGGCGGGCCATTCCTTGGAGCAACTTCTTACTTCGGCTTCGGGGTTTCCAACTTCTCGTTTCGCTTGGCGACCTCCCCGTACTTTTCCCAGAGATCGGCGACGGCCTTGCGTTCTTCTTTGGAGAGCAGTTTGAGCTCGGCTTCGTCGCGGATGGAGAGGAGGTCGGGATCGTCCCTGAACCTCGAGAGAAGGTGAGTTGCCTTTCCCGCTGTCTCTGGATCTTTGGACTCGAGGTCTCTGGGCAGAACCTGAAGTGTCTTTGTTAGCCATTCAATCGCTTGGTGACGAAGTTTGACCTTCGCTTGGTCGTCGGGAAGCGGTTCCTTTTCACTTTTGCCGTCGGCCGCCAGCAACGCCGAACAGGCAGCGTTGTAACAGTAAGATAGCGTTTCGAGCTGTGAGAACGAAGGATCCTTGGCGAGGGACTGCCCATAGAATCGCGTGGCCGCGGAGTATCGTTTTGTCGAGTAACAGAGTTCCGCCAGTGTATAGCGTTCTTCGTCGTTCTTGGGTTCGATCTCGCCGGAAAGGAGTCGAGGCACGCTTTTCAGGAGGGCGGCGCCGGCGCTCGGCTTTCGCGAGCGCGGAATCGATTTGTTTGAGGACCGATTCAAGACCGGGTGGCTTTGTCGGCTGTTTCTCCAGGAGTTGACGCGCTTTCTTAAGCTCGAGGACCGCGTTCTCAGGGTCGCCTTTGGCGTCCAGGATCTGACCGATGTTGGCCCAAGCTTCGACGTTCTCTGGATCCAGACGCGCAGCCTCGCGATATTCGGCCAGGGACTCGTCGAACTTCTGCTGAAGCTGAAGGCTAACTGCTAAAAGCAAGTGAGTTTTGGCGTTCTTCGGATCGAGCTTGACGGCCTTTTCGTAGAGGGCTTTGGATTCTGCGTAATTGGACGTATAGTCAAAAAGACTTCCCGCCTCGATCAGGTTGTCGACGTTCTCCGACGCCAACTCGACGGCCTTGCGAGCGCATCGCTGGGCGTCGGCGAACTTGTTTTGTGAGTAATAGACCGAGCCCAGGTTCAAATATGCACTAACGAATTTGGGATCCAGCCGAAGCGCTTCTTGATATGAGGCGGCTGCGTCGTCGAGCTGGAGGAGCGATTGCTGGGCGGTGCCGCAGTCGTAATGCAAGTGAGGCGAGTTCGGGTCGAGCTTAAGCGCCTTTTGGAAGGAAGAGAGCGACTCGGCGAACTTGCCTTGATAGTAGAGATCCAAGGCATAGCTGGACAGCGTGCTGATGTCGTCGGGTCTCAGTTGGATGGCTTTGGCGTGGCAAGCCATGCCCTCTTCGGATCGACCAGTCTGGCACAATGCGCTTGCCAGTTCGGACCAGGCGCTGGAGCTTTTGGGGCGAGCCGCGATGGCTGCGGTGAGATGCTCGACTGCCTCTTGCGGGCGCGTGTATCGTCCCCGACTTCGATCGGAGTAAGACGAGACGCCCAGGTAGTAGTTGACCCAAAAGTCTTCGGGGAAGCGGGTCCAGGCGAGCTTTAGCACGGAGGTTTGGACGTCTTTGAGTTGGCCTCTGCCAAGGATGCCGGCCAAAAGCGCAAGGCTTTCGACCGGTTGTCGCGAGAGCTCGTCGGTCTTGGACGCTAGCAAACGTATTTTCTCGAGCGCTTCGGACCCGACCGCTCCATAGAGGTCTCGAATTTGGTTGCGCCAGGGGTCCGGGTCGATCGCGCGGGCGACTTCGACGAGCTGCTTCCAATCGGTCTTCTTGGAATAGCGACGGATGCTGCACCAATCGTCAAGAGCCGCGGCGACCTCGGTCGAGATGGTCTTTGAGGCCAGTCTCTTCGCCGCGACTTTTGGGTCGATGTTGAAGAGATCGAGCCCGAATTTCTTGAACGCCCTTTCATAAGAGGCTTCGGCTTTCTTGTATTCCCAATGCTCGGCGAACTCCCCACGCGCGGATTCGAGATCGTCGGCCAAGGTCTGTTCGGCGTCGACGGCCTCGAGCTCGAGTTCGAATTGCGCGTGGATTTTCTTGGCCTCGCGGAGCAACCGATCGGAGGAGTCTTCTCCGATGATCCTCTGAGCCTGCTTGGCGGCGGCAAGAGCTTCTATCCAACGCGTGTGAGCCTGGTCGGAGGGCAGCGCGCGGGCCTGGTCGGCCAGCAAGCG
This sequence comes from uncultured Planctomycetota bacterium, assembly GCA_963818975.1. GTDB lineage: Bacteria > Planctomycetota > Planctomycetia > Isosphaerales > Isosphaeraceae > CAWFUI01. The sequence goes on along the minus strand of CAWFUI010000002.1, from coordinate 253,125 downwards.
AGCCTCGGTCAAGGCGGCGGAGGCCGAGACCCTGCGCTGGCGGGAAAACTGATCGAGCCAGACGAAGCCGCCGCCTGCCAGCGATGCGACGAGAACGATCGCCGCGGCGGCGGCGAGCGCGAGCCTGCGTCGTCCGCGCTCCTCAACCCGCGCCAGTTCGCTCTTGCGCAAACGCTCTTGGACGCCCGAGAGGTGATTGCGGATGCTCTCGGCGACCAAGCCCGCGTTTCTGGGCCTGTCGAAGATCTCGGAAGCGAGGCAACTGATGCAGAGGTCGATCAACTCTTTGTCGGCGCCGCAGGTCGAAAGCCGCTCGAGCGCGTCGGAAAGGTCGCCCCGCGCCGCCTTCCGCTGAGCCTCTCCCGAAGACCTGCCGGTATGCGGCGGAGAACCCGTGAGGATTTGGCACAAAAGGGCGCCGAGGGCGAAGACGTCGACGCGTTCATCCACCGAATCTGCTTCACCACGAGCCTGTTCGGGAGACATATAGGCAGGCGTGCCCATCACTCCGCCGGCAATCGTTAGTTCGCTGGTCGACGAACCGCTGCGGGCCGTGGCGATGACAGTCTCGTTGAACTCGTGATGCTCGGACGACTCTTCGGCGGCGCCTTCTTTTCTCAAGACCTTGGCAAGCCCCCAGTCCATCACTTGAACCTCGCCAAAGCTGCCAACCATGACGTTCGAGGGCTTCAGGTCCCTGTGAATGACCCCTCTGGAGTGGGCGTATGCGATGGTTTGGCAGATCGATTCAAAGATCGAAAGAAACTGCGGTTGATCCTGCTTGGGGTCTTTCCGCTCGCGGAGCAATTCGGAAAGCGTCCTGCCTTTCAAGAGCTTCATCGCGAAAAAGGGCCTTTGATCGCCGAAAGCGCCGAGCTCGTAGACCGGGACGACGCCTGGATGCTGGAGCTGGCCGTTGATTTGCGCTTCTTCGACAAACCTGCGGATCATCGATGGATCATTCTGGTGCTTCTCCAAGAGCACCTTGATGGCCAGATCCCTGCCCAGATCGGCGTCTCGACCTTTCAAAATCGCCCCCATGCCGCCTCGAGCAATCTCTCCATAGACGTGGAAGCGGGAGGTTCGGTCATTTCGTTCGGGCGTTTCGCTCGACGCGGGCCTGACGACGGTCTCGGAGGCTGTGAGGGAATCGGCGTCCTGCAAGACGATGCGATCGATCCCTCCCACGGCCGAGGCGAGTGTTTCGAAGACGCCTCCTGCGGAATCGTCGATATACGCGGCAACAGTGGGGTCGAGGTTGACGGACCCATACGATTTCGGCCGATGTTCGGCCTCCAGTGCGGTCGAGCACGCTGGGCACTTTCCGCTGGAGTGGTCGTTCGTAAGCTCTGCTCCACAGTTCTGGCAGGCCAAGAGATCGCCCATGACGACGTTATTGCCTCCACCGTCCCGATCTGGAAGTGTTTTGCGCCCCACGCTCGTTGGCGAAAGAACTCTTCTGTTGATACTGTATCGCTAGCGGCCCTGGAAAGCTCAGGATCGTCTCGAAAATGGGTCTACCTCGTTGACGTCGAATTCCGAAACGACATATCGGCTGGTGGTCTTCGACGCTCCTGACGACCGTGATGCGGCTCGTGACGTGATCGTGAGGGCCACCGGCATGCATTCCGCCGATGCAATGAGGTGGGTTGCGCAACTCCAGGCGTCTTTCCCAAGTTCATCAACGAAGATCAAGTTCGGCCGATTCTGGACGGATTTTACGAGCTTGGCGTGGCCGCGGAGGCTTGGAGGAGCGACTCCTTTCCGGACTTTTCGAAGCCCAGGACCATTCACGAGGCTGCCTGCCTGCCCGAAGGCCTGCGAACCAAAGGTCTGCATGGCGAACCCACGCATTGGGTTCCCTGGAATCTGATCGAAGTGGTGAGCGCTGGCAGAGTGATGGTCGACGACGAGTATCGCGGAGTCGAGCCTCCTCGGTGGACTTCCGCCTTGCTCATGGGACTGAACATGCTCAGGAGGCAGGGAAGTTTGCCAAGGACGCGCAGAGCCTCGCGAATCCCTCGAGATCCGATTGGCGAGGTTTACATTGCCCGACGCGACCCCAGGATCCTTTTTCGGATCGTCGCCGATCAGATGAACTATGCGTCGCTGGGCGCCAGGTTGCGAGCGACGTCGGCTGAAAACTTCCCGATTTTGCTCGCCGCCATCGTGGCGCAGGCTGGCGAGGCGTGGGTCACCCAGCCGACCCGCACCTTCTTGGATCTTGCCACGCGGAAAGAGCCCGAATCGCCCAGTCTAGAGCCCAAGGAATGCGACTTTCCCAGTTCGCGAGAACTGCTCGACTATACGACGATCCAGTTGCTCTGGAGCTGGTATCGGAGGGATCGAGACTCCGGGTCGCGGAGGGGTTTGCACGTCTGAGTTCAAAAGCGACTAAAGGTCGACAAGGTCTTCGAGAACGGGTTCCTTCCTCGGATCTCCGTTGAGCTCGCGCCTTTTTTTCGACATTGCCTGGTAGATCGCCTTCCTGGCCCTGTTGATTCCACCCAGCGGGCGATGCTCTGGCAGGGAATGCCAGGGCGCGAACGCAAGGCGCTGGCAGAACTCCCTTCGCCTCGGCGTGTCGAAATCTTGCTGGGGGATGCGGATCGTCGCGAGCTTGTATGTGGGACTCTGATGCAGATCCCAATCAACCGTCGGATCTTCGACGGGCATCGCTATGGGATCGTTCTGAACGCGAACGTTGAAGCTGAACTCGGCAGGACCCGAAGAGAGCGCTTGGATCATCGCCAACCGGAGCTTGTCGGGGTCTTTCGAAGGTTCGGGTTGAGCGATCAGCGAAAGCTTCGGTTCAAGAAAGTAATGCACGGCCGCCGAGCCAAGTTTGTAGGGCGTTTGACTCCAGTAGACGATTCTGAGCGGACTATCGGGCTTTTTCTTGAGCGATTGACGAAGCAGACTCCAAGGAGGCCCGGGCAAGAACAACAGCCGAAGAATAAAGACGATTTTTCCTATCAGTCCATTCCTGGCGGCTTCGATCTGCTTTGAAAAAGGAACATACGCCGACACGCTTGGAATAAAGAAAACCGGGTGGTCGGCAAGGACGAAGTCTTGGGTTACGGCGTCTTTCTCCTCTTCGATCAGCTTTTCGCCCGGAACCCCAAGAAGCTTGATCCCTAGCCCATGGATATCGCCTTGGTTGTCGTTTTTGGCTCGTCCATTGGAAAAACGCAAAAGTGCGCGATAGACGCCAGGTTCGCGAAAGACTCCAACGCGGAGCTCTTGGGGAAGGTTCGGCTCGACGATGAAATCGGCCAAGACGAGCCCGTGCGCTTTGGGATGTTCGCCTCGGGCAACGGGCTTGTTGGAGGTCTCGAGCAGCGAAAGATTGACGTCGACCGTCCTGGCGATGAGCTCGGCTTCGCCTACTGGGACATGCTCTTCTCCGAGCAAAGGGCCTGCCAAGGACATGAGATTCCTCCGATCCAAGAATCCGCCGGATATTGACGAGACGAGGATTGGACCCGATCGCCAACGCGGATTCAAGAAACGCCTGAAAGCGGGGCTGGGCGGTCGACAGCGCCGTCGCTCTCGGCCTCGGACGTCTCGGAACGCGGTTGGGCAAGGTCTTGGATCAGGTTGGCGACGAGCGCGGTCCATCCGGTCTGGTGGCTTGCGCCAGGCCGCGGCCGTCGTCGCCATGGAAATATTCGTAGAAATTGATGCAATTACGCCAATGTGGATCATTATGAAAGAGCGGGTTGGCGGCGAGGGAGGGCCTGGCGCCTCCCCGAGCGGGGTCGGGAAGGAAAAGCCGAACCAGCCGGCGCGCCAGCTCGTCGGCCGCCTGGGAAAGATTGATGCTCTTTCCCGAGCCATGAGGATGCTCGATTCGAAACGAGTCTCCATAGTACAAATGGTATTTGCGCAAGGATTCGATCATCAAAAAATTGACGGGCGCCCAGACCGGACCGCGCCAGTTGGAATTGCCGCCGAACTGCGCAGTGCGTGAATCTCCCGGTTCATAGCGCACCGTGTGCAAGACTCCGCCGCAATCCAGCTCGAAGGGGTGGGTTTCGTGCCGCTTCGAAAGCGATCGTAGGCCGAATTCGGAGAGGAAGCGCGAAGGGTCGAACGCCGAGGAGAGCACCTTTTCAAGCTTGTCGCGATCGAGGATCGAAAGCAGATACCGCCCCCCTTCCCCTTGGGTCGTCAGCGAGGAAACGTGGCTGACGAGACCAGGCCTGTATTTGACAAACCATCTGATCCTGCGAAGGCACTGGGGCAGTTTTTCGAGCCTTCCAGGGTCGAGCGTGGCCACGGCGAAGAGCGGGATCAGGCCGACGAACGAGCGGACCCGGAGTCGCACGGGGTCGGCGTTGGGAAAATGGATAACGTCGTAATAAAACCCGTCCTCGGCGTCCCAGAGTCCAATACCCCCGGAGCCGCCGTTGATGGCCGCGGCAATCGAGATGAAATGCTCGAAGAACTTCGTCGCCACCGACTCGTAGGCGGGCCTGGTCTCGGCCAGCTCGACCGCGATGTCGAACATGTTCAAGCAGTACATGCCCATCCACGCCGTACCGTCGGCTTGCTCGAGCTCGCCTCCGTTGGGAATGTCTTGGTTGCGGTCGAACACGCCAATATTGTCGAGCCCCAAAAAGCCGCCCTGAAAGATGTTCTTGTACGACGAGTCTTGCTTGTTGACCCACCACGTGAAGTTGAGCAGGAGCTTGTGGAAAGACTCCTCGAGGAATTCGACGTCGGCCTTGCCGGTACGATCGCGCTCGATCTGATAAACCCTAAGCGCAGCCCAGGCGTGTACTGGGGGGTTCACGGCGTCGAGGTTCCACTCGTACGAAGGAAGCTGCCCCGCGGGATGCATGTACCATTCGCGCATCAGGAGGATGATCTGCCGCTTGGCCCATTCGGGATCGATCAGTGCGATCGAAACGCAGTGGAAAGCAAGGTCCCACGAGGCGTACCAGGGGTATTCCCATTTGTCTGGCATCGCCAGGACGTCGAGGTTGTAGAGGTGTTTCCAACCTTTATTTCGAATGCCCACGCGTTCCTCGGCGGGCGCAGGCCCAGCGGGATCGCCGTTCTGCCAGAGCTCGACGCTGTAATGGTAAAATTGCTTGGACCACATGAGCCCCGCGAGCGCCTGCCGGAATACGGACTCGAGTTCGGGATCGAGGCCGGGCGGGGCAACTTGCTTGTGGAACTCGTCGGCTTGCTCGTTTCGTTTCGCGAAGATCTTGTCGAAATCTTCGAAGGGGGCGTCGAGCTTTCCTGGAGCAAACCGGCCTCGCACCTGAATCGATCGACCCGCCGGCACGACCAGCCGATACAGCCCGCCGCATTTCGACCCTTGCATCTCCGGATTGACCCGGTCCCAGCGGCCTTCGACCACGGCGTCGTTGAAACCGTCTTTCACGTAGGCGACCTTGTTGGGAGAACCAAAGATTCGCTCGAAATTGGTATCGTTCTCGGTGAACAACAGCCTTGGTTGAACCGGCGCGGCGTCCAAGTACAGCCAGCGTTCGCCCAACCTTCGATGGAAAGTCGACGCCGCGGTCGGCCCCTCCGCCTTGATCAAGTGCCGAGGCGAGGTGTACCCCCAAGACCACGTGTTGCGGAACCAAAGCTGCAATAGAACGTCGAGTGGAGCTTCACGGTCCGAGCGGTTGTGGGCGGTCACCCTGCAGAGCAAATCCTCGGGATCGGCCTTGGCGTATTCGACAAAAACGTCGAAATAAAGCCCATTGCGAAACTCCTCGCCCAGGCAGTCGATCAGCTCGTATTCGGGTTCGTCGCGGCTCCTCTGGGCGTTTTCCCGCCGCAAACGTTCGTATGGGAATTCCACCAACGGATACTTGTAAAGAAACTTCATATACGAGTGCGTTGGGACATTATCGACGTGAAAATAGTATTCTTTCACGTCTTCTCCGTGGTTGCCTTCGTGGTTGGAAAGTCCGAAGAGCCGTTCTTTGAGGATGGAATCGTGATGGTTCCAGAGTCCGATCGAGAAGCAGAGGTTTTGGAAGCGGTTGCAGACCCCTGCCAGGCCGTCTTCGTTCCAGCGATAGGCGCGTGCGTGGGCGTGGTCGAAGGGGAAGAACTCCCAGGGTGTACCGTGGGGGCTATAGTCTTCTCGGACCGTTCCCCACGCGCGTTCGCTGACGTAGGGCCCCCAGTTTTTCCAGTCGGCCTGGCGCGCCTCGGACTCGGCAAGCCTCTGGAACTCCGCGATCATCGGCGTCTTCTTCACCTGCAAACTCCGGTCGATGCGAATGCTTGTCCTTGAACTTCAACTAGACCGCGTCGCCCGAAAACAGGGTGGGCGCGTAACCGATCCAAGTCAATCGTAAGCCATCGGATGCTCTCCGAAAGAGCGAAGATCCGCGAGCTGGACAATCAATTCAAGGTGTCACGCATGGGCCGGTCGCTGCATAATAAGTAATAGGCTCATTGCGGTCGTGCACCTTTTTTGCGCCACCGTGGCGGAGAAACCCGCGTTTCAAACGCCCAAGTTGACTTCGATCTTGGCGTAATCAAAGATAAATGGTCGGACCTTGCGGCGAGACGCGGGAAAACCAAAGCAGCGTGAGAATGCACTGGCGAAGCGTCGGTCGACGGTCAATGGGCTTTTGCGCCTACGTTATTCATGACAACAGAACGATCAGCATGCGCGGGTCAACCGAAGGAGTGCTTTCGAAATGAGCCGAATTGAGCGTCTTCGCGGGCAAGGTCGGATCGTCCTGTTTGCCTTGTTGACGACGGCCTGGTTTGCAGTATTGGCCGCGGCGCCGACCGGTCGAGCGTTCGCTCAAGACGCTAAAGCAAAGAAAGATGAAAAGGCCGCTCCGGCTGTAACGGCGCCTGCCAGCACGACGACGGAGCCTTCGAACGCCGACTCGAGCTCGACCGCCAAGAAGCCCAAGTCGATGCTCCAGTGGGCGATCGACGCGTCAGGACCAATTGGCTTTTGTCTGTTCTTGATCTCGATCTACTTCACGGCCGTGGTCATTCGCCTATTCATGGAGTTAAGGCTCAGCGAAGCGGTTCCGCCAGCCCTGGTCGAGAAGGTGGAAACCGCGATCAAGGAACGCAAATTCCAAGAGGCTTACGACGCATGCCGAGACAACAATTCGTTTGTTTCTCGACTGATCCGCACGGGCGTTGCCAACTTGCCCAACGGTAGACCCGAGGCCAAAGAAGCGATGGTTGCGCAATCCGAGGAACTGATCCTAGGCATGGAGTCGAGAATCACCTACCTGGCGACGATCGGCACCTTGGGACCGATGATCGGCCTCGTTGGGACGATCTGGGGCATGATCCAAAGCTTCCAGGTTTTGGCAACGACGGTCGGAGGTCAGGCAAGACCGGACCAGCTTGCCCAGGGCATCTCGACGGCGCTCTTCATTACGCTGGAGGGAGTGACGCTCTCCGTCCCCGCGATTTTCTTTTATGCGTTGTTCCGCAACCGGATCGCCAAGATCGCGATGGAGTCGGGCAGAACCGCGGACCGGATCATCGCCGAATTCTGGAAGGCCGCGAAGCAACCCACCCCCAAGGCGAGCTGACCTCCGCCGCAAGGCGAGGCTGACGCGACGTCCCGACGTATCGGATTCCTCGGATCGCGAGTGAGAACGCTCGCGGAAAGCTTGACGAGTTGTTGAGGAGTTCTCGACCTTGAGTGCATCCGCTTCGTCCGAGATCAAAGCCGAGCCCAACCTGACGCCGCTTTTGGACGTGGTGTTTCAGTTGATCACGTTCTTCATGCTTTGCATCAATTTTAGTCAGGACAATTACGACCAGCGCGTGCGGTTGCCGGTGGCTGGCTCTGCCAAGCCAGCCGAGGGAAGCGCAACACCCGAGGATCGACTGATCCTGAACATCGATCGCGCTGGCCGATTGCTCTACGACGGAAAAGAGCTCGACATCCAAAGCGCCATCAAAGTCGTCGGCGACGAGGCCAAACTTCTGAGGCTCAACCTCGAAGCCGCGGGCAAAGGCAAGATTGATCCAGCCGCCGGACTCCCCAGCACCGTCGTGATCCGAGCCGACCGCGACACCGAATTTACCGAGCTCTTCCAGTTGATTACCGCTTGCCAAGCTCAGGGTTACCGGAAGTTCGAGCTCAAAGCCATGAGCAGCGCCAATTGAAACCCTGACGCGAGACGCACGCTCTCGAGACCAGAGGACGAAGCCATGAGCGGAACCGCGGGCAAGAAGAAGAAGCCAGCCCCTGAGGTCGAGATCCAGATCACGCCGATGCTGGACATGGCGTTTCAGCTCCTCACTTTCTTCATCATGACCTATCACCCCGCGCCTTCCGAAGTCGAATTCGGGATGAACCTCCTGCCTGCCCAGCCTTCGATCAGCGCCAGCGCGCACAACCGCTGTGGATTCGACTTCGAGCGACCTGCCGATCGGCCTGAAAACCCTTCCAACCACTCTGCGCGCGGCGGAGGAGGAGAGCTGGCGCAGATTTCGGTCGGCGAGAAAGACGTAGCGGACTTGAACGAGCTGAAGCAAGAGCTTAAAGACATCGTCGAAGCAAAGGAGCCGTTCGACCAGGTGCTGATCCAGGTCGACCCTCAGCTCAAGTACGCAGAGCTCATCAAAGTCGTCGACGTCTTCACGCAAGCGAAGTTCACCAAACTCAGCTTTTCCGAGCTGACGGCCGACTCGGGGCAGTGAAGCGCCAGAGGGGAAGGCCTACACGCGGGCGAACAACGTAGGCCAAGGAGTGATCGAAGTGTCGCTTTTTCGAGGCTCGGAATTCAGCAGGCTGCTCATCCTTTTGGCCGTGGCCGTCGTGGGTTGGAGCATCGTGGCGGCATACGGAGGCCCCAAGGAAGAGCCTCCGCCTCAGCCAGCCATCGCGGACGTCCCGCCCCTGCCCCCAGCCGACGACTCGATCGAATTCCAAGGCGTCGTCGACAAGACTCCGCTCCGCATCAAAGACAACGCTGCCTACGTTTCTCTGCTCGAGCGCGCCGAGATACCCCCGCGTCCCAACTGGCCAAGGAGAGCCGCCGCGACATTTTCTTCACCCACCTGGCAGAGAAGCCCGAGCGCTACCGAGGTATACCGATTCGCGTGGAAGGCATCGCCAAACGGATCATCCGCAACGAGGTCGACCCAGCCTTCTCGCCCAAGAAGGTTCTCTACGAAGCCTGGGTCTTCACCGACGAGGCGGGAAGGTATCCCTACATGCTCGTCTTCGAAGACGCTCCCAAAGGAATGCCAGGCGGCAACGACGTCCACGTGAACCTCGTGTTCGACGGCTACTTCCTCAAGCTCAACGCTTACAAGAGCTCCAGGGGAGACTACTGGGCCCCCATGTTGGTAGGAAAAGCCCGATGGATCCCCGAGAAGGAAACCCTTCCTTGGACCCAAACACGTTCATACCAGTATCTCCTGTATGGTTCGATCGGCATGGTCGTGTTGTTGGGGGCCTATCGGTTCTACAGGTTGATCTCTCGATCCTTGTTTGGAACATCGCTGGCTTCGACGGTCTCTCGCAGGTCTTTCGAGAATCATGAAGTCGAACCTGAAAAACTGAGCGAATGGATCGATAAACATTCCGCGGAAGCCGAGGACGACGAGCTCGAGGAAGATGAAGCCGATTGATGAGCCAAGGGATTGGCCCGCGACTCGATCATTCCACCAATCGGTGGATCTCGGCGCCGTCGGCTTCGGCAAGAGCTGAGATCGACTTGACGTCGAAGAATTCCAGCAATCCAAAGCAAAAGAGCTCGGGCGCGTCGGCGTAGGTCTTCTTTTCGATCGCCTCTTTGAGGCTGCCGAGCGGTGCGTGCAGCCAAATCTCCTTGAAAGAGCCAGGCTCGAGCGCGGCGGCGACCAGAGCGATCGCGCTCGAGCGTGGACCAATCGAGTCGATCGAGACCGCCTTCCCTGCAAACCGCTTCTTGGCCCAACGAGCAACCGAGCCTGTCTCCGACGCTTGCAAACCCAAGGGCCGGTCGCCGACCGCCGTCGCCAGCAACGCGTAGAGATAGGCGTGGTCTTTGAACCTACTTTCTCCAAGAAAGAACGGATCGAAGGCGACCACGGACTTCTTTTCGCCGAGAAGCTTTCGAACCAGTTCAGCAGCGCCTGCCCTGCCCGAGTCGGCAACGACCAGGACCACCTCGGTCGACCCCTCGGGTGCGATCTCGACGGCGGGAACAGTCCACTCCTTCCCCAACTTCAGTTTCCAGAACGTGGCGACGAGCCGGTCCTGCTCTTCCCTGTCGTTCGGAACGGCTTCGCACTCCATGTCTTTAACGCGGACAATCGCTTTGAGCTTCTCCCTTCTCGATGCCGGGTCTCCGCCTGGATCCTTGGGCAAAGCTTTGGCCAGCTCCAGGGCCAACGAATGGATCGTGGCGTTGCCCTCGGGAAGAGGAATTTCAAACTCGCCTCGGGTTTTGATCTCAGACTCGCTGGCAATCTCCTTGGCGTCCGTGCTCGAACCAGGGGCGAAATGCTCTCCAAGCATCTGATAGAGGGCTTCGCGATTGATCCGCTCAAAATTGTGGCTCCCAGGGTCATGACCGATAAACGACCTCAAGGAGGATTCTTTGTTGAAAACTCGATAGATGGGCGCCGAGGCTTCGAGCAAAGGCGCCAGAGCATGGTCAGCACGGAAGCAGCAGTCGTCTTGCGCGTTGAACGTCAGTAGACAAGGCCTTGGCGCCATTAGAGCCGTCATGTGCGTGTAATCGGCGACGGTCGCCATATCGCATGGCGTTTGTTCGAAATCTCCCAGGTCGCTGGCGAAGTGGGACCGGGTGAGAAAGCTCGAATAGCCAGCCACTGGGTTGCACAGAGTAACCCTGGTATCGAGCGGGCTAAAGAAGATGGTCTGCCAACCGCCGCCGGAGAGCCCTGCGACAGCCACTCTCGAAGGATCCGCCTCGGGAAGTGCGAGGAGTAGATCAATCGCTCGGGAGAGCGCCAGGTAATGCAGAGCAACTCCGCTGGTTCCACAGAGGTCGAGCTCGACAATGCGGCTGTGGGTGTATCCATCGCCTGAAAGCTGACCCATGCCGAGCCACTCGACGTCGAGAGCGAACATCCCCCGTTTGGCTTGATTGATGCACCTCATCTGTTTATACGCCGCGGCCTTTCCGTTGCCGTCGTGGCCGTTGACGTTGAGCACAACCGGCAGCTTCCCAGCCTTGGCTGTTGGCTCGTACAAAAGCGCTGGGATCCAAAGTCCAGGAACCGCTTCGTAACGGAGACGTTTGATCTGATACCCAGGCCCGCCCTTGATCGTTTCGAGCCAGTCGACTTTCGTTTTCGCGGTGCGTCACGCCGAGGCCTCGCCTCGAAAGATCACTTCGGAGAACATCCGCTCGCGAATCTTCCGAGCTTGCTCCTGCCATTCCTCGGCGGACTTTACAGGGGGAACCCTTGGGATACGCGAATCGCAGTATGCAACGGTCTCAGCCTGCGTAAGGCTCGCCCCGAGGATCGGCTTCTCGAGCCAAGCGGATATCGCGTCGTCGCTGGCAGAGGACGACGATGCCGCGAGCGCGATCAAAAGAGCAGGGAACGCCGCATGAGCGAGCTGCATTGCAAGTACTCCAGTTACCGAAGGTTCAGGACGGAGGCTTTTGCCTCGGCTTGTCGCTCCACATCTCGCGGTCGTCTCCGAACGGATGGAGCACGTTTTCCGTTTTGGGCTTGGGCAAAACTTGGAGCGCGGCCCTGGCAAGAACAAGATCGGCCTGGGTTGTGATCTTCACGTTCAGCGGCGAGCCCTCGACCAGCCTCACGGTTTTGCCCAGAGCCTCGACAAGTTGAGCGTCGTCGGTGATGTGCTCGCCGAGCGCGCCTCTCATTCGGTAGGCTTCGCGTATCCAATCGGTTCGAAAGACTTGTGGAGTCTGTGCACGATGCAGTCGGCTCCTGGCAACCGTCTCGCTCACAACCAAACCGTCTTCGGAGCGTTTGAGCGTATCGGTCACGGGTATCGCCAATAGCGCGGCGCCGTGCAACTTCGCAGCTTCGAAAACCGCGGCGACCCACTCTTCGGCAAGACACGGACGGGCGGCGTCGTGGATTGCGACGAAATCGCAGCTCGGGTCGAGCTGATCCAATGCGTTGGCGATCGAAGCTGAACGTTCTTGCCCGCCTTCCACGACCTTGATGCCCAAGAACGCGACATTGGCGCGGAACCTGCACTCGAAGAGTTCTTGATCGTCAGGCGCGATCACGACGATCATCTGGCCAACGTCTTCACGTTTGAGGAAAGGATCGATCGCTCGCAGCCAGACGGCTCGTCCGTCGAGCTCGCTGAAGATCTTCTTTTCCTTGCCGCCGCCGAACCGCTCCGATCGCCCAGCGGCGGGAAGTATGACCGCAAACTTGGCCATCTGGCGCCTCCTTCTCGATTGAGTTGATTCTCAGACACTCTCGACAACCAAGTCAACATCGCCGTTTCTAAAGAGGATGTGGGCTCGATCAGCAGGAAGGAGAAGACGACGCCAAGCCGGATTTTCCGTCACAACATCTGGCTGAAATCGTTGATAGCATGCACAGCGAGCGTTCGATTCGACGCTACGGCATCGATTGTGCAAGCTAAGCTCAATCGATCACTTTTTTAGCCCGAGCGTCAAGAGTTTGTCGTTGGATCCATCCTCTTTGGGGTGCAGCGGGTTAAGGTTCCAGGAGACGCCAGGGCTTTGAGATATGCATTCTAGAAGAGTGTGTTTGGGCGCGACGCGTTCTTTTCCGATTACGTCTTCAGGTCCAAACATATCGGCTCTTTTCGCCGCGAGTTGGGAGCAATCCGTTGTTGAAGCAGGGCGTTGTTCGGAAAACCGAATCGCTTTTTTGGATTTGTTGGGAATTTGATGGTTGGCTCGTCGGGAATCGCTTAAGTTGCATTTAGGAGCGAACAGTGCTTGACTGAGGTTGGACGGGACGGTTAGCCTGATTTCCGACGTTGAGAGCAGGCTGGATTCCAACTCAACCTCAGCCAAGGAGGGTTTTCATGTCGATGTTTCCTTGCCACAGTGACGAACGGATCGACTCTCTCGAGTTGCCGCGTGAATTCGAAGACTTGACGGGTCTCTTGAAAGGAGACCTTAAAGCCATCGTGACGATGCTCACCGATCGAGCCAACGAGCGGTTGTTGTTGACTCGACGCGAGCGGCAGGAGCTCCGCCGCAAGCTTTGGAACAGACTGACAGGGGTTATCAACGAATCTCTCGAGCCACTGACGGCCGAGTGTCGCTAGAACGCACTGGCGTTTTGTTCGGAGCGCCCAAGCGAAGTTGGAACCGTTGACCAGTGGAGGGTCTTCCGTTTCCCCGGACTTGGCCATGGCACGGTTAGTTCTCGGAGCGACGGGTTCGGTCGCCGCGATCAAGGTTCCACTCTTGGCCAAGGAATTGGTCGAGATGGGGCACGATGTGCGCGTGGTCGCGACCGAAGCGTCGCTTTACTTCTTCGATCCAGACGAATTACCTCGCTCGGCTTCGGGCGAGGCTCTTCCATTTTATCGCGACGCAGACGAATGGCCGGGTCAGCGCTACAGTCGGGGCGACGAAGTTCTGCACATCGAGCTCAGGCGTTGGGCGGAGGTTCTGCTGGTTGCGCCAGTCGACGCGCATACGCTGGCCAAGTTCGCCCTCGGCCTGTCCGACAACCTGCTCGCCTGCCTTTATCGCGCCTGGGAGCCAGGCAAACCTGTCGTTATGGCGCCCGCGATGAACACGCTGATGTGGCAAAAGCCGGCGACGAGGCGCCACTTTCAAATGATCCTCGAGGACCACGCACTCGCAGGGGCGCCCAGCGAGTGGGCATTGGACCAGGTCGACGAAGTTTTTGCCAAACACTCCCCAGGCGTCGTGGTCGTCCCACCGGTCTCGAAGACTCTGGCCTGCGGAGACCAGGGCGTCGGAGCGCTCGCAGACGCAGGGAGGATCGCCCTGGCAATCCAGCGCCTATTAGTCGATTGAAACCAACCATTCTCTTGTGAAAGCTCGTCTTCATGAAGATCACTCGCATCCAAGCGTATCAGGTCGACCTCCCGCTGGTCGAAGGGGGCTACAAGTGGTCCGGCGGAAAATCGGTGGACGTCTTCGACGCCACGATCGTCCGCGTCGAGACCGACGCCGGCCTCGTCGGCCACGGCGAGGTTTGCCCACTAGGTCCCTACTACCTCCCTGCTTACGCGGCAGGCGCCAGAGCGGGGATTGCCGAGCTTGGCAAGAGCCTGATCGGACAAGATCCCACGGAACTGGGCAAGCTGAACCAATTGATGGACGCCGCCATGAAAGGCCATGCGTACGTCAAATCGCCGATCGACATTGCCTGCTGGGACTTGCTAGGCCAGGTCTCCGGACTGCCCGTTTGCTCGCTCTTGGGCGGTCGCTACGGCGACGACTTCGTCCTCTATAGAGCAATCTCGCAAGAGAACCCTGATCAAATGGCAGCCAAGGTTAGCGACTATCGAAGGCAGGGCTACAAGCGCTTTCAATTGAAGGTCGGAGGAGACCCAGCGGTCGACGTTGCGCGGATCAAAGCCGTGGCCTCCGTCCTCGAACCCGGCGATCGGCTGGTCGCCGACGCGAACACCGGTTGGCTGATGCACGACGCCGCCAGGGTCGTCCAAGCCGTCAAGAACCTGGACGTCTATATCGAACAACCTTGCCTCACTTACGAAGAGTGCCTGTCGATCAGACGCAGGACCACTCTGCCGTTCGTGCTCGACGAATCGATCGATGGAATCGATATCCTCTTGCGCACACCAAGATATGGCCATGGACGTAGTGAATATCAAAATCAGCAAAGTTGGCGGTCTTACCAAGGCCAAACAGATCCGCGACTTGTGCGCCAGCTTGGGCGTGGCGATGACCATCGAAGACAGTTGGGGCGGAGATTTGGCGACCGCCGCAATCGCCCATCTTGCGCATAGCACCCCAACGGAATTACTCTTCTCTTCAACCGATTTTAACAGCTACGTCACGGTGTCGACGGCGACGGGCGCACCCGAGCGAAAGTATGGGCGCTTGGCGGCATCCAAGGCGCCTGGACTTGGAATTTCTCCCAGGATGGACGTCCTCGGAAAGCCTGTCGTGGAAGTTGTTTGAAGCAATGGCGGGAAAGGTTGCCCGCGATCGCTTAGAGATTCTTGTTCCGCAGGCTTGATCCTGAAACCGTCATTGCAGTAACATCCTTTCTTCTCGCCGATCGAATACGGTAATTCGAGAATCATCGTATTCAATCATTGCTGGAACCTTTCATAGATCCCCTATCTTCGCATTGGCGCAGCCGGTGCCGGCTCGGCATGGAGGGACGCGACCCCGTCGCTTGGATGAGCCGGCATCGGTCGCGCGACCACGGATGTTCGTGCGGCCGAACGCGTTGCACGACGATCCTCGAACCGACTCACGCCAACACGAAGCGTCAGCAAGGGACGCAGCCGGCGGGCGGCTACGATAGCGAATAGCGCGGGACCACGGCGGCGCCGAGGCCGGCTCGCTTTGCATAAAGGAAACGCAGGTGATGGTCAAGGTGACCAACGGCTTGCGCCAAGATCTCTGCAAGCGTTTTCCTGCCGGTCTCGGTGTGCACGCCGGTCCGCGAAATCGGCTTCGCTTTGGGTGCGGCAAGATCCGCGCCGTCCACTTGCGATTGGCCGCGAACAAGTTGACCGCGTCCTCGATGGGCATTTCCGACGAGTTCAATCGAGCCAGCCAGGCGTTCTCGTTAAAGGCTGAGAGCACTGGGTCGTCTTCGGCGATCACGCGCTTCATCCTGTCGGAATCGACAAGATCCGTATCCGTGACGTGAGCCACAAGCTCGGCGATGCTCCACTTCCCAGGCCCTGGCCGGGCTCGCTCGTGCTCGATCGAAAGGTCGGAAGTCGCTGCCGTCAAAAGCGAACAGCCCAGAACGTAACGTTCGATCAATAAGGCGGCCATGCGTTCAATCCTTTCCGTTCTCGGAATCCTTTGCCTGCCTCGGATCATTCGATCGACGCGTCTTCCCGCCTTCTCCAAATCGAAAGCATCGGACTAGCGTACTCGACGAACCAAATTTCCTCTTCAACCCCCAGCTCCTGCGCGAACCGATGCGCCACCAGGTGATTCACAACCTCTTGCGAGGCTTTGAGAAAATCGGTCCGAGCTTCGCCTTTGTGCTCGATCTGATGAAAGATGAACCTGATGACGAGGACCCTTTCGTCGACTGGTCCGTGGGGGCCAAGGTAACGCCCGTCCATCTCGTAGATCGAATAACCCCTGCACGCCTGGCCCAAGCTTCGGACCCACTCGAGTTCGTCGAAGTTGGACTCGCGACGCTTGCGTTCGGTGATCGTCCGTTTGACGAACGGAACCTCGCGGATCGTCTCCTCTTGAAACAAATCCTCGAGAACCTCCTGGATCTTCCCAAAGTACCCGAGCTTCTTGGGAAGAAGAACCTCGTACATCCGAGCAGGCTTGGGTCCCTCGAGCAAATAATCGACCATGACATCACTCCGCTCGAAAGGAAGGCCCGCTCCTATCCGTTTCTAACAGTCTATCCAGGCCGCGCCGTCTTGCCGAGCATTTCCAGCGGCGGTATAATGTGTACGTAAAGACATTATTGGATGCCTATGCCCGGGGCGAGACTTGCGCCGGGCGGGCATTGCTTGAAAACTCGCGCTCTACTCGATCGTTTCTTTTTTTGAAGGATGAGGCGCAGCATGCAAGGCAGTTGGTTTGAAACAAAGGGTTGGTGCTTAGCCCTGAAATGGCGATTCAAGACAGCCCTGGGCCATAGACGAAGCACCGGTCCCGTTTCGGATTTCCTCGGTTCGGTTGCCCTTTCGGGGCTAACTTGTGGGAATCCAGCATGCGATCGCCGCGTCCGATCCCAGGGCGTTGCACTGGGCTTTTCTAAGTCGCCCCTTCAGGGCTAAGAGACAGAAGGTTCGTTTTGCGGCTGCGCCGCGTTTGGAAGATTGTCGATGGATTCGAAGCCCCCCGGCAAGCCCAGCAAGGTGGAAGCGATCAAGATCGCCAGCGACGGACTCCTCGGGTTCGTGTCCGAGGAGGCTCTGCTCGATACAACCCACTTCAGCGAAGACGCAGGCACCATTCTCAAATTTCATGGTTCCTACCAGCAGGACGACCGAGACCTGCGCACCCAAGCCAAGAAAGAGGGACGCGAAAAGGCCTACGAGTTGATGGTTCGGATTCGCATCCCCGGGGGCAAGCTCACTGCCCAGCAATACCTGGCTTGCGACGAGCTCGTCCGCAAGGTCGGCAACGGAACGTTGAGGGTGACGGTGCGCCAGGAGTTCCAGCTCCATGGCGTTCTCAAGAAGGATCTCAAATCGACGATCAGAACGATTAACGAAACCCTTCTCACCACTTTGGCGGCGTGCGGCGACGTCGAGCGGAACGTCCTGTGCTGCCCTGCTCCACTTTCAGACGGCGTTCGTACGTATATGCAAGCCGACGCCGACCGTCTGACCTCGCATTTCGCTCCCCGAACTTCGAGCTACTGGGAAATTTGGCTCGACGGCGAGAAGCTCGAAAACCCCCTCCTGCCTGAACCTGGAGAAGCGTTGGTGCATTCCTCGGGCGACGCTCCGACCGAGCCCATCTACGGAAAGGCGTATTTGCCCAGGAAATTCAAATCGGCTTTCGCCCTGCCGGAAGACAACTGCACCGACGCCCTGGCCAACGACCTCGCCTTCCTGGCGGTGGTTGATCAAGGTATACTCAAAGGTTATAATATTTACGTTGGCGGCGGATTGGGCACGACCCCAAGTGCGCAGAAGACGTTCCCCGCGCTGGCTCAGCCGCTTGCGTTTGTAACTCGGGAAGGCGTGCTGGAGACTGCCGAGGCCGTGGTCAAGGTCTATCGCGATTTCGGGAACAGATCCGATCGTAAACGAGCGCGACTGAAGTACGTCATCTATGATTGGGGGATGCCTGCGTTCAGAGCCAAGGTCGAAGAATACCTTGGCAAGCCGTTGGCAGAACCGGTAGACAACCCGATCGTCGAGGTCGACGACCATCTGGGCTGGCACGATCAAGGCGATGGCAAGCTGTTCTTGGGAGTTCCCATTGAAAACGGGCGAATCAAGGATGAAGGCTCGCTCAGGCTCGCGTCTGGACTGAGAACCTACTTTTCGCGTTATGGCCTGCGCCGAGGCTCACGTGTCAGCAGTCGATCTTGCTTGCGGACATCGATCCAAGCCTGAAGGGCGAGGTCGAAGGGCTGTTGGAAGAGTTTGGGATTGCACGGGTCGAGCAGATTTCGACTGTTCGGCGATGGTCGATGGCGTGCCCTGCCCTGCCGACGTGCGGACTTGCGGTCACGGAGTCTGAGCGTGTTCTGCCTGGATTGATCGACGATCTCGAGGCGTCGATCGCCCGGCTCGGACTAGAAGACGAACGCATTACGTTAAGGATGACCGGTTGCCCCAACGGCTGCGCTCGACCCTACAACTCCGACATCGGCTTGGTCGGTAGGTCAGCCGGAAAGAAAGACGCGGAGGGCGCGAATTCCGCTGGGACCTACACGATCTTCTTGGGCGGGAGCACGCTCGGAGGCAGGCTCAATAAGATCTACAAAGACTACGTGCCATTTGAGCTGATCGTTTCCGAGCTCACGACCGTGCTCTCTCAATTCAAGAACGATCGAAAAGACAACGAGACGTTCGGCGACTATTGCGATCGGGTTGGGATAGCCCAGGGACAGGAGTTGGAGCCGGAGGCCGAGCCGGGCTGAGGAGAATCGCCCGGCGACGGGCTGCGCGTTCGTAAGTCTCCAAACGATCACGGAACCTGATTGCATCAGAACCCGCTCCAGCCGTAAAATTCAACAATCGTTTGATTTACAATCCCGCCCGCCCTCGGACCCAAAAGGCCAAACCATGGAACCGCTCGTCGATCGCCGCGGCTTTGTTGCAGGAGCACTTTCGTCTCTGACGACTCTGGCGCTTCTCGATGGTTTGGCTGGTCGCAAGCTCTTCGCTGGTGACGTTCAACAGGTGGTCGACGACTGGATCAAGCAAGTCAACGAGATCTCCCGCGAGGTTCAATCACGAAAACTCAAGGACGTCGAGTTCCAGAAGTCGCTCGAGGAGCTCTATGGGAAGATCGACCTCTCTTCCCTATTGAAGGCCATCGATTTCGAACGCATGGCCAAAGACGTCGAATACCCAGCCATTGGCGAGAAGAGCCTGCCGGTCGAGTTCAAGCAGTCGAAAATCTTGCCCAAAGACTTTGTCTTCGGCAGGCAGATCTTCGCTCTCAAGAAAGGTCGATCGGTCGTGCCCCATGGGCACAACAACATGGCCACGGGATTCATTGTGCTCGACGGACAATGCCGAGGCAGGCACTACGACCGCATCGAAGACAACAAAGATCATTACATCATCAGGCCAACGATCGACAAATCGTTCAAAGCCGGCGAGTTTTCGACGATTTCCGACCACAAAGACAACGTCCACTGGTTTACCGCGGAAACCGACCACGCGTTTATTTTCAACGTGCACGTGCTGCACACGGACCCAACCAACGATAAGAACCCAGGCCGCGTCTACATCGACCCGATGGGAGAGAAACTCTCCGGCGGGCTTGTGAAAGCTCCGAAGATCACCTACGGCAAGGCGAATCAATTGTACGGCTGAACGTTCACGACTGAACGAGCCGTAAGAGCTTGATCCTCACCGAAGATACGACGCGGAACTCTCCCCGTAAGATTTAGTAGCCATCCATTTATGTTTGGTCTCTCGATTCTTGCTACTTGATCACGCCAATAAAGCGGCTAGAGTGTTCGCCTATCGGATGTTTGTTCGCCTCTTTGTGTCGGTGAAGTGAACTCGGGCGGTGATCGGGCGCCGGCGTTTCCGCGCCCTCATTCTTGTCCGAGGCAGACCCTTCGAAGCGAACCGGCGCGGTTGGTCCGCGCCTCATTCGAGACTCTTCCCCCCCAATAGAATCCTGGGAGTCGCACTATGATTCGCGAACGATTAGCAGCCGGTCTCACTTTGTGCGCGGCCGTCCTTTTTCTGGCCCCTTCTTCGGCGGAGGCCCAAAGCAAATCCTTTAAAATCGACGGGGCAGGAATCTCCACCGACGGCATCCCCTTGCCTGGAGGCATTGGACCCCACTGGGCGATTGGTCGCGCAAGCGATTCTGGATGGTACTATGGCTCAGGCGAGGTTGAAACGCTGACCGCAACCTTCAACAGCGACGGCACTATCACTGGGACGTTTCAGAGCCCAATCGCATTTGTGTTCAATTTCGGTTGCGGCGACAAACTTGCGTGCTATTACGGAAACCCGGAATTCGGTGCGTCGACGGTAGGCACGTTTACCCTGGTTCCCGTCCCAGGGGTTTCCGGTTGGTATGTTGCGTACTGGATCGCCGAGTTCGTTCCATATGGTCCAGAATGCACAGGGAAGTTCAAAGGAGTGACTGGCGGCTGGACCATGTATGCAACAAGCGACCCTTTCCAACTGGGAGCGACAGACCCAGTTGGTTATAGCTGGTACGGCAAGGGTACGCTCAACTACCACAAAGGACACTAAACCGGTCTAGGCAGTAGGCTTGGTCGATCGACGTCCAACCTCGGCGCGGCATGGGATGTCTTTTATAACATTCCATCGCCGCGCCGGATCTGTTTCGAGAACCTATTCGGGAATCTCCGCTCGGAGAAATCAGCCTCAGCCAAACAACGGATGCACAGGCTCGGCCTTCACGAGTTTGCGCGGCTGATTTAGGTGGTTGTACATGATCGTCGAGGGCGAGATCCCAAGGGCGTGATAGATCGTCGCCAGAATCTCGGTCGGGTGCACTGGGTTCTCGATCGGAGACGAGCCCTGGTTGTCGCTCTTTCCGTAGATCGCGCCTCGGCGAACCCCAGCGCCTGCGACCAAGGCTGTGTAACAATAAGGCCAGTGGTCGCGACCGTCGGGTGAATTGCTGTTGCCAGACGTGCTCACCCCCATCCTGGGAGATCGGCCGAATTCGCCGATGGCGACAACGAGCGTATCCGCCAACATCCCTCGCTGATCGAGATCTTCGATCAGGCTCGAAAGCGCACTGTCGAGCTTGGGGCAATGGAGTTCCTTGAGTGGACGGAAGTTCGCGGCGTGAGTGTCCCAGGCAGTGGAGTTCGGATCTCCGTTGGCGACGCTGGGCCAATTGACTTGAACAAACCTTGTCCCCGCCTCGACAAGCCTCCTGGCCAAGAGTACGCCCTGGCCAAAGGTGTGCCTGCCATAACGATCGCGGGTTCGCGGGTCTTCCTCTTCGAGATCGAACGCTTTGCGAGCCCTCCCCGAAAGGATTAGGTCGAAGGCTCTCTCCTGATAGGAGTCGAGTGCGTAGCCTCGAGTGGCCTTCTCGATTTCAGGCATCGAGGAAGTGATCGTCTCGAGCAACGTCCCGCGTCGCTTGAGCCTGATCTTGGAGATCTCTTGCCGCAGGGTCAGGTCGTCGAGCGTTAGCTTGGCGTTGGGGTCTTGGAAGAGGTAATACGGATCGTAGGCCTTGCCCAAGAAACCGGCGTTGCCAGCCTTGCCGATGACGTTCGATTCTTGCAGCGGCCTGGGCAGCATGACGAACGGCAGCATCGGCTCTTTGGAGGGCCTGAGCTTCACGACGTTCGAGCCAACGTTGGGATAGTCGGCTGGGCTTGGCGGTTCGAGTTGGCCCGATGGGCTCACCTTGTCGGGCGTGTAACCCGTGAGCATTTGATACATGGCCGCTGTGTGATTGAAGAGCCCGACCGGAGTGTAACTGACCGATCGGATCATCGTTGCCTTGTCGGTCTGCTGGGCAAGCTTGGGCATGTGCTCGCCGAAGAACAGGCCCGGCGTCTTTGTGGCGATCGGTTTGAATTCGCCTCTGATGTTGTCTGGGGCGTCCGGCTTGGGATCCCAGATGTCGATATGGCTGGGCCCGCCTTGAAGGAAGAGGAGAATCACGTTCTTGGCTTTACCAAAGCCTGGGAGGGCGCCCTTGCCTGCCGACGGTTTGACGTCGGCTGCGCGTGCCTCGAGTTCGAGAACATGGGAAAGCGAAAGGCCCAACATGCCCGCGCCTCCCAAATGCAAGAAGTCACGACGACTGGGGCTGTCGCAAAGACGCGCCGAGGGACCAGGAACGGAAATCATCGTTCGTTCTCCTTGCACTCTAGCGATTGAACAAAAACGCGGGACTGTTGACGAGCGCCACAAAAGGTCTTGGGCGCCCTCGGCCTTCGTCGTCGAATCGGCGAAGTAGTTCTTCGCCTTGGCAAGCTCGTCCGCCGAAGGCGGGCGTGAAAGTCGCGGCCAGATACATCTCTTCAATAATCGTTTTATCATCGGGGTTGGCTTTCATCAACCCAGCGATCCTGCCGTTAGGGTCGACCAAGGCCTCGGCGATGGTCGGACCGTTCACGAGGTTCAGGGCCTGCGAGAGGCTCACTTCGCTCGACCGCTCGCACTCGCATGGGCTCTCGCGCGGCGGCCTGCCAAACAGATCCAAGAAGCCTCCAGATGCGGCTTGGGAATCGGGAAGCTGCTCGGCGCGGAACCCAACGGGCACATTCGCGAACGCAGGCTTCCTGCCCGCCGCCAGGTTGATGGCGTCTAGAAGCTCCTCGGCCGTCATTCGTCTGGGAACCGCATGTGAAAAGTTGCTTGAATCGTCTTCGTTAAAGGCATTCGTCTCGATCGAAGCCTGGTAGGTCGCCGATCGGGCAATCGTTCGCATCAGGCTTTTCAAGTCGAACTTGTGATCGAGCAGGTCCTTTTCGAGGGCGTTCAAGAGCTCTGGGTTCGAGGGCGGGTTGCCCGAGCGGATGTCGTCGACGGGGTCGATGATCCCCTTGCCCAGGAAGTAGCTCCAGATGCGGTTGGCGATCGAACGGGCGAAGTAAGGGTTCTCAGGGGCAGTGAGCCAATCGGCAAGCTGTTCGCGACGACTGGCGGCCGTGCCTGGCTTTCGACCGGGAGCATCGTAAGGGAAATTCGGCGGCATCACGCGACCGTCCTTGGGATGAATGACGTCGCCAGCCGAGCGGTCGTAGACCACCTGTTCCTCGCCGCCGCCGTTCTTCATTCCCACCTGACCCCAGAACGCAGCCATCGAGTAATACTGATTTTGCGTCCAGCGCTCGAACGGATGGTCGTGGCATTTGTTGCAAGAGAAGCGGATGCCAAGGAAAAGTTGGGTGGCGTTTTCGAGCGCCACGCTGGGCTCCTTCGAGGCTCTAAAGTAGTTCACCGCGGGGCTCGAAAACGAGCCGCCACGCGCCGTCATCACTTCCCTAACCATTTGGTCGTAGGGGGTGTTCTGGGCGACGGCCTTCTCGATCCAGCGGACGAACGACCAGGTGGCCTTCTCTCCCAATAGGTTTCGGTTCGCCTGGAGCAAGTCGGCCCACTTGTGCGTCCAGTGAGAGACAAACTCCGGGCTCGCGATCAACTCGTCGATAATGCGTTCCCGCTTGGTCTTCGTATCCGCTGCGTCCGCCAAGAAGGCGCGGACCCTTTCTGGAGTGGGGGGAAGGCCTGTAAGGTCGATCGAAACACGACGCAGAAACTCGGCGTCGGTGCAGATCGTCGAGGGTAGGATCTTCACCTTTTCAAGCTTTTTATTGACGAGCTTGTCGATATAGTTGTTTTCTTGCCTGGGCTTCCAGGCGAATCCCGTGCGATCGCCCATGACGGTGATGTTGTCGACCCCGAAGACGCCTTCGTAGCGAATGAGCACCGCGGCTTCTCCGCGTCTGGCGGCGGCGACGACGCCCGAGTTCGAGACCGTGGCTGTATCGGGAACGCTGCTCGAATACACAGCCTCCCGAGTGACGTCGGCCGTCGTCCCGTCTGGATAGTGCGCGATGACGAGAATCTGCTGGACGTCTCCCGCGTCGGCCAGCTCGATCGTCGGCGGATAGACTTCGAGCGAGGCCACGCGCGAGGTCTTGCCAACGTCGGACTGAACGCCCTGGGCGATCCAATCGCGGAGAACTCCGTAGTAACTGGAATTCGGGTCGAGCACGAACCCGCCCTCATGGGGCACGCTTGCCGTCGGTTTCAAGAGCATCAAACTCTGATCGGGGGCTGAGCGGTTGATCCGTCTGCCGGCCAGGTCGTCGACGAGTTGAAGGTAGTCGAAGTCTGGATCGTAACCCCGAAGACTGAGTTTGAAGCCCTTCTTCCCCTTGGCGGATCCATGGCACGTCCCCGCATTGCAGCCGACGCGAGAGACCACCGGCATAATGTCTCGAACAAAACTGACAGGCCGCGCCTGATCGAAGTTCTTGACCACGACCGGGATCCCGGCTTCATGGTCCTCGGCGGTAACTTTGAGCGAAAACTCGCCGTTCTTCGCGCCGTGGGAAAAGCCGTCGGAGTCGACGCTAAAGCCATCCCCTTCGCAAGCAAGTTTGGCTTTGGCAGTCAGATCCGAGCGCGTACCGTCCGCGGCGACTCCGGTGACGATCACCCTCCGGGCGTCTCGAGGACCGTCCAAAACCAGCGATCGCGGGAAGACCTCGATCGACTGAATGGGCTTGTGGGCCGCATGCGCTTCTCCCGCAGACGAGCCGGACGCAAGTGCGCACCAAGGTGCCAAAATAGCGTACACCATACTTTGATATGATCGTGTTTTCATACGCGTGAGTTTCACATTCCTTCTGAAATTGTTCATCGGGAATTCTCCCCGGGTTGGCCGGCGAAGTAGAATTCATCGGCTGGAGAAGCATCCGAGCGAGGATGAAGGCATCGGGCGGCGATATGGGAATGATCGAGGTCGAGGCCCGCCTTCGCGGTTGCGGGCTTCACAATCGAGATCTTGAGACCGACGTCGGGAATCAAATAGTCTTTGTCTTGCTTGCGGCCGGCAATATCGCTTGCGGCCCTGAGCAGGATCTGGTGGTCGCCCAGGGGTGCGTCTGCTCCGTGCTCATTTCGATCTGGACGAGACTGCCGCCTGGCGGCAAGGCGACGTTCGGAATCTGCACGTTCGGAGGCACGCTGCCCACCGAGGCGAAGCGAACCTCGCCGTTAAAAGGAGGTGTTCGTTTCAGAACGCCGACGACCGTCGCCTTTCCTCCCTGTGAGAGCGAGACCGCCGGTGTGAGCAGCTCGAACGCGTAGGGTCGCAGCACCTGCGCAGGAATCGGCGGCAGAGCGATATCCTCTCGTCTTCCCTGATAGTTCGTGTTGGCCGTGAACGAGATCGACGCGGCGACAATCGGCGTGTTGGGATCGACGGTATAATCGATGCACCCCTGGTTGGCATTCGCTGGAATTGTCGTGGTGCCCCCGCCCACGCCGCCAGGCTGGCCCACGCTTGTGACCGTTACGGCCTCGTTGAAACCGCCGAGCCGTTGGGCATTGACAGTCAACCGCGTAGGTTGGCCGTGAACGAACTGAACCGAGCTCTCAGCCAAGCTAAGAAGCACCGGCGGGCCCTGGCTGATGGCGGCGATCAGGTCGTAAGGATGCTGGACCGGATTTGGCGAACCGTCGCTTGCGAGCAAGGCCCTGCGTTCCATTGGCTGAGCTGCCGGGCCAGCCGAGCCCCAAATTTCCAGCGGCACTCGGCCGGCGCGGCGCCTGGGATGGCGCTCAATTGCAAGAAACCCTCTCCAGCACCGGCGGGGATCAAACCTGCCGAGGCTTTCAGTCCATAAAGGGACGCAGGGATCTTGAGTTGGATTGCGTCGTTGAACCCCTCGCGCACGACCTGCACCTTGACGATCGCCATGCCGGTCGTCGGAACGTTGATACGTCCAGAGCGGATCTCGAGGTGAAAGCCCGGTTTGGGTTCACGCGCTTGAAGGCGATAACCATAGTTCACTCCTCCGCCTCTGATCAGGTCCGAGACCGAAACGATCACCTCGTTGATCCCTTGGGGTATGGTCGCGCGGACGATCGGGTCGGTCCCTTCGCCGTCGTCGGCTTCTCCAAGCACCGCGCCGGCGGTGGTTTCCACGCGTAAGACTCCGTCGAGGCGACTGCCCAGATCGACCGGCCTTTGCCTTGCGGCCGTTACCTCGAAAACGAGCGTTTGCCCGGGCGAGACGGCGAGCTTAAAGCGATCGATTTCCCTTGGAGCGCCAAGCGCCCATTCATCACCGAGCCGAACCGCCAGGCTTTGGGACTTGGACCCTCGGGCTCGAGCTGCTCTGGGTCGTCGCCCAGGACCAGGGCAAAAGGCCCTCCGGACGCCAGATTCTTCGGTGTAAACGCGCTCCAAACCAGGTCGGCCTCGTCGGGAGCTTTCCAAGATTCCTTGAGAGGTTTTTCGAGTTCATGTCCGAAGAGATTCAACTCGACGATCTCTCCGCGGCGCCAACCCAGAGGATAGACCTCCTCCGCACCCGCGCCTTCGTTGATCAAAAGCCTATAAATCGGATCTCCGCCGCCCGAGTACATCACGTCGGAAAGCACGACCACGAATTCGCCGTCCTTGGGTGAGCGAAAACTCAGTCGCCGATCCCCAGCAGCGATCTTCGAGGCGTCGGCGTCGGACGCGATCTCGACTCCCTTCTCATCCAGAACCTGGAGCGCTGGGTCGAGCCCCGAACCAATTCGCCTGGCTTGGACCTCGATATGAACAAGCGAATCTTTCTTGGCGCTAAAACGGAACGAATCGCGGTCGGAGCCCGAGCAAGACCCGTTGACGACCGTCGGCAAGGTCAGCTTCTGTGCGCTGGCGAATTCGTCGTTGGGCTCGGATTCGGCGATCTCAGGGCTGTCGCTCACGGCAATTCGCACGCGATTCGAGATGCCGTTCGCGTTTTGCAATTGAATGTAATAGACGCCTGGATCGACGTCGGCGGGCGCGATCAATGGTAGGATCAGGCGATTTGGGTTCTCGACCTCGAGTGTGCCGAAGGTTCCAGGCAGGTCGGAAACAATCGTCGCCCCGGCCTTGCCAATGCCCTCTCCCGAGAGCGTCAGCCTGGCGGGCTTGCCACGTTGGAACCCGCGAGGGCTGACCGCGAGATCGGGCGGCGCCGCCAGGGCCGAGCCGGCGACGAGAGCAGCCATTGACAGGCAAACGACGACGGACCGAACCGATCGGAATAGGGATCGAGCCGTCATCGCTGACCTCGATTCTCATTCAGCGCCAGCGAGTCTTTCTTCTGGATCGGCGCAGGGGCAAACGAGGTGAGCAATTTGCCCGAATTGGTCTCGAACAGCCGCACGACCCCGTTGAATCCGCCGGTGGCCGTCTTCGAACCGTCTGGGCTAAAGGCAATGGCGTAGATGCCGCCGACGTGCCCCCCCAAGGTCTGTTTCCTGGAACCGTCGGCTGTCGAATAGACTGCGCACTTCGCCGCCGACCCCGCCAACCGCGATCAAGCCGCCGTCTGGACTGTACGCCGCCGCGGAAATCGGCCCAGGCTGGGCCTCGAACGCTCGCAAAAGGTTGAAGTCGGTGTAGTTCATATCCCTGGCCTGCGTGCGGAAAATCTTATAGAGCCTGGGGATGCGTTCGTCGCCGCCGATTAAGACTTGGTTGTCTTTGGGATGACGAGCCAGCACTTTGAGCTCGCCGTAATTCTTGCCGATGTCGTCGATGAACGAGCCGGTCGACGCCTCGGTCAATTTGAGCGCGCCGTCGCGACCCAATGTGATCAAATGCTTGCCATCCAAGGAAAAGGTGGTTCCGAAAACCCAGTCGGCGTGATGGTCGATCCTGAGAATTTCCTTGCCTTCCTTCACGTCGATCACTCGCGCGGAGTTGTCCGCGCAGCCGAATGCGAATCTCTTACCGTCTGGAGTGAAGGCGCCTCCATACTCGGTGTCGTAGCTCGACCTCACCGCGCTTTGGAGCTTGTAAGTCTTCGCATCCCAGAACTGGACCTCTCCGAACCTGCCAGGAGACCCGCCCACGCAGGCAAGAATCGCACCATCGGGGGAATAGACCAAGCCTTCGATCCGTTGCGATTGTCCAATCAATCGCTGCAAAAGCCCCGAGCCGTCGGCCTTGTGGATCAAAACTTCGCGATAGCCGCTGACCGCGAGCGTCTGGCCGTCTGGAGCGAAAGCAAGCGCCGTAATGAGCGGCGAGGCGTTATAGACGGGAGGGTGCTCGGCGTCGATCACGTCCTTGGCCTGGGGAGGGGTGTCGTCCTTGGCGCCCTGAGCGATCCATTTTGATAAGAGAGCGGCTTCGTCCTTGGTAAGCGGTGGCCCGTTGGGCGGCATCGCGGGTTTATCCCCGCTGATCTGACTGATCACTTCGCTCTCTTCGGGTTTGCCTGCAACAAAGGCTTCACCCGACTCGCCCCCCTTCTTGATCAGATCGTAGCTGATGAGGTTGAGCTTGCCGTTCGTCTTCGCCGGCTGATGGCATCCTTGGCACTTCCGCTGCAAGATCGGCAGAACCTGCTTCGAAAAGCTGACCGAGCCGTTCGGATCTGGCGTTTGATCGGGTCCGCTCGAGCCAGAGGACGCGGGATTGACGCTAAGCAATAGGAAGGCGAAGGCCAAAAGACTCGGGCGCCAGTTAGATTTCCTCATCAAGTCAGCCTCGACGGCAATAAAAGAGGTTGAACGAGCAGGAGTGACTTTGGGGTGGGAGGAGAGCGTCTTATAGAAGTCCGCCAACCGCCGGAATCGACGTTCGTCGGTACGACCCCCGCGAACGACCTCCGGACGATTTTATATAGAATCCCTACGCCTCAAGTTTACCGAAGTTCCACCGTCGAGCAACCATCTTGTTGAACATTTCGCTGTAATGAGGGCGAAAACCGGCTGCTCGCCATGTCATCCGGCGGTCCTCGAGTAAAAAGGCTCCGGTGGCCAACTGAGCCTGGGCCAACTCGAATCGATCAGGCTTGATGTTCGTATTGTACGTAACACCTTTTGGGGCAAGCCATTCCGGCAACGGATCTCGTCCTTCTCGAAGCCTCTGAAAGACTCTGCCCTCTCGCTCCATGGCGGCCATGTCGACTTAACCCAACACATCACCGTATCCGCTGCAACGAACACTGCGAGGCGGTGCGAAAGAAGCCCGTTGGATCGGTTGTAAATCGTTTCTGAGAAAAGGTTTGCCTCGATTCATTTTGGTACGCGATGTCGCATTCCCTCGAATCGAGTCCTGGTATAAAATCCGCTCGCGCTGTTTTCCATCCAGGGACGGGTGGTCGAGCGAGCAGGCGCTCAAGACCTGAGGAAGGATTCCTCTTTGCGGAAAAATGCGACGCGATCAGGCATCTGGAAGATGTTCGCGTTCTGCGCCGTCTCCGCGCTTGCTGCACCTGGCTGCGCTGTGATGCGCGTTCACAGTCCGAACCGAGACTTGAGGCCCTGCGACGAAGATTTCGCACGTACCGACGATGGTTGGCTTCTAGGCGTCCGTCGGTACAAGCCGGCGCACCCAGACCCCAACAAGCTCCCAGTCATCCTTTGCCACGGTCTCGGATTGAACGGAACGTTCTGGACGATCACAGACGATCACCTGCCTTCGATGCTCAACCAGAACGGCTACGACGTGTTCGTTTTTGACATGAGGGGTTCGGGCGCCAGTCGAAAAGTCGGAGCACTGGGCGCGATCAATGGCAAGCTACGGCAGACTCCCATACCCGAATTGGGAAACCGACGCTGGACCGTGGACGACCAGACCTGGCACGACGTGCCCGCGATGCTGGCCTACGTCCAGAAGACCACTGGTGCGCCAAAGGTCAATTGGGTGGGGCACAGTCTTGGCGGAATGCTCATGTATCCGTACCTCGAGCTTTCACCCAATCGCCAGAAAATCGCCAATTTCGTCGGCATGGGGTGCTCCGCGACGCTCGTCGCAACGCCACAGAATAAAATGTTGGGCGCCTGCCACGGCCTGCGCGCTTTGATGATGGTGCTCTCGACGTCGCGGATCGCCAGGCCGATGGTCGTGGCTCGCATTCCTGGTCTGGGATCGATCGATAGTCTCTACTACACCGAGGCCAATGTCGACAGACGCACGATCTCACGATTCTACGGTTACACGCTTGAAGATCCTGGCCCGGGAGCTCTCAAACAACTGGCGCCCTACCTCGAGACCGGTCACCTTGTTTCGGCCGATCGGAGGATCGATTACGCAAGCCTCCTGGGTAAGATCCAGACGCCAACCGTCTTGATCGCCGGCGAGAGCGACATCATGGACGACATGCCCTCGATGGAGAAGACGTTCGCTTTGATCGGAAGCCGGGATAAGACCCTCTTGCGCTTTGGCAAGAAGGACGGCCACCTCGACGACTACGGGCATTGCGACTTGGTCTGGAGCCGAAACGCACCTCGAGAGATCTTCCCCGCCATCATCTCCTGGCTCGACAACCGCCAATCTCCTCGGCCACCATCAGGCAGCGAGCAAAGCGTCAGGCCTTCGAGCCAGGGACGCTAAACAGCTCGTTAATGCAGATTTTCGACCACGTTTCAAAGCGGTCCCGCTGGCCCAGAACGTCGCCGCGCGAGAGAAACTGAGCCTCGGCAAGCCCAGACTCTCTGGGACTGACCAGGGGCTCCTCCAATTCATAGAGATGCACCACGCCCAGGTGAACCTGGCCCACGGCGTTCGAATCGTCGTTGATCAACCCGACGCAACGCATCCGTCCGGGACTATCGATCGAAACCTCTTCCTCGAGCTCTCGCGCAGCGCCAGTTCATAGGCTTCTCTCGACTTACCTCCGCGAGCGTCCTCCTCGGCCACATGCCCGCCCACGCCCAACGAAAGCAGCCTATGCAATCGAGCCTCCCCCTGGCTCTTGCCCCTCGTATAGCAAAACACCAGATCGTCCGATACGAAAACGACGTAAGGGATGATCTGTTTCAGCGTAGGGTCGTCCTCGACCTCGCTCCTGGGCCGAAACGAGACAAGCTCGGGAGTCAGCAACGCCTCGAGATATTTTTCGGCGTCTCCGCAAAATCCCTGGAACCTGCCCAGACGATCAAACTGCGAACTGGGCACCACCAAAACGCGTTCCGCAAGATGCGTCGATGTGCTCACTTGTTGCTCTTTCCTCTCGTTCGATGTCGTTCCATCTCGGTCTTCAGGGCAGGGATTTTCCCATCTGGCGCGGGCCAGCGAAAGATCGCACTGGAGCCGCGTCTTTAGCGCCGTGAATCGCTGAGAAAAGGAGAGCCCGAAGCGTTCGAAGTGGGAACAATGCCTCGTTGGTTGTTGCGGAGATGGTTAGCCTTTATGATCCATGGACAATTTTCTCGGCATTTCTTTCCGAACCTGATTGCTCAGGAGAAGCCCGCGGAGACGGTCAGTGATTGGAACGACCCTTAACCAGAGGTTCAGGCTCGACAACGAGTTGGGTCGCGGCGGAATGGGCGCGGTCTGACAGCGCCGCCGATCTGGTTTTGGGGCGAACGGTGGCGATCAAGGTGCTCAAGGGGCTCAAAGGGGCCGACGTCGGCAAGCGGATTCGCCTGGAAGCTCAGATCAGCGCGCGGCTTTTGCATGACAACATCGTGAGGCTCTACGACATCGGCGAATCCGAAGGCGCCTTCTACCTCGTGATGGAAGAAGTCGACGGGTCGAGCTTTCAGAAAAGGCTCAAGAGGATCAACGTCGTCGAGCGGTTCCGCATTGTCGCGCAAGTGTCCGATGCACTCGATTACGCCCACAGGCAAGGCGTCATCCACCGCGACGTCAAGCCTGCGAACATCTTGCTGACGGCTTCGGACCAGGCCAAACTCTCCGATTTTGGCTTGTCGATGATGGCCGGCGAGCCGACCGACCAGGGCGTCGTTCGGGGCACCCCTCATTACATGAGCCCCGAGCAGGCGATGGGGAAGAAACTGGACCACCGCACCGACATCTACTCGCTGGGAGTCATTCTTTACGAATGCGCGACGGGAGAGCTGCCGTTCTTGGGCTCGCCTCGGGAAGTGATGGGCATGCAGGTGACGCAAGCTCCGCCTTCGCCAAGGTCCAAACAGCCAGCAATCTCGAGCTCGGTCGAGAAGTTCATCCTCCAATTGCTGAGCAAAAATCCGGAAGCCAGGCCTGCGACCGGCGCCGCGACCGCAAAGGCGATCAGAACGCTGCTCGAAACCGACCCGTGGCTCCGCTTGGCCTCCACACCGCAACCAACGACTTCGATGGTCTTTGGCGCCAAACCGCCAAGTCCACGCGAGGCTCAAACCGACGGCTCGAAGCTCGAACCGGCGTTGCCGTCGGCGTCGTCTGGAGCAGCCGGGACCGCTCCGCCGGCGTCGGCATCGCCCGCTTTCGACGCCAACGCCCCAGCGCTGGCTCTCGCGGACTTCTTGATCAACCGGGTCGAAGCCGAACCCATCGAGCTCAAGCCCGAAGATCGCTACCGCTGCGGCCATTATCTTGCTTATCTTCTCGGAGGCTCTCGACGCAAGGGAATCCTTGGCCGTCGGCCGCTCGACGAACGCAACGCAGACCGCGCCCGAATCGTCCTGGCCATGGCTTCGATCATGATTCAGGGGCCTTCGGAATCCTCGGTGCTCCTGGGCGCCGCACTGCTCGATCAAAAGCCAGAAATTCGCACAAGGCTCAGCCCCATCGTCGTCGCGAAATACCTCTTCAGTCGCAATTCCCCCTTGAAACGCAGACAATTCCGCCAAGCCCGCATGAAGCTCCAAGAACAAAGCTCCTACGCCCAGGAGCACCTGCTCGATTTCAACGGAGTCTTGAACCCGGGCCTCATGCCTCAGACGCTGGGAGACTTGGACAAAATCGCGCCGCCGAGAACCGAGGTCGACGATCAGCTCGTCGGCCGCTGGAACCAGGTGGCCGACGTCTGGCGCGACAACGCCAAGTTCCGCCGCGCTGTGCTCCAATACGCCACGCGCTCCGCGGCCGACGACCCCGCGAGCGTTTCGCTCTGGCCCGAGGTCGTCTACCCGCTCATCGAGCGTGCTCGCTGGCAGAGACAAACCCGCACCAGGCTCGAAGCCCTGAAAGACGCGCTCTTGGGCAAGCTGCTGCACATCGCCGATTCAGGCCTTCAGCTCGATAAACAGTTGAGCTCCGCGATGTCCCAGTTGGTTGTGAAAGAGCTCGACGAATCGATCCATGGTTTCGACGTCGACCCGGAAAAGATCGTCGACGACGCTCCGGAAGACGACCTCGACGAAGAATCGGCCATGCTTTCCAGCGCCTTCGCCGGCGCGAACTCGAGCGCAATTGACGTTGCGGAAACCCGCAAGCCCAAGAGCCGCATACCACTGGTCAATCCCGACCCCATGGTCAGACTTTCACTTGCAGATCTTGGCCAACTCTGGCGCGAAGCCTACGCAGCGCTCACATCGGGCCAAACCAGTACTCGAGGCGCCATGCCCGGGCAAAGGCAGTTCCCCCTGGGCCCGTATCGGATCGCCGTCATCGCCACCATCCGCGGCAAATCCGCGGGCCAGGTGGCCATTCAGGGCATGGCCAACAAACAGATCGAAATGCTCGTCCCTTCGCTCAGAATCGCCGGCAACAAGCCCGACCCAGCGCTTGCGGTTTGGCTCTACCAAGACAACAGCTTCGTCGCCGCCCACCTCGACAACCGAAACACTCCCCGGTTTGTGCTCTGGAAAGCCGCCGAGGCTAGACAAACCAACCTCGAACATCCAGGAGACTTGGTCAAAGCCCTGATCTCCGAAGGCATGGAAGTGCCCGAGCACCTCGATTACGTCCTGCACAAGAACTACCGGCCCGCCAGCAGCGCCTGAGGAAGAGATGGCCACCGAGACAACCCCCAAAACGCGAATCGTCGCAATCCACGCACACCCCGACGACATCGAATTCCAGTGCGCTGGGACCTTGGCGCTGCTCAAAAACGCGGGCTGCGAGATCGTCGTCGCCACGATGACCCCTGGCGATTGCGGCAGCGCGGAGCACAACGCCAGTGAAATCTCCGCCATCCGCCGTGAAGAAGCTCGTCAGTCGGCCCTTCTCCTCGGCGCTCACTATCACTGCCTCGAGTTTCGCGATCTGGCGATCTTTGTCGACGACGAATCGCGCCGACGCGTCGTCGAGTTTCTCAGGCGCGCCAAGCCTGAAATCGTAATCACAGCCCCTCCTGTCGACTATTTGGTCGACCACGAGGCCACATGCGCGCTTGTACGCGACGCCTGCTTCGCGGCCTCAGCGCCGAACTACGTCACCCGCGAGTGGGATCCAGCGCCCGCCCTGCTTTCGATCCCCCATCTGTATTTCGTCGATTCGCTCGGGGGAGTCGACCGCGACAACAAGCCCATCGAACCCCATTTCTTCGTCGACGCAAGTTCCACCTTCGATCTCAAGAAACGCATGCTCGCCTGCCACGCGAGCCAGCGAAATTGGCTGTTGCGGCAGCACGGGATCGATGAATACATACAGATGCAGGAGACCTGGAGCCGAGCCCGAGGCCAACAGGCGGGCTTCGAGCACGCCGAGGGCTTTCGACAATACTTGGGCCATCCCTATCCCCAGGACAATCTCCTGTTCGAACTTGTAGGGCCGCATGGTCGAAAGTCCTCGTCCTCGGAGATCCGAGAAAAGGGTGTTCCCGACCCTTTTCCGCGGTTACACTAACGTTTCGGCACGCACTTGAAACACTGTAGGCGGTCGACGTCGCTCCCCGACGAGCGATCGCCAAGCCGTGCCCGCCGTGGAATTGCCTGCCCCACCCCCCAGAAACGTCGAAGACCGCTGGAAGAGGCTCTTCATGCCCAACGAGCAAAAAGTGACGCCCACGCTTTTGATGCTCAAGGGAGAGACTCCAGGACGAATCTTCGAGCTCAGGGGGAGAGTACGCTCATCGGCAGGCACCCGGACTGCGACGTCCACTTGAACATCGAGGCCGTGTCTCGCAGACACGCCCGCATCCGCTCGGCAGGCAACGGCCATTTCTTGCTCGAAGATCTCGACAGCCGCAACGGCACCCACTTGAACGGAAAGATCATTGCCGGGCCAACGGCGATCGACGACAACGCTTACATCCAGATCTGCGACTTCGTCTTCCTGTTCCAGGGCGGATTGGTCAGAATCCAGGACGACGGCGACAAGAGTTCGACCATCCTCGGCATGCTCGACCTGGCCGCAAGCACGGCCCAAGGGCAAATCCACGACTCACGACCCGAGGAAAAGCTCAGGGCCGTCCTCGATATCAGCAAAATCTTCGGCACCACGCTCGAGATCCGCGAGCTCCTCGAAAAGACGCTCGAATCGCTCTTCACCATTTTCCGCCAGGCGGACCGCGGCTTCGCTCTCTTGCGCGACGAAAAGACCAACGAGCTCAAGCCCATGGCCATCAAATACCGTGACGGCCAGCCGGGCTCGATGTCGATCAGCAAGACCATTTTGAACCACGTCTTCAACCAGCGCAAGGCTGTGCTCTGCGCGGACGCCGGCAGCGACAGCCGCTTCAAACAGTCCGAGAGCATCGCCAACTCCAAACTCCGCACCGTCATCTGCGTACCGCTGATGAACCAAAATCGAGAGCCGGTCGGCGTCATTCAACTCGACACGCAGGCGCCCAGAGGCCCCTTCGAACAGGACGATCTCGATCTCCTGGTCGCCGTCGGCAGCCAGGTGAGCGTCGCGCTCGAAAACGCTCGGCTGCACGAAACCCTGCTCCGCAGACGCGAGCTGGAACAGGGCTTTCGCAACGCCCAAGAGGTTCAAAAGGCCCTCCTCCCCAAATCCAGACCCAAGCTCGCAGGCTTCGAATTCTGGGACTATTACGAGCCTGCGCTCCTGGTCGGAGGCGATTACTTCGATTACTGCTCGATCAACCCAGCGTCTTCGCGCGGCAGCCCCGCGACATGGGCAGTCACGGTCGGCGACGTCGCCGGCAAGGGCATGCCCGCTGCACTGCTGATGGCCAAACTCTCAGCCGAAGCGCGCTCTCTCATGCGCAGCGAAGCCGATCCGACGATCGTCGTCGAAAAGCTCAACGATGAATTCTCTGTCAGCGATATGAAAGATCGCTTCATCACCTTGCTGCTCGTCGTCATCGAGGCTTCGAGCGAAAAGCTCAGCGTCGTGAGCGCTGGGCACATGGGCCCGATCATCCGCAGAGCCAACGGCACCGTCGACGTCATCGGGGAAGAGACCAAAGGCCCGCCGCTGGCCGTCATCGCGGGCAGACGCTACGAGTGCGTCCAAACCCGGCTCGACAAAGGCGACGTAGTCGTGCTGTATACCGACGGAGTCTCGGAGGCCGCCAACCAGGCCAACCAACAGTTCGGCGTGACCAGGCTGAAGCAGACGATCATCTCGGCCCAGCCCAACTCGAGGCTCGTCGGCGAGGCCATTCTCCAGGCCGTTCGTACGCACTCCGGCGGGCGCGCCAGAACGACGACGTCACCCTCCTGTGCTTCGGCAGAATCTGATCAACGATCCAGCTTGAAGAAAGGCTCCACATGGTAGTGGTCGCCAAACGGACTGCCGTACATTCTGAGCCTGGCGCCTGTTAATCCGACCATCGCCGCGCATGCCGACCCGGCGATCAGATAAAAGGCCGCCGCGTACGCTAGAACCCTCGTGCGCCTGGATAGCGCGGCCAACTCCCATCCACGCGCAATCATATAAAAGAAGCATGGCACCAAGAATAGCACGAGCCGGCCGTGAAACGGATAAAACCTGCCGAACGCCGCAGCCAAGGACGCGAGGATTGGCGCCGCGACCAGTACAAGAGTGGCGGAATCCCGCCTTGCCGCCCTGAAGAAGCCTGCAATAAACAGCACAGCGGCCGGCAACGCCGCGATCCGCCGATCGACTCTCCAGATCGGGAAATCGAGTGGATAAGCGAAATAGCCCAAGAACGTGTTCGCAAGCCAAACCGAGAGGCTCCGAGAATTCCATCCGTCGGGTGGAAATGCCGACCGCCAGAACTGCCACAAGGCCGTATCCGAGGCGATCTGACTCCGATGCAAAAGGTACAAGGGCCCGAACAACAGGGCCCAACCAAAGCACATTACCAAAAGCCCCACAAACCCCCGCTTATCGCCCCGACGCGCTGCTTGGAACATCCCCGCAAGCCCCGCCCCCGCCAGACAAAACGGCGCAGGGTAAGAAAAGATGAGTAAGACCACGCCGACCCCAAACGCCTTCGCGAGTAACGAAGCCGAGATCGGCCCTTTGATCAGAAACGAACCGAGGGCAAGCGCCGCTGTGCACGCCGCGACGTCGCCTGAATATTGCTTGAACTCCGACGCATAGTAGATCAAACAGTCCGAGAACGAAAACATCGCAACCGCAACCAACGCGGTCCAAGGAGCAAGCGACCTCCTGGCAAACCACGCGAACAGGAACACTGACGCAACCCCGCTAACGATCGAAGGAATCCGTATCGCCAGCAATCCATCCCCCAGCACCGCGATGATCGCCTTCACCAGCAATACGTACCCAATCGGCGCTGCCTGGCTGTTTGCCAGTTTCTCCCAAATCGAATGGCGTGCGATCGCCTCGAGCAAAGACCCCTCGTCAAGCCAAACCCAACGCTCGTTCAAATACTCCACCACCCTGAACAACACGCCCAATGCAACAGACGACCAAATGAGCACGTACGGGTCCGACCAAGACCAAGGAGGCATGAGGTCAAACGTAAGAATCTTCCGGGTCCGCTCTCGAATCGATGCAGGCACTTGAAGAAGCGCTCCGCGGCAAGTGTCATTTCAGACTGATGGAGGTTGCCCAACGAATCCGCATTCTATCAGCGAAAGAGCTCGGACGCGCTCACCTTCGACTCCAACCTAGCTCGCATGGCAAGCACCACAGCCCCAGACCGCGTTTAGAAATCGATCTTCAAACGCAGGCCAACCACAACCGCCGTATTCACGGGCGCCAGGCCCGGATGGATCACCTGAAAATCCGGAGTCAAATGGCAACCGTTCGTGATCCTGAAATTGTAGAAGAGCTCGACCCCGGTCTCGTCTCTAAGCCCAAGCCCCAAGCTCTTGGCCTGATCGCTCAGCCCGACCTCGTAAAAGCCAACTCCAAATGTATCTCCTTCGCGTCCAACGAGCGACGAGTTCCCGCACACACTTGTGCTCACAAACCAGCGCACTGGGTTCGGGTTGCCGTCTCCAAGCCCCGTCTGCACATATAAACCTAAACCGATATCGGGATTGTCGGGATTGACGTACAGCCTCTGTTCGAAATTCCACAGAAGCGTCCACGTGCCTGTCTTTCTGGGCGCAACGAACGGGACGTAAGGGAGCTCGACAAATGGCGCTGGCGCTAGCTCGGTAAACTTCCCAGTACCAAACAGACCTGCGAACGTGTGCTTGCCAGGCAACGCGAAAAACTCGGTCGCTTGCTTCACTGCCCCGTAGAGGAACACTCCGTTCCTGCCAAGATCCTCGAACCCGCTGGTCAGCGGCGAACTGTAGGTGTTCAAGACCATGAAGTCCAATGAAGGCCCGTTCTCGCCCTTCCAGTAGAAGCCAGCCCCTGGAGTTGAATACGGAAATCGATCGAGCGCCAAGTTGAAATTGAACGCAGCATTCATGAACCGCGACGTCAGCGGATACTTCAAGAATCGATCGGGCTCGCCGTTGAGTGCATTGAGCTTGCCGAAATAGATGCCAAACCGATCCGTGATCTCTTGGGTGTATTTGAGACCCGTAATCGCAGTGACTTGTTCGTAAGGCACAGGGAAGTACATCGAAAGGTTAACTGGGGACAAAGACCCAGCGTATCCGTTCGGATCCTGACCGAGCCTCGATTCGACGAACATATCGAGCGTGCCGCCGTCCCACAGGCCCAAGTTATGGCTGTCGAGATGAGCCAGCATGTCGAACTTCGAACCCCAGCGGAACGCCTGCTGAACGCCGCCGGACGCAACGCCCTGTTCGAACTGGGTTGAAGATACGTAGAACGTGAATCCTCTTTCTTCCAGCCACGGGCGTAGTCCGAACCAATCGCCGAAGAAGAATCGATTCGAAGGATAGCGATACGTATAGAGCCCGAACTGAGGGCCCGGCGTCATCGGCGGGCCAGGAGCCTCCTGGCCAATGTCGAGGTCTGAAAGACCATCGGAGCCAACGGGAAAAGCCGAGGTAAACGTCTCTTGGTTTACGGGCTCGGCGTCTTGGCCTCGCGCAGGCGAACCAATGAGCATGATACAGAGGAGGATGCTAGTCCGTTGCGCGGCGAACCCGCAGCCAAACTTATTCGGCAGTACGATCCGGGCGGCGCGACGTAGCAATCGGTGAAACCGTTGTAGGGGCGACACCCCTGTGGCGCCCACTTCTCCGGGTTCGATCGGCCTAGCAACTACCGGACTGGAGGGCGTGTCAGGGGACGCGCCTCTACAACGGGATCGGAACGCGAAACCGGAAATTCGACGCAATGCTTTCCCTGGAGCAGGGCCGCGACAACACTTGCCGCTCTTTAGAATCCGCGCGGCTCGACAAGAGAATCGGAGATAACAATGTAGGGCGGCCGATCGGCGTGAGAGCGAACCCATGAAGACTCCGCCGCACGCATAAGGTCGCTTCTTGTTCGCCGATTGCGTTGGCGCACGGCCGAGCCCGCCGCCAATGCACCCTTATCCTGAACTTCGGTCCGCGGGACGTTGGACTTTAACGATTGGAGGGGAAGGAAGGGTTGAGGTCTTGCCCCCCGAGTTTCTTTTGCACTCCAATCAGGCCAGTTCTTCACCCTGAAGGGGTGATTCACGACAGCCCAGGGCAACGCCCTGGGAACTGCCGAGAGACCCAGCACACCCCTCCATTCTCCCGAACATTCCCTTCGCTTCCAGGGCATGACTGAGATGTGGTATCGGACGCAACGCGGTCACCTACGACATGATTCCCAGGGCGTTGCCCTGGGCTCTCTTGAATCGCACTTTCAGTGCTAAGAATCAAACCGATGATCAGACGACTTTCTTCGTTAGCTCGCCCCCTCCGCCACGACCTCCGCCAAGTCTCGAAATGTTCGGAGGTCGCCCAATATGAGTCTCGAAGGAACGAACACCTGCGCGATGAACCAAGACGCAGTCCACGAGACGAAGGCCAATACCGTCCCATCGACGATCGCCAAGGGTGCGATCAACCAGCCTGCAATGGCGAAGACTACGCCCAGAATGCGCCGGACCAAACCCACTCTATGCCGCGGCCGAAAGAACGTGATGTCCGGCAGAGCGTTCGGCGCCAACCGTGAGATCGGTCCGAGGAAGACCAAGAGATGGCGCGGGAAAAACCGAGCAAGCGGTGTCGACGGCGCCAGCGAAGACACATCGACGCCGGCATCGCTCAAGACCGAACGGATTGCCAAGAAAGCCCCAGCCTTCCGGCACGTCGACCCCATGATGCACACAGGCTCGATCGTCGGCATGAGCGCGTCCCGAGCGATGAATTCGCAAAGCTCGACGAGCGTTCGCTCCTTGGCCGGTTCCAGCACGACAAGCCATTCCTCGTCGGTCCGACCGAGTTTCCATAGCCTCTCGAGAGAGCGCGCATGGTCTCGCGAGCGGAACCCGAATTCGCTGCAAGCGAGCCGCCACTGAGCGACTGTCGTGTCAAAAGACAACTCACCCCCCGGCTCGGAATCTTCGTGGAGCCCGCAGAAGTGTCGATACCCATCACGAAACACCTCGAGGACATATTCAGGTGTCGCAGGAATGAAGGTAGGCGGTCGGTCGTAATCCACGGCGGGTCCCTCGCGAGATTGTTCTCAGATTCGTCCTTGCGATCCTGTGCGTAACCGAAGCTCTTAATAATTGTCCACGCGGCTGGAGACGTGTCGAGAGGAATGGGGGAAATGGGATTCACCGAAAGGGCGCCGATCAGGGCGGAAAGACCGGGATTCACCGCACAGGCCAGAAGGTCGAAGATCCGCCTATGGCGGGACGCGAAGAAAACAATACGATGATCGCACATGATGGTTCGTTTGTAATGATTGGTCGCCTTTGTCTTATTCCCCCTTCGCGCCCTTTGCGTCTTTGCGGTGAGATCCCGCTTGCTTCCCTTTCCTTTCGGTCACAGCCTTCCAACCCGGCTCTAGCGGCTTGGCGGTCTTATCGGGATCGAGGTCTTCGACCTCGGATGAGTTCGAACTGACCGCGACGACCTTCAACTTTCGGCTCCGATCCTTCTCTCTTCCCTGAACCATCATGATGCTCCCGACAAGGAGCCCATCGGCCGACCCGACATCGAGCCTGGCTCGGCCGTCTTTCCTCACCTCGGCGATCGTGCCGATCACAAGATTCTCCTTAATGTAGTTCGCCCACTCCTCAGGCAGCCCGGCGAAGCCGTCGACGTCAGACCTGGGACTGACGAGGAAGAAGCATCCCCATATCAGGTCTCTCTGATCATCGCCTCTGATGATCGCATCGCAAAGGTACTGGAGTCTGTCGGGAGCAACCAAGTAATCTTGTTCGCCCCACTTTACAGGGAGGAGGACTCGCCCGATTTGAGATTCGAAGGGATTCGGTTTGCCGGGTAAGAGCTTCAGGTTTTCTCCGGCGCGTTGGAGCACTCCCGACTCGCGGCCATAAACGAATCCGCCAGCACCCGTCGCATAGAGTGAGTATCGACCATCAGACATGATGCTGAGATACCAGTTTCCACACCGGGAAGCTCGCTTGAGGTATTCACCAGCCACCCCCACAAATCCATTTCCAGGGCTTGGTCCAGGGGGTGGATATCGGTGCGTGCGGTCGGTGTCTCCTATGGGAATGACCAAGCTCAGTAAAACGAGGATAATCGCGACAAGCACGATGAGCTCGAGCACAGTCAGACCAAGGCGCGAGTGGAACGATGTCCCCCTCAAGCCATGAAGCTCGGTTCCTGTCTGTTTGATTCCTTGCAGGTTCACGTCGAAATGCCCTCCTCGTCATCCCCTGCGCGAAATGAGGCTCCGAATCACTTTACGACTGTATCGGATTAAGGAGCATCCGTCGATCTCCCGACGTCGGACGCGTCAGACTGCAGTAGAGGTCGCTCCTTATCAGGTTGATCGGACGACTCCTCACTCGAAGGATCGAATCGACCTCGGATGGCGAAAGTCAGACATGGGAGGCCGATCACGATGAAGCCGATCAACGCATTCCGAGGAGTAGCCCCGCGCCGTTCGAAGATCCTTGCCGCGACGTCGGTGAACAAGAACTGCTGAGCAAGGTAGCCCGCGTAGAAAACGAAGACCAATCCAGCCAAGACGCGAAACGCCCGATTAGCAACCTTCGTTGGCAGCCAGAAACCCGCGAGTAACGCAAGACACGCGATCTCGATCCCGACCATGATCGCGACGCCAGCAGACGTCCATTCGGGAATCAGAAACGGAATAACGAGTGCGAATATCAGAATGAATGGAGACAGAGTCCATCGGACGAACGCGGAGCCTCCGAACAGCGTTTCACCAAAGTTGCTCATACCGTTGGACTCCCGAGCCAGTCGATCGACTCTGAAATCA
The DNA here is from genome assembly GCA_963818975.1 of uncultured Planctomycetota bacterium. Taxonomy (GTDB): domain Bacteria; phylum Planctomycetota; class Planctomycetia; order Isosphaerales; family Isosphaeraceae; genus CAWFUI01. The sequence continues at coordinate 210,829 of CAWFUI010000002.1, read as the reverse complement.
CCCGACTTTCAGCCGTATCGTTTCCTGAGCCAAGCAGCGATGAATTAGAGATCATCCATGCCAAATACACTCTTCTTTTGTTCCCCAGGGGCCTTGACTCGCTCGGCGAGATACCAACCTGCCAGGCTGACCAAGACCATGGCGCCTCCCAACAAGAACATCCCTCGCGCAAAATGGAGAAGCTCAACGCCCTTAGGATTATTATACGTATCGCCAACGATATATGGAAGTGCGATTCCTCCGTAGCACAGAAGGGAGTAACCGATGACGCAAACCCACAGGCAGGCGTAGAAGCAAAACGTTCGTCGGAGCAAAACGTCGAGAAGACGTTCTCCTCGTATTAAGCGAAAGCCGATACAAACGATTGCCACAATCGGCCCCACCAAAAGCCCCTTATAACCCAGCATGTAGCTGACTGGCGCCCAAATCGGCGCCAGGCAGAATAGGCAGGTGAAAACCAGCACGATCCCAACGAGTCGATGCAATTTCATTCGTACGACCCTGAATCCGGCCCTTCGTGCAACACCAGCGTTGCGACCACAATCTTACCGCGTTCTGTTGCGTGGCAGAACAGACAACTTCGCTCCAGCCGTTGGAACCTACTAGGGGGAATCAGCGAAACTCTGCTCAGACGCTCCGAATCCGTGGAGCAACTCTAAAAGCAGGAACTATGTCGGAATTCGCCATTCATCTTTGGCTAATCAGGGCATCGAGTCCGACGTTTCACCAAGACCCAGTTGTTATCGTCGCCATAGACGCCCATTGAATGCTATTCCCATCGTCCGTCCTTCCTGCGAAGCCGGAAGTCAAACCAAGGGTAGCCGTCCTCGCGGATGAATGAGATTCGAACGGATCTTCCTCTCGCGATAAATTTCTTGTAGGCTCGCCGCGTATCCGAGTGCATGTAATAACCCGGAACGCCCTCGCCCGGGATCCCCACGATTCTGATCCTGTCGCCAATTCTCAGAGCCTTTGGATTGAGGACTCTTGGTACGTTCGCAGGGTCTTTCGGCGAATTCACGGGCGCTCCTATTTAACTGAACTCTGAACGTCTGCCACCCTGAAAGCAGTCTACTTTCTCAGTACGTCGACTACTCCGCCCCGTAGTTCGTTGATCCTCTTCTCGAGTTCTCGGAACAGATACAAACCGATGGGGTTCTTGTAGTGAGAGCCAAGCACCTTCAACAGATCCGATGCGCGATCCTGCGTTATCCACGAAGGACTCCATCCGCTTTCCGGGTCGTCCCCATGCGATAGGACGTAGTTCCATCGCCTGTCGTCATCGAGAACTTCGACCGGAAGTCCGGTCTCGAGCAAGAGAGTCCGAGACCTGACGAACCACTCATTCTCGGGACTTTTGTTTCGCTGCCGAAATGACATGAGACAGCCTTCGCGTCGATCTGTAATTGATTGTTCATTCTTATCAAATTTCGACTTCCAGTTCCAGACTTTCCCTTCCGTTGACTTCCCCTTCGCGCCCCGCCGCGGCGGGTCTTCGAGTTTGCGTCCTTGCGATGAGCTCCCGCATTTGTCCGTTTCGGTCGGCCTCAAGCGACTGGTTTACCGCCAAGCCGGTCATCGCTGCATCTTCAACCAGCACACTGCCGTGATGGCGGTCGCGAGGATCAGTCCCAAAAGCGTCAGGCCGATGATTGCGTAGACGCGGAAGATTCGGAGGCAGCGAAAGCAGTAGAATTCCTTGCGCGCTTCACCGGAGTGGAACATCCATTGCTCGCGACCAGGCGCCAAGGCGCCGCACCGTTCGCAGTGGTCGACCATCAGCGAAAGCACGATCGCAGCTCCTTAGACCCAAGCGATGTCCCGTCGGGTTCGACCGAAAAGATCCACTATCTTGCCCAGTGTGGAATTTCAAAAATTCTTGCCGGTTTTTGCCCTGAGCGGCAACTATCAAAGTGAACTGTACCGGCAACGGTCTGATCTTTGACATTCCGGACGTTGGTGTGAATCGCGGCTGGCTGGATCAAGCTGGTCGCAGTCGGTTGGAGTGCGCTCAGGACAGCCCGAGCGCGGAGGAGCCACGGTGAAGACCGCGAGCGGCAAGCCCCAGGGATGAGAGCGAACAATCTGCCGAAGCCGCCTGTTTTGTCCAAACTGCACAGATTGAAATTGGGTTCGTTTGGTAGAGCAAGCAAAGACTTGAACAACCGAAAACTCGGAATCACACGGAACCGGAGAGATCAGGCGGAGAACTCGACGGGATTCGAGCAGCTTGCTCAAACCCCGCAGAGTGAAATTGGGTTCGTTCGTTCTAGATCGCTAAATCCTTTTCAGAACAACGACTTATATCGAGGGAACGGACGCCGGAGGAGGCCGGAGCCACACTTGTAGTTCCTCGGCGAAGGGCCGGCTACTCCGGGATTTAGTAGCTCGATAGAGCACAGGAGGCCGTAGTCCTCGTTGTCGCGCTAAGCGTGAGATGAAGATTCGGCTGGACAGGGAAAGCAGCTGGGGCTATCGTCCCGACGCACTTCCATTCTTTCCCTGGCAGATGAACTCGGCAGGTCCAAGTCTCGTCGACATAAACGCGACGACGCCCGGGCTTGCGACGCGTAAGCGCTTCGACGCTGAGTCTCGCTCGGCGGCGCTCTCGATCTCTCGACTGCTTTACGTCAATCCTTTCGGCAACATTTTCGTTGCGGTCCCGTTCGGGCCAAGTCCAGGCGAAACTCTACTTGTGGAGGAGAGGAACGGATGCCTCCCTCGTCTGCGATCCTTAACTCACGCTCTGCCTGGCCCAGGCTCACACAGTTGATCCTGCCGGTCACGATGGTCGGCGCGATCGTGGTGCTTCTCGTCCCGCTTCCTCCGTTTCTTCTCGACCTGTTCTTGGCAGCGAACATCACACTCTCGGTTCTCATACTTCTCACAACGCTTTCGATCCGCACGCCTTTGGAATTCAGTTCGTTCCCCACTCTGCTCTTGGCAACGACGTTGTTGCGATTGGTTCTGAACGTCGCCACGACCAGGCTCATCCTTTCGCGAGGCGGAAGGTTCGGGCTCGATGCAGCTGGCGAGGTCGTCAGGGCGTTCGGATCCTTTGTCGCTGGCGACAGCGTGATGGTCGGTTTCATCCTGTTCATGATCTTGGTGGTTATCCAATTTGTGGTCATCACCCGAGGCGCCACGCGTATTGGCGAGGTGGCTGCGAGGTTCATGCTCGATGGTCTTCCTGGCAGACAGATGGCGATCGACGCCGACATGCACGCGGGCGTCATCGACCAGTCGGAGGCTCAGAAGCGACGCGAAGCGATCTATCGCCAGGCAGACTTCTTCGGCGCCATGGACGGAGCAGGCAAGTTCGTCCGCGGCGATGCGATTGCAGGGCTTGTTATTGTTAGCATCAATATTTGTGCTGGCCTCTATCTCGGCGTTGTGAACAACGGGATGAGCATCGGCGAGGCGGCGGACGTGTTTACGAAGCTGACGATCGGCGACGGTCTCGTCAGCCAGGTTCCCGCGTTCTTGATTTCGCTGGCAGCGGGGCTGATCGTCACGCGTTCGTCGACCGAGACGGATATTGGCAGAGACGTTTCGCGTCAACTCTTGGGCAATGCCGCAGTGCTGGCAGTGGCTGCGGGCTTCGTGGGATTTTTGGCGTTTACGCGGCTGCCGAAGCTGCCGCTATTGACGATCGCTGGAGCGTTGGGGTCTGGCGCAGTGTACCTGAGGTTTGGCGTTCGGCGCGATAACGATGGAGCTTCAACCGAGGAGCCCCAAACGGAATCGTCTCGAGCAACGTCCGAGGCGCCTGGCGAGAAAGCCACGGCAGGGAAATCGGAACCGATCTCCGACGGGATGGAAGAGCTGCTCCAGGTGGACCCGCTGGAGCTCGAGATTGGCTATCGGCTGATCAGCCTTGCCGATCCGGCGCGCGGCGGCGACCTGCTCGAACGGATCCGCTCGGTTCGACACAGGATTGCCCGCGAGCTTGGGCTCATCGTCCCGCAAGTGCGGATTCGGGACGAGATTGGTCTTGGCCCTCACGATTATCGAATCAAGATCCGTGGAGCGACGGTTGGGCAAGGCTTGGCCCATGCAGGCAGGCTTTTGGCAGTGCCTCCAGCGGAGATGGTGGGCAGACCCGACGGTCGCGACGGGGTCGATCCCGTCACGGGTCAACACGCTGTTTGGATTCACTCGGAAGGCAGGGAAGTGGCGGAGCTTGCCGGCTGCCGGATCGTCGAGGCTTCGGCGGTCATCGCTGGGCACTTTGGCGAGATTATTCTCCGACATGCCGATGAGTTGATGACTCGCGAACAGCTTGGAAGGTTGCTCGAGCGCGTTCGGTCGACGTCCCCCGCCCTTGTCGACGAAGTGATCCCGGGTTTGCTTCGTCCAGGCGAGGTTCAGAGAGTCTTGCAAAACCTCTTGAGAGAGCGAGTCAGCGTGCGGGATCTGGAGACGATCTTGGAAACGCTTGCCGAACATGCAGGCCACTCGCGCGATGCGGACAAACTGACCGAGCTGGCTCGGGAAGGTCTGGGCAGGGGAATTACGCAACATTACTTGAGCTCCGACGGCAGGCTCAGGGTGGTGGCTCTGATCCCGCTTTCGACGCGCGGATCGCGGGTCTTGCCAGGGCTTCGGACTCTTGGCCGGCGTCTCCGTTGGGTTCGGAGATGGCCCGCAGCACGGTACACGCAGTGGCGGCGGCGGTGGGTGCGCTGGTCGAGGCGGGCTATGCTCCCGTCGTACTCTGTTCCGCGTCCGCCCGGCCGATCCTCAAGGATCTCACTCGAAACGACCTGCCCAGGCTCGCCATCCTGAGCCGGCGGGAGATCCCTCGAGACGCCCCAGTGGACGTCCTCGGGGTAATCGTCGAGGAAGACGTCCAAGATTCCAGCGTTCCTCTGGTTACGGCGGTAACGACGAGCTGAGAATGCGAATCCTATTGACGATTCGATGATTTGAATTACAAGGAGATTTGCAGGTTCCATGGCTGTAAAGACGTATCGTGGAAAAACGCTGAAGGAGGCGTCTCCCAAGTTCGCAAAGACTTGGGCGGAGGGGCCGTGATCCTCGGCACCCGCGAGACGAGGTCCCGCAGGCTGTTTGGCCTCGGCGTCCGAGAGCTTGTCGAAGTGACGGCTCACGCAACGACCGACGAGCCGCCAAGTCGAGCCGCTGTTCAAGAGCATCGACGGCGACCCGCCCAGCCTGGCCTTGCCATGGACCAGCAGATGGGAATGGAGCTTGGCAAGATTCACGGCGCCGTCGAGGAGCTGATGCGCCAGGGCAGGATCGACACTCTCCTGCCGGACATGCCCGCGGATCTTGTGTCGACGTACGCGAGTCTGCTCGATTCCGAAGTGCCGGAGCCGTTGGCTCGGAGGCTTGTCCGCTTTATCTCCGAGAGACTCGAGCCGCACGAGCTAAGGGATAAGAGCCTGGTTCGCGAAGCACTATGCGAGGCGGTGGAATCGTGCGTGCCGATCGCTCCGCCGATTGTCGCGCCCGCCGGCGCCAAACGCATCGCGGCGCTCGTCGGACCGACCGGCGTCGGCAAGACCACGACGATCGCCAAGCTGGCCGCCAATTTCAAATTGATCAGGGGGCTCAAGCCGGGGCTTGTCACGGTCGATACCTACCGCATCGCGGCAGTGGAGCAGCTTAGAACATATGCCGAGATTATCAATTTACCGTTGTCGGTTGCCAACACGCCCGACGAAATGGACGGGGCGGTGGCGGAGCTGGGGGATGTGGACGTCGTGCTGATCGACACCGCGGGCCGAAGTCCGCGGGACGAGGTAAAGATTCGGGAACTCGCCGACTTTCTGTTGGCGGCGAAGCCCGACGAAGTGCACCTGGTTTTAAGCGCGGCGGCCGGCGAGCGGAACCTTCGCGCCGCGGTCGATCGGTTCGCGATGGTGCAAGCAGACAGGTTGATCCTGACCAAGCTCGACGAGGCGGAAGGTCTGGGCGGATTGCTCGCCCTTCTGGGACAAGTGGAAAGGCCGGTCAGCTACATCACGACAGGCCAAGCGGTGCCCGACGACCTCGAGGCCGCGTCGTCGAGCCGACTGGCTCGATTGATCTTGGGGCTCGAGCCGGCTCGGCCCGTACTGGAGGCGAACTAACCAGCCGCTCGCGCTGGACCCGTACACTCGTGTTCCAAGCCAAGCCCTTTTGGAAACCTGTTATGTCCGATCAGGCTGAACGCCTGCGAAAGCTCGTGGAGGAAAGGAACGCGGAAGACGCCGCAGGCGTCGTTTCCAGCCGCGCCTTGGTCCTTCCGCTTGCAAGGGCGTTTTCAGAATCGGCCGAGGGGAATCGTGAACGGACAAGAGATGTCCAGGGCTGTCGATGTCTTGTTTTCACGAGCGGCAAAGGAGGCGCGGGGTCTTCGACATTGGTCTTGAACCTCGCGGCGGCGCTTGCCCAGCGCGGAGAGTCGGTCATCGCGGCCGACGCGGACTTCGGATTCGCAAACCTGGACATCTTGTGCGGAATCTCTCCCGAAAGGGATCTTGGAAACGTCCTGGCCGGCGAGTGCGGAGTAGCCGACATCCTGGCCCCGGGCCCATGCGGCATGCGGATCGTCCCAGGAGCACATGCTCTACGGACGTCTGATGACATATTGAATCAAGCCTCGTCTCATCTCCCAAGCGAGTTCGCGAAGCTCAAGTCCCAGGCGGAGTTTCTCCTGGTCGACGTCGGTACGTGCGTCGGTTGGCTCGAGGATCTCGCGGCCTTGGAGGCGGACGAGATCATCGTGGCTGCGACGCCCGAGCCCGCCTCGCTGGCCGATACTCACGCGTTGGTCATGCGTTTGAAGGGTTTGGCGAACCGGCCTGTTCTGCGTTCGATCGTCAATCAGGCCAAATCCAAACGCGAAGCAGCCGAGACGCTGGCGGTTCTGGCGGCTACGAGCAGGGACTTTTTGGGAACGCCCCTATCGCCTTTGGGCTGGGTGGGGGTCGACCCCTGCGTCGGCCGCGCCGCCCGGCTCGGTTCGCCATACTTGACGGCGTTTCCGCATTCAGCGGCGGCCAGACAGGTCCGGAGGATCGCCGCTCGACTCTCTCTTGAACGAAGGCTCGCGATCGATCCTTCCTCGGCGGTCGGGGCAAGAATGCAGGCTCGAAGGGCCCTGGAACGAAAGCGAGGCGCGGCCATGAAATTCGGGTAAATGTTACATATTTCGGTCTGTTTGCGTGTCAAAGGGCGGAGGTCGAGCGAATCCGAGTTTGTCTCGAGGTGGGATTATGCCGAAAAGACGACTCAAGCCGGTTCTATCGATTGTCCGATAACAAGATGGAAGGTCGGTTCCTAGGAACGCGGGGGGACTTGAAGCAGTCGTCGGCGCCCAAGGAGGCCTCTCAGGTTTCCAGAAGGTCCGCCTGCCCAGGACGCGACGGTTCGGGAGTCGTCTCTCGAGTTGGAACAACTTGGCCTCGCGCATTCGCGTCGAGAACCAGGGTTGGCCTCCGAGAAACGAGCCAATCGTCCGGACGGGTTTGCGGGAGGCTCAAAGGTCGGTTGGTCTTGCCAAGGCGAGATTCAGACGCCCTTTTCGCCGAATCGACGCGATGCTTCGCTGGGGTCCGCACAAGGATGTGCGCCCGCGGTTGTAGACATGGAGGTCAGGATGTCAACCAAGCTGGACGTGGATGTGACGGAGCTCTGGCGCGAATTCAAGGAGCATCCGACCACGCCCTTGCGCAACCGACTGGTCGAGCGCTACCTGCCTCTCGTGAAGTACAACGCCGAGCGCATCTGGCAGCGTCTGCCCGAGGGCGTCGACCTCGACGACCTGATCTCGGCGGGCGTCTTCGGGTTGATGGACGCCATCGACGCCTTCGACCTCACCCGAGGAGTCAAGTTTGAAACCTACTGCGTCCCGCGCATCCGCGGCGCCATGCTCGACGAACTGAGGACCATGGACTGGGTTCCCAGGCTCGTCCGCTCCAAACACAGCAAAATGGAAGAGGCGCGCAAAGAGCTCGAAGCCCGGCACGGACGCCCTCCCACCGAAGCCGAGCTGGCCGAGCATATGGGAATGACCGTGGAAGATTTCGACAAGATGTCGATGGACGCGAACGCCGTCGGGCTTATTAGCCTGAACAAGAAGTGGTACGAGACCGACAGCTACAAGGACGTCCGCGAGATCGACATCCTGGAAGACAAGAAGGGCGAGGACCCCACCCGCAGGCTCCAGCGCAAGGACCTGATGCGGATGGTGACCAAGGGCCTCAACCGCAACGAGCGACTGATCATCATCTTGTATTATTATGAAGAACTGACGATGAAAGAGATCGGCGCCACCTTGGACTTGAGCGAGTCTCGAGTGTCGCAGATGCACTCGTCGATCATCCAGCGGCTCCAGGCGCAATTGGCGCAGCGACGGCTCGAGTTCGGAACCTAAGCTCGAGGGACGCAACCGCCGTCTCGGCCTAGTTCGCATCGGAAATGGATTTGACCGATGCGTGAGTTCGAGGGACCGCGGCGCGGTAGATGCTGGCCGCAAGCAGCGCCGCGACAACGATCGCAACTGCCCAGACGACCGCTTTGGCCGTGCGCGAAAGCGGCTCGGCCGGCGTCTCACGCAGGTATTCTTCGATGGACTTGGTTGGTGCGTCCGACCGGACTTGGCTCGCGGGCTCGTCCTCGTCGAAGAGGCCTCCAATTCGCCTCTTGGAATGACCGCCGCCCGCAAGGGGTTCTGAAGACATCGTCGCTGCTCCCCGCGAGTAACAGCCAACCGGCTTCGCGACCTTGGCTGCCGCGACATCTATTCTACATGGAAATTCCTTGGGAACACCTCATCGCGGTTCCTCAGGCCCTTGCCTCGAACCACCAGTCCCAGCTTCTGGCTTCATTGGCAAAGTCCGAATCACCGAGCGCGGCCTCGTCCCAAGGGTAAAGGACCTTGTCCAGCAATACGCTTCCAAACCCGCCCTTCTTGAGCCTAAACTCGAGCTCGAAAGGCATCCAGAACTTCTGCTTGAGGCCTCGATGCCGAAACCGGCCGAAGGCGAATTGATAGTTGCGATGCTCGGATCGGACGGCGACCACGCGCTCGGCCTCGGCCTCTGAAAGACCTCGATCGATCAGTTGCTCGAGAGAAAGCATCGTCTGGTAATGGATTGCATCCATGGCCGGGGCTACGCCGCAAAACAAGCCCCCGCGAGAGAGCTTCGACCTGATCGCGGCGATGCTCCGACGGAGCACCTTGAGCTCAGGCATCACCAAGGAATTGACCGCGACCGCCACGTCGATCGTCAGGTTCATATCGGCGATCTCGTGGATCGGCGCCGTGATGAACTGGACGTTCTTGGCCCCCGGCGGCAGCCTCTTCTTGGCGCGTTTGATCATCTCGGGAGCAAAGTCGACCGCGATCACCCTCTCGAATCGTTTTGCCAGATAGGGTAGTAGCGGACCCGTTCCGCAACCTAAGTCCGCGACGGTCATCGATTTGGAGTTCGTCAGGCCGTCGAGGACCCTCCAAAGAGGATTCTCGACTCGCGAATCGTACGGGTCGATAAACACTTCTTCGTATCGCGAAGCGTGGCGGCTCCAGTGCTCGTCCTGGCCGCGTCCAGAGGGACTTTTGGGGCGTCTCGGGCGTTTGCGTCCGGACTCGGATGATGAGGATCCGCCGGCAGCCCCACCCGGGGCTGCGCCGTGCGAGTCAATCGATAAATCCGCACTGCCGACAACGGGCATCGTCTTCGCCCCTTCGCCTCGATCCGGTCACTCTCTTAATCGTAGTTCATAATCGGAAAAACATGCCAGTGCTCATCCACGCACATTCCGGCCGACCAACCCGTTTGCCCGTCTCCGTGGAAGGCCTGACGAAAAGGTCTCGAGCCGACGCGATCAGGCGCCTCTGGGTCGATATTCGCGCCAGGAGACCCCCAGTTTCCGCATCCGCGACCTGAGTGTATGTGGATTGATCGACAACAGCTTCGCCGCGCCGTAGGGACCTTCGATGCGGCCGTCGCACCGCTCGAGTGCGGCCTCGATGTGCTTCGCCATGGCCGCACTCAAGGTCTCGAGACGGTTGACCCTGGGCTCCTTTTCCCGTGCCGCCAAAGGTTCACTCTGACTCGAACCCGCCGAAGCAGCAGAGGTGGGCACCGAGCCCAAGGCGCGATCGACGTCCAACCGCGATCCTCCGCCCAGGATCGCCGCGCGTTCGATCACCGCAGCGAGCTCCCTGACGTTCCCAGGCCACGGATATTCCCGCAGCATGCGAAGATCCGACACCGAAGGGAGCACTGGGGCGATCCCCAGACGCTTCGCAGCGCTCAAGGCGAAATGGCTGGCCAAAGCCGGGATGTCCTCGGATCGGTCGCGAAGCGCTGGCAGACGGATAGGGAAAACGGCGATCCGATACCAGAGATCCTCGCGGAATTTCCCATCGGCAACCATGGATTGCAGGTCTCTGTGGGTGGCTGCGATCACCCGCACCTCGACGTGAATCTGGCGTTCTCCGCCCACCCGCTCCAGACTGCCGTCCTGCAGCACCCTCAACAGCCTGACTTGCGCGGCCGGCGGTAGTTCGCCAATTTCATCGAGAAACAGCGTCCCGCCGTCGGCGCGTTCGAACCAACCCTTGCGCTCTCCGACGGCGCCCGTGAAGCTGCCCCTCTCGTGGCCAAAGAGCTCCGAATCGACCAGTTCCCCCGGAATGGCCCCGCAATTCACCCTCAGAAACGGGCCCGACGCACACCGGGACCTCGTATGCACGGCTCGGGCCACCACCTCCTTGCCCGAGCCCGTTTCACCCAGAACCAAGACCGGAGCGTCCGACCGCGCCACTAAGTCGATATGTTCCATAACCGACTTGAGACCGGTCTCGGCGCCAATGACCGAGTCGGTGATGTCGAACTTGCCCAGCCGCGAAAGCAGCGTTCGGTTCTCGGCCTCGACCGCTTCGCGCAGCGACGAGAGCTCTCTCAGCCTATGGTCGTTCTCGAGCGCCACCGCCAGCGGCTCCAGAAGCGCCAAGAGCAATTGCTCGTGGCTCGATTGGAAGTGAGGTTTTCCAAACTTGTAAAAGATCAACACTCCTGCAAAACCATTTTCCGGAACCAGAGGTCCAGCCAACACCTGACCGACCAGGTTCTTGGGCAAGAGGCCTGGAAGCCTCTTGTCGATTTCCCGCGCGGAGCCTTTGATCATCTCTCGACCCCTCGACCAAGCAAGGATCCTCTCCAGCTGCTCGCGCCTCAATTCGCTCTTGGCGGTCGCTTGCTCGCTATGCCCGCCACCTCGGCAGAGACCAATCGCCAGAGTCTCGACCGTCGATTTCTGCATGTCGAGCTGCCTGACCAGGACAAGATCCGCAGGCGCCCACTCTCCCAATTGCAATGCAATTCGCTCAACCGACTCTTCGATCCGCAGATGACGACAGACCTCGCGCAAACCTGAAGCAGCAAGCCGCCTAGATTCTCCATGACACTTCCCGTGAAATATGGTCGAAAACCCGTCTTATTTACTAGCTTACTAGGAAATATCCTAGGTCGATCCTCCAAATAATGAATGTATTCATCGCGTCGGAAAGCTTCTCGACAAAGTGAAAAGGATCGTATTGATGAAATTCCTCAACAACAGGGCTGCGGATTCGGAATCTTAGTCGATTTTGCCAACCGTTCACAAGTACTTACTGAATTGGCTTTTAGTGCGAAACCCGCGGCTCTTGGCGTCGATTTTGGAGGTTGTGCAAGGCTCCGGCGCCGGTCGCCAAGGATCAACGACTTTCAAATTCGGCACGAGACGTGCCCTGAACCTGACGCACCGCGGGCTAGTCACCTCCGAGCGGATCTTCCGTTGGACTTCTAGCGACAATTGGATTGCAACCACATTAACTCTCAAAATAACTAATCTTCATCATATGTTGATGAAGTTTGCTGAAAAGTGTGGGAAAGTTTTTTTTCAAGGAGTTTGTTGAAATGCGTCCGTCGAAAACCTTGCCTCGTCGAGGAGGCTTCACGCTGATCGAGCTTCTGGTCGTGATCGCGATCATCGCGGTTCTGATCGCTCTACTCTTGCCCGCGGTGCAGCAGGCTCGCGAGGCTGCTCGTCGTACGCAATGCGTGAACAATCTGAAGCAGCTCGGTCTGGCGCTCTTCAATTACGAAAGCTCGAACGGATGCCTTCCGCCCGCGGGACAGTCGTCGAACTACAGCGTCTCCCCTCCCCAGAATCAATATGTCGACGGCGCGTACTCGGTCTTCCCTCGGATCCTGACATACCTGGACCAGGGAAACGTCTACAACTCGATCAACTTTTCGCTCGACTACAACGATCTAACCGGCGCCAACTATACGGCCGCATCGACGGTGATCAACGTCTTCCTGTGCCCCTCGTCCTCGCATTCGGGCGGCAACCGCGACAACGTGGCGTCGGACCCGAACGCCGGCCCTTATGAAATTCTCGCCGGCGGCGGCTATGGCTACACCGATTACGGCGCCACGGTTTACACAGACATCGACCCCAACGGATTGACCGGACAGCCAGGCTCGACGCCGATCGTTCCCTACCGCAACAAGCTGGCTCGCGTCGATGGAGCGCTGAAACAGGGCATGACGATGCTCTCCGAAGTGACCGACGGGCTTAGCCAAACGATTCTGATTGCTGAAGACGCAGGTCGGGACATGACCTTCGTCAGCCAGTACGCGGAGAACTACTACGGCGGCATAGCCGTCCCGCCGGTTCGGAACGTTCCAGGCTTCTCGAACGGGGCGGGTCGGCGGTTCTGGAGATGGGCCGAGCCGCACAGCAGTTTGGGCGTTTCGGGCGTCGTCAACAACAAAACCAGGCCGGCCCACGAGGCTTCTCCTTTCCAGGCCTATCCGGGATTGCTGGGGACCAGCGGCAATAAAGCGGGCAACAATCAGTCGCTGTTCTCGTTCCACCCAGGCGGCGTGAACATCCTCTTTGGCGACGGCGGCGTCCGATTCATCAAAGACAGCACAAACGTTGTCGTTCTCCGAAAGCTTACATCTATCAATGGAGGAGAAGTGTTCTCTTCAACCGATTATTGAGGAGTCCAACCTACTTCCTTGTGTATCCGAAATCCTTCCGAGTCCCGGGGCGGCCGAACGGCCGCTTCGGGCTTTGGCTCGTTGACGGCAAGACCCATGAAATTTGGCCCGCAACCCCCTTCCGCGACGCGAAACGCCCCAGCAGGGCGTTGGGCCGTTGTTTGCTTCGCCTTGCTGACCCTCACAAGCGGATGCACCGGCGAGTTTGGGGGCCACAACCGCGAGACGTTGGCTTTGGGGGCTTATTCAGTCGTCCGAGAGGCGCTTCACGAAGGCGTTCTGCCTGCCTTTGCCCAGTATTGGAAAGAGCGTACGGGGAAGACCGTCGACTTCGTTGAATCGTACAACGCTTCCGGAGCGCAGAGCCGATCGATCGTCGCCGGCTACGAGGCCGACGTGGCGATCCTCTCGCATTCCGACGACGTCGACAGGCTCAAGACCGCCGGCCTGATCAACTCCAACTGGCGCACCGGACCCACTAACGGCATCGTCACGCACAGCTTGGTCGTGATCGGCGTAAGGCCTGGCAATCCCAAGCGGATCGAAGAATGGACCGACCTCGCCCGCCGCGACGTCGGCGTCCTTTATCCGGATCCCAACACGTCGGGAGGGGCTCGTTGGAACATCAACGCGATCTTTGGCGCCTCACTCCTTGATTCCAAGCGCAAGAACGCGGGCTCGCCGAACCTTGACGAGGCGCGGGACCTTTTGGCCCGAGTTCAGGCTCGCGTCATCAACATGGATTCCTCCGGCAGACAGAGCATGGCCAATTTCGTCGATCGCGGCATCGGCGACGCGGTGGTCTCTTATGAAAACGAGCTTGCCCTGAGCAAGAAGTACGGCAAGGACATCCCCTACGTCATTCCCAGTTCGACGCTTTTGATCGAGAGCCCTATCGCGATCATCGACAAGTCCGTAGATAAGCATAAGAACCGAGAGCTGGCGGAGGCGTTTGTCGCCTTCGCGATTAGCGCCCAAGGTCAGCGGATCTTCGCGGAGTATGGATTTCGACCAATGGACCCCAAAGTTCCGGACGCAACCGGAAAACCCACTCCGAGGGAGGTCTTCACCGTCAAAGAGTTGGGCGGCTGGAAGAAGCTGAAGTCTGAGCTGTACGGGCCCGACGGGTACTGGACCCAGATCTTCAAAAGCAAGCGAGGCAAACGATGAGCGAACCTGTCCGAGGGCGCGTGGGATCGCTCAAGCTCTTCGTGCGCGACAGCACCCTTGCCTATCTTGCGGCGGTCTTGGTTCTGCCGTTCGCGGGGCTCGTCGTCGAAACCTCGAAAGCCGGACCCAAGGCTTTCCTGAAAGCGATTTCCGACGGGGCCGCGCTCGAATCGCTCCAGCTCTCGTTGGGCACGGCGCTCATGATGGTCGCGTTCAACGCGGTCATGGGCACAGCCACCGCCTGGGTGTTGGTTCGCTACAAAATACCTGGAAAAACCCTGATCAACGCCTTGATCGACCTCCCTTTCGCCGTCCCGACGATCGTCACCGGTCTGATGCTGGTTGTTATGTTTGGACCTTCGAGCGTGGTAGGAACCATTCTTAGGTCCAACGGCTGGGCGATCATCTACGAGAAGCCTGGCGTCTTGCTGGCGCTTTTGTTCATTACATATCCTTTTGTCATCAGGGCTGTGCAGCCGGTGCTCCACGAATTGGACCGCGCGGAGGAAGAGGCCGCGGCCACTTTGGGCGCGGGTGCGTTCACGACGTTCTTCCGAGTCACTCTGCCCGCTTTGAGGCCCGCCATCCTCAGCGGTTCGGCGCTCTCGTTTTCCAGGGCGCTTGGAGAGTTCGGCAGCGTGATCATGGTCGCCGGCAATAAGCCTTATTCGACCCAGACGGCGCCTCTCTACATCTACAGTGCATTCGAGTCGGGGAACAACCAAGGGGCCCTGGTGGTCTCGACCGTGCTTCTTTTGCTTTCGCTGGGAACGCTCATCGCCTTTAGTCTTCTGGAACGCAAACGGGAGGTCGAGATTGAGCTCTGATCCATCGACGATCCCATCATCGCGGGTTCGCGTTCATGGGCGACCTTCCCTGGGCAGTTGGATCTTGACGACCATCGTCCTGGGCTGGTTTGCGCTCTTGATCCTGGTGCCTACGTTTCAGCTTGCCAAACAAGCCTTCTCGACGGGCGTTCCCCGGTTTTTCTCGTTCCTCACCTCTCCCGAGGCCGTCCGCGCGTTCTGGATGACGCTTTGGATCACCATCGTCGTCACGGTGATCAACACGCTTTTTGGAGTGGCCTTCGCGCTGGTCGTGGTTCGCCAGCGGTTCTGGGGCAGAGCGCTGGCGGACGGCTTGGTCGACCTGTCGTTCGCGGTCTCGCCCGTCGTCGCGGGCTTTATGCTGGCGCTTCTCTACGGGCCCAACGGGTGGTTTGGACGTGCTCTGGAAGCGATAGGGATCCAGGTGGTTTTCGCGCCTTTGGGAATGGTTTTGGCGTCGCTGTTTGTCACCATGCCCTTCGTTGTTCGCGAAGTCGTGCCCGTTCTGCGCGAGATTGGCGTAGATCAGGAAGAAGCGGCAAAGACCTTGGGCGCGGGACAATGGCGCACCTTCTTTAGGATCACTCTGCCTTCCATTCGTTGGGGATTGGCCTACGGCGCCACGCTGACCGCCGCGAGGTCGCTGGGCGAATACGGCGCCTTGCTCGTCGTATCGGGCAACCTCCTCGGCAGAACCCAAACGGCAACACTTTATATTCATGATTGCATCGATAGTTTCGACAAGTCCGAAGGCGCCTACGCCGCAAGCCTGGCCCTGGCCGCCGTATCGATCGTGCTTTTGGTGGTGATGGAAGTCCTCAGGAAGCATACTGCTCGGCGGGAAGGGAAGCCTGATGCACATTAACTCTTCGAAAGAGAAGGGCGAATCATGGCAATCTCTGTAAGGGCTTTGTCCAAGGCCTTCGGGAAATTCCAGGCAGTCGATGGGGTTTCCTTCGACGTCCCCGCTGGCGAGCTCGTTGCTCTTTTGGGCCCCACGGGTTCGGGCAAGAGCACGATCCTGCGGATCATCGCTGGGCTCGAAAGGCCCGACTCGGGCGAGGTCGAGCTCACGGGCGAAGACGCCACCAACGTGCCCGTGCAGCAGCGCGGCGTCGGCTTCGTCTTCCAGCATTACGCGCTATTTCGACATATGACGGTCAGGCAAAACATCGCCTTTGGCCTCGACGTTCAGCGCAGGCCGAAGGCGGAGATCCGTAGCTCCGTCGATCGGCTCTTGGAGCTGATCCAGTTGACGGGATACGCCGACCGCTACCCATCGCAGCTCTCCGGCGGGCAACGCCAGCGCGTGGCGCTGGCAAGGGCTCTGGCGCCCGAGCCCAAGGTTCTACTTTTGGATGAACCGTTCGGAGCGCTCGACGCCAGGGTGCGCGAGGAACTTCGAGGCTGGCTACGCAGGCTCCACGACGAGGCGCATGTCACAAGCCTGTTCGTTACGCACGACCAGCAAGAGGCCTTCGAAGTCGCCGACGAAGTGGTGATCTTGAACCGAGGCAAAGTCGAGCAGATGGGTCCTCCCAAGGAGATCCACGAGAACCCAGCGAGCCCGTTCGTATCCCGGTTCTTGGGACTTGCAAAGCCTGTGCATATGAATGAGAAGCCAGTCTTCGAGGAATTCGAAGGGGGAGCTCTCAAGGTCGACCCCGCCGCCTACGGCGCCAAAGGAAAGGCGACCAAGAAGGCGCGATTCGCGATTGGGTAACGCCGCCTATCGACTCTTGGGCTCGTCCAAGGGGGGGATCTCGGCGCTTGCGTCCTGCGGCAGTAGCGTCTCGACGTCGATCTCCAGGCCCCTGCCCGACCCCATGACGTCTCGCAGATACCGCTTGGGAAAACTCAGCTTCGGATCGAACTCAACGCAAAGAACCGCCTTCGCGCCCTTGGGCTGACCGAACGGCTTGTCCGATTCGAGCTGGTCGAGCTCCTCGCGAAGCGTCTTGAAGAGACCCTCGACGCCAAACATCGAAGGCGAACCGGGCTTGGCTTCGACAGCGCCCCCGCCCTCCTGGAGCATGTCGATTCGCTTCACTTGACCGTCTCGCACAAACACACGATACCGCTGCTTGCGCACGCCAGAGGTCGACCACCAGAGGTTGTACGACTTGACCCCAGCCTTCTTCCAAGAGGCTTTCGCCTTTTCCAGCACGCGACTGTTCAATTCCTCGCAGCTCTTGCCGCAACCCGAGAACAGGGACGCCGCCAGAATTCCGAACGCGATGATCCGACGCATGGTTGGGGACGGCTCCCTAAAGCGGCTCAGCCGCAAACGACCCTTCTGCCTCTTAGCCCTGAAGGCGCAGCTTAGAAAAGCCCAGGGCGTCGCCATGGGATCGGAGGCGGCGAATCCATCCCGTACTCCCATTTTAGCCCTAACGCGGCTCAGCCGCAAAACGAACCTTCCGCCTCTTGGCCCTGAAGGGGCAACTTTGAAAAGCCCAGGGCGACGCCCTGGGATCAGAGGCGGCACGCGCATGCCGAATTCCTACATTTTCGTTTTGAAAGGGCGACCGAACCGAGGAGACCGGACGCGGCGCATGGTGTTCTCCGTTAGTCCCAGGGCCTTGCCCTGGGCTTTTTTGAATCACCCTTTCAGGGCTTAGAGTCAACCAACAGTAAGGCCAGAACCGCGGCGAGAGCAAGACACACGATCAGCGGCACTGGCAATCCCCAGATTCTGCCGAAGCGGAGCCGACGCCACAATCCAGAGGCGCCCAGAAGGGGAACGCTTTGGCTGTTCTCGAGCCTTGTTGATACCACGAGCTTGGAGTCCAACTCGACTGCAGCCCGAGCCAGGTTCGTCGGCATTGCCAAAAGGTCGAACGGGGCCGTTGAAGAGAACACCCAACTTGCAAGCGAAACAATCTCTCTCGATCGCATCGGTAGGGCGCTCCACACTTCTCTCATCAGATCCCCCGCCGGCGCGTCCTGCGGAACAACCACGCGCCAGCCGCGGTCGAGGGCAAGTGCAACCCAAGTCGCTCGAGGATCAGGATTCTCACGAACCGACCAATCCGGATCGACCCATCGCTCGTACGGCGGTTGGCGCCTATCGAATTCGACAATCGTTGGGTCGATGAGCTCGAAGAAAGAAAATGGGCTGCAACCCGCACGCCGGTAAGTCCGCCTGCTTACAAACAGCGCATGGAAAGAAATCGCTCCTCCTCGCCCTTGATCGTCCTTACCCTGAGGGAACGCCCCGACGATGGCCCAAGGTCCACTTGCAAGCCGCTTGGCGAAGAAGCACGACTCGAACTCGACCTGTGTCGGAGGCTCTCCGATCTCCTGGCAGATGCAGAGCCATTCGCTGATCCAAAGATCCCGGCATCCGACGGACTTGGCCACGACTTCATAGCCAGCCCCGCGCGATGCGAAGCTGCCGTAGACCGCGTGCTCCATTCGCGCGCGGAACGGTCGTCGCCGCTTACGGATCAAAGGCGGAGCGCTTAGTTCCATAGGTACGCCAGCCTCTGCGCGTCGTGCTTGCTCACTCGAAAGATCAAGATCGAGTGGCCGATGTTGTCGATCGGTTTGAGGTTCCGGAAATAGGAGAACGCATCCTTGTTTGCCCTCCATGCAGGGTAGATCGCCCTTGGATCAGGATCGTAAAGACTCCAACTCAACCCTCGATAGATCGAGGCGCTTACGGCGTAAAGCCCAGGTGCAAGCGCTCTCGGCCGCTTGATTCCAGCGAATTCGCTCGACGCGGCAACCATCTTTCCGGGAAGGGACGGCGGAACGAACCACTCGAATGCCTCACCCCTGGCTTTGAGGATGTTCGGGGTGATCTGTCCGAAATAGGCCAAGCCAATCCGTTCTCCCTTTGCATGGACCCTCGCCCAACGTGCAAGGCCAACCAAGTCTTGCCCCCAGTCGAGGTTGCTATCGATCAGATGCTCCGAGCCGCGATCGGGACCTCCTGAAACCCAGTTGAAATACGCAAGATAATGCGGATGGATCGTTAGCGTCGCAATCGCCGTGAGCAACATCGCCAAGACAGTAAAGGCGCCCGCCGCCCTCTTCGCAACCCCTCCAAGGTTTCTGCACCAAGGCGCAAGTCTGCCGACAGACGTAAACGCATACGGAAAGATCGGCAATATGTACCGCAGGCCAATGTTGATGTTTGTACCAAAGCTCATCAGCAAGAATGTGCCGGCGGGTACAATAAAAAGAATCGCCTCGTCAGCCAATTGCTCTTTACCGCAACGCCGGAGCGAGCATCCAAGCACAACGAGCGAAGCCAGACCCAAAAGCCAGGTTCCCTCTGGTATCTTATAACGAAGCGCGTACAAGTAATAATACCGCCAGCCGCGTTGTCGGAGCACGCCGTTTAAGTAACTGGGGTAACTGAGGAGCTCGTCGTCGGAATCGTCTTTCGTTTGCGCTGGCCCACCCGGAAGAAACGCCGCCGGAACGCCCTCTGCCTCGAGCTTCTGCTCGTCGAAACCAAGTACGAAATGCTCGGGCAAAGGTACTGGCGCGTTTTCGAGCCAACCGCGCCGGAATCGGTTCTCGCGGAACCGCCATGCTCCGTCCAAAAGAGGGTTCTTGCTCCGAGGTCTGATTCTCCCGGGAGCAATCGGTCTCGTCAGCGAGGCGCATGCGAATTCATATTTTCCGAGCGGGATCCCAACACGTTCGAAGCCATAGCCAATGTCGATGGTTAGCACAGAAAGCAAGACAATCAGAGAACCCTGGCCGATCGACTTCGCAAGATGTCGAAGTTTCGATGTCGCAGGCGGAACGAGCAGGCTGTGACAAAGCCAGAGCACAGGCCAAAGGACATAGAGCGAGAGCATACTGAACTTCGAGAGCTGAGCCAGTCCCAATACGAGTCCAACAAGGCAGGCTCTGGGCCAATTGGGAGTTTTGAGGAACCTCCAGAACAAGAACGTCGCGGCGAATCCGATTGCCGAGGCGCCGACGTCGGTGGTAATCAATCGATCGTGAGCCAATACGTTCGGACACACGCACCAGAGGAAGAGGCTCAAGAGTCCGCCACTGTTCCCAAAGAGAGCCCTCGACCATGCGAACACAAACACTCCGCCCAACACTCCGAAGAGCGGCATCAGCAGTCTTGCACTTGTGAAGAGCTCGAAGTAGCGATCCACGTTGTAATAAGCGAAAGCATGAGCAAACGACGCTTGATCGGGCGGATCGGAAAGCCAGCTCGTGCGTTGGTAAAGCTCGGTGACGTTGGGTTTGGCAAGCGCGACGGGGAGCGCTGCGATCAGTTTGATGAGCGGGGGGTTGTGGTGGTAGAGCCTGAAGGTTCCCTTTTGCCAGTAGGAGAGGCCGGCCGGCATATGGACGACTTCGTCGACGGTCGGGTTCTCCTGGAGCAAGCTCGAGACCGCAAGGCCATAGTGGACGACGAGCAGAAGCGCAACGACGACGAACGTCCTGCGGTTGGTCCAGAGTTCACTGGAGCTCGGCACATCGGTGACGTCTCTTCGAGACGAGTCCGGGGATCTTTTCTGGGCTTTGATTTGAATCATGGCGGTCTGCAACGAGCCAGGCGATCGATTCATCGCAGCTTATCCCGAAATGAAACGCGCCGTCGAGGCGAAGTCGGTGAGAGCTGTTTGGATTCTCGCCGAGGATGATCGATAACATATTCCAGGACGACCGGGGCAAAATCTTGAGCCCCGAGGGCGAGAGTGAACTCCGCCGGTTTTAGGGTTTCGAATGGGTGGCCGGGGCAAAGTCAAGGGAAAACATACCACTGTAACATTGGGTGGCCGGGGCAAAGTCTTCGTGCCCCGGAACGCCTAAAAGAGAGGCCTATACGCAAGAACGATTGCAAGCTGCGTTCTGGAGGAAAAGGGTGGCGAAGGACACGAGCTGCCTCGTGCTTGGCCGAAGATCCGGGGCACGAAGACTTTGCCCCGGCCACCCATTAGCTTAGAACTTGGTAAGTTGGGAAACAGACCTGGTTGATCCTCCGGGAAAATCTTGCGGGCCTACAGTATGAGTCTTTCGAGCCCCGAAAAACGCATGATCGCCGCCACTGGCGTAAGCCTCAGCGACGATGATTTGATCGTCGAGCTTTCCGACGGCCGGACGATTTCCGTTCCTCTGACCTGGTATCCGCGGTTGCTTCACGGATCTCCCTCGGAACGAAGCAATTGGAGGTTTATCGGCCAAGGGAGCGGAGTTCATTGGCCCGAGCTCGACGAAGACGTCAGCATCCAGAACCTCCTCCACAGTAGAGCGTCCGGCGAAAGCCAGAGATCTTTGAAAGCCTGGCTTGATTGCCGAACGCAAAGCCGCAGTTGAAGAGGGCAAGCGCTTGACTCGGCTGTTGTGAATTGAAGTCGATCAAATACCACAAAAAACGTCCCCGAAGGAGCGATGCCGCTCGTCGCGCTCTTTCTTCGAACAATTGGCCTCGCGAAAAAGAGGGCGTGACTCGCGTCGCAGCCCGACGCGAAAAGATCCGATCCCGTAGGGGCGATGCCCTGTCGTCGCCCTCTGCTCTTCATCCGATCACACGCTCAACAACGGAGGGCAGACACAGGGGTCTGCCCCTACAAGGAACCTCATTCCGTAAGGGCGATGCCCCGTCGTCCCCCTCTTCCTTCGAAAATTTGGCCACGCATAAGAAAGGGGCTGACAGAGGTCCCGCAGCTACATGGGATTTCCCGCGGCCTGCTGGTCCAAACTGCTGCTAACCTGATCGGCATCGCTTATCATCTCGATCGCGTCGTGTACGCCTCCGAATCCGCACGCAATCGCTTTCTTCGGGACAGCGCTCGTGTCAAACCAGACCGAACCGACAACGAACACCACCCCTCCCGAGGCCAAACCTCGCAAACGTCGATGGTTCACATTCCGTCTCTGGTTCGTGATGCTGGCGATTATTCCGCTCGCAGGCTACCTCGGCTGGGTGAAGCGCGAGGCCAACAACCAGCGCCGTGCAATCGACGAGATGAAGGCTTATGGGGCAAACGTCAAATTCCGAAGCAGTCTGAACCGGAACGCGGATCGAATCGAAGATCCGTTGGTTGACTGGTACGGACCTGTGCAGAAGGCCTCGGATACGAAGCCTTCTTGGCTCGAACGCAAATTGGGACCGGAGTACGTCCAGCGCATCGGTCAAGTGTCATTCGCTTCGGTGCGGGCGCCCGAACGATTGGTGACCGAAGGCTCTCGTGGGTCTGTACCGGTCGGTTTCTTCAACAGCCTCAAACGTTTGGGCGCGCTCGAAACGTTGGAGTTCAACGGCGTCGGCGTCCGACGCCAAGACATTCTGAACGCGAGCGAGATCTCGAGCTTGAAAGCGCTCGACCTCACGCATTGCTCGATCGACGAAGACGCGTTCACGGCCGTGGGCCAAACGGGGATCGAAAAACTTGCTCTCTCAACCATCTCGAAACGCCTCTCCGAGTTCGACTGGTCAGGGCTCTCGAGGATCAAAGAACTCAGGGTCTCTTCAAACGCCAACCTCGAGCTCGACCCGCGACCGTTCGAGTTCCTTCGTATGCTCCCCAATCTCCACACCCTCGATCTTCGCTATTCGTACCTGGACGGTTCTGATCTCTCGCCGATTTACCACGCGCAGACGCTGAGGGTCCTTGTTCTCTCGGATACCTTTATCAGCGACTCAGCCCTGACGGGCCTCGAATCTCTTCAGAATCTGGAATCGCTCGCGTTCAACAATGATCGTCAGCTTGGGCTAAGTGGGGCGCCAATGCTATCGCGTCTGCAAAAGCTCCGACGGCTCGAGCTCGCTTACACGGCGTTCGGCGATGACGGATTGCAGTCGATTCGGAACCTTCCGCAATTGAGGGTCCTCGACCTTCGCGACTCGCGCGTCACTGGGGGAGGGATCGCCAAAATCGGCCTGCCGCGATCGCTCAGACGGCTGAATTTGCAGTTCCACTCCTGGTTCGGAAAGTCGAGCATCGACGACCAGTCGATGCAGAGCGTCGGCAAGCTCGATCAACTTCGCGAGCTCTTGCTCGAGAATAGCGGCATTACAGACGCGGGCTTCGCGTTTCTGAACCCGCTGCATCAACTCGAAAGGGCGTCGCTGGCGAACACAAAGATCAGCGACTTTAAAGGCCTGGAACCGAGTCAGTTGAGCATGCTTTCAGAGCTTGACCTTACGGGAACGAAACTATCCGACGCCGGATTCGCGAAATTGTGTCTCCTGCCAGCGCTCAAGAGCCTTCGGGTGGGCAATTCAAAGCTCTCGACGCTGGCGAACGCGGAGCTCAAGAATCTGCGAAAGCTCGTCGAGCTTGATCTCGGCAAGACGGGCGTGGGAGACGCGGACCTTGCACAGTTGACGCCGCTGAAGGGTTTGCGTTATCTCTACCTGAGGAACACGAGCATCACAGACGCGGGTCTCGACCACCTTGAGTCGCTCCCGGCTCTCGAAGTTCTCGACATCGGCGCCAACACCGGGATTACCGACGCAGGCCTGGATAAACTCTCTCGCCTGAAATCCCTCCGCTACATTCAAATCGACGGACTGAAGGCACTCAGCGCCGCGGCGATCGCGCGGTTCCAGAAGTCCCGCCCCGAAGTTCAGATTGAACAATCGAACAGCGATGCGCTCGCTCCACCGCGACCGCAGTAGTGTCTTACGGCGCAGGATGCTCACGTAGCGGATACGTATGCCGTGAGGAGAGGGTTGGTTCTTAAGCCCCGAAAGGGCGATTCAAAAGAGCCCAGGGCAACGCCCTGGGGCCAACGGAGAAGACCGTGCGCCGGGTCTGGTCTCCTCGGTTCGGTCGCCCTCTCGGGCCTAAAATGTGGAGTCCGGCATACGATCGCCTCATCCGATCCCAGGGCGTTGCCCTGGGCTTTTCTAAGTCGCCCCTTCAGGGCTAAGCGGCAGAGGTTTCGTTTTGCGGCTGCGCGGCAGTAGGCTCAGCAGCGGCCCATAGGTGCCAACGTGAGCGAAAAAGAAGCGAAACCACCGGGTGGCCGGGGCAAAGTCTTCGTGCCCCGGATCGCGAAACCAGCGGCCCTTCGCGAGGATGTCCGGAGCCTTCAGGACTCGGGCGGGAAGCCGCGTACGATGCACTCTCAAAAAGCGGATTTCCGGGGCACGAAGACTTTGCTCCGGCCACCCATTTGAGGCTTGGCGAGGTCGTTGAAGTCCTTAAGTTGGCGCTTATGGAGTAGGCTGAGCAGCGCCCCGGTTTCCGAGAGCCCTGGCAAGAGGGAGCGTGCGCCGGCGGAATAGCGTAGATGGCCAGTCGATCGAACGCGAAGACTTGTGACCTCTGAGCTTCTCTCACGGTCTCAGAACCGTCAATGCATACCACATTGGCATTGGTTATTATCGTGGGCGACTTTTCACACGGCCAATCTGACAGGCGTCCGCCCAACAGGAGCCCTCGCATGTCAAACCAGTCCGCAGCGAGCCCGAGCGACCCGAAGTCCGAACCGAAGCACCGCAAACGCCGCTGGTTCAGGTTCCGGCTTTGGTTGGTGATGCTCGTGATCATCCCACTTGCGGCTTGCCTCGGCTGGGTGAAGCGCGAGGCAAGCATCCAACGCCGCGCGATCGACGCCATGAAATCCTTTGACGCACACGTCAAGTTCGAAAACAACATACGAGAAGAAGACGATAGGTTCACGGCGCCACTGTCTCGCTGGGAATGGCCGGATTACGGGGCTCAGGCGGAAGTGAAGACTTGGCTCGAGAAGTCGCTAAGGTCCGAATACGTCCAGCGGATCGGTTGGGTTTTTTACGATCCCATGCTGAAGCAGAGGGCCGCCGGTCGCCGTTCGCGCGAGCAACGATCCCTGACCACTTTTTCGACAGCCTCGAGCCGCTCAAAGAGCTCAGAGAGTTATGGCTTGGCGGCGTCATTCTCAAACGTCGCGACGTTCTCAATATCGGCAGGATTCCTAACCTGGCAGCTCTCGAGCTTTGGCACTGTACGATCGATCCGGACGCGTTTGCATCTCTCGGTCCCACTCGGGTCGAGCGGGTCACTCTATCGAGTAGCCTGAAAGCCGGCTCCAAGCGGGATTGGTCAGGGCTGGCGGGGATTAAGGTGCTGGAGATCCCTCTCGATAACGAACTCACACTCGATCCTCATTCGCTCGAGTTCCTTAGCCAGTTCCCCAGACTCGAAAGCCTCGATCTCGACTGTTCAAATCTGGTTGGCGTTGAACTTGCTCCTGTGTTCGAACTTCATTCGTTGAGAGCCCTCAATCTCCTCGGCGCATCAATTGGCGACTCCTCGCTCATCGGAATCGAAAAGTTGCGGAGTCTCGAACTTCTCAATCTCAATGCGAACCGCTCGCTCACGACCAGCGCGTTCGCTCCACTATCCCAGCTTCGGAAGCTTCGCCGACTCGAAGTCGCTGATACGCCATTTGGAGACGCCGGGCTGAAGGCGATCCGAGAGCTTCCCGATCTGCGCGTGCTCAACCTCTACTTCACCGAGATTACAGGACGTGGGATCGCCGAGATTGGACTGCCGCCTTTGCTCGAGCGACTCGATCTGACTCGTTTTCCTGGCGCGACAAGCTCATTGCCAATTGGCGACTCCACCATGCCCGCCATTGTTAAGTTAAATCATTTGCGCGAGCTCATACTCGCGTACTGTCCCAGACGGATGCTGGCTGCGTGTATCTTAACGATTTGCGAAAGCTCGAGAGCCTGTCCCTGCACAATTCCCAGATCATGAACTTGACGGGATTCGACGCCCAGCGATTGAACAGGCTCCAAGAGCTCGACGTTTCGGGGTCGAGCCTTACAAATGAAGGACTTGCTCGCTTGTGTCGCTTGCCCGCTCTTACGAGGCTGCGCCTACGCAAAACCAATATCACATCGCTTGCGAGCGCCGGGATTCGAAATCTGAGCGGCCTCATCCAACTCGATCTGGGCGAAACTTCCCTTGGCGACGCGGACCTGGCCGAGCTCAATTCGCTGAAGAGTCTCGAGTGTCTTGCTCTCGACGGAACAAAGGTGGGGAACGCGGGCCTTGACCATTTGCAGTCTTTCCCTGTACTCGGGATCCTCGACGTCTCCAACACCGAGTTCGTTACCGACGACGGGTTCGACAAGCTGACCCGTCTGCGATCGCTTCGCTTCGTTCGTATCGGGCGCGGCACGTTGAGCGAGGAAGCGATTGCTCGATTCCGGAAAGCCCGCCCGGACATTGAAGTGGAGTGGAAATGAACGGGGAAGACAGGCCTGATGCCAGCCGGATCCGCATCGGTTAAGATCCCGATTGCGTCGTGCAAAGCGTTAATCCGAAGCGCAGTCGCTTTCTTCAGGAGAGCGCACATGTCCAGCCAGATCGAATCGACAGCGAGCAATCCTCCGCCAGAGCCGAAGCCTCGCAAACGCCGATGGTTCAGGTTCCGGCTTTGGTTCGTGATGCTTGTGATCATCCCGCTGGCGGCTTGCCTCGGCTGGGTGAAGCGGGAGGCGAACATCCAGAGGCGCGCGCTCGATGCGATGAGGGCGTATGGCGCTTACGTCACGTTTGAGAGCAACATGCGACGCGACGAGGATGCGATCGAGGAACCATTGTCCCGCTGGGGAATAAGTTGGTACGCGGGCCGAACCAAGAAACCGACATGGCTCGAGCACAGCTTGGGCCCGAGTATGTACAGCGAATTGGCCAGGTCAATTACAGTCCGACCGCAACAGCTGGCACTTCTCCGAGCCCTCCTCTCCCCGTTCCGCTTCCGGAGCACTTCTTCGACAGACTCAAGCCGCTTCACGGACTCAAAACGTTAAAGTTTGTCGACGTCATGCTCGATCGACGAGACATTCTGAACCTCGGCAAGATACCCATGCTCAGGAAGCTCGAATTGTCGAGTTGTACGATTGATACAGACGCCTTTGCCGCGCTGGGCCGTACCCGAATTGAGCGTCTCGTTTTGGTCGGAGAGCTCAAGCAATTCTTCGATTATGACTGGTCAGCGCTCTCGAACACCAAGGAGCTGTGCTTACAATATGATTCTGAAACCGACCTCGAACCTCACTCCTTGGAGTTCCTTCGACGGCTCACGAAACTTGAGCTCCTCCAGCTTGGGTACTCGTCGGATTCTTACGCTAGCTTTGCACCTGTTTATCAGCTCCACGGGTTGAGAAAACTGGACCTCTCATGGATTTATCTTGAGGACGAGAAACTCGTCGGTCTCGAATCTCTTCAGAATCTCGAATGGCTCACACTCAGCGGAAACTTGGACCTTACTCAAAACAGTTTTTCACGTTTATCGCATCTTCAGAAACTTCGGAGGCTTGAAGTTGCGCAGACGACGTTCGATGACGAAGGTCTGGCCGCAATCCGACAGCTTCCACAATTGAAAGTCCTCGATCTCACCTACACGGAGGTCACGGCACATGGAATCGCAAAGATTGGACTGCCGCCCTCGCTCGAGCGACTCAATTTGACTCGAGATTTTGGCCCTGACGGAGATGAGCCGATAGCATCTTCACCGGTCCGCAACGATACGATGCGCAGTACTTGGCAAGCTCGGCCAATTGCGTGAGCTTATACTCATGTACTGTCCCATCACCGACGCAGGATGCGTCTTTCTCAACAACCTGTCGCAGCTCGAGAGCCTATCGCTGCGTGCGACCCAGATCGGCGACCTCGCTGGATTCGAGCCAAGGAGGATGAGCAGGCTCGAGGAGGTCGACGTGTCGGTAACGGGTCTCACTAACGCGGGCCTTGCTCGCTTGTGTCTCCTGCCCTCTCTCAAGAAACTTCGGATTAGCAACACTAAGGTCACATCGCTAAGAGGGGTTGGTCTTCAGAACCTGCGGAGCCTTGTGCTACTCGATCTGGGTGGGACCGCTATCGCCGACGTTGACCTCGCCCAGTTATCAACGCTGAAACGGCTGAAGTGCATTTATCTTAATGGTACACAAATCACCGACGCCGGCCTTGACCATCTGCTCTCGCTTCCCGAGCTCGAAGTCCTCAGCGTCTCAGGCGCCCGAGGCGTCACCGAGCTTGGCCTCGACAAGCTGACGCATCTCAGGTCCCTTCGTTTTGTTTCCCTTGAGAAAGACGGGAATGTGAGCGCGACAGCAATCGCGCGGTTCCGGAAGGCCCGCCCAGAAGTTGAACTCTTCTTGCTTCCGTCGTCTCCGCCGACGATCCAGGCAGCGTCTGGACTGTGGTGATTCTGACGCGGCCAAATCGACACCTATTGGTTCGTTGCGGGGACGCGCGAACGCTCAAGTTAATTCCAAAGGGGACGTCAGCCTGAAGCAAACCGCATCGGCATCGGTTATCATCCCGATTGCGTCGTACATGGTGCCAATCGTACGGGGCGGTCGCCTTTTCGGGAGATCGTGCATGTCCAGCCAGTCCGAACCGAACACGAGCGATTCTCCTCCAGAGGCGAAGCCCCGCAGGCGCCGATGGTTCAGATTCCGGCTTTGGTTCGTGATGCTCGTGATCATCCCGGTTGCGGCTTGCCTCGGCTGGGTGAAGCGCGAAGCGACCATCCAAAGGCGAGCGCTCGACGCCATGAAGTCCTTTGGGGCAGGCGTCACGTTTGAGAGCGCCATGGAAATCGACGAGGAATTGATAGATGCGCCGTGGTCTCTCTGGGGATCAGCAGAGTGCCGAATCCCAATCAAGAAGGCGACATGGCTCGAGCGCCAGCTTGGGCCCGAGTATGTCAATCGGATCGGCCGCGTTGATTTCAGTGCACCGTCAAGCGTGGTGCGATCACAGAGCTTGCCTACCGCCATTCCGCTCCCGGTCCATTTCTTCGACAGCCTCATACCGCTTCATGACCTCAGAGTGTTAGGGCTTGATGAGGTGAAACTTGAACGGAAGGACATTCTGAGACTAGGCGAGATACCCAAACTCAGATCGCTTGAATTGGTAGATTGTACGATCGATGCAGACGCCTTTGCCGCGCTGGGCCGAACCCGAATCGAGCGTCTCGATGTGTACAGAGATCTGAGACAATTCTTCCAATTCGACTGGAGTCCGCTGTCGAGGATCAAGGAGCTAGGCTTACTATATGGTTCTGAAACCGATCTCGAGCCTTATTCCATGGATTTCCTTCGGGGGCTCCCTAACCTCGAGGTTCTCGACCTTCAGCAGTCATCGCTCTACGACGCCAACCTTGCACCGGTCTACGATCTCCACGCACTGAGAGAACTGGATTTGTCATGGACGGATATTAAAGATTCCGGCCTTGTCGGACTCGAGTCGCTACACAAACTCGAATGGCTCAAACTTGGTGCAAACTCATCCCTTACGCAGAGCGGATTCTCACGCATATCGCATCTTCAAAAACTTCTACGGCTCGAGGTTGATGCGACGCCGTTTGGTGACGACAGTCTTGCGGCAATCCGTCGACTTCCGGCCCTGAGGGTCCTCGACCTCGCCTTCACTGAGGTTACGCAAGACGGAATCGCTAAGAATGGATTGCCGGATTCGCTCGAACGCTTCCGGTTCAAACAAGATGAGGGACGCAGCCTCTCTCCATCGGAGGGCGATCCGGCGATGCGCGCTATCGGCGAACTCAAGCGGCTCCGTGAGCTCGTTCTCTCGGGCTGTTCGATCACCGACGCCGGCGCCGTGTTCCTTAACAAATTGTCTCAACTTGCGTCTCTTACGGTCACCGACGTTTCGATCACCGACCTTGTCGGTTTCGAACCACGCGGATTGACTCGTCTTGTTGAAGTCGACGTATCGCATTCGAGTCTGACGGAAGCAGGCCTTGCTCGCTTGTGTCTTCTTCCCTCGCTCGAGAAGCTGCACATCAGCGGGACGCTCGTCTCATCGCTCGCGAACGTCGGTCTTCATCGTCTCGAGGGGCTTGTACAACTCGATCTGGGTAAGACCTCGATCGGCGACGCCGATCTTGCCGAGCTATCGACGCTGAAGCGTTTGAGATGTCTTTATCTTCATGGCACTCAGATCACCGATTCGGGCCTCGACCACTTGTTGTCGCTTCCCGAGCTCGAGATCCTCGACATCCTCGGTACTGGTGTTACCGACCTGGGCCTGGAGAAACTTATGCGTCTTCGTTCGCTCCGTTTTCTGAACATCGAGGAAAAGGGGAGCTTGAGTGCGGCAGCGATCGCTCGGTTTCGGAAGGCGCGCCCCGACGTTGAGGTCTCCCTCTGCAACAGTTTGGCACCTCCTCCGACGATTCAGGGTGGGTCCGGACTGTTCGCTTTTTGAAGAAAGACGGCTTTTGGTCTCTCGATTTACTCCCAAACGCCCCTCCAATCCCGATCTTGCAATTCCTTGGCCAAGCCCGCAACCATTCCGCTTCGCGCAGACGCCGGGTTCGATTAGACTTGCGGCGAATCGAAGGGTCTCGATGGGGGCCTTTTCCGGGATAATCACTCGGCTTTGCCAGTGGAGGGCGCCTGAGATGCGAAGGATCGCGATCCTCAACCAAAAGGGCGGGGTCGGCAAAACGACGACCACCGTGAACCTTGCCGCTGCCCTCGCCAACGCGGGCAAACGGACCATGGTCCTCGACCTGGACCCCCAGGCGCATGCCACGCTCCACCTCGGAGAAACCCCAGGCCAATCCGATTGCTCGATGTACGACGTGCTCACCCAGAACGTCTCGCTTGCCAGCGTCCGCAAAGAAGTCGCCCCCAACCTATTCCTCTGCGGCAGCCATATCGACCTCGCAGCCGCCGAGGTCGAGCTCATCGGCACCGTCGGCAGAGAAGTGATCCTCCGAGACAAGCTCGACGAAGACACAGAAAAGTTTGATTACATGCTGATCGACTGCCCGCCCTCGCTGGGCGTGCTGACGCTCAACGCCCTTTGTGCTGCGTATGAGGTCTTCATCCCGCTCCAGGCGCACTTCTTGGCTTTGCACGGGCTTTCGAAACTGCTCGAGACGATTCAACTGGTTTCCAAACGCGTGAACAGGGACCTCAAGGTGACAGGGGTGGTCCTGTGCCTTTACGATTCCGGTACAAGGCTGGGCGGAGAGGTGATCGAGGATTTGGATCGCTACTTCGACGGTCGAAGGCACGGATCTGCGCCTTGGTCGGACGCGCGGGTCTTCAAGACCAAGATCAGGCGCAACATCCGCCTGGCGGAGTGCCCGAGCTTCGGACAATCGATCTTTCAGTATGCGCCCACGAGCCGAGGCGCCGAGGACTATGCGTCGCTGGCCCTGGAAATTCAGGGCGAAGCGCCGGCCGCGATCTGGAACGGCGCGAAGGCGGACGAAGGATCGTCTGAAGCTCCGGCCGAGGCGCCTCGAGGGTCAGTAGACCTGGGGTTGGCGTCGTAGAGGCGAAGAATCGAAGGGTGGCCAAGGCAGAGTTAAGGATTTCACAGCACTCGCGAAGCCTCTACTGGGTGGCCGGGGCAAAGTCTTCGTGCCCCGGAATTCCGGCGGTACAAAAGGCCCTTATTGCGGTTAGCCGTCTGTTTCTAACAACTGAGAAGTCCTCGCGAACGGCTCTCGATTCTGCGTTCCGGGGCACGAAGACTTTGCCCCGGCCACCCACTTACTGTAGTGCGTTTCCCTTTCCTTAGTGTCTATGAGGCGCGAGGACTTTGCCCCGGCCACCATTGATATTACCGATTCCTGGGCAGGCAATAGATAGATCCACTCTGCCGTTGCGACGCGGAGCGTCTTCGTTCATCATCTGGGAATGCTTTGGGCAGGGATCGACGAAGCTGGATATGGGCCCAACTTGGGGCCATTGGTGATGACCGCGGTCGTGGTCGAGACGGCAGACGCCGAGCCTCCCGACCTCTGGACCGACCTCGAGGCCAAGGTCTGCCGTTCGGCGCGGACGGACATGCCCTCTGGGTCGATGATTCGAAGAAGGTCTATCAGTCCGGCAAGAATTTCGACCGCCTCGAGGCCGCGACGCTGGCCCTGGTGAGCGCGCTCGCCGAGGCGTCGACTGTTCCGGGCGATTTGACCGAACTGCTCGATCGCCTGCGCCCAGTGAACGAGCAGGCCTGTCATTGCGAGCTCGATCCCTGGACCGAGGGCAGGCGAACTTCGGTTCCGAGGGAGGCCTCTCGATGTCGAGTCGAGGAAGCGATCAAAGCTCGGCCTTTTGCAACGGGTCGTTGGCGGTTGGTCGACGTCAAGAGCGTGATCGTCGGGCCCAGCCGCTTCAACAGCCTTTTGAGCGAACGAACATCGAAAGCGGAGGTCCACTTTCACGCGTTCTCGATCCTGTTGGGTTGGTTGTGGGACCTTGCCAGGACGCTGCGGTCGGACGTTTCGGTCGTTTGCGATCGGCACGGAGGGAGGGCGTATTATCTCGAGCCGCTGGGCCTGGCTTTTCCGGACGTCTGGATCATGCGCGGAATCGAGTCTGCCTCGGTCAGCAGCTACACGCTGTGCTGTGCGTCTGGGTTGCGGATGAGGGCGTGCTTCCGAGTGGGCGCCGATTCCGAAGACGGCCTGACGGCTCTGGCGTCGATGACATCGAAGACCGTGCGCGAACATTGGATGGATATGTTCAATGCCTTTTGGCTTGCTCGGATCCCCAATCTCAAGCCGACCGCGGGATATCCGATCGACGCACGCCGGTTCCGGACCGACATCGAGCACGAGGTGCGAAGGCTGGGCCTGCCGGAGCAGACGTGGTGGAGGCGGGTGTAGGGTGTATGGCGGGCCGAGCTCAGGCGCCTTCGGCGATCCAGGTGGCCCTGATCAATTCGAGGCGCCGCGCGATGGTCCTGCGAGCGCAGCCGAGGCGGAGGGCGATCTCGTCGTTGGTGTAGCCTTCCATCCTCCAGACGGCCACCAAGCGGAGCGTTTCGTCGCCCAAGCTTTCGAGCAGCCGACCGTAATCCTCAGCCATCTGGGCAGCGAATTCGGGAGAAGGCTCGGGACCGATCACCTGGTCGAGCAGGCCCGTCTCTTCGCTAGACCCTGGAGCAGGCAAGTCGGTCTCGGATACGACCATTCCTCCGCCGCGCTTCTGGCGAAGTTCGCGACGCGTCCTTGCCAGAACCTTCCTGGCTGTGATGACGACGAGCAGACGCCAGAGGTCGTCTCGGTCGCTCAAGAGCGGAAATCTGCCTTTGTCGGCGCCCACGCAGAAACTCTCGAAGGCGCTGAGCGCTGCGTCTTCTTCGTCAGAGCACGCGCGATTCGATCGCAGAGCCAGCAGACGGCCGCGAGCCAGCCGAACCATGCGATCGAAATAGCGCTCCCAGAGCGGCTGAACCGCTTCGCGGTCGCCGCCCTTCAAATCGCAAAGCCATCGCGACACCGAGCCAAACTCGTGTTGCTCCATGGATGAGCATTGTAGCGGGAGCTTTGGCCGCGATGCATAGATCCGCGAACCGATCTTGGGATTTTCGACGACCGCGCCCAACCAGACGCTTATTCCCAGTGGCGCACGAGCTTCACGTAATCGCGAAGGGTCCCGACCAGTCGTTTCTTCTCGCTCAAAGCAACGAAAACAAAGAGGCCCAGGCCGACGCAGGTCATGATGGCCCACTTGGCCAGCGCATGCTCCATGCCGATCTTGCCGAGTTGATACACCACGTCGAGGATGAACCCTGCCAACCCAAGCCAAACGAAAGCCTGAGAACGCAGGGCAATTCCCACGAAGATGCCGACAAGAGAGACGATCAATACCGCGAGCCAGGCCCCTAGACTGTGGGTTTGCCAGATCGGCACTGCCAGGGAAAGGTAGATGAGCGTGAGCCCGATTCCCCGAATCGTATTCACGTTAGACCGGCCCAGTTCTTTACGATTCGCCTCGGCCAGTAGGATGGTCGTGAACCCAACGGGCACAAAGTAGAATTGCGGATCGTCGGCCATCTTCCAGCCGAACCGGCTCCAAAGTAACCACAGGCCCGCGTTGTAGAGGACGGCGGCTGCATAGCCAAGACTCTTCCAGCGGAGTCGACCGCAGGCGGCTGCGTAGAATGTACCTGCCGCAAAAAGGACAAAGAGCGATT
Source organism: uncultured Planctomycetota bacterium (assembly GCA_963818975.1). Taxonomy (GTDB): domain Bacteria; phylum Planctomycetota; class Planctomycetia; order Isosphaerales; family Isosphaeraceae; genus CAWFUI01. The sequence goes on along the minus strand of CAWFUI010000002.1, from coordinate 176,926 downwards.
GATCTCCCATCGTCCCGTTGCGGAAAGATAGTGCCACCGAGACCAGAGGAAGGATCAAGCCAGTAGCCAGAGCAGGCAGAGCGAACAACCGACGCCCTTTGCCGGCGATCTCGGCGATTCCAATGTCGACGCCCGCAAGAATGAGAATCGCGGCGGAGTCGAATGCAGGGCTCAATCGGTATCCGGATCGGAACGCCGCGTAAGCGAGCACCGTGGCGGCTTGAGCCGCAAACGCCATTGCCAAGGACGACCAACGCGAAGCCAAGATCACGCACATTGAGGAAATCGAGGCCATGACGCCCACGTTGACGAGAGCCTGTATTGCGTTCGCGCCTTCGACCATCGGAGCACACACGCACATCGTGGTCAGCACCATCGCACCTGCGGAAAAGCCTTCCGCCTCGCGATGCACGCCCCGTTCCATGCGACGCGACCAGCCTGCCGCGATCACCAGTCCAAGCGCGGCAATCGTCTGACCAACCGCCATAACGCTGAGGTTGGAAGCAGCGTCCCAACCGAATCGGGGTACAAGCGATTGCGAGATCGCCAGGAACGAGACGACCCACACAGCGGAACCGAGCCCCGCCAACACTCGATTTCGGTACGAAAAGGACACATAGCCCACCAAGAGCGAGGCTAGCATCAAAGTGAATGCCATGGTGGGACCGAACCTGCCGCCAGTGAGCACAACCGCAGCCAAGGCGAGTCCTGCCCCGTACCAATTGAGGAGGCGATCTTTCTTGATTGCGCCGAACCCAACGCAAATCGAGGCTTGAAGGATCGTCGTCAACGGGAGGAGTATCGAATCATCGAACCTCCAGAGCGTCAATCGATGTGCCAGCGGCGAGACCGGCGACGCCAGCCACCAGAGCAGCATCGTGAGCGTGACGTGCAGCGGCAGGCGCTTCGATTCGTTTGCAGAGTGCAAGACCCACTCGATGTTGGCGCCGAACAAAAGGATGGCCACAAACCCCTCCGCCCATTCGAGCGGGAGAGGCGCACCAAGCACGTCTGGAATGTCAAACGTCGTGACCAGCACCGACGTAACCAACCTGGCGCCCATCGTCAAAGCGGCCATCGCCAGAAAGCCCGTAGACCACTGGTTCGCGACGAGGTCGATTCGATCGAAGCCAACCCCCAACCGACGAGCCCAATCGGATTGAACGCGCATTACGCCTCGTTCAGTCGTCCTCCAAACGAGCGCCAGGATCATCCCTAGAAGTGCCCACGACATCGGCGAACCGAGTCGACCCGCGAACGTGGAAATGATTGCCAGACTGACAAGCGCCATGAAGCCGTCGACCCAGCCTCGATGCGCGTACGGCTCGAGCATCAACAGAGACAAAACCCCCAACGCAGCAAATTGCCAAGGGCTTGCCGACCAGGATTCGTGCAATCGCAGCACCGCGTCGCATCTGAGACCGAGAGCCAATAGCCCCAAACTGATGGTCACGTGATAGGCCGGCTGCTCGATTTCGAGATTGTCGGACAGTCCCAATAAGTAACGAATCGTCGTTTTCGATCGGCCAAGCATCAGACCCAGGGGCCAGCACGCAAACGCCATCACAATCGCCGTGGGCGCGAGCCTTGGATATCCCCAACGTGCGTTGACGGCGAAATACGCCGAGGCCAGCAGCGATCCGATCGCAGGATAGAGCCATGCAGCCGAGGACAGGCTCTTGACCAAAAGAACAAAGGGAAGACCGGCAATCAGCAAAGCCCATGGAGCGCCCACATCAGGCACGAGGGCCGCGACGGCGAGCACAGCCGCCGAGTAGCGCAGCGGCTGGCACAGTAGTGATTTCCAGTCCTCCTTAGCCCATCGAACTAAGCAGCGATCGATTGTCCAGAAGGCAATCGAGAGGATGCTGGCCAGGACTCCAAGAGTGCTGATCGATCCCGTTCGATACCTGCCCAGTTCAAAAAGCGTCAGATACGAGGCAGAAACCGCGGCGTCAACCGCGCCATACACATCCAGAGGCGATCGAGTAATCTTGGCCGATGCAATGAGCATCGCGACCAGAAGCAGGAGCGCTGCGAGAGCCAACGCATAAGAATCCAGATTCAACGTCGAAGCCGCAACAGCGAATACAAACGACGCGACAGCCGTAACGCTTCCCATCTCGCGCAACGGATCGAGGATGGAACGGGTCCATTTCCCACGTCCGAACGCCTGCACTGCGACCAGGACCGCGCCATCGATCGCGGAGACCACCGCCAGCCAACCCAGAAGAATCGCTGGCGAGCGAAGCCCAATCGCCCAGCACGCCCCTGTTCCAGTTGCAAGCCAGGCGAGCACCAGGCCGATGTGCTCGAGACCCTTTTCGCGACGAAACCTTCGGAGCCACAGAAAAACAATCGATGCGAGTGCAAACACCGGAGTCACGAACCGCCACTGTCCGGTAAACAGACCAGCGCCGCCGATCGCCAGTCCGATCATCGCCGCGACAACGACGAAATCCGGAAGGCTCGCCTCAAAAACGAGTCTCGCGTCGGAATCCTTCGCAAATCGCCTGGTCAGTTCCATCGCTAAAAGCAAAGGAACGCAATAGGTCATGATGAGCAATCCATCACGAGCAAGTTCGCTTGGGTTTAAGGGGCCAAAGGCGCTCCAAGCAACAAGCCAGGAAGCAAGGCCCGCAACGAGCGCCAGGTCTGGCAAAGGACGCCTGGGCAATTGGCGAACCGTCACGAGAAGAGCCAAGGCTGTGAAGGCCAGTCCAATGGTCAGTGGAAGTGACTGTTGCCAGACCCACGAGCCGACGACCCAAGACACAGCTACAGCAAGGAAAGTCGACGCCAGAACTGGCCTACGATAAACATCTCGCCATGCCCCGCCAGCAGTTCGAATACGATCTCCAAAACCTGCCAGAGCCAAACCTACGGCTCCGCTGCAAAGCGCCAGTTCCGCAAGCGAAGCCGGCCACCCCAGCCAAGAGCCAATGGCCATCGCGCCTGAAAGCGATGCCGAGGCTCCGGCGAAAACCGCTGAGTAAGCCAGTTCCCCAATCTTCTTGGATGCGAGCACGAGCGAAACAGAGACCAGAGTCATCGTCACGGCGATTCCCACAAGATCGATCGTGGGAACATTGAGAATTCTCTGGGACAGCCCAGAACCCGCCAACCACGTTGCCAGGGCCGAGAGGATCAGGCCGACCCGATAGAGGGGCATGGGATAGATGCGGGCTCGACCACGATCGACAAGCTTTGGACCCAGGACTTGATATAGAAGTCCAAGCGATGCGATGCAGAAAGCCAGTCCGAAACGCGACATCGACCAGCCGAAACGCGCGGAAACCAACTGTATGCTCAGAATGCAAGCCAAAGCCCCGACGCTAGAGACTGCGTATGCGATCGACTCGTGCGGATCTTCGATGGCAATAAGCAGATAAAGGCCAGCAAGCGACCATAGAGCTAAAGCGACTGTCACAGACAGCGCCGACCAAGCGCCCCAGACCGCGATAACCAGGGCAAAGAGCATGATCACACGAGCCGATCGGACGACTGGCGTGCGGTAACTCGGAGGGACTTTTTCCAAAGCCAAGACACGGCAGGCCAACCAGAGCAACCAACCCACCACGGAAAGAGAAAGCGATCTCGATCCAACCGAAAGGTCGCCCCAGAATGTCGAACCGAAGATCGCCGATCCTGCGAACGAAGCGCACGCACAGTATGCCAGCGGCGGAGCAGCAAACAGCCATGTCGCCACGCTGTACACGATCGCATACCCGCCCATCGTAAACACCGCGGCCTGCGGTTCGAACCCCGATAAAACGCACGCGGCAATCGACAGCGGCAGGCCAATCGCATGGCAGTGCCACGCCAATCGATCGTCTTTCCACCTACGAACGAACACAAAAGCCAACCCCGCGAGCAGGCCATTGAAGACAAGACCGTTGAATGACGCGAACGGAAACGGCAGTCGTCCCGAATACCCAAGTGCATGGCTGACCCGCAGCTCCAGCGGCAGGAGTAGATGCTCGATAGAGGCGTGAGTCGCAAAATATGCAAGGAATAGCGCGGCGAAACCTGCATAAAGGTAGACGGAATGTCGCTCTTTCACGAGCGATCGAGTGTAAAGCGCCAACCCGACAAACGCGGTTGCAAGGGTATTGCCAGAGTAGACTGCGCTTTGCACGTTGGTGGAAGTCAAGCCGAGAGCGAAGGCCAAGGCGGAGAGCGTATAACCAGAAAGCCTAATGAAGGCGGCAGGCTTACGATTGTAATCCGATTCAGAAAGCACCTCACTCAATCGCACGCACGTCCACGCGGCGAGCATTGCAGGCAAGGCAAAAAGCGTGGGCGGAAGGTGCAGGACATAACCGCCGATGCGGCCGACAGCGCCCGCAAAGTAGAACGCCAATAGCCCGAGGGCAAAATAAGGCGCGTCGGAAGCAACGGATTTCTCTGGCTCTCGCCGCCGAGAAAGCCAACCGGCGACCCATTCTCCCGACACTCCGAAAACCAAGGACGAGGCCAGGAACGTCGAGAACGCCCAAGAGAATTCAGCCGAACGAGGCGTGAGCGCGTTGAGCATTCCCAGTGCGATTAGCGCTAGCGAAGTTCCGCGTCCGCCAGATATTCCTAGGGCCCTGCATAATCTCCAAGTCAGAATGACCATCGCCGCCGAGTCGACGACAAGCACTCCAACGCTTCCCCATGACGATTTACCCAGACCTGGAAGCTCCCCCACGAGCGCGAAATTGACCGGAAGGAGAATGAGGGTGGTCAGCCGCATGATTCGACCAGCCCGTTCCGCCCCCCACCGCGTAAGCCCTAGGCCAAAGCCGGCGAACATCAGCGTGTACGCCGTGGCCAGAAGGCACTTGCCTTCCGCCGTCCAGAACCGCTCGCCCAGTACAATCGCAGAGCCCACAGTCGAACTGACCACGATCAAGAGCACAGCGAGGCTTAGAATCAATTTCTGCCAGTGGTCCTCGAGGAATTCTGCGGCAATCGCCGACAACCGCGTCGAGACCGAGGGTCGCTTCGACTTGGCACGCGGCGCGAATTCGGAAGGCGGCTCGTAAGCGTCGGTGTACGCGAGATCGGGCAGCGGATCCGCTTGCTTCACTGCCAAGGATTTCTCGCGAACGATTTGGTTTTCGATCCGATCCAGCCAGACGCGCGCCGTCGCCGGCCTGATTTTATGAAGCGTCTCGCAATACGCCTTCGCCTCGTCGGGTCGGTTGAGCGCGACCAAAGACTTGATCGCCGTCTCGAGGGTTGCCACGTGGATTGGATCGCCTCGTAGAGCGATTTCGCAAGCATTAAACGCCGCAAGGTAGTCTTCCCGGGCTGCGGCGAGCGAGGCGTCCGTCTTGGCCTGTTTGACCTCCGCGGCCAGCCGTTCTCGCTCGCTCCGTTCCTTGATCTGGATGGCAGTGCTGAGAAGCGACTCGTGACCGTGCGCTGCGCCCTCTGAGCATAAGGCGACGGCCTCGTCCGGCCTGGCGGAACGCGCTAGAAGGTCGAGCGAGAGCGTCCAACACTCGAGTCGTTCTGGAGCAAGCTGTCTCGATTTCTCGGCGAACCTAACGGCTTCGGACAGATTGACCCGGGCGGCTTCGCGAGCCTTTTTCAAAGCACCCGACGCCATCCCCAGCCGCTCGATCTCCGCCTTCCTTGGGGACTTCTCGGATTCGACGGCCGCAACCGCTTCGGCAGAGATCAGGCCCCGGTCGCGGAACGATCGAAGCTCACTCGAGAGGTAGTCCAGACGTCCCAGCTCTTCACGCTGATCGGCTGAGTACTCAGGCTCGATCGTAGGAAGATTGTCCACGGTACAAACTCCTGGAGGCCTGCAAGGGCGTCGACTGAAAGGCCGAACGACAAGACGACGTGGCGTCATCGAACCTCGGGACGGTTTTCGTAATAGCGGCTCAAAGTGCGGACGCGTTGCACCTGGTAAGAGACCATCAGGCCCATCACCACGAGCCCTGCAAGGTAAACAACGTGCCAATGAGGGTTAACAAGCCCTCGCGGACCAAAGAACGCGACCGTCATCATAGTAATGTAAACAATCACCGATACAGCCGTCGTGAAGAGCACGAAGCGAACCCGAAACCACAACCCCGAGCCGACCACCAGTACCGGATACGCCACGACGAGCGGCCCTCCGAACCCTCCCGAGACGACCAGGGCGGCCGAGAGTAAAAGTACGTCTACCGCCAACCACGACATACGAAGCAACTCGTAATGTGTACTTTTATTCACTTTGTATTGGAATCCAACCGACGCCAGGCACCAGGCCGCCAAAACGCCCAGGATCGACAACTGCCCGCCCCAGGAGACGTCGCGAGCGTACGAGTGGTAGACGACGCTCACGCCCGCCGCTGCAAGAGCCGCGGAAAGCCGCGAGGCAAGCGCCGGTTCGCGCCGGGCCCATCGCCTCAAACGATTCCATAAGCCCGATCGATCCCAGTCGATCTCTTCGCCTCTGAGGAATTTGTCGAGCTCCTGGGCAATGCTCTTGGCCGACGGATAGCGGTCGGCGGGGTCCTTTTCGAGACATCGCATGCAGATATGCTCTATCTCTTTCGGAATTCCCTGACGGAGATTCGAGGGGGGCGCGGGCTCCCCCTCGATAACCTGGACGAGCGTCTCGATCTGGCCGGCTTCTAGGAACGGTGGACGGCCGGTGACGAGCGAATAGAGGATTGCGCCTATCCCATAGACGTCGGAGAGCGGTCCGACGCGGTCGTGCCGACCCGCCGCCTGTTCAGGGGCCATGTGGCTGGGCGTACCCAATACCGCTCCGCTGGCCGTGGTATTGCCGCCTTCTTCCAGGAGCTTCACGAGACCGAAATCGGTCACGCACGGCTGTCCCCTGCCGTCGAGTAGAATGTTCGCGGGCTTGAGGTCGCGGTGAACCACCTTCCGTTCGTGAAGATATTCCACCGCCCAGGCGACGGCTGCCACGAGCCGCGCTGCCTCTTTGGGATCGAGAGGACCTTCTTTCAGGACGACGCTCAAGCTTGGACCCGGAAGGTACTCCATGGCGAAATACGCTCTGCCTTGGATCCGGCCCGCCTCGAAAATGCGGACGATGTTGGGGTGTTGAAACCCCGCGGCGGTTCGCGCTTCGTCTTCGAAACGGCGGGCGAGCTCAGTCGAGCCCAGATGCACCGAATGGATCATTTTGATCGCCACGGTGCGCTTCAGATCTTTTTGCAAGGCCTTATAGACCTCGCCCATGCCGCCGCGGCCCAAGACGCCCAGAAGCTCAAACTTGCCGAAATCGGAGGGCGCCCACTCGTCTGGCGCAGGCAACCCAGTGGCTTGGGTATGTTTCAGAGATGTCTCGCCAGGTCTAAGGCTGTAGGCCGCGGTCTCGTCGAAACACCCCCTCGGTTCGAGAAAGTGCTCCGCGGCCACATCCTCCCGTTCGGGAAACCTGAGGCGGTATTCGGCTTGGCGAGGCGTTTCGCCGCGCTCCCGGCGAAGCTCGATCTCCAGAGCAATCAATTCGCCCAAGAGCACGCTTCGTTCGACGTCCGCCGCTTCGCCGAGAAACGATTCAATGTTGGGTTGCCTACCTTTTCTCCACTCGTCCTCAAACCTCTCGCAAACCGCGTTCACCGAGCGAAGGCGAGAGAGCTCGAGTGGAAGAAGTCGATCTTTGCGAGCTTCGAGGGTCATAACGTTTCCTGTCGTCGCGGCGGATCAAATCCTCATCAAACACATGACCAACGGTGTGCCAAGCGTGCCATGGATTCAAGAACGAACTCGAAAAACCAGCGGCGACGCTCGACCGCGCTCGAGTCGAAAATCGTGGACCGAGCGAATCGGCCTTGAAAAACGCTCACGGCTGAAGTATACATCGGTGCATTATCGTGTTCGGTTTTGCGTTTCCGATGGAGCCTGAAGTCGATGGAAAAGCTTACTCCGGTGTTGGTGGTCGACGAGATCGAGGCTTGCTTGCCGTTTTGGGTAGATCGGCTCGGATTCACGAAAACGATCGAAATACCCAGGGGAGAGGTTCTCGCGTTCGTTGCTCTCGAACGAGGCAAGGTCGAGATCATGTATCAGACGCGGGCGAGCATCGCCGACGAAGGGGTCGAACCGCCGCCCCGCGGCGACCTGGCGCCAGCCACAGTGCTTTACATTCATGTGACGGACCTGGCCGACGTCCAGACAAGACTTTCGGGAATCGAGCCTTTCATCCCCGAGCGCAAGACGTTTTACGGGACGATCGAGCTGGGAGTGCGCGAGCCGGCGGGGAACCTCGTCTTGTTCGCGCAGAGGCTGTAAGCCAATCGCCGCGAGACGATGGATCGACGCACTTAGATTAATTGATTCGAATACAGAGTTAAAAACATGCTCGAGAAGGTGATCAGCGGCGGACAAACCGGCGCCGACCAGGCGGGTTGGCGCGCCGCAAAGTTGTGCGGACTGGCGACCGGCGGGTGGATGCCGTTGGGATTCATGACGGAGCAAGGCCCCAGGCCCGCGTTCGCGATCGACTACGGCGCGGTCGAAACGACGACCGACGATTACACCGAGCGCACCAGGGCAAACGTACGGGATTCCGCCGGGACGATCTGGTTCGGCGTTTCCGACTCTCCAGGAGGCCGGTGCACGCTCGAGGCTTGCAGACAACACGGAAAGCCGTTTGTCATTGTCGCGGACCCTGGGACCGACGATTCATACCGGTCGGTCGCGGAATGGATGCGCGTCTCGAAGATCAAAACCCTGAACGTCGCTGGAAATCGGGAATCGACCGAGGAGGGGATTGGATCGCGGGTCGAGGCGTATCTCGTTCGTTTGTTCTCGGTGTTTGCAACATGAATCACGCATTGATCACAAAATACATGTGGCTCGTTTTGATGCGCATTTCCCCGGCAGCGCTGTGTTCGTCGAAGAGCGAAAACAGCGGTTCGAGCGGACATTCGCGGAGGTAGTCGCCCATAAGGAACCTGATGATCGAAAGCCGATTCTCGCCGGTGTCGACGAAGCGGATCTGAAAATGGAGAGGTTTTAGCGTGTGGGCGATCTGGAGTTTATGGAGAGCCGCGGCGACCTCGTCTCCAAGGTTGTAAGGCAAAACCTTATGGATCAGCTTGAAACCAAGAGCCCAGATCTTGGCCAGGAAATTCTCGCTGTCGGCGATCGACGCCAGGAAAACGCCCCCTGGCGCGAGTCTACCCACAAGGCTCGAGAGCATTGTCGAGAGGTCGCCCACGTAGTAGAGCACGTGGCTGGCGAGCACGACGTCGAACTTCGGCTCGTCCAGTTTGGGCAATTGACTCGCCGCCTTGATCGGCCGACTGGTGAAGGAAGCGACGTTGCCGAGGGCCTGACGCCTATAATCCTCGAACGGTTCGACCAAGGTGAGCTCGACGTTCTTCGGCGGCCAGGACGTTCTCTCCAGCAGTTTTCCCAGGAATAAACCGGGGCCGCAACCGAAATCGAGAAAGGAGATTGGTTTTCGGCCCAACGAAAGGTTTTTAAGAGAGTCGAGGCAGGCGTTCAGATCGGCTTGGTTTTGGGTGCTGTGAGAGACGTAGAAGGCGTAGTCGTCTTGAATCGACGAAAAGTCTTTGGCCAACTTGGACACTTCGACCTCCAATATGTCGGCGAGCGCGGAAATCCATCTCAATCAGTTATGAACCCGTGAAAGCGCTGCTCGCTCTAATTCGCTCTTCGGCTTCAATACGCGCCCATGTGGGCTATGTGTCTCGAGTGGTCCGACAAGTCGATAGGTTTTTCGACGTAAAGTGTTCTCTTGTAAGCCTTAGCGCTTGTGGATTTAGTCGGGCTGCCGACCGCCTGCTTCTTAATCTTCGCTCATAATAGGTTTAGGTTGTCACGCGGCGCCCGGAGCGGGCGTTTCTGGCAGAGGCGCGAGTTGCGACCGTTGTTTTCGGCAGGGTTTGCCAGGCTTTGCTGACCCGGACGATCGGCAAGGTTTTTCGTCGTAAGTTGTTGCAGGAAAACAACAAACTGAGGTTCAAGGGTTGGGCCTGGGATGACGATAGATGTTGTGACCCGCCAAGGCTAAGCACGCTGAGGCGAGGACGACTCGGGAGCACCCAGCAGGGGTGCCGCTCGCAGTTTCGGGAGGTTTCGGCGTAAGCCGGGGCCAAACGGGGCGCTCGGGAACGCTTCCTGCGAGTGGGCGCCGTGGAATTACCCATCGAGGGCGTTGGCCGTCGGCTGCTTGGCCGGTTCGGGCGCCCTTTTGAGCATGTTTGTCAAGGAGATTTGTCTCCCATGTTGAAGCCCTTGACCTTGAGCGTCGGCCTGGCGGTAGCATTGTGCGCCGGCGGCGTCTCTTTGGCCGGTCACAAAGATTGCGCGACCTGCGGCCTGGCGTCTCCGCAAGCTAGCCCCCAGGGTGTGACGGCCTCCAGCCAGAGTTACGGTTGCGAAAGCCCACTGCATAAGAAGCACAGCTTCTTCAGCGGTTTTGGCAAAATGTTCAAACACGAGAAAACCTACACTTATGAGTGGGTTTTGAAGAAGAAGAGGGTTTGGGGCCATAAGGGAGGTTGCAGCGTTTGCGGCAGCCCCGTGACGGCCTCCGGCCAGTACGCCAGCCCCCAGGGCGGCTACAGCACGCCTCAAGCGACGTCGATCTACGGCGCCGCTCAGACCGCTTCTTCGGGAGTTCCTTCGGTTGGCGAGATCACCCCGGCCACGACGCCTGACGAGCCTCCCGCTCCTCCGGCGACGACCGAGCCCGCTGGTGAGAAGCCTGCCACAGCCACCCCCGGCACCGCCGCCAACGGCCTCCTGTTCTCCACCCCTTCCGGTGAATAACTCGTAGGTTCCAAGTCGACCGGTTCGCTGAATGAGAAGCCAAGACCCACGTCCTCGCGACGTGGGTCTTTTTTTGCGCATCAAGCACTCGAGGCAGTCGCCAAACCCCGTTCCGATTGACAGAATCCGGCAAAAATGGATAACAGTCGCTCGCGCGAGGCGTGGTTTCCGCGCCAGATCGGTCGAGCCGACGCCGGAGTTGGTTCTCGGAGAAGACCGGGGAGTGGTCGGGCTTGGCAAACGAGAACGCGAGCCAAAACGGATCGGCTTTCAACGCCTACGGCGGAAGGGTCTTCCGCGCGCTGTCTGCGCCGGCAAGGCTGGGCTCCAAAGGCCCTGGACCTGGGCGGTCGCCGCGGCCGCGGTCGTCGCGGGTTTCGCGCTTGTGATCTACAACCAACGCGATTCCAGCGACGAATGGGTCTTGCTCGACAACCCCAGCCGACCCACCGTCGAACAGGCTCAACGCATCCAGGAGGCGCTCGCCGCCGCGGACGTCGAGGCTCGCATCGAAAACGGGCGAATTCTCGCCCCTCGATCGAAGTTACTTGAAGCGCGAGCACTTATCGCCAAGAAAAAACTCGGCGCCACTTCGGTCGCGGAGATCTGGAACGACGTCGAAGAAGTGAACCTTGCCAGCCTATTCGAAGGCTCGGCCAGCCGCCAACAAAGAATCAAAAGGGCTACCGAGCGATCGCTCGCCCTCAAGATCGGCCAGTTCGATGACGCGATCATCTCAGCCGACGTCTTGATCAGCAAGTCCGAAGCCAGGAGCAGAAGACTCTACGACGCGCCCAAAATCCAGATTTCGGTTCTGCTGGACACTAAAGACAACCGGAGCATCGAACCCAGCACCGTCGAGGCGATCAGCACGCTCTTGCTTTCGAGCATGCCCGGATTGACCCACGACGGCATCACTCTGATGGACAGAGACAAGCGTCAATATCTCGTGGCTGGAAAACCGCATGTCACAAGGACGGCGCTCGCACGCGCCCGAATGCACGAGATCGCCAACTTGCTCCGAGAAAACCTGGCCTGGATCACCGGCGTTCACGTGACTGTCAATCCCAGGCCGACGGCCGAGGGGGACGAGGTCGACGCACTGGTCGAAGGACAATCGCAAGGCGGTTCGGCGACGGCTGTGCTCATCAACAAGCCGCTCTCGCTCGATTCCCCAGGTCCCGCCAAATCGTCAAGCGCCGTCGGAGTCTCGCGCGATTCGGATCCTCTCGAGATGGCCAGGAAACAGAAGGCGAACATCCTGATCCTGGTTCCCAGAGGTCATTACGTACGTGCGTTCCGCGAGGTCGATCCCAGTCGCGACCCTTCGACAGCGGACCTGAAGCCGTTCCAAGCGCGGGTAGAGGCGGCGATTCGCTCGACGATCGAATACGCGGTGCCCGCGGCGGAGCGCGGGGAATTGAAAATCGAAACGATCCCCGAGGAGGCCGCGGTTGTCGCCGTTGCTCCGCCGGTCGAAACCGAGACCGAACGCACTGCCCGCGCCTGGCGCGCCGCCGCGATTGGGCTCGGCGCCGCGGGGGCCTTCGCGATTGGCGTCTTGACCTTCTGGTCGTTTGCAGGCAAGTCGAGAGGCGCGCGACTGAAGTCCAAGCCCTCCCGCACCGCTGCGAAGATTCACGGGGATCAGGGATCGCGCCAATCGCCTTGGATCGCGTCCGAGATCTGGTGCGATACGAGCCAAAGGCCGCGGCGGGCGTCCTCCAGCGCTGGATCGCGGGAGAGGAGCACGCGGCATGACGAGCGCCCGACGCTTTCCATCAACGTCTGCTCCGAGTTCGAATCCACCGCTCTTTCGAGTCGACGCGGGGGGCTCGCCCAGACCAATGGGATCCGCCTCGGACGACGCGCAGCCGTCGTCATTGCGCAAAGCGGCCATACTGGTGGTGAGCCTCGAACAGCCTCTGGCGTCGCAGCTTCTGGCTCAGCTCGAGCGCCTCCGCCGTCGAGGCGGTGACGCTCGAGATCGCTCGCCTGGATCGGGTGTCTCCAGACGAACAGCAGGTTGTGCTCGAGGAGTTTTACGAGCTTGGCATCCGCAGGCTGAGCTTCTCGTTCGAGGATCTGCTGAGAATGGACGACGACGACGTTGTGAACAGCTATCACGACGAAGACGCGGCCTTATGGGCTCTGGCCTTGGCTGGGGCTTCTCTGGCTTTGCGCGAGAAGGTGCTCTCCGCGCTCAAACCCCGATCGGCGTCGAGTCTGGGCGCCGCGTTGGATCGGCTCGGACCGTTCCGTCTGGACGATTCCGAATCCGCGCAGGCGGAAGTGGCAGAACGGCTCCGCTCGCTCTCGGACGTGGGCGCCGTTCACCTGCCCGAGCCTAGCAATAAAGATTTGTTAGTTGTCTAAAGAATCATAAATATGATAATTTATATAGCAATATGATAAGTTTAATGCGAATATTAGAGTGTTGGCCTGTTCCACAATCCCGATCCTGGGCCGCGGCCTTGGCGTGTTGGTTGGTGTTCTGCGCGGGGAACGGCCGCGTTCTTGCGGAAGAAGACGACCCGAGGCACAAAATGCCCCCCTCGGCCCGTCAGGCTGGTTCTTCGCTCAAGAGGAGCTACGGCGGTGGATCGCTCTGGTGGGCGGGCCCTGGCGGAATTGCCTTGGCCTTGGTTGCGGCGGGCGCCGCAAGCTTTGCCGCGCGCAGATTCGGGACGCCTGGAGGAGCTTCGACGCTCAAAATCATGGATCGCGTGAGCCTCACTCCGAAGCACGCCGTATTCGTAGTCCGCGCGAAGGATCGATTGTTCGTTCTGGGCACGGGCCCGCAGGTGCGCCGCGCTCTTGGGAGAACTCGACCCGTCCGACGAAGCTTCGGCGCATGCTCCCCTGCCCTCGTCCGACGGCGAGCCCGCGTCAAGGCCTTCGCGAGAACACCCAGGCTTCTCCGGAATCCCTCACGTGACCATCGTCAGGAAAACCGAAAAAGCGGCGGAGTCCGTCCAATGAGGCAAAGCCTACTGCGGAATAGGTCTCTCTGGCTCCGCGTCGCGATTGTCTTCGCTTTGACGAACGTCGCAATCCCCTTCGCCAGCGCCGAGGACGACCGCAAGGCGGCAAGAGAGCGCGTCGGCGTCAATTCGCCGTTGTCGATCAACGCCAAGGAAGAAAAGGCGAACCAGGCCGCGCCCGCGCACCAAACCGAAGGATCAAAAAACCTCGCCAGTCCCCGCTCTTCTGGTTCCCACGCTCGATCGGGAGGAGGTTGCGAAAGCGCTCCAGACGATCGCCTTCTTCGCGATCGTAAGCCTTGCGCCCGCGGCGGTGCTGATGGTCACCGCGTTCGTGCGAATCCATGTTGTGCTCACGATCTTGAGGCAGGCTCTGGGCAATCCCCAGGTCCCGGGAAACCAGGTGATCAGCGCCCTGGCCCTGCTATTGACCGCGCTCGTCATGCAGCCGGTCGGTGAGAAGGTTTACGAAAAGGCGGTCAAACCTTACGCAGCCAAAACGATGAACGCCGAGGAGGCTCTGGCGGCGGGCGTCCAACCGATCAAAGCTTTTATGATCGATCAGATCTTCGCCACGCATCATGAGTCGTATCTCGCGGACCTTTACGAATACGTCGAGCCGTCGGCGGGCGAACGCCCGACCGACTGCGAGGATTTGCCGATGAAGGTTGTCGCGCCGGCGTTCCTTCTTAGCGAGCTTACCACCGCGCTCGTCATTGGGTTCGGGATCTACATCCCGTTCTTGGTGATCGACCTGGTGGTCTCGTCGGTGCTCGCGGCGATGGGCTTGTTCATGCTGCCCCCGGCGCATGTCGCCTTGCCTCTCAAATTGATCGTCTTTGTCCTTGCGGGCGGATGGCGGCTCGTGACCGACATGTTGCTCAAGGGTTTCGCGCTCGGCGGCTAACCCACTTTCAAGGAGCGGACATGGGTCTGGAACAAACAGTTGTCGATTGGTCTCGAGAAGGACTGCGGATGGCGCTGCTTCTTGGCGGACCGATCTTGCTGACCGCGGTGCTCGTGGGAATGGTCGTCGGCGCCGCTCAAACGCTAACTCAAATGCAAGAACCAATCGTCGGCCAAGTGGCGCGGTTGATCGCCGTGGCAGTGGTCGTGTTGGCCATGCTCCCCTGGTTGATCGACCGCTTCTCCTCCTACGCCGCCGACCAGATCGGCTCGATCCCACGGATCTTGTAGCTGCTTAACTATTAGATATTACTGAACTATTATGTATAGTAGTTTGATCATTGCGTTTGCGTCCGGGGCGTTGGTCTTCGCGCGGGTTGCGGGAGCGTTGGCGACGGCGCCGGTTTTGGCGCATCCTGGGCTCTCGATGCGAATGCGGCTGATCGCTTCGCTCTTGCTATCGATCTTGGCGGCGCCTTTCGCCGGTTCGCCTTTGGAAGACGCGACGACGGACTTGGCGGGCTGGAGTGCGGCGGCTTCGAAGGAGTTGATGGTCGGACTGTTCTTGGGGCTTTCGGCGGGTCTCATCATCGCCGCGGCAAGGCAGGCGGGCGAGCTTGCCGCAACGGTCGCTGGGCTGGGGCCTGCCTCGCTCTTTGACCCCGAGCTCGATACGGAACTCACGCCGCTGGGGCACCTGTTCGGCTGGGTGGCTACAGGCGCGTTCCTTGCACTTGGCGGGCCCATTCTCGTTTTCAAGGCAATCGTCGAGAGCTATCAGGCCATTCCGATGGGCAGCCTGGTACTCTCGAGAAGCGGAGTGATTACGATCTTGGACCGCATCACCGACGCCTTGGAGATCGCGCTTTCCGCGGCTGCGCCGGTCGCATGCGCTTTGGTCTTCGCGTCGATCGTCCTGGCGATTCTCATTCGCTCGGCGCCGACGCCCGCGGTCTGGAGCATGTCGCTTCCGATCAGAATCTGTCTGGGGCTTTTGCTTGCGCTCGCCGGGCTCTCTGGAGCTTACGCCGCGTTTCTTGGAGGCTGGAGCGCCTGGCCAAATCTTATGGGTTTGAGCGAAGGAATCTGACCAACGCCCGAATCTCGAGGCGGCCTTTATGTCCGAAGAACGCACCCAAAGCCCGACTCCGCGGATGCGCCAGCTCGCCCGAGAGCAAGGCGTCGTCGCGTTGTCTGGCGATCTCACTTCGTCACTTGCGCTCTTCGCAGCTTCGCTCTTGTTGGGAGCGATTGGAGGAGGCATCGTCACGGAACTGGCGCATTTGACCGAAGCCGCCTTCAAAGCTCCATTCGTATCCGCAACTGAACAGAAGCTGCTCGCGCCGGCTGCCTCTCTCTTCGTTCCACTCATCCAGAACCTCCTCATGTTCCTGGGCGGGTCGGCCCTCGCCGCGGTGCTTGCGCATCAAATGCAGGCACAAGGCGTATGGAACCCAGGCAGGATCGCGCCTGACTTTTCAAGGCTCATGCCAACGAACAGGAAGGCGGCTGCTCGAGGCTTTTGGAATCTGTTGAAGACCTTTGTCATTCTGACGATGGGTTGTCTATTGATTCGCGATCGTTGGCCCGAGCTCGAGCCATTGAGCAAACTGGAAGCAATCGAGGCCTGGCGGCAGGGAGCTTCGATCGTGGCCAAGCTGCTGACTTTGATGGCGGGCGTGCTGGTTGGCCTGGCTCTGTTCGACTTTGGTTTTCAATACTGGCGCGTTGAACGGATGCTGATGCAGACGCCCGAGGCTCAGCGCGAGGATTTGAAAGCGGTCGAAGGCGACCCCTCGATTCGATCGCGCAGGCGCCGGTTGGCTTCGGATTGGCGAACCGACTCGCCACACCTGCTCTCGGGTGCGTCGATGGTGATCGAAGGCAGGGGAGATCTGGTGGTCGTCCTCCGAGGAGGCCCGCCTCCCAAGAAAGTGACGATCGGAACCATCGCCGGCGGACCCGCGGGCCGCAGACTGAGTCAGCACGCCTTGGAACGGGGCGTCCCCATCCGTTCGGCGCCTGTCATCGCCCGCAAGCTCGCTCGTAGACGCCCATCAGGCGCAGCCCTGCCCTCCGACCTGACGAGCGATCTCGAGAAGGTATGGTCAGCGCCCGATCAATCGACGATATAGCGACTTGCCAGAGTTCGGAACGTAGCGATTTGGTGTTCGACCCATGCGTCGTCTTTTCCGAGCTCCTCGGCGAGAACTGCCGCCGCCTTGGGAGCGGACTCGACGGCTGCTCGCGCGTCTAACAAAGAGAGCGCGTCCGTCTCGACAGCACATCCTCAATGGTACGGGCCATTTCAAACCGGGCGGCGAACAAGATGTGGACCAGCAAGTAGGGCAACCTCGGGTGCAGTGGTTCAGAAAGCTCGGGACGATCATCGGTCAGTCCTTCGAGGACGCTCTGGTCCGATCCGTAGCCGCTGGCGATATCGCCGCTCGAAGGATGGTTCTCCGACCATCCGTGCAAACGGTGGAGCTGCGTCCAACAGGGTCGCCAGTCGAGCCCCGCGACGACCGCCGCCTGGTTCACTGCATCGGCCGCCATGACGCGATAGGTCGTCCATTTGCCGCCAGTGATCGTCACGAGCCCCGAGGTGGAGACTTCGACGTGGTGCTCTCGCGAGAGCTTGGCCGTCGAACGCGCCTTGCCCACGCGAGCCAGCGGCCTCAGGCCCGCGAAGGCGCTCAAGATTTCGCTGCGCTTCGGCTGAAATTCGAGATATTTGCCTACTGCATCGAGCAGGAAGGAGATCTCGCTGTCCATCGGTTTGGGCTCGAGTTCGATCGAACCGACCGGTGCGTCGGTCGTTCCCACGAGCGTGCGTCCGTGCCAGGGGATGGCAAACACCACCCTGCCGTCGTCGGTCTTGGGAACCAAAAGAGCCGTCTCGCCCGGCATGAAGGATCGATCGAGAACGATGTGCGCGCCCTGACTGGGCTCGACGGAGGGGGGCGCCGCGGCGTCGTCGATCGTTCGGATCTCGTCGGCAAAGACGCCTGTTGCATTGATAACCACTCGCGCTTTGACTTCATAGTCGGTTCCAGTCTCGGCGTCGACCGCGCGAACTCCGGCGATCTTCCCGCCCGCCCGCAAGAAACCCGAAACTTTCATGTAGTTGAGCGCCAGTGCGTCCTTGGATTCGTCGGCGAAGGACCGCAGCAGGCTGATCGCGAACCTGGCGTCGTCGAACTGGCCGTCGTGATAGACCACTCCGCCTCGAAGCTTCTTTCGTCTAATGCTTGGAGCCAACTCTCCAGCCTCCGCGGCCGACACGAAGCGAGACCTGAAGAACGCACCGTCGCCGGCGAGCAGGTCGTAAACTTTGAGCCCGACTCCGTAGAAGAGCTTCGACCAATCGTCGTACGCTGGGACCAAAAACGCGCGGTCGTGAACCAATTGTGGTGCGTTCGATCGCATGATCGCTCGCTCGCGCAGCGCCTCGCGCACCAGCGAGAGCTCGCCTCGGGCAAGGTAACGAACCCCTCCATGCACCAGCTTCGTGCTTCGGCTCGAGGTTCCCTTGGCAAAATCACTCGCCTCGAGGAGAACGGTCGAGTAGCCGCGAGTCGACGAATCGAGAGCGGAGCCCAAACCTGTGGCGCCCCCGCCGACGACGGCCACGTCCCAAACCTTTTCCGAGCGCAGCCGATCGAGCAAACGTTCGCGAGAAGCCAAGCGGACAACCTCGAAGTAATAGGCGAGTTATTTCTTGTAAAGCGCTTCGATTCGATCGCTAAACCTTTTGAAAATCTCTTTCCTTCGAGGCTTGAGCGTATTCGTCAATTCGCCCAGATCGATCGACAACGGCCGATTCAATAGTAAGAACGACCTGACGCGTTCGGGAGGACTGACATTTTGCATCAGAGCGTGTACATGATTATTTATGAAATGATGAGCATTTTCTTCAACAATAAGCTCTCCCTCGACCTCGGAGGCCCCGCTGCCCGAGCGCGAGGCGAGGATTTGCACGTTGGGAACGAGAATCGCCGTCAGGTAGGGTTTGCGATCGCCAAAGACGACCGCCTGATCGATGATCGGATCGCTTGTCAATAGTCGCTCGATCTCGCTCGGCGCCACGTTCTTTCCGCCCGATGTGACGATGATCTCCTTCTTGCGATCGGTGATCGAGAGGAACCCCTCTTCGTCGATCGTCCCCACGTCGCCCGTATAGAGCCAACCATCGATGATCGTTGCACGCGTGGCCTCGGGGTCTTTCCAATAGCCAAGCATCACGTGCGGACCTTTGGTCAGGATCTCGCCGTCTTCCGCCGTCTTGATTTCAACTCCCGGAATGGCCTGGCCGACAGTCCCTGGTTTGTTCCGTCCAGGCCTGTTGAACGTGACGACCGGAGAGCTCTCGGAAAGCCCGTAGCCCTCGAGCAGCTCGATCGAGGCGTTTTGAAATCCCCGAGCGATGTGCCCGGCCAGCGGCGCCCCGCCCGAGGACAGTCCTCGAAGCTTCGGACCAAAGACGGCCTTGAGGCGTGCTGAACGGTCCTGGAGCGGCAGAAGGACCACCGCGTTCCAGAGCTTCTCATAAAATCGGGGCACCGAAGCCATCCAAGTCGGTTGAATCTCTTCCAAGTTCTTGACGACCGTTTCAAGAGATTCCGCAAGCGCCACCGTCGAGCCCGCGACCATCGGGATGAACTCGTCGACAAGCCTTCCATAAACGTGGCTAAAGGGCAGCCAGTTCAGAATGAGATCATCCTGACTGACGCCTTTCGCGGATCCCGCCGACTCGGCGTTCGAAAGGAAGTTCCCATGACTGAGCATCACTCCCTTGGGATCTCCCGTCGTCCCACTGGTGTAAAGGATCGTCGCCAGACTAGATCGATCTACCAAACGCTCGCGCTCGATGACCTTACTCGTACCTTTCGAACCGGCGCTCGAGCCTCGTTCAATCAGTTCAAGCCAGGTCAGTACTGGTCGATCCGCCAAGTGCGCTTGCCCGACGTCTTCAAACGAGACGATCCACCGGACAAGCGGTAGATCGTCGATCACCCTTGCGACCGATTCGAACTGAGGTTTGCCCGCCAGAATCACGCCGACGGCGTCACTATGAGCAATCTGAAACCGAGCCTGCGGCGGAGCGAGCGAAGCGTAGAGCGGAACGTTCACGGCGCCGATCGCCAGCACGGCAAGATCCGCCTCGATCCACTCGATTCGGTTCTCGGCGAAGACTACAACGCGATCGCCGAATGCGATCCCCATTTCCAGAGCGCGGCGGCTGCGGCGTCCGCGTTCTTGCGACACTCCGACCAGGAGAGTTCGTGGTAGCGCCCCTGGTGTTTGAACAGAAACTCGGCGCGCAGACCGAACCGTTCGGCGGTCTCGCGGTGCATGGCGCTCAAACTTGACGTCATGGCGTCCTCCATGAGCCGGGCGTCTTCGGACCAATTGCAACAGACCCGCGACTCAGCGGGTATTTTCGCACGACTCGAAGATCGTCGCCACGCCTTGTCCTTGACCGACGCACATCGTCGCGAGACCGAACTTCGCCCCCTTGTCTCGCATCCTGTGCAAAAGCGTCGTGGCGATCCGCGCGCCGCTTCCGCCGAGCGGATGGCCGATGGCGATCGCTCCGCCTCGCGTATTTACGCGGTCGACTTCCATATTCAAGAGCTTGAGGACAGCCAAGGCCTGTACCGCGAACGCTTCGTTGAGCTCGATGCACTCGATCTGGTCGAGCTGGAGCCCGGCGCGTTTCGAGCACTTTGTGCACTGCCGGGACGGGTCCAATGCCCATCTCGGCCGGGTCGACGCCCGCCACGGCCATGGCCTTGATATAAGCCATTGGTGCAAGGCCAAGCTCTTTGGCTTTGTCTTCGGACATGATCAGAAGAGCCGCGGCCCCGACGTTCACTGGCGAGCTATTGCCCGCTGTGACCGATCCGCCCGCCGGATTGAACGCTGGCGGAAGCCCTGCAAGCGCCTCGAGAGAGGTGTCCTTGCGGATGCATTGATCGATCACAAGCTCGGTCTTCTCGCCGGATTCGCTTCTGCCCCAGGTGGGAACGACTTCCCTCTTGAACTCGCCCAACTCGGTTGCCGCCGCGGCAAGTTGATGGCTCCGCAAGGCAAACTCGTCTTGGGCGCCTCGGGGAATTCTGTACTTCATCGCCAGATACTCGGCGGTCAGGCCCATCTGCATCACAGCCTCGCTGTACTTTCTGAGCAACAACGGACTGGGACTGTAATCCTTGGACATTGGGATGTGATCCATGTGCTCGACGCCGCCGGCGATCTGCACATCTTCGCACCCTCCAATGGCCGATAGAGCCGCGTCGTTGATCGCTTGAAGGCTCGAAGCGCAATTGCGGTTGATCGTCACTCCGCCGGTTTCGATCGGCAGGCCGGCGGCCAGCGCTGCAATTCGAGCGAGGTCGAAGCCTTGCTCGCCTTGCTGCTGCACGCATCCCCAACGAACGTCTTCGATCAACTTGGGGTCAATCCCCACGCGATCGATCAGGGCGTTCATCAGTCCCGCGGAAAGTTCCTCCGAACGCACGTCCCGGAAGTACCCTTTGTCGGCGGAGGCCCGGGCGACTGGGGTTCGAACGGCGTTTACCACCACGGCGCGTTTCATAAAAATGGTCCTTTCGTCTCTGGATATGGTCTATCCATCACGTCAATGTGTTGTTATCCGCCGAAGGCCGCGACAAGTTTGGGCCTGGGAAAGAAGAGTTCGCCGCTCGAGGCCATGCTCTTCAAGAGGGCCGTGGGCTCGAATCGCTTGCCCAGGTTCGTAAACGATTGCGCTCGGTCGACGACCTTGGCTGCGCCTTCCGTATCGCACCAGCGGAGGATTCCACCCTTGAACGGTGGGAAGCCGATGCCGAGGATCAGGCCCATGTCGACGTCGGCCGGTTCCCGCACGATCTGTTCCTCGAGGACTCTCGTCGCTTCGAGCAACATCGGCAAGAACAGTCTGTTGGTAATCTCCTCGGGAGTGTACTGTGCTTGGCCAGTCTTGTGCTTGGCCAGAAGATCCTCGACAGCGGCGTCGGCTGTTGGCTTGCCTTTCTTGCCGCCATGTTTGCGGAACCCAGAACCGCTCTTTTCGCCCATCCTGCCCGCTTTGACGAGTTCGTCCAAAATCGGAACAGGGACCGCTCGGTCGGGATACGCAGCCGAGAGCACCTTGCCTGCATAAAGCGACGTATCCAGACCCACCATGTCGTGAAGGGCAATCGGGCCTACGGGCATGCCGAACTTGACGGCCGCCGAATCGATCGCGTCCATCGGCGCACCCTCTTGCAAAAGCACGAGGGCTTCGTTCATGTACGGGAACAGCACGCGATTGACCAAGAATCCAGCACAATCGCGAACGACGATTGGAGTCTTCTTGATGCGCTTGGCCAATGCGACAATCGTTGCCGTGGTCTGGTCGTCGGTCTTGGCGCCTCGAATCACCTCAACAAGCGGCATACGATCGACGGGATGGAAGAAGTGCATGCCGACGAATCGCTCTGCCGAAGGCGCTGCCTCGGCCATGCGCGTGATCGAAATCGTCGAAGTGTTGCTCGCCAAGATAGCGTCGCTCTTGAGAACGCCGGCAAGCCGTTTGTACGCCTCGGTCTTGACTTCTTCCTTCTCGACGATTGCCTCGACCACCAGGTCGCAATCGGAAAAGATGCTCGGAGTCGTTGAAGTGTTGAGCATCGCCAGCATATTGCCCAGGTCTTCGACCGTGGCCCTGCCGATCTTGATCCGACCAGCGACGACCTCGGAGGCGCGTTTGAGACCCCTATTCAATGCATCCTGATCGACGTCGACCATCGCCGCGGGGATGCCGCTTCGAGCGTGCGCCGCCGCGATGCCAGATCCCATAAGCCCGGCGCCCAGCACGCCGACTCGATTGATGTTTCGCGGCCGAACCTCTTTATTGTCGACGCCCGGATCGCGCCGCCAGTTTGTTGCTCATGAAGAAGACCGAGATCAGGTTCGCCGAGACGGTACTGCCCACGACCGACATCGCGGCGTTTTGCTCGGCCTTCAAACCCTCCTCGAGCGGCAGGTTGCAGCCGTCCTTGATGGCCTTGATCGCAGCCAGTGGGGCTGGGTACTGGCCTTTGGTCTTCTCGCGGACCAAGGCTTCGGCGGCGGCCATCGAGAAGGCGAGCTCGTCGCGCGTAAGCCCCAACGGCTGCGAGAGCTTTTCTCGCCTCTTCTTCCAAGCGTCGTCACGTCTTAAGATCTCGATTTGACGCTTGCCTTCGGCGAGAAGCGTTTCCGCGGGCACGGCGTCGAAGACGATGCCAAGGCTCGCCGCCTTCTGCGCCGAGACGGGTTCGCCGGTGGTGATCATCTCCAAGGCATGCAGACCGATCAAACGCGTAAGCCTCTGCGTTCCGCCCCAAGCAGGGATCAGGCCGACTTTGACCTCCGGCAGACCGATCTTGGTCTCTGCGTTCTTCGAGGCGATCCGCTCGTCCATCGAAAGAACCAGCTCTGTTCCGCCGCCCAGGCAGTTGCCGTCGATCAATGCGACCGTTGGGAACGGAAGTTTGCTGATTCGCGAGTACAACTGATGACCCAAGGCAAGCCCCTTCACAGCCTGTTCGGGCGGGGCGTAGGCCAGTGCGCCGAGCTCTTTCAGGTCGGCCCCGGCGATGAATTGGCCGGGTTTGCCGCTCTTGAAGAGCAGACCCTTGAGGTCGGTCCGCTTCTCCAACTCGCTGGTCAGTGTGAAGAGCTCCGTCAGAACGCTCTGGGAAAGCGTATTCACTTTGGCGTCGGGAATGTCAAAAGTCACAAGCCCGATCGAACCCTCGAGCTCTTCGAAATTGATCGCGTTGGCCATGCCTGGTCCTTTCGACAAAGCATAACGTGCCCAGGCACGCCTCCGCCCAGGCTTTGGTTCCCCGCCGCTCCATCAACCGAAGCCCGGTCGATCGGGGTGGATGCGCCGCACGACACACCAATGTTATTGTACGACAAGACCAGCTCGTTCGGCTCACCCGAACCCAAGCTCGGCCGCAAGAAGTTGCTTTCTGGGAGAGTCCAATCCTCCTCAAGCGTCGCCCTAAGGTTCTTTTTGGCAAGATGTTGAGTTCTACCGAGTGCTACAATTCAACTGAGGTTCAACATCCATTCGAGACGACGCGGCGACGGCGTCAAACCCGCTTCAATCGGAAGACTTCGACATCGACGCCAGCGGAGAAGTGAGCGTATGCCGGAGGCCGTACGGTTGATGGGAGCCCAGTCGCCCCGATAAGCCTTTCGGTGCACTTCGAAACCGAAGCCTGCTGAACGCGATACGGAGCGTGGTGCACCTGTCCTCGATAAAGCTTGTTTCCATGGGATGAATAGAGGAAGTAGCGTTCGATCAGGAAATGCTCGATTCCGCCAGGGATCGCGGCGCGGCTTCTCCGATCGGTCGGGCAACAACCTCACAGCCCGCTCCTGAACGACTCCAAAGCCGACGACTTTGGTACCGCAACGAAGGTTCGTTTTGTTGATTTGTATCGAGACTCTGCTCGTCAATCGACATTTTTGCATAATAATATGGCAAATGAAACGTCAGCCTGGCGATAAGTACAGCAATAAGTCGGGCGGCTTCGAGACTGAAGAACCAGACGCCCGGCGAGCCTCCGGGACCGACGACGTACGTCCGGACGTTCGTCTCGTGAAAATCCGAAAGCCATTTGTAAGGCCGCGACCATGTAGGCCGAACGCCAAACATCGTAAAGGGCACAAGCCCGATAAACGCCTTGCCTTCGAAGAGGTCCAGCTCGAGTGATTCTGGAACCAGTGGCCGAAGAACTTCCGCATCGATCTCCCAATGGAGGAACAGCAGCTTTCGCCAACTCTGGTACATCACCGCCTTCTCCTCGGGGCGCGAGGAAGGAGCAATGCGGTCGATCCGATCGATTTCAACACCCATGACCAGAATCCATCGTCCAGAGAACAATCGAAGGAAAGCCCCTCGTTCTCGATTAGGATATCATCCTCGTTATAGGCTTGGACCAGAAGCCCGTGAAGTCGGCAAATAGGAAGTTGGCATGATTCTTGATCGCTTAAGAGTTCATCTGTTAGTAGGTACGTTACTTCTTGCGACGGCGCCAGATTCGTTTGCCCAATGGTCTCCCACGCCAACGGGCGCCAAGGCTCGGTTAAGGGGCGTAAGCGTCGTCGACGACAAAGTCGTCTGGGCGTCGGGCGCCGAGGGAACTGTCGAAATGTCGAATGACGGCGGCCTGACCTGGCGATCCTGCGGACCGAAGGGAACAGAGAAGCTCGATTTCCGAGACGTTCAGGCCTTCAGCGATAAACGAGCTGTTGCAGCGTCCGCGGGCGTTGGCGAGCTCTCGAAGGTCTATTTCACGGAAGACGGCGGCGAGACGTGGGAGCTCAGCAAAACGAACAGTCATGAGAATCGCTTCTTCGACGCGATCGCGTTCTCGGACCCATCGGTTGGTTTCTTGATGGGAGACCCAATCGATGGAAGATTCTTGATCGATCGCACCAAAAACGGCGGCAAGACGTGGACTCCACTGGAAAAGCGTGCTCTCCCGCTCTGCCTGCCTGGCGAGTCCGCTTTCGCAGCCAGCGGCACGTGTTTGGCTGTACTCGGTGGAGACGTCTGGATCGGCACGGGCGGAAGCGCGTAAGGCTCGCGTCCTGCACTCGAGCGATTTAGGCAAGACTTGGTCCGTGGCCGAGACCCCCATCGCGGCTGGAAAACAGTCCGCTGGGATCTTCTCCATTTCGTTCCGCGATCGCCTTCATGGCGTAATTGTCGGTGGAGATTATTTGAAGCCGGAAGCCAATGAGAGAGTGGCTGCGACGACAAGCGACGGCGGAAAAACCTGGAGCTTGATCGCAGAGCACGGTCCTACAGGCTATCGCTCCGCAGTCGCTTTCCTACCGGTGCAAACGCTACAACTTGGGTCTGCGTTGGTCCATCAGGCTCCGACGTCTCGCTCGACGACGGCAAAACGTGGAAACGCCTGGCAGGACCTGGCTTCCATGCATGTTCATTCTCCCCTTCTGGCAAAACTGGCTGGGCAGTGGGCGATCATGGAACCGCGGCGAGTTGGGTTGCAAAGCCTGATGCGAAGTAGGCAGATGAGACTACGCGATGGGATGAACTCAAAGTGTGAGACGGTCTCGTCGACCGCCCACTTCTCCGAACGTCTGCGAAAGAAGCATCGACCTCGAGACCAGCATACCTCATAATGACTGAGAACGACAAACGAAGAATAGGGAATTATCATGACCAAGACGATCCATGCTGTTTACGAAAATGGGGTTTTTCGCCCGACGGAGAAAATCGACCTGCCAGATCATTGCGAAGTCGAGGTGGAGGTTCGCCTGCTCGATGAATCGAACCCGAAACCAAGTCTGGATGACGTTTACGCAATTTTGTCGATGCGTTTCAATTCAGGTGAATCGGACGTTGCCGCCCGGCATAACGAGCATCAACCTTGAGCTCGATCTTCCTCGACACGGTCGGCCTAATCGCCGTATGGGACGAGGCTGACCAGTGGCATAGGGCTGCCGAGAGAGCGTTCGCCAAGATCATGTCGGAGCGAACTCCTTTCAAAACGACGACCTTCATCCTCTTGGAATGTGGCAATACGGCCGCTCGTCGGCCCTATCGGGATAAAGCGTCACTGCTTCGCAAGAAGTTGGAATTGCGAGAGGAACTGATTGTTCCAACCCAAGAGGATTGGCAAGCTGCCTGGCATGCATATGACCGAGGTCTCGCAGGACAAGCAGGCATCATCGATCATGTCTCGTTTGAGGTCATGCGTCGGCTCGGAATCACGCAAGCATTTACCAACGATAAACGCTTTCAGACCGCAGGCTCCACCACTCTGTTCTAGAACTGTAGCAGAGCACCTAAGCCGCCTGCACCAAAAGGTAAGCAACCCTCAAACCTCTTGCTCCGGCACGTCCACTACCACCGCTTTGGTCTTGCCAACAAACCAGGGATAAATCGAAGGCAAAACCAGGGTCGTTAGTATCGTCGAAGTGATCAGGCCGCCGATGACCACGGTCGCCAGCGGTCTCTGGATCTCTGCCCCTGGCGTCGTTGCCGTGGCCATTGGTAGGAAGCCAAGTCCCGCAACCATCGCCGTCATGAGAATCGGCCTGAATCGTACAATCGACGACTCGCGCGCCGCGGCGTGCGGTTCATATCCCTCTTTCACGAGGTGCTCGACAGTGTTCACCCAGACCAAACCGTTCAAGACCGCGACGCCAAAGAGTGCAATGAAACCAACGCCCGCCGAAACCGAAAACGGCAATCCACGAAGTGCCAGCGCAAAGACTCCGCCCGTGGCCGCAATCGGAACCGCCAGATAAATCAGCATGGCCATCCGCATCGAATGGAACGTGCTGTAGAGCAGGATCGCGATCAAGAAAAGCGCCAACGGAACGACGATGAGCAATCGACTCGAGGCCGACTGAAGGTGTTCGTACTGTCCTCCCCAACGGACGCGATAGCCGTCGGCAAACGTGACGTGCTTATCAATGGCCTTTTGGGCTTCGGCGACAAAGCTGGCGACGTCTCGCCCTCGGACGTTCACTCCGACCACCGCCCTCCGCTGAATATTCTCGCGCTCGATTTCGCTGGGCCCTTCCTCGAGCTTGATGTCTGCCAACTCGCGAAGCAGGATCGCCCTACCGGCCGGCGACGAATCGACGACGCGGATCGACCCAATCCTCTCGGCGTCGTTGCGCCACTCCTCAGGCAAACGGATCTGGATCGGGTGGCGAATCTGCTGCTCGAAGGCCATGCCAACGGTCGTCCCACCGAGCGCGGAGACAATCTTGAGCACATCCTCAGCCTTGATGCCATAACGCGCCAGTCGATCTCGCTTGACCGAGATCCTCAGCATCGGCAATCGACCCGTCGTGGGAGTCTTCACGTCCTTCGCGCCCTTGATCGTCGAAAGCACGCGCTCGACCTCGAGGGCCTTCTGCCTCAGGACGTCGAGATCGGGCCCCTGGATCAACACAGCGACGTCGCTCTTCACGCCCGCGACCAACTCATTGACGCGCATCTCGATCGGCTGACTGAACCCGAACTTCACGCCTGGGACGTTCTTGGATAAAAGATCGCCCATTTCTTGGATCAGATCCTCGCGCGTCTTGCCTCGCCTCCACTTGGGATCGCTCTCCGGATAAAGCAGCGTCCAGACGTCGGTCTGGTGCACGCCCATCACGTCGTTGGCGATCTCCGGTCTGCCGGTCTTGCAGTAAACCATCCGCACTTCGGGGAAGTTCTTCCGCAAAAGCGTTTCGATGCTCGTCGAAACCGGCACTGCATCGTCCAAAGACGCGGAAGGAATCCGCACAGCCTCGATCAAAAGGTCTCCCTCGTTCAACCTGGGCATGAATTCCCCGCCAAGCTCGAGAGCGACCGGAACCGAAACGGCAAAGATCGCCACCGCCGCGATCGTGAGCGGAATGGGATGCCGAATCGATAAATCGAGAAGCGGAGTATAAACCTTTTTGATCATGCGTATGATCCACAGTTCCTTCTCCTCGCTCTTGGCCTTTAGCCCCAACGAAGCCAAAACGGGCATGAGCGTGAGCGAAAGGATCATCGATCCGAAGAGCGCGAAGATGACCGTCAGCGCCATCGGCCTGAACATTTTCCCTTCAGTGCCCTCGAGCGCCAGGATCGGCAGGTAGACGATGGCGATGATCAATTCTCCAAACATCGTCGGCTTGCGAACCTCGACCGCGGCGTCGCGGATGACGTCCAGCTTGTCCCTCGATTCGCCTTCATGGGCAAGCCTACGGACGCAATTCTCGATCATGATGACCGAAGAATCGACGATCATTCCGAAATCGATCGCTCCCAAGCTCATCAGGCTGGCGGTGACGCCGGTGGCCAGCATGATGTTGGCTGCGAAAAGCATCGAAAGCGGAATCGCCAGCGCGACGATAAGCCCGCCCCTGAGGTTCCCCAACAACAGCAGCAATACGGCGACGACCAAGAGCCCGCCTTCGGACAGATTCTTCAGCACCGTCGAAAGCGTCTGGTCGATCAGATGCTTGCGGTCGTAGAGCGTTTCGATCACCACGCCCTTGGGCAAGGTCTTTTGGAGTTCGGCGATCTCCAGCTTCACCCGCTCGACCACTCTGCGCGAGTTCTCGCCAATCAGCATCATCACCAACCCAGTGACGATCTCTCCCTTGCCGTCGCGCGTGACGAGCCCAGCGCGAATCATCGGGGCGGGCTTCACCACCGCAAGGTCGCGGATCTTGATCGGCACGTCGCCGCGCTCGTCGACCACGATCTCGGCAATGTCTTCCACCGAATGCGTCTGGCTCTCGCCCCGGATGTACTGAGCCTCCCCCTCTTTGACCAGGTATCCGCCGCCGACGTTGCCGTTGTTCGCCGAAACCGCTGCGTATACGTCGCTGATCGAAAGCTTGCGGTTGGCGAGCTTGTCCGGATCAAGTTCAATCTGATAAGTCTTGAGCATCCCTCCATGAGAATTGATCTCGGTCACTCCGGGCACTGCGCGTAGCTGGTAGGCGACCACCCAGTCGAGATAAGTCCGCAGGGCCATCGGATCGTAAGACCCGGTCGTATCGCGGATCTGGAACTGGAAGATTTCACCCAAGGCCGTGGTGATGGGTCCCAAAGTCGGAGCGCCGTACCCTGGCGGAATAGCCGCCGCCGCCTTGGTCAATCGCTCGCTCACAAGCTGCCTGGCCCTGTAAAGATCGGTCCCTTCGTGAAAGACGATCGTCACCAGCGAAATTCCAAACTTCGAGATCGATCGGATCGTCTCGACGTTCGGCAAACCGCTCATCGCAGCCTCGACGGGGAACGAGAGGTACGTTTCCACCTCCAGCGGACTCAAGGCCGGCGCCTCGGTGATCACCTGCACTTGAACGTTTGTTAAATCGGGCACGGCGTCGATCGGCAAGTTCAGGGCGGAATACACTCCCAGACCCGCGACCAAAGCCGTGCCGACAAGCACGAGGAACCGATTCCGAAGCGCCGATTCGATCAGAGCGTTGAGCATGGAATCACTTTCCGTATTGAAACCCAAGGTCGAACGGCTGGTTCACTCGTCTTCAGGTTCATTTTGGAGAATCAATTCACTCTTGAGCGCAAATGCGCCCTTCGCGACGATTTTTGCTCCGGGTTTCAGGCCGTTTTTGACAAGCCGCTTGCCCGCGGTTTCCCTGCCGAACTCGACCTTGTGAAAGACGAACGACCTCTCCGCCGAGCCTGGAATAAAGACGCCGGTCTTGCCGTCGATCTCTTGCACAGCGCTCGTGGGCACGACAAGAGCCTTCTCGACCGACTTGGTATCGAGCACGATCTGGAGCGTCGTACCCAAGGGAAGCGCTGTGTCGGGATTGGGCGTTTCGGCGACGATCCGAACTGTCCGCGTCGCAGGGTCGACTTCAGCGCTCATGTAAACCACCTTGGCTGTGAACACGCGATCGGCGTATGCAGCCGCCGTCATCCGGACGGTCGCATCCTTCAGCGAAGGCAAGAGACCAAGGTTCGACTCGGGGATGCTCGCGACGATCCACACTTTCGAAAGGTCGACCAAGGTCACAAGGACGTCGGTCGGTTCGACCCTCTGACTAAACACAGCCGATCGCGAAAGGATCGTGCCGTCGAAAGGAGCGGTGATCGGGTAAAGCGAAAGCTCGTCGGTCTTGGCCAGGTCCGGGCGCAGCTTGGCGGGATCGTTTAGCTTGTCGAGGTCCGGAAGCTCGTCCAGCACTCCCAAAAGCCGCAGCCGCTGGGCAGACTCGACGACGTTGGCCGTGGCGACGTCGAGCTGGAGCTCGGCCATGCGCTTCTCCAACCGGGCGTCCTGCCGCACTTGCTCGAGCGCCGAATCGAACTTGGCCTGCGAGTTCTCCCGGGCGTGCTTGGCGATCAGCATTGGGTGCTCGCCGACGATCTCGTCCTTGAAGAAAGAGCTCTGCTTCTCGTCCTCGTGCGTTGCAATCTCGAGGTCGCTATAAGCCGAAATGAGCAAAGCTCGATCCGACCCTAGCGGTTTATCAGTGAACAGCTTTTCGAGCGTTTGGGCGGGCGTGTTCTTGCGCAAGAGCGGGACCAGGTCCTCGACGTTCTTGGCGACCTCCGCCTTCCATTCGAAGTCGAACCGTTTGACGGCAAGCTCGCGCAGTCGGCTCGAAAGCGTGAGCCGCGCCACGGCGATTTCCGCGCTCTCGAGCGTGATCAAGGGCTGACCTCGCTTGACCAACTGGCCTGGATTGACGTGAACTTCTCGCACAACTCCAGGCGCCCTCGAACGGACCTCCACCCGCCTGGCAGGGTCTGCCTCGACCTTGCCTGGGACCATCACCTCCGAGGGCAGCGATTCCATCCTCGCCTCGGCAAGCTCGACCCCGGCGGCCGCGAGCTTCTCTTCAGGCAAAACAATCGTGTTCGGCGGCGCCGGGTCCGAAGGAGCCGACTGTGCCAAAGCTCCAGACCCCTCGTCAGCTCGAAGGTTCTTGAGCCCTCTCGGAAAAAGATATTGATAGGCCAGAGCAATTCCACCCGCCAGACAGACGCCTAGAACCGCCCCCGCAGCCAGGCTGGACCATGTCCTCAGCCCGGTCGTTGCAATCGATTTCACTGCCATGATGGGTTCGACTCCACTGGGCGCGGGTCTCGTCGGCCGGATCACCGGCCCGAGGCCTCGCGCAGGTCTGCTCTCGAAGAATCGTTGTGAATGCGCGTAGTGGACGTGGGTCTCAGCGCGTCAGGCGCGAGAGGGCCCAACCCACGCGTCAGCAGCGGAATTGTTGGAGCAGGCAGGACGTCGAATGCCGCGAGGAATAGGTCGAGATCAAGCAGCGCGGGATCTCGCTTGGACCCGCTCGAGAAAGCGAGGCGGGTTCGAGAGGTGCAAAATCCAGGAGGCTTGTCGAATCGAGGTGGGTTGTAGGGAGGTCGTTCGCTTGTGTGATCTGCGCCGGCTGAGCGCTCGACTGGCTGTCGCAGAGGCTCTGGAGCTCGGCTTCGGGAGCGCTGGCGTGCATGACCGGTCCGGGCTTGCCGTCGGCGGCGTCGATCGGCGGCGCCAGCGGCGAAATCCAGTGCCAATGCAAAATCGGGGCGTCCTGGGCGTAGGCAGCGTCGGTGTGCCAGCGGAGCAAATGATCGTGGTGTTCGCAGGTTTCCCCGGGTGCGTCGTGATGGCGGACGTTGTGGTAATCGGCCACCGGCAGCGGAGCGTGGCTGAGCGCAAAGACCAACGCCACGGCCAAAAGCGGCCGCCTTTGCGTTCGAATCTTGCCAAAACAACGTCGCGGCATCGGTCCGACTACCCCTGGGGAGGGTTCAGAGCACTCTTGATTATTCAAGACGCCAAGTCATTGGTCAAGCAAGCGCTTAATGATTGCAAACCGGCTCGTTAAATCGACCATGCCCTTTGGAGAGTCCCAAACCACCAGCCGTCGGAGCCATCGCTTTACGTTCCCATGGACTATCACCACTATGTCTCTAAAGCCTTTCCTGGGTTCGTCTTGTGGAGGGTCTCCGCGAGCAAACGACCGAAACGATCGAGGGTTTTGTCGTCGAGGGATTTCTCGATCTACCACCACTTCCGTGATTTAGTGGTTGTGGTTCGGTTGAGGCGTCCTCCACTTTGACCTTTTGTTCCATGGGTCCGATGGAAGACAAGTTAAAAATTCGGTCCGCCATCAAGGGACCGACTCGATTCAGGTAGAATGAGCGTGTTCGAGGGCGGGGTGTCAAACCTCCTGGACACGAGGGCAAGCCTATGAATGCCGTACGGACTGATCTGATCGTTTTCGCGAAGGACTATCCCGAGGCGCGACTGCTTTTGGAAATCAAGTCGGCACTCTCTTCTCCTGCCCAAGAAGACCCCGCCGTAAAGCAGGTTGTGCGTGACATGTGGGGGGCGAACTGTCACTACGGCATCATTATGACGCCCACAACGACGTTCATTCTCCGGGACGACTTTTCGTCTCCGGGACCGGAGTCGATCCGGCTGACGGACGAGCTTCCGACGGCGAAGGTTCTCAGCCGCATAAGTTGGCCAATGGGTGAAGTGCCCTCCGCGCCACAACTGGAACGGCTGGCGCGCGAGTGGCTCGAGCGCCTCGTGGCGTCTTACGAAGACGCACTGCCCGAGGATCCGGAGGTCGTGCGAGCTCTGTTCCCTGATATCGTCGGCGCCGTAGCTGAGGGGCGGGTCGTCGATGAGGCGGCCGCCAGATGACTCAGGCGCATGTCTTCGTGGAGACAAACTTCCTCTTCGCCGTCTTTCGCATGCCCAGCAAACGGCACCGAGATGCGCGTAACGTTTCAAGCACAGTTTGGCGCCAGTGCCGTTAAGTTGTACGTGCCGTATCTTTGCTTTCAGGAAGCACGTCATCTCATCGCCAAATCGCTGCCGAGCAACCGCTGCTCCGACTTGCTCGAATTCCACCGCTTCGCGAATGATTCAGGCTCAGCGTCGTGGGACTTCGACGAGGTGCGAAAGCTGCTCGACGCCGCCATGGGAGAGGTAAGCCGCACGAAGGCCGTGTACCAGCGCGAACTCGCCGACTTTGCCGCAGCATTAGGGGATGGAGTTTTGCACGGGTCGGATAACGTGTTCAATTTTCTCGAAGCCCTCGACCTCGACGACGACAGCCTGAAGTACAACGACAAGGTTATCCTGAGCTCGGTACTCGTCAGGGCTCGCGAGTTGAGGGCCGCCGGCGCCGATCACCTCTACTTCGCGTCGGTCGATACGAGCGACCTCCAACCCACTTCGCGTCGCCCGAAAATGACACAGCGCTACAACGAGGCTGGCCTCACTTTCCTCCCCAAGTTCGTCTTGCCCATGCCGACCTCCGACGAAGAGTGATCAGCCTCTGATGCGAAGAGTAACCCGGTTCGGCGACTACGGGATCGAATCGCAGACGGTCTGGAAGTTCACAGGAAGTTCAAGACGCCAAGTCATTGGTCAAGCAGTCCGCCCATTCCAGCTCCCCTCCCCGTCGACGGCGATGGCCTTTTGACTTCTCCCCGCCCCGTCAGAGGCGATGGCCGATAGCCAGGCGGCGAAATCCCCTGGTGTCTGGTCGCGAAAGCCCCTCGTACGCCCTCGAACCCCCGTACTGCGATCAAGGTCCCGACGAGACCGACTAAGACCTGAAT
The DNA here is from genome assembly GCA_963818975.1 of uncultured Planctomycetota bacterium. Classification (GTDB taxonomy): domain Bacteria; phylum Planctomycetota; class Planctomycetia; order Isosphaerales; family Isosphaeraceae; genus CAWFUI01. The sequence continues at coordinate 143,137 of CAWFUI010000002.1, read as the reverse complement.
GGCTCAGGCTGGTAGAATGATAATGAGTCATGAGACCGCAACCACAATTGACTCGAGTCGATTTCGAATCATAAAGCGCTCGCGTGCTACGGGAACAATGGGGGATCAACATGACGACCGTTCGCGCAGTGATACACGACCGTCGAATCGATGTGCCAGCGCCCGAAGATCTGCCAGACGGCACCGAAGTCGTCCTGACGATCGGCGCGGCAGGCGTCTACGAAGATGGGCCAATGTCCCCCGACGAGATCGCGCGCGTCTTAGCTGCGATGCAGCGGATGGAGCCGTTGGAGATCCCCAATGACGTCGCGGCCGAGCTTGACGCGTGGGAGCGAATCTTGAATCAGCATGGCATCGACCACGCCGACGACGAATTGGGGGAAGGGTTCTCATGAGGCGTTTCATCCTGGATACGGGCATGGCGGCGCTGCACCTGGACCGCAAACGCGGAGTCTTCGAACGGGCCGAGGCCGAGGTCGCCAAGGGAAACCGCGTGGGGATCGCATTACCCGTACTCGCCGAACTCGCATATCGCGCAGAAGGCAGTCCCAGGAGAGAGGAAAATCTCTTACGTCTCCGTAAGGCTTTGGATGCTTGGAAGCTCTGGCTTGCGGATCCCTCCGCAGCATACGAATACGGCAGAATCGCGTTTCAATTGAAGACAATCGGCAGGCCAATCGGGCAGAACGACATCATGATCGCGGCTATCGCCTTTTCTCTGGGGAACACCACCGTCGTTACCATGGACGCCGACCTCGGAGTCGTCCCTGGCTTGTCGATCGAGAACTGGGCCAAGGAGAGTTGAGACGTTGAAGGCGAGCTTCAGACTTTTTGTACGCGAAAGCCCTGGTGTCTGGTCGCGAAAGCCCCAGGAGCGTCGTCGGAACACCCCAACTCCGCTAATCCCAATCACCAGACCGTGAGGCGCAACCCGAACACCGCACTTTTGCCTTTTAACTTTTGACTTTTGCCTTTCCCCCGATCGCAGACATCGAAACGAGTATGTACAATTTATGAAAACCGTGCTGAAGGGGAGCATCGATGTCGCGGTGAACCGTTCAGCCGCGGCAAGCGAAGCGCGGGTGATCTTCGATCGCATCAAGGCTTTGCTCGAAGCATCTTCGCCGAACCAATTTGTGGCTGTGGAGACGAGTTCGGGAGAATTTTTCCTTGGGGAAACGTTGAGCGACGCGATTGGCTCGTCCCGCCGGCGACATCCCGATCGACTGGTCCACGCGTTTCGCGTGAGGAATTGAGCAACGGTCCCAACTCGGCAGAGAAGGCGATTTCAATGAAGTTTACACGTATTACAATTGATCCAGCGCAGATGGGCGGAGTTCCCTGCATCCGCAAACTTCGCATTCCCGTCGCCACTGTGGTCGGAATGACCGCTGAAGGGATGACTCGACAAGAGATCCTCGACGCCTATCCCGACCTTGAGCCGGACGATGTTCGCGAGGCGCTCGAGTACGCCGCGGAGTGGTCGACAGGGGACGGGCCGAAGGCATCAGCGTAACACTTCACTTTTGCCTTTTAGCTTTCGCCTTACCCCGGATCCGTTACTGGTGTCGCTTTCAGATTTTCTGCGATTGGGATCCGTTCTTTTTCTGCTTCGCCGAAGCTCTAGCGGGCCATGCGTTCGGTACGAGCCCGCGAGATAGGGCCTCCTCAACGGGGAGGAAAACGCACACCTCGTAATCCCCAACGTGGCCCCAGACCTCGACCAACCCCTCCACAGGATAAGTGCCTTGCCTCGAGACGTGCAGATCGACCGGGATGACTGCTGTTGACTCAATAAGCTTCATAGAATCATCCGATTCTTCGTTGATGTGAAGCCGAACAATGCTGCGGCGTTGGTTTTTCCAGGAACCTGACGGTTGACGTTCTGAAAGTGAATAGTAACATGGTGGAAGTCAAAAAGAAACTTCCAAAGGCAGGGAACGCATCAGTGGCCTCCTTCGAATACGTCTTTCCAGCGATTCGGGGCATCCAGGCAGGTCGGGAATACTACGTCTCGATGTGCCCTCTCAGGCTCATCCCGCGAATCTTCCTTTTCGACGAAGACGAACTCAGACCCGAACTCCGCGCAGAGGATTCTCAACAAGGCTCGTGTGCCCGAGATCGCACGCTATCTTCTCAGCCGATCTAAAGCCTACACATTTTCAGCAATCACGGCGTCCGTCGATGGACGCGTCCATTTCGAACCGCTCGGGACCGACGAGACCGAAAGAAGCGTGGGACGGCTGCGAATTCCGATGAGCGCGAAGTTCGTCATCAATGATGGGCAACACCGTCGGGCTGCAATCGAGGCGGCTCTTCGCGAAAACCCTGATCTTGGCGACGAGACCATTTCAGTCGTGTTCTTCCTCGATGTGGGGCTCAAGCGTTGTCAGCAGATGTTTGCTGATCTCAATCGCTATGCCGTGCGACCTACAACATCTCTAAGTATTCTTTACGACCACTCTGACGAAGACGCCTACATCACCAAGGGTCTTTTGCAAAAGGTCCCGATTTTCACGGATCTGACCGAGACTCAGCGCACCACCATAAGCAATCGTTCCATCAAGTTCTTCACACTCAGCGGCATCTACCATGCCACCCAAACTCTGCTCGCTGCGCATTCCAAACAACCAATTGAGACCAGGCTCGAACTAGCCGCCGCCTTTTGGAACGAAGTGGCGAAGCACCTCGCCGATTGGCGGTTGGCGAAGGAGCGCAAGGTCAGCTCAGCAGAGCTGCGCCGAGATTACATTCATGCCCATAGTTTGGCGCTCGCTGCGATTGCGAGGGCAGGAAACGATTTGCTTACCAACCATCCTCGGGACTGGAAGGAGCGAGTAGCCAAACTCGAGACGCTCGACTGGTCCCGCAGCAACACGAAGCTGTGGGAGGGACGGGCGATGAGCGCAGGGCGACTATCAAAGAAGACTGTCAACGTCATCTTGACCGGCAACGCGATCAAGAAACACTTAGGACTGAAACTCTCCGACGAAGAGCAGGAGTTGGAGAAGGACTACGCAAGGAGCCGAAATGGTCGAAGCAATTAAGAAATCGGACAATCGAACTAAGAAATCAGACAATCGCGCATCGGCCTTCGCGGAACTCGGCATGGCGAAATCCATCTCGGCTCTCGGCGAAGAGATCCGGGACCTCTACCTTTGCGACGCCGTCCCGTGGGTCGTCGGCTACAGCGGCGGCAAGGATTCGAGCGCGGTCTTGCAACTCGTATGGAACGCCATACGCGACCTTCCGCCCGAAAAGCGTCAGAAGCCCATCCATGTGATTACAACCGACACACTCGTAGAGCAGCCCCTCGTAGCCGCGTGGGTCGACGCATCGCAAGCAAGGATGCGCGAGGAGGCTCCCAAACAAGGGCTACCTGTCACCCCGCACAAGCTCACGCCCGCCATCGAGGATTCCTTCTGGGTGAATCTCATCGGAAAGGGTTACCCGGCGCCCGCGCCAGAAATTCCGATGGTGCACCGAGCGTTTGAAAATCCAGCCTTCCAACAAGTTCATCCGTGATGTTGTGCGACAAAACGGTGAAGCAATCCTAGTCCTCGGCACTCGCAAGGCCGAAAGCCAGCGGCGGGCGGCGACGATGGCAAAGCACGAGCAACATCGCGTCCGCGAGCGTTTGAGCCCCAACGCCAGCTTGCCTAACTCGTTGGTTTACACGCCGATCGAGGATTGGACCAACGATGACGTGTGGCTGTACCTGATGCAGTCGAAGAATCCCTGGGGCCATGATAACAAGTCGCTCTTGGCCATGTACCAAGGGGCTTCTGAGGGCGGCGAGTGCCCGCTCGTTGTCGATACGACGACGCCCAGTTGTGGGACGAGCAGATTTGGATGTTGGGTCTGCACCGTCGTGGACAAGGACCGTTCCATGGAGGCCATGATCAAGAACGACGAGGAGAAGGTTTGGATGACCCCGCTCCTTGAGCTGCGCAACGAACTGGACAAGCCCGACGACCGCGACCGTCGCGATTTCCGCCGCATGAACGGCTCTGTCCAGTTGTTCCACGATCGAACCATCCCCGGCCCATATACCAAGGACTGGCGAGAGCAATGGCTGCGGCGTTTGCTCGAAGCCCAGCAGAGCGCGAGAAACGAGGGACCGCCGGAATTTCGTAATCTTCAACTCATAACGCTCGACGAACTGCACGAAATCAGGCGCATCTGGTTATACGAAAAGCACGAGTTCGATGACTGCCTTCCGCGAATTTATGAGGAGGTTATCGGAGAAAAGTTCCCCAAGCGCGGCGACGAGGGCGGCGGCTTGCGATCCGACGACTGGGACCTGTTACGCGAGTTATGTGGAGACGACCAGGTCTTCTTCAGCTTGCAAGTCTCCCTTCTCGGCGTCGAGCGGAAATTCCGCGGAATGTCGCGAAGGGCAGGTATCTATGAAGTGCTCGAGGATCGACTGCGGACGGGAATCTATGGGACCGAAAAGGAAGCCGTTAACGTTCTTCGTGATCGACTTGCGAAGCGCGTACAGGCTTCTCAGAACGCGCTGGTTCGAAAAGACGATCCCCGAGTAGAGGAGCCTCAATCATCAGGTGAGGTGAGCGGAGAGTGATCCTCGAACAACTCACACTCAGAATCGATTTTTCTCCCTCGCGGCGAGCAGACCTTCGATCTCGGCCCGACAGACGTAATGGGAAACATCTACAGATCGTCCACTTTGGGGTAATCCGAGTCGTTGGAAAGACGACACTTCTGGACGCCACCCAGCTCTCGCTCTAAAGTGCCAGCGCCAAATGTTCTATCAGCCTCGGCCTCCTGTACGATGAATTCCTGAAAGCTTCTACCCAACGCGGTATCCCCACCCGAAAGCAAGCTCGACGGCGTTTCGTTATGGTACCACCCCTCTGAGGACGGCAGGGAGCATCCCAAAAGCTCCTACAGGTCGTGGGGAACAACGGAAGAGAAACAGATCGAGGTTTTTCGACTATTCAGAAGAGTATGCAGGTCTCGTTGCGGGTCGGAAACTAGTCACACTTGGAAAGACTAAGCGAGTTGATGAGAATAACCATGATCAACAAGCGATTGAACAACCCGAAAAGCTCCAGCATCTTTTTCACCTTACCTGCCATCGCCGGAGTCCAGGCTGGTCGGGAATACTTCGTTGCGATGTGCCCTTTGTCACTCGTGCCGCGCCTTTTCCCATTACAGAACGATAGTTTGCCGCAAGAATTGGATCTCCAACGAGTACTTCATCGCGGGCGGGTCCCTGAGATAACGCGATACCTTTTACGTCATCCTAAGACGTATATCCTCTCTTCACTAACGGCCTCGGTTGACGCCGACGTCGAATTCGATTGTATTCCTAGTACCCACGGCGCTCCAGTTCTCGGAAACCTAAGCATACCGATGACTGCCGTACTTCTTCTCCATGACGGGCTACATCGCCGTGCCGCCATTGAGGCAGCTATCAGGGCAAATCCTTCGCTCGGGCAAGATACGATATCGCTTGTCCTATTCGTTGACAAGGGACTCCGAAGGTCGGCTCAAATGTTCACAGACCTTAAGCGTCACGAAGCCCACTCTGCAAGGTCTCGCAGCATATTGAACGATGATCGCGACGAATTGGCGCGTCTCGTAAAGGCGCTACTGATCCGCGTACCAGTCTTCTCTGGATTAACCGAAATGGCGAGAAGTACGATCTCGAACCGCTCCACAAAGCTATTCACCTTCAGCGGACTTTACCACTCGACGGTTATCCTCCTCTCCGACCTTAAACAAGAACCTTTCGGGATCAGGCTAGAAGTGGCAGGCGATTTTTGGCGAGAAGTTGCGAAACACATTCCTGATTGGACAAAGGCATCCGAACGTAGCGTCACCACGGCAGAGCTTCGTAGTAGGTGCGTTCACGCACGTGCGCTCGCGCTCGCCTCCTTAGCGCAGGTGGGAAAAACACTGCTAGCGAGCCATCCGTCTTCCTGGCGCCGCAAGCTTCGTCCTTTGGCCACGCTCGACTGGTCTCGATCAAATGCCCGTCAATGGGAAGGTCGAGCAATGATAGGCGGGCGAATCTCCAAGACTCGCACTTCAATAATTCTCACTGCCAATGTAATCAAAAGGCATATAGGATTGCCGCTAAGCCCAGAGGACGATGAGGTCGAGAACCGCCTGCAGGCGAGTAGATAGATGATAGATTCAGCCGGGTCAACTCACACGGCCGCTAAGGACGGCTATGCGGCTATGTGAATAATATCATTCACGCTTTTCGATATCGGTAAATGACGTCTTCTTCGCCAATGAGTCCAGGAAACCGCAAATCACCAAGTCGTCGACCTCTCAAAGTATTTCGCGATCGCTCGATCGCAAATGACGATGATTGATGCCCGATCGTGGGACGAGAGCTGACGCCACAAGGAGGTGTGGAATCGGATGTAAGACAAGTCCATTTTATCGTAAGCCAGGAACTTTCTCTGTTCAAACTTCCGAAAGGGCATTCCCAGCATCACGGTGCGAATATCCTCTCTGCTGAGGCGACTAACCTGAAACATTCGCATCGACTGCTGCTCTACTGGCAAACCATGAGCTTGACGGTCTATATAGAATTGCCCAAATGTGCAAGCCACTTCATCGATTCGGGCTCGGCCCTTCTCGTCGAGGTGCTCGATAATCGACCGTAGTAGGACCGGTTTGTACGAGCTTGACATGTCCATCTTGGCCAAGAAATCAAGGAACAGAGTTCGTATCGATTCGTCATCGACTTTGGGGAGCCCGAGCTTCTGGCGAATCTCCTCGGCTCTATCCCGAGAGAAGTAGTAATAGGTGCGTTCACCGATTGGAATTGTGTGATCGGGCAACACTAGCCCACGTTCAACCGCTGACCTGATCCGCCCCTCGGTGGCGGCGAGCTCTACTTCGAGGTCGGAAACGGAGATCATATCGGAAACGACCTCTTGCCAGTTGAAGACGTCGATCTCCTGAAAGTCGCGGGCCCAGAGCTCAACTGGCAAGATGTGCGTTGGAGGCTCACCCATAGCAAATGCAGCCCCCTCTGCATTCAGCAGGTCGGCCGGCGCGAGCACTAGAGATCCGGCTCGGTATTGGTTAATTCCCAAGATCCTATGAAGGCTGAGAGACTGGTTGTATCGGCTAGCGTTATCGACGAAATCGAAGACGACCAAACAATCCTTGCCTGGGGATTTGCGAGTGCCTCGTCCGAGTTGCTGGAGGTAAATGACTTTGGAGAGTGTTGGGCGGGCCATCAGCAAGACCTCGACGTCGGGGCAATCCCATCCCTCGTTTAGCAGATCGCAGGCGCAAAGCACACGCAGGTCGCCACGGGCATAGGCAGCGAGACACTCCTGTCTATCACTTTTCGACATCTGGCCGGAAACGCTTCGCGCCGGGATGCCTCGCTCGCGAAACCTATCGGCCAACGCTTCGCCGTGGCGAATATTCACGCAAAATGCAACGGCTTTGCGACCCGGAACGTGATCTTGATATAGATCTACTATCAACTTATCACGTGACGGAATGATGACTGACTCTTCAATGTCACGCCGGTTGTATTGAATTTGGTTGAATCGAACGCGGCTTAGATCGAGATTCGTCTGGACGCGAACACAGCGAATCGGGACTAATTCCCCCTGCTCGATCGCCTCTCGAAGACTTAGCCTATGCGCGGAGTTGCGGAAGATCTCTAAAGCAGATTGACCATCGGCCCTCTCAGGCGTCGCGGTCAGGCCGAGCGTAAAGGATGGTCTGAAGTAACGAAGAATCTTTTGATATGATTCGGCGGTAGCGTGATGCGCTCGTCGACAATCAAGTACTCAAAGTCGTCAGGTGAGAATCGGTCGAGGTGCCTGCAAAGGCTTTGCACCGTGCCTGCAACGTTGTGCTCCTCAGTCTGCCTATCGTTCTCTAGAAACATACCCGTACTCGCGTCGGGCCATACAGCCTGGAAAGCGTCCAACGCTTGGTGGACGAGCTCTCGTGTGTGAGCGACAAATAAGGTGCGGCCACCGATTCGGCGGGCGTCGCTTATAGCTGTGATTGTCTTGCCCGCCCCCTGGGCATGGGTTACCAGCGCGATCGTGATTCCTTGAGCTCTGAGCTCCGCGAGCGATTTGAGTGCTTCCTCTTGGTGAGACCGAAGTTCTAGAAGCGCCGGACTGCCTTGGCAGGAAATCGTCAAACAACAAAAGTCCCGGGATCCTTTCCAGGAAGAGAGCGAGTTGCTCCTTGACCTGCTCAGGCTCATTGGCAATTTGACGATCCGTCCAGCGAAATACACGCCAGCCTTGATGAACGAGACTATTCTGGCGAAGAAGGTCGTCCTCGTACTTCCCAATGGCCGTGGGATCAGGGACATGCCAAGTGAGCCCGTCGATTTCGAAGGCCACCTTTTCATCCAATGTACGTAGGGCGAAGTCTACAAACCTCCCGCTTCCATACAAGTCTTCTACAGGAAACTGAGGCGCGAGAAGTCGGGCATTCTCCACCCCAAACACCTGTGTGAAGAGTTCGGCGAACAAGTCCACTGGTGCGGTACTTATTGATTGTCTTTGTTCGGTCATGGCTTCGGCTCTTCGGCTGTGGCTGGATCGGAGTTCCTACAAAAGTCAGGTCGAAAACAACCCCGTTCGCAATGTTTACTTCATCCTATCGATACCGAGGACGGTGAAAAAGCGCACAGGTATCGCGGGCCGTCGCGTCCCGTCCTTATTGTTGCCGCAAAGGTGAAAAAGGCTGGAGGCGATAAGTGTCATTGGTGCGCTCGGCACCGGGAAGCTGGTCTTGACGCACACGCAAGAGCCATCTCACGTGAATCGTAACCCTTTTCCGCATAGGCCTGGGTCGGAGGTGGCTTACTTCACTTTCCGGTACTTCGAAACTTTGCCATTAGGCATAGTCCATGTCAATTCGACATCTGAGAATGAGACCGTTGCCACAAACGGGCCAACCAAAGCACCTATTCCTCCTAGATCGTCCTTGACTCGCTTCTCATCAACAAAATTGTATTTACCACCGAGAGTCATGATTTTGTCGTTGACCACGACGGTGCCGTCTTTGAAAAACTCCATTGTTCCCGCGCCCTTCTCGGCGCTCCACTTGCCTATGATCGCGTCCTCCGGACGAGGTGAACACGAGGTCAAGAGACAGAGGACGATCAGCACAACAAGCTGGCTCAGCGGAAATTCGAAACCTCTCTGATGGATTCTCATGATCTCCTCATCCTTCTTCTATAATCGTAGCCTTCGGATAGGCGAATTTTCAGCTGAATTGAGCAATCGTTAATTGGTTTCCTCAATTTGTACAGAAATGACTTGCTCTTAGGCACCAAAGCGACGGCGTTGGACTATCGGTTCGGCAACGGCCACTACGTCGGCCTTCTTGGAAACCGATGTGTTGCCTGCGACGGGCGGTTCACCGCCCTCACACCCGATTCGCCGGAGCACTCAGCCGACGTCGTGAATCTCGGCTTCGTTGTGAATGTCATCGAGAACGTTGACGAGCGTGCGACAGCGCTCCAGCAAGCCTGGGGCCTTTCTCAACGCCTGCTGATCGTCGCTGCCCAGGTCGAGGAGGCGGGACGTAATCACTCTCAATCGCAATTCGGAGACGGCATTCTTACCAGCCGGGGAACATTCCAGAAGTTCTTCGGGCAAGGCGAGCTGAAAGCTTACATCGAGGCCGAACTGCAGGCCGAAGCGATCCCGGCGTCTCTGGGCATCTTCTACGTCTTCAAGGACGAAATGCTTCAGCAGCAGTTTCTCGCAAATCGGTATCGCCGTCGGTCCGCAGCCCCACGAAAGCGAATCTCCGAGCTTCGGTTCGAGGAACATCGCGAATTGCTCGAGCCTTTCATGCGGGCAATTGCCGACCTCGGCCGCCTTCCCGAGGGGGAAGCGGCCCACGCGTTCGAGTGCGTCGCCAAGCAATTCGGCACCCTCAAACGTGCGTTCGCACTTGTCCGTCGGGTAACGGGCGCAACCGAATGGGACGCCATTCGCCAACGACGTATTGAGGATCTTAGCGTCTATCTCGCCCTTGCTCGTTTCCGGAAGCGTCCCCGACTCGGACAACTACCTCGCTCGCTTCAGTACGACTTGCGGTCGTTCTTTGGCGCCTATTCCAAGGCTTGCAAACAGGTCGACGATCTACTTTTCCAGACTGGCGATCCAGCCGCAATCGATGATGCGTGCAAGCGGTCCGCCGTCGGCAAACTCCTGCCTGATGACCTGTACGTGCACCGTAGCGCCCTTGACTCTCTCGAGCCGATCTTGCGGGTCTACGAAGGCTGCGGGCGTGCGTACCTGGGTGATGTTGAAGGGGCGAACATCATCAAGATCCACCGCCGGTCCGGAAAGCTCTCTTACCTGGTTTATCCCGACTTCGAAGTTGATCCGCACCCGAGCCTGCTGCGTTCGATCCGACTCAACCTCAGGACGAGGCAGATCGACTCCACCGATTACTCCCAGAGCGCAAACCCTCCAGTCCTCCATCGGAAGGAAACGTTCCTGGCCGCCGACGATCCTTCGCGCGAAACGTTTGCGAAGCTCACCGCCGACGAAGGAAAGCACGGTCTTCTCGACGAGACGTCGACGATCGGTACACGAGACGGCTGGGCCAAGCGCCTGAGCGAGCGTGGGTTCATGCTCAAGGCCCATCGACTGGTGCGTAAGAAGGACCGAACAGGCGGATAGCCGCTCTCCGATCTCGGTTCCGCTCGCTGACAGCCATGAGGCCTCGACTTGGTCGATACCCAACCTATTCTCTTTATTGAGTCCTCGGAGCCAGACACGCAATTACCGCGTGATTGCAAAGCCCTCGCTCGAGATCGATCAGGAAAATTCCGACTCCGATCCCACAAACTCAACGCAGACTCTCTATTGTGATATTTCGGAAAAAATCGCCGATTTCGTCCCCCAAACGCAAATTTGTGTACTATACTTTCTACTTGGTAGGTGCTCTTTGACAATCCGGCATGCGGTAGGAAGAACGTTGGTCGTTCGCCTGGGGCGAGCCTCCACGCAGAGAGCGCACGGACCACGCGCGGAAGGAGCCTGGGCCGAGGGGAGAGCGCGGTCCCCTTTTGCGAACGGGAAGCGTCCCCGAAATCGAAGCTTGAAAAAGCCGCATCGGCCCGCAGATCTTGCCCAAAGCGCCTCAGTTCGGGTTAGCGCCCTCCGGCGGATTCTACGAAGACCAGAGAACTCTCGGACCTTACCACCCCATTCCTCGTTCCAAGTTCCCAATTTCAAGATTAGGTTTCCGCCTCCGGCGGATTCTGGGCGCGGAATCTACCCTCGGCACAATCCAACAGCCTCATGCCTCTGCCGAGGAATTGGATTTCCGCGTCTGGCGGATTGGGAGCGGAGAACGACTCACCACCATGCCGAGGATCCACCTCTAGCGGAACGCGAAGTCGTAGATCCGCCGTTCGCGGAACGCAAAGGGTAGAAAATACCACTGAGAAGTCAGCCGGAATCAACAAGCCAACGCAGAGCCCCCAGATTGAGAATTGGGTTCGTTTGTTCTGGGAGACAGGAAATTTCACCACAGAGTATTCAGAGGTCACAGAGGCGAAGATAGGAAGAGCCGCTGGCGACAAAACTGGGTTTCCGCCTCCGGCGGATTCTGGAAGCCTCCCCACTGTCCCCTGTCCCCTCTCAACAGTCCACTTCGGGGAGAATTGGGTTCGTTTGTTCTGGGACGCTGAATTGCGTCGAAGGCTGGCAACCAGTCAGCCGTGATAAGGGCCTCAACCCGCGAAGCTTGCCCAAATCCCGGAAAACTGGGGTCCCGCCTTCCTCGGATTCTGGCGGCCGAAGACCTCGTGATAACGACCTGAATTTGCACCCAGCTTATCCGTGTGATCAGGTTATCCGTGGTTGAATTCTTTCCTCGGTTCAGAGCCCGCAGTTTGAAATTGCGTTCCCGCCTGCGGCGGATCTTCGACGTTTGGTCAGGGACCGTAGATCGAAGAAAAGCCGAGCTCCAATTCCAAACTTGGTTTCGTCTGGGTTCCGTGTCATTCCGTGGTTTCCGTGGTTCGAGCTCTTTATCCCTGTCCGGAACCAGCAGGTCACTGCAAATGACCTAACTTGAAATTGGGTTCCCGCCTTCGGCGGATCTACGACGTTTGTTCTGGTGGGCCTCCAGAAGCAGAAGGGCAGCGCAGGGGCTTGCCGCTACAGGATTTCGAGAGCAGAAGCAGAAGGGCAGCGCGGGGCTTGCCCCTACAGGATTTCGAGAGCAGAAGCAGAAGGGCAGCGATTGGGTTCGTTTGCTCCGGTGGGCCTGCAGAAGCAGAAGCAGAAGGGCAACGCGGGGCTTGCCCCTACAAGATTCTGAGATCCGACGGACTCAATTGGGTCGTGGGGGAATTTGGTTTGGTCGTTCTACCCCCGACTCCCCATGGCTTTCGGCTATCCGCCCGTGGCAGCGTGGGTTGCGGGAGGGTCGGGAAGCTTTGGGGGATTGTATGAGATCTCGGGCGGGCAGATGGTTTCCAGATCTTTGGAGGACCAGATGCCGTTGTGGTCGTTGCCAGGAAAGAACGCCTCTGTCTCGAGCGTGAGGGGCGTCAGCACGCTGAACGTGAAGATGCAGATGGGGAACTCGGGGGCTCGGTCCATGTCGCCGAGTCGAATGGGATCCGAAAGCTTCATGCCGGCGGAGCGGTAGGCTTTCTCGGTGAGCTCCATGCAATAGAAGGCTTTGTCGTCGAGGCCAAGGTCGTAGTCAAACGGAGGTTGGCGCTCGTAGATCGCCCTGCAGTATTCGATCGCGGCGGATGTGCAAGATTGCTTGGAAGGCTTGGGCCTTTTGACGCCGAAGGGTCCGACGTTGTCGAGCACCCAGACCGAAATCGGCTGTTTGCGGCAGCCAGCCTTGGTCATGTCGTAGACATAAGCCTCGCCGTGCTCGAAGGATACGATGCCAGTGTGAGAGAACGGGCTATTGCTACAGTTGGCCAAGAACCGGCTCATCGGAAAGTAGCCGAACAGGAGCCGGGCGTCGCCCCTTCGAAAGAGGATGTCGCCGTCCTTCAGATGGGCCTTGCCCCAGGCTTGCCAGCGCTTCATTCCAGGAGTGAAGGGAATTGGGGGCAATTTGCCATCAGCCCTGGCCGCCTCTGCGGCTGGGCCCCAGGGATTGCCTTTCCAAGTCGCGGGAACCAAACGGTCGGTCGCTTCGAGCGGATCGTGCCGATTTGCCAAAAGAGCCACGAAAACCATCCAAAACAGCATCTCGCCACTCCTCGAGAAAGAAACTCACCACAAAGGAACCTCAGGCTCCTTTATGTACGGATCGTGCAACGGACGGACGAACTCGACAGGATACGGAGTGCAAAATTGGGGCCCGGCGGGGCTCACGGTAAGACCCGCAGAGTTCACTTCGGATAGGAGGGATTCCCGCTTGCTGGTGCAAATTTTACACAATTGCCTATGCGTTCGGCCATCCTCCAGCCCCTGGGTCGTCCAGAAAACTGGAAAGCTTTGCGGATTTCGCCGGTCTTGAGGATTTTTCCTGAAGTTCCGGATTCCGATCCGTCGATTTCCAACGAGGAGTTCCGACAGTCTCGGCCCGCCTGCGCGTAGCCTCTTCCCTTCACAGTAGCGCGCTTGTTGTCGGAACCTCCCGCGAGGAGCCATGTCGAGGCGAATTTGGGCGGTTTTAGTAGCTTGGGCTCTTTTGGTTCCGTGCGGAATCTGCGCAATTTCCGCGCCAATAAGTAAGCTGGGTCAGGACCAGGAGTCGTCTGATTCGCTTGTCGAACTGACGATCGACCTAGCCTGGAAGTCGACCGACTCCAAAGCGACGAGTGGACCGTCGCTGATGCTCTATCCATCTTCGGGGAAGCTGCTGGAAGTCGCTGTCATGAAGGGAGATGAGGCGACTTCAGGACCGCTGGATTGGGGATTTCGACAGCTCAAGATCCTGCCTGACGGTTCTTGCGAGTTGGGATCCGAGAAGTCAGCCAGGGTGCGTGCTCGCGTCCAGATGCCGGTCTCCGGGGCGATCAACATTCAAGCGACCGATTCGCGCCTCTCCAGCGAGCACGCGAAGCCGGGTCGATCGAGCGATCGTAATGCCAAGGCGGACCTTGTCCGTCAGGTACCTCTAAGCTCGATTCTGGAAGGTCCCAAACGAATCGACCTTAAAGACAAGGTGCAGATGGAGATTCAGCGGACGCCCTGGGATTCGATCGAGGTCCAAGCCAGCGATCGGGCTAAGGGTTTTCGCGGAATTGCCGCTCCTGGCGCAGTTGTGCCCATACAAGTGGGACTGAACGTCCTCTCGCCGATCCCGACGGAAGTTGAAGCCAAGATCTCCGTCGAACTCAGACCCGCAGGTTCAGAATCGGTGGCATGGAGAGACGAGCAGCACGCACGCGTCCCCACGAATACTGCCAAAGCGGACCGTCCGACATGGCTGTTCGAAGTCCAAACTCCTCACCAGGAAGGGACTTACGTCCTCGAGATCAAAACGACGTGGGAGCCGGCCGTAGCCGAGAACGAAGGCAACCGCCTGAGCAGGCTTTTGCGTCGTTGGCGTGCAGGCAACGCTGCTCGAACCATGTCTCGGAGGGTCACGCTGGCGGTGGTTTCCCCTGCATCGAACATGGCTGCGAAAGTCAGATCGCAGAAGCCCTTTGGTGACGAGTCGCTCCAGGGTACGCCGATCGACCTTGCTGAGATTGGCGTGGGGCGAGGCCGCAGCCATCGCAATTTTTCGACAGGTCGATCTGGGCAGTTGACGGGTGCGGTCTCCTCTTGGGGGATCCCTGTTCAAGCCTTCGAGTTCGACCGCAAGCGCGGAGAGCGGATCAAGGGGCTGCTAGGTCGAACGACGGCGACGGACCAGGGTTGGGTTGAGTCCGCGCAGGCTGGGAACCTTGCCTGGCTCTCAACCCAGGTTCACGTGACCCATCCGGGCAGGCCGCATCGCCTGACGATCTCGATCGACGGCGGCGATCCCAAGTCGTTGGGCGTGGCTCTGGCCGTTGCCCCAGCCGAGGGCAGACCGGGCAGGATGCTTCTCGACGCCGCCGCGGCGGGTTTGCCGATCCTCGAAAACGGACCTCCTGAGACCTTCTCCTGGTTTGTCTGGCCCGATCATCCCGAACCGGTGTGCGTGGTCGTCAACCGCGGCGAGGCCCCATTTCGGATCGCTCGCATCCAAATCGAGGAGTTTGACGAATTGCCCGACTTGAGGACTGTTGCGTCGCGGAGCTTCTCCGATAGGCGAACGCTTGCCCTGGACTTCTCGGGTTCCGAGCAAATCGGTCGCTTCGGGGGCGCGCTGGAACCTGTCGGAGGTCTTTTCGACGGGGTTCAGTTCGCAGAGAACCTGGCGGGTTATGCCGGAGTTTGCGGAGCTTCGACGGTTGTCGTCCCTGAGTATCTGGCTGATCGCGAGTCCAGGAGCGAACTTGCCGGACAGACGACCGAGGATTGCATCGGACCCGACCGGCTCGAGTTGTTGCTCGAGATTCTCCGCATTCGGGGCATGCAGGCCTGGATCGAGATCGATCCCGACGGTTCGCTTCCCGGTTTGCCTGCGCCCGCTTCAAAAGAGGCCCTTGCCCTGGGACTGGTGCAGGTTGACGGTCGAGGCGTCGCGGTGGGTCCTTCGTTTCAACCGCTGAATCCCAAGGTGCAGGCGGCTTTCATGAAGAAGGTCCAGACGACCTTGGCCATGCGGAACAAGCTCCCTGCGCTTTCGGGAGTGGTCTTGCGGATTGGTTCCGGAGCGACGGTCCCGGGCTCCGCCAGAACGGGCCTCGACGATCAGACCTTTGCGAGGTTCGTGGCCGATACGTTCGACGAGACGACGGCCCGCAGGGTTCCTGGAATTGGCGACGAAAACCCTTCGAGGTTCGCTGAGCGGTCGAAGTTTTTGGGAGAGCTGGGGCGCATGCCTTGGCTTTCCTGGCGTTCTCGAAGGTTGGGCGCGTTCTATGCGGAGATGGCCAAAGTGGTGGAGGCCTCGAGCCCAGGCGCGACCTTGGCGGTCGTCACTCCTGGATTTGACGAAGGCCAAGCGGGCTTCGAGGCGCGGAGCGTCGAGCGCCAGGGCCTCTCGCCGCTGCAGGCCTGGCGGGCTGTGGGCCTTGGGCTCGATCAATGGCCGGTCGCCTCGAGTCCACTGGTCGTGTTGCGAGGCATGAACGCGTTCCCGTTTGGACCCGCCCGCGATCTTTCCACGTCTCCCGAGCTCGACCAGCTTGTGACGTCGTGCCCCAATCGAGGGGTGATGATCACTCTCGGAGAGCCCGAAGCCGTTCCCTCCACGCGGAAGCCAGGGCTGGTGCAGACGGTGCTGCCGATCGGCGAAGGCGCTGCCGGCGACGAGTTCTTCGGTCACGCCGTCGCGGTCCTCGACGCACGCTGGGTGGTCGTGGGCGTCTCAGCCGCTCTAGGGCAAGAAGACCGGCTGCGTCGATTCGAGAAGGTGTTCTCGTCGCTGCCAACGCCTGGACGCCAAGCGCCTTCGAACAGGCAGAGCATCGGCGTCGCCGTCAGGCCCGTGGTCGCGGGCAAGTCCACGTACGTCGAGTTGGCCAACGACGCGCCTTACACAGTGCGAATCGAGCTGGCTCTCGAAATGGCGCCCAAAACGCGTATCGACGACCTGGGACGCGAGGCTTCCCTGACGCCCGAGCCGACGGAGAAAGGCGGACGAGTGGTTCTCGACCTGGCGCCTTATGGCGTGTCCGTACTCCGCGTCGCCGACCCGCATCTGAAGCTGGCGTCCGTATCTCCCAGGCCCACTCCGGCGGTGCTTGCCGAGGTAAAAGCCAAGGCCCGAGAGCTTTCCGAGCGGCTCGAAAGGCTCAGCAAACAGAGCCAAGACGCCAAGGGCGCGCTCGAGACCAGGCCCGTGGTCTTGACCATTCCTCCACCTTCGGCCGAGGTGGAGAGAAGTCAGGTGCACCGGATCCTGTTGGCGGCGCTCCAGGCTTATCAGGATGAAAGGCTCGCCGATTTTGCACGGTTGGCTGGGTCGCACTGGATCCACCAATCGCAGGAATCCGAGAGCTCTACCGCGCCAGCGTACCGCACGGGAGCTGCGAGTGGTCTACCCTCCTCGGGCAGGCTGAGGTAGATTATTCCTCCGCCCGAAGGAGAGCAAAGGCGGCTCAACCGCAAGGCAGGAAACGGAGGTTCCGCGTGTTTGTCTCTTGCAGCACTCGTTGTTTTTCGAAAGAGCCGCTCGAGGCGGCGATTCGACACATCGCCGAGCTCGAATTCACAAAGCTCGATCTCGCCATTGTCGAGAACAGCCACCATATCAAGCCGTCCGAAGTCGAGGAGAACCTCGACGCCGTTTACCATCGCGTTCGCAGGGCGCCAAGCCTGACCCCCTGCGTGCTCGATCTCGAATTCGGCGACGTTGAGGACACGGTCCTGTTGCGACGTTTCGAGGCGATTTGTCGACTCGCCAAACCGCTGACCGTCGCCGTGCTCACCCTCCAGGCCTCCCCAATGGGAACCTCTCTCGACGAGGAAGTGAGACGTCTGGGCAAAATCTGCGATATCGCGTTCCGAGCCGGTTTGGTGCCAACCTTGCTGACCCATTCCAAAGCTCTGACCGCCGACCCGGCAACCGCCGTTGCGCTCTGCAAAGCCATCCCCGGCCTGGGTCTTACGCTCGACCCCAGCCACTACATTCAGGGCCCGCTTCAGGGCGCAAGCTACGACGAAATCTTCCCTTACGTCAAACACGTCCAGTTCCGAGATACCGGCAGAAACCCAGGGGCGTTCCAGGTTCGCGTCGGCCAAGGAGAGATTGAATACGGGCGGATCGTCAACCAACTCGAGCGACAAGGCTACGACCGAGCCCTCTCGGTCGCCTTCCATGACACGATCGAAAGCCCCTTCGACGTCGAGATCGAAGTCCGCAAACTCAAGCTCCTGCTCGAAAGCCAAACGTAAGCCTTAGGATCAAAACGATCCATTTGCATTCCTAAGCGTAGTAAGCAGAAGTGGTCGGTTTGCGGCCGGCCAGGGTTGGTCCACGCGCCCGACGCGAAAAAGACGACCGGGCGGTGTAGAATTCACTATGGCGGAACATTCGTCCCTGGGATTTGTGCGACCGGTTTGCCGCTAGTCCTCGCGACAATTCCCTTCAGATCTATCTAGCAGCCGATCCGCCAGGCGCACGCCGACTCCGAAATTCAATAACCGGGAGTTCATCCTTGGCACGTTCGAAAAGTTTCCGACCCGTCCTCCCCCTGCTCTTCGCAACATCCACCCTCTTGTCGGGTTGCGACTACAGTTCGCCCACCGTACGAAGGGCGCCTAGAGGGTCACTTTCCTCGGGCTCGGGGTCTTCGAAAGGGCCGGGTTCGAAAACTCCGGGTGGCGGTTCCACCAAGAACCCAGAGACCGAGTTCAGCGGCGGCGAGCAATCGCAGCGGATGGCAGGGCTTATGAAAGCCTCAAACCAGCTCATCGAAAGCGCCGTCAACGACCCTGGCGGAGAGAACATGCGGATCGCAACCGAGAACCTGAACGAGTACTTCAGGCTTACCGACATCCCCTCCACAGCCTACAGACTGGATCCCGCCGAGAACGATTTCATTATCCCGATGTTTGGAAAGAGCGGGGCCGATCAGATCAAGGTTCTCCAATCGTCAGCGTTCACAATCAGGGACGCCAGACACATCGAAGACTGCCTACTCTATCAGACGATCGTCCGCCGCATCGCCGGCCAAGGCGACGACCTCACCCGCGTTAGACGTGTTTTCGATTGGATCGTCTCGAACATCGTGCTCGTTCCTCCCCAATCACTCCGATTCGGCGAGCTCTCTCAGGCCCAGGCGAGGCCTCACGACGTCCTGTTTCGAGGCATGGCGACCGAGGTCCCTCAAACGCCGTGGGCCGAGCGGACTTGGCTTTTCATTGCCTTCTGCCGCCAGCTCAATCTCGACGCCGCCGTCCTGGCGTACAACCCGCGCGGCAGCGACGAGCACGCGATCTGGATTCCCGGAGTGGTGATCGACAACCAGGTCTATCTGTTCGATCCACGCGTTGGCGTCGAGATCCCCGGGCCAGACGGCACGGGCGTCGCGACGCTCGAGCAAGCCGCGACCACAAGCGCTGTGCTCGACCAGTTGGACCTGCCAGGTCAAAGCTACTACGGAACGACCCGAGCCGACCTGAGCGGCGGCAAGATCGACGTGTTGCTCGATTCCAGTCAAGGCTACTTCTCTCCGCGCATGAAATTCCTCCAGGAAAGGCTTGTCGGCAAGAGCAAGATGATCCTCTTCCGCGAGGCGTTCCGTCAGCGCGACGCCTTTGCCAAGGCCCTCGGGAAGCGAATGGGCAAGGTGCAGCTCTGGGCCTTGCCGATCAACGTGTTCGAGAGTCAGTTCAACAGCAGCCAGTACACAACCTCGCTCATGCTTTCGATGTCGCTCTTCGTACGCGAACTGCCCTTGCTCAAAGCTCGACTCGACGAGCTCCGAGGCGACTTCCCACTGGCCAAGAACGAATACTTCCAGTTCCGTTTCCCAGAGAGCCCGATCATGTTGAAGTCGAGCAAGGAACACGTAAGCGAGGACGTCCAGTACATGCTCGACCTTTGCTCGACCTATTTCTTGGGACTCTGCCAACTCGAGGAAGGCACGGCGGAATCGAAGAAGGCCGCGAAAGACCTCTTCGGCCAAGCTATGAAGCTCATGCCAGAAGAAGGCCCAGGAAAGCCGATGGTCTGCATGTACCGCAGAAACGCCGTATACAACCTGGCCAAACTCGAGGAAGAGGACGGCAATTTCGCGCAAGCCGTTCGCCTCTACACAGACGCCGACCCAACGCCCCAACGCCACGGCAGGATGCTTAAAGCGCGGGCTCTCGTGACTAAGAATCCGTTCCTCGAGCCTGCCCCCCCTTTGCCTCCCGCGCCTGCGGCCAAGGTCTTTGCCAAACCCAAGGCCAGCCAACCATCAGGCGGGCCGACGGGCAACCCCGTTGGCAAGCCGTAGCGGTACGGGCAAGGTTTTCCAAGGAAGGATCTCTTTTCCAGTCTAGCTCGAATACCGCCTCAAACTTCTGGAGGTGAGAATGCCCTCTCCATGAACAGCCCCGACAGTTCATATCTCCCAACAGCCCCGTGGAGGAGCGTCTAAAAACACAATGATGTCGAGATCACAATATGCAAAATCACCGCAGCAACCCAATCCCCCCGTTCTTTTTGACCCACCGAAGAAAATCACCCCGAACTCAGTCTGGCAGGGTGCTCCTTAACCATCAGGTTAGTCAAAATATGTAGTTATGATCGATGTGAGAATTCAAGTCGGGCCGCGCAGAGTGGCATGTAAGCCAAGGTAGAGAACCTTTCGCGGAGTAAAGGCGACCATCAACGCTTCTCCGCGGCTCAGCCGCGTTAGGCTAGTTCTTCCGCAACAAGTCGCTCCAGGTCTTCACGTCTTCAAGCAAAAGACGCTCGTGGAGGGCCTCGAGCCGAGCCAGGTCTTGGATCTTGTCGATCTCCGCCGCAATTCCCTCGTCTGGCTCGTGCAACCGCTTGCTGCCCAGACGAAGCAACAGACGCCGGGCTTCCTCGACGCGGCCCTCCAAGCGGCCTTCGACCCGGCCTTCGACCCGGCCTTCGACGCGGCCCTCCAACCGGCCCTCCTTGCGGCCGTCTTCCAATAGCCCCTGATAAGTCGTCGATTCCTGCATGTTCGAAACTCCTCTCAGAAGATTCCCAACATATTCCCTGGGGAATTTCAATCCCATCAACAAGAATGTCGCCGTCCAAAGCAAGCTCGCACGGGCAGGCGGCTCATTATTGATTCGAGCAGCCATCCGATTCACAAGTCCAGGCAACTCCGCTTCCCCAACATCCGAAAGCGGAGCCAGCGGCAATACCGCAAGCCCCCCTTCCAAAATCCGTTCCGGCTTCCACTCCCAAAGCCGAACCACTTCATAATTGTAACAGCTCGTCCGTCTACCGTCAGGCAGCACAAGCACGAGCTCGCCTGTCAAACTCGGCGAATTCGCCTCCTTCCGCAATAGCACCAGGATCGTCAGTAAGGGAAGATTGTGCCGATACTCGAGCGCTGCCTGGCGATAAGCCAAGGTCCGAGCCAGCTCCAAATCATGGCTGGATTGCAGCTCGATATTCACAAGATAAGGCGACCCGCCCTCGCCCCCAACGCGAAGAACCTTGTCGGCGACCGTCGTCATCGTTGTGACGTCGGAATCGATCACCTCCACCGGCGTTCCCAATGGCGCGGCGCCGAACTCATCGAGCCACTCCCCAGGATCCTCCCAAACCAACTCCTTCGCCGTTACATCGAATCGATTGTGTTCCATGACAAGTCTCGGACACGAGCATGTTTTACATCCGCGGATCCGCTCAATCCTCTGCATCTCAATTACCATACACTACTTCCCGGCCCTAGAAACGCCAACAGACCCTCGAGGATCGGCAGCCGATGGTGCGCTTCTTTTGTCGTCCGCGCCGAGCTTTCGAACCGATGGCCTTGCAAATCAAATGAGGCTCGAATTCCTGGCTCTTTACCAATTCGCATCTCGGTTTAGTCGAGGGATCCCGGGATCGCGAGTCGGGGATCCTCTGTCGGCGAATTTCGCAGCACCCAGAGCCTCGCTTGACAGCTTTTTCAAAGGCAGATAAGGTCTCCGCGGATGATTAGGAATACCCTCCGCTTTGGAAGGCGACGAGGTGTCGATGGCTGCCAAGGATGGTTGCCGGGCGACGACGGCGTTCGTCCTAGTTTCACTGTTCGCTGTACTCACGGTCTCTACGAGCGCCGTCGCTGAAGATCCATCAAGTGAACACTCAAAAGAAACGTCCGACTCTTCGGAAAAGAGCTACCCGCACAAGTCGTTCGTCAAGGCGGAGTACGCAGTCGGCGTCAAATCGTTTTGGCTCTACGAGCCCGCCAAGCCAGCCCCCAAAAAGGCTCCTTTGATCGTCTTCCACCACGGCTGGATGGCGACCAACCCAGGGGTCTACGGCGCCTGGATCGAACACCTGGTCAAAAGCGGAAACATCGTCGTCTTCCCGCGTTACCAAGTCGACGGATCGACTGACGTCGACACCTTCTTGCAGAACTCGCTGGCGTCGGTGCACGACGCGATCGACGTCCTGGAAACAAGCCCAAAACGCGGATTAAACCGGATCGCGATCGGTTTGCGCTCATTGGCCATTCCGCAGGTGGGAATCTCAGCATCCAGATGGCAGCGGTCGCCCGCGACGAAGGTTTGCCCGAGCCCAAAGTGGTCATTGCTTGCATGCCTGGAGAGGTCAAACTCCAGCAAACCCCCGACCTCAGCGGTCTGCCGAATAGGATGTTGCTGGTGATGGCGGTGGGAGACGCGGACAGCGTTGTGGGAGACGCCCTGGCGCGAAGACTCTTTAATGAAGCCTCGACCATCCCCAAGGCCCGAAAAACCTTCATCCTTTATCGGTCCGATTACCACGGCTTTCCGCCGCTGATTGCCAACCATTTCACACCCACGGCTGCGTCTCAAAAGTTGGACAACGGCGACGGTCCATTCAGACGCTTTCAGATGAACGCCGCGGAAGTCAATGCACTTGATAAAGCGGGAATCTGGCGTATGACCGATATGGCGCTTTCGGCGGGGTTCTCCGGTAAGACGCTGATGGAGGTCTCCGAAAACGGCAGACTTCTACGGCATCTTGGCTATTGGAGCGACGGCAAACGCGTGGCCCAGCCGTTGGTTGGAGACGATCCTACCCCCTTTCCTCGCGTCCTCCTGCCAAACGGCGCCAGGATTATCGATTATCCGTTCAGCTTCCTTGGCAAGAAGCGGAACCTTCGAAACAACGACTCCGCCAAAGACGACAAGGAAGTCGAAGACTCCGCTCCCGCTGAGTGACGCCAACGACTCTAACGCATATTGATATCTTAGTTCTCAAAAGGCTAGTCATAAGGGCCTTGGGCAATGCCCAAGATGAACTACATCGTCGAAAGGCCGTCCGGCGCCGCGGCTGACTGCGCCGGCCTCTGCTGTTGGATCGACTTGGGAGCAAATCCCAGGACGACTCTGCAAGGCGCGTGTTGCAGGACGTAGCGCGTCGTCGCGGCCATGACCATCGTATCGAGCGCTCGATACTCGCCGCGCAGGCTCATGAAAATGGCGTCGTGTTTGCCTTCTAGGGCGGCTTTGACGATCTTCGGACCAGCCTCTCCTCGAACCACCAGCGATTCCACCCTCCTGCCCAGCTCGCGAGCGCGCTCGACCCCTTTGCGGGCCACCTCGTCCATCGCGGCGTTGTCGTGCGGGTCGCTCTCGCCCTCTTCCTGAACCGAGATCAAAGTCGCCTCGATCGACGGATCGAGGAAGCTCAAGACCGTGTCGAGAAAATCCGCGGAGAGGGCGCTGCCGTCGTAAGCCAGCAACAGCCTTTGAACGCCTCGCCAGCTTGCTCGGAGCTCGGTGAGCGTCTTGACCGACTCGGGCTCGCGCTCGCCCACTCTGGGAATCGTACTGCCTCCGGCCACGTCCATCCGGACGTCGAAATCGGAGCTCATCACCCTGATCGTCAGCGGCAGCGGCTTCGCTCCGCAAAGGTTCAGCCAATAGAGCGCCACCTGGTCGAGCTGATCGTGCGGTTCGAACTTGTTCGAAACGCCCATGATCAACTCTTGAGCGCCTATGGTATATGCGGTTTTCACAAGTGCATAAATGGGTTCATTTGTGGGAACGATAAGCGGCTTGACGGGCATCCCTTCATGTTCGGCAAGGTTCACCACCGCGGTGAAGAGCTCTCGATCCGCTAGCGAGACGTCCTGTATCGTCTCTCCGTTTTCCATCGGCGGCAGCACGTGAGCGGTCATCACGACAACGTCGGTCGTATCGGCGTCGGTCTCCGAGAGGCACTTCTTCAGCATCGAAAGGTTCCGGGGCGAACGGATCGCCACCAGCTTTCGATACGGTTTCGAGACCCCCAGCTTCTCGGGATCGAGGGTGTCGCTGGCAATCTGGTTGAATTGTTCCAGGTGTTCCGGATGCTCAACCTTTCCTGAAGCGTCGCGGCGCAAGTGCGCCATCTCGGTGCCCAGAAACAGCGCGAAGAACACTCCCGTGAAGATCAGGCCGCTGATCGTGGCGACCTCCTTGGTAAACAGGTTGACGATCGCGGAAACGAATAGAACCAAGAAGATGAGCAAGATGCCCAGCGGCACGTCGTACTTGCCGACGCGGATGTTCAGAGGCACCTCGTACTCCCGCTTGGCCGGCTCTTTGAAGCGCAAGACGAGCATGGCCATCGCCTTGAAAACGAAGCTCCAGACCACGCCAAAGGCATAGGCCTCGCCCAAGACCAGCACGTTGCCGCCGGAGAGGACGATGGTCAGAAGTTGCAGCCCAACGACCATGTTCAAGATTCGATAGGTTGTCCCGTACTTGGGGTGCGGCTTGAGGAATGCATCGGGAAGGACGTGGTCCTCCGCAACCCTGTTCAATACGCCGTTGGAGCCGACGATCGCGGTGTTGACGGCCCCGGAGAGGATCAAGAAGCCGACAAACACCACTCCCGCGTTCAAGATCAGCCGAGCCCAATTGGGGCCGGCGACGCTCATCGCCAAGCCGCCAATCAAATTGCCCGCATATTGAGACATCCTTATATCATCGGGGATGATCATCACGGCGAAAAAACTGATCAGTGAAGTCAATAGTAGACTGTAGATGAAGACGACGAACGCGGCTTTCTTGAAGTTCAGGAGTTTGGGGCTTTCAACCTCCCTGTAGACCTGGGCGAGCGTCTCTTCGCCGCTCATCGCCAAGATCGAGTGGCCGAACGCCACGACAATCCCAAGCACTCCAAAAATGCTAAGCCAGGAGATCTTCCCCGGCCTCAGGTGTTCTCCTATGGGGAGCTTGCCCAGATAGCCCAGCGGATCCAGCTGCGCCGGTGATCGGGTCGATCACGGGCGCACGGTCGCATCGACCTTCTTTGCAAGATCAGGAATCATCGTCGGAAGGTGCGCCTTATTGCGGTCCAGGAGGAGCGTGCCGCCGCACCAGACGATCATGATCGCCGCCATGATCGTGGTGGCGATCATGATCTTCAAAGCTTTATCCGAGGATTCGTGGATGCCGCGGATGTTGGTCCGCCAGAAGTAGAGCGTAATGAGAACGGCGATGATCACCGAGCCAAGGTTGCCCGGAATGGAGATGCTCTTCACCCCCATTAGATCAAGAATCGCGTTGGCAAGGCCGATGATGTATTGCCCGGCCGTAACGCTGCTGATCGGACCTGTGAGAATATAATCGAACATCAGTGCCGAAACCGAGAGCTTGGCAAGCCCTCCGCCCATGGCTTCCTTGACGACTCTATAAACTCCGCCGCGGACGAACATCGAGCAGCTTTCGATGTAGACGCTGCGGACCGCGTAGCTGAAGACCATGACCGCCAGGATGAACCAGGGCGCCGCCTTGCCGAT
This sequence comes from uncultured Planctomycetota bacterium, assembly GCA_963818975.1. Taxonomy (GTDB): domain Bacteria; phylum Planctomycetota; class Planctomycetia; order Isosphaerales; family Isosphaeraceae; genus CAWFUI01. The sequence continues at coordinate 117,714 of CAWFUI010000002.1, read as the reverse complement.
GGCGCTCTCGACGATTCCGCCGATGTAGTAGGCGGTGCTGGCGAGATCGCAGAGCACGATCGCCGCGACCCGCCAGAACGATAGAAAGGTGAACATCACGCTCGAGACGACCAGGACCTGTTGGGGTCTGGATGCGGGCGCGGGCCTGACGCGTGCTATTCCTGGAGAATCGGGGTTTGAAAGCGCCGGAATCGCTGCTGACCTGGGTCATGACCTAGTGCCGAGCTTCGTCTTGGTGATCGGAGGTCTACCTTGTCCAGGCGAGGTCCAAGACCGGCCGAGTCCGGGTGCGTTTGAAATTCTTACCAATCGATTAGACACGAAGTCTAGAGAGAGCGCTTCGGCAACTGTCAAGCGTTGGAAGCGCGGCCGTCGCCTTCTGGGCCGAGGTTAGCCGCCTTGAGTTTCGGTAAAACGTTTGGCCACTTCCGACGATACCGCGGCTGTAAAACTCTTGGTCGACTCCTCGCCGCCGAGGTCCTTGGTTCGCACGCCCTGACGCAAGAGGTCGAGTGTTGAGTTCTTAACAGCCTGCCCGACTCCAATTTCGCCGATCTGGTAGAGCAAGAGCGCCAACGCGAGAAAGATCGCCGTGGGGTTCGCAAGGTTCTTCCCCGCGATGTCGGGCGCGGTTCCGTGGGCCGCGTCGAAAAGGGCGACCTTCACCACCGAGGACGAATCGAAGGCCAGGTTCGCGCTTGCTCCAATGCCCAGTGAGCCCGCGAGTCCACACGCCATGTCGGAGAGAAAGTCTCCGTATTCGTTCAACACCAAGATGATCTGAAACTTCTCCGGCGCCATGATGACCTTGGCCAAAAGTGCGTCGAAGAGCTCCGCATGGTGAGGAACCTCAGGAAATTGACCAGCCACCTCTTCGGCGACTTTTTGAAACAGTCCGTCCGTCGCTTTTTGGATTGTGTACTTCGAGGCGCTTGTAACGTTTTTTCCGGTTTTGCGGGCCAGAGTGAAGGCGTATCGAGCCGCCTCGAGCACGGGCTTTCGCTCGACGATCCTCAGGCTCACGGCGCCCCCGTCGCCGATCGCTCGACCAGGGTCGTCGTACGTTCCGCCAGTTGCAATTCGTACGATGTCGAGGTCGAGCTCGCGGCGAAAGTTGGTCGGCACCCCTGGAATGGTGTAGACAGGCCTGTGGATGACCGAGAGGTCCAAACGACGCCTTAGCACGGCGTTCGGGCTTTCTTCGGCGGTGATCGTTGGATACTTGAGAGCCACGTGCGTGGCGTTGACTTTATCGACCAGTTCGTCATAAACCTTCTTGCCCGCCGAACGTCGGTTCTCAAGCGTGAGGTCGACTGGGATGAAATCCAGCTTGATCGGCAACGCCTCGGCAAGCTCGTGCACCGACTGGCAGAGCTCTGGCCCGATTCCATCTCCCAGGAGCTCCGTAATTTGATAAGTCGGCTTCATAATCGATGGCCTTGACTCTGGACGGACGCCGGGTTTCCCAGGACAGGGACTTTCAGCGAATCGACAGATTCTAGGACTCCAACGCGCGCTTCGTCAAACGCTCATCCTAGCTTCAATCCCAAGGAAACAGGGCCTCGAGGCGCGAGATTCAAAAGAACTTGGCCGGATGCTGGCACGTCGCTCGAGCGATGAGGTATAATGAGGTTAACTTGCCGCGGCTCGCGCCACCCTGAGTGTTCCGCGCGTTTATCGGGGAAGGCTGGAAGGCTTCATTCCCTCTACCTCCGTCGGTGGTCGAGCCGTGGCAGATTTTCCCGTTTGTTAAGCGTCGAATCGTCAGTTCGCTCTGCGAGGACCCGTGTCCATGTCCACCCCAGGCAAGGTGCTGACTGTACTGGTCACGCTTTTTACCATCGTGGCGATTGCTCTCATATCGCTCGAGGCTCAGTTGAACGCAAACTGGGGCGCATCGCTCGTTAGCGAGCAAAAGAAGAGCAAGGACGCCGAAGTCGCCCTCGAAAAACAGGAAAACGAGACAGCCAAGGCCCGCAAAGAAGTGGCTGGCGAACTCTATCAGTCTGGGCTCGACATCGTGGTCCTCGACAACAACCTCATCGACATTCAACGCGCCTTATCCGTCAGCCGAGAAACGCTCTCCAGGCTCCAATACGATATCAAGCGCGTTGAAGACACCTCTGCCAGCTTGAGCAAATCGAAGGAGTATCGAGGACAAGAACTCGAGCAAACCAAGCAAGATCTCGCCAAGATCAATCAAGAGCTCGACGAACACAAAAAGAACAACGGCGATCTCAGGGGCACCTTGGCAAGCCTGGCCGATAGCTTCAAGTCAACTCTCGCGAGCAACAAAGAACTGCTCAAAAAGCTCGACGAGCTCAAAGCAAAATCTTCGAAGAAGCCTACGACCACCGCCTCTTCGAGGTGATCAATCCGATCCACCACCATGCGGCGGCTGACGAAGCCCGAGCCCGACCGTTTACTGGCATAACTGCGCTCCAAGCTTAATCCGCGAACGACGCAAACTATTTTGCCATATAAGTTTAAGTCGTTTCGGATCGCCCCTGGCAAAGGAATGCTGTAGAATAGAATGATGAGGGCGTCGTCTTTCATTCCCTCGCCAGCCGTTGCGAACGGTGTTTTGTTGAAAACGAGCGAGAGAAAGCCCCTCAGCCGTCGAATGACTCGAGTGAGCCATCGGATTGACGTCGAGGGTTGGCTTGTGAATTCGGCGGATCAGGCAATACATGAAGCGTATCTGGGCCATATCGATCTTCCTCGTCGCCCTGGGCGTGCTGGTCAAGCTGGCGCTCAAGGAACCGCTGCTGGCCAAACACAGCCGCTCGCCGCAAAGCCAAGCGAGCGTTCCAGAGCCTCCCGTCGGTTCCACAATCGATCAAGAAGCATTGGCGCTGGAACGATACAGCAACTCCTCGGATCGGGCGTTCGTACAAGGCATGTTGGGCATATACCGTCAAACGGCGCTCGACATCGAACGGACTGACGGTCTAAGAGGTCTCAGGCTGCTCGAGAGCCTCGATCTCGAGGCGATCTATCTCTACGAGAAACACCCTCGGGAATTCTGCCAACTGAGGGACGCGCTCGACGATCGATCGGCTGCCGAACTCCTGCTGCACTGGCGCGAGTACTTTAGCCTCAAGCGTTCTGACGATTCGGATCGCGAGATCCTGATTGGCGAAATTGCCAGAATGGGCCCCGAGCGCGGAAAGCCGCAGCCCGCCATCCCGCCGCATTGCCTCTGTTTCTCGCCGACCCCAACGGCATGACCGAATGGCTCGCGGACTGGCAGGGCGATGAGGCTGAATTAAGCAACGCGCTGGCAATCTTGTCATTCGTCAGCCTCGAAACGGGCTCGAGCGACCTTCGGCTCGCGCTCAAGACGCTCGAGGAACACCCAACGCTCTCAGCCGCCGCCTTTCGTCTTCGAGGCCTCGAAGGTTTTGGCTTGATGATGCTCTATGGCCCGATCGTCGAATCCGTCGGTTCGGCTTTGCCGCTCGACCAAACGCTCGTGCTCTTACGCGTCAACAGCAACGACGTCGACGACTTGCTTCGAACGCATACGCCCGAGTCGGTTGCTTCGCACATCCGCGGGTTGGCGTCTGCGGGACTGATCGCCCAAGCAGGAGGAAGCGCGTCTGGGCTGCGCCTGGCCGTCGACTACGGCTCGCTCGGCTTCCAAGCCCTCCGTCAAGCAGGCCCGCAGGCCGCGGACGTCGTCTATTTAGGGTTCAGCGACGCCGAGCTCCGCCGGCAGGCGGTCAACGCAATCGCCGAGCACGGACCGGCGGCTTTGGCAATGCTCGAAAAATACGGTGAAGGCGAGGAGTTCAAAGACATTCTCAGATCCTACGGGCCTGCGATCATTACACCCATCGCTCGATCGGACGCAGCGCCCGAGGCCCTTGCCTACTTGAGGTCAAAGCCTAGCGAAACATTTGGTGAGTACATGGCGCACAGTCTTTTAGCGGTCTCAAAAGAAAACGGCCAAGCTGTGATCCACATGATCCACAAGGACGGGCTCGATCGGGTAAGCGAACTCGGCGATTCCAAGCTGGAATTCCAGCAACTCCTGCCGCTTTACGACCTGATCCATCTCGGGAAAGTGCTGGTTCGCGGCCAATCGCCGACTTCCGGAGAGATGGCCTTCGGAGCCATCGACGCTGCATTCGTCGTGGCCGACGTCCTCAGCCTTGCGACGGTTCAACCCGAGGGAGCGGCGGCCTCGGAAGTGGCGAGAGCGGAGGTCAAAGCTTCCGTACGCGAGGCCTCGAAAACGCTCGGCGCCCAGGCCGTGGAAGAGACCATGGAGGCCTCCGCCGAGGTCGCTGCGCGACAAACCAGCCAAACGCTCTCGCGCAGGCTCGCCCGTTGGTGGACCGTTCGGGCCGCGGGTGGAACCTTCGAGGTTCTACGCAAAATGCCCCAGGCGCTCTCGAGGATGAGCGTTCGAGAGGTCGTCGAGCTCGGCAAACCCGTCTGCTCGAAGGCTGGTCTGCGGTTGGCAGAGTTCGGACCAATGCGGTTCCTGGTTGGTGGAGTGGAAATCGTCAAATCGATTCCCCCGCGAAAGGGTATCAAGTATGTCTCGCTTCAATTTGCACAGGCAGGTGTTGGTTGGATTGGCTTCAAGAAAATGGAAGAGTACCTCGCATCTCGAAGCGCCGAAGGTCCCAATCGCTGAAATCGAAGCCTCGGAGCGAATTCGCTCAACAATCGAGGGTCGGCGGGCGAACAGATGAAGGCGAGTTGCATCAGTACGAAGGGAGCACTCGACATGTCCGCGATTTCGAAATCGTGTCCAGCACATCGGACGCGGAAAGGTCCAAGGCAGGTCCAATGGGTCTTGCCTGGAAGGCTCCTCCGCACGTCGATGATTGCCGCGGTCCTCTTCCTGGTCGCCACTCCAGGCGCCTTCGCAGGCAAAGCCTCCTGGCTCGACGACTTGATCAAGCAAGTTGTTCGTGACGCTGGCAGAGAAGGCAAGTCCGCGGTCAGAACCGGCGAGAAGTCGTTCGCGAAGAGCTCGGCTCGGCTTTTCGCCAACGGCGCCGACGAAGGCCTTGAAACCATCGCCAAGCGATTCGATTCGTTCGCGTCAGCGGGGAAGAAGCTCGAACAACCCGCCGAAGCCTTGCTCGACGCCCGGTTCGCGGCTGGCCAAAGGCGAGCCCGAGCTGGCCAGAACATTTGGCAAGCTTGGCCGGGCCGAACGCCGCATGGTCGTCGAGATGGGTGAGACTGCCCAAATGCTAGGCGCAAATACCCTGGCCAGGCTGAGGTGATGATCCGCAAGCTCGGTCCTGAAGGCATGGCCGCGGCTCGACTCTACGGACCTGGCGCCGCCGAGATCATCGCCAAGGAAGGACCAGAGACCTTGGGGGTCCTAAGAAAGACCGGAAAAGGCGGATGGAACTTCTTTACCAACTCCGTCCTTCCCCACAAAAAGAAGCTGATCGCCGCCGGCGTGTTCGCGGTGTTTTTGGCGAACCCCGATCGATTTGTCGACACAGCGGGCAAGGCGACGCAATACGCCGTCGAACAATTCGCCAAAGCCGGAATTCGGCTGGCAGGCGCCGTCGGCGGCGGCGCCGCTCAAGGAGCCACGAACGCCTTTATGCACTTCCTCTCGGATCGGGGCCTGAGCCCGTTCTTGGCTCGCTCGGTGGGCATGCTTTGTGCTGGGGCGGTGGCGGTGTTTGCTCTCTGCGTCGCCTTGGGAATACCGCTCCGGAGGCTCGGAAGGGCGATTTCTCCTTTGTCCTGGTTCAAACTCAAACGAAAAACCGCCGCAACCCTCGATTGAGGGGTTACATTCTAATGTCCAACCGACTTAAATCTCACTGCGCCGAAATCGAGCGTAAGCTGACCGGGCCGAAGCGCGTGGCATCTTCGGACACCGAGCCGTGGGCAAGACCACGCTGTTGACGATGTTCTTCAGGCAAGCCTCGGGCGGACGGATCCCTGGGATCAGGCTGGCCGCCGCCGACCTGCGTACTCGGGAATTCTTCGCGGACAAAGTCAATCGCCTCGAATCCGGAGAACCTGCCGCGGGCACATTGAGCGAAACCGAGTTGACTCTGAGGCTCTATCGGGGCGATTCCCGATTGGATCTGATCGTCAAGGATTACCAGGGGGAGCATACGACCCTCGGCGCCGACCAGCCGATTCAACAGTTCTTTGCGGACTGCGACGCTGTGTTCCTCTGTCTTGACCCTGAGGGGTCTCCGAGACGCGAAGATCGGCTCAAGCGGCAACAGGAGATCGAAACGCTCATGGAGCGCTGGATCGAGCGCTCAGGAAAAGCCAAGACCGACCGACCTGTCGCCTTCTGGTTACAAAATACGATCAGATCCTCGAGCGTCTGGGCATCGAACCCAAGGCCGGCGACGAGAGTTCCTGGCGCGTTGAGAGCCTGGTCGAGAACGTTTACGGCATGACCAAACACGCTCTGGCCATGCACGCTCCCTCGAGCGCTGTATTCGCCGTCAGCTCTTATGGTCCAGGCGTCCGAGAAGGAAGGCCCCCAGCCGAACTGCGGCCTTTAGGTCTGGAAGCTCCGCTCATCTGGCTGGCAAACGAACTCGAAAGGCTGGACGCCGAGCTCCTCGACTGGCTCTGGGACCTTGCCCCTGACGATTTGGGAAGGCTCTCCCGATGCGTCAAAGCCTTCTGCACGCGGCACCCGCGCTCTTTGAGACGTGAAGGGTTCGAGAGTAGGCTCGCCGCCGCCAAGCGAGCCAAACGCGGGAAGCGGCTTGCCCAGGCTGCAACCTTGCTCGCCGCTTCAGCCATAGGCTTGGCAGGGTACGATTGGTGGGGCTTCTCGAGCGCAATTGCGTTTGAGAAGCAGCCCAACCAATCGCCAGGAACCGTGGCAAGACACTGGCACACGTTCGAGGCTTGGCACCCCACGATCAAGTGGCTCTGGCCTTCGAAGTTCAAGATCGCTCGCGACAAGTCCGCCCAGTGGACGGTCGCGGAGGCAGAGGATCTTTTCCAGCTTGGCAAAGCCGATCCGAACGTCCGGCTTCGGCTCGAAGCGCTCGTGCAAGATCGACCCGACCTCAGGCCCAAGATTGCCAAAGCCAAGATCGCCGAAGAGCGAACCGAGCAAGAACGATCCTGGGCCCAGATCAGAGCGGAGTCGAGCCTGGTCGACAAATCACTCGATCCCGACCGCGCCTTAGCCCTCGTTCAGAACTTTCTTCGCTCCTTCCCAGATTCCCCAAGACGCACCGACGCCCTCTCCTTGGCGTCTCAACTTCACAGTCGCGCCTTGGTTCGCAGAGAGACGGCCGACCGCAGAATCCTCGATTCGCTCGACCGTGGCGAGAAACTTCCTTCAGTGAACGTCGAGGACCTTCTCGACCAGGCAAGGACGTATATCGCCCAGCATCCTGAATCGCCGCTCTTGGGAGAGTTCGAGGCCAGGGTCGCAGGGTATGCTCGTAAAATCGACGATCGAGACTTTCAGAGAGCCAAGGACTATTCGGGCCTGCACCCAACCCAATTTTCCTTGCGCATTCAAAAGTATCAAGATTATCTCAAAGCTCATGCGTCGGGAGGAAAGTTTATTTCGGAATCGCTCAAGGCAAAGGACGCGATCGCAGCCGAGTGGGACGTTTATTCGTATCGCCAAGTTTACGACCACGCTTCAGCTCACGGCGACGACGTCTTCGAAACGGCCAGGGGCCTTCGCGAGTATCTCCTCGAGCATCCCGACGGCAAGTTCGCCAGAGAAGCCAACGATTACCTGAGCTGGTTCGATAAAATCTCGACTCCGCACGATTACCACGTGACGCTTCGCAGGGGGATTGTCGAGTCCGACGTTCATAAATACTTTTCCGGAGGCGCCCGGATCTCGAGGTCGTCTTAGAGGTCGCGGGGGTGCGGCACGGGCCTTCGCCTGTTGTACCCAACTCGCACGAGCCCGTCTGGGATTACACCTTCCCCAGGCCCATTTCTTGGAAATTGGGAGATCCCGTCGTCGTCAAAATCATCGACACCGACTGGTCGAACTCGACGATCTACACCATCACGAGCACCAAGGACGATCCGTTGGCCTTGAGGTTGATCTCGGGAACGCTCTCGCCTTCGAAGGGAGGCAAAACCAAACTGGTCTTCGCGTCCCGACTTCACAACTCCTCGACTGCCCAAGCCCGAAACGGTCTCGCGGTAATGTGGGGCAGCCGCAGAACGTTCCTTTCGGCTCTTAGTTCTGAATGGCAACCTAGAAAAGCCCAGTGCAAATCCTGGGATCGGTTGCGGCGATTGCATGCTGGATTCTCACATTATAGCGATGGAAACGCGACCAACCCAAGAGATCGGATCCTGTGCAGGCTCCCAGCCGTTGGCCCCAGGGCTTTGCCTTGGGCTCTCTTGAATCGCCCTTTCAGAGCTAAGAACCAACCCTCTGCTCCCAACGAACTTCCTCGCGTGGTGCTTGCTCCGCGTGGGCCTTCACACGTCTGCAGGCTGATGCACTGCCGACTGAGCCGCGTTCACCCACCACTCGTCAGCCTTCTCGGAATCCCATTCGGAAGCGCATTCGCATCCCGCAAGCGCTTTTGAAAGCGCTTTCATGCTAGGGAATCGAGCATCCCTTTCCTTCGCCAGGCAGCGCAGCACAATCTCCTCGAGATCTTTCGGCACATCGGACCTAAACTTCGAGAGCGGCTCGACTGGGTCTCGGGCGTGGGAGATCATCACTTCCAGCGGATTGTCGCCGACAAAGGGAGGACGCCCGACAAGGGCAAAATACATAACCGCGCCAGAGAGTAGATGTCGGATCGGTAATCGAGGTCGGCTTCTCCCCTGGCCTGCTCCGGCGCCATGAACAGCGGAGTCCCGCTGACGGTCATGTCGGCCGTCAACTTCGGAGCTTCGGGATCTTGCGTCAGCTTGACGAGCCCAAAGTCCAGTATCTTGGCGACGTCGGATTCCCCACCCCTTAAAGCCACGTAGATGTTCGCGGGCTTCAGGTCTCTATGGACGATCCCCAAGGCATGCGCCTCGGCAAGCCCGGAACAGACCTGCCTTGCGAGATACACAAGCCGTGCGGGCTCGAGCGGACCGAAGTCATGCACAAGCTTTTCTAAAGAAAGGCCAGGCAAGAATTCCATCACATAATAAAACGTTCCGTCGTCGGTATGTCCGTAGTCGAAGATCTCGATGGTATTCGGGTGGGACAATCGCGCGGCGGATTGCACCTCGCGCTCGAACCTCGCAACGGCTATTGAGTTCGTGTTCGAATCTTCCCTCACCAGCTTGACGCGCCAGGGACGCTTCAACATTTGGTGCTCGGCGAGATAAACATCGCCCATGCCTCCCGAGCCAAGCTTCTCGCCGATCTGATACTGTCCATATTTTCGAGCGCCGTGAAGCTCGGTCCTCAGATCGTTCAGAATGTGAGCTCCGTAAATTGCGATCCCCGCGCCCATCAATACGATGAGCAAGTCCGTTCCGACCTGATCCGCACCGTGAGGGCTGCCGTTTTTGATGTCTGTAAGCACCGGCTTGACTTCGGGATTGTCGACCAAGAGCGCCAGGGTCGCCAGGTTCGCGAGCGCGATAGAGAGCACGACCGAAGCCGCCTTCCGTGCATTGTTGGGCAGGAAGACTCCGTAGATGATCATCAATCCGAAGATTTGAAGAACGCCATTCTTGGTGAAGGCAAGCAGAGCCATCGGCTCGTTCCGGCGTGCAAACTCGAGATTGACGAAGTATTGCGAAAGGCATGTGATAAGGGTCAAGAGCCCGAACAATCCATACTCCATCCCTTTGACCGTCGAAGCCGACAACGCCGCCCTGCTCATCATGAATACCGCGACCGAGACCGCGACCAAGAATCGAGCGCCCGAGAGAGCGGGGATGAACCAGAGCGAGCTTTCGTTCTTGAAGAGGTTCCACGCAAGCCCGACCAGAAAGACCACTGCCAACATTAGAGCCGTCTCGCCCAAACGCTTTCGCCGCAAGACGTCGGTGTCCGACGTAATGCTGGGAGGGCCTCCTTGTACCAGCGCCACCTTTCCAGGTCTCTTTGGCAATGCTCCTGGGAAAGGCGCTTCACGATCGTCGGTTCGAGCGGAACCAGGTCTTCGAGACCGTCTTGATTCGAATGTAAGTGGGGGTTTGGCTCAGGCATGTCCAACCTTCAATTAGTGGCCTGCTATTCTTTCCGCAGTTCTTTCAGTTCCTCGCCAATTTTCTTGAGCGAGTCGAGGCCTGCACCCAGCGGGTCGGCTTCCTTGCCGGCCTGGCCGCCTTTCGATGAGCCTTTCTTGCTCGCTTTCCGATCCGCTTTTGGGCTTGCCGCGTCCCCGCCTCCATCTTCGAAGGATTTCAGCTTGCCTCGCGCTTCTTGCTCCAAATCATCGACGTTGAGATTCTTGGCTCGCTCGACTTCGCCTTTGATCTCCTTGGTCAATCCTTTCGCGGTCGAGCGTATCTGATCGCTTAACGATCCGCTTTTCTTCGAGCCTCCAAGTGCTGGGATGAAGGTGAAGGCCAGCACGACGAGCCCGATCGTCACCGCCGGTTCAACAATGCGCTTGAGCGGCTTCCTCATCTTCTTCCAGTGATTGGCTAAATAGACGAGCGTGATCGGCGGGATGAGGAAAAGTATGCCCTGAACGATACTGTCCCGGAACGGCACAACCACAAGGTCAGACAGTGCCAGTCCAAAGCGGCCAATGTTCAAGAGGACCACGAGCGTCGCGCCCAAGACCGCAATGCCGCGATTCCCAGACAGCGCGCCAACGACGATCAGGAAAAGAAACGGCAGCGAAATGAGATAAGCGTAGTCGTTGAGCCCGATGAGAAATTTCCGCAACGCGCCCAGGCTCTGTTTCCAGAAAACGTCGACGTCGCTCACTTGCTTGACGGGTTTGCCGAGCGCATTCAGCCTTCCGCGGGATTCGGCAACGGCGTAAAGCGCCGAGTTCGTGGCGTCGGCGTAGGGATCGGGACCGCTGGTCTTCTTGATGATGGGAATGCTCGAGACCGTCAATGGAGCAAGCCCAACTCGCGTGTTGACAGCTTCGATCCAGGAGACGGGATGAGGGACCGACGGTTGCTGGGCGTGCTCGGTTCTGGTCGACTTGGCCGGCGTGGGTTTGGAAGGTCGAACGGCGTCGGGCTTATTCGTGTTTGGCTTGAGGGCCAAGGGCGCCGTCGCGGGAGCGGCCGCTACAGAAGCCGCCGCCCCTCGCGCTGGGATAGTCATTTTCTCGCCGCATTGACGACAACGCCCGTGCTTGCCCGCAAAGCTCGGGGCCACTTCGAACCGAGCTCCGCAGCTTTGGCAAAAGAACACGATGTTCATGGGAGGTGATCCTGCACTCAACAAAAACCGTGACTCGTCGCCGATACGATTCGATTCCCGTTCCAGGTGTGAGCGATTAGAACGCAATCAAAACAGGCGCCAGCATCAGAAGGAACCAGAACAGCGCGCCGTCTTCGAACCTTGACAGCAGCTTGAGGTAAACCCGAAACAGCAGAAACGACTCGACAAGCCAGATCTGCCAGGCTCTCCAACCGATAAGGGCTGGCGCCCAATTCTTGGGAGGCAAAAGCCTTTTCACCAGGTGATGCTCCCATGACCTCCATCCAACTGGCGGCTGTTGCGGCGCCACGAGAAAGGCATAACTCAGTAAAGCCAGACCCAGGGTGTAGAAGATCGCCAGAAAAAGCGCATGCTTCTGCAAGGGCTCGAACTTTACGTAGGAGCGGAGCAGCGATAAAAAAAGAGCGATCTTGAGCCCAAAGTAATAGATCGTAAAAGGGTTCAAACGATTATCATCCCAGGGAGTGAGGAGGCTTGTCGGCGTCGGGCGGCAAAGCCTCGAGCCAAACCGGGTCCGTGGCGGCGAGACATGAAGAACGACGTCTCGTCGAAGTTGCATTTGTTGGAGGCCCGTTGAAACGTACAGTGAAACTATCAGGGCGAATTACGAGACGCAATTAGCTTGGCTCTTCGCCCAGTCGCTTTTACCTCGTTTCTTCATCTTCGCTTTTCTGCGTGCATTCCAAACCAAATCTCGGACAATGAGACAATTCTTCCTTCCCATTTCTTTTCTTGAGGATGCAAAGATGATCCGTTCGTCAAGATTAGCCCTCGCAACTGCGATCTGTAGTTTTACAGCTTTAGGATATGCATACGTGTCCGCCGACGATTCGGCGAAACCGGTTAGTTCAAAAGCGGCGATGGAGAAGCTGAAGTCGCTGGCCGGCGAATGGAAAAGCGATGCCGACGGCGAGCACGGAGTCAAGGGCGGCAAAGTGAACTATCGCGTAACCTCCAGGGGCACGGCGGTCGTCGAGACGCTTCATCCAGGCTCAGATGAAGAGATGACGTCGATTTACGTCCTCGACGGCGACGACGTGAAGATGACGCACTACTGCGCCATCGGCAATCACCCTCGCATGAAGCTCGATAAAAAGGAATCAAAGCCCGACAAACTGGTCTTCGTCTTCGACGGCGGCACGAACTTCGACCCCGAGAAAGATATGCACATTCACGGAGTGACGTTGACGTTCAAGGCAAACGATCAAGTCGAAGCCGACTGGACCGGCTACATGAACGGCAAGCCCGCGGGTGACACCAAGTTCACGATGAGCAAAGTCAAGAAGTAAATGTCCCTCAGCCCGTCGACCACTGGGCTCGTTGAGCAAAGCTTGCCGCCCCTGCCTATCTCGTTTAGCGAAACGCTGGCCGGCATGCCCTCGGAAAGCTCGATTGGCTTGGCGATGCACGTGGCGTGCTACGAGTTTGCAAATTCGCTTTTCGACCCTTGGGAGCACGCGCCCAAGCGATTCCGCAGCAAAGCTTCGTTGACGCGCTGGGAAGTGGTTTTGATGTGAGGACAATCAACGTCGAGCTCTTCGAGACCTCGGCGTTGGTAACATTCCCATAAGAGATAGGCAATTGCTTCGGTCGGCCGCTCCTGGATCCTTTTCTCGAGCTTGTCGAAATACTCCGCCTGGGCGGCTGTCTCTTCTCCACGGTCGATGCGTCGGGGCTCTTCGAAGACGAGCTTGAAGCAGCCTCCGGGTTCGTGCAAGCAAAACACTCTCGAGACGTGAGCCTGCGAAAGCACGGCGAGCTCCGCCCAAACCGATAGGAAGGGAAGCTCGCGTCCCATGAGCCTCCCCGGCCTCGAATTCGGCGTCTCGAGCGGCACGTCGCCTGCCATGTAAACCGCATTGCCCGATTTCAAGGCGTCTCGAGCGCGGAGGACGCGTACCGCGGCCTCTCTCCGAGTCAGGTTTCTGCGCAGAAAGAAACACTCCTGCGGCGGCGGAGCGGGATCGTCGAACTTTCGATCCAGAAATCGAGAAATGTGCAGCGGCCGTTGGACCAAAAGCTTGGGAGCGACGCCGATCCCCACGCCCGTGCGAAACATCCAGTGAATCCCCGCCAGGTGCGCTCCGAAGTGACTGCCCAGGAGAATCACCCCCGAGCCTTCTTTCAACAGGCTCTGGATCGGCGCCAAGCCTTCCACCTGGAATCGCTGAAGCACCTTTTCCTCGGATAGTGCGTCGAGCAAGTAGTCGCGCGCCAAGAACCTGGGAATATTCCTGGCGAGCTCGACTGCGCCCCTGGGCGGATCCCAAGACCATCCCGAATCGGCATTGGCCTTTTCAAGCGCGGCTTCCAAGAGCTCGAGCCTGCCCGGAATCATCCGATGGCAAAGTTCGCCGAGCCCGGCAAGAAAACCATCCCCTCTCGCGGGACCCAACCGCCGAGCCAGCGGCAGGACGATCCCGTAGAAGAGCGTCTTCCATCTTAAAAGCCGGCGTAGCGTCACGTTCCGTCGGGTCTCCAAATCGGCGTGAACCAGAAACCTGATCCAGGATTCAACAAGCCGCTTTGTTCGAAACTCGGGCGTTTGTCAGCATCTGTTTCAACCGTTGATAGTCCACCTTGTCGGTCGAGGTCGTCGGCAGCTCAGGCAAGAACTCGATCGAATCGGGAACCATGTAGGGCGGCAGATTCTGTGCACAATGCCGCTTGATCGCGATCAGAGACCTCTTGCCCAGCGGCTTCAGCGACAAAAAGGCCGCGATCGCCACCCCCTTCTCGTCGGACTTCGCCAGGACCGCGGCGCGCTCGACGTCTTGATGGCGATACAACACCGATTCGATTTCCCCCAACTCGATCCGATACCCGCGCTTTTTGACCATCCTGTCCCGCCGACCGTGAAACTCGAAGCAGCCGTCGCCAAGGTCGTTGGCCAGGTCCCCCGTCTTGTACCAACGCTTTCCACACTCGTCTGTAACAAAAACTTGCTCATCAATATCGGGCCTGCCGAAATAGCCTTTCATCACCGAAGGCCCGGAGATCCACAGCTCTCCCCGGGCGCCGGCTTCCGCCTCGAGGCCGTTCTCGTCCATCACTTTCGCCTCGAGCGGTTCGCAAACCCAGCCGATCGGGTAGGGTTCCGAGCGATCGGCGGGAATCTCCGTTGGAATGGGGAACGCCGTGCAGACGTTGGTCTCGGTGGGACCGTAGAGGTTCCACATCCGAGATTCCGGCCATGTGGTCCTCAGCTTTTGAAGCTGGCCGATCGGGAACACCTCCCCGGCGAAGAGCACCAGCTTCGGAGCATTGGAAACCCGCCGAGCCAGGTCGCCGTGTTCGACCAACAGAGAAAGGATCGAAGGCGCCGAGTACCATGCGTCGATCCGACGCTCGTCGATAAATCGTGAAAGTGCAACAGGGTCTTTCCCCAACGATTCTCCGATCAAGACCGCCGTTCCTCCCGATGCGCAGGAGACAAACAGGTCGAAGATCGAAAGGTCGAAATGAAACGGAGCATGCGACGAGAACCTCTCCAGGCCGCCGATCTCCAGAGTCTCGAGGCACCAATTGATGAAAGTCAGGACGTTCCGGTTCGAGAGCATCACCCCTTTAGGCTTGCCGGTCGACCCCGAGGTGTAAAGGATATATGCAAGATCGTCGAGTTCGAGCACGGGCGGCAGCGGCGTCGGGGCGTCGTCTTCCATCACTTCGCGCCAGCTCGCGGACTCGATTTCGATGGGGCCTTGCTCGTCTTGGTCGACCACGATCAACCGAGGCGTCGGTCCTGGGCCTGGCCAGTATTCGTGGAGCCCCCTGGCGCAACTCGCGGAGGCGATCACGGCTTTGACCGCGGCGTCGGCCAGCACGCCCGCTCCCCGCACCGCCGGCGAGGTTGGGTCGACGGGAACGCACGCCGCTCCGGCGCGTAGAACCCCATGAATCGCGCCCACCGCCTCCAGGCTCTTGGGCAAGAAGAGTCCCACGCGGTCCCCCACGCCCACTCCGTGCCGCGCTAGACGCGTCGCCAAGCGATCCGCGGCAAAGTCCAATTCGCCGTACGTCCAACGCCTGCCGCCCTCGTCCTCGACGGCCAACGCGTCGCGTCTTCGACGCACAGCGCCTTCGAGAAGCTCCTTCAAACTCGACCAGTACGCTTCATTGATCATCGCGACGTCCTTGTTCGTCCTAGGGTGTGGATTGCGGAAACGGATCAAACAACCAGCCAGACCCCGAGCTCTCCCGCGAGGAGGGCCTGGGAATCGGCGGGTAACCCTCTGGGTCCAGATCGACCCCGAAGAAAGTCCGATAAAGCGACGGATCTTGAACAATCCCATTCGCAAAAGACTTGAACAATAACTTGTGCCCCAGCGCATTAGGGTGATTGTCCCACGGTGCGATTTCGATCTTCGCGGGGTCGCAGTCGTCGAAAGCCGCGGAAAGATCGATCAGCGGCAGCCGCAGTCGAGCGGCCTCTTGCTTCATGTGCTCGAAATCTTCGAGGCGGGATTCCGGCGAATCGGCCTTGCCGACCCTCGGCACCAACAGACAAACCAGCGGCACGCCCGCTTCGCGGCACTCATCGGACAACTTCGCCAACGATTCATCGATCGCCTTCTGCATGAATGGACTCAACTTGGCTTCGATGCGCTCTTTATGCTTCAGGTCTTTCTCGATATCTAGGGCAGTGTCCTCGGGAGTCAATTGGGCCTTGGCCAATGCCTCCCGCAAAAACTCAAATTGAAGATCGAGCCTGCTCCTCAAGAGGCCTCGGATGTGAATTTGTTGGAGCTTGGCGTCGAGCCTGGTCTCCGAGTACAGAACCAGGTCGGGCTCGAATTTCAGCGCCTTTCGTGTAAGAACCTCCAACCGCTGCGCTGGCCCGTAGGCCGCCACAGAGAAGTTGAGGATCTCGAATCGCCTGCCCAGCTTCCGCAACCCTGCGTGCTGGTTTAGCCAATCTTCCAGCTTGTTCTCGTACGTCGCGTTCGTGGCAACGCCCCAACCCATGTCCATCGACGAACCCAAGAGCACGATGCGAAACACTCCTGGAGGCTTCGCCTTCTTATAGGGACGGTCGCGGAGCCCTTGGGCGTTGGTGGTGAACCGCTGTCCGAAGAGCACTCGATCGACGTTTGGTTTGAGCTCGAACTGGAGGAAGTCGTCGCGCAGGACCTCCGCCACGCGCGATTGATCGAATCGCTCCCACGTGGTCGGTTTTCCAAGCAAACGAAGCGCCAGTTCACTCCGCCCCCCTTCGCCGCCGCCGTGCGCGCCCGCGATCAGACCTTCGTAATATCCGACGGAATTGGCGTCGCGGTCGACGTGGTTCAACTCGACGGATCGCGCGCTTTCGCGAACCAACCGAAGCTCGCGGACCGGCAGTGGAACAATCCCCGCGCCCACAAGAGGGCCGCGAGGATCATCGTGATCAGGTTCGCCTTACGGCTGCCGTAGGTGTGTGGGTCGATCACGGCGAGCCTCCCCGCCTCGATGAGGCAAGCGATGCCGCACGGCCCGACCCGATGGTCCTGACCAGATCGAGCTCGACCAAACCCCGCTCGATCCGCTTGCAAAGCAGTTTATGCCCTATGCGATTGGGATGATAATCCGTCGGGGCGATGGCTAATTCGGTCGCGTCGGCGCCTTCGTAGGCGTCGGAGACGTCCAGCACCGCCGAGAAGCCGCTGTGCTTGGCAAGCGACTTCAGCCTCGCGTGGTCGCGCGGCTCTTCGGTCCTGCCCACCCTGGGAATCAACACCCAAACGCACGGAACGCCCGAGGCGCGGCAGTCGGCCGCGATCGTCTGGTAGACGTCCTCGAGGATTTGCCATCTGTAAGGCTTGAGAATGCGCCGATATTCTTCCGGGCTCTCGCCCAACTTCGCCTCGGCCAGCAGGAGCGCACGCGCCGTATTGCGGCGCCTCGAGAGCGTCGGATAAGCCGCGGTTCAAAACGCTCCTCAGTCTGCGCTCGTCCCAACCCGGATCCGCCAGCGTGGCCTCGTAGATCACCATGTCGATCCCGCGGCCCACGGCCGACCTGCGATAATGCTCCCAACGCTGTCCGGGAGCGTGCCCTGGCACCGCGAAATTCAAGATCTCGACCTTCGGGCCGCCGCCAGCCCTCGAAAGCTCGTCGAGCCTGCGCTCCAAGAGCGGCTCGAAGCCGTCGCCGTCGTCCACGCCCCAGCCTGAACCAATCGAATCCCCCACAAGCGCGATGCGAAACGTGTCCGAAGGCTTCTCGAACGAATACTCGCGGTCCCGCATGCCAAGGGCGTTCGTCGTCCATCGCTTGCCCGTGTGTCTTGTCGAAAGGCTTGGCTTCAAGACGTACTCGCGGAGGTCGTTCACCGCCAAGGCCAGCGGCCCCGCGTCGAACGCAGGCCCTTCATGCCTCGTCCCCGACGCATCCAGGACCGACAGCTTCCGCGCCGAATCGAGCAGGGGTTCGTAATAGCCATGCTCCATCCGATCGTAGTCCGCGCGGTTCGGATAGTCTCGCAGCATCGCGTCGCGCAATCGCGCGGAGGCGCCCGGAAGCCACTGCACCGGCGCCAGACCAAACGCCAGCGCCAAGGCGGCCGCCAAGAACCGAGCCCGCGTCCAAACCACGCTCTTCATAAAGACAAACCCTGAGAACTGCAATTTCGTAAAGTGTTCTTCCGTTTTAAACAATCGGTTCACTCGGCGACGAACGCCCTCCGGAACGTCGCCAGCCAGCTCCCCACGCTCGAGCTGTTCCAGAGCGACCACAAGAGCGTGATCGTCACAAAAGTGCCCGCCACCTTAGCCGCGTGGACCGCGAGCGCCGGCGCCGCCCGCCGTTCGCCTCGATCGCGCCGAGATGCCCGAGCGTCGATCTGCACGTTCACCATCACCAACACGCCGAGGATCCCCCAGAAAAGGGCGTCCTGAAGCGTGAAGCCCCAAGCCCCGCAGAGAATGAACGATTGAAGTCCGTGCAGAGCCCACGTCACCACGAAGACGCACGCCGTCGCCGCCGACATCGCCTTGGCCCTCGACCAATGCTTGAACCGGAACACTACCGGATTGAACACCACCCGAACCATGAAATCTTTCCAGTAAATGTTGATCCGACGCCAATAATCGGTGAAGCCCGTCGCCAGCAGGTAATTGTTATGCGTCTCTGGAAGCTGGAAGCCAAACAGATGAAGCATGCCGCAGGCGATGTGGAATTGTCCCGATACGTGTAAATACTTCAAATACGTGGTGATAAGATGACCCATCAAGGTCCAAAACCCATGCACCTCCTCGGGTTTGATCTCGAAATCGTGGTAGATCAGCCGGTACATCAGGAGTTGCAGAGTCCCCTTGAACATCATCCGAACGCCGGAGCGCATCAGGTCGTGCACGTTGCTGGCAAAATAGCCGCGTTGCAGCGTCCGGTAATCCACCACCGGGAAATGCAAGAAACAAAAATTGGGCAGCAGCACGAAATACCCAAGCGCGTCGACGAACCGCTCGGGGCGTTTGGCGTGCTTGAGCTCGTAGAGATAAATCATCATCCTGAAGATGAACATCGATCCCAAAAGCGGCCAGACGGTCTCGAACGTCGAAAGCGCCGGGGTGAACGCCCTGGCGACGCAGATCGCCACGCCCACGGAGACCACGAGCCCGGCGCGGACGCTCCACGCCAACGGCAGCGCCGTCAGGCCCACCAGTCCCACGGCCGCCGGGACAACCGCCAATGTGGTCTGAGTGCCAAAAACAATCCAAAGGCCAACCACCGACACAGCCAGAAAGAACGGCTTCTTGAATTGGTAAGACAACAGATAGTGAATCGGCAGCGCAGCCAGCGAGAGCGCCGTCAGTCGCTGGAACGCCAAACCTTCGACGCGATACGTCCGAAACACCGCAAGCAAGAGCGCCAGGTTCGCCAGAATCGGCAAAAACCTGCCGCCAGTCGCGACGGCACGTCTCCGGTTCGCCCAGATGCAAAAGACCACGACGCTCTTCACCGTCGGCCGCAATCGTTTCCGCGCGGTCGTGCTCAAAACGACGGTGCGGAACCCTCGACCGCGTTTCGGTGGGGGTCCAAATTCGGTTGTCGAGCTTTTCCTCCGTGCCGATCGGCATCGGCCCCCCCTCACGCGCAAAGGATACTGGAACGCCCGCCCTCGAGCCGGCCAATTGGAAAATCACGCGGCGCAAAATCGCAGCCCGGAGCGCCGCGAAGCCCTCCAGACCCCCGCCCGCCCACCAGAAGGCGAGACGGGCGCACGTCTTGGCGCGATCCACGAACTCGCCGTTCTCGACGCTCCGCTTGTCCATCCCTGGACGCTCCCCTCTGAAACCCGACGCCCCGAAAGAGACGCCGCACCACCAACCAATCTACTTAAATCGAGATATGTAAATTGACTGAAATGGGACGGCTTCCGCACTCGGCCTGTGGAAAGTTTAGACAATTCGGCTGGCAGGCCCCGCTCTGGTCGCGGAAAATCCCGAGTGGTGTAACCCAAGCGGCAAGGACTGTCAACCCAAGTGGAATCCAGAAAAGCCCTTCCGAACCGCCGAAAATCGATCTCCTCGCAATGCAATCGAAGTAGGCTCCCAGGGCCCTGCTCTCCCAAAGAACGCACTCTGGTCGAACTTTCGACAAACCAGCTGATTTGCCCATCACGACTCTCGCGGAGGATCTCAATTGAAAGCCAACGGAACCTACGGAAAACGCCCACGGATCTCTACCTCCAGAATCGTCGCAGCCTTTGCAGCAGTGGTCGTTCTGTTCGCTTGTGCGTTATTCGCTCACGCCGAAACGAACAAACTTCCCCTGTCCACCCAGATGACGCCGGTTCCCAAGCCTTCCTCGAAAGCGATTTCCTACTTTCGGTCGAGCAATGCGCTCTGGGTCGCCGACCAGTTTTTGGCAATTGCGCTTCCCGGATTCCTCGTCTTCTCGGGCCTCTCCGCCAAACTGCGGTCGTTCGCTCGAATTATCGGAAACCGCAGTTGGCTCGGGACGCTCTTCGTCTACTTTGTACTTTTTACACTCATGACAGCCGCCGTCGACCTTCCCCTCAACTACTACAGAGGCTTCGTTCGTGAACACGCGTATGGACTCTCGAGCCAAAAACCAGCGAAATGGTTGTCGGATTTCGCCATTAGCCTGGGTGTGCAACTGGTCATTGGACTGGCCCTGGTCTGGATCCCTTACTTGCTCTTCTTGAAAAGTCCGAATCGCTGGTGTCTCTATGCCTGGATGCTCTCGGTTCCACTCATGGTCCTGGGAATGTTGGTCATGCCGGTCTGGATCGACCCGCTGTTCAACACCTTCGGACCAATGAAGAACAAAGAGCTCGAGACAAAGATCCTCGACCTCGCCAACCGTGCAGGAATCGAAGGCGGAAGGGTCTTCGAGGTGGCCAAAAGCGTCGATACGAACAAGGTCAACGCCTATGTCACGGGCCTCGGTTCGACCAAACGCATCGTCCTTTGGGACACCATGCACGAAAAGCTCGACGAGGGGGAGATCCTGGCGATCATGGGCCACGAGATGGGTCATTACGTTTTGGGGCACGTCATCCGTACGATCTTCGTGTTCGCCGTCTGCAACCTTCTCGCCTTTTGTCTCGTCTCCAGGGCTTGCAGCTTTGTCATCGCACGGTGGAAGAACACGATTGGCTTCGAACGACTGAGCGACCCCGCGTCGCTGCCGCTTCTGTTTTTCCTCTCCCAGGTTCTCACCCTGGCCTGCTCTCCCATGGCTCTTGCTTACTCGCGTTCACAAGAACACGAAGCAGACCGCTTCGCGCTCGAAATCACTCACGACAACGCATCCGCGGGAAGCTCGTTCGCCAAGATGGTCGGTACGAACCTGAGCGTCCCCAGGCCTGGCCTGTTCTACAAGATCTGGAGAGCGTCGCATCCTTCGCTCGGCGAACGCATCGACTTCTGCAACACATACCATCCCTGGCTCGAAAACAAAAAAGGTGAATACGATCACTTATTCATACATTCGACAGAAAGGTTGAAGGGGGAACGCGGCAAGTGAGAGCCGGTCGGGGAGCGTGACTGCGCACCGAGGACGGCAACTTTTGTACAATGCCCAACGCGAAGGAACTCGCGCATTCCGTCGACCCTGGCTTTCGAAAGGCAAACCATCGTGGCGTTCCGGAAAACCTCTTCCGCAAACCGAGACCTCGGATCGATCGATCGTTCCGTCTGGACGGTCTCGGACTTGACCAGCCGCATCCACTTCCTGCTCGAATCCCAGTTCGCCGACGTCGTTGTCTCGGGCGAAATTTCCAGCATCTCCAGGCCCTCCTCGGGCCACGTTTACCTGACGCTCAAGGACGAAAACGCCCAGATCTCCGCCGTCATTTGGCGCAGTTCGATCGCTCGGACGCCGTTCGAGCTCGAGGTCGGTCTCGCCGTCCGCGTGTATGGCGGAGTGACCGTCTACGACAAGAAGGGCGCCTATCAAATCATCGTTCGCAAGATCGAGCCCGAGGGCGTCGGCGCCTTCGAGCTCGCTTTCAAACAGCTTTACGCCAAGCTCCACGCCGAGGGCCTCTTCGACCCTCTGCGAGCGCCGCATCCCTCTCTATCCCAAGCGCATCGCCCTCGTCACCAGCACCTCCGGAGCCGCGGTGCACGACTTCTTGAAAGTGCTGTTCAGACGCTGGCGATTGTCTGAAGTTCTCATTATACAAACACGCGTTCAGGGTGAAGGGGCGCATCTCGAGGTCGCCCAAGCCATTGCCATGGCAAACCTCATCGCCGGAGTCGACGTCGTGGTCGTCACGCGCGGAGGAGGAAGCATCGAAGACCTCTGGACGTTCAATGAAGAGATTGTCGCGCGTGCAATCTTTGCGTTGCGCTTGCCAGTGATCTCGGCCATAGGCCACGAGGTCGACTATACCATCGCCGATCTTACTGCCGACCTTCGAGCCCAAACGCCCACCGACGCCGCCGCGCTGTGCGTCCCCGATTTGGCAGAGCTCAACGATCGTCTGTTCCAACTTCAGGCAAGGATCGTCAGAACGGGGCAAGCTTTGGTCGACGACGCCAATCGGCGGATCGATCGGCTCGCCGAGCGAGCGAAATTCGCCGTCGAACGGAGCGTCGAACAAGCTCGACTCCGGTTCGCACGAATCGCCGACCGACCCCTCGCCGCGATCAAATCTGCCCTCGAGGCGCGAATGCGGTTGCTCACGACCGCGGCCGGCAGGCTCGAGGCGCTCAGTCCCTTGGCAGTGCTCGCTCGCGGTTATAGCGTGACGACCCTCCGAGGATCGAGCGTCCCCATCCGCAATAGCTCGGAAGTTCGCGTCGGCGATCTCATCGAGACGCGTTTTGCCAATGGAACAATCGCCAGTCAGGTCATCGAACTGCCCAAGGGAGCAAGCCAATGACTACCAGTCGCAAGAAAGACAAACCCTCAGACGACAAACCACGCTTCGAGGATGTCTTGAAATCTCTCGAGCAAAGCGTTCAGGATCTCGAGAGCGGTCGCTTGGGCCTCGACGATGCACTTAAGACTTACGAGAGCAGCGTCAACTTATTATCACAATGTAAGAATCTGCTCGACGATGCCCAGCGCAAGGTCATGCTCGTCACAGGCGTCGACGAAGCAGGCCAGCCGTTCGGAAAAGCTTTCGAGGTTGCCAGCTCGGCCGAGGAGGACGCGGAGCAGTGAAAGATGGAGTAGTCGTAGAAATCAGCGGAGAGAACGCCTATCCTTATCCTTGATACATCTAGCAATGGAGAGTCCGATGGTTCTGTACTACGGGAAGACGTTCTCCGCCGCCACGATCGGAGCACGGCTTGTCGAGGTGGTCTGCGACAAATGCGGGTGCGAATACGTCTACGAACTGGCCCGCGTCGGCACGGGGGCGGCAAGCTCGCCCTACGGCATCGGCAGTGGAAGCGCAGAGCAGACGGCCGTTGCGAAAGGGAGAGAGGATCTCGACCATCGACTGGAGGAGGAAGCTGAACTCGTCCCCTGCCCAAAGTGCAACTGGATCAACGACGAATTGGTCAAAGGCTACCGCTTGGGCCGCTATCGCGGCTGGGTGAAGTTCGCTGGAGCCTTGGCGCTGATCGGCGTCCTCGGTTCCTTGATCGGCGCCTGGTTCGTATCGACCGGGCCGGCAGCCGACCGAGGCGCCCTTCCTTACTTCCTCTTTGGTGGACCGACGATCTCGATCGCCATTGCCGGCTTGATCATTCTTACGCGCCGCTTCCTCAGGAACCGCATCCAGCCGAACAAAGACCACCCGCTCCCCCCAAGCTTCCGCACGGCAGTCCCATGGCGCTCCTACGGAATTCCGAAACCGGCGATCTCGAAGCCGCGGGCTCCGTCGATACGCCTGGTCAAGACAACGCAGAAGGCGCCTGGATCGACTTCCAGATCGGCCGCAGCGTATTCCCTCCGGGTTGCTGTGAATGCCTCGGCCCCGAGGCGCCCGAGGCCGCTTACCGACGCCTCCTGCAACCAGCCGTGGAACTTATCGTTCCACTCTGCGCAACTGCTCCGGACGATGGTCGCGCAAGAAATGGCTTGGCGCCCTCATCGCACTTGTTGCTACGGCGGCTGTCGGACTCCCGGTCCTGATGGTCCTGAAGCTCGACGAGATTGTCTTCTGGTGCACGGTTGGAGTTGCCGGCGTCGTCATACCAATCATCGGAGCGATGGTCGCAGGTTCCATATCAGCTCCCGTTCGCGTCAAGATTGTCGACGTTTCTCGAGGGGTGGTTCGTCTCTGGTTCCGCAACAAGGCCTTTGCGACCAATCGCGTTCCAGCAATATCATCGATCGAATAGGAGCGTTCCATGCGACAATTCACGATTCTCGGGTTGATGGGCCTCGTCCTCTCGACGGCCGTCGCTTTCGCGGCGCTCCGAGGCCCCAACGACGTCTGGGCTTCCGGCTTGGAGTTGTTGACGCTGACTCTGATTGGCGCCGCCGTTTTGGGGGTGGTTCACAAGAGAGGGAAATCCCGAGCCAAGTGGCTGGGCTTCGCTCTCTTCTGCGGCTGCTATCACCTTCTTGCGTCTGGACCTTGGATCGGCGAACAGGCAAGGCCCAAATTGCCGACAACTTTGCTGCTGGACCGCGTCCAGCAGAAAATCGAGCCCAACGAAGCCTTTGTGATCAATGCTCAAACATCGCTGGGACCTGCAAATCCCAACGCGTGGGTTCAATACAGCGGAATTTATACGTCCACGGCTGTCACGCAGCCGAATGTCAATCAAAACTTGCAATATGTTATTGGCTCCGCGGGGCCAGGACTGAGCGGTTTCTGGACGACCACCGCGGTCAGGGCGAACCGCGAGCCGTTCCAACGAGTGGGACACGCGCTGTTCGCAATCGTATTCGGGCTCGTCGGCATGTTGATCTCGTGGGCGATGTTCTCGCGCGGAAAAGCTGAAAGAACCGATTCATCAACAGCCATCTCAAAGGAAGAGGCGTCGAATCTCAATGTCGCCTACCGATAATCCTCCGCGATCAATCGCCTTGAGTCGAAGACGCAGGGGTTCAGCAACCCTCGACCGGAGAGGAGACGCGCAGTACAATTGACAGTCACATCGGAACTGCAACGTTCCTCCCTGAAGTGGATGTCCAGGCTTGAGCCAAAGCGAGTTTGATCACCTGCTTGGGAGCCTATCCTCACTTTCTCCAGAGCAGATTCTGCGATTACACCGAGAGCTCGAAGCCAAGATGTCGGCCTTCGCCAATGTTGCCGAGCCACAACGCGATCCATTTCTCGGCTCGATGAGCGATCACGCCGAACTCATCGACCAAATCGTCGAAGACGCTATGCGACACCGCGAGCAGCAGCCTTGGCGGTTGAGCTCCGATGAATAAGGCGCTCTTGGACACGGACGCCCTCTCGGAGATTGGCAAAGGGAAGAATCCGACCGTCTCATCCAACGCCAACACTTATCGAAAGCTCTTCGGCTATTATTCGTTCTCAACCATCACCGTCTTGGAAATCGTACGAGGCTATCAGAAGGCTCAACAATTCAAGCGATTGCATGGATTTATGGCTTCGATTGCTTCGGAAGAGGTTTTCCCACTGAATATACCCGCAGCCGAACTCGCGGGGCGTATTACTGGCGACCTTGATCGCATTGGCCTGCCTATCGGGAGAGCCGCCCCAATGATCGCCGCCATCGCGATTAATCAAGGACTGGAGCTGGCGACAGGAAACACCTCTCACGACCAGCGAATCCAACAGCTCGGCTATCCCTTGAAGCTCGTTAACTGGCGAAGTTGAAGTTCCAATGGTCCTTGGATGGTCAGCGTCGTCAAACTGAGTGTATGCGCTTCTCTGTTCCTGGCCGACTACAATGAGATTCTTAAGCCCTCAAACAAAGGCCGATGCGGTCGGCTGGAATCAAGCGACCTTCGCAACTCTTTGATGATCCCCTGCGAATCGAGCCTCTGCGGCTCGGAGCACCACCGTCTCAATAACGCGATGGCTCTTTGATTCTTCAATCGCCGCTCATCCGCGCTCAACTCGCACTCAAAGGGCTCAGAATCGGGATTCGACATGGTTCCGAAGGTCTCTCCGATCGTTTCATCCAACCTCGCTCCTACGTTCAACGCTTCCTCAAACCCAACGTCCCCACAATCGCATCCCGAGCCTCGAGCACGTCGCGCTCGTTTCCCAGCATGAGCATGTGTTCTGAAAACCGATCGACCTCTTGAACCGTCACTTCGCCGACCTCGGCCGTGAGCGCTGGGTAATCCGAGTGCAATTCCCAAAAGAGGCGATCGACTCCCTTCGTGGTCGACTCCCTCGACCGACGTTGGAACTCGATCTCCAAAACGAACAGCCTCTCGAGTGGTTTCATAATCGAGCCGCCTCATCTCGGCTCAAAGCTCTTGGCGTCTCGCAGACGCAAGCTCTCGGGCAGATCCAGCAATGGCGCCAATAATCCCACCAACACTCCCAAGCCCGAGGCAGGGCAAGATGTAAATGTTGAATGGCGCTCGACCAAACAGGACAAGCCCCAACCCTGCCCCGAGTACACTGGCAAACAGAGACACACCCAGGATTCTCGAGATCAGAGCCATGGCTGGACCTTTGTGGTAAAGAGGGCGAAACGATGTACTTTGCAATGCAAAGTGGATTCTACCTCGGCCCGGCGTTCTGTCAAGCGATCTGGTTGTGAGGGCTCATTTTCCTGGATGGGGCTCACGGTCCGCGCAGTCAAAGGCCCGCGTGAGAGCCGTCCCTCGCGCGGGCTTGGAAGGAGGCGCCTAGGCTGGCGCTGGGCCGGGTTTTTGAAGCGGATGCGCCCGTGAAGGGATCGAAGCCGCCGGCGGGCTCGGACACCTCGGCCTGGTCCTGCGAGCCCGCTCGACGGACTATAGGGTTAGAGTTCCGGTTCGCCTATTGTTCTTCAGACTTGGTAGTCCTCGGCCGGTCCGCGAATGCTGAGCGAGATCGGAGCACTGCTGATTTTTTGACATCGATATGCGAGTGCCCCTTCATGCCTGGTAAACTCTCACGGAGGTTGCTGTGTCTCGAGACGCGACCGGCTTTCGATTGACTTCCGATGGGCACTTCATGCACTTCCATGGGCCTGCTTGGGACGAGGGGGATTCTTGCAACAAGAAGCTTTGCTTCGTGGCGACGGACAGGGCGCTCCTGGCCGACGTTCTTCAACAATTGGCCTGGCGACCCGATTGCGTCTACGTGAAGTACTCGGTCAGACCGCGAGAAGGTATGTACCTGGGCA
This sequence comes from uncultured Planctomycetota bacterium, assembly GCA_963818975.1. Taxonomy (GTDB): domain Bacteria; phylum Planctomycetota; class Planctomycetia; order Isosphaerales; family Isosphaeraceae; genus CAWFUI01. Next base: position 90,729 of record CAWFUI010000002.1, on the reverse strand, counting down.
GATGCTTCTTGAAGGACGAATACGAGGTAGGTCTGCTCTGGGCAGAGTTCAAAAACCATCCCCGCCTGTTCTGCTCCGTCCAAGACGACGACTTCACCGCGCCTTTTCGTCCGGGTGATTGATGGATGAGAGACTGGTTCGATTCCCCGGGCCAACGCGGCGCAGGTCGAAACGGGCTCAACGGGTTCGGGCGCTTTGACTTTGCCGCGCTATCCGCTCGTTCCGGTCGCACGGCTTGGTAGGCTTGCGGTCGATCAGGCGTTTCGTGGACGGAAGTTGGGCGCGGCCCTTTTGTGGGACGCCGCTTGTTCTGGGTACGGGACGGAGAGCTTCTCTAGTCAGTGTTCACGTGATCATTCACTTAAGCCCGCAAATTTTGCCAGGCTTATCCATCCAACCGTAGGATCAACTCCAGCCCAATGCGCAAGTCAGTTCCAATGCGAGCATAGGGTAGAGAGCATACGGTGTGCTCTCGGCGAACCGAAACCCCGAATGGGACCAAACCCCTGGTTTCCCAGGCTCAAATTCATGCCAATCGGCCCGAAGGACTACCCTGTCAAGCAGCCGAAAGGCTCCCAAACTACCCCAAAAAGGAGCCAAAAAGCGCACCACAATTTCGAGGGGGGTTTTCCTTACTTAACCGGAAAGCTCTTATGCACATTGCCCAAATTGCCACAGAATTGCCGGTTTCATCATATCCAATTTGCCTAAATTGAAATGAACGTCGGTTCATGTCGTTTCGCCAAAAAATCTCTTCTCAAAAAATGAGAGTCACAAAAAATCATGGCCACTGAAGCTCAACAGAAAGCGAATGCCCAAAACGCCAAGAAATCCAAAGGCCCCACAACCCCCGAGGGTAAAGCCAGGTCGTCGCAGAACGCACTCAAACACGGCCTACGCTCCGGCCAGCCGGTCTTGCGCACGCTCGAGAATCCCGAGGATTGGAAAGCCCATTTAAAGGCCTTCATCGACGACGCCAAGCCCGTCGGCGATATCGAATTCAAGCTCGCCGAAAAGGCAGCGATGTGCCTTTGGCTCCAGTCGCGGGCAGAGCTGATTATCTCGATCGCCCAGGACGTCCAGATCGAAACCAAAGGGTTCAAGATGATCTATGACGACTGGGAAACCCCAGGCGATATTGCGTTGCGATCCTGGATCGCTCAGGGCTTCCAGAAGCTCCGCGAAGTGGCCTTGGACGGCGGCGCCAATTGCCGAGAGTCGATCCGCGAGGCCTGGCTCAAGATCGATTTCGAGTTCGGGTCGATCGAGACCCTCCAGCTCTACCATCAAAAGCTCGAAGGCAGTTTCTATAAGGCGTTCAATGCACTCGAGAGAAGGCGAATCGAGCGTGAGAAGAAGATCGAGCGGGCGGAGCGGCGCGAATACCAACATTGGAAGGACTCGCTCAAGCTGCCCAGAACGCCGACGCTCGCGACGACGGTTCATAAATTCGAGGATCTCGACGAGATCGACATCGCCTTCCTCTTGAAAGACGACTCGCTCGAAGAGGTCGAGCAGGAGGCAGTGCGGCTGATCCACAAGGAGCGCAAGAGGAAGCAGGCGATGGCCGAGAACCGCGAGAAGATGGTTGCCGAGGCGATGGGGATGGTCGAAGAGTTGGCGACTGACGCGTCGGAGGAGATCGACGAAAGGCTCGAACCGAAGTTGGCTGGCCCTGAGTACCGGACCAACGGATTCTTCGACGGCAAGGAGAAGCTCGACAAGGAACATCCCGAGTACGAATGGTTCAACCTGACCGAGGAGGCGGTGGTGACGAAGGCGGAGCCTAAGGAGGAAAAATTGGGTTTGTTTGTTCTGGGTGTGGAAAAGGCGCTCGCCACTGACCGGTCGCCCCTGGCCGCTGTCGAGGATTTGGGTTCGTTTGTTCCAGCAACGCAAGTTGCTTCGAAAATAACAACTTGCGTCGAGTCCTCCGAGTCCGATTCCCGTAGGGGCGATGCCCTGTCGTCGCCCTCCGCTCCCATTCTTTGTGCGGTCAACCCAAACGGAGGGCAAGGACAGGGCCTTGCCCCTACAGAAGATGAAGACCCTGCGGCCTTCTGAATTCCTGGACTCAATCCCTTAGGGCGATGCCCTGTCGTCGTCCTCCGCTCCGATTCCTTGTGCGGTCAACCCAAACGGAGGGCAAGGACAGGGCCTTGCCCCTACAGCAGATGAAGACCCTGCGGCCTTCTGAATTCCTGGACTCAATCCCTTAGGGCGATGCCCTGTCGTCGCCCTCCGCTCCGATTCGTTGTGCGGTCAACCCAAACGGAGGGCAAGGACAGGGCCTTGCCCCTACAGCAGATGAAGACCCTGCGGCCTTCTGAATTCCTGGACTCAATGCCTTAGGGCGATGCCCTGTCGCCCTCCGCTCCGATTCCTTGTGCGGTCAACCCAAACGGAGGGCAAGGACAGGGCCTTGCCCCTACAGCAGATGAAGACCCTGCGGCCTTCTGAAACCTCGCGGTGGCTCTTTGACAATTCGGCTGCTTCTTGAACCCGGGCCCCGCTCGTGAGAGCCGGGACTCGTGCGGAAGGACCGCGCTTGATGCGCGGAAGGAACCCGGCGGACTTTTGTCATGGCTTTGCGACTGCTGCTCGGCTTGGCAGGTTCGTTCGGTGCAGTCAAAACCGCTGGGTGGACAATTTCGTCCTGGAAGTCAACAATACGCTATGAGCAACCCAGGTTACGACTATCCGGCTGGGCGGAGCGGGCGGCAGGATCTGTCCGCCTGGCGCTGGACTGCCTTCCCGACGCCTTCATGACAACTAAACTGGTGAGCGAACCGAAGAAGGCCGCGTTGGCGGATTTCCTTGCCGATGCGCGTCAAGCCGTTGAGTCGGCCCTCGACCGCTATTTGCCGACGGTCGACGACGCATCGGGCAATTGCCCGCCGATCTTGGCGGAGGCCATGCGGTATAGCACCCTCGCGTCGGGCAAACGCCTCAGACCGGTACTTACGCTGTTGGCGGCGGATGCCTGCGGGGCGGAAATCGACGCCGCGCTTCCCGCGGCGTGTGCTGTCGAGATGATTCATACGTACTCACTCATTCACGACGATTTGCCTTGTATGGACGACGACGATATGCGTAGGGGTAGGCCGACGTGCCACAAGGCTTTTGACGAGGCAACGGCTCTCTTGGCAGGCGACGCACTTTTGACGTTGGCTTTCGAGATAGTGGCGTCGACCGAAAGGCCGCAGGCTGCCGTCCGATGCGTTCGGACGCTGGCCGAGGCCGCAGGGCCCGCGGGCATGGTCGGAGGTCAGACCTCCGACTTACTGGCCGAGGGCCGAACCGACGCCTCGCTCGAGGCGCTCGAATCGATACACAGACGCAAGACCGGAGCTCTCTTGAGAGCTTCGCTTCGCATGGGAGCGATCGTCGCCGACGCGGACGAAGCTTCGATCGAGGCTCTCGATCATTATGGCAAGGCCGTCGGTCTGGGTTTCCAGATCGTCGACGACCTTCTCGACGTCGAGGGAGACGAAGCCAAGCTCGGAAAGCGGGTCCGCAAGGACTCGAACCTGGGCAAATGGACGTACCCTGCACTCTTGGGCGTGGCGGAAAGTCGCAAGCGCGCCCACGAGCTTGCCGAGCGCGCCGTCGAGGCCCTGGCGCCCCTGGGCGACCGCTCCTTCAGACTCGCGGAACTGGCATGGAACCTTCTCGAAAGGGATCGCTGATGAGCACGCATTTGCCGAGGATCGCGTCACCGGCAGACTTGAAGAACCTCTCCGATTTCGAGCTCGATCAGCTCGCACAGGAGATGCGCGAAGAGCTTGTCAGCGTGGTCAGTCAACGATCCGCGCATTTCGCCAGCAACCTGGGCGTTGTCGAGCTTTGCCTGGCCTTGCACCTGACCTTCGACTTCTCGAAGGACAGGCTCATCTGGGATACAGGGCACCAGATCTACCCGCACAAGCTCGTGACGGGCAGGTATTCGCAGTTCGCCTCGATGCGGACGAAGGGGGGCCTGATGGGCTATCCCAACCCTCTCGAGAGCGAGTACGACCTATTCATGACAGGACATGCGGGCTCTTCGGCCTCGACGGCGCTGGGGCTCAAAGCCGGCGACAACGTGATGTCCAGGCCCGAACGGCACTCGGTCGCGGTGATCGGCGACGGCGCGTTCCCCTCGGGAATCGTCTTCGAAGCCCTGAACAACGCCGGCGGCCTGCACATGAAAAACTTCCTGGTCATCTTGAACGACAACAAGATGTCCATTTGCCCGCGCGTTGGCGGTCTGGCGTCTTACCTCGACAAGGCCCGCATGGCTCCGGTTTATGGAGACTTGAACAGGAAATTGCGAAGTTTCTGCCCACCATACCGTTGCTGGGCGACCAGGCCGAACGCTGGCTCCAGCAGATGAAAGACGCGGTCAAAGCCAGCTTGCACGGCGGCATGATCTTCGAAGAGCTCGGTTTTGCCTACATCGGGCCGATCGACGGACACGATCTCAAGAAACTGAGGAGCTACTTGGAGAAGGTCCGAGCCATGGACGGGCCGGTGCTCTTGCACGTGCTGACCGACAAGGGCCGCGGTTTCGAACCGGCGATGAAAGACCCAGTGAAGTTTCACGCCCCTGCTCCGTTCCAGACCGCGGAAAACGGCGTGATCCCACTCAAAACCTCTTCGAGCAAAGCGTATACAGACGCCGTGAGCGCCGCCCTCCTGGACGCGATGACCAAAGACACGAGCGTCAGCGTGATGACCGCGGCGATGTGCGAAGGCAACAAGCTCCAGAAGATCCGGGAGACGTTCCCCGACCGCTTCTTCGACACGGGCATCTGCGAAAGCCACGCCGTAGCGTTTGCCGCGGGCATGGCCAAAGCCGGCGCCAAGGCCGTGGTCGACATCTACAGCACCTTCCTGCAACGGTCGTTCGACCAGATTTTCCAGGAGGTTTCGCTCCAGAACCTGCCCGTGGTGTTCACGCTGGATCGGGCGGGACTGGTCGGCTCCGACGGACCAACGCATCACGGCAGCTATGATATTGCTTACATGCGAATTTTCCCAAACATGGTTGTGATGGCGCCGGGAGACGAACGGGACGTGCCGGCGATGATCGACTTCGCGCTGGCGTCGCAATCGCCGATTTCGATCCGCTATCCCAAGACGAACTTGGAGACGATCGAGCGGGAGGCCCAACCTGTAGAGCTTGGCCAGGCCGAGATTTTGGAGTGGGAGACCGACGGCGTATTGATTGCTTTCGGGACGCTTGTTGGGACTTGCCTTCGAGCCGCCGAGCGTTTGCGTCAGCAGCACGGTCTGAGGGTCGGCGTCATCAACGCTCGGTTCGCAAAGCCGCTGGACGCCACGACGATCCTGAAAGCGATTGAAGAGTGCGGGTTTGTGCTGACGGTCGAGGAAGGGGTGTTGGCCGGCGGCTTTGGCTCCGCGGTCTTGGAGGCCGCCAACGACGCCGGAGCGGCGACGAGGCACATTCGGCGGCTCGGTTTGCCCGACCACTTCGTCATGCACGCCGAGCGCGAAGAACAGCTCGCCGAAGTGGGCCTGGACGTCGACGGAATCGTCAACTCGGCAATCGAACTCGCCAGGTCCATTGGTCTTGCTTCTACCGATCCTCAACGATTGGCGTGCTGACGGCAAAGGCTTGAAGATATGTAGCAGACGGCCATGAGGCTTGTGAACAATGCCGACCAAAAGCCCGCAGGCCGAAACCTTGGTCCCCGAGGAAAGCGGTTCCACTCCCGCCGCGTCCGCCTCCGCCCAACCGATCCAACGAACGTCGGTAAAGGGTCCGTCGAGGCTGCGCGTGGTCATCTTGGGCAACGGCTCAAAAGTGGGAGTCGACGAGCAAGCCAAAGTGCTTGCCGATGCGATCGAGGACCGCAACGACAAGATCGAACTGGTGGGCGTCGACGTCTCGGCCGATTCGGACCTGAGCCTCTTGAAGGCGGATCTTGCCTTGGTGCTGGGCGGAGACGGCACCGTCCTGCACACCGCCAGGCGGATGGGAGACCATCCCACTCCCGTCCTGGGAATCAATTTGGGAAGGCTCGGTTTCCTCGCCGAACTGGCTCCGGCCGCGTTTCTCGATCGAATTGGAGACCTGGCCGACCGCAGATTTACGATCGAAAACCTGATGACGCTCTCCTGCACGCTGGCGCCAAAGTCGGGCCCTGCTCGAGTCTTTCGAGGGCTCAACGACGTGGTGCTCCGAGCGGCGCCCATCTTTAGACTGCTCGACATCAGCTTGCGCATTGATGGAGAAAGCGTGATGACATATCGGGGAGACGGCGTGATCTTGGCCACTCCGGTCGGTTCGACAGCCCACAGCCTCTCGGCCGGGGGGCCGATCGTCCCTCCCGACGCCCATTTGTTTGTGATCACTCCCATTTGCCCGCACACGCTAACCCAGCGGCCGCTTGTCGACGGCACTCACAAGACCTACGAGCTGGCGCCCAGAGCCGAGGGCGCCGCCACCGAGCTTGTCATCGACGGGCAGGTGCAAGTGTCCGTCGAGGCCGGCGACAGAATCCTGATTCGAAGGGGCAATACGCCCTTCCCCATGGCTCGATTGGCGGGCCACAGTTTCTACAGGACCCTCCGAGACAAGCTCGGTTGGGGCGTCGAACCCCCAGGCGACCGGGGTGCGCACCCCACGGTTCGCTGAGCGGGATGGTGATGAGCCGGTCGCCTATTCGTATAGAAATATCATTTTGAAGACGTCCAGGTTTAGCGATTCACCCGCTTCTCGTCCATGCGTTCCAGTGGTCGTTTGAGGATGCTCGAGACGGGGTGGAGCGCCTCGAGCTTGAATTGCGGGTAGGCCGCGGGACCGGTCACGCGGACGGCAAGCACCTCGCCGGAGAGCGCTCGGGTGGCCGAGCTCAACAACGGAATGTGGATGGCGTCTCGTCCAAACAAGATCCTCAGGCGCAAGTTCAGTTCGCTTTGGGGATCGAGCGTGCCAGAACCGTGGAGACTGAAAGCGTCTCCCTTGAACACAATCGGATTGAGAACCGTCTGCCCGTTGCGGATCTTGAATTCGACGTCGGCAGTATCGAACAGCGTCTTGGTTGCGGGGGAGAGGTTGAGCACTTTGACAAAGCGTAGAAACCCTGGCAATGTGCCCAGATCTCCTTCTCGCAAGTGGCCTTCGCCTTTGCCCTCGAGAGTGTGTACGTCGCTGCCGACTCCCGAGAACTCGACGTCGGCGGAGACCCGTCCGCGAAAAGTCTGGCGGCCCGGCATTGTCTTCGCGTACTCGGCGAGTTCGGCGTCTCGAACCGACAGCTTCGCCGCGTACTTGGGAGAGGAATCGAGGCTTAGCTCGGCGGCGCCCTCGATCGAACCTCCCAGCAGTACGCCCTTCACATTTTTGAACCTCGCAAGATCACGAGTGAGCTCGACGTTGCTCGAAACCCCTGTAACCTGCTGGCCCATAAGGCTGACGCTGGCGAGCCTGACGTTCCCCTTGGTCCAGAGCTTGTCCGCGGCGAACATGCCTTCGACGTGATCGATTTGTCCTTGCATATGCTCAATAGGAATAGCTGATGAAATGGTATTACCGTTAAAGACGACCAGTGCGTCTTTCCAGGAACACCAGGCGGATTGGGAGGCTTCGCCCGACCAACCGATTCTGAGTTGTTTTGTCCTGGCGGCAAGGGTCTTGCCGTCGTCCAGTCGGAGCGCGAACTGAGCCATCAGTTTGGGCATGATCTGGCGGACGCCGGAGTCAAGGCGGAAGTCGGATACAGCAAGGTCTCTGACCGCGAGATCGAACTTGCCCGTATCCTCGACGCGAACGACTCCCGACGACAATCGCACCGAGGCGTTGTGGAAATGGAAGCCGACGTCGGTCATGGTGACGGTGCCGTTGTGGAAAACAAAGAGCCCGCGGACGTCCTCCATGGGAGGAAAGACGAGCAAGCCCCCTGGATCGTTCTTGGTCTTGGGCGTGTTGATCTCCAAGCGCACACGCGTATCGTGCTCGGGGACGATCTCCAGGTGAGTCGTCTGCCCATTCGGATCGAAGCCGATCTTGGCGTCGACGCGGCACGACCCCACGGGATTGAGCCGCTTCCAGGAAATCCGCCAGGCCTCGGGAAGAGCGTCGTGGAGCTGCTGGTCAAAGGGGAGGTTCCGGGCCTTCAAATGGATCTCGCCGGCGAGCTTGTCTCCGTAGGCGCGTTTGACCCATCCCTCGCCTGCGATCTCCGCCTGGCCGTTCTCCCCCTTCATGTCCCGGAAGCTCCACGAATCGGGCTCGATGACGAGCTTGCCCGTCAAACCCAGCACCTGATACGGGAGCCCAGACCAGCGGATGGTGCATCGACCGTCCAAGTCGAGCGAGGCGTGAACCTCGACCTTCCCCTTGGGATCGGCGGGCGTGGGCGGAGTGCGCTCCACCAAAGCCTCGGCCTTCACCGTTCCGGTCGGTTGAAACTGGTCGACGGCGTTTCGGGCCACCGAGGGCAAGGCGTCCAATAGCGACTTGTCGATCGGCAGGGCGTCGGCGTGGAACATCAACTTCACATGAGCGTTCGGGCCCGGATTGTCGATCGCGCCCTCGGCCCTCGCCTCCTTGCCTCCGACCAAAGCTCTCATTTCGAGCGATATATGGTTTTGCTTGCAAACGATCGAACCATGCACATGCTCGATCGTATATGGGAACAGATGATAGCGCATTCCAACGTCACGGCAGTCGATTCGAGCGACAAAGGTCGGTTCGGCCCCGTCCTTGGCTCGCTCGACGTGTACTGAGACGTTGGCTCTGCCGTTGGGTTGATATTCGTCCCAAATCTTGGCGAACTCGGCGGGCGTCCAGACCTTGAGCCTATCGTCGATTTCCAGGTCTGCCACCTGCACGTTGAGCGCGAAGGGCGCCGACTTATGACTGAGGAGGCTCCCGCCGCCCCAGGCCCTGACGCTGGTGGGCCCGTTGTATCCCTCTGCCCTGTGGATGACGATCTCGCCGTCCTTGATCGAAGCCTCGGCGGAAACGTCGGAAAGCGGAAACGGACCAGACTGGCAATTGATCACCCCGTTTTGGAGCCGCGCTGAGACGTCGTAGGTCAGCTTTTTCTTGGCCAGGGGGTCGTACTCGAGCTTGTTCAGGACCAGGTCGATCTCTCCGCCGGTGAGCCCTGAGCGCTCGAGGATCGGTTTGGCCTCCTTGGGCAGTCGGTTAAGGAGCGTCTGGGTGATCACCAGCCGAGAGGCGTCCCCCTTGAAAGTCAGCTTGCCCGAAGAAGGATCGAACACGCCCTCGACGCGAGCGCGGTCGAACGAATCGCCGCGAACCGATCCTTCGAAAGCGTAGACCCCAAGTTTGTTGGGAGTCATCCTGATCGAGACGTCCCTGAGCAGAGCGACGCCCTGCGAAGAGGAGTCTCCCGTCACAAGTTCTAGTGTGCCCTTGTCCACCACCACTAAAGGCGGAGAGCCGCCTTCGAACTTCGGCAGGGTCTTGGAGAGCAGGTGGTCGAGGTTCCATTGTCCGCTGGCGCTGCGGCGGATGCGAAGCGTGGGCTGAACGATCACGATCTCGCTGGGCAGAAACTTCCCCTCGGCCAGCCGCTTTGGGTTCTGTTTCACTTTGAGCCAGGGGACCTTGAGAGCCAGGAATTGGTTCCGCTCGAAGACCTGCCAGATGGTCGCCTGGGTGACGACCACTTCTCCCTGAACCAGGTTGGGCTCCACTCTGGCGACGTCGAGCCTGCCGTCGCGAAGGTACTTCTTGGCGTGCCGCCTCAACAGCGCCGCGAGCCGACCGTTGTCGGTGAAATAAGAATATGCATACCAACAACCACAGGCGGCCGCGCCGAAAAAGAGAAGAACCAAGAACCGTCGCCGTCTTCGAGTCCGCATCGGTAGGGCCCCCGTCCATGGAGGAATGGGCTGTTTCGCAGCTTTCGACTCAAGTTCCCCGCAACCGCAACGCGCTAAACCAACTCCGCCTTAAGGTTTCGAATCCTATCGCGGCCAAGACGTACGCGCCGGGCGAGGCCGACATTCGATAGCGAGCCGATCCGACAAAGATCATATGAACCAGGGCGAAATAAACGAGTGGACCCGCCAAAAGCACGACGGCGCGGAAATCGTTTCGGCAAGACCATAGACCTACAACCATACCTACGTATAAAGGTATGGTGATCACGGCGAAGAGGGCTTTGACCGCGATGTAAGGAACCTCGGCGCCAAGTGGAACTGGGCTCCAAAATCGGCACGCCTTCTGGAACGCCAGCTCGACGACCCTCCGAGGATGCTCGGCTGCAAAGGCCCAAGCTTTGCGTGAAAGCTCGCGGTCTTGAGCCAGCTCGTCGAGCTCCCAGACGCCTGGTTCGTTCAAAAAAGACATGTCGCTCGATCCGTCGGCCCGCGGGTTCAGGCCGTCGTAAAGGCTGGCGCCCGCCCACGCCGCCGTCGGAATAAATTTCCCGTAAGTTTGCATGTTGCGATACCACCATGGCGACATCACCAGCGCGAAACCAATCGCCGCCGAGGCCGCAAGCACGCACGACTCTCTGAAACGTTCTTTCGAAAACCGAAGCAGGCACGGAGCCGCCAATAGCGGAAAAAGCAGCAAGCCAGAGGGCCTGATCAAGACCGTCGCGCCCCAGCAAGCCCCGGAAGCGAGTGCCAGCAAGCCTCGGCGCCAGGCGCCTGGCCGTTTCGACGTGGAAGCGGTGGGGTCGGCAGCCTCCCAGACATACGCGAGTGTGCAAAGGGCCAAGAGCAGAAACGGCGTGTAAAGTGCCTCGGACAGGACGAGGACCGAGAGGCCAACCTGTGAAGGGTCCAAGGCGAACAGCGCCGCGGCCAACAAGGGGACCGTTGCGTTTGAGCAGCCCTGCCTCCGACGATCGTTCGCAGCGATTCGAGTCCCCAAGACGCGAGCGGCCAGGACCGCGACCAAGAGGGCGGAGCCAGCGCCAAAACGGCCTGAACCAGCCGAACAGGCAGGACGCGGTCTCCAAAACAGAATTGGCAGAAGGCAAGAAAGCCCGGGTACCCGGGAGTGCGCAGCGCTTTGTGAGGTACGCCCCATTGCGAGATCTCGTACGGAAGTCCTAAACGGATCGATCTGCCCAGCCGCCAGTAAACCTCTGTGTCGGCAAAGAGACACCGAACGCCTTTCCGACGCGTTAACAAGTGAACCGCAATAGCGGCGACAGCCCGCATCGCGAGCGCTATTTCAAAGACCAACCCCAACTTCAGAGCGGCGCCGCCAACGCGACGATCAACCACGGATTCTTTAGACATGAACGCCTGTCTCAACTCGAGACTCCCGGGCGATGGGGATGTTAGGCCATCCGCGGTCGTTGGTCAATCGCGATTACCGAGCCTGAATCGGGACTCCACCTCTGCTTAGCCCGATGGGTTCTTGAACATGACAATAGTCTCCGGAGTCAGCGCGGCGTCAACGCCGGCGCCGACCGCGAACCTGGAAGCGTGCGGCCTCTTGCACCATCTGCCAAGCCTCAACCAACGTTTCGTGCTCATTGAACGCTCGCCCCAGCCCGCCGCCCGCCACGCTGTACGAAGGATCTCGAGACGAACGGCAAGCGGCTCCGATGCGAGTCGGGCGCGATCCAGTTCGACCTCAGCGGCGGTTGATCGGATCGTCGCCGCCTCCACGGCTTGTTGCACGTAGACCTCGGCGATGCATCGATTCGCCTTGGCATGGAAAGCGAGCCGGGACAAGGCTTCGCGAACCCTGGGATTGAAATCCCGCTCGAGTAACGGCAGCAGGACGTTCCTGATGCGCGATCGGGTGCGTCCAACGTCTTCATTCGACGGGTCTTCGAGATAGACTTGGCCAATCGCATCCAGATAGCCCCGGAGATCGGCTCGAGAGGTCGTAAGCAACGGCCGATAGAGCACAACGCCACCCATCTCGCGAATGCGAGGGATTCCTTCGAGTCCCCGCAAACCTGTGCCCCGTAAGACTCTATGCAATAAGGTCTCGACCTGGTCGTCGCTCGTATGTCCAAGCGCAACGGCCGATGCGTTTCGTATTTTGGCCGTTTCGACGAGCCAAGAAAGTCGGGCGTCTCTGGCGGCCGATTCCGATCGACTCCTATGCTCCGAAGGCCAAACCGTCGAATCGCATGGGATGCCAAGGTCGGCGGACGCATGCTTCACGAACTCCAGCGCCTCCAGGTCCGCGGCATCCTCTTCATGCACGAAGTGGGCAACCGACGCGACGAGACCATGCAACGCCGAGAATTCGTCGAAAAGCCTTAGCAACCCGATACTATCGCCGCCGCCTGACACTGCGAGAACGATAGATGGACGCTCACTTCTGGATTCCAGGCTTGCAAGCCACCGAAGGACGTCGCGTCGAAATCGAGACCTGATCAGAGTACATTGTTCCTCGAAATGTGAACCTGCCATACCAACTCCGAATCGCCGGAGACTGTTGGGAGCGCAACGCGGCTCAATGTAACACTAAAAGAACTCGGTGGCTAAGTTGGAAAGGTGGAAGAACTATGCTGACATGATATGGGCGGAAGAAGCCTAAAAAAACAGGGGCTCCACTTCACTATTGCTAGTTGGTGGAGCCCCCGTCTCGGTGGAGGATGCCGAAAGCTAGGACGCAAAACTGCCACAGGCCCCCGAAAAAGGCCAGCGGAATGATAATTGAGATAAGAAGAAGTGAATCAAGGAATCGAGTTTGCTCGCACGTCGATTCTCAACTCTACTTGTATCCTACACGCAGGTTTTATGGCAGTCAAGCGGCCAAAAAACAAAAAATACAAAAAATCTCAACGTGCCTTGTTTATGGAATGTAACAACTTGACGGACATGCCTCTACGGCGGTTTCATGAATCCAGCATCGTTTTTACATGTTTGCGGAGCCTATACGAGATCGACATGAGATCGAATTCCGAAATTGTTCGGCTGTTGCATTGCCTCGGTTGCGGAGGAGAGCTTGATTTCAACCCTGAAAGGACGCGTTTGGTTTGTAATCGTTGCAGCGACCTATACGAAGTCCGTGGCGGCGTGCCACGATTCGCCTCGGAGGCGTACCTGGCGAGTTTCGGCCGCCAGTGGAATCGTTACGAGGTGGTCAGAAAGGAGGAGGACGTCTCGGTCTTTCAGGTGAAGACAGGGTTCCGGTTGGAGGAGCTCTCGGGCCGCTTTGTGCTGGACGCCGGCTGCGGAGGCGGTCGGTATTCTCTGCTTGCGTCCGAAGCCGGGGCGAAGGTCCTGGGCGTCGACCTCAGTGCTGCGGTCGAGAAAGCCATGGAGGTCTGCTCGGCTTATCCCGAAACGCAGATCATCCAGGCCGACCTCCTGAAACTACCGATTGCTTTCGAGAGTTTCGACTACGCCTTTTCAATAGGCGTCCTGCACCATTGCCCAGATCCTCGAGGGGCCTTTTCGGAAATCGCCAAGCGAGTAAAGCCCGGAGGAAAGTTGGCGGTCTGGCTCTACGCCAAGAACTCCCCGCCGCAGGAATGGATCAACTCCAGCCTCAGGGCGTTGACGACCAGACTGCCCACCTCTGTTCTTGAAAAGGCGTCAGTTGTTTTGGGGATTGTTGGCGCCATACCCATCGTGAATAAAACGCTTAATAAAGTGTTTAATTTCTCCAACCATCCCGATTGGACTTTGCGAGTGTGCGACAACTTCGATTGGTATGCTCCCAAGCATCAATCACACCATACCATGCAAGAACTGAAGGATTGGTTCGCCGCCGAAGGGTTTTCAGACGTCCACGAGCTGCCGCCGGCCCGCACGGGGCGCCTTTATGATTGGGCATACCGTAACCGACTGATCATAGGCGCGGGTGTCAACGTCGTGGGGACGCGAAAGCCGACCTGAATTCGCACAAGCTTTGGCATGAAGCCCCAAGGTCGGCTCAGGAGTTGTCGTTAGGAAGCGAGAGCGGACCGACGGGCTGAAGGTCGTTTACGACATTGACCCCGTTCCGCATCCCAATCAGCTTGGTTCGACTCGAGGAAAGCAATAGAACGTTCTTGCGGTACGGGATGTTCGCCGCCCCGATCGGCAGGCCGATCACCTCGGTATTCGTGGCGTGGACGATCTGGACCAGATTGAGGAACCCGGTTTCGTTCACGACCAGGCCTTTGGCGGACTGCGAGCGGAATGACCTGAGGTTGCCCTGAACGTCGACAAGCGCGGCGCCAGCGAGTTGCGGGAAGAACGTTCCCGAAATGTCGGTCAGCGGGTTCGCATCGTTGAGCGTGATGGTCGAGCCCTGGGCAAGGGTCGAATCGTTGTAGAGCGTGACGTCGTTTTGCCCGTTGGAAACCCCCGTGACAATCGCCAGATTCGTGTTGACGCTGCCGACCGCAGTCAGAGTGGGATTTGCCGGATTCCCCGCGTTCAGGATCGTCGAGGGCCCAGGAAGTTCTGCTCGAGCCACTTCCCCTTTGGTCGAGCCTGTCTTGCCGTAGGCAAGTATGCCGTTTTGATACAAGTTTGGCTGATATTGATCGAAGAAACCAGCGCCCTGGAGATAGAGTACCGGGCTTGCGGGAACCCCCGTGGCTCCGCCGGAGAGATAGAACTCGCTCGAGGGATAGAACGTCGAGCCGATGGTGACGACCTGGCCGGATGCGAGGCTCTCGTCAACGTTTATGCGTTGGATGGCGCCAGTCGACCCGTCGGTCGAATCGACAATGTAAGTTCCAATTCCCGAAGAGGCGAGACCGTCGATCGCCGTGAATCCCGAAGAGGCAAGGTTGGAGATGCTGAACGAGCCGACCAAGACGCCAGTCGTTGCGTTGAACGCCTGCACTGTGGTTCCACTGCCGACGAGCACCACCTGCGTACCATTGTAGCGATCGAGCGACACGCCGGTCTGGGTCGATGCGGGCATCGAAAGCGGGATGGTTTGAAGGACTGCGCCGGTGGTTGCATCGAACTTGATGAGCGCGTTCTGGACGGCGTCGTAGCCAAAGATCTGAGGATCGCCAATCGGCGGGAACTGCTGCAGTGCTCCGTTGACGTGGTTGATCACCACGTTGACGCCTGTAGCTTCCTGGCCGAAAGCAGGTACGAACCCCTGAGTGCTCGTGGAGCTTGTAGAGGTCCCTGTGGTGGTCGTGGTCTTTGTTGTTTCGATCGTGAAGCCGGAAGTCGTGGTGGTCGAGCTCGAGCTCGTCGTGGTGGTTGTGGTTGGGGAACCAGAGCCGCTGGAGGAGCTCTGTGGTAGAGCGCTCAGGTGGATCTGGGAATTCTGGGCGGCGGAGTTCAGAAAGAGAGACCCAACCCCGCCGGTGAGGTTGATGTTTCCCCCCGCCTCGAGATTGAAATTCTTGAGATTGACCAGCGCCAGTGCGGTCGATTCGGAACCGCTCAAGTCGTCGATCGCCTGCTTGGCGTTGCTGATCGTGGCGATAAAGGCTCGGCCGTTGCCTCCTCTCACTTTACCGACGATTCCCGTCGAGGAGTCTGTCCCGCTGTAAACCAGATTCAACGCCCCGTTGGACGCCACGGTCGTGCCCGAAAGCGTGCCCGCCCCGTAGAGCTTGATCGAGACGTGCGTCCCTTGAGGGGTTTTGTAGGCGAAGTACGAGATCTGGGAAAGCAGCTCTCGCGATTCCAAGCCCTCGACTCGTGGCGACGTCTTTCGCTTATTCATATCTGCGCCTCCGGCGCGATTGAGGCTCGCCGACGTTCCCTGCGGCGAGGCTGCGGAGAATCGTAAATTATGATCGGCGCCCGGTCGTGGGCCGCATCACCGCGACTTCGAAACTTTTCGGAATCCTCGTTGGAATCGGAAACTCTCGCCCCCGTTACCCGCTGTTGTTAGGCAGCGACAGCGGACCGACGGGCTGGAAGTTCGGGACGGTCACCACGCCTCCTCGCGTGCCAACGCTTCGGCTCGAGGACAGAAGGAGCACATGCTTGCGGACCGGCATACGCACGTGTCCGATGGGCTGACCCACCACTTCGCTGTCGGAGGCGCTGGCGATTTGGACCAGGTTCAAGAAACCGTTGTCGTTGACGACAAGCCCCTTCGCGTCCTGGGCCCGGAACGACCTGAGGTTGCCCTGGACGTCGACGAGCGCGGTCCCCGAGAGTTCCGGGTGGAACGATTCGCTCAGATCCGTCAGCGGATTTGCGTCGTTGAGCGTGATCGTGCCCGTCGAGGCAAGGTTGCTCGCGTTGTACAGCGAAACGACGTTCTGGCCGTTTGACATCGAAGTGACCACGGCAAGGTTCTGATTGATGCTGCCCACGGCGGGCAGGGTTGTCGTAGGCGGGTTGCCCGCGTTCAGGTTGGCCGAGGGGCTGGGGATCTCTTGCCGAGCCAATTCGGTGGGAGTCGACTGAGTCTCTGAAGTGCCGTACGCCAAGAATCCATTTTGGGTAAGGTTCCGCTGCGTCGTATCGAAGAACCCAGCGCCCTGGAGATAGACGATCGGCTTGGCGGGAACGGCCGTCGCTCCTCCGGATAGGAAGAATTCGCGCTGGGGGGCATACGCCGAGCCCACCGCGACGGCCTGGCCGCTCGACAGGCTGGCGGCAAGATTGATCTGCTGCACAAGACCAGTGGAACCCGCGTTCGAATCGATCAGATAAGAGGCTGTGTCGGTCGACGCTAGCCCGTCGACCGCCGTAAAGCCTTCTCCAACCAGCGAATTGGTGCTGAATTCGCCAATCGGAGACCCGTTCGACGCGTTGAACGCTTGAACCGTGCTTCCAGAGCCGACAAGGACGACTTGCAGGCCGTTCTCTCTGCCTAGCGAAACGCCTGTGTCGGCCGACGCTGGGGACGAGAGTGGGATGGTCTGGAGGACCGACCCGTTGACGGCGTCGAATCGGACGAGTGCGTTCGCCGTGGCGTCGTAGCCATAGATTTGGGCGTCGCCAAGCGCCGGGTTCTGCTGCGCCTTGGCTTTGACGTGGTTGACCACGACGTTCACGCCGGTGGCGTCTTGTCCGAACGCAGCCTTCACGCCAGGCGGGTTTTGGGCGTTTGGAATGCCGTTGGTGCTCGCGGTGGCCGTGGTGGCCCTCACCGACTCTCTTGGCGCCGTTCCATAATTATTTGATGCATATGTTACTGTACCGATGCCTGTAAAACCAAATCCGCCTTGACCTGTAGCGAAATTGCCCGTGACGCCGGATTGGAAACCGCCAAAGTTGCCGGCGCCGCCGAGAGATCCCGCAGAGTTCGTGGTGGAAACGCCTCCGAAGCTGATCGGCTGGGTGAACGGCGCCGTTGTCGCGTTTAGAATGACCGATCCCGTGGTGCTCGACGTGCCGATGCCCGCGAGTCCAGGCAGACCTCCGAATCCAACCAACCCGCCGATGCCGACGGAATTGCCGTTGCCCGCACCGCCGCCAACCACGTTTGACGTCGATCCGCCAGGGTTTGAGTTCAGCGTATTCGATGTCGTGGGCGTACTCCCCGTGCTACCTGTCGAGATCGAAGTGCTCCCAAAGGTCGTGGTGGTCGACCCGGCGGAGGAGGAACTCGTCGTGCTCGGCGCCACTGCAAGCGCTGTCAGATGAATCTCTGTGTTCGAACCCATCGAGTTGAGGAACAAAGAGCCGACGCCGCCAGTCAAATTGATGTTCCCCCCGGCAATCAGGTTGAAATTCTTGAGGTTGACGAGGCCGATTTCGTCGCTGCCAACGCCGCTCAAATCGTTGATGTTAAGATTCGCGTCGTGGATCGACGAAAGAGCGACGTTGCGAGTTCGCCCAGTCACCTTGGCGACGATGCCAGTGGTCGATGTCGTATTCGCGAAAACCAGGTCGAGCGCTCCACTCGCCTCGACCGAGGTGCCCGCGAGCGTGCCAGACCCATACAACGTGATCGCTACGTGGGCGCCTTGAGGCGTGGTGTAGTCGAAAGTCTTGGAAGGGTCCCCAGTGCCGCTCGAGCCGGCATCAAGGAGTTCGCGAGGTTCGAGCCGCTCCATTTGCGGCAGTCGTCTTCGCTTCATGACCTGGCGCCTCCTGCGCATCCATTCATCCACCGACGTCCTGCGGTGGTCCGAGCCCGCTCTTGCCTTATGATCGGCAGACCTTTCCACGACGCATTACACTGGGTTTGAAACTTTTCGGATCGGATGAGTTGTAGCTCGAGAACGAAACCTCTTGGGCAAAAGAAGGTTGTGAAGATCCTTGACTGACCTCAGATGCGACAAAAGTCTGGCGGCAAGGCGGCTTCCTGGCTAAACTCGGCTCCAAGAGCGGCGGAAATGGTCGTCAGGCGGGATATCGCGGAATTCAGGCAAATCGGCCGTTGGAAAAAACAGCGACGGCCTTCGACCCGAATTCGTGCCTTCGATCGCCTAGGTTGTTCCAAGAGCTCTTGGAACGTGACCAAACAATCCAAGTACCCTTTTATTTAGGAGCAACCAACGGTGAGCAGACTCGCCACGATTGGTCTTTCCTTTGCACTCTTGATCGGACTCTCGGCCTCCTGGAGCCCTCTAACAGCCCAGGACGAAGCCAAAAAGGAAGCCAAACAGGACGACGCAAAGAAAGACGACGCAAAGAAAGACGAAGCGCCCAAGGACGACGCAAAGAAGGACGACACCAAGAAAGACGAAACCAAGAAAGACGACGCGAAAAAGGACGAGGCCAAGAAAGAACGCCCAAGAAGGACGACGAGCCCCCTGTCGTCCCGCCGGAAGTCCAGGAAAAGCTCGAAAAAGCCCGCAAGGCCGTGGCCGAGGCAATCGCCGCGGCGGAGAAGGCAGGCCTCGTCAATTCGTCGATCGACCCTCCGCCGATCCTGGATATTCTGGTCTTCGGCTACGCGATCGACCAGCGCGAATACGCCAAGGACGCCAAGGACCGCGTTGGCGTCAGTCCAGAGGTTTTCGGAGCGTGGTTCTCCGGCTACGGCAAAAAGGAAGCCAACCCAAGCCTAATCCCTCAGGACGAGGTTCGCATCTTCCAACCCTCCAAGGGCTTGAAGAAGCTTTACGATCAAAAGGCCACCGTCTTCAACAGCCTGCTCGAGGCGGCCCGCAAGGCACAGGCCGAGCCCGTCAAACCCAAGGAAGAAGCCAAGCCGGAACCCGCCAAGGAAGAAAAGCCCAAGGATGAGAAGCCGGCCGAGGAGAAGAAGGAAGACAAGCCCAAGGAAGCGGCGCCAAAGGAAGAAAAACCACAGTGATCGTCAGCCTCGATCGCTTGAACGGGGGGCGGCGGACGCGCTTGCCCCTCGATTTTCTTCAAAGATCGTCACGTCCGCTTATCTTTATAGGATTCTATCGAGTTGATCGCCCCCGCGAGCAAGACCAAGGCGCCGATCCTTTCGGTGGCTCTGAAGGCCGCCCCAGAGGTGGGCGCGTCCGCCGTCGTTTTGCTGCCTGAAGGGCCGATGGACTGGGCCATGGCCAAGAGCCTGGCGGGGTCGACTCCGCTCTTGGTCGAGGCGATCGACGAGCGATCCGCCGAGGCCCTGCGAAATGCGGGATTGATCGCCATCGAAGTCGAACCGGTCGACGCGGCGATTGCCGAACGGATGACGCTGGCTCTCATCGAAGCCGTTGCGAACGACCAGTTGCGAGCCGGGGCAAGAGTCGTCGTGGTTTACTCGGGCTTCGAAGCCGACACGCTCGATTCCATCGCCGTCGTCCGACTCGGAGAGCACCTCGAACGTCTAACCTCGAGAGACTTGCGCGCTGGAGACTCTGGTCCCTTTTGAAACCTTGAAGGCCGTCGTCGACCTTGCCGTCGAGATCGGCCGCGAAGGCCGCGAAGGCAAGGCAGTCGGAACTCTGATCATCGTCGGAGATTCCCAGACCGTGCTGACGCGTTCCCATACACTCGGCTTCGACCCATTTCACGGATACCGTCGTAAAGACAGAAACCTGCGCGATCCCAAGGTTCGCGAAGCCATCAAAGAAATCGCACAACTCGATGGTGCCTTTGTGGTGGGTCGCGACGGCACGGTCGAGGCGGCGTGCCGCATCATCGACGCGCCAACCACCGGATTGACGCTTCCCAAAGGCTTGGGAACGCGCCATTGGACCGCGGCGGCGATCACGAACATCACTGCGGCGGTGGCCGTTGTCGTTAGTCAATCGACAGGCAACGTGAGGCTCTTCCAATCGGGCGAAATCGTGCTAAGGATCGCGCCCATGAGCCACGCACGCGCCATGAAATGGACCGACCACGAGACCGAAACGGCCGTGGTGCGAGGGGAGAAGGATTGAAGGCGGCGGTCAACTGAATGGGGCTGGCTTAATTTCCTTACCTATGCGTTCTGGTTAAAGCACCAAGGCAATTAGGCGTCTTAGCGAGGGCCGGGGACGGTTCGACCGGGGGCGATTAGATCGTGAGGAGAAGAGATGAAAGCGACAAGGACTGGTATACAGCGTAGAATACAGCGTCGAACGATTTTGCGGCGAGGAGCATGAAATGACCGTTATGGACAAAGTTCGAAAAAAGCGCGTTTTCATCGCTTCCTCACATGTAGACGTCGCCGAGGTCCATAAAGCCATGCATGAGCTCGACCTCGACGCCGTGACCTTGGATCAGACCGCAACGCCGGGTACGACATGGGTGGATAGCTTGCACCGATGTCTAGACGCTGCGGACATGGTCATAGGAATTATGGGAGACCGCCGAAAGGACGCCAACATTTTTTTTGAACTCGGCGTTGCAAGCGCGCTCAATAAGCCGACGCTTTTGTTCCTAGGTGCTGATTATCCGATCGACCAGATTCCGCCATCGGGTATTCCATATCTGCGGATGGATCTGCACAACGAAGACGCCGTGATTTTCGGACTCAAGCAGGCATTGTCGTTATCACCGCGGGATCAGCTTCGCAAGCCGGTGGAAGGCTTCACCACTCAGCCAATCGGCGCGGCGGCCGACGAACTTCTTGAACGGCTTGCCCAATCGAGCGCGCTTGAATTTGAAGATTTGATCAACGACGCCATCAAAGCCAGCGGAGCTCAGACGATCGCCCGCGGCGGCGAGGCCAAAGACAAGGGCGTCGACTTTGCCGTATGGTCGAGCGACCTGGAGCCGACAATCGCCAACCCCTTGCTTATTGAGTGCAAATCTCAGCCTCCGCTCCCAGTCAAACGTCAACGAATCGATCGGCCGGATGTTTCGTGCCTTGGAAGCTATTCCCAACGGCATGGGGATCATCCTATACAAGGAGTCCGGAAACGTTTCGATGACAGCTCCAAGGTCTTTGCCCATAGCCTTCGTGTCGGCCGAAGATTTCATCGAACGTCTTCGGAATACTGGTCTGGCCGAGTACGTCCGCAAGCTCCGGAACACCGCGGTTTATGGGCTTTAGTCCATGGCCGCGTATGACCCCGAGGTCATCCAGGGGTATCTTGCAATCGTCGACGCCCCGCCCACGACAACTGCAAAAGGCAAAGCGTTCGAGGATTTGGCATGCTATCTCTTGAATGGGATTCCCTGGGATTACGATCACTGCACGCAACGAGATGAACAGCTTCGCGACTGAGGAGATCGACGTAGCGTGCAAGAACGAGAACTACCCCGAAGGACTGGGGGGGTTGGCTGATTTTTTTCTCGTTGAATGCAAGGGATGGAATGACGCTGTTAATAGCGAGCAGGTCTCCTGGTTTTTGACGAAAATCCGCCATCGCGGGGTGCGATTCGGGGTCTTGATCGCGGCAAATGGTATTACAGGCGAGCCGGAGCATCTCTCCCGAGCCAACTTTCTGGTAAGCGTCGAGATGGCAACGTTCGGCATCAAAATGGTTATTGTCACACGTGACGAAATCGAGAGGCTTACATCCGGAGAGGATCTCGCAAGACTGATTATTCAAAAGGTTTGCACCCTCCATGCATCTGGAGGTCGCTGCTATTGAGTTTGGATCAAAGGAACCGCATCAGGATCGATCGCATCCTGACGCCTTCCGGAAGCCCACGACCAGATTGACGGTCCCCAAAGGCTTGGGAAAGCGACAGTCGAATGCGGCGGCCGTCACAAACGCCAGGGCTGGCGTGGCCGTCCTCTTCAATCAATCAACGGAGACGTCGGAATCGTTCAGTCGGGCAAGATCGTGCTCAGGATCGCCGCAATCAGGCACGCGCGCGCCAGGAAATGGACTGACCAAGGGACCGAGACGACCGTCATCCGCCGAGAGAACAAATGGAAAGCCCCTCGATAATCCTGAAATGAAAATCGTCTGATCAACTCCGCGCTCCGATCCACGACGTTAAGAGAATACGAGGCGGCTTGACAGTCCCTCCGCGGCCTGCTCGAATTCATTCGATGACAAAGAAACGAGCTCGAATCGGTTGGTCGCACCTGTCGTCTCGAACAGATCGGCGGGAAGCCCATGCGTCCATAAACCGACTCACACATACTCTGGTGATTCTCTGATGATCACAAATCGTTGCGGAAGTTTGTTCGCCTTGGTCTTTGTTATGGCGTGGTCCTTATTCGGTAATCCTGGTGCGTACTCCGACGATCGAATTCAAGAAGCAGAGATGGCCGGCTATCTGCTCGTGCCTCACGAGAACGTGCCGGAAACCTATAACGCAGGGTTCTCGATGTATGTCGCGGCGTGGCCATTGCTCAAGGAATACCCAGGGCATCGTTTTCAAACAGGTCTCTTTGGCACTTGGATGTTCGCTCAACACGACGACCCCAAGCCCAAGAATTTGTACTCGGACGTCGAGGGAGGCCTGGGCTGGTGGCGAGACACGCGATTTGCCACGACAACCCCGAAGTTCATCATGGGCGGCGTCGCGCCGGATTTTAGTGAATGGGCCAACGGACCCGGCGCCGGCAAAGGAAGGGACTGGGACAAACCCCTCGGCAAATATGGCGTTGCCCAGCTCAGCCCATGGCTCCTCTGGCCGCCCGACGGCCTGAATCTGAAGCAAGGGACTTGCGGGGAACTCGTCGGCTACGGGTATCTGCCGCTTCCATTGACCAACCCCAAATCATCCACAAACGGGAAAAAGGCGCCTACGGGAGACCACTCCTGGACCCTCTTCCTGAACACGAAAAGCTTCAAAGGCCCGGTCGCGTTCTTCACGCCTTACTTCTGGTCCCGAGCGTCGGTCGAAGACGCCCGACTAATCGGAATGCTCCTCGACAGCCGGCCCTCGGGTCCGAACAAAGCGCTTCAAATGGAAACACAGTACGTCCCCAGCGCTCAGGCCGTCGATTCAAGTGGAGAGACGTATGCACGAATCGCCCAAACGTCGTTCCCACGAAATACCAAGGGGGAGTCCGTCGTCGTGCACCGCATGACCGCTTACAACAAAAGCGCTCTTTGGGACGCCGTGAAGAACTGGTTCGACGGCGGAGAGCCGGCCAGCGGATTGATCGACCCCAAGGGGGCAAGCGTTCATATTTTCAAAGGGGGCGGAGGGTCAACCTGGAAGATCTATCCTCCTAACGTCCCCGACCAAAAGAAGGCGCCTCTCGACTGGAATTCATTCGCGACGCCGGCGGCGCTCGATCCCCACACATACGGTTACAAATGGAACTACGACTTAGCGACGAGAACCAATTCCAAAGCCGGCCCGCTGGCGACAATCCCCGAGTACTTTCACCTAGTAAAAGATGACAACAAAAGAGAAAAATGGGTTGTTGTTCACCCCAAAGACGTTCCGGTCGAAACGGGATTGGCCAAAGTCGAGTTCCATACTCCGCGCGAGGATCGCCCAGAACCCTACGTCACGCCCGAAGATGCTAACAGCTCGTGGAAGAAACCCGGGCCCAAGGCAGGGCCGTTCCAGGCGCATCTGGGGGACGGCAGCGTAGTGACTTACTACTGGTACCGATTCGCCGACCAACCTGCTCTACTCAACGCCGACTTGACGGATCAGGAGCGCGAGAGCATTCAAAGTCGAGCGGAAAAACTCCATCGTAAATGGACAAAGGACCGAGATTACCTGCCGCCGCCAACGATCGGACAACTCGCCGAAATCGACCCCGCCCTGGTAGTGACGCCCCCTCCAGGCTTGGAAGCTGGCTATGTACCCATCGCCACAAAACAAGCCGCGAGAGATTAGCTTCAATGCGCTTTCGTTTGCATGGCGTTGCTCTTGGCAATCCCAAGGCGCCCTCTTGCGCCACCTCTTTCTTTCCCAAGGTACTGGTTGGAATCGCCCTAACTGATGAATTGCTTCGACTTGTGATGTTGGATTTCCATGTTTCGCCTAGGGACGACTTCGTCCGCTCACTCCCTGCCATGACAGGATATTGCTCAGTATGCGTGCACATCATCTTTATCTAGTTGCGTTTATTACTTTGAGTTCCGCCCTTGGTTGGCTTGCCGGGTCGGGGCGATTGGCTCGGACGTACGCGCAAGACGAGAAGCGACAGCCCGCGACGGATGGATCGCAATTGCCTAAACCCGACCCTGCGTTCATGGGGAGTATAGGCGAGACTTACAAGGACTCGAAGCCG
Source organism: uncultured Planctomycetota bacterium (assembly GCA_963818975.1). Lineage (GTDB taxonomy): Bacteria > Planctomycetota > Planctomycetia > Isosphaerales > Isosphaeraceae > CAWFUI01. The sequence continues at coordinate 66,389 of CAWFUI010000002.1, read as the reverse complement.
AGTTACCCACAGCCCGTGAAGGCGCCCAAGGGCAGTCCGAACGTTCTACTCATCCTTCTCGACGACGTCGGATTTGGCATGTGCTCAACATTTGGAGGACCAGTCCCGACGCCAAACATGGACAGGCTGGCGAACAACGGGCTGAAGTTTAACCGCTTCCATACCACGGCGCTCTGCAGTCCGACTCGCGGAGCGCTTTTGACAGGTCGCAATCACCACTCCTGCGGCACAGGCGTCATCATCGAAATGGGCACAGGCTATCCAGGTTATACAGGAATGATCCCCAAGAGCACCTCGCTCGTCTCCGAGATCCTCCGCGACAACGGCTATGCCACCGGAATGTTCGGTAAATGGCACAACACGCCTGAGCCGGACATTAGTCCCGCAGGCCCTTACGACAGATGGCCGACCGGCCTCGGGTTCGATTACTTCTACGGATTCAACCAGGGCGAGACGCACCAGTATTACCCCACGATCTATCGAAACACCACTTGGACGCCGCAACCAAAATCGCCGGAACAGGGATACCACTTCACCACCGACATGACCGACGAGGCGATTGCCTGGACTCGGAACGTCAGGGCCGCCGACCCTGACAAGCCGTGGTTCAACTACTTCAGCACGTCGGGAGTACACGCGCCGCATCACGCTCCAAAGAAATGGCGCGAAAAGTTTACAGGGAAATTCGATTACGGTTGGGACAAGCAACGGGAAATCACGCACGCAAGACAGCTCGAAATGGGAATCATTCCCAAGGGAACAAAGCTTACTTCACGAGATAAGAACATACCCACATGGGATTCCCAAACCGACGAAGCCAAGAAGGTCTATAGGCGATTGATGGAGAACTACGCAGGCTATATGGCGTTCACGGACCATGAGGTTGGCAGGCTGATCGAGAGCTTGCGCGAGTCTGGGGAGCTCGACAACACGCTTGTGATGTACGTCGTTGGGGACAACGGTGCGAGCGCTGAGGGAGGGCTCGAGGGCACCTTCAGCGAGATCGCCAGTTTGATCGGGGTGCAGCTTGGCCTTGCGAGTACGATCAAACGCATCGACGAGATCGGCGGGCCGACGAGCGAACCGCACGTGCCGGTCGGCTGGGCGTGGGCAATGGACGCACCATTCCAATGGACAAAGCAAGTGGCCAGTCACTTCGGCGGCACGCGGAACCCGATGATCGTCCACTGGCCAAAGGGCATCAAAGCGAAGGGGGAAATGCGCACTCAGTTCCACCACGTCATCGACGTCGTGCCGACAATCCTTGAAGTCGCGAAAATCCCAGAGCCAAAGGTGGTCAACGGCATTCCCCAGAAGCCAATCGAGGGCGTGTCGATGCTCTATTCGTTCGACGACGCGAACGCAAAAGGTCGACGCACGACGCAATACTTCGAGTTGGCAACCAACAGGGCGATCTACCACGACGGTTGGGTGGCATGCAGCCGATACGGATTGCCCTGGGAAACCTTGGGACGTGGCGACGGCTTCCTTACGGCTCCCTGGGAGCTCTACAATATCAATGAAGACTTTAGTCAGGCGGTGGACCTGGCGGCAACAATGCCCGAGAAACTCAAGGAACTGAAAGCCATATTCCTGGAGGAGGCGAGAAAGTTCGACGTCTTCCCGCTCGATTCTCGGTTCTCGGAGCGGATGGACCCCAGCTTGCGAGTCTCAGGTGCACCGAAGACGATCTGGACCTACTTCGGCAATAACGTCTGGCTGCCCGAACCAATCGGCCCTCAGCTTTTTCCGCGCACACTCCATCACCGCCGAGTTGATCATCCCGCAAGGAGGCGCCGAGGGTGTGATTACCTGCGCTGGGGCGTTTTCGGCGGGATGGTCGTTGTACATCAAGGATGGCAAGCCGGTCTTCCGCTACACGTTCTTTGAAATTGCGGATGTGACAATCGAAGGTTCGGAGAGTTTGCCTGAAGGTAAGGCGACTCTGAGGTCAGAGTTTACTCCAGACGGTTCCAAGGTGGGCGGCGGGACGCTTCTTCTGTTCGTTAACGGCAAGCCGGTTGGCGAAGGGAAGGTGAAACGCTCCGCCTTCCGCCATGGTTTGGAACCGTTCGAGGTCGGCCGCGATTCGATCACTCCAATCTCGCCGGACTATAAATCGCCGAACGCCTTCACGGGAACTATTGAGAAGATTACCTTCGAAATAACCAAGCGATAATCACTCGTCTGATCAAGTGAACCGTGTTGCGACTGAGTGGTCGAAAAGCTCGGATCAAGCAACGCGGAACCACTCGAACAGCGTATCGCGATTTTGCAATACGGTCCATCAGCTCTGAGGCGCCACTCGCATCAGTAGTTTGGACTGAAGTCGTCGCGACGGCCCGGATGAGTCGACGAAGCTCTTTCCGTGGAACTCATGCCATGAAACGGACGATCACCCAAACCGCCGCGACGTACAGCACGCCAATCAGTATCACGAGTCTGTAGGGGTTCGACCTCCCATCATCCTTGCGCTTCGGCAATAACTCGATCATGCGTCAATCACCTTTCGGTTCAACGAAATCGATCATCGTGCGCCGACTCGAAGTTTCTCCTTGATCTCGAGCAACTGAACTTCAAGCCCCTTCATTTCCTTGATCAATTCGAAGCGGGTGCGGTTGAGGAAGTACTTCAGCAGCTCGACCGCCGCGCCGATCAGCAAGATGCAGGTGAACGTGCCCAAGAGGACGCCGACAGGGGCGTTTTTTTGCATGCCGCCCAGAATCAGGAAGGCCGTCGTCATGAGAACGACGAACACCCACATCCCGCTCGCGTACCACTTCTGCGTACGTAACGTTTTCTCGTTCTTCTCCAACATGGCTTTCATCTCCTTTCGGTAAACCGACAAGCGCTCGGAATCCGGCTCACTCTGAGCCAGCAATCCTTCTCTCAGACCTTCGTGTTGTGATTCCATTACTTCGCTCCTTGGAGAACTGATTTCAAAGCTTGTTTCGCATGGTAGATCCGCGATTTCACAGTGCCTTGGGGGCATCCAACGACGGACGCAATCTCGGCGATCGACATCTCCTCGAGAAAGCAGAGCACGAGCACTTCGCGATGCCGGACCGCTATCGCGTCGAGCGCCCGATGCACAGCACTTGCGTCCTCGGTAGCGAACGAGGGCTCCTCGACGGCGGTTTCCCTATGATCAGCGTAGGCGCGTTCCATCCTTTCTTCGGATTGATTCTTGCGAATCCTGTCGATCGCCAGTCCGCGAGCCATTCCGTACAACCACGACCGAATCATCCAGGGGTTTTCCAATCGCCTGACGGTCCTGAACGCCTTGAGCCAAACCTCCTGCAAAACGTCGAAGGCCGCGTCCTCGTTTTTGAGCAGTTTCTGGGCGAAATAAAGGAGCGGACTCTCCATTTCATGAACGAGTTCGGCGAAGGCCTCAGGCTCGCCGAGTTGACATCGGCGTGCGATCCATTCGTCCCTTGCTTGTCTTGCCGTGCTTTCCATGTGCGCTCGTTTGCTCCCGTCCCGAGCCAGTTTGATCGCCCAGTCGGAATCGACTCATCCGAGACCAGCGTCGAGTTCGTGATTTCCACGGCCGACCTCCTGGTAACATTGTGGCTGACAGGTCGAGAGTTGGGCTCTCTCTCACATCGAACGAACCAGCGTCAGAGCCATTCCAAACTTCTCGTGAGGGCGTTATCGTCCTTCCGGCCGCTGTGTCGACATAAAGCCGAAAGTCGAGACGATCCGGTTCAATGCTATCTGTGGTTTTCCTCTGAGAAGCAAACTCAGTGGAACTGTCGATGGCCGCGGCGTTATATCGACGAATTGTGAGATGGAATTGGGAACGCCGGCCGCGAAGGGCGCTTGCAGGGCTGAGCGCTCGAGCGACAATAATGGATCTGCATCAAGTTGAGCTATCCCGACACACGGAGCTGAACTGTGGACATCCAATCCGCCCTCAAATCGCAATATCACGCCGCTCTCAAGACCCTTCGCTATGCGATCGAGAAATGCCCCGACACACTCTGGGACAACCCTGAGGACGGGGCTGCGCGGTTCTGGCGAGTCGCCTACCACACACTCTATTTTGCACACCTCTATCTGCAAAAAGACCAAGAGTCCTTCGCGCCCTGGGCGAAACATCAAGAGGAAGCGAATTTCATACAGTCGGTTCCCTGGGACGGCTCGCGACCGCCCAAAGCGTGTACCACGTTTACCCGCGACGAACTACTCGAATACTGGCGCATCTGCGATGGTATGATCAACGCCGGCGTAGACGCCCTGGATCTCTCATCCCCCCAGTGCGGCTTCCCGTGGTACAGAATGCCGACGCTGGAGCACCAGATCGTCAACATCCGGCATATCCAGCATCACGCCGCTGCTCTGGCGACGCGTTTGCGCCGCTCAGCCGGCATCAGCATCGATTGGGTCGGCGCAGCCTGAGACGACCTCAATTGGAGAAGGTCTAATTCCGAGCTCCAGTCCTTGAGATCCTTGCATCTTCAAACTCCGAGCGACGCGGTCCCTTTCAAAATGTGTCCGCAAGGAACGAAGCCGGCCTTCTGCAAAGTCCTTCGGCTGGCGACGTTTTTGGGATTGCACCGGGCGGCGGGGACGCTGCCTCCTTGGTAACAGATTCGCTTGAGTTCCTGAACCAGGTAGGCGCCGATTCCGCGTCTGCGGAACGGTTCGTCAACTTTCATGTAGATGTCGCCATACGGGTGATTGTAATGGAACAGAATATCTCCAGTTCCGGCAATCGCGCCTCCAAGTTCGACCAGCCACTTGGCTCCTGAATCCAGATTTTGCCGAGCAATCTGCTCGTCGTCGGCAGGAGTTGCTCGACGGAAAACGGCTCCGGATGGCGGCGAGTGAGTGGTCGTGACGTCGTCCTCGAAGAGAATCGACTCGCTTTCAACCGAAGGCGCGAACGTGTGGAGCATCGTGGTCAGCAGCATATCGTTGCTCTGAGTCTCGACGGCGTTCACTCCTGTCGTCACGAGAAGCTCGATGAAAAAGTCGAAGATGCGGAGTCGATGCTGGGGCAACACGAAATATTCGTAGATCGTTGGAGTGGATTGCCATGGCCCAGCCACTGCGACCGATCCATAGCCAACCTTGGAGTTGCCGTCGGTAAGCAGGTACTCACGACTCCAGCCTGGTCGCGCATGGATCGAATCGTGAATGATCTGGCAGTTCATCTCGTGCCGATAGATCTCGCGCATGTCTTCGATCTCGCTCAACTCCACGCGCTCTACCGCCATTGTCGTTGCCTCTCAAAAGAATCCCGTTCGTCAGAGCCTGGCAGCCGACATCGCATCGTTGAGGCCTTGAAAGGTCGATTCAAACTGGCCGGTCTCGGCGGCACACCGCAGCGGCTTACAACGCTCCACGACCACGTCGGTAACGTCCGGCTGAGCTTGGAGAATCGTCATCACTTCGCTGATAAAATCGGCCAGCGGCATTACGCGGTGGTCGGTCTCGTGATGAGGCCCAAGGTCGGTCTGCAGGTATGGGGGATCAACTCGACGACTTCGGTGGACGTGTTCTTGAGCTGGTAGCGCAACGATAGGGTGTACGAAGAAACCGGAATTCAGTCGCATTGGATTTCCCCTAACGGAGCCTCGACCCAACTTGCCTATCGTTACAATCCGCGCGACTCGAGAAGACATTCGCAGATGACAATGTCGAGTGCTGATTTTGGAGAGAGGAGCGGTCGAAACTGAACCATCGCAAGGTCTTACATGGCCAGGAATGCGATCCAGAGAGTATAAGCGTTATCGAGTAAGAGAGTATGCCGCTCTAGGCTTATCGCTGACCTTGATTGATCTTACAGGATCGAGTAGCTGAAGCGTTGATTCACTTCAAGCTGGAGGAATGAAAGAGTTTCGTATGGATCTCGAGACCGTACTCACAGAAGTCCGTTCCTGGCCGGTAGCGGAGCGCCTCCGACTTATCGAAGAGGTATGGGAAGAACTGTCCGATGAAAACTCGGAGCCTCAATTGACCGAAGGCATAAGGGCACACGTCGATCGACGGTTGGAAGGTCTCGACGCCGAATCTGGCGAAGTCCTCTCTTGGGACGAGATCAAGGCGTATGTGCGTCGGCCCCGATGAGCCTTCCGCTGGTCTTCCAAACCGGCGTCCGGGACGAAATTGACGAAGCATACGCTTGGTATCGAGAGAAGCGCCAAGATTTGGCCGAGGATTTTCTCACTACGGTCGAAGCATCTCTCGACCGGAGTCAAAAGAACCCCGAGATCCACGCACCTGCCTACCGGCTCGTCAGACGAGGTCAAGTGAAGCATTTTCCATTTGCAGTGTTTTACCGGTTCGAGGCAGACCGAATCGCTCTAATCGCGGTCCTTCCAGTAAGAGAGACCCCAGGAGTTGGCAATCGAGGGCGTAGATCCAGCTAAGAAGAGGGATCGCACTCGGCGATGCGTCGAGCGTCATGTTCGCTTCGCAACCTTCGTGAGGTCTTATCGATCGGCCGATGATCGCTGGCCAACGTCCGCTTGATTGGGACTTGAAGGCGATTCCAATCGCAGATCACTCGGTGCGGCCTGCGAGCTCAGCCGCGAGGGACCAGTCGCCGCGAAGGAGAGCGGCAAGGGCAGTCATACGTCGAGAATCCTGCGCTCGGCTGGAGCGAATGACATCTCTGCGAGTAATACCAGGCAGCCTCTTGGTCGCCTGAGCATATGGCCTCGAGGCAGGCGCGGCGGCTGCGGTAGTACTCGTCATAAAAATCGCGCAGGAGTCGGAGGTCGCTTTTGCATCGTCTGCATTCGTCGGACCAAGACTGGAAGGCTTTGCACGTCGGGCAATGGAGCGTACCGGAAGCGAGACTTGTCAGATCGCCATTGGACATCACTTGTCTTCCAAGTAGAACACGAGATCCTCGACCTCGGCGACGATCCGGCGGATGTCGTCCTCACTACGGGTTGCGACTGCCGCGCGGAGGTCCGACAGCATTGCGTTCAACTCGGCTGCGTCTTCCGAGTTCGCATCATGCAGAATGTACTCGGCCTTGGAGACAAGATCGTGCGCCGACCGAACGGCTTCGCTGAGGCCCGGCTCAAATTCTTCTTCGGCGTCGAGCGCGGAACTCGTGAGCCTGGGTGCGTAAGACGGCTTGGATGGCACGCCCGCGGTCTCGAATATCGACTCGAGGCGATCGACCGCTTCGGTCCGTTGATTTGTCCGAAACCGTTCGATGGCGTTGTCGATCCTCACCTTGCGCGTGAGTCCGGTGAGTCGCTCGGTTGCAGTCACTTCGAGGATGCCGGAGAGGTCGAGACTGAGCTGGACGACGAGTTGGTTTCCCGCGTCGACGTCGGCGAGGCCGTCGATGTAGAAGGAACCGATGAGCGTGTCGTAGCGCGTGTCTTCGTTTTCGCCCTGATAGACGCGGATTTCGGCCGATTCTTGTCCGTTGGCCACAGTGGAGAAGATCTGCGTTCGCTTGGCGGGAAGCGGCGTATTGCGCGTGATGACGGGACTGAGGTGGTGGATCGAAGGGACGCCGTTGAGCATTCCCAATGTTCCGATGCCGATGGTGTGAGGGGTAATGTCGACCAGGACGGGTCCCACATCGACGCCCGCGATCAGGCCGCCCTGGACCGCGGCGCCCATTGCGACGGCCAGGTCGGGCTCGATTTCGGCGTGAACAGGCCTGCCGAGACGCTCCTGGAGCAGACGATGAACCAGAGGCGTTCTGGTCGCTCCGCCGACAAGCACGACCTTGTCGATCTGGTTCGCGACCAACATGGCGTCGTTGAGCGACTGGTCCACGCAGGTCAACGTCTTGGCCAAGAGCGGCTCGATGAGTTCTTCGTATTGGGAGCGGTCCACCTCCATATCAAGGTGAAGCGGGACGCCGTTCTTTTCGGCAATGAACTCTTCTTCGATGCGTACGATGGCGTCGAACGAAAGCGCCTTCTTCGCCTCTTCGACGGCGCGTAGCAGTCGGCTTCGAGAGACGGCGGAATCGCGGAGATCGACGCCGTGAGCAGACAGGAATCGATCAGCTACGAACGTGAGGAACCTTTGATCGAAGTCGTCGCCGCCCAGGCGGGTGTCGCCGTTGCTTGCCAAGATTTCAACGACGCCCGCCTCGACCTGCGCGATCGAGACGTCGAACGTACCGCCGCCCAAGTCGTAGACCAGCAGCCGTTCCATCTCGGGAGGGTGCGGGTCGTAGGTCAACACGGCGGCGGTGGGTTCATTGATGATCCGGAGAACTTCCAGGCCCGCGAGCTCGCCCGCCTCGCGGGTCGCGGCGCGTTGGCCTTCGCTGAAGAAGGCGGGGACGGTGATCACAGCCTTCGAAACCTCGAATCCAAGGGCCTTCTCGGCGCGCTGTTTGAGCGTCCGCAGAATGATGGCCGAGATCTCCTGGGGCGTATACTTTTGGTCGCCGAGCGACACCATGGTTTCCTCGCCCATCTTCCGCTTAATCGAAGTCACGGTCCGTTCGGGTGCGACGACGAATTGGTTCCGCGCGGTCCGACCGACGACGAGCTTGCCCTGAGCGTCGAGGCCGACGACCGATGGAAGAATCGGGTCGCCGTCTTCATCGGCAAGAACGATCGGCCGGCCGTCGCGAATGATCGCAACCTCGCTGTTCGTCGTGCCCAGGTCGATCCCGAGAATGGTCTCCACCATCGTTCGTACTCCGTTGTTGAGGATGCATCACTCGTAGGATTCGGGTTGTTCTTCGTTACTGGGATTCGGCAACCGCGAGGCGCGGACTTCCGCGTAGCGCAGAATTCGGCCCCGCCAGGTGTAGCCCCTGCGAACCTCGTCGACGACTTCGACGACGGAACCGCGGGGTTCGTCGACCATCTCGACGACGGTCATGAGCTCGGGGTCGACCGGAAGGCCCACGGTTTCAATCCGCTCGATCTCTTCGGCCTCCATTGCGCGGCGAAGCCGGGATTGGATCAACATGTAGCCTTCGATCAGGGCGTCGAGATGAGGACGCCGTGAACCGGGGCCGCGCTGGCGGACGACCTGACGAGCGGATTCATGATATGAGCGCATCAAACGACGTCGAAACCAGGACTGGCCTGCAAGGTGCGCGTCGAACGCCTCGAGAAGGTCGGACTCCGCCTCGTCGACAAGTCTATGGCGCGCTTTCTCGAGTTCGAATCGGCCTCGGTCGAGCGCCTCGTCGAATTCGGCAATGGCTTCGGCCAGCGGTTTGCCCGCGGCCCAAGCCGCTCGTGCATCGCGAGGTTCGACGGCTTTGAAATGCTCGATCGCCTGCCGGAGCGCCGGCAAGAGCGCCTCGGTCTGGTCTTGAAGCCCCCTAGAACCTTTGGTCTGGAGCTTTACCTCGTGCCGAAGCGCCGTGAACTCTTCGACGAGCCTCTGCAGCCCGATCTCCTCGTCGACTCCGTTCGACGCCGGCTCGCAGGCGGCGGCCTCTTCCCGCGCGTCGCGAAACCAGCGACGAAAGCGATCCAGGAGTATATCTTCACTTACGGGTTCGGTCATGGGATCCCAGACAGCGTGAGCAGGTCGTCGAGTGGAAGCCGCGCCTTACTGAGACGGGCGCGGACGTCGGCGGCTATGGCGTCGAGAGAATCGGTCGTCGACGGTCTGAAGATCTGCTTCTCCAAACGGCGAGCGGGGTCTCGCAGCTCGTCGAATGCGGCGCGTATGATCGCGAAACGCTCGGGAGCGCGATCGGGGGGAGATTCGCGGACCAATTCCAGGTAGCGTCGGCGAATTTCGGCGGTGTCGGCGTCAGCGGCCAATCCAAGAATTTCGTAAGGATCGCTGCTCATCAGGTCTTACCCTTTCTTCCTCTTGCGCGAAGCTTTCTCTCCCGAGGCTGGTTTGCGAGGATTTCGAGGCCGCGCCGTGGCGTCGACAAAGATGTCTTCGTCGGGGTCGAATGGCTCTTCTTCTTCGTCGTCTAAGTCTTCGTCTTCTGTCGTACTGCTCATAAACTTGAAGAAATCGTCGAATGTCCGCGAGCCTGGGCCGACGCGAAAGGGGCCGCCGTTAAAACCGAACGGCGAGCCCAGCATGTTCTTGGGCATATCCTCGAGAAAGGACAGCTTCTCGCGGATCTTCGGGAGAATCAGCGCGATCTCTGGATCGCTCGACGCCTCGGCAAGACTCCGAGCCTTCTGTAAATGTGCAAAAGCAACGCTCGGCTTGCCTTTCCCGGCACTTAACTTGGATAGTTCGAGAACTCCCGCAAAAAAGAGAAACTGCGGCGAATTCGGGAAGAGTTTGATTCCCCGTTTCAGCAACTTCTCGTGGAGCGGAAGTTCCTTTGGCAGAAGACTCAAGAAAGTGCAGACGCGGGCCAGGTCTTTTTGACCATACTTGATCCGGGAGCTTCGGCCCAGGTAGGCGACGACTTCCTTGATGTGCGTTGCGCGGCCAGGGTAATCGACCTTGGCTGCCACGAACGTGGCTGTTAAGTTCGCTAACGCTCCAGCAGTCTCGCTCCGAACGCTCTTCTTGAGCTCCGAGTTCCAAAGAACTTCGAAGCGGTGAATCTCGCTTTTCGGCACTTGATAACGCGTCGATTCGATGATCAGAGCCAGCCAGAGCGGAGTCGGCTCCGGGAGCGCCTTCTGCGCTTGGTCGATAAACGCCTGTGCGAGATCGGGCCGGCCCGCCTTGAGTTCGAACGCCGCGCGTCTTGCCCTGACGTGCATGTCTTGGCTCATCTCGGGCTCGATGCGCTCGGCCTCCAATAACGCGGATCGCCCCTCATCCCAGCGCCTGCTCGATGGCAAGCAGCCTTGCTCGCATCAAGTGAATCCCCCATTCCGATCGCGATGCGGCTCGGTCGAGCGGTTTGATCGCCCTTGCGCCGAGCATATCCAAGCGCCGGTTCGGGTTCCTGTCGACCGTAGTGATAGTCGGCGAGCGACATGAGCGTCTCGAACTCTTCCGGGAATTTCTCGAGCAAACGACGCTCGGCCGCCGCGGCGGCTTCAGGCTTGTCCCAGTCGTGGAACGCCTCAATCAGGCTGATGTACGTTGGTCGGTGCATGGGCGCCAACTTCAGGCTGCCCTCGAACAGCTCTACGACTTGATTGCAATGTTTTTGGAGATCGAGTCCGCCTGGACTCCCCACTCGACCTCGAAATGAGACGTTCATGGATTCAGCTTGGATCTCATGTGCGAGTTGCTCACCGAGATGTTTCAGCACGAGCGCTGCGCCAAGGGTCGTTCTTCGGCCTTGAGATGGGGGTGGTTTTCCAGATCGTTGAGAAACCCGACCCAGTACTCCTGAGCCGCCTCCAGATCCCCTTTGGGGCCTTCCCATGCCAGCGCCCTAAAGCGGTTCCAGTTCGGGTCGATCGGCAACGGGGCTGCGGCGCGGGTAAAATCCTGGATGAGGGCCTCGGCGTCCTCGTAATCGAAGTCGTGAACCGCCTGGAAGATGGGAGCGACCAAGACCTCCGTGAGCCGCACGGCGAGCGCGGGTTCGATGTTCGCAATAATTCGTCGGACCGACGCTAATAGCGTCATCGCGTCATAGAGGTCGTCGGCCAGAAACTCTTGAAGGAGCTCCAGCGGTTCAAGAACCTTGGCGCCGAAGATCCGAAGCTCGAGCGCGTCGGAAGTGATGCGAGTGTGCTCCCGGCCAGGCTCGGCGCTGGCGGAAGAGGCTTCCAGGGTTCGCAAGCCCCGCGCGATCCGGACGGCGGCGCGATCCGGATCGAGCCGATCCCAGTTGGCGCGAGCCTCGGCTTCATCTTTCCGGTTGTGAGCAGACAGGCCACGCACGAAAAGCTTCCAATCCGCGAACAATGAACCGCGAGCAATCTCGCGAAGAGCCGCCAACCCCGCGGCGTCGTCTCCGCTCTGGACCGCTGCAATCGCCTCGCGGATCGTCCGAGCGCCTTCTCGGAGCTCCGCGGAAGCGCCCACGAAGCGTTCAGGATGGACCACGGCAGTGTCTGCCTCGAGGCGGTTGAATCGTTCCCGCTCCTCGAGCGAATCGGATTCGCCCAGAAGCCGAGCCTCTCGGACCATTCCCAGCGAGACCAAAAGGCGGGCGGTCCTGCCAAACAGCTCCGGGTCGGTAAGGCCAAAATCGAGCAGATGCCGAGCAACTTCCTGGGCGGAGGTTGGCATTGAATCGCGCAGAAGCTGATCGGCGCGGAGAAAGTAAGCCAGTTCGAGCAAACGGTGATTCAGCGGCGTCGTTGCGTCGCGATAACAGATTTTCGCCTGCTTGACCGCGTCCTTGAGCCAACCTTTTTCGATAAGGCGCTTAACCTCAAGTTGAGGATTCGCGGCCTCGGCCGGTTTCGACCACGCGGCGTGCCTATTCTTACTCGTTTTCGATCCCATTCGTCTCACACGGCTCCGTCCATGGTTGAAGCACTGACTCAGTCCATTCGATCCGTGACGGCAGGCACATCATCGCTACTTAAAGCAAAACTCCGTAGCAAGCTCTGGGAGAGCCTCGGAGAATTCGCAGGCAATCAGCTCCGCATTCCTAGTGCTCGCAAATCGCTCGGGGGTTGAAAACACCTACGGATTCTAGAGCAACGTCATCGATCTGGTCAAGGAATGCTCGACGCTGCACGTCTCGTGGAATCGTGAGTCGACCGCCGCTTCGACCCTTGGCCCGATGCTAGCCCTCCGAGAACATCGGCGCCGCGATCCCAAGGATCGATAGGAGAGTCGTATTCAGGCCCGCTGGCGATGCACCGCTAAATGCCCTCTCCGGGCGTGCATGCTCTTTGAGAACGACAGTTCGCTCGTCAACACGATCGGTTCGCCCACGTGGGTCCGAGGACCATTGAAATTCTGCGAATCCGTTCGCAAAGATTGAATGCAAAGAGCTCGCGCATTCATATCCGACATCAGCCCCGACGCACTGTGCGACGGAGGTCTATATGTTCTGGCTACGACGTTTGGTTGTTCATCTGTTGGCTTTGGGGCTTTTCGGTTGGACGATTGTCGCAACTCCAATTCCCTTGAATGTGATCGGTTTTGTTGTTTGGGTCTGGCTCGTGACGACATGGGCGTGGAGTTGGCCTCTAACGCGAAGTCGCCGGAGTGCTTTTGCCTTGGTCCTGATTCAAACCGCCGGAATGAGCGTGATTGTACTCGCGGCAATCGCGGCGCCCGTCAAGGTGATCGACGGCCAGAAGTCGCGAATGCTCACGCTTCCCAAACAGACCATGACGTTGGACGAACTTTCCAAGCCGATCGAGCATGGCTGGGCTCGTCCTTACTCGTATTTTCTAGAAGTCCCGAAAGGCCTGGGTGCTCAGCCGGTCCAATTCCCCGCTCGGGATCTGACCGTTGGCGAATTCATATCTTCAATCGAGAAACAGGCGCCGCTTCGGCACAGGTTTCATCATTGCGGAAACGGTTACACCATCCTTGAAGGCGGCGATTGTTCGTTTGGTCTTCACTTTCGGAAGCAGGCCGGCCTCGAATAGGGCCGACCGGTCTGCGTGGAGTCCCGCACAGACGGGAAATGTGCCACGTGGCCAATTCTAGCCGGGTCGGACTCAGTTACCTCTGAAGCATATTCTCGAGCGTGGAGAGGAGGTCGGCGACCGATTCGAACCCTGCCAGCAGGCCTGTCCGCTCTTCGTCGCGAAGCCAGATGACAACCTTCTTCTCGGCGGCGATGACGGTCGAGTGGTTTCTGCCGCCGAAATAGCGGCCGATCTCGATATAAGCGGCGCCAGTGTGCTTTCTGGCGAGATACATTGCAATCATCCTTGGGTACGCCGACGCTCTGCTCCTGCTTTCGCTTTTGAGCGTCTCGGGCTCGATTTGAAAGAGTTCGCAGACCACCCGCTCGACGTCTCTCAAGCCCAGCGTCCGCGCGGTATGCCGGATGGTGTCGCGAAGCGCCGTCTTGGCAAGGTTCATGTCGATCTTCTTGCCTGTGAGGACGGCGTTGGCAATGAGGCTGTTGAGCGCCTCCTCGAGCTCGCGGACGCTCCCTCTCAGATGCTCTGCCACGAATTCGACGACGGCTTCGGGAACCTCGATTCCTCTTGCGAGCGCCTTGGTCTTGAGGATTTCCCTGCGCGTTTCAGGCTCAGGGATCTCGACTTTGACGACCATGCCTCCCAGGAACCTGGTAATCAGTTCGTCCGGCAGCTTATGCATGAGTCTGGGATGCTGGTCGGCGGCCAGGATGATAGGGGCGCCCTGAGACATCAGAGCGTTAAAGGTGTGCAAGAACTCATCCTGAGTGGCCTTCTTCGCGGCAAGGAAGTGGACGTCGTCGACCAGCAGAGCCTCAGCCTTCCGGAACCTCGCACGAAAGGCGGGTAACGCGCCGGTTCGCATCGAGTCCAAAAAGGCGTTCGTGAACGATTCCGCAGTCACGTGGAGGACGATCATCCCGGGCCTGCGAGCTCTAAACGCATGCGCTGCTCCCTCGAGCAGATGCGTTTTGCCGAGCCCAATCCCGCCATGCACAACAAGCGGGTTGAATGTGGCGCCGCAGGATTGAACCATCTCGACGACCGCGGTGTGCGCGAGCTTGTTAGACTGTCCGACAATGAAGTCCTCGAGTCGTCTTGGGGCTCGTCTTGTCCTCTGCTCGGGATCGACCGAGGGTGGCCTCTCGGGCGGTTGCCACGCCGGTGAGACGGCTGACGGACGCGAAGCATGAGCCCTCGAACGGGGTTTGCCTTCGGATTCTGGGCCAGTGCCGGCAGCGGATTCCTCGGAATCGCTAGGCGGATCAAAACCAACGGCGACAACGAGCTTGAGCTTTTGACCCGTCACCGCGACCGCGGAGTCGGTCAAGGCCTCTGCGTAATGGTTTTGGATCCACTCGCGGAAGAAGTCGTTGGGCACGGTCACTTCGAGTGATTCGCGAACGACGGAGAGGCGAACGCCCTCGCCAAACCACAACCCATAGCGCGCCTCGCCAAGCCGCTCGATAAGCGCGGAGCGGAGCGCGGACTCGACGGCTTGATCCATGAACCACCCTGGTGACGACTCGAGCGGACACTCAATCGTGGACGTCCCTGCGAACAGACTCTTCGCTCGGCGGGAAGCCTTCCCGACGGTCGGGACGTGACGACGAGTTCGGGTTGCTGCTCAACACGCGCTCGAACATCCCAGGCAATCAACGAGAGATTCATTGGATATGCACTGAACAAAGCCGGTTGTCAAAGAACTGTCGATGGAATTGTCGAATCGCTCGGTTTTCCGAGAAATTTTGCATGACAGCCGGACGGAAACGACCAGGCGCTCAGGTGGTCGAATTCAGCCGGCTGGGAATATGTCTTGCACTGGCGGGGCGGGTCAAGCGGCCGGGTCATTCTTCGTCGGGAACGTCCGGTTTCGTCTGGACCTTGGTTTCTTTCGATTTCTTTGGGTTCCGGGGAGAGGCGAAGTCGGATTCGCGTTTCCCCAGCCGACGCATGCAGATTGACTGGTTTGATCGGACGCTTTTGACGTCTGGGTGATCGGGTCCCAGAATTTTTTCGAGGATCTCCAAGCTTCGAGTGAAATCGCGTTCCGCGGCTTCCAGTCGACCGACGTCGGTCTCCGCGGCGGCGACTCCGGCAAGGCAATAGCCCACAAAAATGTGAGACGTGTTGATGTTTTTCTCGGCGATCGCCACGCCTCGTTTATAGATGGGAATCGATTCGGAAGGTTTGCCTTGGAGCCTCAAAGCCTCGCCGAGCCCGAACAGGGCCACCGCCACCTGTGGGTGCTCCCTACCCCTTCTTTCAGAAAGCTCCAGAGCTCTGCGGAACATCGGTTCGCACTCGGAGTGCTCTCCCTTGGCGGACAATGTGCGTGCCACTCCCAACAGAGGAGCGGCAACTTCGAATGCGTCTTCCCCTTTCTCCTCTTCACGGATCTCGAGTGCTCGGCGGAACAACGGTTCCGCCCGATCGAGCTTCGCTTGGAGCAGGAGGTCTTCACCCAGTCCGATCAAAGCGTCGACGATTTTGGGGTCCTGGTCGCCGAACGCGTGTTCTTGGAGATCGACGGCTCGAGAGAGCAAAGGTTCCGCCTCGGCGTATTTTCCACGCGAACAAAGCGTGGTTCCCAATCCGATCAGCGAATGGGCGAGGTGAGAGGGGTCTTCTTCAATTTTGTGCTCGTCGTCCTGGATGGCGATCGCTTCCTTGTAAATCGGTTCGGCGATCACGAACCTACCGAGCATCCGCTCGCTCTCGGCCAAGACGAAAAGGGTCATTCCCATCCTGTCGTCGCCAGGACCAAACTTCTGGGCCTCGGTCTTGGCCTTGGTCATGACGTCTCGCGCCTTGGCGTACTGCCCTTGTTGGTGCGCTTTCACGCCCGAATTGTAGAGGAGCGTCCAGGTATGATCGTCGCGTGAGAAAGACTTGCTCCTTGCGTTCTTGGTTGCTTTTTTGCTCGTCTTTGCAGTCTGGGTTTTAGGCTTGGTCGAGCCGTCCTGGTCCGACTTCGGAGGTTTGGATTGACCGAGCAAGAGCGGAGCGAGAAAGACAATCGCACACGCAAACGACAAGCGTTCTGGACGACGGCCCATGCGAAAGACCCCCCAACACGCCAAAAAGGCCAAGACGTGATCTTTGAATTGCTGAAGGATGCACTATACCAGAGCCAAACCACCACGAACACCCGCGCCCGACGATCGGCTCATCGGCGCGAGGAACTCATCCACGCCGAGATCCTCTTCGAAAGATCGCCTTGCTCGCTGAAGAAGAGGAAGTGATCCTCCTCGGGATACACGTGGTACTCGACAATCGAGCTCTGAAGCTCGAGCAGTTCGACCGCTGGATCGACCGTCGAGCGTCGAACGTTCCAGTCCTTCGCGCCATGGGCGACGAACACGGGCTTGCCCCTCCAGGAATCGGCAAAGCAAGGCTCGGAAAGTTCGCCCAAGATCATCGTGGGAGAGATATAGATGAGCCCACGATAAAGCGAACCGTGGGCCGCGGCGGATCGAGTGACTCCCTTGCCGCCATCGGATATTCCAGCGAGATAGATTTGATTGGCGTCGATGGGAAGCCGCTGGCAGGCATCGGATCGGGCGCGTTCAACCGACTCGACTCCGCCCTCATTCCAGAACCCAAAACCAAACGTTGGGCAGACGAGTATCATTTTTTCCCGTTCGCAGAATCCGCGCCATGCCCACGGCATGATCTTAAAGTTGCCCGCGTTTCCGTGGAGGAAGACGACGGCTCTTAGACGATCGTTGGGATCGTGCTTGGGTATGTAGGCGAAGTAGTGTCCCGAGTCGAATTCCTTGCCGAGCAGCTCGGCCACGGCCAATGGAAAGACCGATCCCAGGTCTCGGGCCACGGGGTCGGCTTCGACCGATCGTGAGAGATCGAGCACCACGTCTCGCACCCTCTTGGCTCTGCGTCTCGAGACGAATGGAAGCGCGGTGAAGACGATCGCGCCGATATGGAGCTGGTCGCTCTCGGGGATGAGCTCGGTCCTTGAGCCGGGAAGCCCTTGGAAATCCTTGGACTCTGAACGGCTCGAGAAGGCCTTCAGCCCGAAAGGTGTAGGGTTTGGGCAGACCTGCCGCCGTCCGCGCCAGGCCTCCGTCAGCAAAAACGAAGAGACGCCCAAGAGACCCAGAGCCCCGCAAGCCCAATAGATTCCACGAACCGAAGGGAAGAGCGGGGCTGCCAGGCCGCACGCAACCGCGCCAACGCACGTAAGGCAGGATAGGCCGATCAAGCGGCCGTTTCTGGTCTCTCCGACCGCGAAAAGCACTCCGAGTGGGCCCATCACGAGCATCGCGAGAGCAAAGATCAGGAGGCCTCCGATCCTGCGAATCAAGCGAGACGGCCAGTTCATATTTCGTTTCATTGATCGAATATTCGGATCGTAGCTCCGCCGTTGGAACCGCTTTTTCTTGTCGAAGCGCTTTGGCTCGGCTAGTCTGACCCATGAATTCCGTCGTACAAGCCCCCTCCAGGAGGCAGGACGAATGACGACGCAGGCAGAAACGGCCGATCGCGCGAAAACCGGGCTCGAGCCTACGGGCTCGAAGCGATTGGCGTCGCTCGACGTCTTCCGCGGGATCACGGTGTTCGCCATGATCGTCGTCAATTCTCCAGGATCCTGGAGCTCGGTCTACGCCCCACTCAGGCACGCTCGCTGGAACGGCTGGACGCCGACCGACCAGGTCTTTCCATCGTTTTTGTTCATCGTCGGCGTCTCGATATGCCTGGCCCTTGGAGGCAAAGTTGAACGCGGCGAATCGACGTCGAAGCTCCTACTTCGAATCGCGATCCGCTCGATCGTACTCTTTGGCCTCGGACTCGTATTGAACGGTTTTCCGAGCTTTAAGTTCGAAACCTATCGCATCCCCGGCGTGCTTCAGCGGATTGCTCTCTGCTACTTCTTCGGCTCGCTCGTCTTCCTTTCGACGCGGACCTGGCTGCAATCGACCTTGGTCGTGGTTCTCCTCCTGGGGTACTGGGCTCTGATGTCGTTCGTCGCCGCGCCCGGCATGACCCCGGGAGACCTCTCCGCCTCGGGAAACCTCGCGGCGCACGTCGATCGCGCCTTAATGGGAAAACACATCTACAAGCCTCACTACGACCCCGAGGGACTGCTGAGCACCCTGCCCGCCCTCGCGACGACCATACTGGGGATGTTGACCGGTACGTGGATCCGATCTCGCCAAAACCGAGGCCGGTCGATCGCGGCTGGCTCGCTTGCCATGGCCCTGACCGGTGCGGCGGGGATTGCCGCTGGGCTCTACTGGCACGGGCTCTTCCCCATTAACAAAGCACTCTGGACCAGCTCTTTCGTCGTCTTTACCTCGGGCGCATCTCTTATTCTCCTGGCAATCTGCCAATTATTTGTTGACGGCATCGGAATGCGGTTTGGGACCCAACCGTTCATGGCCTTGGGCGCAAACGCGATCGCCGCCTACGTGCTCTCGAGCCTGGGAACGCGGTTGCTCGGCATGGTCGAACTGAACGACCACGGCCACTCAACCAACCTTCATCAATATTCGTATGATCATCTGTTTGCAACTTGGCTTCCGCCGCACGCCGCTTCGCTGGGCTGGGCAGTCGTTTACGCATCGTTGATCGCAATCTTGGCAACGCTTGCGTGGAAGAAGAACATCGTGATCAAGGTTTAGCCGCAGGAGCGGATTTGGGATTCGATTGAATCGCTTTGGCCTCGTTTATGAGCTTGTCCCATTGGAAAGCGGGACCCGGATCGATCTTGTTCGCTTGAACGTGAAAATGACCGAGAATGCCGTGGTAATCGCGGTAGCGCTCATCCTCGAGCTTTTTCGTCTCGAGTTTGCCGCCTGATTCTCTCGGGTAGTCGAGGGTGATTTTGGGGAAGATCGTGCAGAGAGCGGCGGTAAGCCGAGCGAGCGCCTCGTATTGTTCGGGGGTAAAGTCGTATTGGACAAGACTTTCACCCTGTATCGATCCGCGAACGAGCTCTGCGCGAGAGGGATGGAAAACCTTGCCTTTCGGCGCCAGGCCCCGTTCAGCATCAGGCACTAAGAGTCGGACACCGCCCGATCCATCGGGCGAGTACCATTTCCCAAACGGATTCGGAGCTCCTTCGGGATAGGCGCCGATGTTCGCGACCTCGATGCCGATCGAGCGCGGATTGGCGATGGTCGCGTGCCAGGCGCCCTCCTTCAGATCGAGCGTTTGGTAGACCGTGCCGTCCAGATCGAGCATGAAGTGAACGCTCAAACCACGTTTGTCATGGAGTATTTCAAAACAACCCCTCGAAGTTCCTCGGGCGTCGTAGTGAATGACGAATTGGTCGACATGCTTTTGGAGTAGAGGCAGATCCCAACCTCCGCCTCGTACGCGCTCGAGCTCTTCGGGACTTAGCGGAAGCTTCCGCGTTCCGTATCGTGCCGGCGAGCGAACGTCCTTAACCTCGGCGTGCGTCTTCTCCCACGAAGCTGTTTCCAAAGGTGCGAATCGGCGTTCAACGCGATAAGCGTCGTATCCCCCAGGATCGGTCCAGAGCACCACGCGAGTGCTCGTGTGAATGAGCTTGCCGCACACCATGATCTCGTCGCCCTTGCGCTCGAGCTCGACTCCAGGCCCAAGGATGCGCTTTGGAGCATCGGCTTCCGACGACTTTGGAACTTCGGGAGCATGCTGGAAAGCAAGGAACGAACCCGACGACGCAAAGACAAGGGTCGCTAATAAAGCTGCGATTCCCGTTCTGTTCATGTCGACGTTCCCGATGTCTTTCGAGGAAGTTCGATCTTCCAGACCATCCCGCGATAGTCGCTCTCTCGGTCCATCCTTGTTAGAGTAATATGCCTGGAGCCTGATTGAACGCGAAAAGTGCGAGTCAGGAAAGGAACCGTTTCATGGCGTCTCCCCACGAGCCTTCACCCTCGAACGACCTCTCAGCCGCTGTCCGCGTTGCCGAGGACTACAAACTTCTCCGAGAGCAAATTTCCCACGTGATCGTCGGCCAGGACGAGGTGGTCGAACAACTTCTGATCGGTTTGTTTTCCCGCGGGCACGTTTTGCTCGTGGGCGTGCCTGGACTGGCGAAAACGCTGCTTGTTAGCTCATTGGCGAAAATCCTCGCGCTCTCCTTTCGGCGCATCCAGTTCACTCCGGACATGATGCCTTCCGACATTACCGGGACGGACATCCTCCAAGACGATCCCGAGACCGGCCGTCGCTCGTTCGTATTCATTCAGGGTCCTGTGTTCGCGAACGTCATCTTGGCCGACGAGATCAATCGAACCCCGCCCAAGACGCAGGCAGCACTCCTCGAATCGATGCAAGAACGTCACGTGACGGCTGCGGGGCGCACTTACGCCTTGCCCGATCCCTTCTTCGTCTTGGCCACTCAGAACCCAATCGAGCAGGAAGGAACCTACCCCCTTCCCGAGGCTCAGCTCGATCGATTTATGTTGAACGTCAAGGTCCCCTACCCGACCCCCGCCGAAGAGCTCGAAATCCTCCGCAAGACCACCGGCGAGGAAACCGCGGTCGCATCGGCTGCGATGAGCGCCGAGACTCTAGCAATGGTCCAGCGCACGGTTCGGAAGGTACCAGTCGCTGAACATGTCTTTATCTATGCACGAGATCTTGTGCGAGCGTCTCGGCCCGGCGAGCCGGAGTCTCCGGCTCTGGTGCGCAGGTGCGTGGCGTGGGGCGCTGGCCCTCGTGCAGGGCAAGCTTTGATCTTGGGCGCGAAGGCGCGGGCCCTGATGAACGGGCGATTGCAGGCAACGATCGAAGACGTCAGGCGCGTCGCGTTGCCGGTTCTCAGACACAGGATCGTCACGACGTTCCAGGCCGAGGCGGAGGGGATGAACCCTGACAAGGTCGTCGAGAGCCTGATCGCCGAAGTGCCCGCGGCAACCGAACAGGCTGCGAAACGAATGGTTGTGAGCTAGACCATGGCGCTTGTTCGCCGGTTCGGAAACGATCTATCGAATCTGCCCAGGACGATCAGGATCGCCCAGGAGTATCAGCGATCTCTGGTTTACGGCATCGTTGGGGTTGCGCTTGGAGCCGGCCTGATCTACGCGCTCCGCGGTCTCTTGCCCGAGCGTCAAACGATTAGCTTTGGCGTGTTTGCATTTGTGGTTCTGCTCGGCTGCGTTTCGGGTTTGTGCTGGAAGCTCGTCGTCGACGTCGACGGACTTTGGGTGCGCAGGTTCCCGTTCGTGTGGGATCAATGGCGATGGGAAGCGTTCGCGCTAGGACAGATCGCCGACCCCGAGGGCTGCTCCGGGTTCGCTCGCGTGGGAGCGCCTGGTGGCGCTCGAAACTAGGACTGGGTTATCTAACCGTCGACGACCGCGAATGGATCGAGGGGTTGGTCGAGAAGGTCTGGATCAGGCCCAAGCTGGAATGTCCCAGGGAACTGGAATTTCGGACCGGCGCCTGGCTTCTCGTCCGGTTGCAGCATGACGGCGTGAGTGTCACGAAAGGCAAGAACCTTCACTGGCGAACCTGGCGTGAAGTGGAATTGGTGCTGCACAAGCGAAATGACGGCCGACGCGACTTCGAAAAGCTTGAATTGAAACTGCCCGAGCTCGAGATCTTATTAGATTTTCGGCATGACCATGGATTCAATTACCGATCCTGGTCGCGAGTTGGCGGCAAGAAGTGCCCGTCGGCCGAAATGATCGCCGCATTCCTCGAGCGGCACGTTCCGATCGAGCGACAGGTCGTCGTCGTTGCTGAAGAAGCCTCCTCGAGCCCAGCAACCCGCGAGCGTCAGCTCAAGAAAGCGCGGAAAAACGCCAAGGAACTACTTCAAATCTGGTGGTTCAACGGTGCGTGCTGCTTGGTGCTCCTCGGCGTCGCCTTATGGCAAGTTGGCACGGAATCCCGGCAAGCTCTCTTTCGTGCTTTTCATCCTCTTTTTCTTTGTTGCGTTGATCAATGGCTTGATCTGGGTCTTGGTCCGCGAAAGCAGGAAGACTCTGGCGAAACTCGAATCCGCCTGTCTTCCTGTAAAACGAGAAAGACGCACAAAGCAGGGCCGTTGAAGCCATCTTCAGGCCAAGCTCAGGCGCAGTCCCAATCAAGCCATGCGCTAAATCAATTCTTTAAACGAGCGACATTCAATCTCTTGGCGTTACGGGCCTGGATCGGACGACATCGCCGGCTGTCCCGGTGGTGATCGATTCGAGCCGGCTCAGACGCTTGCTAAGTTGTTCGAGCTGCAGCTCGATCCCCTTGACCCTGGCCTCCGCCCTCTCGATTCGCGACTGGAGCGAGACAGGGACAGACACAGTCCGCCGTTCAACGTATTCCGTGGTTCTTTGATCGATGGATGGGTTGTACGTTTGGGAAGGACCCTGCGGCATTCCTGGCGGTAGGGCTGGAGGGGCCGGTTGGGTTGCGTAGGCTGGCGCTGCTGCGGCAACCGAAGGAGGACCACCGGGGATTGGAGCTGGTACGCTGGGAACTGGAGGAGCGGTTGGCGTCGCCTGGGCGACCAATGGTGGAGCATCGGAGCTTGGCTGCGTTGGTACGCCGGGAAGCGCAGGGGTCGCGGTCGGAGCTGCCACGTCGGAGCTTGGAAGGGCTCCAGGGGGAGCCGGTGGAATTTGATGTTGGAAGTTCTCGGTATCCGGAACAGTAGATGACGGGAGAGCCAGAACCGGATCGCCTGGATTTGGGGAGACGTCGGCGCTCGAAGTCGGATGCGCTTCAGGAGCTGGCGTAGAAGTCGCGGCTGGAGTGGTTTGGAGATCCATTCGAGGCGGAGGAAGCACGACAGGGCCGTCCATGTTGACGGAAACAGGGGGGGCGAGATGACCACCAGGCGGCATTATGGCGGGTCGAGCGTCGCCGTGATCCGAATTTCTGGCTTCGAGCGCCTCGATCAATCGATCAAGCTTTCTCTCGAGCTTAGAAAGCCGGTCCTCGTCGTCGTTCCACGTGGCAACCGTGCCCGAGCTCGAAGAAGTCGCGGCGTTCGTGGGGAGACGACCAACCGCAGTCGCAGGAGCCGATGCGGCCGGGGCGCTTGCTCGGGTTGACGAGCTTGAAGTCGACGACGGCTGCTGAGCCCTAACGTAAACCGTTGCGCCTGTGGAGATTGTGGTTCCAGCGACAATCGCGACCGCGGCTATTTTCAGTTTGTTAAGAAGCATGGACTTGAGAACTCCTTGAGAGAGAGCTGCGACGGACGCCGAGACGGTCCCGGCGACCAAGGATTTCCCCGCGACGACCTGGATCGCAGCGCGGACTGTGGATTCCAATAAGACGGGAGTGACGACCGCCGAGCCAACGTCACGAGCGACCGCCGTCGAGAGGACGAGCACTGTCGACGCAAGACCTCTCTTGGCCAACCTTTCCCGCAAAAGCCCCCTGCCCCGGGCCAATCTACTCGATACCGTGCCCTCGTTAACCTGGACCTTGTCTGCTGCTTGTTTGCGAGAAAGACCTTCCAAATCGCAAAGCACGATCACGGCACGGTACTTGTCCGGAAGACGGTTGAGCTCGAAATCGAGGCAGCGACGGAGCTCGGAAAGGTCTGCGTTTTCTTCGTGCATGTGTGCCTTGGACATATCGCTCGCCCGCCGTTCCCGAGCTTTCAAACGCGTCTGTCTCCTCCGCGCTTCGACGGCCGTTCGATACGCCACTCCATAGAGCCAATTTCCCAGGAGCTCGGTTTTGCCAATCTTCCCAGCCTGATTGGCAAGCACCAGGAACGTCGCCTGGAACGCATCCTCGGCGTCATGAGCGTGATCGAGCACCCTCCTGCAAACGCTCAGGACCATCGGTCCATGGCGCTCCACCAGGGTCTCGAACGCGGCCCCCTCGCGATCGTGCAAGAACCGATCGAGAAGCTCGGAATCCGAAAGCGATCCCAAAGCGCCCAGAGTGAAAAGGGCTCCGAACCGCCGCACCAACTCGCCGGATGTTCCCGATCCCACGGTTGAAACCATCCCTTCGGCTAAGAAACCTACGTCGACTCACGCCTACATAGTTGCCGCCGACGGCCTGGCGCGTCCCATTATCTTTCGCATTCCTCGAGAATTGCCAAACCCATAAGGTTCCACCTTGATTCGGGGAAGGCTTGAGAGCAAGATGAACGTGAATGATTGCTTGCACAACCTTCGGTTTCTAACTCCAGCCATTCGCTTCCTTCCCGCCTTTGTTCGTACTTCTAGACGGCGAGCGTCGATTCCCCGCAATTTGTGGAGGCTCCGGTGCGTCCAACCAGCGCCCAGACAACCAACGGCGCTGAGGATGCGATCGCGCTTGATCCTTCGGCCCTGTCGCGATTCGGCAGGCTCGAGTTGATCGCTAGGCTTGTGGTCGAAGGCGTGAACTCTGGGTTGCACAAAAGCCCGTTCAAAGGCTTCTCTGTTGAGTTCGCCGAACATCGCCAATACGGTCCAGGAGACGAGATCCGTCATATCGATTGGCGCGCCTACGGCAAGAGCGATCGCTATTTCGTCAAGGAATACGAGGAGGAAACCAATCTCAAGGCCTACCTCGTCGTCGATAATTCGGCCAGCATGAGCTATGCGGGCAAAACCATCTCGAAGCTGGAACAGGCCAAGCGCCTGGCTGCATCGCTTGCTTACCTGATGATAAGCCAGCGCGACGCCGTCGGCTTGGCGACGTTCGACCGCGGCCTCGAGTCGATGATCCCGGCACGATCCGCGGCGGGCCATTTTTCGGTGATCTGTCGAGAACTCGAGGGCAAGAGGGCAAGCGGTGAGACCTCGCCTTCGGCAATCTTGCACTCGCTGGCGGAACGGATTCGGCGTCGCGCTCTGGTGGTTCTCATTTCCGACGGCTTCGATAAGATCGAGGACATTTCCTCGGCGTTCAAGCATCTACGTCACAACCGCCACGAGACGTTGTTTCTGCATGTGCTCGCGCCCGAGGAGGAAACGTTCCCATTCCAAAGCCCAGCGCGGTTTCGGGACGTGGAATCGACTGGGAAGCTGCTTCGGGTCGACCCTGCTGTTCTAAGAGCTGCGTATCTTGAAAAATTTAGGGCGTTTCAGAAGGGGCTTCAGGACGCCGTGTTTGGTTCGCACGCCGATTACTTCATGGTCTCGACGGCGACGGACCCGACCAAAGCCTTGCTAGATTATCTCTCAGAGCGCGCCGGCGGCCGGCGAGTGGGAGGCCGCTCGTGAGCGCGGGTTTCCTCAACGGTGCAATGCTTTTGGGCCTGATCGGCATATCGGTTCCAATCGTCATTCACCTTCTCAACCGCCGGCAGGAGCCCATTGTCGACTGGGCTGCGATGCAATTCCTCGAGTTGGGGCTTCGCAGCACCGCGAAGCCAAAGCTGCCAACCGAGTGGCTACTGCTCTTGGCCCGAATAGGGCTCTTGGCGCTCCTGGCCTTGGCGTTGGCGCGACCTTTCTTTCGAGGCGGGACGTCTTTCGGCTCAATCGGTCAGATCGCCGCACTCGAATCCTCCCGTCCTCGGCGCGATATTGTCCTCATATTGGATGGATCGGAGAGCATGAGCCGCAAGATCGGCGGCTCATCGATCTACGCGACGGCCTCGGCGTGGGCTCGCCGGTTCTTCAAAACCACCTTTCGATCCGGGGATTCGGCGTCGATCCTCGTGGCCAGGGATCGGACCGCCGCACTGTTCGATTCACCGACCTTCGACGCGGATCGCTTGGACTCGGCTCTCGCGTCAGTCTCTGAACCGAGGGGATCGAGCGACCTAGCCGCCGCGGTGGCACAGGCCCTTTTTATCCTCGAGTCGTCGGCCAATTCTCAAAAACACATCATCATTTTATCGGACGACCAGGCTTTTGCTTTCCGCGGCGGCGACCTCGATCGCTGGCGTTTAGTGAAAGAAATGGCGAAGCGATCCGAAGCGGCGCCCTCGATTTGGGGGATCGACTTTGCTCCTTCGCCCGGTTCGAAAAAGCCGACGCCGAGCGGCAGGCTCGGGCGGATCGAGCTTTCGAGAGGCCTGATCGTCCCAGGGGTGGGCTTTCAGCTTACCGTCCCGGTTTCGAACACGGGAAACGCCGCGCTCGAAGGGGAGATCGAGCTCTTGTCGGATGGAGCGCCGCTGCCGGGAACAAGCCACAGAATTGGTCCCCTCGCCAAAGGAGCAGAAACTCAGACGGCAATGAACTTGAAGCTCGAGTCGACAGGCCCACACCTGCTCTCGGCTCGTCTGGTCGTGGAGGGCGAGGAAACGCCTTCAGACAACGCATCTCACATTCCCATAGACGTCTCGGGTCCGATAAAAGTGCTTATCGTCAATGGAGATCCTTCGCGCGAGCCGTTTCGCGGCGAAACCGATTTCCTCGAGGCAGCGCTTGCTCCTGAGGGCTCCGACGCGCCGAGGTTCCGCTCTCGCATCATCTCGCCGAAGGAATTTGTCGAGTCGAGCCTCGAAGGCGCAGCCGTCGTCGTGCTGGCTGATGTTGATCGCATTTCCAGCGACGCTTACTCCTGGTTGACAGGTTTCGTCGAGAGCGGAGGAGGGGTGCTCTACATTCCCGGCGACCGGATCGACGAGGAATGGCTTAACGCGCTTGCGGCTCCATCGCTCGAACAATCTCAGGCCGCAGCGCTCGAAGACGCGTTTTCTTGGTTTCCCGTGCGTTTGGGTAAGTTGGAAGGGCGATTCATCGGATGGCAGGATCGTGAAGATTTGGGCGCCGCTTCGTTCCATCCGGACCCCAGTTCGTTCTCGGGTCAGGCACTGACAGGGCTCTCCGGCGTGGATGTTGAGAGCAAGGATTCAATGACCTCGGTCGACCGCGCTCCACTGGCTTCGGCTTCGATCCAAGCCTACCGAATACTCGATCCGCTCGGGGGATCGTCGGTTCTGGCGCGGCTGGACAACGGATCGCCCTGGATCGTCGAGAAGCGGTCGGGCAAGGGCGCGGCCATCGTCGTCGCGAGCCCGTTCGACGCCAAGGGCGGGTCGCTGCCAGTGAATCCAGACTTCATCCCGCTGGTGCACGAACTTTTGCTCGAGCTCGCGGGCGCGGACCACTCGCCTCGGATCGCGTCTCCGGGCGAACCGCTGATTTTTAAGCTCGAAGGCGTTCCAGAGAGCACGATCGGAAAACTGAGGATCATCGATCCCGACGGCCGCCGCGTCGCTCCCGCCGTCGTATCCGCAGGCTCCTCGACTCCGTCGAGCAAGGACCAAGCGAGTCCAGTCGTCGTACGGTACGAAGATACGTTCACTCCTGGAATTTACAAGCTTGTCATCGACGAGAAGTCTAGCAAATTTGCATACGGCGTGGTCGTGGGAGACCCGCGGGAGAGGAATATGGAAACCCTCTCGAAGGATGCGAAGGCGAGTCTATCGAGCGGCTGGCGCTGCGAGCTCGACGTTCCCCCCGAACGGCTCGCCTCGAAGCTTCTCGAATTGGGGACCGAGGGAAATCCTGGATTAGCGCGGCGTGAATTCTGGAGGGTTTTGGTGTTCGCGGCGCTCGGCATGCTCTGCCTCGAACTGTTCCTCGCCAGAAAGCTTGTGAAGGCGCGCGGGCTCGAGCCGCAAGGCCCTACGGAAAGCGCTCGGGGGGCCTCGGCATGACCTTCGACGTGGGGTTGGGCGGAAAGCTCGTTCTTGCCGGCGTGGGTCAAGGGGCGTGGCTCGCCCTGGCCGCGGGGACGATTGCTCTTATTGTTTGCGCTCTCATTTATCGTTACGAACGAAAGCTCGTTTCAGTACGCGCGGGACTGGGCCTGTTGGTGCTCCGCCTCGCGGCCGTTCTCTTGCTCATCGCCGTCCTCTTCGAACCGATCTCCGCGATCGTACGTACCGAGTCCAAGAAAGGAAGGCTTGTCGTCGGCGTGGACCTTTCCGAAAGCATGTCGAGCAAGGATCCAGGTAGAGACCCCGCCAAAGCAACCAAGCTCGCAAATGTTCTAGGACTCAAGCCGAACGAATCAATCAGCGAGCTCTCCCGAGGTGAGATTATAAAACGATTGCTCGAGGGCGATTGGTTCAAAGCGATCTCGGCCTCGCACTCGATCGAATTGATTGGGTTTGCACGAGACTCGGCGCATGGGGAAGCGGCGACGTTCGCCGACCGGTTGGCGTCGGTTCACGATTCAAACGATCCCCAAACGCTTTCCACCGACTGGTCTGGAGTGCTGACTGAGGCAGTCAAGCCTTCGGAGGCGCCGCTCTCTGGGGTTGTGATCGTCAGCGACGGCAGGCGTAACGCAGGCGAGAATATTCCAACGAGCCTGTCGGGTTCGAAGTTCCCGGTCCACTCTTTGCTCGTCGGGTCGACCGACGCCCCACGCGATCTGGCAATTTCGTTCGTCCGTGCGCCCGAGCAAATGTACAAAGACGATAAAGCGCGCATCGAGGCCGCGCTCAAGCTCGACGGCGCCGCTGGAGAGAAGGTTCAGGTGGTGCTCCGCCGACCAGGCTCGCAAAACCTGACTCAAACAATCGCCGCCGCCTCGGCGTCCGATAGACCCGTCGTCGCCTTCAACGTTCCACTCGAAGATGCTGGACTTCAAAACTTTCGAGTTTCCGTCGAATCGATCAAAGGAGAGGCGCGAACGGATAACAACGAGCGATCCTTTAGCATCGAAGTCGTCGATGAAAAATCGAAGGTCTTGCTCGTCGACTCGGAGGCGCGTTGGGAATTCCGCTACCTCCGCAACGCACTTGCGCGAGATGAGCACGTCGAGGTCGACTCCGTGGTCTTTCATCAGCCTTCGTCGAACGTGCTTTCAAATACGTATTCAACACGTCTGCCTGATTTTGTCGAACCCACATCGATGAAGTCGAGCCCGAAAACAACGGGTAAGGATGGATCGGGCCAGACGACGCAGACCGATCCACTCGGCCGCTACGATTTGATCGTTCTCTGCGACCTCGATGCAGCCGATTGGACTGGCAGCGTCGCTTCAAGAATGGAAAAGTTCGCGGCGGAAACCGGTGGAACTTTGGTCGTCAGCGGTGCGTCCCGAACCTTGCAAGCGAGCGGATCGGTGGGCCAGACTCTCAGGAATCTTTTGCCCGTCGTCGAGACGGCCGCTCTCTTGGTCGATTCCGCGAAGCTCGACGAAAAGCGGCCCAGCCTTCCCGCGGGACTCGTTATTGACCCAAATATTCAGGTGCTTGGAAACGAAGGTTCTTGGCCAATGCTAAGAATCGACGAGAACGCGGACTTCTCGACTGATCGTAGCGTGACAAGGGAATTCTGGAAGAATCTCCCCAGGCAACCGTTCGTGCAGGCTGGGAAAATCAAGCCTGGCTCGACCGAGCTCGCGCTGGCGACTGGGGCCGATGGGAAGACCGGCAGCGTGATGGCGGCTCAAAACTACGGATTGGGCAAAGTGCTTTGGATCGGAATCGAAGGCACCTGGCGTTGGCGGTACAGGGCTGGCGACAAGATCCACCATCGGTTCTGGGGCCAAGTTGTGCGTTGGGCTTCGACCGACAAGCCGCCGGCGGGCAACCGATTCGTGCGATTTGGCCCAACCAAGAGCCGGATTCCCGAGGGGGGTCGCGCCCGAATCCAAGCACGGTTCGCCGAAGGCGTGGAGCCCACTTCCGCCGCGCTCTTGGCGGCGACTGTCGTATCAGAAGCCGCGGATGAAGGATCCGGAGTTTCGAATGCGCCCATAAGCGAACTGGCCATACTCAAACCCGTTGTCGGCCGGCCTGGAGTCTACGAGGCCGAGACCAAGCCATTGCCGCGAGGGAAGTACAATGTCGTTCTCGAGGCGCCAGCCTTGGCCGAGCGCCTGGGCTCGGCGAAGATCGAGGCGCCTTTGGAAGCGACCGCCGTGGAGACCTCGGAGAAGGTCGAGCTTGCAGCCAGCGCGCTTGATCTCGAACAGCTCGCAAACCGGACTGGCGGTCGCGTGTGGAATGATTGCGACGCATTCGAACTGGCCAAGAGTCTCCAATCGAGCGTCCAGAAAACGACGAAAGTCGAAGAGACGACGCTCTGGGATCAACCGCAAGCCTTACTCTTGTTCATACTTCTCGTCACAATCGAGTGGGTTTGGCGAAAGCGACTTGGACTGCCTTGACGCCGCATAGCGTTAAGCTTCAACAACGAAGGAGCAGCGCACATGAAAGGTTCAGCAGGCGAAGCCAAGACGGACCGAACGGCCTTGCTCGAGACGCCCGAACCCATCCGCCGGCGACTTCGCACGCTCAAGGGAAGGCTTCGTACGGTCGCCGCGGCGCGAGGTCTGGGAACTTTACTATGCGTCCTGGCCCTCTGCGCAGCGACCGCGATGGCGTCGGACCTCGTTAAGCCAATGCATCAGTGGATACGAGTTGTCGTGTGGTCCGCTTGGTTGGGAGCGGCGCTCTTGGTCGCCTGGAGGCGCATCGCCAGACCACTTTTCGCGTTGCCGCGCGATTGGGAGCTCGCGGCTCTCATCGAAAAGAACCATCCCCAATACCAAGAAGAGCTTTCCGGGGTCGTCAGTCTCTTGAGCGAACGCAGCCACGGTTCTCGGGCTCTGGTCGCCGCCTCGGCGGAGAAGGCCTCGAATCAAATCCAAGAACATTTTAACCTTGAATCAATGGCTCCCATGCGGCCGGCTCGGATTCGACTCGGCGTGGGCCTGTGCTTGATCGCCGCTCTCGCGGCTTTGATCGTGCTCGAACCAGACCCCTCCAAACGGCTCTTCCTGCGGTTCATCAATCCATGGTCGGGAGTCGACCCGGTCTCCAAGATCGTCTTCGACGTCCAACCCGGCAGCGTTCGCGCTCCGCTCTATTCCGACGTCAAGATTCACGCCGCGCTCACTCCCAGATTTGGCGCGACCATTCCCAACGAAGCCTCGATCGAGCTCGTCGCCGGCAAGTCGTCTCGACCTATTGAAATGGCGCGTCTGGAGAAAGCGTCGGGATCGTCGGTCGAGTTCGAGGCGCTATTGCCCAAGATACCCAGCTCCTTTGTGTATCGGATCCGTAGCGGCCGGGAGCGCAGCAAGTGGCTCCGAATCCAAGCCGTCGAAAGACCCAAGGTCGATCGGCTCTTGGTTTCGATCGAACCGCCTGATTACTCCCACATGCAAACACGCTCACTCGAGAATCCCAAAAAGGTCAAGGCCCTTGCCGGATCTCGCTTGACCTTCCAGATCATGACCAAAGCCTCGGTCGATTCCGCCTCCGTCCTATGGCGGATGCACGAGAACGAATCCGATACCAAAGCCCCTGCCGCGGCCGACGAGAAAACGAAAATTCCCATGGAGCGCCAAGGCGATGACAAAAAGACCTGGGGCTCGAGTTTCCTCGCTGTGGATTCAGGCTCGTTCACGTTCGCGCTTGCCGACGAGAACGGATTCGCGAACGAAGCTGAATCCAAGCGCGAACTGAGCGTTTGGAAGGATGCTCCGCCGGAAGTGAATTTGAAGCTTGCACAAACCTTCAGCCAGGCCCGGCCCGACGATTTGCTCAGCAGTCGAATCTCGGCCGAGGACGATATCGCCGTGCTCGACGTCGTCATGGAGTTCAAGATCGAGCGCAAAGGCCTGGACAAAGACGACGCCTCGGCGGTCAAGAGCATTCCGATCAAGCTCAATGGTCTGGGCTCCGCGAAAGCCATGGGGCAGGCTTCGATCCCATTTTCTGCGCTTGGAGTGGCATCAGGCGACGTCGTTCGCTTCCGCGCACGGGCACAGGACGGCCTGCCCAAGCCGGCTGGTCCTCAATACGGCTACTCCAAGGAATTCGAGATCGAAATCGCCGCGAAGGCGGAGCCGCTGTATGCTCGGGCGAGGGCCGAGCTTCGAAAGTCGATTTCCAAGGACCTGGAACACATCAAGAAACTTGCCGACGAGAATCGTCGCGAGGCGGAACAACTCCGCTATACAGCCGACGTTGCTCGTCGAGACCCCGCGGCCTGGAACCCAGAAGTCGACGCCAAGCTCGCTGCCCGCGAGGAGCAGGCCCGGCTCGTCCAAGACAAACTCGAAGAGCTGGCCAAGAAGGTCGACGATCAGCCCGCGCTCGAGGCCCTGGCCGACGCGGCGCGAGAGACCGCTCACGTCGAAGCCGAGGCCGCCCGCGAGAGCCTTGCCGAGGCCCATAGAAAGAGAGATCCGCAGCAACGACTCGAGAAACTTCAGCAGGCCGATCCTCGCCTCGCCGCAACCCAAGCCCGCGTCGACCAGCTCCGCAACCAGTTCGACAAAATGGTCCAAGTCGATCAATCACGCGATAAGCTCGAAGAGCTGGCCCGCAGAGAAAGGGAACTGGCGAACAAGGCAGGCGAACTCGCCGATAAAAAGCAGAATGCGGATTCGCCGGTCGATCGCGCCCAGCTCGATCAAGTCCAGGCAGGCCAGGAGCAAGTCCGTAAAGAACTCGAGTCCGAGCTCAACCGAACTCCCGAGTTGAAGGCGGGCATGCTACGAGACTTCGCCTCGAGAGCGCGCGATCTGGCCAAGCAAGCGCGAAACGCAGCGCAACAACAACGCGAAGAGGCTCTGAAGACCACCGAGCCGGATCGGATCGCGGCGGAGCTCAAAGCCATCCTAAAAGAGCAACAGCTTGTTGCCGCGGACGCTCGAAAGCTCGGTCTCGAAGTGGACATGCCGCTCCAGGAAAATCAGCGTCAGGGCCTCGATGCGAATGCTGTTCGTTCGCCCATCGAGACGCTCAACCGCGGCGATGTCAACGACTCGCGCCTTCGTATGCAATACGCAACGAACGAGCTCCGTCGCCTGGGCGACGACATCCGCGACGTTCGGTCCGATCCAAGACTCACGCTCCAGCGCCTTGCACGCAGACAGGACGCGCTCGCCCGAGAAGCCAACGAGGCGCTCTCGAACCTCGATCGAGATCCCAAGAACGAAGCCGCGCGAGCGGAGATCACCCGCAGACTCGAACCGATCCTCAAGCGTCAGACCGATATCGAAAAAGTTGCCAGCGCGATAGAACCTCCGTCAAACGCCCCAGAGAACGCCAAACAGGCGATCAAGAATGCTGCTTCAAAGGCGCACTCGGCCCTGGATGCAATGCAACACCTGCCGATCAAGGAGCTCGATCAACGCATCGGAGAATCACGAAACGCATTGAATCAGGCTGCCGACGCTCTGAAAGATCCGCGCGACCGGCGCAACCAATCGCGCGGGCCTTCTTCAGACCACACTCGAGTGATTAACGACGTTGCGCGAGATTCCGAGAACATCCTCCGCGAGGCTACCGAGCGGTTGGCGCGGGAACCAGGCCTCAATCGCGAACAATTTGCAAAGGAAACGCAAGATCGACTCCGACCTCTCGCACAACGAGCAAGGGAGGCTGCCAAGCGTCTCGAGGAGCCGGAGGTGGACCCAAGAGCTGCTCGCTGCCCGCACTCGAGCGTCGGCTGCATCGCGCGAGCTCGCCGACGTGATCGAAAAGAACGACCGCGACCAAATTCCCAAAGCAGCCGCCATCGTGCGCGCCCTCGCCGAACGAGCGGAACACGCAGTCCATTCTCAACTTGGCGACGATGAACACGCCGCCGAGCTTGCCGAAGACCAAAGCCGCCTGGCTGCGAATGCGAAGGACGCAGTTTCCCCTGGAGAGCTTGCCAAAGAACAGCAGCGCATTGCCTCGGCGGCTCCAGAACCTCGACGCACCCGACGCGAAGGACCTCCAAAAACAGGCTGTCGAAGCCGCAAGGAACGCGGCCAAGGCCCTCGAAGCCCAGAAAGCTCAGGCCAAGCTCGATTCGAACGCCGAGAAAACTCTCGCCCAGAGCGCCAAGCTCGCGGAGTCGCTTGCTCAGAAGATGAATCCACCGATCAAGGTCAATAATCCTGCGGCGCCCACACCGATTGCCGATCCCGGCTTGGCTTTGGACGAGCGTCATCAGGCCCAGATCCAAGCGCTGGCCCGGCGTCAGGAGCGATTGATCGAGCGACTCTCCGCGCTCGGCGCCGACCGCGTGGAACCTCAGAGAGAACTGAACCAAAAGGCCGCGGAGCTGGCGCAGGAGCTCCGAAAGCTTGGTCGCCAGGCCTCGCCTGTGTCGCAACGCGCTGAAGGGCCCTCCAGGGAGGCTGCCGACGTTTTAGATCACCAGGCCAGGCCAGCGATGGACCAGGCGTCGCGAAACCTGTCTCAGGGGAATCTGGATCAGGCCAGAAACGAGCAGAATCGTTCGTCGGATCTGGTTGAGGCCGCGGCTCGCCGAGCCGAGGACCTGGCCGCCGCGCTTTGCGCCGAGGCTCCAGAACACTCTGCTAACGCCGACGCCGGCCGCGAGGGATCTGGCGAACCCAACCCGCTGGGAGAGGCGCGGGGAGACCTCGATCGCGCCTCGTCCGAACTTGCCCAAGCTCGAAACCAACAATCAGACTCGCAGTCGTCCGCTGCCCGCGCTGCGGAGGCCATGAGAAAGGCGGCGGATCACCTTCAGGCGGCCGTCGAGTCGAGCCAATCTCAGAAGAGCCAAGCCGAAGCGACGGCGAGTCGAAGTACTCCAAAAGATCCATCGCAATCGAAGGCCGAGCCGAACGCAGACCAAGCCGGCGTTTCGAACCCGGACCTCGAGAAACTACAAGATCTGGTCAAGTCTTCCACTGGACGATCCTGGGGCGAGCTCCCAGGCCACCTGCGGACCGAGATTCTCAAAATGTCCAGACAAGACCGCTATCGCGACGACTACCAGTCGCTCATTCGTCTCTACTTCAGGCAAATCGCGGCGGGAGTCGCCTCGGGCAAAGAAGGCGAATGATGAACCAGTTCGCATCTTTAAGAGTGTCGAAGCGCGCGGCGGTTGTCTGCGCTTGCCTTGCTTTGGTCCTCGCGCCTTGGCGGGGCTCTGCTCGCGAACAAACGCCCGCCACGGCCAAAGTCGACTCGAAGACCCGCGAGGCCGATTCCGACAGAGCGGTTCAGAAGGCTCTCGAATACTTGAAGTCCGCTCAAAACGCCGACGGGTCGTGGGACTCGGGATCGTTCGGCAAGGCCACTTCCGTGACCAGTTTGGCCGTCATGGCATATCTTTCCGCCGGACACCTGCCTGGAGAGCCTGGTCGCTATCGCGAGACGATCGAGAAGGGCGTCTCCTATGTCGTCTCGAGCCAGAGACCCAATGGAATGCTTGTGACAAACACTTCGCATGGGCCCATGTATTGCCACGGGATTAGCACGCTGATGCTCGCCGAGGTTGTTGGCATGACCCGCGATCGAAACGTCGCTGCCAAGGCGCGATCCGCCTTGGTGAAAGCGGTCGAGTTGATCCTCCAAGCACAAAACGAACCGAAGAACTCAGAGAACTCCGGCGGGTGGCGCTACCAGCCAAATAGTCACGACAGCGACCTGAGCGTAACGGGCTGGCAGCTCATGGCACTACGAGCTGCCCGCTCGGTCGGGTGCAACGTTCCTTCGAATCACATCGAACGAGCTCTTGATTACGTTCGGAGGTGCGCCGTCAAAGACGGCGGATTCGCCTACCAACCAGGGCAGGCGCCGAACAACCCCAGAACTGGAGCCGGAGTACTGGCCTTGGAGCTCGGCGGAGAACACCTCTCCAACGAGGCCAAAGCGGGAGCTACCTACTTGACCAAGCATCACCCACGCTGGTCGAGCGAATACTTTTTCTACGAGGTTTACTACTGCTCCCAGGCGATGTACCAGATGGGCGACGAGTTTTTCGGCGAGTACTACCCTAAACTCGCGTCGATCTTGCTTTCGCATCAAGACGCCGACGGAAGCTGGCTCTCGGGCGACGGCAACGACCGGTCCGGTGGTCGGGTTTACTGCACAGCCTCCGCCGTGTTGGCTCTGGCCGTCGAGTATGGATACCTGCCGATCTATCAGCGGTAATACAAGCGAATGGCTGAGTTCTTAGGGCGTCCTTGCCCTATGATCTCGTTCGACCCAATCCCATCATTTGAAGATTCGCTGAGCGAAGAGATAGAGGTTGTTCCTCCACTCCGTGGCGTCGTGCGCGTTGCCATCGACGTGCCAGACGTGCGGAACGTCCTTTTCCTTGAGATAGGCGTGCACCCCCTGGCTAATGCGAATGAGATTGTCTTTCTTGCCGCAGCCAAGCCAAAGCAGCTTCAGTTGCTTTTTCGCACTCGCGGCGTCGGTCAGAAG
The DNA here is from genome assembly GCA_963818975.1 of uncultured Planctomycetota bacterium. Classification (GTDB taxonomy): domain Bacteria; phylum Planctomycetota; class Planctomycetia; order Isosphaerales; family Isosphaeraceae; genus CAWFUI01. The sequence goes on along the minus strand of CAWFUI010000002.1, from coordinate 29,975 downwards.
CTCTGTCGGCGGTTTTGTATTTGGCGCGGAGGAGAAGCCGCCGATCCAGGCGAACGTATCGAGGTGGGCGAGCCCGAAGTTGAGCGACTGGCCTCCGCCCATGGAGAGGCCTGCGAGCGCTCGGTGCTCGCGATCCGCTTGAACCGAGTAGCGCGACTCGATCGTCGGGATCACGTCCTTCAGCAAATCGTCTTCGAAAGCCGCGAAAGCTGGAGCGGACGCGAAGACGTTCCCCTCGGCCCGGTCGTTTTTCTGCGCGTCCGTTGGGCATGACCACGATCATCGGAGTGACTTTCCCTTCGGCAAGCAGGTTGTCCAAAAGGACGCTGGGCTTGGCAAAGCGTTGCCATTCGGTCTCGTCTCCGCCGATGCCGTGCAGCAGGTAAAGCACAGGGTATTTCTTCTCCGCGGAATAACCCGGAGGCGTGTAGACCTGCATCTTGCGGGCGGCTCCCACCGACTTGGAATCGTAAGAGATCATCTCCAACTTGCCGTGAGGCACGTCTTTTTGCTTGTCGATATCGGCGGGAGGGTCTGGGAACGCGGGTACGTCGTCGGCGTTCAGGACGATGGGTTGGCGTTGTTGTGGTCCGGGCCTGCCGGCCGCTTGCGCGTTTACGAAAAGGAGAGGAGCGAACTCGTGAAGGCTGCGGCGCCAGGTGAGCCACTCGTGCGAAGTCCCGGGCGATTCGTAGTACACATGCTTGATCCCGGCCTTCCCAAGCGCTTTGTGATAGTTCTTTACGCTCTCGTACATGCGCTGCGGTTCGGTGGTTCCGATACCCAACCAGACCAGACGTACTTTTTTGTTGAAATCGTCTGCATTCGCCATCACGCCGCCGTGAGCCGTCTTGGGGTCGAAGGAGGCGCCGCCGAATCCCCCGCCCCCACCGCTAAATCCGCCGATGTACGCGAACAGATCCAGATTTTTGAGCGTGATCTGAAACGTCTGCATGCCTCCCATCGAGAGCCCCGCCATCGCCCGATTCTCGCGGCTGGGGATCGTGCGGTAGGTCGCATCGATCATCGGGATCAGATCCTTGATCATCACATCTTCGAACGCGCTGAACATCCGAGAGAGGTCGGGGCGAGGAGGCGGATTCTGGCCGGGTGCGGCGGCCCTCGGCGGGGCATTTGAGGGCGCAGCCTCGCCTGGTCGACGTGCGTAGCCCTGTTCCATGACTACGAGCATCGGTCTCGCTTTCCTCTCAGCCAGCAGGTTGTCCATGATAAAAGCGACGCGCCCCTGGTTTGGCCATCCGCGTTCGTCCTCGCCTCCTCCATGTTGAAGGTACAGCACGGGATACCGAGCATCGCGGTCGGCGTCGTAGCTGGGCGGAGTGTAGACGAAGATGCGTCTCCAGGCCTGGGTCGTCTTCGAGAAGTACCAGCGCTCGCGGACCTCTCCATGCGGCACGTCCTTGGGGAGATAATAGTCGACGCCCTTCTCGGGGATCTCGATCCCGCTGGTCTCCTTGCCGGTGCCGTAAAACGTCTCGCTCGCGGGGTCGTTCACTTGCACGTCGTCTATGAACACCCTGTAGTAATGGAACCCGGGAACCTGGGGTTCCGTGGTCGCGGTCCAGAAGCCATCCTCGCCCTTCTTTCCGGGATACCGTTGGTTGTCAAAGAACCCGAAGACGACCTTTTGGGCGTCGGGCGCCTTGATGCGGAAGGTGACTCGCAGGTCGTCGTGGATCCGCGGGTATTCCTGGCCTCGAATGTTGGTGGAGGCGGGCACGCCGTCGGCGGGTTTAGAATCCTGCGCCGGGCTGCCCGCCAAGACGAGGGTGAGTAGGCTGGGGAACCAAAGGGTGTTCATCGATGGACCTTTCGTAAGGGCGTTGAGAGTTACGGCGTCCGGATTATGCTTTCATTATGACTCGAAACCTTCGACCGTCGCCGCCAGGACGATCGGGGCGGAGCGGTCGCTTCCTTTGACGAGCTCGATTCTGCCGATGGTCTCCTTCTTCTTGGGGACGATGGTCAAGTAGCGGACCTGTTGCCCGCCAAGCTTGAAAGCCTGCATAGAGCCTGGAACTTCCTTTGTGCTGTTGAAGTCGGCGATGTGCACTCCGTTCTTCAGTTCATGATCCTCCGTCGATCCGTCCTGATAATGGATCCGAACGATCATCGAGACGGTTCCCTCGCGACCGGCAGGATATCCGAAGCCGGCCACGCCGCCGAGGAGGTGGATCGCTTTAGCAGTCGTGTTGACGGGAAGCTCCACCGACTTCGGCATCTTCGGGGGGATCGTCCCCAGCGGGCTAAACAGCATGATCGCGTTATGGGCGCGGTCCCCCTGGGGATCCAATAAGACGAACGGCACGCCTTCGACCACCTTCGGTCCCCAATCCTCGAAGACGAGGCGGGCGGCGTCCGCGGCCGACTCGGACAGCATCCCCTTGGTTGTCACAACCGTCGCGACCTTGCGGAGGTCGAGCGGGAGATACTTCCCCTTCTGAGCGAGGAATTGCAAAAGGTCGGCCAGCCCTTCCGGCGGGATCGATTTCTCGAATCCCTCGGGCATGAGCGATTTCTTCAAAGATGCCAACTCGTCGATGTCTTCGCGGAGGATCGTCTGTTTCTTCCCTTCGGCGTCCAACAAATCGATCGACGTCTTCGTCTCGCTTGCCAAAAGCCCGTTCAGGATGCGACCGTCGGTTGTCGAGACCATGTACTGAAGGAAGTTTCCCTCGACCGATCGACTCGGATCGAGAATGTGAACCAGCAGCTCAAGCTTGGGATGCGCGGCCATCCCGGTGAGGTCCGGGCCGACCTTTCCTCCCTCCCCCGAGTGCGTGTGGCACTTGGCGCATTCGCGTTTGAAGATCGTTACCCCGCGCGACGCGTCGCCTCCTTTCAGGACGATTGGCGTCAGCGACTGGATGACCTTTTCACGATTGGGGTCAGGCAGTCCGCCTCCCTTGGCTAGCAGAGCTTTGGCTCTTTCGGCAATGGCCTTGTCCGGATGCGCTGCTAACGCTTGAGTTTGTGAGAGTGATAAGAGGGATAGGGGCGCCTTATCCGCTTCGATGCCGCTCACCAGTGCGTTTGTCCAATCGGTCTTGCCAAGCAGAACGAGGACGCTCGCATTGCGAGCCGCCGGGGTCATTGGCCCCATCGCGTCGACAAGCGCGGTTCCGACCTCGTGCGAGTCGCTGGCGCCCACCGCGGCGATTAGGCCGACTGCCAAGTCGGGAGGCGTCTTCGCAGACACGAGAGCAATCACGTCACGCGCGGCTTGCGGATCATTCTTGCGGAGATCGATCAGTTGCCGGGCTGCGTTGATTCGGGCCGTGTCGGAGGCCTTCTCGTCGGCGCAAGAAGCGAGGAAGTCCCTCGCGAGTTGGGATACGTATGCCTCCAGTCCCTTCACGCCCCAGCGTGAGGCGAGGCCAAGCAATTGGCCTCGAGAATCGGTCGCGAGCTTCGGCAGGAGAGCTGCGATGGACTTCTGCGCGGAGGCCTCGAGCTTTGGCGGGTTGTCTTTCGGCCAGCCCTTCGCGAAACCGGCGATGATCGCCTGGCTGACGTGGGGGTCGGCCTCCGCGACTGCCGCCATCATGGCGCCGATCGTGTCGACAGGTCCGCCTCGGGCGTGGTGCTCGGCGAGGCGAGAGACGATCGTGAGTGTGTCATTCGACGGTGGGCGGACGAACTTATGCTTCGTCAGGAGGTTGAGCACCCTGGCGTCGTTCCTGGCCGCTGCGGCGATGGCGGCGTCCATAAGCCCTCGATCGTGGTCGAACTTTCCGGAAGCGATCAGCTCGGCCAGGATATTCGCTTCGCGGTCGGTCGTCGCGACGTCGGCCATCCTTAGCAGGGCCGCCAGCCGCACAAGCGGCTCCGGGTCGTCGAGAAGTGCGCCCGCCGGGCTCATCCGTTCGCCCACCACATCGGTCGGAAGCGCCATGGCCGCGTTGCGACGAACGCCAGCCGAGCGGTGCTGGATTGTCGAGGTAAGCGCAGTCTTGCCAGATTCCCCGGCTTTCCGCCAGCCGTCGAGCGCCGTCAGCGTCCACATGGCGTGGATCGCCCCAGGGTTCAACCCAACAGCGTCGACCGAGGGATCGGCTGCGAGCTTCGCGAGATCGACCGCTACGTCGTCCTTGCCGCGTTCGACGAGCAGCCGCTGGGCGTGTAATCGCCAAAACATATTGTCATTTTTCAGTGCAGCGACGAGCCCTTTCGGATCATCCTTCGAAAGCTTCGGCTGCTCGCTCGGCTTGCCGTCTTTGGCGACGATGCGATAGATGCGCCCGTGCGTCTTGTCGCGAAGGGGCGTCTCATAGGCAGAGCCCTTGCCGGTCTTGTAGCCCTCGGGCGTGGGATTGTGCTGCACGATGAAGTTGTACCAGTCGATCACCCAGACCTGCCCGTCCGGACCGACTTCGGCGAGGATCGGCGAAGACCACTCGTCGTCGCTCGCGACGAGGTTCCAGGCGTTGTGCGAGTGGAAATCCGTGCCGTCCTGGTGCAGCGTGAAGGTCGCGACAAGGTGCCCGGTCGGCTCGGCGACGAACGCCGTCTTGTTCCAGTATTGTTTAGGGTAGGTGCGAGCCGTGTACAGCGCCGAACCTGCCCCCGCGGTGAAGCCGCCATGCCAGTCGACCTGACGGACGTTCGGAGTGATCGGAAAGAAGCGGTTCGAGTCCGCGATGTTCTGGAGGACCGAGGGCGCCATGCTGCGCACCGATTCATAGTAGCGGTTCGGGATCGGCATGTAGACGCTGGGGCAGCCGTTGGCGGTCGATCCGAATAACAAGCCTTCCTCACTGATCCCCACGCCCCAGGAATTGTTGTTTGTGCTGCGGAGGAACTCGAGTCTCGAGCCGTCGGACTTGAAGCGGAAGAAGCCCTGACGGAAGTTGTGGTGCTCGCCGCCGACTTCGCCGCTAAAGCCGGAATAGCCAATGATTGCGTAGATCCAGTTGTCGAGCCCGTAGCGCAGATTCGAAGGGCCGGCGTGGGTGTCGCGGGTGCCGAAGCCCGTGAAGAGTACCTGGCGTACCTCTGCCTTCCCGTCGCCGTCGGCGTCCTTCAGAAAGATCATGTCGGGGGCCTGAGCCACCACAAGCCCGCCGTTGATGTACAGCAGGCTCGTCGGGATGCTCAAGTTGTCGGCGAAGAGCGAGACCTTGTCGGCCTTGCCGTCGCCATCGGTATCTTCGACGATCGAGATGCGGTCGCGGCCTTTGCCCTTGGATTGCATCTCGTTGGGGTAATCCACCGTCTCGGCGACGTACAGCCTGCCAAGGTGGTCCCAGGTCATTGTGATCGGCTTGAAGATCTGAGGCTCGGCGACGAAAAGTTTTGCCTCGAACCCTGCTGGCATGGCAATGTGCTTTTGCGACTCCTCGGCTGTCAGCGCTTTTTGCATCTTGCGGATCGGATCGCCGAGCGTGCCCCATCGGGCGCCGGGGGTATAAAGCGGGATCTCGGCTGGCTCATACTCGAACGGCTTCAGGCCGTTCGCCACCCGCGGGCGTGAGTCGTACACGTCACCTTTGTTCGCCGCCCAACGGATGCCGCGTTCAATCAGGTCCTGGAACCCGGGATGCCCCCAGGTGCGGGCGTCGTGGCCATAAGCTGTGTAGAAAACGCGACCCTTGCCTTGCTCGCGGGTCCAGGTCCACGGCTCGGCGCCGGACGCGTCGTTACGGGTCTGGAGGACGTGCCGGTCCTTCGTGTTGTGTTTTGTGTGGACGTAGGTCTCGTCCCAGGTGCGGAACGGTTCGAGCCCCTTGATGATCGGATGGTCGGGGTCGACGACCGTGGTCTCGAACTGTCCTGTGCCGTGCCTTTGAAATTGCGCTCCAACCAACGCAATGTACTCTGGTGAGTTCAGAAAACAGAACGAAGCGCAGTGTAGCGGGACAAAGCCGCCGCCGTTGCCAACGTAATCCAGCAACGCCTTCTCTTGGTCCTTGCTGATCTCTGTGGTGTTTGCGTAGACGATCAGCGCGTTGTATCTGCCGAGCGTATCGGCGTTCAGGTCCGACATCTTTTCAGAGTACGTCAGGTCGATCCCTCTTCCAGCGAGGACAGGGGCGAGTTGTTCAAAACGGTCGTGAGGCCGATGGAGCCCCTTGTCGCCGAGGAAGAGGACGGTTAGCGAATTTGTCTTTGGCGCGGGTGACTCGACCGCAAAGCCTCCGAGACCGGAAAGCCCAAGCAAGCAGAAAGCCAGAACGGCCAGTGGAGTTGGGAGCCTCATGTTGCGGATTCCCTCGTAAAGCGAACGCGGCGTGTTCGCCGTTAGAACCAAAGACACCAGTTCGCCAGGCCTGGCGATCGTTGCGCGAAGCGGGGCTCAGGCACTTTTCTCAAACAGAACCGACTTGCTGTGCGGGCGATGAAGACGGGGCGACCTTTCGCTGTTGCCAAACCGGTAACCGATGGGCAACTCCGCGATATCGAAAGACACAAGACCCTGAATACCCTATTGGGAAAGCGAGCCTAAACGTTACAGCCGCCTTTGGTGATTTTTACCGATGTCAGAACCCGTGGCGGCTGGAACGGCCCCCTTGCGCGCAGAGCCTCGACGCGGCGCCAGAATGCTTGGAGAGAACGCCGCTCGGGGTCGGGGATTTCCGCCAGTCTCGATTCATCGCGAATCTCCGCAAGAGACGGATCGACCTGCCATCGACTGAGCCGTTTCGAGACCTTTGCTCGCTCTTGGTATGTCCCTGAGACAAGTACGCCGGCGGAGGCATTGAGTTCGGCGCTCAACCAGTCGAGCGCCTGCTTGCGCCAACCGCCCGACAATCCGCCTCTGATGGGGAAGCATTGCTGCCGCGTTCGGTCCCGGCCATCGCCGCGGCGCGAGCGGCTTGGAATCGATTCGCCATGGTCGGGTCGGCTGCGAGTTCCGGCGACATTGCAAACGATTCAGCCCAAAGGCGAGCCGATGCATCGTACTGGCCTCGAGCGAAGGCGATCTGGGCAAACGATGCTCCCTCCTCGGCGTCGGACAGGAGCTCGCCTCCTTCCTCAACAGCTGGCAGCCGTGCTTCCAGAGTCAACAACTCCCTGGCGCGAGACCTGAGCGCGATTGGGCTAAGGAAGGGGTCCGCTGGCGGCGGACCTGGGTCGACGCGGGCCAGGGCTTCGAGCGCTCTCGAAAATCCCCCGTCTCGATGAGGGCGCGTCCGAGGAATAGATACGCCGACGAGAAACGCGGGGCGAGGCGCACAGCCTCTCGAAATTCAGCGACCGCGTCCTCGATCCGACCTGACGACTGCAGGGCGTGGGCCAGCGCCTTATGGGCGACTGCAAACCTTGGGAATCTGAGCACAGCTTCGGTTTGTTCCTCAATCGCCGCCGTCCACTCGCCGCTGTCGGAATACGCCAGGGCGATCTGGTCGCGGATCATCCAGTCGTCTGGCTTCAGCCGCTTCGCTTCGCCAAATTCGGCGGCTGCATCGTGCGGGTCTCCCTGCGCGAGAGCGCCGACCCCAGGGCGACGTGAGTGAGTGCGTCTTCCGGACGGAGTCGCATCAGCTCTCGGAAAACGTCCGTAGCCTCCGCGGGCTGACCGCTCAGAAGGAGGGACTTGCCCAGGCCGCTCAGCGCAACCCCGCTTTTGGGTCGAACCCCCGCAGCAACGGCAAAGAAGCGGACCGCCTCGTCGGGTCGGGCTGAAGCCATCAGATCCCTCCCAAGGTCGGCGTTCACCCAGAAGTCGTCGCGATGCGATGATTGGGCGCGTCGCAAAAGTTCGATCGCTTGATCTCTCCGGCCAAGGAACGAAAGCGAGAGCGCTAGGCGGGTGACGCTCGCCACGGGCAGTTGCTCGACGTTCGCGGTCGCGGCCAGACGCTCCAATTCCTCGAGACGTCGCGTCGGACCGCCCTCCATCCGACCAAGCGTGTCCCGCAGGCGATTCCTCCACGGGTCGGGATCGGCCACCCTGGCTGCTGCCACGAGCCGCTTTGCACCGGCCGCGTCGCGCAGGACTCGCCCCCTACGCAAGAACGCCCATTGATCAAGTGCGCTTGCAAGATAAGTCGCCGCCGGGCTCGATGCGATGGCCTTGCCGGCCGTTGTAGGATCGAGCTTGTTGAGGTCGACGCCATAGGCGCGGAACGCGGCGGCGTATTCCGCGTCAGCCTTGGTCTCGTCGTTGTGGACGCCAAAATCGTTGAGGACGGCGGCAAGTCGTTCGACGATGCGACGGTCCTTCTCCGCAGCCTCGGCTGCATCTCGCTCGAGAACGATGTCCGACAAAAACGCCTGCACTCGCTCCCGCTGTTCAGAACCGACGGAGCCATCCACAAGAAGCGACTCGGCGCGGCGGGCCGCCTCGATCGCCTCGGTCCAGAGCACCAGGTCGACGCCCGCGGCTCGGGCTCGCTCACGTTTCCGCGAGGCGTCCGCGAGAGCCGCATCGACCGCCGAACGTTGAGCCACCTCGCGCCGGCGTCGCTCACGATCAATCCAACCCCATCCGGCCGCGCCAATCAGGGCGGTCGCAAGCACCGACGCAGCCAGAGCATGCGTGAGGAGGCGGCGCCTGCGCTCGCCGACGGCTCGGGCCTCAGCCCTTGCCTGCGCCAGCTCAGCCTCACGGAGTCGTCCCTCAACTCCTTGGAGGTATGCCGTTAGCTTGGCCACGATGGTTCCTGCGTCGCTCGGCCTGTGCTTCGGAGCGGCGGCAAGGCACGATCGCCCAAGGGCCTTCAGCTCAGCGTCGGCTTCGGATGCGTCCAACCGTGCAAATGCGTCCGAGAGGTCGGCCCTCTCCGCCTTGCGGAAAACGTCGACGCCGCTTTCCCCCACGAATGCCGGTTGTCCGGTAAGGATCTCGCAAAGGATCGAGCCGAGGGCGAAGACGTCCGCCCGCTCGTCGAGCGTATCCAACGCACCTCGTGCTTGCTCTGGCGCCATGTACGAAGGCGTCCCGACCACCGAGCCCGCACGCGACTCGATCGCCGCCCCGCTCCTCAGCGTGCAAACGGCGGCCGAATCGTCGCTTGGCGTGATCGCTCGTCCTTCGTTTGCCACGCCGCCGTGATCGAGAACCTTGGCGAGGCCCCAGTCCATCACCTGCACCTCGCCAAAGCTGCCGACCATGATGTTCGACGGTTTCAGATCCCGATGGATCACGCCTCGAGCATGCGCGTAGGCCATCGTCTGGCAAATCTGCTCGAAGATGGAAAGAAAGCGAATCCGATCCGCATCTGGACCCCGGCGCGTCTCGAGCAACGCCGCAAGCGTACGACCCTTGACCAACTTCATCGCAATGAACAGCCGGCCGTCGGGAAGCCGCCCCAACTCGTGGACGGGGACAATGCCTGGATGTTGAAGCTGGCCGCCGATCTGGGCCTCCTCGACGAAGCGACGGACCAACTCGGGCTGGTCGCGGTGCTCTTCTCGGATCACCTTGACGGCGAGATCCCGGCCAAGGTCGAGGTCGCGCCCTGAAAGATCGCGCCCATCCCGCCTCGCGCCAATTCACCAATCAGTTGGTAGCGCGAAGGCTGACCGGAGAGTTTCGGCGTATCGGGCGGCGTCGGCCGGATCAGGCGAGCGTCCTCTGATGTCTCTCGGATATGAACTTTCGGAATTTGACCGATCACTCCGTCCTGGTTCAGAGCAACAGTCGGCTGTTCCAATGGGCGTATGTTTGCATCCGAGCATTCGCCGACTCGGTCCGAATCGGGCTCGCCAAGCCCCGCATCGAGATCAACCACGAGGTCGGCGCCCAGGCGCAACAGACAACGCGGGCACAGGCCAGCCGGCAGTTTCGAGGGCAGGCGGGACAAACAATCGGGGCAGGTTTCGACCGAGAACATCCCCGGTTCCATCTGTTGAATCCGATCAGACAAAGGGCTGTGTACGTGATTAGGAGAAAAGAGGCGAAGGTTACAAAAGCTTGCCCAGAATTAGCCCTCCAGGGCGGCGAAAAGGGTTTGGATTTCGTCTTCGACCTGCTCCGCATCGCCGACCGTTGCGGCGATTTCCTCGCGCAATAGCAGGCCGTATCGACGTCGAAGACGATGGACGGCGACGCGAATGTTCCCTTCGGTTGTACCCAGGCGGTCGGCGATCTCCGAGTATGTTCCCGTCGCAGGATCCCGCGTTAGCAGAGCGATCAACTCCTTGAACTTGGCCTCGTGACCGGCGTCGTCGTATTCGCCGCGAAGTCGTTCGAGCACACGGTCAAGCAGGGTCAGAGCCCAGGTTCTGTCGAAGATGCGTTCCGGCGTCACTTCGTGGGCGGGCTCGGGCGTGTATCGGCGTTCGGCGTCGATTAAGTCGATCGATAAAACGAACCGGCCTCCGCCCCGCTTGGCCGCATTGTGATAGTCCCTTTGAGCCGCGAGTTGGCGGGCGCAGACGGTGCTAAGGAACCCGCGGAATCGTCCCCTGGCCGGGTCGGCCTTGGCGAACAGATCGCGCTCCAGAACATAGGCGAAGAAGTCTTGGGTGAGATCGCGCGCCTGCTCGGGCGTGTATCCGCGATGCCGGATGTATGCGTAAATCGGAAACCAGTAGGTCTGGCAAAGGCCCGACAACGCCTCCCTGGCCTCGGGTAGGTCGCGGCTGCTCGCCATGACCACGCGGCTCCACTGTGTCGTGGGAAATCTGCGCGGCTTGTGACTGTCGGGGTGAATTTCCGACATGGCGTCTCTTGCCGGGGAACGGAAAGGAAGACATACGCTGCACGATCCCTTTGAGATTATTGCATTCGGATCGGCGGTTTACGAGAGTCCTGATTCGCCAATGAACCCGTTTCGGCCGCAGACCTTGTCGTTCCAGAAACGCTCCGCTTCCGAGTTGTTTAACGCCTAGACCAGTTCAGGCGCCTATGCCTCGAGACAAAAGCACTTCCGATGGTTGGGAGCGGAGGGTCCGCAATCAAAACGTTCTTCCGCGTTTTGGCGCATGTTCCTTTGAGGCCTGCAAGGTGCGTTGGTGATGCTTGGAATGGCCATATTTTATTTCTGATATATAGATTAAATACATTTTTCTTTCTGTCCACCCCTTGAAGCTATCGTTCCCGTGGAGCCTCCGCGTTGTTTGATAAACGGCTCGGACGCAGGCCCAGCGATAGGCAACCTCTTCATCGGACTAGGCGGCCGTAATGTAGGGCCGAATTCTCCGAACTCCGTGAAAATGGTTGCTCATGACACTGCATGTGCAAATCTCAACGGCGAAAAGGCTTGCGAGCGATTCGAGCCTGCCTTGAAGCCATGCTTTGCGGCGGCTGAAGTCTCGTCCCGAGACGGCATCCTTGTCGCAAAGGAAGGCGCGTCGCACGCACATGCCGATGCAGTGGTCTGCCGCTGCGGACCTAACTGCGATTCGTCGACGATCAGTTTACGGGAGTACGAAGAAGGCACACTGTAATCTTAACGAGGCGGAGAGGAAGCAAAGAGGCTCGTATTCCTGCCCCATCATGCGTCACCTGAACAGATCATATAAAAGACGAATGAACAGTCATGAGGCGACGAAAAACACCCCAAATAGTGGGGTGTCTGGAAAGATCCCCCCATTGGAGTTCAATCAACCATCTAGAGTGAGATTCAGAAGTTCCTTAATCATGGAACGGATCTCGGGCGCGTCCTTTGCCGCGACCTTAAATCCACGAACGGCGCTCGAAAGAATATGCGCCGTTTTTTCGACGGAAACCTTTGTTTTACCAGTTTGAAATTTGAAATGAGACTTGAGGATCGGCAAAAGAACCTTCTCGAAGGATCGATACCCTTGTTTGACAGTCTCTTGGGCGAACCCAAAAGTGCATTCTAAGAGTTCCATCATTTCGCTGGACGCGAGCATCATTTCAAACGGGCGAACCGTCCAGAGTTCAAAAGCGGCTCGAAGCTTTTCCTCAGGTGTCTTAAGAGGCGCAATTTTACTTTCGATCTCAGCCAAAGTCTCTTTGACCCAGTGCTCGTATACACCCTTAAAAATTTCCTCCTTACTATTAAAAACCAGATAAAGAGCGGGTCTCGAAATACCCGCAGCTTCCGCAATATCGTTCATCGTTACTCGCTTAAAGCCATAACGCAGAAAGCTGTTGCGAGCCGCCGTAAGGACCTTGTCTCTTTTTTCCATTTTTTTAGCATTGACAGATTTTGTTGGTTTGTCAATATTAGACACTTAGACGCCATTTGTCATCCGTTTAAATGGAGGTGAGACGTGGCCAAGACGGTACTGATCACGGGAGCATCGAGTGGCTTCGGTAAAGACGCTGCTCTCTTATTTAAAGAAAAAGGATGGAATGTTTCCGCAACAATGCGGACACCGCAAAACGCCGAATCGTGGACAAAGCCCGCAGGCCTCTTCACGCCAAAGCTTGATGTCTGCGACCGTGCAAGCATGAGGTCGGCAATCGATCAGACAATCGATACATTCGGTCGAATTGATGTCCTTGTGAATAATGCGGGCTTTGCTCTAATGGGTCCCATCGAGGGAGCATCAGAAGAAAATCTCAAGAAACAATTTGATACAAACGTCTTGGGCGTTATCGGAATGATCCAGATGGTCTTACCACTCATGCGCGAAGCTGGCGGCGGTGTGATAGTCAACCTCTCGTCAATGGGAGGGCTTCTTTCATTTCCCCTCCTCGCCGCCTACCATTCGACTAAGTTCGCCATCGAAGGTTTAACCGAAACACTTCAATACGAGGTCGCTCAACACGGAGTCCGTCTCAAACTCGTTGAACCTGGAGCCGCGAAAACTTCTTTCGGTAGTTCGAGCATGATTAAAACTCCTCATCCTGCCTATCAGGATTTGATGAGCGGTTTTGAGAGAGCTTCAAGGTCGCTGGAGGCGCGTTTACCAGGACCGGAAAAGGTCGCAAAACAAATTTATCGCGCGGCAACCGATGGGTCTTCACGTCTTCGCTATCCAGTGATTGCGTTCCCGATGATCACCATTCGAAAACTTTTTGGCGCCCGCGTTTGGACAGCAATGATGAGTCTATGGGTCGACTCGCTATTGAGGAAAAAGTCCGCTCAAGAAACTGGGAGCGCCCAATGAAAAAGAACAAATGGATTGCCTCACAAATTCTTGCCTTTCTGATCTCGGCGTTTCTCATTTTCCTGGGATTTGTTAAATTTAAATATGGACTCGGAAAAGACTATCCAGATATTGGAGCCAATCTAAACCTACAGCGCTATCAGGTTGGAGCACAGGGTGTCGCTTGAGATAACAAGATACCAGCTTGTCGCAGTTCGCGGCGCGTGCGTTTGATGTGACATTTTCTCGCCAGGGCGTTCCGCTTCTGGTGGTAATCGATCTCGTCGACGAGCTTATCTAACACTGACCTGGGGACTCGGCCGCCAATCCATCTGGCCGTGATCTGCAGCGCGACCGCTCGGTGAATTTGCGGAACAGTCCATTCCGGATTTTTCCCCCCGAAGCCGCAGTGCGGCTCTCATCAAGAACAGATAGCTTACTGACGTTATATACAAGTGTCGCATCATTCCTATATATTTGCGACCTTCGTAATGATCCAGACCCAACTCCGACTTCTGATCTTGGAAGCACCGCTCCACGCGATGCCTTGTCAACCCCACCCAAAGAAGCGTCTCCGTGGGCGTCCAGGCAGGGGCGTTGGAAAGAAAGTACTTCATTTCGCCGGCTCGCAGCACGTGATACGCGACAACCAAGATCAGCGGTTCACCGGGAAGCCCGTCTTCGTTCGTCGGGTGGAAAACGACTCGCTTGGCCTTCCACACGCTCGGGCCTTGTTCACGTTCGTCGAAACGATACAGCTTCCACGGCTGGTCACGAAGCTTGGGGCTGCACTTGAGTAGCCTGCAGACTTGCTTCGCCGTCGGCGTTCCTTTGACCAGCCGCGGCCCCGTCGGCTGCCGTCCTCTCTTTCCTTTACGGCGCGGTTTCGAGGTGACTGCCGGCAGCGTCAACCAGCCGTGTATGTTCTTGGGAACTTCGGCCATCCACTTCTGATCTCGCGCGAGAGTTCCTTGAGGAAGTCGGGCTTACTCCCGTAGTGTTCATCGAATGTCAGCCAGTCGAATTGAACGCCGTTAGCCGATGCGCGGTCATACTGTTCCAGTGCGATCCGCCACTTCGGCCGATAGACCACGTCGTCGGGAATGCCGGCCAAGCGACATCGCTCGCGATCCTCTTGCCAGCTCTCGGGCAAATACAGGTCCCCGTCAAGCAAGCATTGAAAGTCGTCGCGAGCATAACCCAGATGAACGGTGACGACGCAGTTCTCAACTTTGCCGAGAGTGCCACACCACTGTCGTTGCACGCCCGGCGTCTTGGTTCCCTTCTTGACGAAGCTGGTCTCGTCGATAAGCCCTATCGAGTTCGGACCCAAATGCTCGGCAACGACAATCTCCTGGACGCGATCCCTCATCTGGGTCTCGTTCCAGGTCAGTTGACTGAGAAACTCTTGGAGAGTTCGCGGGGGCACCCCAGCACGGAGTGCGATGGGTTCGACGCTCTTGCGATCGAGGTCCGACAATTGTCCGCAGACGTAATCGGGAAGGTGTCCCTCGCAACGGCGATCGACAAAACAATCGCCGAAACGTGTGAGAAAGGACTTCAGTTCCGGAAGCAGTCCACGAAGCGTCTTGGCATCCATGCCCAGTTCTCCATAAGATGAAGGGGGAACTGGAGTATGGTCAAAAAAACGATCTGGGGGAAGCCCAGCTTAGCGCTGTAGGTCTAACAACAGAATCGTTTGTTCTCGACAAATTGATTCAATTGGACTATCCGCCCGGAAATCTTGCCGTTTCGGATAACGGCGATGTCTATTTCAACTACCATCCGCTTGCAAAAGCCGAGCGTTTTTCGACAGCGACGGTTTTCAAATGGTCCGATGGCAAGATGGAACCCTTTCCGTCTCTGGAAGCGCAGAAAGACTTCCAGGGGACGTTCGGAATGACCATCGACAAACAAAATCGAATCTGGTTCATTGAACCAGCGGCCCTTGATTTCAAGCATACGCGCCTTTCAGCGTTTGATCTGAATACGAAAAAACGGGTGGAGTTTTTTGAGTTTCCTGAAGGGCAGGCGAAGTATGCAGAAGATATCCGAATCACGGCTGACGGCAAACACATCGTTCTAGCCAATCCTGGTCTCTTCAGTTTCACGACCCCAAGTGTGGTCGTCTATTCCGTTTTGGATCACACTTTTTATTCAATCAAATCCGATCACCCATGTTTAAGTCCCGAAGATTGGATCATTCACACGCGATATGGACCCCAACGATTGGTTGGGGGACTTCTCAATTTCGCGGTTGGTATCGACGGAATTGAAATTAGCGAAGACCAGAAGTGGCTCTACATCGCATCGATGACTCATTCTCGACTCTGTCGTGCACCCATGTCGGTCGTTTTGAATTCGTCAACATCGTCCGAAGCTTTCAATCTGAGTGTTGAAGAACTGGGGCAAAAGCCGATGAGTGATGGGATCGCAATCGACAAAGATGGACGTGTCATCCTGACCGATGTCGAGCACGGCGGAATTATGGCGTTCAATCCAACGACGAAGCGATTATCAACGCTCGGGAGGTCGAAGAATATCGTTTGGCCGGACGGTGTTGTTGTCGGCGCCGATAACTCAGTCTACTTTACCGATAGTTCGATTCCGTCGTACATCGACCAGTTCGTACGGCCGCCGAAAGATTCAAAACTTCAAGAACATCGACCCTACTTTATATACCGCTTAAAACCGTATTAATCGGGGGGCCAGATCGCGGAAGGCCAGATCGCGTAGAGTCGAGATGTGACGCGGTGGTTTAGGTTTGCATATCTGTTTCTGGCTCTTTCCATTCCTAGTGCCTCACTATCAAACCAAGGGCCAGATCAGACCGAAGTCTGGATGATCCGACGCGGCGAAAGTTACAGGGACACAGCGGCAGCGCGGGTTCTGCCGTGATACCAACTTCGGTTTGTCTTCTTCGCCTCGGCGTCGAGCGAATCGAACCGGCCCACCGCTCCCTTGAACCATCGGCCGAAGTTCGCGATCAGATCGACCCATGACTCAGGATTCAGGTTCAATCGCTCGAGAATCGGCTTGAGGTTTCGAGGGATTGAGCCCGTTTTGCCCTCGCGGATTTCCCTGCCCGTCCAATCCAAAAGTGATAAGTATTTCTGGATTGTCAGCGGCAGAAAGCCGCGGTCCGACGCCCTCGGCCCGAGATTAACAGCAGGGGCGCAGATCGTAGACACCCCAAGTCTCCATCTTAGTCGGAGTAGGCGTATCGTCCGAAGATTTCTCGGGCCATTGTCTCGGAATCGTCGAATTGAGGCATTCGGGCGTGCGCAAAACGCCCGCTTCGAGCCAATTTTCACCCCAGGGCGGCTCTGCGGAGTGCCTCAGGCGCAGTATCGAACGAACGCTCGTCTTCGAACGCCCGCTTCAGATCGAGTTCGGGATGATCCGCCGCTGCGGAAGCTACAGGAACACTGCCGCAGCGCGGGTTCTGCCTTGATACCAACGTCGGTTTGTCTTCTTAGCCTCGGCGTCGAGCGATTCGACTTTCCCCACCGCACCCTTGAACCATCGCCCGAAGTTCGCGATCAGGTCGACCCACGAATCAGGATTCAGGTTCAATCGTTCGAGAATCGGCTTGAGGTTTCGAGGGATTGAGCCCGTTTTGCCCTCGCGGATTTCCCTGCCCGTCCAATCCAAAAGTGATAAGTATTTCTGGATTGTCAGCGGCAGAAAGCCGCGGTCCGACGCCCTCGGCCCGAGATTAACAGCAGGAGCGGAAGCGGCGTCATCCGATTCTTTCGATCGGTGCCTGTGCGGTGGCGCCTGTCTCTTGGCGTGCGTAACGATCGGCGATTTGCCCGGCCGTTCATCCAACTGGAACTCGCAGAGCCACGCGTCGGCCGGTCGATCGAGAGCGGCGAGAATGCGCTGGCCTTTCGCGATAGAAGCTCGCTTGCGTCGCTTCGCTTGGCGTTTGTCTCGGCGCTTTGTTCGCCTCGATCTCGCCTCGAGCCCCTTGATGCGAGTGAACGCCGACGTGAACGTTGATTGCTCGGGAGTAGCCGCGACGCCGGCGCGTATCGGATTGAGATCCACATACATACTACATGCCAGCATCGCGCTCTCATCGAGGAGCGCCTGAGACCGAAATCGACCCTGCCAAAATCGACCGGAAACGCGATCCTCTTTGTTCGAAAGTATCGCCAGCGGTTCGCAAAGAAGAGCCATGAACATCGACAAACTCGAGAGCCGTTTGCGACGGTCGGCCAGCTCTTTTGGCGAGTTCAAAAGTTCGTCGATATGCGCCCGATTCGGCTCGGGGATGGTTCGCTTGTGCTTACGATAAATGGCTCGGACGCAGGCCCAGCGATAGGCGACCTCTTCATCGGACCACGCTGCCGCAATGTCGGGCCGAATCCTGAGTACGACGTGGAAATGGTTACTCATCACACTAAATGTACAAATCTCTACTGCGAAAAGAGTTGCGAGCGATTCGAGCCGGCCTTGAAGCCACGCTTTGCGGTGGCTGAAATCTCGTCCGGAGACGGCATCCGTGCCGCAAAGGAAGGCGCACCGCACGCACCTGCCGATGCACTGGTAAACGCCGATTTGCGTGTCGTCGACGATCTGCTTGCGGGCGTACGAAGGCACGGTCGAATCTCCTCGAGGCGGAGAAGTAGCAAAGAGGCTCGAATGCCTGCCTCATCAGGCGTTAACTGAACAGATCATACAGAAGACGAATGGTCAGTCAAGCAGCAGCAAAAAAACACACACGCAGAGTTGGGCTGTCTGCAAAGGGCCCTCTGCATAGGGCCCGAGCCTCCGGTTAACCTGGTCCTGAGCGAACCGTGCCTGCTTTCAGACCGACCTTCTGCGCCAATAGCGTGAGGTGGTTCATTCGCGACTGGATTGCTTTCTTTTTATAGGTGCGTCAGAGTTCCGCGATGTAGCTTCGTCTTGCCCGAAATTCGAGAAACGTCTAGCGTACGCCCCGCGTTCACCGATTCTAAAAGAAGCGAGACGGCCCAGGACGGCTTACAGAAATGCATCCACGCGTGCGTTGACTGTATAGCGGCACTGCAGAGTCGGCTCGAATTGAACCATCCAGACAGGGAGCCGAGCTTTAAGATGGACATGCTCGACCTCGAGGCGTTCCGAGCGCAACCTCTGACGCAGGAACCTTTTAAGTACCTCGTTTTGCCCGATTTCCTGACCCCTGAGGGTCGTCAAGCGGCGAACGCCGATTTTCCGGTCATCGAGAAAGCGGGCAGTTTTCCGCTCGATACCGTGTCCTACGGACCAGGGTTCGGCCGGCTCATCGATGCACTCCGTGGCCCTGAGGTCGAGGCTGTGTTCTCCGAAAAATTCGGGATCGACCTCAGCGACAAACCGACCATGATCACCGTTCGCGGACGATGCTCGGAACGCGACGGCGGCATCCACACCGACGCAGTGACCAAGATCATCACGGTCCTCATTTACCTGAACCCTTCCTGGGCTCAGGAGGGGGGCAGGCTCAGGCTTCTTCGCTCGGGAGAGAGTCTCGACGACATGATCGCCGAGGTTCCTCCCAACGACGGCACGCTGATCACGTTTCTACGCAGCGACAACTCGTGGCATGGTCACAAACCGTTCGTTGGCGAGCGAAGGGTGATTCAGCTCAATTGGGTCACAAGCGAAACGGTCGTCAAACGTGAACAAACGAGACATAGGATTTCGGCGTTCATCAAAAGGATTCTCCCCAAAGCGAGTTGAGCCGTTACTGTTATCGAAGACCAACGGCGATCGAATCGAGACGACGAATTGAGCGAGCGAAGCCTGCGAGACGTGGAGTTCGAGCGGATCTTGATCATCAAGCCCTCCGCCTTGGGCGACGTGATACACGCCGTGCCTGTACTCGCGAAGCTGCGGAGGCGGTATCCCGAGGCCCGCATCGATTGGATGCTCACGCCTCAGAATGCGGACTTGATCGGGCGCCATCCCGCGCTTTCGAACGTGGTGGAATTCGATCGCAAGGCCTACTCCAAGGCGGGTCGAAGCCTCTCCGCGACTCTGGGCCCGCTTTTGCTTGCGCAGCGGATCCGCAACGCGAAGTATGATCTCGTGATCGACCTGCATGGTCAGTTTCGATCTGCGCTTTTGGCTTTGTATTCCGGCGCGAAGACACGCATAGGCTTCGACGGGCCACGTGAAGGGATCGGCCTGGCCTCCTGGCTCAAGCGCGGCAAGGTGGTTCACGGATGGTCAGGCGCCAGAGAGGGCGCGTGGATGGCGTATACGCACAGAATTCCCTTGCCGACCCTCGAGGCGCACGCCGTCGACCGATACCTCTGGGTCGCCCCCCTGCTCGACCTACCCGAAGGCCCGCCCGATTTTTCACTCTCTGTTCCGAACGAAGCGAAACAACGCATCGAGATACTCTTGAGATCGGAGAACGTCCAAGCGAGAGACCCCGTCGCCGTCATTGTGCCGTGTACGATCTGGGCGACCAAGCATTGGGGCGTCGAGGGCTTTGCCGACGTTGCTCGAAGGCTTGCGGCCGAAGGCTTCAAGGTGGTGCTCGCGGGCACGCCCAAGGATCGCGCGCAATGCGCCAAAGTGGCTTCCTCGAGTCCAGGTTCCATCGACCTTTCGGGTAAAACGAGCGTGTCGGACCTGGCGGCGTCATCGATCGATCGACCGTCAGCGTGACCAACGATTCGGGTTCGATGCATCTGGCGGTTGCGCTGGACCGTCCCGTCGTGAGCGTTTTCGGACCGACGGACCCTGTGCGCATCGGGCCCTATGGCCGGCCAAACGCGGTGGTCGACGCCCGCGTCCCCTGCTCTCCTTGCCACTTGAGAAAGCTGACTGATTGTAAGCATGAGCACCAATGCATGACTTTGGTGTCGGCCGCGTCGGTTCACGAACGCGTCCATGAGATCGTCGGAAAACGAGGCGTCCGACAGGCCTCGGCGTAAGGTTTGAAGAATTCCATCCTGGTGGTGGTCCAAGCCGAGAGAGCGCCGGCGCGTCATTTGCACATAATCTCGTGCGGATGGATCTCTCCACTCGGGGCTCGATTGGATTCTCAAACCTCGTGAGGAAGCTTCGTTGAACAACTCGATATCCGTTGGTATTTGGCAAACGAGCCGGATTCTCCTGAAGGCTGCGGTGATTTGTTGCTCTCAATTCCTGTTCGCGACCTTTGCCTGCGCCCAGATGCCCAATCCCTTGTCGCTTCCCGGCGCTGCGCCGCAATCCAAAGCTCAAACGCCTACAGAGAAGCCAGGAGTCTTGAAAAGGGAGGGCCAAGAGGTCGCGACAACCACTGGGCCTATCTCGGTTAGCACTCCAGTCCACAACAAAGCCGTCCATGAACTGCTTGTGAAGTTGTTGCCCAAATACCCGGGCGTCAGAGCAGTGAACGTGGATGTCGAGAACGGCGTCGTGACGCTCTCGGGCCATGTTCAGGACGAGGACGTTCGCGACGACGTGACCGATTTCGTGAGGAGGGTCGAGGGCGTTCGTATTGTCTTGAACCAGATGCAGACCGACGACCAAGTGATGACGGGCTGGGAGCACGCCAAGCAGTCGATCGCGGGCTTTTGGTATGTCATTCGTCGCAAGTGGCTCCTGGGGATTATGGCTTTGGGGCTTGTCGCCGCGGGATTCTTTATCGCCAGGAAGGTCAACGACGCGTCCGAGCGGCTGATGGCGCCGATCTTCGAGAACGTGCTCTTGCGTTCGGTCGCTGGATCGATCTTTGCAGCAGTCATCGTCATATGTTCTGCTCTTACTGCTCTATCGCTTCTCGATCTTACGCATGTTGTGCTCTCGATCCTTGGCCTGGCAGGGCTTGTTACACTTGCAGTCGGGTTTGCTTTCAAGGACATTGTCGAGAATTTCATCGCCTCGGTGCTTCTGGGCGTTCGTCGGCCGTTCCAGATTGGCGATTTTATTCAGCTCGCGGGGCACTCGGGAATCGTCAAATCGCTCAACACACGGGCCACGATTCTGATTTCCTTGGACGGCAGTCAGATCCGGATTCCCAACTCGATCGTCTTCAAAGAAACGGTTGTAAACTCGAACGCCTCCTCGAGCGCTCGGAGCACGTTCGACCTCGTCGTTCCGTACGACGTTTCGACCTCCTCTGCTCTCATGGCAGTGGATGCTGCTCTCGAGGGACACGACGGCGTCCTGGACGATCCAGCTCCGCGTACGTTGGTTGAATCGCTCGATCCCGACGGCGTTCGACTGCGAGCATATTTCTGGACGCCCGTCAACGGAGTCGACGGCCTCAAGGTGCAAAGCGACGCCAAGCTCCGGGCCAAGGTGGAGCTTCAGAAGGCTGGGATTTTTCCAACAGCCCAAAGCGTCTGGAATTTGTTGCCCAGCGTTGTACGAACTTCACTCGAACACATACCCACAAACGGGCGCGAACAAGAGCATCGCGGCAGCGCGAACGCCGCACAAGACCAAGCCAGGGCGAACTTGAAGCTGGACATGAAGGCTGCCAAGGAAGCGACCGATCAGCTTGACCCGAACGTCGATACGCCCGAGAAAATCGCACTCAACGAGACGCTCCAGAACGGGCGTCGGGATGAGGGAGCAAACCTTCTCGAACCCTCGAGCCAAGATCAAGTCGCGGATTCGCCAAGCTCGGGTGAAACCCACTAAACGCGCTACGCGAGGCGCTAGCCTCAATTGGTTTGTTTTGCCGCTGGAGGCTCAGGCGCCTTTGGCGGGGCGCTGGCGTCTCGCGAGGGTTTAGAACTGGCGATCTCCAGGCCAATGCCCGCCGCGGCGTCGGCGACCATCGTTGAGTTCTCGTGGAGCGTCCAGTAATCGGCCGAGAGAAAGATGCTTTTTCTGCCTGTGGTTTCGCGTGCTGTTCGAAGCTTTTCGACCACGCTGGCGAAGTCCGTCTTCACGGGTTCGTGGTCGATTTGCAGATTTCCAGCAGCGTCCATATCGACCAAGATGTAGTCTCGCTCCAAATCGTCGAGCGTCTTGGAAGTGCCCTGAGTGGCGCCCGCCGCGGGCGAATCTTGGTTGGGCTTGGGCACCTCGAGCGTCTTGAATACGACGGTGGAGGCAGTGACCAAAAAGAAGAGCACCAACTGAAAAGCGACGTCGACCATCGCGGCAAGATCGAGCTCCTCGACTTTGTCCGCCGATTTCCTGCTGAAGGTGAAGCCCGCCGCAGCTTCGTCCTCCTCCAGTGGATCAATGTGCATCGGCGCGAGCTCTTTGCCCGCGTCTTCGCCCCACTCAGGGGCGAACGCATCCGCTTCGACAGGAAGCGACGGCTCGAACCCAGGCCTGAGGTCGTCGCGTCCGAGGTTGAGGTCGGCGTTTTCGAATGGGTTTACCGGCATGGCTTCGGCGCTTGCTTCCGCGTCGGCTTTGGCGGGTTGAGCCTTCGGCGCCTCCTTACGAGGAGGGGGCGACGGCCTCGGCGAGGCTGCCGGCGCTTTTGTCTCTCCCGACACGTCGTCGACAAGCGCCAGCGGCGGTGGTTTGGGAGCAGCGGGCTTCTTCGCAGGAGGAGGAGCTGGAGCCTTGGGCGCCTCTTCGTCATCGTCGTCATCCTCGTCGTCTGCCCAACGAACGGCGTCTTTGGGTTTGACCGCACTCGAAGGTGGAAAACGCTCGACAAGACTCGACCAGCGCTCGGCAGTGCCCGATGGACGGATCAGATCGCCCTCGCGGAACTCGCCTCGAGCAAGCGCACCGCGAACCTCTTGGGTTGAAAGCTTGCGGCGAACCTCCCCGGTTTCGGAGAGAAAGACGTCCCAGTGTTCCACTTTGGCAACAGACCTCGCTTGAACGGTATTTCGTTATAATTATGCAAATATCTATTTGATAGAGTCAGGCTTCCGTCTACTTATCGGGAGATTGGACGCCGATGTGCACGGTCACGCCGTCGATGTTGCTCAGTTCGGCGATCACGCCGACGACGTCTCCGTGGGGCACCTTTCCATCGGCTTGGAGTATGACCTTGGACTTTCCATGGGCAAGGCCGTCGATCGCGGCGTTTTTTGCGTCGGCGAGGCTGACGGAGCGCCCGCCGCCGTTGCCGAGGAGAATTCTAGGTTCGGCCCCGGGAGCGTCGGGGCGAAGGACGGTCAGGATCGTAGCGCTGTTCTCGTCGACGCCCACGCCCTGATGGGACGGCGGGAGTTGCACCGCTTCGTTGCCGCCGATATGCAGGGAAAAGAGCATGAAGGTCATGAGCTGAAAGACGACGTCGACCATGGGCGTCATGTCGATGTGCTCGTCGAGTTCGTCGCTGACTTGTTGTCTCAAGAGCATGCACAAACGTCCTGTAGCTTAGGTATTGCCTTGGCGTCCGACGAGCGTTTTCGTGCGTTAGCGTGGAGTGCCCGCTCGTGCGGCCGGCTTGGCGGCGGGGACGGCTTGTTGAGCGGCGGCTCGTTTGACCAGGTCCGGCTGGCTTTCGAGCAGTTCCAAGACTTCCATGAACTCCCCGAGTTGGCGCTCGGTCACGTCGCGAAGGTGCCGTAGCTTGGCGTGAACGTCGTTGCCCAGGATCATCATCGGCGTGGCGATCAAGAGGCCCGAGCCCGTGGCCCAGAGCGCCAAGCTAATGTCGCGGGCCAGTTCGTTGGGGTTTACCTTGTCGCCGCCGCCGATGCGACCGAAGGCGCCGATCATACTGGCGACGGTTCCCAGCAAACCCAGGAGCGGGCCCATGCGGACGATCGTCGAGATCGACGCCAGCCGGTTTTCGAGCCCGGAGATGACCTCGGTATGGAACTCCATGACCAGAAGCTGCTTGACCTTGGCCATGCCTTTGTGGCGGTTTTCGAGCGCCACGGCCATCAATTGCGCAAGAGCACTGTGCCAGTAAATGGGCAGTTTGCAGACGTCGATCGCCGCTTTGACGTTCCCAGCCTTGAGCAGCTCGGTCACTTGCTTCAAAAGCTCGGCCGCCGATTGACCCTTGGCCAAAGACTTCTTGGCCAGGCCCCGGTAAAGCAGAATTCCGTTGTACACCCCCCAGACCGCCAGCAGCGCAAGCGTCCCATAGATGACGTAACCGAATTTATCAATGATCGCCGGTATATTGACGCCTTTGTTCATTTTCCGCGCTCGTGAGGTTTTGGGGCTGGAGCATCCACACAATTATTCTGCCGTGGTTGGTCCGTTGGTTCAAGTAGGCCCGCCGCCAAGGTTGTGAACGCTTGCCTGAGGGTTTTGGGCGCGGCACAATGAATTTAGCGGCCGATCGAAAGCGAGCGAGTTCTTCCAAGAGCGTAGAGTCATGTCGCGCACCGTGCTAATCATCGAAGACGAGCGCGATACGAATGACATATTGGCTCATCTGATTTCCGGTCGAGGCTTCACGCCAATCCAACTTCACGGCGGCAAAGACGCGATCGACGCGGCCCGGCGAGACCCTCCCGATCTCATACTCCTCGATCTGATGCTGCCGGACATCGACGGTTTCGAGGTTTGCGAGCGGCTCAAGAAAGACCGACTGACCAATCTGATACCCATCGTCATGGTCACGGCGCTCAACGACTCCAACCACCGCATGCACGGAATCCGCGTGGGCGCCAATGGTTACCTCCACAAACCGTTCACAGCCGAACAATTGTTCGAAGCGGTCGACCGCGCACTTGCTTGGCGCGAGGAACACCTGAACAAAGGTATTATGGGAGAAATCCAGTTCGACGTCCGAGGAGAGATTTCCTACCTTCAGCAAATGAACGACCTGCTCGCCGATCTGTTCGCCCATACACCTCTAACCGACCGACAGGTGAAGGATCTGAGGCAGGCGCTTCTCGAAATGGGAGGCAACGCCATCGAGTGGGGCCATCGCAAGAACGCCGACCTGCCGCTGAGGATTACCTATCGGATCGAACCTCAAAAGGTGACTTTGACGATTCGAGACCAGGGCCCCGGCTTCGACCCTTCCAAGCTGCCTCACGCCGCCTCGGCTGACGATCCGATAGGGCATCTCGACATTAGGCTCGACCTGGGGATTCGCGAGGGAGGGTTCGGCATCATGCTCGCTAGGGGTTTGGTCGACGAGTTTCGCTACAATGAGAAGGGCAACGAGGTGACTCTCGTCAAGAAATTCCCCCAACAAACCGTGCAGGCTTCCGACGCTGCTATCGTCCAGGGGGGGACGGAGGTACGTCGCGACCCGCAGGCAAAGTAGCTCGGCTCCGAGCTGGTTTCGCTCTGGCCCAAAAAGAAGAGGCGGCCGAGCTGAAACCCACGCCGCCCCAGAAAAACCTGGTCTCCCGTCCGCCTCTTAGCCTCGCTTGGGCCAGAGCTTTCCGCCGTAGATCGCGGAGGCTCCAAGCTCCTGCTCGATGCGAAGCAGTTGGTTGTACTTGGCGATACGGTCCGATCGGCTTGCACTGCCGGTCTTGATTTGGCCGGCGTTGGTTGCGACCGCGATGTCGGCGATGGTGCTGTCTTCGGTTTCGCCCGACCGGTGGCTGATCACCGCCGTATAGCGATTCCTCATCGCCAGGCCAACCGCGTCGAGCGTCTCGGTCAGCGATCCGATCTGGTTCACCTTGACCAGGATGCTGTTGGCGATTCCTTCGTCGATCCCCTTGGAAAGCCGCTGCGTGTTGGTGACGAACAAGTCGTCGCCGACGATCTGAACCTTCTTGCCAAGCTTGTCGGTCAAGAGCTTCCAGCCTGTCCAATCGTCTTCAGAGCAGCCGTCTTCGATCGAGCAGATCGGGTATTGCCGCACCCAAGACTCGAGCAGCTCTACCATCTCGGCAGGGGTCTTCTTGGGCTTGGGATCGTTTTCGAGCACGTAGACGCCATCCTTGAAGAGCTCGGTGGCGGCGACGTCGAGAGCAATTTGAACGTCGGCGCCGGGCTTGTAGCCAGCCTTTTCGATCGCCAGCATGATCACTTCAATCGCCTCGACGTTGCTCTTCAGGCTTGGAGCAAAGCCGCCTTCGTCGCCCACGGCGGTGTTCAAGCCCTTGCCCTTGAGCACCGACTTGAGCGAGTGGAACACCTCAGCTCCGCAGCGTAGAGCTTCGGAGAAGGAGCTCGCCGCGAGCGGCATGACCATGAACTCTTGGACGTCGACGTTGTTGTCGGCGTGGGCTCCGCCGTTCAAGATGTTCATCATGGGAGCAGGAAGCACCCTCGCGCCCACACCGCCAATGTAGCGGTAAAGCGGCAAACCCGCGAACGCCGCCGCCGCCTTCGCAGCCGCCAGCGAAACCCCCAAAATGGCGTTAGCGCCCAGCTTGGCTTTGTTCGGGGTTCCGTCCGCAGCGAGCAGGGCCGAGTCCAGTCCAATCTGGTCCAGACTATCGCGACCGACCGCCGCCTTCGCCAGTTCTTTGTTGACGTGCTCGACGGCCTTGCGGACGCCTTTGCCAAGATACCGGCTCTTGTCGCCGTCGCGAAGCTCCACAGCCTCGTGAGCTCCGGTGCTGGCGCCCGAGGGAACCGCCGCCCTCCCCATCGTTCCCTCGACAAGCACAACGTCCACTTCCACCGTCGGATTTCCGCGACTATCCAAAATCTCGCGGCCCCGAACCTCGGCGATCTCTGCCGATGAATACTTCATATTTTGATTTCACTCCAAGAAGGCGTAGTTGAATCCAGTTGACGTTCCATCCAAAAGATCGAGGCAACGCAGTCGGCGGAGCAATGTCGCCGTCGTCCCCGATCTCTTTGAGACCAAGATTTTACCAGACCTGCGGCCTTTGATGCGAACTCTGGTCCAGGTCGAATGGTTCAACGGCATTCGAGGGAGTGAGGCGATCCTTCGCCTTCGATCAACTGCGCGGCGGCCCCCTTGCGCACTGATGCGCGTTCGGAGAGTATGCGGTGTTCTCCAGGAATACGGCAAGGGGGCCGCCCGCGGTGCAGCGCCAGGGTGGCGGTTGCGGGCGCGACTCGCATCGAGGCAAGCGCGAGGGGCCGATGCCCGAGGCCAAGTGCGTCAAGCTGCAAAACGAGATCTCGGCGGGCCAGGGCCCTTCACGCTCGATCGACTCTACCAAGGCGTCGAGCTTGCTCTTCGACGAACCGTCGCTTCCTCCAAGCCTTTCGGCTTTCAGGCGGCTCTATCGAGACCGTTACCTTATCGGACGATCACTCCAACGGCTTGACAGCACTCGGCGCTTCATCGTCAGATCGCACCCGCTCTTGGAACGGCACTCCCAAGTGAGGCAGCACGTACTTCCTCAAAAAGGCGGGATTGTCAGGTCCTATGTGGCCTCCAAAATAGCCTGAAGCCGCCATTTCGGGCTTCCATTTCACCTGCTCGAGCCTTTCGTTATAGAGATCCAACCTCGATGCGCTCGAAGGCATTCGAAAGCCAACCATCCCCGCGGCCGACGCCCATCGGCGGTCGGCGGTTCCAAACATACTGGTTCCCAAACCCAGAATGACGACATCCAGCGGCGACCAATAAACCACCAGCCGCTTCGCCGCAGTCAAAGCCTGGCTCAGGTCGTAGTCTGGGGAGACCGCCGGCGCCAGAAGGATGGCAGCTTCGATCGAGTCCGGTTCGAGCCTTCCAAGAGCGTGGAGGATGACGGCGGTCCCTCCAGACTTGCCCACTAAGTAAACCGGAGCATCTGGATGCTCCTCGCGAAAGCGACGAGCCTGGTTTGCAATCTCGCTTGCTTGGGTCTGATGATTGGCGACATTGGAGAGATCCGCGTGCCAGCGACCGTAACCGTGTCCCCAGCGGATGACTCGAAGCTCGAGCTTGGCGTCCGCCGCGGCAAGCGCCCTTCGCATCCCATGGCCGCAGAGGTCCAGGCCCCCAATTCCATCGGCAAGGATCACAAGCCCGACCGGATTTGAGGCGTGATTTTCGCTGGTCGAGGGGCCATGAGATGAAAGCGTTCGAAAGGCCCGGATGATCGTGGAGATTATCATTTAGAGAGTGTAGGTTTCCTGGTGCGGAAACTCCACTGCAGCTTACGGCCTCCGGCGTCGATCCGCTACGACCTCCTCAATGGGACGCCGCCAGGACCACGCAGTGCGTAACCGACGCCTCGGTTGGCAGGGATGCCGCTAAAGCTCGGCTTGAAGATGGCGGTTGGACTCTTATAGAAGTCCGACGGCGAGCGGAACAACACAGGGTGAACGGAGAACTCGGCTATTGCGTTCAAAATATTTGAATACGTTTCGGAATAAGAATTGATCGCCTGGGGCGTCGGTTCCGCGCCTCCCCCTGGCGCGGGGGTGAGCTGAGCGTTCATCTGGTTGATTTGCTGGACTGCGTACGGAATCAGCGTGTTTACGGGAGGCAATGACACCTTCTTGGCGGTCAGTTGCGAAGGCCGAGGTCTGAGGTTGGCAAATTGATACCGAGCCAGAGCCGTAATCGTTTGCTGCTCGAGGGTCGAAATCAGGTCGGGCAACGCGAGGGAGGCGGGTTTGGTCCCCACCTGGACGCCTGGCGTCAGTGATGTCGAAACCGTCGAACCGGTCGTCGTTGACGGATGTATGATCAGTGACGGAGAGCTGGGTAGCTTGACCTTGATTCCAAGTGCATTCTGCCCGAACACTTGGAACGCCTGATTCACCGAGTTCGTGACGATTCCCGACGTCGCCAACCTCGTATTGATGGTATTCAGGAAGCCCGTGGTCGGCTGATCGATCGACGGGTTTTTATGAGCGCTTCCATCGGCCGAGGCTAAGATCAAGGCGCTCGGCATAACCCGGCTTTCGAGGGTTCGACGATCGACGCCGTCTGGACGAAAGGTTCGATCCCTTGCCATTGAAAAAGCGCCCTATCTAGCGTTATCGCGACTGGATCTTCCAACCTGGTTCGAAGGCGATGAGAAAGCCTACGCTCAAGACATCGGGAGAGGCTCGAACGCTACATCAACGTTTCTCTACCACTTTACATCAACGGGGCGCAGGCTACGGGATGGAGCAGGTTCAACGCCCGCGCCAGTGGGTCGAGACCGTTCAACTGCAAGAATCGCGAGGCTAACGGCCTCCATGGCCGTGCGCGTTCGAGCCGTTGCCGTCATGACCGTTTTCACCCTCGCCGTTCTCGCCGTTGCCATGACCGTTGCCGCCGTTTTCATCGTCGTGATGATGTCGGGGACGAGGAACGTAACCTTTAGGATCTCGGATCAAGAGCGAGTAGATCACCGGGAGTACGAAAAGCGTAGCGGGTTCGCCGGCCAAAAGACCGCCGAGAATCGCCCTTCCGAGCGGCGCGTTCGCCTCCGATCCGCGCTCGATCGCAAGCGACGCTGGAATCATCGCGAAGAACGCGGCGATGGCCGTCATCGTGATCGGTCGCACCCGTATGGCGGCCGCCTTGCGGATCGCTTGAGTGGGCGTCAGCCCCTCTTCCCTGCGCAGCTCCTGGGCAAAGTCGGTCATCAAGACCGTGTTGGCCACCTTAATGCCGACGATGAAGATGAAGCCCAAGAGCGACTGCACGTTGACCGACGTTCCAGTGAAATAGAGCATCGGCAGGATGCCGACCAAACAAAGCGGCACGATCGACATAACCGTAAAGGGCACAAGCCAAGATTTGTCGAGAGCAACCATCAAGAAGTAGATGAGCAGCGAGGCCAACGTGAGCCCGACGGCCAGGTTCTTGAAGGTGTCTTGCATACGCGAGTATTCGCCGCTGATGACGATCTTGCTTCCTTTCAGCAGCGTCTTGCCGGTCGAGTCCCTTGGGTCGTAAGGCACCCAGGTATCCATACCTTTGGCGAAGCCGATCTTCTTCACGAACTTGTAGACCGCCTGGTCGAACGGGGACCTTTTCTCGAGATCCGAGGGGTGCTTGCCGAACGATTCGAGTTTGGCGGTCACTTCGTCGGCAACGTGGCCAAGATCGCGCTTGTCGACGCCCATGGAAAGCTCGATCGTCGGTTGGAGCGTATAGTGGCGAACCTCCGACGGAATCCTCCGCTTGCGAACCTTGATCACGTTTTTCATCGGGACGGGCGTCCCTTGCTTGGGACTTGTGATCGGAATGTCCATCAAGGTTTCGATCGACTCGATGTCTTTTTCTTTATACTGTACGCCTACATAGTACTGATTGTGGGAGCAATACGTGG
>CAWFUI010000001.1:0-527233 GCA_963818975.1 uncultured Planctomycetota bacterium | reverse complement strand
CCAAACCCCGAGTCTCATTCTACAAGCCATACGTACTGACCGTGAATGGAAGCCGACCCAACGGCCTCAAGGACTTAACGGGGACCTTCCTCGATGGCAATGGATCCGGAATTCCCGGAACGGACTACACTGTTCGCTTCAAGGGCTATAGCAAGAGCTAACGCAGGTCCGGCTCTTTCGCCGGATCATTTACTGCTCGAATGTGACTCGAGTTGGGACCAATTCATACCCTTGAACGCCGACTTGGCGGCGTCTTGAAACTTGGCGCCGCTCGTATCCGGAGGCGGCGGGTTCATCGAATCGTCGGAAGTCTCCTTCGCAACCTGCGCAAAAAGCGGCGTCAATGATTTATAGATTTCGATCTGTTGCTTTGTTGTTGGGCGCCGAAACGCAGATTGAAGGCGTGCATGAAGGCGATCAACTCGCCAACCGGCACTTCGGGGCGGCCCGCGAGCTCGGTCAGGATCGCCCGCATGTTTGAATCGCCCAGGAGTTTTGTCAGACTGCCCAACGTGACGAAGTATTCCTCGGCGGCTTCGTAGCCAGGGTCTGAGTCGTCGACAACTTGCTTGAACTTCGCCCTGAACCGTTTGATGGCGTCGAATACATCTTTCTTCGTGTCGTAAGACACATCGCCCTTGACGTCTTCCTTGATGGCATGTTCAACGACCTTGCGGAGGTTCGCGCGTTCGGCGCTGTAAGCGGAATCTCGAAGAGCGAAAGGGAGAGAGCCCTCGGCGGTCATCTGATCGATGCAGATCGTGATGGCCTCTGTGTCCCATTCGAAGGGGATTTCTCGGAGCACGCTGCTGGCGAGAGGCGTTCTGGATTTCCGAGATTTCGAAGCGGAGGGGTCGTCGACGTAGATGGTTGTAAGCAAGTCGTTCAGCTTCGAACCGTTCTCCAGATTCCGTTCCTCCGCTCTTTCCTTGCGTTCGACGTCGTCTTTGGCCTTTTGCTTGTCTTCCTCGGCTTTGAGCGCAGCCTGCCTTGCTCGAAGCGCGTTGTTCCATTTGAGCATCGTGTCGGCGTTGATCGACCGTGCGTTGGCCTCGTCGACCAAGTAGGCGCCGCGTCCGCGGGCGTATGCGCCGAATCCTGCCATGTAGCCTGCCCCTGGATCGTTGCCGTAAGGGCTATAGCCGTATTGGCCGTATCGCCCTGGATAAGCCCATTGTGCATCGGCCTCGGTTTCGAAGGCGATCGAACCCAGCACGACAAGAGAGGCGAGAATCAAAGGGCGGCGCATTAAGAGAGCTCCAAAGCGACCGTTCATCGCAAGAATCACATCGTCAGACTACACGTGAGGAAGCGCGACTTCAAACGTCTGGAGCAAAACACGCCAAAGAAGGCCCTCAGGCGGTCATCCCGCCGTCGACGGCGATCGTCTGGCCGGTAATGTAGCCTGCCCCTGGACCAGCCAGATAACAGACAAGGTCGGCGACGTCGTCGGGAGAGCCGAGTCGACGAACTGGGACTCGCTCCTTGACCTCGGTCTTGATCTTCTCGGGCAAGACGTCGGTCATGTCGGTGGTGATGAAGCCAGGCGCCACACAGTTGACGGTGATCCCGCGAGGAGCGAGCTCCCTGGCGATCGTCTGGCTGAAGCCGATCACTCCCGCCTTGCTCGCGGAGTAGTTCGACTGGCCAGGGTTGCCGACTAGGCCGGAGACGCTCGAAATATTGATGATTCGTCCATAGCGGCCCCTCATCATCACGGCGCCGACGGCTCGGCAGAAGTAAAAGGTTCCCGAAAGGTTGGTTTCGATCACGTCCTTCCAGGCGGAATCTTCCATGCGTAAAACCAGACCGTCTTTCGTGATGCCGGCGTTGTTCACGAGGATGTGGATTTTTTGGTGTTTCGCCTCGAGTTCTTCGATGATTTTGTTGACCTGATCGGGGTTCGAGACGTCGGCGTCGTACCCTTCGGCTTTGCCGCCGGCGTCCTCGATCGCCTTCAGAGTGGATTCGAGCGCCGCCTTGGTCCTGGCGACTCCCGCCACAAGGGCTCCACAAGAGGCCAAACGCAGCGCCACGGCCTTGCCAATGCCGCGAGACGCTCCCGTGACCAGGGCGATCTGCCCGCTCAAATCGACTTTGCAACCACTCGCTTCCGGGCTTGCCGCCATGCTCTTGGCTCCTTCGCTGAACTTACGGAATAGGTTCGGAATCCAATCTAACGCGCTGGAATATTCTCGCAGGTAGTTTTGCGATCGATGCGCTTCAAGAGGCCAGTCAGCACCCTGCCAGGCCCGATTTCATAGAATGCATCAAATCCATCGGCGAGCATTCTTCGCATCAATGCCTCCCACAAGACCCCCGAGGTCACCTGATCGGCAAGTTTTCGCCGGATCGAATCGGGCTCTTCGTGTGGCGCGGCGGTAACATTCGAATAAACCGGCATTGAAGACGGTTTGACAGTGGATTTTGCCAATGCGTCGGCCAAGATTTCGTCGGCGGGCTTCATCAGCGGGCTATGGAACGCCCCCGCGACGGCCAGCGGGAAGACTCGAGATGCGCCGAGTTCGGTCGCGATGGGCTCGAGCAGGGCGAGCGCCTCTTTATGGCCGGAGACAACGATGTTCCCAGGGCCAAGCAGGTTTGCCTTCCAGATTTTGGCTTCGCCCGAAAACCGTTTGCAGAGCTCGTCGACCGCGTGTTCATCGAGCCCCAGAATGCTGGTCATGCCGCTGGGAGAAGCCAAAGCCGCTGCCTGCATCGCCTTGCCCCGCGCTCGGACGACGCGGAGGCCGGTTTCAAAGTCGAGCGATCCCGCGAAGGTCAGGGCTGTGTATTCGCCAAGACTTAGTCCGGCGGCCCCCTTGCATCCAGCGAGGACCTCTGGAGCTCGCGATTTCAGATCCTCGAGTGCCGCGAGGCTGGCGACGAAAATCGCGGGCTGGCTGATGTCGGTGGCTTCGAGCGCTTCGGCGGGCCCGTCGAAGCAAATTTTGGCGAGGTCAATTCCCAGGATCTCATTTGCCTGGTCAAAGAGCGCCTTCGCCGCGGGAAGCTGTGCATAAAGCTCCTTGCCCATGCCCACCGTCTGTGCACCCTGGCCCGGGAAAAGAAAAGCGATCTTTGGCATGCTGGGTTCCGTGCCGAATGGCGTGTTCCTCGGGGCGCAGGCCGTTATCCTTCGGGTTGCTGGCTTTTTTGAGACTCATGCGCCAGCCATTTGATAATCTGATGACTCACGCGATCCTCCGCCATGGTCGCCGCGACTCGCACTGCGTTCTTGATCGCGCGCTCGTCGGACGACCCATGGCAAATGATGCAGGCGCCTCGTATTCCCAGAAGCGGGCCGCCGCCGTACTCATGGTATTCGTAACGCGACTTGAGGCCGAAAATCGCCTGCTTTACTTTGAGCGCGTGCTCCGGCGCCATGGAAGGCAAAACAGGACCAAGCTCCTTGGCAAGCTCGGTAAAGAGGAACTCGACGGCGCCTTCGCCGGCCTTGAGCAAGACGTTGCCCACGAAGCCTTCGCAGACGATCACGCGGGCCTTGCCCTCGTAAATGTCTCGTCCTTCGACGTTGCCCAGGAACCGGTCCGCCAAGGCGCTGTCTTGGAACAAGGCGCGGGTTGTGCGGGTCAGGTCGGTCCCCTTCTCTTCCTCGGAGCCGACGTTCAAGAGCCCGATCTTGGCGTCGGTCACTCCCAGGATCTGCTCGGCGTAGACAGCGCCCATTACGCCGTATTGGTAAAGATCCTCGGCCTTTGCGTTCATATTGGCGCCGACGTCGATGATGACGATCGGGCCGTTGTGCGAGGGGAAAATCGCGGCGATCCCCGGTCTACGGACGCCTGGGAGAAACATTTTCGCGTTAAAGAGCGCCGATGCGACCATCGCCCCGGTTGAACCCGCGGAGACCACCGCATTCACTTCACCCTTGGCCATCAAACCCCAGCACACCGAGATCGAATTGTCGCGTTTCTTTCGCAGCGCTTCGACGGGCTTTTCGTCCATGCCCACAACCTGGCTGGCATGCACGATCGGCAAACGATCGCGCGGGGCATCTGGAGCGGCAATCAGAAGCGGCTCGATCTGCTCTTGATCTCCGACCAGTACGACCGAGATTTTCTCGTCGGCCTGCACGGCCTGAACGGCTCCCATGACGATCGGTCCGGGAGCATGATCGCCTCCCATTGCGTCCAACGCGATCCGCATAAAAGACTCCGGGCGGAACGAAATCCAAGGAAACTCTAGACTTAGGTCGAAAGCGTACGGGCTTTCAAACGGCGAACACCCCACCGCCGTTTTGTTCGATTCTGGCTCTCTTCCGGCGATGGAATCCTAGAGAAACGGACTTCGGAGTGTCAAGCGATCGCTTAACGCCGTGGCAACTTGCCGCCGGATCCACCTCGAATAAATCGCCGTCGAAATCCCCAATATCCACGTCGAAAGGCTCAAGACCTATCCCATTAGGCTGGGTTGACATCCGATTTCACAGGTCTTAAAATCTACTTATTCGTTCTACGTCCCAGTGAGATCCGTATGGCGATGTCTCGTTACGGTTCCATCGAACTTCCGGTTCGTCTCGCCTACTCAGTCGCGTTGATCTTCTCGGTTGCGTTCGCCCCCATCCGCGCCGCCGAGGCTTCACCTGATCACGTCCGCGGGCGAGATGCTCGCCGTGAATTCTGGGCTTCCAAAACTGCAAAACACATCACGCAAGATTCCGCCGCACCAAGTACCTCGACCGCCGCTCGGGTGACCGCCCTTCCCATCAAAAGCATGGAAGTTGGACAGGCTTCGCAAGTGGTTGCTTGGCTTGCATATGATCATCCAATCTCTCGGTCGAAAGAGACTTTGTTCCGCAGTTTGAACTTCAGTTTGGTCCCTACCTCCTGCCCGTTTCGCTGTTGAGGCGACGCATTTTTGGCGTCTCTTCGTTTGCCTGTCGAGCGGTTCCGGGCCGCGATATGAGCGCTGGCCACTAAGGCCATTGCCTTGCGGTTCCAACATTCCCTCGGATTGCTTTTGATTGCGAGCTGACGACGGCTCGCAGCCAACGAATCTCATGGGTTGGCCGCTCGGGCGGAATCGATTTCAAAATTACATACCGCAATCCTGATTCGTAGGGATTGCTTTCGATGGTTCCTACCAGATCGGGCAGAGGCTCGCAGGTTCGCGTCTAGCGTTATGAAGTCGACCCTCCAGCATTTTCCACGCTTTCATGCTAGGCTCCGTGTAAATGGGTTTGCTTCATCGATTAGAGACTTCGCTTTGCACTGGGCCGATCGTCTGGAAGCCGTTATAGCTTGGAATAGCCGACACAACGTACTCGACGACTAGAAGAGAGACATAGATCATGAATCCGACAGTCCTTGCCATGCGTCGACCGGTTACGACCTTGATGTTGGTCGTGGCCCTGATCAGCGGTGGAGCACTCGCTTACAACCGCATGCGAGTCGACATTTTCCCGGCACTCAACGTGCCGAAGATCTACGTTTTTCTCGATTACAT
The DNA here is from genome assembly GCA_963818975.1 of uncultured Planctomycetota bacterium. Classification (GTDB taxonomy): domain Bacteria; phylum Planctomycetota; class Planctomycetia; order Isosphaerales; family Isosphaeraceae; genus CAWFUI01. The sequence goes on along the minus strand of CAWFUI010000001.1, from coordinate 521,764 downwards.
TGGCATGAGCCCCGACCAGATGGAGGGTTTCATCGTCAACCAACTGGAGCTTTACTTCCAGTACGTCGACGGCGTCCAGGACATCAATACGCGGAACATCCAGCAGGTGGCGTTGACGGAGCTTTCGTTCTTCCCCGGAACGGACATGGGTCAAGCGATGGCGCAGGTGGTGGCGATGTCGGACAGGGCGATGTCGTGGATGCCCAAGGGTACATTGCCGCCGATGATCATGCGCATGGACGCGGGCAGCGTGCCTGTCGGCTACCTGGTCTTCGAAAGCACGGTGACGTCTCTGGGCCGCATGGGAGACCTTGCGCAGAACGTCATTCGCCCGCTGGTCCAAGCGTACGTTCCGGGCACCGTGGCGATCTCTCCTTTCGGTCCGAACATGCGGTCGATCGTGATCAACGTCGACCCTCAGAAACTACTCGATTACAACCTCACTCCGCAGCAAGTGATCAACGCACTGGCCTCGGGCAATACGATCATTCCCGCGGGAAACGTCTATGTCAGGGATTCGATGCCGGTCGTCGCGAACAACGCGACCGTCGACGACATCCAACAGATTGGAACCATCCCGCTCAGGTTGGGGAAAAACGTCTATCTGCGCGACGTCGCGACTATTAGGGACGACGTGGACATCACGTATGGATATGCTTTAGTTAATGGCAAGAAGTCGGTCTATCTGCCGATCATCAAGAAAGACACGGGCTCGACGTTGACGGTCGTCGCGGACGTGAACAAGGCTTTGCAGACGTTTCGCGACAACGTGCCGCCGGACGTAAAGGTGACGTTTGAATTCGACGAATCGCCGACGGTGGTGGCGGCGGTCGAAAGCGTGGCGACCGAAGGCGCCATTGGCGCCGGCCTGACCGGTTTGATGATCTTGCTGTTCCTTCGCGATCCAAGAAGCGTGATCGTCGTCGTCTCGAACATTCCCCTGGCGCTGTTGGGTTCTCTCTTTGGTCTTTGGATCACGGGCAACACCATCAACATCATGTCCTTGGGCGGCATGGCGCTTGCGATCGGCATCTTGGTCGACGAGGCCACGGTGACGATCGAAAACGTACACGTGCAGATGGGGCGAACGCCCCATCTGGCGACGGCGGTCTTACACGCCAGCAACGCGACCGCGGTGCCCCGGTTGTTGGCTCTTTTGTGTATCCTTTCCGTGTTCATACCCGCGTTTATCATGGGCGATCCGCTCAGGTCGCTGTTCATGCCGCTGACCCTGGGCGTCGGCTTCGCGATGATCTCTTCTTACCTGCTCTCGAGCACGTTCGTGCCAATCATGTGCGTGCGACTCTTGAAGCACCACGGCGGCGAGCACGGGGACGAAAACGCAGGTCTCTTCGGCAAGTTCCTCAGGCTGTATGGTGGGGCCGTGTCTTGGTTCGTCAGACTGCGTTGGCTTGTCGTGCCAATTTATCTGGGGGCAAGCGCGCTCATTCTGGCGGTTCTTGGCTTGCAGGTGGGAACCGAGTTGTTTCCGCAGATCGATTCGGGCGAGTTCGTACTCCGCTTCCGCTCTCCTCCCGGCTCGAACTTCGAGCTCACGCGCCAGATCGCCATCAAGTGTCTGGAGGAAATCGAACGCCAGGCCAAGCCGGAGAACATTCGCATCACCATGGGCTACGTCGGCCAGGTGGCGCCAAACTTCGGCATCGACAACATGGTTCTGTTCATGCGCGGACCCGACGACGGCCAGCTCCGCGTCGCGCTCGCCGAAGACAGCGGCATCAAGCTCGCGAAATTCCGTGAGGACTTGCGCAGGGAACTGCCCAAACGCGTCATTCCCTGGCTCGAGAAGCGGCTTGTCGAGGGAGGGCTTTCGCTCTCGGACGCCAAGCGACAGGCTGCATTGACGAGCTTCGGGTTCGAACCTGGCGATATCGTCACGTCGGTGATGAGCTTCGGCTCGGCGACCCCGATCGCCGTGCGAATCGTCGGCCCGGACTTGAACGCCGTCCGCCCGCACGCCGAGAAAATCGTCGCCGAAATGAAGAAGATTCCCTCGCTTCGCGACGTTCAGTTCGTCCAGATGCTGGATTATCCCAGCGTTGAGGTCGAAATCGACCGCGAGAAGGCGGGCTTGAGCGGGGCGACGGTTGAAGACGTCGCCAAGGGGCTCGTCATGTCGACGGCGTCCACCCGGTTTGCGTCGCTGAATTACTGGGTCGACCTCAAGACCGGCTTCGACTACCTGGTTCAGCTCCAGGTTCCTCCGCTGAGGATGGAGAAGCCCGAAGACGTCGAGATTCTGCCCGTCGAGTCAGTGAACCCCGACGTCAACTTGATGATTCGCGACGTCGCCACGGTTCGCAGAGGTTTGCGCAGGCGAAATCGACCGTGATATGTCGCAACGTTATCTGACAATCACCGCCAACGTCGAGGGCGAAGACATGGGTCGAGCCTCCGCCCACGTCCAGAAGGCGATCGACGCCGCCGGCAAGCCTCCACGCGGCGTCCGCGTCCAACCGATGGGCCAGTTGCGACCTATGCAAGAGATGTTTCTATCGCTGGGCATCGGCCTGGGAGTGGCCGTCTTCGTGATCTTCGTGCTCCTTACCGCCTACTTCCAGTCATCGAGATTGGCGATCATTTCGATCGGCGCGGTGCCGGGCGTGCTGGCTGGAATCGCGATCATCCTCTACTTCACCAACACGTCGCTGAACATCGAGTCATTCATGGGTTCGATCATGTGCTTGGGCGTGTCGGTGTCGAACTCGGTTATGCTCGTGACGTTTATCGACGAACACTGGAAGCGCGGAAGCTCCGCGGTCCAATCGGCAATCGTCGGTGCCAGCGAGCGTTTGCGGCCGATTTTGATGACCGCTTGCGCCATGACGGTCGGCATGGTGCCCATGGCATTGGCCCTCGAGCGCGGCAGCCAGATGCAGGCGCCTTTGGGAAGAGCGGTTATCGGCGGGCTCGTGATGTCCACGTTCGCCACGTTGCTCGTGGTTCCGTCGATCTTCGCGATCGTTATCGGCGCCAGCGTTTCTCGCTCGCCGTCGATCTATCCGGACGACCCGGAGAGCGTGCACTACGATCCAAACGTCTACGCGACCGACCCGCACGCGCCCGAACATGGCGCGGGCGGGCACGGAGCCGAAAACGGTTCTCATGACAACGGAGCAAACAACGACAATGGGCCAAACCACGGCCAAGACGCCGGCTCGCACTAGACTTGCGGAAATGCCGGCTGGTCCACTAAGCCGGCTTGTGTACAATACCCGTTGCGGAGAATTCTAATGGGCTCGGGCTTTGGGTGTGTTTCGGGAGGGCCGGGTTGGCCCCTCCCTTACAGAACGGGAGGAGTTCGATGAACTGCTCTGTTCGGCGACTGAACAAGCGTCTTTTTGCGCTTTCCGGCAGGCTTCTCGTCTTGCTCGCCGCGGCCGGTTGCCACGGAGAGGCCAAGAAAAACGTCAATAGCGTGACCAAGCCGCCCACCGTTCAGGTGACCAAGCCGGAGCTGCGCACCATCGTTCGCGTGGTCGGCCAGCCCAGTTTCATCGAAGCCTACGAACGTTCGTCGGTCTACCCAAAGATGACGGCGTATATCGATAAATGGATCGTCGATATTGGAGATCGAGTCACCAAGGGCCAAACGCTCGCCACCTTGTTCGTTCCGGAGCTGGTGGAGGATTTCGCCACGAAGCGAAACATGGTGGATCTCGACAAGCAAAAGGTGGATCTCGCGCTCAAACTGGTCGACGTCGCGTTTGCCGACGTGGCGGCGGCCAAGGCGAACTTGCTCGAAGCGAAGGCGATCTTGGACAAATTCAAGGCCGAAGTGTTTCGCTGGGATTCCCAGGTCAATCGACTCCGTCGCGAAAAGGATAAGGGCGTCGTGGATCCGCAGGTTCTACTCGAGTCGGAGAACGAGCTGCGGGGCAGCATCGCTTCCAAAGACGCCGCCCAGGCCGGGATCTCCAAAGCCGAAGCGGAACTGCTTTCCAAACAGGCCACATACGCCAAAGCCAAAGTCGACGTGAAGGTGGCCGAGGCCGATTTGGCGGTTGCGACCAGCGAGGCCAAGCGTTTGGAGGCACTGGTCGGGTATTTAAAGCTGCCGGCGCCTTTCGACGGCGTGATTACCGTCCGCAACGCCAATACTTTCGACTTCGTTCTGCCGAGCACCGGCGATCCAACCGCCATGCAACGCACCCCCGATCTCTCCCCTTCCGGCGCCGCGGCGCCGATTTACGTCGTCGATCGCACCGACGTCGTGCGAATTTTCGTCGACATCCCAGAACAAGACGCCAACTACATCAAGATCGGCACCAAAGCCAGCATCCTCGCCAAGGGTTATCGAGACGAACCGATCCAGGGAGAAGTCACCCGCACCTCTTGGGCCTTGAACGTCAAGAGCCGGACCCTCCGCGCCGAAATCGACCTGCCCAATCCCAACAGCGAGCTTCTGCCCGGGATGTATGCATACGTTAAAATGATCATCAATCGCAAGGACGTGCGGGCCATTCCTGTCGACGCGCTGGCTTATAGCGGCGAGAAAACATATTGCTGGCTCCATAAAGACGGACGCGCCGTGAAGACCGATGTTCGCACCGGAGTCAGCGACGGAAAATGGATCGAGGTGACGAATCTTCAGACGACGCCGCGCCAGCTGGACAGGAGGATTGGAGGTCGGTCAAAGGGGACGAACAGGTTATCGTCGGGGATATATCGATTCTGACCGACGGCGGTCTAGTCGAGATAGCCAAATCGCCTGCTCAGGAAGCCAAAAGCAACGAAGTCGCCGCGTCGCCGACCTCAACCCCCAAAAATGAAGGGAGCGGCAATCCGGCTTCTTCCAAACGATAACAGACCTGTTCTCCGAAAACCTACTCGAGGCTCGGGCGTAACCGGAACCTCCGTTTGCTGTAAACGTAATGTTTGACGTCCACCTACCAATTTCTTATGATACTGTGTCGCACTTTAATGAGTTGGACGAAAAGACACGCGATGAAGAATAGATCGGACTGGCAGATTGTTGGCATCCTTTACGCGATCGCGTTGCTGACGGTGTTAGCCGGATTGTCGAGCCCACTTTCACGCGCGCATCAACCCCATTCGTTCGGCATCTTTCCCAGTCGGACTCCGGGCTCTTGGACCAGTTCCACTCCCAAAGTACAACTCTGCAAGAGCCCAAGCGCGCTGGCGTTCAAGCTCCTCGGCGAAGTGACGACCGAAAAAGAAGTCGAAGATGAATTCGACTCCGCACCCTCTCTTTACTACCTGGGGCTCGATCTACCACTCTTATACTTTGAGCCGGCTTCTATTCAGCAAATGATCTCCAGCACCCAACCAATCACCCGGCGGCTTCGCTGCTGACGCGCCTTGCGTCCGCTGCCCGATCCCCACTTCAAGTCCTGCGTAAGCTCCAAAATCGAAAATCGTTGGGGCTGTCAAGTAAGCGTAGGACGCGGTTCTCCGAAAACCCAGTCCCTTACCTGGGTTAGAGGGCTCGCGACGCGTCTCAAAAACCCCTTACTCCGCTCCCTGCGAGAGGCCGATCGATCGGATCGCTACTGCGTGCTTCGACGCCTCTACTCTCCGACACTCAACGAAAAAGACCATACCCACATAATGTACGTAGATCTCGCGACTGCGATTGTCGAAGAACTCGATAGAGACTTGTTCGACGTCTTGAGTTGTCGATCGAGATCGAGCGGCGCGGGAGGATCGAGGTAAAAAAATAAACTTAGAATCCTACAGCCCGAAGTCCCCCCCTTTTCTCCCCCCCACCGAAACCCATGAGCGCCGTCTATCGAACGGCGAAAGTGGGAACTTCTCATCAAACGTAACCTTAAGGCCTCGAGGCGCGCCTGGCCTCGGGCAATGAACAGCAAATATCAGAAGCTCGGCTCAGTCGAGCTACAATGGGAGTAAGTGATGTACGAAACCAAAACCGGGAGGTCTGTAATGGTCGTTGAAATTGGACGCTCTGCGATGGAAGGAGAGCGGTCGCCCCGTCGCTCGTCTTGGAGGATGCAGATGCTTGCCAACCGATGCTGGTTGCCGCCGAAGACTTTCGCTTTGAGCGCTCGGATCTGCATGTTGGTCGCGGCGGCGATGGCGGCCGCTGGTTGCCACGGTGACGCGAAGAAAACCGTGGAAGGTGTTAGCAAGCCGCCCAGCGTCAAGGTGACCCGGCCGGAGATGCGCACCCTCGTTCGTGTGGTTGGCCAGCCCAGCTTCATCGAATCGTACGAGCGTTCCTCGGTTTATCCCAAGATGACCGCCTACATCGATAAATGGATCGTGGATATCGGCGACAAGGTGAAGAAGGGCCAAACGTTGGCGACCTTGTTCGTTCCGGAATTGGTGGAGGATTTCTCGACGAAGCGGAACATGGTGGATCTCGACAATCAAAAAGTTGATCTGGCTCTCAAGATGGTCGACGTCGCTTCCGCCAACGTCGAAGCGGCGAAGGCGAACGTCCAGGAAGCCAAGGCGATCTTGGATAAGTTCAAAGCCGAAGTCGTTCGCTGGGATTCACAAGTGACTCGTCTCCGTCGCGAGAAGGAAAAAGGGGTCGTCGACCCGCAAGTTCTGCTCGAGTCGGAAAACGAGTTAAGGGGCAGCATCGCCGCGAAGGAGGCAGCCGAGGCTGGGATTGCCAAAGCGGAAGCGGAACTCCTATCGGATACGGCCACGCTGGCCAAGGCCAAAGTCGACGTCAAGGTGGCGGAGGCCTCTTTGGCCGTTGCGACCAGCGAAGCCAAGCGACTCGAGGCTTGGGTGGGTTACTTGAAACTACCCGCTCCATTCGACGGCGTGATCACGGTCCGCAATGCCAATACGTTCGACTTCGTGTTGCCGAGCTCGGGAGACCCAACCGCTCTCGATCGAAGCCCAAATCTCTCGCCATCGGGCGCAGCCGCGCCTATCTACGTGGTTGACCGTACGGACATCGTGCGAATCTTCGTCGACATCCCCGAGCAAGACGCGAATTACGTCAAGGTCGGCACCAAGGCCAGCGTGCTGGCCAAGGGCTACCGCGATGAACCGATCCTAGGAGAGGTGACGAGGACGTCGTGGGCACTCAATATCAAGAGCCGGACCCTCCGCGCCGAGGTCGACCTGCCCAATCCCAACAGCGAGCTTCTTCCTGGGATGTATGCTTATGTCAAGATGACTATCGTTCGTCCCAACGTCCACTCCGTGCCGGTCAACGCGCTGGCGTATAACGGAGAGAAGACGTTTTGCTGGCTCCATAAGGACGGCAAAGCGGTCAAAACCGAAGTTCGAACCGGAGTTAGCGACGGGAAGTGGATCGAAGTGACGAATCTTCAATCGGGTAAGACCCCAAGCGGAGACGATCCCTGGAAACCCGTCAAGGGCGACGAGCAGGTGATCGTTGGCGACATCTCAGCGCTCACCGACGGCGGGCCCGTCGAGATCGTCAACGAGCAAGTCGTGGGAGGCGGCAAAGGAACCGAAGTTGCCGTGGTCGAAACTCCTACGCCCAAGGTCGTGGAGACAAACGCTCTCGCGCCTGCCCGATCGCCTCGATAGCTTTGGAAAAATTCGCCGATCTCGGGAGTTTTGAACGACCGCTTCCTCTTCCCGTCCGACGACGTCCGCCACGATTGGCGGCACGCGGCTTCGGACAGGACGACGAGCGGTCTTTTCATTTGTAAAAGGTGATCTCAAGCCGCCGCCGTTCTCCGACTACGCGATTCTATGGGTACGACGCAAGTCTTTGCAGGATTTCAATTTAGATCATAATATTCGTAGCTCCGGATTGCCTATCGGTCGGCCCAAGAGCCAAATATCCTAGAGCGATCGTTTCATTTCGTCTGATCCCGAATGCCGCCATAAGCCGAAGAATCCCCATGTGCGTCTCGACCGTCGCTGTCGATAAGGTTGCGTCTCGAGACACAAACCATACGAGGGGTGTGTTGTGAAACATATCTATTGCTTCTTTGTGCTCGCTGCCGGAACGCAGTTGCTGACCGGCGATTGCGCGGCCGCAAGCGCTCAGCCGCCTGCTTCTCCCGGCAGTTCGAACACCACGGACCCCGCGTCGCCCCCCCATCGCGCGGATCCAGCGAGAGCTACGACGCCGGTCGAATTCGCGCGAATGCGGCCTCCGCTCGGTTAATGACGCGATTGACCTCCTCGGGGCTCTCGGCTTCGGCTCCCTCAGTCAATGCGAATCAGACCGCCGATACAGCGCCGACCCCCACTCCGAACCCATCCGCCGGCCGCCCGCAGCCGCCGGAAGGTTCGAACCAGCCCGAACCGCTTCCCACGACCAATCGGTCTTTGAGACAAGACCTTGCCCCGCCTAATCCTTACGGCGACGTGATCCGGCTCAAAGAAGCGCCGCTGGAGCCGACGGACTTGCGGTTTCCGATCAACCTTGCAACCGCTCTCAGGCTTTCGGACGCCCGGCCGCTGATCGTTGCCGCCGCCCAAGCCGGCGTTTGGGTCGCGGAAGCTCAGCTCACCCGCAAAAAGTGCTTTGGGTTCCACAGATGAACATCGGTTTTGACTATTTACGTCACGACGGCGGCGGTCCAGACTTCAACAAGGGCATCATGACCGCTCCCAGCGTGAATTTTTTCTACGGCGGCATCGGCATGGTGCAGAACATCGCGCTCACCGACGCGATCTTCGAGCCGTTGGCCGCGCGTCAAATGCTTACATCCCAGCGATGGAACATCCAGACGGCCAAGAACGACGCGCTCATGATGACCGCCGACGCCTACTTCAGGGTTCACCAATATCGGGGCATGTACGCCGGCGGCCTCTACTGCGTCGAACGAGGCCAGGACCTCATCCAGCGCATCGGCGAACTCAGCCGAGACTTGGTGCCCGCGGTCGAGGTCGATCGAGCCAAAAACCTTGTCGCCGACCTCGAGCAGCAAGCCACTTCGGCGCGAGAATACTGGCGAATCAATAGCGCGGGTCTCACCCAGGTGCTCCGACTCGATCCACGCGCCGTCGTGGTTCCGCTCGAGGAAGATCACTTGCAAATCACGCTCATCGACCCCAAACGGGGGCTTGACGACCTGATGCCAATCGCCCTGACCAATCGGCCGGAGCTTGCGTCGCACCAGGCGATCGTTCAGGCGATGATCGCGCACATCCGTAGGGAAAAGATGAGGCCTGTTTTGCCGAGCCTTCTGATCAACGGCTTCCAGACGCCTGGAGAACAAATCCAAGCGGGCATCTTCGGCCTCGGGCCCAACAGCAGCCTCAATCAATGGACGGGCAGGGCCGACTTGAGCTACCAGTTCCTCTGGGAGCTCGACGCCTTCGGCATCGGCAACGTTGCACGAATCAAAGAACAGCGCGGCGAGCAATCCCGACATGATCATCGAGCTCTTCAAAACCCAGGACATGGTCGCCGCCGACGTTACGCGCACTCTGGCTCGGCTGCAATCGGCCGCCGCGCAGGTCGGTCAGGCCGACCGTGCATCCGGACGGCCATCATTACGTTCAACGGCAACTTCGACGGGCTGCACCAAACCAACAGGTTTGGCAACGTGCTCGTTCTGGTCAACCGTCCGCAAGAGGTTGTCTTCGCACTCCAGCTCATGAAGATCGCCTTCGACGAATATTTCACGACCGTGGCTGAGTACAACAGAGCCCAATTCGAGATGTTCCACTCCTTGGGCTACCCTGCCCGCGAAGTGGCGTTCGTCAACCCAACAGGCCCGATCCAGCCGGTCGAAACTCAAAGACCTGGCTTCTTGCCGCCGGTTGGAGAAGGTCCCCCGCCCGCGACTCGCTAATCGGTCCCGACGCTCGAGCGTCGTCTTCATGAATTCCAGCCGAAAAACGAACCCACGGCGCGGCGTGTCAACAACATGCCGCGCCGTGGGTCGTTTCGTCGAGCACGCTCCAGAGCGATAGACCGGACGCACCCAATTCTCCACTGGCGGCGCATTTTTCCCCGCCGCGGCCGCCAACGCCCTGAATTTGTGATATCAGTTTAGGAGCGTGAAAACGCGCCATGGGCTCCTTCGTACATGGCGCCGAATCGCCTTTCGCGCATCACGAACGACACACAGAAGCAAGGAGACGAGCCATGGATTTTCCCAGCTCAATCGCCAAAAACCTGCGCCTCGGCGCGTTTGGTTTGTCCCTCATTTTCTTGGCGCTCTCGGCCTCCGACGCCAATGCCTTTGGCGGACACGGGTACTCAGGCAAGCACGTCCCGCTCTGGGGAGAGTTTGGATTTGGCCCGCACCACAAAAACCACAGTATTCACCAGGCCGACATCGGCTACCCCTGGTACACCCACCCGATGTATTACACAGTCGAGACGTCCTACTTCGGTCCAACTCACCAGTTCACCAGCGGTTACCCAGCCTACGGCCGTTACACCGGCGTCCTTCCCTTCCCCGACGCCATCGCGCCAAATCTTGGTAATTACAAAATCACCGAGTAGAACTTACCTGCCAAAGCCAAGCGGGCTGCTAGGAATTCCCCAGTATTCAGTTCGAGAGATCTCCAGAACACGCCGCGTTTTTCTGGCGATAACCACTGGAAAAGCGTAGCCGATCCTCGTAAAATCAAAAGTGCATGGAAGCATGCGTGCCTCTAGGTTCCCCCCCAGCCTTGCCATTTGGACGGCAGCGCACCGACCTCGATCGCGTTTCGCCCTTGAGGCGTAGACGATCCGTCAGGTCGAGAAGAACTGGCACATTTGCACGTCGAATGCCGATTTATTCCAAATGTAAGGACTTTGCTCCTTCGAATACTGGGGGGATCTTCATGCGCAAGCGCCAACGATCACGTTTCATCCAAATTGCGAGCAGGTGGAAGCCAAGCTATTGCTCAGCGCGAGTGCGGCGGGCCAAGCTCATCACGCCGTTGAAACGCCAACGACGAACTCCCCGGCGGCAGTCAGCGGCAAGACCGGCGCTGCGTTTGGCGGATTTCAACTGGACCGCATTACGCAACCATCCCACGGGAATTCTTACCTCGCTGGCCCCTTCCAGCAGGTCAACGTTCAATCCGTCAAACCCAAGCCCGGTCAGATCTACAATATCTTCTCCGTCAGCGTGCGCAATAGCACAGCGCGTACCTACACCGCGAGCGACAACTTTGGCGTCCGCATCTCGGGCCAAACGCAATACACGCCAATCCTGACTGGCAACCAAACATGGAAGTCCGGTCAATTCATTGTCTTCTACGTCCTGAGCAAGCAGTATTACCCCGTGCAACAGATTTCCGGGGGCTTCGAATTCAATCTCGACGGTTCAACAGGCACGACCATTCCCGGCCCGTCTGGCATTTTCCTTCGAGTGAAGTACAACCCGAACACGATCGCCAAGGTCATCAACTACATTGTGCCTCACGGGCCAGGAGCCAAAGGACACCACTTGGGCCTGCCCGACACGGCGATCTGGGAATTCACGTCGGCACAGACCAAACTCGAGCCGCTCTAATCGCCGCGTCCAAAGTTGAAGCTTGAAATCGCCGCGGAGAGGAAACAGCTTCCCTCCGCGGCGCTTTTGTTGGCCGCGCGTCCCCTCCAATCGACCTTGACCCGAGCACCGGCGAGTTGAGAATCCTCGGTATTTTCTCGACATTCGCACTCTTTCGATTAACAGGCGCATCCCTTGTCGCCGAAATAAAAAGGGCGTCGTATCGTACGCGGTCAAGGAGTGTCCCGTGGCACGCGCTTGGGCGGTGAGGAACCAAATTATGCATAGGTCTGCCTGGGTGTGGATCCTGAGTGTGGCGCTGACGCAGATTGCTTGCGTCGGGCCCGCGCGAAGGATGGCATCAAGGCCGTTCTTGAAGAGTCAACCGGCTCCCCCCGCCGACGCTCTACCTGATAGCAAGGATGGCCAAGCGACAAGTCTCTCTCGATTCCAATCGCCTTCGGCGAAGAACGACGGTTCTCCCGATCTCCAAGGTCCGTTCGTCGGTGCAACCGACCTCGCTTCCGGGGCCGCCTTGGTCGCCACGAATCCATCGCCCACGTCAATTCCATCGCCAGCGACTATCAAGAAAGACTCCCGCACACAAAAGGCGTCGACGACCGGAGCCCCAGCGGCATACGATCCCTCGAATTCTCAGGAAGTGCGTCAGACCCAAGTTCCCAACCCAACCAATGCGAATTCCCTGTCCTCAGCACCCGGCATCATGGATTTGAAACCGGCGCCGCTCGAGCCCAGCGACCTCAAGTATCCCATCAATTTGGCGACGGCGCTTCGCCTCTCGGACGCACGACCACTCATCGTCGCGGGCGGCGCAAGCGTCCGTCTGGGTCGCCGAAGCCCAGCTCGCACATGCGAAGGTGCTCTGGATTCCCCAGTTCGTTTTTGGCGCCGACTACATTCGCCACGACGGCGGCGGCCCTGACATCAACAAAGGCATTATGACGGCGCCCAGTATTAATTATTTTTACGGCGGCATTGCCGCCGACCAGTACGTCAACGTCACCGACGCCATTTTTCAACCACTGGCGGCACGCCAGGTTCTCGAAGCCAAGCAATGGGACGTTCAGGCCGCGAAAAACGACGCGCTCGATGATGACCGCCGACGCCTACTTCAGGGTCCACCAGTACCGCGGAATCTACGCAGGCACCATTTACGCGGTGGAACGCGGCCGAGACCTTGTCGATCGAATCGCCTCGCTCAGTCGCGACCTCGTTCCCGCCGTTGAAGTCGACCGAGCCAAGAACTTGGTCGCCGAGCTCGAACAACGCGCGACAACGGCTCGAGAATCCTGGCGCGTCAGCAGCGCCGATCTCACGCAGGTCCTTAGGCTCGACCCGCGAACCGTCGTGGTGCCCATCGAGCACGACCACCTTCAAGTCACCCTGATCGATCCCAAGCTCTCGCTCGACAACCTCATGCCCATTGCCGTTGCCAACCGCCCAGAGCTCGCTTCGAGGCAGGCGATGGTGAAGGCCGCGGACGCCCGAATCCGCCAAGAGAAGATGCGTCCGCTGTTGCCCATTGTCATGCTCAACGGCTTCCAGAGCGCAGCCATGATGATCCAGGCGGGAATCTTCGGCTTGGGACCCAACAGCAGCCTCAATCAATGGAGGGGACGCGTCGACACCAGCTTCCAGCTCATATGGCAGGCGGAAGGTTTCGGCATTGGCAACTTGGCCCGCATCAAACAGCAACGCGGAGAGCAATCCAAGGCGTTCGTCGAGCTCTTCAAAACTCAGGACATGGTTGCCGCCGACGTCAACCAAGCGCTGGCGGAGGTCCAGTCCGCCGCGGCTCGAGTCGAGCAGGCCCAGCGCCTCCCTCAAAACCGGCGTCATCACCTTCGAGGGCAACTTCGAGGGCCTCAAACAGACCAATCGATTCGGAAACGTCCTTGTGCTCGTCTACCGACCTCAAGAGGCGGTTTACGCACTCGATCTTCTAGAAGTGGCGATCGAAGAGTATTTCAAAACCGTCGCCGACTACAACCGCGCACAGTTTCACCTGTTTCATGCGATGGGTTATCCCGCGGCCGAGCTCGCTCTGCTCCGCCCGCCAGGCGACGTGCTGGACGTGAACGTCGAGCGGCCAGGCTTCCTGCCGCCGGTCGGGGTCGGACCGCCTCCCGCCACCCGTTGAGAAAACGGCGGACGGCGGCGAGACCGTGCACCCCGCGGCCCTGCCGCAAAACCTCGCGGAATGGGCTTGAGCAAATCGGGATGGTCTGCTAACGTCCCCCCACGAGCCGGCGCTCCCATGCGCCGGCGGATCAGGCCTTTTCGTCGGAATGAAGCCGGTTTCCCGGCCGAGCGTTGCCCTCGACTCTCGTCGCCCAAGCACGAAACCGAAAGCCAGACAGGCAGGGAGGCCACTGGCATGAATCGCCGCACAGCTCTGTTTTCTTCGCTGCTCCTGGGCGGTCTACTGCCTGGAAAACTACTGGCGCAAACCCGCCAGTCGCGCCGACGTACGCGCCCGGCCGATTACGACGACGATCCGCCTCTTGACGACGACCGCGTCACAAGAACTCGCGATGACGACCAAGCCGACATCCCTGCCGAGCCAGGACACGTCTGGCGCAGGTTCGACGTCTCGCGTTATACTGAGCTCGAACACCTGAACAACTCGCCTCAGAACGCCATAGTCGAGTGGATCTTCCGCCGGACGGGACTCACCAACTGGTACGGCGAGAAGATCACGGTTTTGAGCGCTGGCCGAGCCGAGCTTCGAGCGTTCAACAAACCAAAGATCCTCGACCAGGTCGCGGACATCGTCGAGCGGTTCACGAATCCACAGGCCGACCAACTCTCGATCGGAGTCCGTTTCGTCGCGGCGGTCGACCCCAACTGGCGAAACCTCGTCTACCCACGACTCAACCTCCTGCGCAACGGTCCCCAGGGTCAGCAGGCCTGGTCGCTCAAGCTCGAAGACTCCGCCATGGTGCTCACCCAGATGCAGGTCTTCCAGGGCTTCAAACTGCTGGCAAATAAGAAAATCGATATGATCAATGGTCAGACGCTCACGCTCAAGACCACGGAAGGCAGGTTCTATGTCGCGGGTTTGAAACGCGGCAACAGCGGCGGCGGCTACCAGGCCGATACGCAAAGGCTCGACGAAGGCGTGACGCTTCGCCTGAGCCCGCTTCTGAATTTCGACGGAGACGAAGTCGAAGGCTGGATCGACCTCACAGCCAACACCGTTCGGTCTCTGCATAAGACCAAGGTGCTGGCTCCTCGCGAAGTTGGCCCCAATGAACTGACGATCGACGTGCCCGAGGTCAGCGAAACCCGGTTCAATCAGACCCTCTCTTGGCCAGTCGGCCAGACGCTGCTGATTTCGGCAGGCATCCATCCAGGTATCCTGCAATCCAAGAACGGATTCCTGGGCCTGCGAATTCCTGGGACGCTGCCCTCGAACACCGAGCTACTGCTCTTCCTCGACGTCGCCCCCGTCCCAGCCAAGAAGGCCTCACGCGACCGCGGCGATCGCATTCGCGATTGAACGCTGGTTCGAAGTGCTTAACATCGCCGGCCGAGCCTCCAGACAGTCAGAGGCCACTGATGAAGCCGTTGTTCCTCGGATATCCAATTTTAGATTGCGGCCTCAGATTATCGTAAGGCGAGCACATCCTGGGCAGTCGATACGTCGTTCGTCCGCTCTCCACCATGCGCCTGACATGACGCTATGAGTGCGAGACGGAATGCCCATATCGTAATAAGTTTTC
This sequence comes from uncultured Planctomycetota bacterium, assembly GCA_963818975.1. GTDB lineage: Bacteria > Planctomycetota > Planctomycetia > Isosphaerales > Isosphaeraceae > CAWFUI01. The sequence goes on along the minus strand of CAWFUI010000001.1, from coordinate 506,625 downwards.
TCATAGAGATTTCTCTCCCTCCGCGGTCGTTTCGGTTTCACTCGCGGCGATCCAGAGATCGGCGACTCCACGTGATTGGTCGGGGTGTCAACGGATAGGCCGAGCCTGTGGCAACGGGCCTGGTAACGGGTTCTGGCAAAGCGCCTGGAGCAGACCCAGATCCAATGGCGCCCGCGGCGTTCATGGGCTGGGCTCGAGCATGACGATGCTCGTCCGTTTGAGTTGGCTGCACGACTTCGCTCACCTGCCCAGAGACCCTCGGGACAACGAACGTTACCTGTCCGTTGACGTAAGCGTGTGGTCGAGCCCACGTCCACCTTGGCCGTTCGGGGTGAATATCGGCGTTAATCGACAGGGCACGGTTCCGCCTGCCAGATGCCCTGGGCGTACTCCTTGATCGTGCGATCGCTCGAAAATCCGCCCGAATGCGCCACGTTGATAATCGCCCTCCGAGCCCAGTCGTCAGGCTTTTGATAGAGCGCGCCTGCCTCCTCCTGGACCTTGACGTACGAAGTCAAGTCGGCAAGGTGCATAAAGCGATCGCCGTGGTTTAGCAGCGCGTCGATGATCGGCCCGAAGACGCCGGGTTCGCCGAGGTCGAATGCGCCAGAGCGGAGCAGATCCAACGCGCCACGCGTCTCGGGTTCGTGATCGTAGTGCCAATGTGGATCGTACCAGCCGCGGCTTTCAACGACCTGCTCAGCCGTCAGACCGAAGAGGAAGAAGTTTTGCTCGCCCGCAGCCTTGGCCATCTCGATCGTCGCACCATCGCGCGTGCCTACAGTCAGCGCACCATTCATCATGAACTTCATGTTGCTCGTACCGCTGGCTTCGTATCCGGCCGTCGAGATCTGCTCCGATATGTCGCTGGCCGGGATGAGACGCTGGGCGAGGCTGACGTTGTACTCAGCCAGGAAGTGGACCTTAAGCTTTCCGCGAACCAAAGGGTCGGCGTCGACCACCGCCGCCACGTTGTTAATCAAATGGATAATGAGCTTCGCAAGCGTGTAGGCCGGTGCAGCCTTGCCCGCGAACAAGATAGTCCGCGGCGGAATCTCCAGTTCGGGGTTCCGGCGCAGACGGTTGTAGAGTATCAACACATGAAGCACGTTGAGTAATTGGCGCTTGTATTCGTGGATTCGTTTGATCTGACAGTCGAATATCGTTTCCGGGTCTACTTCTTGACCCGTCTTCGACTTGATCCATTCGGCAAAGCGGGCCTTGGCCGACCGCTTCGCCTTGAGGAAACCTTCGCGGAAAGCAGCGTCCTCTGCCAAGGGAACGAGCTTTTGGAGCTGGCCCAGATCGGTAACCCAGTCTATGCCGATGGCCTCGGCAATCAAACGAGACAGCTCTGGGTTGGCGAGAAGGAGCCAGCGCCTCGGAGTCACGCCGTTCGTTTTGTTGTTGAATCGACTCGGGAATTCGTCGGCCAAGTCTTTCAGCACGACTCTCCTCAGCAGGTCCGAGTGGATCGCTGCCACGCCGTTGGTGCTGTGCGAACCGACGACGGCCAAATTGGCCATCCGGACTCGCTTCTCGGGCCCCTCGACGATCAGGCTAACGCGTCCTACCCGGTCAAGGTCCCCAGGGTAACGGGACCGAACAGTGTCCAAGAAGCGACGGTTCACCTCGTAGATAATCTCGAGGTGTCGGGGAATTGCGGTCTCGAAGAGCGCTATCGGCCAAGTTTCGAGCGCCTCGGGCAACAACGTATGGTTCGTGTAGGCAAGGGTCCCAACCGTCAAGTCCCAAGCGTCATCCCAGCCCAATCGGGCCTGATCCAGCAAGATCCGCATCAGCTCGGCGACAGCGAGCGCTGGGTGAGTGTCGTTCAACTGGATCGCGACTTTTTCGGGCAGCATTCGCCAGTCATTTCCTCGACGGCGAAACCGCGCGACAATATCCACCAGCGAGCAAGCCACCAGGAAATACTCCTGCATGAACCTGAGGCCTTTGCCGCGGGCTGTCGAGTCGTCAGGGTAGAGGACGCGCGTGAGCGATTCGGCAGCCACCTTCTCGTGGACTGCGTCAAAGAAATCGCCGTGGCTGAACTCCAAGAAATTGAAATCTTCGGCGGTCGCCGCGCCAGAGTCTCAGAGTGTTCACTGTTCGGCCGCCGTACCCCACGACGGGCCGATCGTACGGCATACCGATAAGAGTTGTTGGTGTGTCCCTGACCACTTCGAATTTGCCTTCCTTCAACCCGAAGGCGCAGTTCAAGCCAACCTTTGTAGACTCCCTTGGCCGTAGGATTTCCCAAGGGTCGGGATGACGCAGCCAGTGGTCGGGGTGCTCGACCTGGCGACCGCCTTTCATTTCCTGACGGAACATGCCGTACTCATACCGAAGTCCGTAACCGATAGCGGGGAATTGGAGTGTTGCCATTGAGTCGAGGAAACATGCGGCAAGCCTGCCCAGACCGCCGTTGCCCAAGCCTGCGTCGGGCTCGGTCTCGACAAGCTGCAACCAGTCGAGCTTCTCTCGCTCGACGACTTCTTGGACGACTGGCTCGACTCGCAAGTTGAGGACGTTATTGGCGAGCGTCCGTCCGATCAGGAACTCCATCGAGAGGTAATACACCTGCTTGGGGTTGGCCCGATCATAGGTCTCGTCGGTCTTGATCCAGCGCTGCGAAAGCAAGTCTCGAAGCGCCATAGCCACGGCCTCGAACCGCTCGCGCTCATCCGATACCTCGGGCCTGACCACATGGTCGAACACGAGCCTCCGCTCGTAAGATGCATTCGGAGACCCCGCGAACGCGACCGATCCGCATTCATACTGATCGAGAAGCTTTTGGATCGAACTTGGATCGGGTTCATTGGGTTTCGCAATTTTGGTTTTATCGACAGGTTTTTGCTGGGTTGCCATGGACGTTGCTCCTACGAAGGCATCTCGAATGCGAGTTAATCAGGGCCTCGCATCAGCCGAAGATAAGAGACTCCTCGCTAATCAGCTCCCTTTCCAGAGGGAAGTTCTGACACCAACCGAAGCGTCAGCAAGGGACGCAACCATTTTGACCAGGGATTTTTGCTGGGTCGCCATGGGCGTGGCTCCTAGGTCCTTGCGCGTAGCAATCCTACTCGCATTGGTGAGTCCAAGTGCACGTCCGGCGCCAAAGGCTGCTATCGGAATGTCTGCGATTGGATTGCGGGATCTCAATTCATGAACGGATTGGCAGGGAAGATTGGGTCGTAGAGGATGACGGCCTCGGCCTCGGAGCGGAGCATGCGGATCTGCATCTCGGTCCAGAATCGGTTGTGGTCTTTACTTGGCTCGTAGCCTTGGAATCGGTCAAGCCAACGACGAGCTTCTTCGCGATGACCGAGGCGATGATGGGCCATCGCCAAAAAGGGCCAAGCGAGGGGGGCCTCAGCCCCGTTACGGCTTTTTATCGCTTCCTCGAGGCGGCGAATGGCGTCTTCAAACCGGCCCACGCGGTATAGCACAGCTCCTAGCGTGTTGAGGGCGACATCGCTGTACCACGCGTCTGTTCCTTTGACGGCACGTTCGGCGAGTTTTACCGGTATTTCAGGGTCAATGACCTCGAACGGGGCCAAGGCACAATTCCAGGCAACCCGGTTGGCGATATACAGGTTGGTAGTCTCCTGAAATGAGGCGGCCTCTTTGGCGATCTGGCCCCAGCAACCTAACGCGGCAAACGTTTGGCTCAGATACGAATTATTGAAAAGCCCGCCTTTTTCCCTTCCAAGCGAAACGGCAAGGTTTATGAGTTCGCGTGCAGTGTCAAATCGCCCTTCCCTTGCGAGATTCTCCGCTCGTCTGACGAGAACAGAGATAGGGAGTACCAATGCCTTGGGCGACACCATACGAAGGAAATGATCGAACACCTCTCCGTTGGAGGCGATCTCGTCTTGGAACTCGAATTCGCTCGCTCCCATAACGAGGGCCCGGTAGAAGCTTGCGGCCGCCTTCTCTGGTTTCGATCGCTGGACAAAAAATAGACCGCGCTCTTTCCAGACGGACGGCCGGTGAGGCCGAGCGCGAACAGCTTGATCGAACGCAGCCTCGGCTTCCTCCCATCTCTGACGCTCAACCCATGCTTTTGCGCGAGCAGTTGGGTCTTTGCCGTAGAGAATTGGATCGAGAAGCGAACTCGAATCAAGCTCTGGCGCCCCACCTTTTTTTCGAAGGATATCGCGCTTTTTTCGCCATGCGTTGGAACCGAGGACGTGAGCGATCCTCTGTTCGTCGAGCTCCAAGCCGGTCATTGTTTCGACCCAGGTCTTCGTCCTTTCTAGGTCGTCTTGAATTAAGACAGGCAAGCGCAGAGCCGAGCTTCACTCCTTTCACGTACGGAGTCCTTGTCGTCATTGATTGCTGCGACGATGGCCGCTCCATCGGGACTGAAATCGACTGAATGAACACTGTATTCTTGTCGCAGCGCAGGTCCAAGCTGCTGACCTGTTGCGGAATCGAAAAATCGAATTCTTTTGTCCGCACTCGAGGACAGTATCGTCTTGCCGTCGGGACTAATGCGTACTTCCACTATCGAATGGGGAGTTCCGATGGGCAGACTGAAAGGTCTTCTCGTTCTGATGTACAGCAATCGTAACGCTGAATCTGCGCTCCTTGCGAGTATCGAATCGCCTTTGGGACTAAAGACGACAGGGTAATACCCCTCCTCAAACACCTTGGGGTCACCAATTGGCCGAGCTGTTGCGGCATCCCAGAGAGCCCCGGCTTTGCCAGACCATGTCAAAATCGTCTTGCCATTTGCGCTGAAAGCAACGAATGTGACAGGTTCTTTATGGTTAATCGATTTCAGAATCGGCCGCCCAGACACAGCGTCCAAGAGACGCGCAGTACCCAGATCGTTTCCGATGAGCAAAGTCCCACCGTCGGGACTGAATGCGAAAGATTTCACGTTTTGGTATTCCCCAATCGATCGACCCGAATCTGAATCCCAGAGTGAGAGCCTACCCTTCGGACCGATAGCGACGATTTCTTTGGTGTCTGGGCTAATCGTCAGATCACTAAGTCGACCACCTGGCTTTGGTGTGGGTATGGTCGCTAGCTCGATAGGACGTCCAATTGGCTTACTGGTCGCTGCATCCCACCTTTGCACCACACCATCAAATCCAACTGCGACAATTACTTTGCTATCGCGACTGAAAGAAGCCTTGTCGACAAAGTCCCCACCCGCCATAGGACTGCCTAACGGGGTAAAGTTGGAAACGTTCCACAATCGCATCGATTTATCGTAACCTGTACCTATGGTAAGCAAAGCTTTGGCATCAGGGCTGAACGTCGCGGAGGAGAGCCCCTCGGGAGGATCGAGGGGCAGGCCTATCGGCATGCCAACGCTGACGCTCCAAAGCCAGGCCTCACTACCGCTGTTAGTTCTGATCGTCCTGCCATCTGGGCTAAATGCGACCGATCCAACGCCGAACTGATGCGAGAATGGGAGTGCAATGGAGAGACCCGTGGCTGCGTCCCAAAGCCGCGCGGTCCTGTCAGCGCCGCCCGTTAGGACTGTCTTGCCGTCTGGGCTAAAAGCGGCGTCGTCAATGACTCCGCCGTGGTCCATCGAGGAGCCGACCTGGTTACAGGTCTTAGTATCCCACAGCCGAGCAGCGCGTATCTCGATAAGAGCTCGTCAGAATCGCCTTACCGTCTGGAGCGTACTCAAGTACCCCGTCGGCGCCGCCGTAGTTGATCGGCCTACCGATGGCTTTGCCAGAAGTGACCTCCCATAGTCGCGTCGACTTATCTGAATTTGAGACAGCGAGAATCTTGCCGTCAGGACTGAATGCCGCCTCATTCGGAAACGCTACGAGATCCCATGGACCTCCAACACGCTCATGCGTGCTCGAGTTCCACAATCGTACGCCCTCGCGAGTATAGCTCAAGGTAAGGATCGTTTTGCCGTCGGGACTGTAGGTTACGGAGTCCACGGAGCCTTTATGTTCAATTGGCTGGCTCATGGACTGACCCGTCGAGGTATTCCAAAATCGAGTCCTCGCGTCTTTCCCGACTGTGACCACCACTCTTCCATTGGGGCTAAACGCCGCACTTGTGACGCGGCCCTGATGTTTGAGTGGCTCGCCGATCTGTCGTCCGCTCGACGTATCCCAAAGCCGCGCCTCATTCTGTCTGCCCACTATGATCAGGCGTTTCCCATCGGGACTGAATATCGAAGTCTCGATGCCTCCCGTAGGAATCATGCCCAGACCGATCGACCGACCGGTTTCAACATCCTGAAGATATGCCGATTGCTTTCTTCTTTCAATCAGCATGGTCCTGCCGTCGGGGCTAAAAGCAACATGAGTGGCACCCTCCCCGTAAGAGATGAGTCCCCTGAGCTCCGGACAGTAATACCGCCAATACGACAAATTCGCTCGGGCGAGATATTGCCAATCGGGATCGTTCGCTTTGGCCGCATACTTCCATGTCTCGACCAAGAGCAGCATGCCGAGACCGTTCTCGCCTTTGTCGAATGCGCGTTCGGCGCGCTCGAAATTGACCTTCGCCAACTGGAGGTTCGAAACGGCGAGCGACGCCACAAGTTCGTCGTTCTTCGTGGCAAGGTTGTTCGCGAGGCCCGAAATCTCGTTCTTCGCCTTGGTCTGCTCGGTTGCGTGGCGTTTTTGCTGGCCGGCGAAGAGCAAGGAGAGTACAGCAACGACGATGAGAGCCGAGGCCGCGACGGCCGTTGCTCCCGCCACCGCCGGATTGCGCCTGCACCACATCCAGAGCCGCGCCGCGTTCCCCACGGGCCGCGCCAAGATCGGTTCGCCGGAGAGCCATGCGTTGAGATCAACCGCCAGCGCATCGGCGCTGGAGTAGCGCTGTCGCGGGTCCTTCTCGAGGCACTTCAGGCAGATCACTTCCAGATCGCGAGAAACCTTTGGGTTGAGCTTCGCGGAGATTCAGGCGGACGCTCGCGCACCTGCTCGAGCGTGTCCAAAACCGTCGTCCCGCCGAACGGTGCCTTGCCGGTTAAGAGTGAGAAGAGAATGGCGCCAAGGCCATAGACGTCGGTCGAAATTGTCACAGCGCCCCGGCTTGCCCGAGGCCTGTTCGGGCGCCATGTAAGGCGGCGTACCCAGGATTGCTCCGGACGAGTCAGCTCGCTATCGCCTTCGACGCGCTTCGCCAAGCCAAAGTCAGTCACGTGCGGTAGACCTTCGGGATCGATCAGGATGTTCCCTGGCTTAAGATCCCTGTGCAGGATGCCTCGTTGGTGGGCGTGGTGGATCGCGCCGGCGGCGATCGCCACCAGCCGGGCAGAGCGTCGGGGATCTGCGATAAACTCGCTTCGCGTTTTGTCGAGACCTTCGCCTTCGATCAGCTTCATGCTGAAATAGTGTTGGTTTTCGAACTGGCCGATTTCGAAGATCGGTACGATGTTCGGATGGTTCAGCCGAGCCACAGCCTCTGCCTCGTTTTGGAACCGACGCCGATCGTCGTCGGTCGCGAAGCGGGCGGCTTTGATCATTTTCAAAGCCACAGGCCGATTGAGGCTGATCTGGCGAGCCTTGTAGACAATCCCCATTCCGCCTTCGCCAAGCACCCTCAACAGTTCGTAATCGCCGAAATAACCCACGCGTGCGCCGAGCTTTGGGTCGGCGTCGTTGGACCTGGCTGGGGCTGTAGTTGCAACTGCATCGGCCGGGAGAATCGCCTCTGCGAGATTCGGCGAGTCGATCGTCGAGGCAGGTTCGATCCCCGGTTCTTCTGACAGTGCGTCTGAGGTTTCGCTCTCACCGCCTGGCTGGGCCTGACGCATGCGACCGAGGAACGTATCGGCTGGCATTTCCGCCGCCATGCGCCGGCACTCGGGGCACTCTTCGAGATGCTTCTCGATCAAGTCGGCAGCGTCGTCGTCGAGCTTGCCCAGGACGTAGGCCTGCAAGTCTTCTTGGCGCGGGTGTGGTGGGCGAGAGGGTTCCATAACGGCATATCCTGATTCAGGACGAGGCTGCCATCAATGGGGCGGTCTCTGAAAATGGAAAGGCCGCGAAAGGGCGAGAGATGTCTCGAAAATGGAAGATTCTGGAAAAAAGAATCGCAAGACTCTGATTCCCAGACTCTCTGCCTACGGACGCCGCTGCATCTGGCATCGGCATCCTAGCCTCGCACTTCTAGAGTTCCCATGCTTCAAGTGGGGAAGTACTCTGCGTCAGACCGTCCGAGCACTCGTTTTCTGGAAACTCGGTCGATCTCCGATCGTCGCCTGATGTCGGGGCTTGGTAGAATCAATGTGACCGACTTCGAACTCGAGGGAGAATCGATGACCAGAGCAGTCCTTGGCAAGATTCATGGCAAAACGATCGAACTCGAAGAAGACCTCGGCTTGCTCGAGGGTCAGGCGGTCGAGGCCCAGCTCAAGATCGTCCGTGCGACGAAGAGACTGCTAGTTCCGCCGCCGGGATGGCGTCCGTGTGGCATAGAAACTGCCGCTGGCATGAGGACGGAGCACTAGACCGAGGAGGATGACCTGCTTCGCGAGGTGATTGCGCGCGACCGACCCTCGAAACGGGATCTCCCGGAGTGAGCTTTCTACTAGATACCAATATCTTCTCCTTGATCCTCCATCGTCAAGCGGGCCTGGTGCATCGCTTGTTCCGGGACGGCCCCCGATAGCAGAAAGTCCGGCCGGAAATCTCAGACGGTCCGAGATTCTCTGTCGGCAACTCGATGGTCATTTCCGATCCCAATGCCCCTGAAGGAGAATCAGCATGTCTGCCAAGCCAAGCCCGCTTCCAAGCTCGAACGGCATCTCGCGCGAGCATCTCGTCGGCCTACTGAACGAGGACTTGTCTCGCGAGTATCAGGCGATTATCGCGTATGTCGTGTATTCGCAAGTTCTTAAGGGAGCTCAATACATGCAGATCGCCGCGGAGCTCGAAAAGCATGCCAAACAAGAACTCGACCACGCCCTAACGATCTCCAAGCAAATCGACTACCTGGGCGGTATGCCGACGGTGACAGCCAAGCCGGTCAAGACCTCGGAGAAGGCCGAGGAGATGCTCCGGTTCGACCTGGACAATGAGAACGAGACGATCCTCAACTACCGCGAGCGAGTGAGGCAATGCGAGGCGCTGGGTGAATACGCCCTCGCGGAGCAGATCCGCGGCATCCTCGTTCAGGAGCAGGAGCACCAGATTGACCTTGCAACCGCCCTGGGAGTAAATGTCAGCGATGTCAGCAAGCCTGAGGAACGGGCATAACAGGCAATTCGCCGGCTCGTAGACGTTCTGAGATCGGGATTGCTGATACGTCATTTACGTCAGGGCGCTCGCTAGGTCTTTTTCCTTTTTGACCAAGAACGGTTGCAGCTTCCAGTAGGTCAGCGATCGCCATAGCCATTCCATCGGACCAAAGCGAAAGTATCGCAGCCAGATGGGACTGAAAGCCAATTGCACCGTCCAGACGGCCACAACGTACAAAGCCAGTTGGTACCGCTCGAGATTGCCGAAGTAGCCCAGGTGGTCGAAGAACATGACGCTAACCAAGGTTTCGAAAAGGTAGTTGCTCAGTGCCATGCGGCCGACGGCGGCTAGGCGACGGGTCAACCACGGCATGAGCCCTTTCTTGCAGATGAGCATGATCGCCCCAATATGGCCCAGCGCCACCAGCAGCCGGTACGTATCATGGGCCGCCCAACCGGCAAACGCGTTGGTTTCCCAATCGAAGTGATGGGAAATTTGCAGCCAGCCCAGGTAGGCGTTCAAGGGCAAGCCAATCCCGTAGCCAACCGCCGCCAATGTGGAATAGAAACGATTGCTTTGCGCGGCGGAAAAGACGTCCCATTTGAAGAGCGCCATACCGATTAGCATCATGCCCATGACATCAAAGAATCCGTATAGGTAATAAAACTGCGATTCGAATTCGACGACGGTCTTCGCACGCGTTTGAAACAAGGACCAATAGCCCGCATGGTGGTTGGCGATATCCTTGGCGATCGCCTTGGCGTCGGGGTTCATTTTCTTCAATTCATCCGCCCAGGATCTTTGCGCGAGGATTTGCTCTGCGTTCAGCTTGTGCCCGGCTGCGGCCGCCGCGTCGGCGGCTTTGGCCGCTGCTTGCGTCTTGCGCGTTTCTTTGACGTTCCAAATGATCTTCACTGGAACGACCATCAGCACCAACAAGCCCGCGGCCAAGAGCCACCTGGGGGAGACCTTTCGCAACGGAAAAAGCGTCAAGCCGGTCACGCCATACATATAAAGGATGTCGCCTGCCCAGAAGAAATACGCGTGAATGATGCCGAAGAGAATTAGCCAGAGGATGCGGCGGTAATAGACGTCGGCGCTCTGGTCCGAGGCGCCTCGCCTCTCGGCGCGACCTGTCAAGAGAAGAAAGCCAGCCCCAAACAACATCGAGAAGATCGCCCGCATCTTGCCGCTGAAAACGATGTGGCCGACGTACCAGACAGCCAGGTTGACGGCGGTCCCGCCGCCAGCCACCAGTGGGTTGGCTGAGGCCCCTTGCGGCAAAGCAAAAGACGGGATGTTCATCATCAGAATACCGAGCACGGCTACCCCGCGCAGAGTGTCCAAAGAGGAGATCCGTTGTGAAGCCGAAACGGGACCAACCTCTGGCACATTGTCCGGATCAAGAGCGGTGTCGGTCGTGCGCGTGTGATTGGAAGTCAAAACGGCGTCCATCGGATCCCCTCCGGAGTCTCACGACTCAACCCACAAAAGATGTTCAATTGGCTCGAGTCTCTTCATAGAGATATCGCGGCGCCACTGGATCGCGGCGACCTGGCCGATCGGGGAGGACGGCGTCGGTAAGAGCATTATCACAAAAGATTGCCGAGGCAAGTTCTGTTCATGCGTTTATCACCAGTGCAGCGGTTCGGCTTATGTCGTCGTTCCACCCTCGCTCTTCGATGCGGCAAACTGGGATTCCCCAGGATCAGCCTGGTTCGAGGTACAGCCTGTTAGGTTAAAGCTCGAATCGAGTTCCTGGCCGCCAAATCTTACCAAGCCCGCCCATTGTAAAATCTCACGAATTATTTGCGAATCAGGCAACGATCACCGCAATCATGATGTATGATTCATTGTCGGGATGCTCTTTGGCAATTCGGTCGTCGGCGGAACGCGCGGGCTTGGATTGCGCAGCGGAGGGAGCCTGAAGGGCGCGCCGAGCTGAGTCATCAAGAATTGGCTTCGAATGGTCAGGCAGCTCGAAAACCCCTCTTTGCTCGCTCTTTCCTCACGGGAAATTGGGTTCGAATGGTCAGGCAGCTCAAAAACCCCTGTTCGCTGGCTATTTCCTCTTGGGAAATTGGGTTCGAATGGTCAGGCAGCTCAAAAACCCCTGTTCGCTGGCTATTTCCTCTTGGGAAATTGGGTTCGAATGGTCAGGCAGCTCAAAAACCCCTGTTCGCTGGCTATTTCCTCTTGGGAAATTGGGTTCGAATGCTCCAGGGGACCAAAACGGTGATCGAATAGGGGCAAGTCGAGACCTCGATTATCAAATACAAAGCTGCCTGCGATTCCCAGGTTGCCCAGATCACCAAGCTTTAGGTTTCCGCCTGCGGCGGAGGGAGGCGGCCCAAAAGCCCCCTAGCTTCCAGCTTCCGACTCCCTACTCCCTACTGCGTCATCGCAGCGGGTATAACAAGAAGCTGCTTGCATCATTCGGGCGTTTGCTGGCGAGGCATTGTCAACCATCATGCGGGTTCCAGGTTTCGGATCGGCCGTCGAAGCTGAGGCCGAGGCATCTCGCGGTCGCTCCGTGATCGGGGGCGCGGGCTTTGCGCTCGGCATCCTGTTCACGATGAACCTGCTGAACTACGTCGATCGCTACGTCTTTTCGTCGGTGTTCGAATCGATCCGCCTCGAACTGCACCTCTCAGACGCAAAGATGGGTGTGCTCGGCAGCTCGTTCATGGTCGTGTATACGCTAGTGTCACCGATCATGGGCATCTTGGGCGATCGTTACGATCGGCGTCGGCTCTTGGCTTTTGGCGTCGGTCTTTGGAGCATTGCGACGGTCGGCACGGCCTTCGCGCAGTCGTATTCGGAAATGTTTTTCTGGCGGGCAGTGCTGGGCGTGGGAGAGGCGAGCTACGGCGTGATCGCCCCTGCGCGTTTATCAGACCTTTTCACACCCAAGAAGCGTGGCAAAGTCATCGGCATTTTCTACCTGGCTCTTCCAGTGGGTACGGCGCTCGGATTTGCATTAGGAGGATTGCTCTCAAGGGCGATCAACTGGCGGGCGGCGTTTATGGTTGTCGGAGTTCCTGGGCTCGTTGTCGCTCTATTGGGCCTGCGGATTCTGGACCCTGGCCGCGGAGCCTCGGAGGGTTCAAAGAAATCGGTTGCGACGCGACCAAGGCTTAGGGATTACCTCCAGTTCTTCCAGAACCGGAGCTTCTTGTTCAACACAGCGGGGATGGCTGGGGTGGCGTTCGCAACCGGCGCGGTGGCGCTTTACGGATCGGCGTTTTATCAGCGGGTTCACGGGCTGAGTGAACGGCGTGCGAACATCTGGCTGGGCGTGCTGCTGGCTTTGGGCGGGCTCGTCGGCATTGCTCTGGGAACCTGGTTCGCGGACGTCCTGGCGAAGCGGACCCAGAGGGCGTACTTGCTCTGGGCGACCATCGCCGTCGCGGGGGCGATTCCTGCAGGGATCTTCGGGCTTCTCTCGCCAGGATACACCCAATCGTTCTACTTCCTGTTCGTGTGCTCGGTGCTGCTCTCTTCTGTGCTTGGTCCTTGCAACACAGTGACTGCGAACGTGGTTCCCGCCGCGGAGCGAGCGACGGGTTATGCCTTGAGCATCTTCTTACTGCACGTCTTTGGCGACATCAGCTCCCAGCTCATGGTTGGCCATCTTTCCGACTGGCTTGCGCATGCGTCGACGTTCGGTTCGCCAGTGGCAAGGCTTTTCGAGAGCGTCGGCGCTTTACCCATTTCGGGAACCAACCTGCGAGGCGGCCTTTTGGCGCTCGTACCGGCGCTTGGGCTCTCGACCGTCTTTTTCGCTTTGGGCTCGCTGTTCTTGGCTCGAGACCAAGATCGAGCCCGCTTGGCTTCGGCCGGAGTGGATGTCGACGAGCCGGTGTTAGGTCATTAGGCTGGCTCGAGTCGAAACACGTGGGCCTTCTGTGGTTCACTTGCCAATTAGGACTTTGGCGTTCGAGGCCACTTGCTCGCCGGCCTGAAGGCCGGAGACGACCTCGGCGTAGTCGTCGTTTTGCTGTCCAAGAACGACAGGTCTCAGGCTGACCGATCCGTCGTTGGCTTTGACGGCAACGTAGTCTTTCATCCCAAAGCGAACGACGGACGCCGAGGGGATCCTGAGCGCGTCTTTGCTCTCGGAGACCAAGATTTCGACACTCGCGGTCATCCCGGGCCGGATCGACGGGGTTGGCTCATGGATCTCGACGAGAGCTGAAGCGTACTGGAGTGCTGGCGACCCTGGCGTCGTTGTGGCTTTAGTAAGAGGTTTCATTTGCTTGACGACGCCTGCAAAGCGATTCATCGGCATGGAATCGAAGGCAACCCAGGCCTTCCGCCCCGATTGAACCTTAGAAGCGTCGGCCTCAGGTATTCTTAAGGTCACATCCAGCGGCCTCTTCATGTCCGGATCAGCGAGTAAGAAGAGCTTTTGAGATTCTTTCACAATGGCGCCGACCTCGATCGCATGAGCGCCAGTCGCATCGTTGGAGTCGTCCCTGGCGTAGAAGACGATGCCGTCTTGCGGGGCTTTTGCCTTGAATCCTTCGAGCCGGTGCTTGAGCTTCTGACTCTTGGCTTGCTCTGCGCTCCAGGTCGCTTTTGCGCTGAGTTCGGCGGCCTTTGCCATCGCGACCTCGGATTCGAGCTGTGCGACGTTCTTCGGCCTGGTGTACTTTTCGAAGTGGTCGAGCCTCAGGCTCGCGATCTCGAGTCTGAGCCGAGCGTTTTCGAGTGATTCCTCGGAGCTTTCGAGGAGGTTTTCGATTTGTAGCTTTGCAAGGATCTCGCCAGACGCCTTTGGAGCACCGTTGGGAGACAAAAGTTCTTTGATTTGGGCGGACGCCGCTTTCGTCCGCCCCAAGCGCTTTTCTCCTCGAGCGACGGCCGATTTTGCAGATTCGATTTCCCGCTTCAAACTGACCGCTTCTTGCTCGGAGACGCCCTTTAAGTACTCTTGTAAGGCGATAGTCGCGACCTCAAGAGTAAGTAGTGCTTTGTCATGCTTGGCCTTGGCTTGGTTTTCTGCGATTTCCTGGTCCCAGAGTTGGATGTCGAGCGCAGTGGAGTCGAATTCGCAGACGACTTCGCCCTTTTTGACGCGCGTTTGTTCAGGAACGAGCTTGAGAAGCACTGCTCCGCCTTCGATTCCGCAGGTTGTGTAAGCGCTTTCGGAGAGGACGGCGAAGCCTCGCTCTTCGAGGTTGTCAGCGATGCCGCCAGGCTTGACCTCCGAGAAGGCCTGGGCGTCCAGCTTTGCGGAGGGCGGCGATTTTTGTGCGTTCAAGGACTCGAGAGAATCGCCTCGATGCCTTGCAGCCAAGCCGAGCCCGGCCGTGGCGATTCCCGCGACGAGCATGGCCGAACAGATCACTCCCCATCGGATCGCAAGCATTTTGGTGAGTACTCCTTGTGAAAGCAAAACAGCCGGGCCACTGACAAGACGTCCATATTTCGCGTATAGATATGCGGATCGTGTCGCGGCCGCGAATAAACCGGGATCGACCGCCGAGTCGATTCTGGCAAGAGCTAGCGCCAGGCTCGTGTGTGGCGAAAGACCACGCCGCTCGAGTCTTCCTTTGAGCTTTGCTCGACCTCGGGTCAGACGGCTTTTCACGGTTCCGATGGGCCATTTGAGCGATCTGGCCGCTTGCTCGTGCGAATCTCCGTTCAGGTCGCAAAGCACGATTGGCGTGCGGAACCGCTCGGGCAGCCTGGCGATCTCTTCGTGTAAGACGCTTTCGAGCTCGTGGTCTCTCTCGTCGTTTTGCACGTATACGCTGGCAGGAATCTGGTTCTCGTGCCGCTTCCTTCGAATCGCCGCGGTGCGAGCCTGTATTGCGATCCTCACGGCCGATTGATAAAGCCAAGGCCCAATGGATTCTCGGACCCAAAGCGTCGGGGCCTTCTTGACGAGCAAGAGGAACGTGGCCTGAAAGGCGTCTTCTGCGTTGTGGACGTCGTGGAGGATCGCTCGACAGACCTTGAGGACCATGCTTCCGTGTCGTTCGACAAGTTCCTCAAACGCGCGCTCAGCCGAGTCGTCGCCTGCTTCTCGAAATCGCTCGAGTAGCTGACAATCGGTCAGGTCCCGCAACGTTCCAAATTTGAAGAGCGAGCCAAATTCCCTGAGGATCGCTTGCTCTCGGTAGACGCCCACGGACGCTGGACTCCTTGATACTCATCGGTTCCACGTCCTTAAATGTAACGGAAGCCGCCTTCGGTTCCCAATTTCTGAAAATCAACGGAGTTCCCAGCGATTTCAGAACAGGACGAGGCCCGGAACGCGACGCCCCGTTGATGGGACGTCGTGCACCAGGCCTTGAGAAGCTGGCTGTGGTTTGCGTAGAGAGGTCTGCTCAGTTCGCCTTGGGCGTCAGGCTTGGCGAGCCTGGCAGCGGAGGCAGCGAGGCTGTTTTGACGGCCTCGACCATTTTCGCGGCGGCTTGGCGAACGCTGGGCGATTGATCGGAAAGCGACATCTCGGTTAGACGCTGGCGAATCTCGACGTCGTCTTTCCCCTTGAAGGCCTCGATGGCCTTGATGCGGACCGATTCGTCCTTGTCCCGAGAGAGGTACATCAGCCAGACGAGTGGATCGACGTCTTCCCGCTTGAGTAAGAGCGGAATGGCGGACACTCGCATACCCGCGGTCGGGTGCGCGATGAGTCTGCAAAGCCCGATCAGTTCTTGACTGAGGCCGCGGTCCTTCAAGGTCTCGAGGGCAGCCGAGGAGACGTGCGGGTTCGAATCGTAGATCATCGGCAGGATCGATTCCTCGGACAGCGCTCCACGGCGTTTGGCAAAAGAGCGGAGGGTTTGCAAGCGAACGTGTGGATCGGGATCGGAGACGTAGGCAGAGGCGATCGAGGCTGCATCGTCGATGGGAAGTTCTCCAAGGCAAGCGACCGCGGCGGTCCTGGAGTCGGGGTCCGAGTAGCCAAGGCATCGCACCACGGGCTGATAGAGGGCTTCCCGCCAGTCGGTAAGGATCGCTTCCTCACGGACGTCGAGCGTCCTACCCGGCAGCCAAGTCCAAAGCCTGGCCATCCACATCATTGCAGGCACGTTGACTTTGGGACTGCGTTCCCCCATCGCTGAGAGCAGAAGCTCGTGTGTCATGGGAAGAGCTTCGATCCAGATCGCTGGAGCAGGATCGCCTTCGAACTTCTTCAGAATTCGAACTGCGCAGTCGACGGCGACCGCTTTGCCTTCTGGGCTGAATTTAACGTAACCATCCCGCAGGGAAGCCATTACGTCAAGCCACTGGCGAGCTTCGATTTCATCCAGCGGAGCGGGCTTGCCTTCTTGCAGAACGGCCAGGCGCTTGCCAAGAGATTCGAGGGCGTGCTGGTCGCTCTTTTTGAGCTCAGCGGCAAACAACGGCAGCGGAGCGTTTGGCATGAGGATGCCGATGTTCCGCGAGAGGCGAGGTCGGGCTTGTCGACTGAGTGACAAAAGCCCCGAACCCACGACGCATAAACCCAAGGTGGACAAGACAAACCAGCGAATCCATGGTTGTCGACTGGGCATAACCGCCTCCATGCATGTACTTATCCAGAGGAAACCATCGGGTCGGTATCATAGCTTTGGCTTTCTTTTGGGCAAGGCGACTTCGGTTGACGATCCCGTTTTTTCGATCAAAAACGAGCCCCGATGATCACGCCCGAGCGTCGTCGATCCGATCATTACAGTCAGGAACAGACCGACGGAGCGGCAGGTGTGCAGAACCTGTGCGCAGCCGTCGAGGCCGCGCGGGGTGCACAAAGCCATGACGACCTTCAAAAGGGGCCGGCGGATCGCGGTCTTACTTGCGGTATTTGCCGCGACGGCGTTGGGATCGCTCCCGCCGCCGGCGACCGGCGCTGGGTCGAAGAAGCCAGACCCCGCCCAGTTCGTCCCTCTCGAGAAAATTCCCGAAAACCGCCGCGAGGAAGTGGCCGAGGTTATCCGCGAATCGACGTTTCATCACGTCACGAATCCAGATACTTTCGCCTGCAATCCAAAGGTCTACCTGAGCCTGTTGAACGAACCGTCGATCACGTTGGCGCTTTGGAACGACCTTTGGACCTCGCCGGCAAGGCTTAGCCAGATCGCCCCCGGAATGTATCAGGGAGTCGACGGCAACGGCACCACCGCCACCTGGGAGTTCGTTCATCGAAGCGCGCAGAAACACGTGCTTTTATGTTGGATTGAGTATTCCAGTCCGAAGGGTCGCATTCACTTGAACGGCCGGATCGTGCTGATCGTGCATGCCTCGTACTACAAGCACGCCAGTGGGGAGCTTTTGATCAGGCACACTGTCGAGGCTTTCGTGAAGATCGATTCGAAGGGGTGGAAGTCGATCGCGAGGGCGGGGAAGCCGCTGATCGAGGGCGTCATTCGAGACCAGGTGCAGGAGGCAGGGCTCTTTGTCTCGCTGATGAGCAGGCTCGTCGAACGATACCCCCTGTGGGCGACCGGCGTGGTGATGGCCAAGCAGGAGTTGACGCAAGAGAAGCGATCGGCGTTCCGTGAGCTGGTCCTCAAGAACCGGCGGGCCGACGCACTGCCTGGCAGGCCCGAAATGATGGACCAAGCCGCAGCCGACCAGCGCGAGCGCGACCCGAAGCGTCGCTAGAGCCTCTGGTCCTTCGCGTCGCGTTTTTGCCCAGGACTAGAGCGATTTGAGGTAAGCAACCAAGTCTTCGACGTCCCCGTCGGAAAGCGGCTCTTGGCCCAAGACCACGTCGGGTCCGTGTGCCTCTTTGAAAACGTCTTTGAGTGCCTTGGCTCGGCCGTCGTGGAGGTAGGGATCTTTGTCGTAGACGCCCCGAAGCGAAGGTGGATTGTAGCCCTTGTAACGGTCGTAATTCTCTTCGAGACCCACAACATGGACCTTGCCGTCGGTAAACTCTGGACCAGAGTGACAGCTCGAGCAACCTGCGTTCTTTGAGCGGAAGATCGCCTCGCCTCTTTTGGCCTGTTCGGAGAGCGAACCGTCGGGGGCTCGATTTGGATTGGTCGGATAGTCAAGCGTGCCCAAGAACGCCACGAGGGCGTCGACCTCTTCTCCTCTCGGGCTCGGCCCTTGCATGCTCTTGGTGAACGATTCAACCATCGCTTCATCCAGGCTTTTCTGCCAACCATGCCAGGTCCAAGGCCCTGTGTGCGTCACGCGTCTGAGCGAAGGAACCTTCTTCCTGCTCTTCAAGTGGGAAGTGCTCAGGTCTTGATACCCGTCGTTCAGAGTGTCGAAGTCGTTGCCGTTGGTGTGGCCGTCGGAATGGCAGGTGTTGCAGCTATACCATTGATTGAACGAGCGGGTTGCGTCGTGGAACGGCGCTTCTCCACGCCTGGCAAGGCTTGGCTCGGAAGGCCCTCCCAGGCCAATCGTCCGAACGACCTCGCCGGATTCGGCGTCGACCGCCTGGATGACGTTTAGCAGGTAGTTCGCCGCGTAGATCGTCTTGGAATCTGGCGAGAAAGCCAGTTCGGTCGGTCGGCCGCCGAGGGCCACCCTGCGGAACCTCTCGCTGCCCTTGAGTAAGTCCGGAGGGATGATGTCGCGGGACGAGTTGGTGCGCCAGAGGATCTCTCCCTTGTCGAACCTGATGATCAAAAGCTCGTGCGTCCCAGCCGCGGAGACCGCTGCAATTCGGCCGTCGGGGCTAAGCGCCACGCCATGGACGTCCCCCACGGCCTTGCCGCGAGGGTCGAGCGAGAGCGTTTCAAACCCCTCGCCGCCGTCGAGGGAAATCCGCGTGAGCCTCTGACCCAGAACCCAGCCGAGGTCGATATGGTTCTTCGTGGTGGCGAACCCACGGTTCTTCATGTTGGCAACATAAGCATACTTGCCGTCGGGGCTAACGGCCACTTGGCGGAGGTTGTCGCCTTCCATGTACGAAGTGCGGACGACTTTCCAAGCGTCGAGGTCGACGACGGAAAGCTCTTTGGACCGGGCGTTGCCGACGACCAGGCGTTTGCCGTCGGGCGTGATCGCCAGGCCTCGGGGCTCCCTGCCTACGGCGAGCCTGCCTGTGATCGACTTCGAGGGGACGTCGATCCGCACGACTTCGTTGGAGGCGCCCACGGCAACATAGGCAGTCTTGTCGTCGCTGGAGATCGCCACTCCTCGGGGCTCCGGGCCTACGGCAAGCCTGCCCGTGATTTCGAGCGAGTCGCCCTGGATCGCCAGGAACACAACGTCATAGCCATACCAGTGGGCAACGATTCCCAGCTTCCCGTCGCTGGAGATGGCAATTCCCGAGGGTTTTTCACCGGTCTGGACCTCGTCAAGCAGCGTGCCTTCGTGGAGATCGACAAGCGAAACCGAGTTCGAAGTCTGGTTCGCCGTTAACAGCCTCGCGCCGTCTTTGGAAAGGGCGATCGCGATCGGAGAGCGGTCGAGGTCGGCTCGGACGACGGACTTGGCATCGTCAGATATGGTTTCTGGTCGACCAGCAGACGACTGACCAATGGCCACGGCGCCGACGCCGACGGCGAGGATCAAACACCAGAAAGCCTGCATTTTCATGGAAATCCGCATACGATTCGAGTCCAATGGGTGGAGGGCTTTAGAAGGTATGGGCGAGAAGCGGGCGTGACTTGGCCTGGGTTTTTCGTGAAACACGTCGTTCGTCGTCGCTTCATTAGGATAGTCGAGCTACCTCCGTCGGAACAAGTCGTGGTAGACAAATGTCGGAGGAAGTGGTCCGCGACGTCGCGATAGAAGCTTGCCTCGAGGGTCCGCCGCCGTTAGATTCAAAACCTCCTGATCCAAGAGCTCGGTGCAACTGCTTTTCGCAAAGAGACTTAGCATCATGATGCGTTTATTTCTGGCGGCGGTTTGCTCGCTTTCGATTGCTACTTTTGGACGAATCGACGACGAGGCGGCCAAGAAGCACCTGGAAGCCCTTCAGGGCAAGTGGAAGGCGATGAACGTGGAGTTCGACGGCCAGCCCCCTCCCGGCGACTTCGTTGGCATGCTGTCTTTCACCTTCGATAAGGACGTCATGACCATCGATGGTCCGATGGCCGCGGAAGAAGGCAAGAAGCCTGAAAAGCCAGCGATGAAGATCACCCTTGATCCATCAAAAACGCCCAAAACGATCAAGGTCGAGGCGCTTAACGGATCGAAGAAGGGAGAAACGATCTCCGGCATCTACGAACTCGAGAAGGACGAGCTCAAACTCTGCTTGCCCAACAGCAAGGACGACGACGCTCCAAAGGAATTCAAAACTGAGAAGGGTTCGAAGCACGTCCTGTTCGTTTTGAAAAAGGTCAAGGAATGAGAGAGCGAATAAGCCTGTCCCAGCTTTCCCGTTAGCGAATAGCGTCGAGAACGACACACTCTCATGAGGCATGACGATGATTCGCAAGTTGATGGCGGCTATCTGCTTTCTTTCGCTCGGGGCGTATGTAGGAGCCGACGACGACGCGGCCAAGAAGGATCTCGACGCACTTCAGGGCAAATGGAAAGTGACCAGCGGGGAATTCAATGGCCAGGTCCCTCCGGCCGATCTCGTCGAGAAGTTGTCGTTCACGTTCGAGAAGGACGTCATGACCATCGACGGTCCCATGGCAGCGCCCGAAGGCGCAGAGAAGCCCGAGAAACCGAGGCTCAAGTTCACTATCGATCCCTCAACAACACCGAAGTCGATCAGACTCGAGGTGCTTTCGGGTCCAAAGAAGGGAGAGATGATAACAGCCATCTATGAACTCGAGAAGGACCAGCTCAAACTTTGCATGCCCGACGGCAAGGACGACGCCTCTCCAATCGAATTCAAGACGGAGAAGGGATCGCACCACGCTCTCTTCGTCATGGAAAAAGCCAAGGAATGAATGAGCGAATAAGCCTGTCCCAGCCTTCCCGTTAGCCAATAAGGTCGAGAACGACACACACTAATGAGAAACTACGATGATTCGCAAGTTGATGGCGTTGGTCTGTTTACTTTCGCTTGGAGCGTATGTAAGAGCCGACGACGACACCGCCAAGAAGGATCTCGACGCCCTTCAGGGCAAATGGAAAGTGACGAGCATTGAGTTCGAAGGGCAGGCCCCGCCTGACGGCGTCCCGGAGAATTTCCACTTCGAATTCGAGAAGGACGTCATGGCCGTGGATGGCCCAAGGGCTGCGGCGGAGGGGGAGAAAGAGCCGGAGAAACCGACAGTAAAGATCACGCTCGATCCGTCGACGACGCCCAAGACCATCAAGCTCAAGGCGCTTAACGGACCCAAGAAGGGAGAGACGATTTCCGGCATCTACGAAATTGAAAAGGACGGACTGAAACTCTGCATTCCCAACTTCAAAGACGTGGAGTCCCCCAAGGAATTCAAAACGACCAAAGGCTCTCGTCTCGCTCTCTTCGTTATGAAGAAAGCCAAGGAATGAACATCGGCGCTGCGTCCAGGAACCCGCAGTCACATACGGTCGCTGACGTCGATTCCGAGAAGCCCCAGTCCGAATCTGAGCGTCCTGGCGACCAAAAGACAGATCGCTAGACGGCTCTTCTTGACTTCTTCGCTCTCAGCCTTGAGCACAGGGCATGCGTCGAAGAACGTACTGAAAGCATTGGCAAGTTCGAAGAGATAATCGGTAAGGATGTTCGGTTTCAGTTCAGACGCCGCCAACTCGAGAGTCTCGGGCAGCCTTAAGAGCTTGACGGCCAGGTTTCTCTCCGCGGGAGTTCCCAGCAGAATCGGAGGACGCTCCGAGACGATCCCCTCGGCATGCACCTCTCCCCTGCGAAAGATGCTCTGGATACGTGCGTAAGCATATTGAAGATATGCTGCAGTGTTTCCATTCATCGCCAGCATCTTCTCCCAGTCGAAGACGTAATCGCTCTGGCGGTTTTGCGAAAGGTCTGCATATTTGACCGCGCCCAGGCCGACGATCTCGGCCACTTTGGCTCGCTCGACTTCGCCGAGCTCGGGGCTGTTTTCGTCGACCACGGTTCGGGCTCTGGCCACGGCTTCGTCCAACAGCGATTCGAGGCCCACGACGTCTCCCTCGCGAGTCTTGTAAGGTTTTCGGTCGGGCCCCAGGATCGTTCCAAAGGCGACGTGGCGGAGATCCCTATCGCCGAGGCCCGAGAGCTTGGCCACCGCGAAAAGCTGCTTGAAATGGTCCGATTGACGATGGTCGACGACATAGAGGACGAGCTTCGGGTTCCACGTCCGTACGCGGTAGTCGATGGTCGCCAGATCGGTAGTTGCATATGTAAACGCTCCGTCACGTTTACGAATGATGAACGGAGCTTTCGATCCCTCGGTAAAGACGACCGTGGCGCCTTCGCTTGCCGTCGCGACGCCGCTGGCCTGGAGCTTTTCAACGACGCTGGCAAGCATGAGGTCGTAGAAGCTCTCTCCCAGGGATACGTCGAACGTCACTCCGAGCCGCTTGTAGATCGCCTCGAGCGATTCGAGGCAGTGGGGCATGAACTCGCCCCAGAGGGCTCGGTTCTCCGGGTCTCCAGCATGCAATTTGGCTGTCTCGACCCTGCACGCCTCGGCGACCGTCTTATCGGTTTGTCCCAGGTTCTGAGCCAATTTGTAGAGCCTGGAAAGCTCGAGCACGCTGTTGGCTCGATAGGCCTCTTCGTCTCGATGGTTCTTCCAAGCCCAGAGGATCATGCCGAATTGGGCGCCCCAATCGCCCAGGTGGTTGTCGCGGACGACATGCCAGCCCAGGGCTTCGAGCAGCCGGGCCAGGGATTCTCCAATGACCGTCGAACGGACATGGCCGACGTGCATCGGCTTGGCGACGTTCGGAGAAGAAAAGTCGATAACCACGGTCGCTTTTTGATCGGGCTTGCCCAACCCAAGCGTCCCGTCGCCCAAGAGTTTGACGAGCTCTTGCGAAAGCCAATGATCATGGAGGCGAACATTCAAAAACCCGGGCCCGGCGACTTCGGGCTTGCCAGCCAGCGGTTCGAGGCCCACCTTTTCAGCGGCCTCCTGTGCAACCTGGCGCGGATTGAGCCCATTCTGCTTGGCGATCGCCATGCAGCCGTTGGCCTGGTAGTCTCCAAACTTGGGGTCGGTAGCGGGCCTGACCGCGGCTGCGAAGACGTCTGGATCGGCGCCCTGGGGCGCTGCGGCTGCAAATGCGGAACGAAGCGCCCTGAGGACGTTCATTGGATGAGCCTCGTCGAGTTGTCGAATCGAAGGACGGGCGACCTCACGGCAGGGCAAGCTCGATTCGCGGGGCGTCCCCCCAGATGTCCTCGAGAGCGTAATACTGCCGGGCTTCCTCGGAGAAGACGTGGACCACGAAATCGCCGTAGTCGATCAGGACCCACCTGCCCTCCTCGACCCCCTCGGCGCCCAGCTTTCGCTCGCCTCGTTTCTTCATCTCCTGATCGATTTCGCTGGCTATGGCGCTGGCTTGCCTCCGCGCCGCCACCGTGGCGATGACGAAGAAATCGATAAGCGGATTAATATCTTTCAAATCCAGTAGAACGATGTCTTTGGCGCGGTTGTCGTGGGCTATGCGAGCGCACGCCGCGGCGAGGTCGCGCGCTTTTTGAAGACGCTCGGGCGAGGCCCTTCCCACGGCAGCCACTGGGATCGCGTCTTGAACCTCGTGGTCGAGGGCCTTTTGTCGAGCCTTCGGCGGGCTTTGGCGCTTGGCGCTGGGTGCTGCACGAGAGAGGAGCTTGCGCCTTCGATCGGATTCGATCATCATCAACGGTTCCAAGAGCCCAATGCTCAATCAGCACGAAAAGCCAGGCAGCCGCACACGACCTAGACGCCCGACGCATGCCAAGGGTTCAGGCCCTCCATCGAGCAAGATGCAAATATCCTACCCGTTCGGCCCGGCGTTTCACACTTAGGAGTTTCGCTCAGCCGAGCAGATCTCCCTGAGACCCTCGAAATCCTCGCTGAAATTCCTCGATCGCCAGCGGCTTTTTGCCGACCATCTGGACGATCAGCAGCTCCAGAGCCCCTGAACCTGTCGCAACAACAAGCTCCTTTGGGCTCGCGGCGACGATCACCCCTGGTTGGCCCTCTGGCCCCAACGCCGGCCTGGTTCTGTGGATGATCAGTCGCAAGGGCGTCTTTTTCTTTGCGGAGTCTTGCCAGGAGGTCGAGGCCAGCGGCCAGGGATTCATCGCTCGTACGAAATTATGAATCTGGGTCGCCGGCTTTGTCCAATCAACGATTCCCTCCTCTTTCTTGAGCTTGGGCGCCCTGGTCACCTGTTCTTTGCTCTGCGGGACGACCACTGCCAAACCCGCCGTCACTTGATCGATCGCCCCCATCATCGCCGGGGCGCCTAGCTTCGCCAGTCGATCTTCAAGCTCTCCCGCCGTTTCGTTGGGTTCGATCGGAGTCGAAACCCGCGCGACCATTCCCCCCGCGTCGATCTTGGGCGTCATGAAAATGACGGTCACCCCGGTCTCGGATTCTCCGTTTTGGATCGCCCTTGCAACAGGGGCGGCGCCTCGATACTTGGGCAAGAGAGATCCATGGAGGTTAACTCCTCCCAGGGGAGGAATCGACAGCAGATCCGCCGATAGGATCTGCCCATACGCCGCGGTGACAAACAGCTCCGGCGACCAAGCCCGTATGATCTCGAGCGAGTCGGCCGCGTTTACGTCCTCGGGCTGAAAGACCGGCACGCCAGCACGTTGGGCAAGGAGCTTGACTTTGCTCGGAACGATCTCTTGCCTCTTGCCTTGGGGCCTGTCGGGCTGGGTGACGAGGGCTGCCACGCTCCTGCCTTCAGCAAGCAAACGTTCGAAGGTTGGCGCCGCGAAGTCGCCTGTGCCGAACATCACGATCCGTGGCGAAGGACGAGTCATCAAGCGGCTACCTCACGATCCGTTTCGCTCGGAGTCTTCCGAGGCTTGCTTGACCATCGCGTCGAGCATCTGCTTGAGGACGTCGTCGGAGGCGATCACTCCATCGCGCTGGGCCATGAGATGGCGTTCCTCGAGGTCTTTGATCTTGCCGGAGATGTCGGAGCCCGGCTTCAAGGTTAGATGGTCGATGAACAGCCTACCCTCGACATGATCTGTCTCGTGCTGGACGGCCCTGCTCAAGAGATCCTCGGCGTCGATCTCGACTTCCTCGCCGGCAAGATCATAGGCGCGGACGCGGATTTTCTTGGACCTTCGCACAGGGGCGAAAATGCCAGGGAAGCTTAGGCAGCCTTCTTCGTCCTCGATCGACGAATGCCGCTTGACGATCTCTGGGTTGATGAAGACCTGTTCCATGTCCTTCTGGTCCGGGTCCGCCGTCACGTTCAGTACGAAGAACCGAAACGGCAAAGCCACCTGGTTGGCGGCCAGTCCGATGCCTCTATGCTCGTACATCAGGTCGAGCATTTCGCGGACGTGGGCCCGGAGCTCGTCGTCGATCCGAGAGACGGGAACCGACGGATAACGCAATGCAGGATGAGGATACTTGACGATATGTAGCACGCAGTCTGCTCCAGCAACCTAAAGAGGTTAAGATTTCAGGATCGCGGGTCTATTGCCCTTCACGGTCCGAAGACGTTTTCGGGAAGCTCGGCGATCTCCGGCGGTCTGAGCCATTCCATCCAGTCCGAGCCGGCCAGCTCTGCGATCGAGCCAGAATTTCCGCGGTCGGTCGTCGCTTGGATGAGGCCTCCCGGAGAGAGCGTCCCCAGTTTGAGAACTCGGTTCGCCGATTCGCCGCGGACGTGAACCTCGATGGTCAGCGCTGGCGGGTTCAGGCCCGATTGCTTTGGGAATTCGCCCTCGTACTGATCAAACTGGGCGGCGACCAACCGGGTGAAGGAGAGCACCAGCTTCTGGATCCGAGACTGCGCAGGCCAACCTTTGGCAGGGACGTCGGAGGCCCAATCGCCGGCAATTCCCGAGGAGGTGATTAAGCGTGAAAGAGTGATGGCTTGCCGCGGCCACTTGAACGTGATTCGATCGACCTGGCTGGGCTCGATCGCGAACAGTTGGCGGTCCTTGAGCTCGGCGGAGAGGATGGCGCAAACGTTCGCGTTCAAGGTGAAGAGCAAGCTCGAACCTGAGACCATCGCGTAGCGTTCCCCAGACTTTCCAGGGGCCTGCTTGCCGACAATCAGCGTGTAATCTTCGGGCGTGGATTCGAGCGGGTCGGCGTTGGGCGGCTTGGGCGAGGGCTTGAGTTTCCAGTTTACGGAGAGCCAAGGAGGCCTGAGACCAAAGGGCTGGACGTCGTCGGGCGCCTCGGACACCAAATGCTCTGCCCTCAGGTTGGCGATCGTGGGAACCAGTCTCATGATGTTTTGAGGGTCGCCAGCCGTCCTGATAGGGGAGGTCATAGCCCAAGCCACTCGGTTTCCGACCGACCTGGGCGCTTCGATCACGCTGGTTTTGCCGTTTTTCGTGACCGCGATTTTTTGGATCGACACCGGGCTTTGAAGCACCATCGTGTGGTCGCGAAGCGAGAGCGCAGAGCTTGGCAGGGCCTCGACCAAGGAGTCGGGAAGCGTGACGATCGATGGTTCGCCGTCGGGCTTTGCATACAGGATCTTCTTGAACGCGTCTCGAGAACCAAAAGAGATTGCAAGCCTTGGGGGGTCGCTGGGAACAACGACGCGCTTGCCCTTCGATTCGTCTTGCTTCGCTTCGGCGGTTTTCGGCTTCTTGGCTTCGCGGGGGGTGCGATCGAGCTGCCAGGCGCGGATTCGAACCGATGGCGGATCGAGCCCAGCATCTTTGACTTCAGACGGCTTCAGGAACTGGGCGATTTGAACATTGGAGAGCTTTTCGACGAGCGCGCCGACCGATTGTGCATCGGCGGAGCTGAAGTTTGGGGCGATGATCGACCAGCCTTCCCGTCCGCGTTCAAGTGCGATCTCGGAGTCCTTCAACTGGATGTCGAGGAAGTAAACCAAGTCGGGATTCAGGCTTGCAAGCCGATGCGACCTGAGCGATTCCGAACCCAGTCCCAGATCTTGGATCTTGCTGAAATCGATGACGAAAGCCTCGTCCCTGCCAGCCCTCCGCGCATAGGCAAGCCTTTCAGATTCTCCAACTCGGCCGCCGACTTCCAGGACTTGCGGCTCAGGTTGGTCCTCTCCGGCGGCTACGAGCTCGATCCGCACGACGGGCTTGTCGAGCCCGTACTTCGTCCAGTCCTTGACGTCGGTCGCGACGAAGCCTTTCTCCCCGCTGGCGACTTGCAGACCGACCAGATCGGCCAAGATCCCCTCGATCTTTTGGGGATCCGCAGGCGCCTTGATTGGGCTCGTCAAAAGCCAGTCGCCCTGATCACGCCTTGCCGAGAGCTTTCGACCGAGGCCCGCAACATCGAGCTCCTTGATGCTAAATGTGCTCAATTGAAAGACCGAGCGCTCTCGCCACTGCGATGCGGACAAGAAGAGCCCAGCCAAGAGCTTGGCGTCGACTACTTGGATCGTTGGTTCGCCGCCGGTTTGGACGAACCTTTGGTCGGAATCGAGCTTGCCGACTTCGAGCTCGGCAACCGGGCTTTCGGAGCTCTTCGTGTAGATTTTGAGCGTTCGCTCCGGCGGCGCCAGGCCAAAGTCCGTCGGCTTGCCTTTGATTGGGTCGACCCCCGCCGCGGGTCTAAGCGTCTGGAGCGTTTGGAGTAAGTTTGACGCGGCGACGCCGTCGGCGAGGGCGTGCATCGGTTCGCGCATCGACCACGTTCGCGCTCCCGACCGTTCCAGGACGATCGACTTGCCGCTCCCTTCGATTTCGATGCGGGAGACGTCCTTGGCGTCGAGCTCCACAAGCTCCGGCAAGACCATGCCCTCGAGCTTGCGCTTCTGCCGCCCGGTCTTGAGCCCAGAGGCTTCGAGCCCGATAAAGAGGCAGACGAGCGCGAAGAACGCACCAATGAGGACGAGATTCAACTTGCTCTTCATTATTTATTCCCTTCGAGATAAATAAGTGAAGACGCCCATGCATATGACGACCGCCAACGAGAGGATGGTCGGTACGACGATGAGCCTGTTTCGTAATACGAGGTTGGCTACCAGAACGCGGGCCACGTGCGTCTTGGGAGCGATGCCGACGAGCTGGGAATCTCCCTTGAGCCAGTTGACTGCGTTCGAAAGCAGGTCCAGGTTGGTCTCGGCGCTTGCGACGACGACGACGTTGTCGCAGAGGTACGAATCGCCGAAGACCACAATCCTGGGCTCGGGCTCGGCGTCCTTGCGGGCTTCCCTGGGATCGGGCTTTTCGGCAACGGCGACTCCGACAACGAACGATCCAGCGTCAAACTTCTCGGGCTCGTTCTGGATGGCTTTGACGTCTGCGTAGGCTCGTGCGTAGGGGCTGGTTTTGAGAATCGGCGTGGGCGTGAAGAGCGGGCTCGTCGCCGGCGGCGGTTGAGGCTTGCCGCGCTCGGCCTGTCCACCCAGGACGACGACCGGCGAAGGCACGGGCGCCATGACGAACGTATTGGCAAGCGAGGCCACGACCGGATGTTTTTCCTTGGTTGGGATCGGGATCCGCACCCACTGCGAGTTGCCGTTGAAGTTGAGCCTGGGGTCGAAGATCAGGCGTCCGTCGAGCGCGACGTTAAAGCTCTTGAGTAAGTCGTCCAGTCCAGTGCTCTCTTGTCCGCTGGCAACGACCAAGAGTTTCCCCCCCTGGCGGCGAAGGCTTGCAAGCGGTTGGCCTCGATCGTGGCGAACGGCTTTTTGAGCGGCCCAGAGACGACGACAAGGCCGATCTCCTGCGGGACGTCTTCTCCCAGAAGCGAAATCCCGACCACCTCGAAGCCAGTGCTTTCGAGCCTGGTTCTCAAAAGCCCCAGGCCGGGTTGGTTGGGCTCGGCTGCGTCCAAAGGGGGTTCCCCGTGGCCCGTCGTAAAGGCGATCTTCGTCCGTTTGCCGCGCTCGAGGCGAATGATCGCCGAAGTGAGCACATCTTCTCCTCGAAAGACCGACTCGAACTTGGATTCGTCGCGACCTGCCGCGGCCTGGTCGGAACGCTGGAACAGATCGGAGTCGCGGACGACGACCGTCTGCGCCGCCCTGCCTTCGCCGTAGTCCACGACGACTCCGCCTCCCTGGGTGATCGCGACGTCGGGAACGCGCTTGCGGAGCTCGTCGAATTTGATCCTGTCTTGTTCGCGGAACCGCTCGATCGTCTCGACTTTGACCTTCGCGGGGTTGATCGACTTATAGACGCCCAGAAGTTGCTGAACGCGCGCGCTGGCGTTGCGGTTGGCCATGAAAACCGTGAACTCGAGCGGTCGTTTGAGGTTCTTGATCGCGTTCTCGCTCTGGCTCGACAGCGTGTACGAACCTTCGCTCGTCATGTCCAGCGGGCGCTCGGCGTAAGAGAACGCAAGCGTGTTGGCCAAGATCAGGATCCCCCCGATCAAAAGCGACGTGAGCCCTGCGTCGGCAAGATCGATGACGCGTCTGAGCGTTGGGCTTGCATGCCTAAATTTCTTGTTCCGGGCAACCAAGACGAGAATGAACGCGAAGCCCATCGCAAACAACGGCGCTGCCCAGACCAGGCCGCGCATCACGGCGACGATTGCTCCAACGATCGTTAGAAGCACGCACAAGAGCGAGGCGACGGCCAGTCTCAGCAAATAGCCCTTGGGAACCTCCGCGCCGTCGGGGCCTTCGCTGGCGCGGGCCCCAATATCGCGGCGGCGAACGCAGCGCAAGCCGCGGCGGCCAAACCCATCGTCCAGAACATTCCCGATTGAAAGATCGAAGTCATCGCGCCAGGCAATTGCTTGCTCCAGAATTCCGAATTACGCGTCTCGACTGAGCTCGACAACCTTCACTGTCACGTAAAGCACAAGCACCGTCGCCGAAAGGTGCAAAGCCAGATAGCGCAGGTCCAAAACCCCTTGCCCGCACTCGTGAAGCTGCGAAAGCACGGATACGTAACGCAGGCCCTCGGCAAGTCCTGGTTGGTTAAACGACTCGGCTTGTTGGTACAAAAGCGATGTCAGCAGGATGATCAAGAACAAGGCGACGAACGTCGATATCGCCGCGATGATCTGGTTCTTCGTCGTGGCGCTAAAGAAAACGCCGATCGCGGTGAACATCATCCCCAGAGTCAAAAGGCCAGAGAAGAGAGCCAGCAAGGGACCGGTTTCGATCGGATATTTTCCGTATATGATCAAGAACGGTAGATAAATGAAGAATGGAATCAGCAACACCAGATAAACGACGACTCCTCCAAGCCACTTGGCGACGACCACCTCGGTCTCGGTGATCGGCAGGGTCAGCAGGGTCTCGATCGTTCCCGACCTGCGCTCCTCGGCGAAGATGCGCATGGTCAGGGCTGGAATTGCGATCAATACGGCGATCCAGAACCCAGGGCTGTCGGCGATGTAACTGTTCAAGGGATCGCGTAGTCCCGAGAGCGTGAGCGCGGTGCGCGGGTCGCTCAGTAAATCGACGAGCTGCCAAAAGTTGAGCCAAGCGATAACCTGAAAGCCGATCAAAATGAGGTAAGCCATCGGGCTCAGGAAGTACGATGCGAGCTCGCGTTTGAGCAATGTGGGGACGTGTCGCATCGTCAAGCCGCCTCGGATTCGGAATCGCTGAGTTGAGACAAAGTGGACTTTCGCACGGCCTCGACGAATCGATCCTCGAGCGTCCGCGTGCCCTCGGCAAGTCGGCGCAACCCCCAACCGCTTTGGAGCACGCGCTGGGCAAGCATTTCGCGGATGTCGGCGCCGTCCTTGGTCAGGACGCGAAACATGCCGACGTCGCCTTCTCGGCGGGTTTCTTCCACCCTCGTCACCCCTGGCGTCGATGCGAGCGACTTGCGTACGGAATCTCCTGGTCCCCGAACTTCGAGCTCGATCGCGTGGTCCTGTTGCAGATTGTGAAGCGTATTGTCGAGGGCGATCTTGCCTTTGACGATCACGATCACTCGCTGACAGACTGCCTCGACCTCGGGCATGATGTGGGTGGAGAGGAGCACTGTGTGCTTACCGCCAAGCTGGCGGATCAGGGTTCGAACCTCCCGCACCTGGATGGGGTCGAGGCCGGCGGTCGGTTCGTCGAGAATCAGGATGTCTGGGTCGTGGACCAAAGCCTCCGCGAGCCCAACGCGCTGGCGAAAGCCTTTCGAAAGGTTGCCGATGATCCGATATTCGACCTCGGCGAGTTTGCACTGTTCGATGACCCGGTCGATCGCCGATCTGCGATCCGAGGCCCGCACGTCTTTGAGCTTGGCCCTATAGGTTAGAAATTCGCGAACCCGCATCTCGGCGTACATCGGTACGTTCTCAGGCAGATAACCGACCTTTCTGCGCACCTCCAGCGGTTCGTCGAGCACGTCCCTGCCGGCAACCCAGGCCCGGCCGCTAGAAGGCGAGAGGTAGGTTGTCAGCATCCGCATGGTAGTCGTCTTGCCGGCGCCGTTGGGCCCAAGGAAGCCGACGATCTCCCCCTTGCCGATCTCGAAGTTGAGACGATCGACGGCGTTTACGTAGCCGTAGCTTCGTGAAAGATTCTCCGCCCGGATCATGTCCGACGTGCTCCGAACCCTGTTGTTTCGACCCGGGGGCTGCCGCCGCGACGGGATTTGCGACACTTAGTCCAAGTTACTGGCCGTAGAGGCTTTTGAATAGACCTTCACTCCAAGCGGTCCTTCAAAGGTCTCTTCATTATAGGCTCCTGAAACAAAAAGAAACCGTGGGTTGCCAGGGCAAAGTCCCAGTGACCCATAAGCACAACCGTTCTGAAGGAGCACGATAGGTTCACTGGGTGGCCGGGGCAAAGTCTGCGCGCACCATAAGCTCCGACTCAAAGCACTGGCCGCGATCGGTCGACCCCCATTTCGGTCGACCCTGCCTGCTCGATAACGTCACTCTTTCTTGAGGACGAGATCAGCGGCCTCGGGCGGGTGAGGACGCCGAACTTGAGTGGCCTCGGCCCTTGAGCACTTGTCCTTTTTCCACAGCCACAAGGCAAATCCAAGGAGGAAAATGGCGGCGGAGATCAAAATCGGGGCGTAATTCCACCTCATCAGGAACGGGGGTTTTGTAACGAGCGCCTTCCCGGTCCATGCCTTTGATCGCGTCAAACGCTCATAATCGGTAATCCGAGGTGCGCTCGGCGGGTCTATGATCTGGACCATTTTACCCAGGGTGCCCACCGGAATGACGACCGCAAAATGACCGCCTTTTTTTCCCTTCAGGAGGACGATTGCGGGCCGCTCTGGAGCATTCTTGCTGCTGAGGTTAACCCCCTCGAGCTCGAGGCCAAGCGAGTGCGCAGAATCCGAAAGCTCGGCCATCGAGTACCCTTCCGAAGTTTGCTGTGGAAGCAAGGAAGCGAGCCGCGTAAGCGTAATCGGCTTCTTCTCCATGTGGAGCAAGATAAATAGCGCGTTCAGGCCGCAATCCGGCTTTGTTGCGTCGCGCTCATCGAGAGTTAGGACCGCAGCGAATGATGGTATTGCCAGGCCAACTGCCACTCCAAGGAAGAGGACGGTCGGAATTCTGCGTCCAGAAGATACCGAAATGCACCAGCAAATGGCTCAACCCCTATGCCTTCGAATCCAAAGCAGTACAACCAAGGCGATCGAGGAAGCTGCGGCTAGCACCCAGGAAATCAAAGCCGTCAAATCAGTGCTGTGGGAGGGCGACGCTGCGACAAGCATCTTTTTCTGTTGCTCGGCTGCAGAGACCTCGGCAAGAAGCATTTCCTCTGCCTCCTTCTTCGTGGGTCTTATGCCAATCTTTTGCTGGCCATACTGGTATTGGAGTTTACGAAGTCCATCCGAAATCGGCGTTCCCGCTTTGTAGTTAACTGTAAACGATTCATTCCCTGGGCGTTTGTTGAACTCCATGCTTCCTCGGTTGACGTATATCGACTCGATTAGAGTCGGTACCGAGCTATAAGTCGGTCCGTCTTTACCTTTACCCGACCTTTCGATAAAGGCTCTGTACTCCCCGGCGACTGGCATCCAGATCGAGCCCTTGTCGACCTGAAAACGCTCGAGCTTAATGTCTAATCGAAGAGCCAATTCATCATTTTTCCCCCGATGCTCCTGACGTACGACGTGCCCGCTTCTCGCCAAATCAATCCAGTAGCGAGCGACGACAGCTTTCTGCGGCTTTGGCACGACCGATAGCTCAAGGACTTTAGTGGGTCGTCCTTCCAATTCCGCATCCGTCACCGAGTAGAGAAAACCACCGCCATTAATTAGCCTTTCGAGCTGATCCACCAGGAATATTAGGCCGTAGCTCCCCTGCATCAATGAGTTCACCTTGTCAGGGCTCTGAATGTCACCTAGTCCAAACTCGGCATCGCTGTGTCGGTAGTAAACCTCAGATTTCTTCTCCCACATACGAACCGCAAGCATCCTTCGGGTGACCCCGGCGTCGGATGCTGACCGGTGCAAGCTATCCGAGAACGTGTCGCCGCCAGTCCTCCAAACGAAGATGCCACTATATGACTCGTATAACCCGTTGTCTCCGAGTTTTTGTTCCTTAGCGGCCTCCCCTTTGTGTAGAATCGTCCCCTCGAATTCACATTTGAAGTCAAGGAGTGGCTCCTGGGCAGCCTTGACCGACTCGAGAAGCGCATTTGCGTCGTTCGAGTCACTCCTTTCGGTTGACACCATCGACAGCATCAATATAAGAGAACATATCAGGATCATTCACCTTCCCCCAAGGGCGTGAGAAAAATACCTGCGGAAAGCGAACAGCGGACGTTTCCGAGCTCAGCAGAAAGGGTGCGAAGGCACGGTTTTGAAATAGGGGGGCTGTTCGAGTCCCCCTACAAGAAGCTATTTTTTAGGGTTCGACTCAGGGCTGGGTGATGATTGCGTTCGGAGGCGTCGCGCATGCACCTGCCTGGTACGTGATGGACACGCAAGCGAGCGAGAAGTTGCAGACGCCAACCCCCATTGAGCCGCAGGATCTCGGGACAGTTCCGACTTGAAAACCGCCGTTACTTCCTGGGACGATAATAGTGAGGGTGTTTACGTTGCCGCAAACGTCGCACGCGTCTGCGAAGCTAGTGCAAGGCGAGTACCCCTGGTAATTGAGGCAGCTGTCAGGAAACAACACTGAATCGGGGTTACCCCCACGCAAGTTTTCGAGCTCGGTGCGGTGGAGTCTGGTACTGGCATGCGCGAATAACGGAAACCCGCATGCGACCGTTAGCGCCAGGCTCGCTGCTGACAAAGCGAACGACCTCCAGAAAATGTTGCGTAACATCACGGATCGGACTCCTTCGAAAAAATTGAGAGGATCTCGACTTAGAAAAGTCATTCACCTCAGATAAGAAAAGACATCGATAACCCGATCACTCTACAAGCTCGTCTCCATTTCTAGTGCCAAGAGCGCGCAAACATTACGCTCAATCGACTCGCGGACGAAGCGCACAGAGCCGTCCGCCATCAGGCTATTAACCCCACCTCTGTGAAAACTTCGTGTCGTTACGACGCCAAGGAAGGAAGACGGTGATACCGCGTCAGGGATCGCTCCGTTCGGCTCCTGTGCATGATTGTACGCTGTGCACTCGTAATCTCCAAAAAACCACGTGAAACCTGCCATACGAACTGCAGGGAACGACGCTGTTGAGGCGATGCGGCAGCAATTCAGGGCGTAGTCCGCATCTCGAGAGAGACAATAGATCGCCACGTTGATGTTTCCCAGATCCCTTGCTGGGTCTATCGAGCTCCCGATTCCAGTGCCCTGTATCCTTTCGCTGTATGCCACTGTGTGCGAAAGCCCGTCGGGAAACTGGTGCGTTCCAAGAACTCCCGGAAAGGTGTAAAAGCCATTACCGCTGTCGCTCCACTCATAATTTGTTGAGATCCCAGGGCCAACGCCGTAATTTCCACGGTAGCTGCAAGAATGATCGAGGGGGCGAGAATCAGACGGGCAGAGAAACATAGCGATCTGAGTCACGTAAGCCGTCTGATTCTCCGGAAAGGGGAACGGCTTCCAATTCTCGGTGGGATAAGTTTCGACGGAGAAGTTGATTGAGGAATAAAGTGGCTGCTGATCCAGATAAGGCAGCAGCCTAGTCATGCCGAAAACGGTCGCTTGCTTAATACGTAGCCAGGACCAAGTTGCGGTGCGGCCCGCGGGTTGCCCCAATTCAAAGGGAAGGACATGTTGGTGGATTCATAATTGTGAAGCGCCCAGGCCAATCTGCCTGAGATTATTTGAGCACTTTGCCCTGCGAGACGCCTCCAAAGACGACTGTATTGCTGGAAGAGTCAACGAAACGAGGAGACCCAGTATCGAAACAACGACGAGAGCTTCAATCAACGTGAAGCCTTCCGGCTTTCGTAGCGGGAAACAAAAAGCCTTGCTTCGGGTTACACTCGTCATTTCGATTTGAACCCCCAGTCATGCACTTCAGTCTGCAAAGAAGAAAGGCACGTCCACTCTCTCCTGCTTCGCATGGTCGGTCAGCACCGAGACTACGCCCCCCTTCTTGTCGCCGACGCCGCCGAAGAAGATTGTAAGCGACTGCACGTTTCCTGAGGCTTGCTCGCCAATGGTGACCTTTACGCCCTCGGTTTTGCATTCGGCGCGAAGTACTCGAAAGGAGGCGCTGCTCGAGCGTAGTAAAAGCTTATATTCCTTCTTGCCGGGTCTGACCATAATTGCACTTGGGCTAGCCTTCAACGGCGGCATGAGCGCCCACCGAACGGTGTACCGGTAAACTTCGTTACCTGCGATCATGAAGCTTATGTCCTCGGCCTTTTCGCCGGAAGGACCTTCCATGTCTAGCTGGATCGTCAGGAGGCGTGACTCGACCCGAATTGCCGCATCCGCAGCCTCCACAACTTTGGGACCCGCCCATTTAATATCAGCCTTCGACTTGATCTCGACGTTGTCCAGGTCGTCGGGCGGGTGGTCGTTTGTGCCGGAAGAGAAAAGCCTGTAATTGACGACCTTGAATTGAGTGAAGGGAACCGGCTTTTGAGAGGCTTGCGGATCCGATACCTCCTCAATCCGGTAGGACGGGTGGGCCGTGGCTGACGTTTTTAGCAAGATGGTCGATTGGCCCGGGCAGTCCGTAAGAATCTCGGCCTCGTGGCTGACTACTCCAAATTTGTCGCCAACAATAAGCGTAAGAGTAACCGTCGCGGCCTCGTTCTGCTTAAGCTCTGATTTGTCGAGCGAGATCTCGCCGCAGCAGGTCTTGCGGTTAATGATGCCGCCGATCCTCACCACTCGGTCAGTGCGGTTGTGGAGACGGTAATTATGCGCTACCTTAAAGCCCGGCCTTGCGATCACGTCTCCGAAATCAAATTCCCGGCCTTCTTCGGAAATCAGAGGATCTGCCTTTCTCTCCTTTTCGCCAGCCGCTCCCTGAGGTGGAGGAGCACAGCTTAAAGTCAGGCTAACGAAGGAGACCGAAATGAAAGCCAACAGCCGGAGACCTCCCCTCTGCGAGGGGTAACTCGGAGAAAGCTGGCTGCGCCGGACACGAAGCACCGCATTGCGATCGGGCATTGTTGCGAACCCAAGAAATAATTCAGCCCGCATAGGTCGCACAGACCTTCGGATAGCACTTTAACCATCCCCGCATATGAATTGACCGATGGAATGCTACAGTCCCGAGAAATCGAACGCAAGAGGCCAGCAAAAAATTCATCCGAGGATTTGCGTCGGTCACGCCGAGATAAATCTGCCCTTTAAGGTCACCAATCTGTTCAATCGAGTGACGTGTTCAATCGGCGCATAGACTGTATAGCTTGCAAGCAGCATACGTGTCGGCGCGTCTACCCTCCTTAAGGTAGGACTATCAACGTGCAATCCGTGTGCGGGTGATCCGCCTGCATGGTTTAGCTGGAATTGGGGCGAATCCAATCGGCTCTCCCTACCCCTACCCCTATCTCTGCAAGGGCTCGCCCCTGCATCGTTCTCCACGATTCTCTCGTCAAGACGCGATTTGTATTGATGGGCAAGGTTGGGTCCGGCACTTCCCCACTACGAAAACGAAAAGAGACCGGGCTGGCAACCGCCAAAGCAGGTCGCCGAGCCCGGCCCTCCAGGGTATGGATCCAGCCAAGATTAGAATTCGTTCGAGTTGACCACCTCGCCGCCGTTGCGGGTGATCAGCGACCTGAGAACTTGTCGGTCGATGGTATCCTTGATGAACCTGACCGACCCGTCCGCGAACAGCACGTTGAATCCGCCGGGCTGTGCCGCCCTTGAGCGGCGGCAACGGCTTTTCAGGATCGAACTCGATGTCGTCGGGCTTGGTCCAGGGCGTGTCCATCGGCATCTCGAAAGCGAGGATCGTGTTTGACGTTCCGTCGGTCACGTCCTGGATCTGGCAGCCTGCTTCACTTTCGAAAATCGACTTCGGTCCTTTGAACACATAGACGAAGCATCCCTTGGCGGAATCGGAGTCGGACCCGCCATAAACTGCCGGGATCTTCTTCGAAAGCTTGATGTTATTTGGCCCGTCCCAGGGTTCGTCCATCTTGTACGACTCGAAGAGGGCCTGCTGATCGAGGTAGGGCAGGAGCTCAACGCGCCAACTGTGCGGAGTCTTGCCGTCGGGCCCCATCACCACCGCAGGCGGGAAGTGGTTGTTAGCCGCAAGATAATTGTGGAACGCGAGGCCGATCTGTTTCAGGTTGTTGATGTTCTGCATGCGTTGCGCAGTCTCGCGCTGTTTCTGCAAGACCGTGGAAATCTTGGGCATGACGTCGCCCAACGGATAGTCGACGGTCGACTGCGCGACGATGCGTTTGCCTGAGACCTCGATCTTCGCGTTGTCGAGCGCTTTGGACGCGAGATCAACGCCGAATCCCATGATTTCTCCCTGTTGTTTGTCAGGGATCTGGGCGACCTGTTCCGCAGCCTGATCGACGTGGTTTTTGGTCAGCGTCAATAAGGCTTTGAGCGTTTCCGAGGTTCGCTTGGCGGCGACCTCGCTGTCGCAGTCGGCGAACATGTCGAACGAGAGCTTGTTCGTCCAGTCGATTCCGGCCGCCAAGGTCCGAGGCAGCTTCCAGAGCGGCGCGAACGGAGCGACCTCGGGCTGCCGCTCCGAGTTCCTCAACCCGTCGGCGGCGATTTCTCGGAACCAACCCATGTCGACGTAAAGCGAAACGGGCTGGGTCGAGACGTTGCGCCAGGCCGGTTGCCACGCTTTTTGAGCGTCTCCCGCCGGCTTCATGACGTGTTTGAGAGTCGATTCCTTGTCGATGACAATCGTGTGATTGTCAGGCAAGTAGAACGCTGCGGGCTCGGCGCCAGCCCGCTCCAGAAATCCGGGTGTATTTCACTCCATCAAAGCTGGCGTCCTCGAGCTTCTCGCCTCGGAGTTGGCCGGTCATCGTCTTCTTCCAGTCGTGCGGCTTCGAGAGGCGAAGGATGATTCCGCCTTGACTCAGCAAAGTTTGAATCACCGGGCCGCCGCCTCCCTGGACCGGTCCAGGAACTCTGTAGACGACAATTTGTTCGAGCTCGCCGATCTTGAAGTCGGGCTTGACGGGAAGATATTTGAAGCTTTCCAGGAGCTCTCCAAGGCCTTTGGCTTCGGGCCTCGAGACGATCTCGGCCGGCCTCAAGGCGAAGATCATGATCGCGTTGGGCGGAACAAGGCTCAGGTCGTGGATCCGGCCGCCGTCGGGGTCTTGGGTTCCAGCCAAGGCGGTCGACGCGGGCTCGGCGGCGGGTCCGCGAGGCCGGCAATCGAGATCCCCAGGCCAAGGAGGGCGAGCGCGAGGGCGCCCTTGGCCCAGCGCGAAAGCTTGAAGTGCTGAACATTGCGATCGTCGCGTAGCATTTGAATTCTCCTCAAAAATGCGCCTTTACCAGGCAGGAAGGCCCGAGCGGGCCAGTTCACTTTGACAGGGTCGTCGCGAAGGGCCATGTGGGCCAGAAGCTGCAAGTAACGGGCTCTGCCGCCGGAGAGCCGCGCTCCCCAGGCGTCCGCCGCCAACTCTTGCTCGAACCGAAGGGCACGCAAGAGCCAGTGGACCAGCGGGTTGTGGAACTGGAGCGCCAGGCTTGTTTGAGCGACGAGCCCCGCGAGATAGTCGTTCCGCGCTACATGGGCAATCTCGTGCGCCAGGACCGCCTGGCGCTCCTCGGCGGTCAGTTGCTTCCAACCCTCTGGCAAAAGCAGCGCTGGTTTGCGCCAGCCGACCGTCGCGGGGGTTCCCAGATCCTTGCTCTCACGAACGGCCACGGTCCGTCGGCAAGACGTCTCAGCACGGAGGATCTCGACCTGGTCGATCAGCTCGGCGTCGTTAATCTCCGTGCTCGCGCTCAAGCACTTGTGGATTTGAAAGAGCCCGATCAGAACTCTCATAAGTCCGATCGAGGCGGAAACGAGTACGAAGCCGGCAAAAAGCGCCGTCCAGCGGACTTCTCCGATGCGGTCCCAAAGTGCGCTGGCGGCGGGTTTGAACTTGGGTTTCTCGATTTGAGTCTGGGCGCTGGTTGTCTCTGGTTCGCCGACTTGGATCTTGGCGTTCTTGCCAAGCGAGAGATCGTCGAAAGAAAGCAAGGAATCTTCGTCGAGCGGGCGGCTGACGGGCTGGGCGGCCTTCGCCTTCCCCGCGGTCGAAAGCCTCGCTTCCATAGCCGGGACGCGCCACCACGCAGGCCAAGGAAAGAACGCAAGGGCTTGAACCACGAGCAAAAGCGGCATCGTCCATGAAAGGAGGTAAGAACTGGCAGCCGCGCCCCGCCTTCGCGCCAATCGGCAGGCGAGCACCGCGGCCGCCGCCAAGAGGGAAATCCGGATCGTCGCGCCGAGAAGACTGGCTCCAAGTTCGTTCATGACGCCTTCTCCTCGAGGATTTCCCTCAGAAGCTTCTTCTCGGCGGTCGAAAGCTTTCGCTCTTCCATCAGCCGGACCAATAATTGCTCGCGTGAACCATCAAACACGCGATCGATCAGCTCCCCCAGTAGCTTGCCCGAGACGTCTTTGTAGGTTCTCATCGGTTTGTAACGGAACGGACGCTCTTCGTTGGTTTGTCGCAGATACTCCTTGTCGGAGAGGATGCGAACCAAGGTCGCCACCGTGGTATAAGCCCTATCCAAACCGTTGTCGGCGAGGGCGTCGCGCACGTCGGCGACGGTCGTCTCCCCCACCCTCCAGAACACCTGCATCACCTCGAGCTCGCGCTCGGTCAGCTCCTTCGCCGGTGGTCTTCCCATCGCGAGTACGCCTCCCAAAACCAAGATTTGGTTTTTTAGATCTGGTTTTATAGTACTGACGTCTGTCGGAATGTCAAGCGGTGAGTTTGTACGATCCCCAAATTTTTTTCAGGATGGTCTGAAACGGCTCGAGGCGCTATGCCCAGACGGTTTCGGCGGCGGAAAAGACAGGGCCCTCGACGCAGACGCGTTTGAGGTCGATCGAGCCGTCGGCTTGGCGGATCGGCGCGACGCAGCTAAAACAGACTCCGAATCCACATGCCATATGATTTTCGAGCGAAACAAGTCCGGGGATTTTGTATTGTTCGACAAGTGTTGAAAGTGCGGCGAGCATCGGTCCAGGGCCGCAGCCGACGATCAGAGCGGGTCTGAGACCGTTCTCCAGTTTCTTTGAGAGGATGGCGGTGACCCTGCCCGAAAAGCCCGCCGAGCCGTCGTCGGTCGAGATCTCGACGGGGAGGCCCAGGGCCTGGAAGTCTGGGACGCACGCCAGGAAGTCCGCCGTGCGGACGCCGTAAAGAAGCGAGGCGGAGCGTCCCTGGGGGCTGGCGTCGGGATAGCGAGAACCGCCGTACGCGCGTCCCAAAAGCCAGGCTTTCGCGAGCGCCAGGAAGGGCGTTTGGCCGATGCCTCCGGCGATAAAAACGATCTCTCCGGGCGAATTCGGCGGGGGCCCGAATCCGTTCCCCAAAGGCCCCCAGACCGAGAGCGAATCGCCGGCCCGACGGCGAGCCAGGGCCGCGGTGCCCCTGCCAACCACTTGATAGACGACGTCGATCGCATCCCCCTCCACGTCGTAAAGTGCGAATGGCCTGCCCAGGAGCGGATCGTCGGTCTCTCCTGGTTTGATCATGACGAATTGTCCAGGCAAGATCGTCCTGGCGATCTCGAGCGAAGCGAGGCGGATTCGATATGTGTCGCGGGCTATGGGCGCATTTTCGAGCACTCGGGCCTGCACCTGCACAGCTCTGGAGGTGTGGGCTTCAGGGCGGGTCGAGGCCGATGAGTGGTCGATCATGCGCCTGGGTTACGCTTCGTCGTCGGGTCGCGGTTTGCGGCGGAGTTTAAATTTTGGCTTGGGGCCTTTGGTCGGCGGTCCGCCGGCTGTGGGGCGTGGTTTACGACCCGCGGGTCCGGCTGTCGTGGGCCGGCGTCGACCCTGAGGCTGACCGGCCTCTGGCGCAAGTCCGATGATTCTGCGCTTCATCGGCCGGCTTTCGAGCGAGGGAGGCCCGCCTTGAGGCGACGATGTAGGATCGACGATCGCTCCCATATTTTCGTCCTCGGTCTGTTGTCGCCGGCACTGGTTGGGGAGCCAGGGAAGGCCACGATCGCCGGCTTGGGAGGGCGTTTGTCGGCCTTGGTAGGAGCAGGCTCGGGCTGCGGGGTTGCATCCGCCCTTGTCGGTCTGGCGACAATATTCGCTCGACCGACGTTTCCTGGCTTAGCAGACGCGGGCCGCTGGGGCGGGGGTGCCAGATCAGGCCTTCTTGGACTGGCGGCGGTATTCTCCCGACCCACGTTTCCCGGCTTTGCGGACGCGGGCCTCTGTGGCGGAGGGGCGGCCACGGCCGGCTCAGCTTCCGGACGGCGGGCCTTGCGTCTTGGGCCTCTTTCACGATTTTCCCTGCGCAAACCGACTAGGTCGTCTCCTCGTGCGGCTCTGCGGAGCAAGTCGACCTCTTGAGTGGTAAGCCTGCGGCACTCGCCCGAGGAGAGTCCTTTGAGAGAAATCGGCCCAACCGCGACGCGCGTCAGCGCCATGACCTTGTGTCCAAGCTGGGCAAGCATGCCGAACTTCGCGGTTCTTGCCCTCGGCCAGTACCATTTCGAGGATCGTGGCGTCGCCTCGTTTACCCGTGGGTCGAACTCTC
Source organism: uncultured Planctomycetota bacterium (assembly GCA_963818975.1). Taxonomy (GTDB): domain Bacteria; phylum Planctomycetota; class Planctomycetia; order Isosphaerales; family Isosphaeraceae; genus CAWFUI01. Next base: position 464,535 of record CAWFUI010000001.1, on the reverse strand, counting down.
CGAGCCCGGACTTTGCCCTCGGCCAGCCACACCCCCTCGGTCATCTTTTTGAGAACCTCGGGAGTTGGGCTTCCGGCGACGACGACTCGGTAGATCTTTTCCACCCCAAATTTCGGATGGGCCAGCCGGTTGGCGAGCTCGCCGTCGTTGGTCAGGAGCATCAGGCCGACACTGTTCTCGTCGAGCCTGCCGATTGTGTAAACCCGTTCGGGAATCTCGGGCAGCAGATCGACGACCCTGGGTCTGCCCGACGGGTCGTGGTTCGTCGAAACGTGCCCCCTGGGCTTGTGAACGGCATAGTAGACGTGGCGCTCGCGCTTGATCTTCTGTCCATCGACCGCGACGACGGCGGAGTCGGGATCGACTTTCGTTCCCAGTTCGCGAACGACCTTGCCGTCGACCGTAACTCTGCCTTGAAGGATCAAATCCTCGCAAGACCTGCGCGAGCCGACGCCTGCGTGTGCGAGAACCTTTTGGAGCCGCTGATCGTTCGAATCGCTTGCTCCAGCGTCCGCCGCGTGCTCTCGGTTGATTCTGGGCTTGGTTTTGAGCCCGCCTCTGGGCTTGCCAGCGGGCCCGACCGGGCTTCCATGAGGTCTTACAGGCTTGCGCGGGCTTCCTCGCCTTCGAGTCGGGTCCTCCCGGCTTGACCGATCGATTTCTCGAAGAACCCTGCCCTTTTCGCGGACCCATGAATGCCTGCTTTCGATCGACGCGCGAACCCCAATTGCAGCAACGAATCTTCATTGTACGCCGCTCGGGCGGCAATGTCTATCGAGTGAATGTTTAACTCTGCTTATCACATCACGGACAATCGTGAACAATTACATGATAAGTGGCTGGTCGCGCGTCAGGCAGTGCAACGTACCCAGTCCCAACACCAGGTCCCGAGCGTAAACGCCCAAGACCTCACGCTCGGGAAACAGCCTGGAAAGCGTCTGGATCGCCTCGGAATCGGCTATATCGTTGAAGACTGGAACGAGTACGCGCTTATTGGCGATGAAAAAGTTCGCGTAGCTTGCCGGCAACACCTGGCCTTCGAACACGACGGGCCTGGGCATCGGCATTTCAACAACCTGGAGCGGGTTCCCGTCTTGGTCGACGCTCGATTTCAATCTCTCGAGATTTTCGGCAAGCGGCTCATGGTTGGGCAGAGAGGCGTCGCGTTCGACCGCCGCGACGACGACCGAAGGGGCCACAAACCTTGCGATATCGTCGACGTGCCCGTGCGTATCGTCCCCTTCGATCCCTCGATTGAGCCAGACGACCTTTGTCGCACCCAGCCAACGCGCGAACATTCGTTCGTAATCGTCCTTCTGGAATCCTGAATTGCGCTGTTGCACCTGGCTCAGAAGGCATTCCTCGGTCGTCAAGAGCGCGCCCTTGCCGTTGACGTCGATCGCGCCCCCTTCCAGGACGATCCGGCGTTTCCGTCCTTTGAGCTCCGTCTTCGGCCTCAGAACATCGAGGCCCGCCCGCCTGGCGATTCGGCCCCCGACGCGCTCGTCGCACAAGTGGTTCTGGTATTTGGCCCAACCGTTGAATCTCCAGGAGAGAGCTCGGACGCTCGGATGCGCCTCCGAGCGATCCGCGACAAACATTGGTCCAGAATCGCGGGTCCAGACCCTATCCGTGGGGATGCGATGGAACGACACCTGGTCCATCCTCGCCCCGCCGGCGAGGAGCTTCCGCAGCGCTTGGGCAGCCGACTCGCGATGGTTCACGAGGATGTGGACTTTCTCGACTTCAGAGAGCAGCCGGACGATCTCGACGTAAACCCATGGAATGGGCGTGTATTTTCCAGGCCAATCTTCGCGCTCGTGCGGCCAGGCGATCCAGACTCCGGCCTGCTCCTCCCATTCTGCGGGAAGTAAGTAAGTGCTCTCGATCTCGGCGTTCATTTCGCACCCAGCTCCTTGGCTGCGCCGATATAACGCTCGACGATCGGAGCATAGGCGTCGATGCGCCTATCGCGGAGGAAAGGCCAGTTTCTCCGCGTCTCTTCTTGGAGCCCTGGATCGCATTCGACCAGCAGGGTTTCCTCGGATTCGACCCCGGCTTTGGCCAGGATTCGACCGAACGGATCCGCCACGAACGAGCTTCCCCAGAACTCGAGCCCGCCGTCCTCGGGACCTTCGCGCCCCGTTCTGTTGACCGCCGCGACGAAAACCCCGTTGGAAATCGCATGCGCGCGCTGGATCGTCTCCCATGCATCCGCCTGGGCCTTGCCGTATTGCTCTTTCTCGCGTGGGTGCCAGCCGATGGCCGTCGGATAAAACAAGATATGAGGCGCCTTTAAGCGCCGTGATGCGCGCGGCCTCGGGATACCACTGATCCCAGCAGATCAGCGTGCCGATGTTGGCCCTGGAGGTTTCGAACGACTGGAAGCCCAAATCTCCCGGCGTGAAGTAATACTTTTCAAGATAGAGCGGGTCGTCGGGTATATGCATCTTGCGGTAAACCCCAACGAGCGAACCCGTTTCGTCGATCACGACGATCGAGTTGTGATAAAGCCCAGGGGCTCGCTTTTCGAAGATCGACCCGACGATGGTCATGCTTGCGTCTCGGGCGGACTTTGCGAGTGCTCGGGTCGTCGGACCTGGGATTGGCTCGGCCAGGTCGAAGAAGCGCGGATCCTCCGTCTGGCAAAAATAATGCGAGAGGTAAAGCTCGGGCAAGCAAACGATGTGCGCGCCTTTATTGGCTGCGTCGGCCAATCGATCCAGAGCCCTAGCGGCGTTGGCCTCGGGATTGGGGTCGCACTTCATCTGGATGAGGGCGATGGTGAAAGGTTTTGTCATGAAACGGGTCCGAACACCTGGTGAGAAAAGAGCTTCACATCATACTCGATTGGGCAAGACGATGTGGAGCGGAAGCTCCGTGGAGAGATTGCCGAACTGCTTGGAAGATTGAACGCAACCGGGCGCGGGGTTATGGTCTGTTGAGCGAGGTTCGCGCCAGACGACAATGAGAATCCAGCAGGAAAGGCACGCGAGCGATGAATCCAGAAGACCGCATCTTACAATTGCACCTCATCCTTCCCCCAGCGCCCAAACCCGTGGCGACCTATGTCACCGCGGCTCGTATCGGCGACATGGTTTATGTTTCGGGCCACGGCCCTCTCAACCCGGACGGGACTCTGCATTTAGGCAGGCTTGGAGAAGACCTTCAGCTCGAGGCAGGCGCGGCCGCCGCCCGACAGACCGGCTTGGCCATCCTTTCGACGCTCAAGAACCATCTGGGAAGTTTGAATAAAGTCGTCAGGCTGGTGAAGGTTTTTGGAATGGTCAACAGTACCCCACAGTTCCTTGACCATCCGAAAGTGATCAACGGCTTTTCGGACCTCATGGTCGAGGTCTTCGGCGATCCAGGAAAGGCAGCCCGGAGTGCTGTGGGCATGGCGTCGTTGCCCGGCAATATGGCCGTCGAAATCGAGGCGATCTTTCAGGTCAAGGACTGATTCGAGCCGACGGCAGGCAGAGAATCTCAATCGTGTCCAGCAAACCCAATGGTCGGCTCGCCTCCAAAACCTGCATTCTGGTCGGAGGGACTGGAGGCATTGGGCTCGCTTGGCGCGTTTGTTCCAGAGTGAAGGGGCAAGACTTGTTCTTTGCGGCGTCGAAGCTCAGAGCGAACCTCCAGCCGGCCTTCCCGACGTCGCTCTGATGAGGCTCGACGTCCAGAACGCCGGCGAAGTCTCGCGGACGTTCGCAGATGCGCTCGCGACGCTCGGCGGCCGGCTCGATGTTCTGCTCCACATCGCTGGAATCAGCGGCAGAAGGTTCGGCGACGGCCCGCTCGACTCCTGTACAGAGGAGGGTTGGGACATGGTGATCGACGTCAACGCCAAGGGCGTTTTCCTCACCAACCAGGCTGCCGTCAAGATCATGCTCGAGCAAGACCTCGACGAGTACGGTCTGCGGGGGTCGATCGTGAACGTCGGCTCCGTGCTTGCAACTCATCCGTCGCCTCGTTATTTCGGTACAATCGCCTACGCCGCGAGCAAGGGCGCCGTTGCGTCGCTGACCCTCGCCGCTGCATCGGCGTATGCCCACAAGCGAATTCGCTTCAATCTGCTTGCGCCTGGGCTCGTGGATACTCCCATGGCCAAGCGAGGATTGGAAGACGCGGAAATCGCGGCTTATCTCGCGACCAAACAACCGTTGGTTTCCGGCGCGGCGAAGCCTGAGGATTGCGCGTCCGCGGCTCTCTTTCTGTGCGAACCGGCGTCCAGGCTTGTCACCGGCTCGATGTTGAACGTCGACGGCGGCTGGTCGGTCTGCGAGGGGCAAGATCGATGAGCGAGAAATCCAACTCGAGCTCTGACGTCTTCGGTCAATACCTCGCCGCAGTCAAGGCTGCGGTCGACCGCATCGAGAGCACTCAGCTTGAGAGTATTCGCGCCGCGGCGCAGTGGTGCGCGGGAGCGATCCTCAAGGGCAGGCTTGTTCATGTGTTCGGTACAGGCCATTCGAGGATGGCCGTAGAGGAGATCTTCCCGCGTTATGGGTCGTTCCCTGGATTTCATCCGATCGTCGAGCTCTCGATGACCTATCACAATGCCGTCGTCGGCGCGAACGGACAACGCCAGGCGATGTTTCTCGAGAACGTTCAAGGCTTCGGCAACGTGCTCTGGAAGAACTTCAAAACAAGCCCAGACGATGTGTTGTTAGCCATTTCGACCAGCGGATCGAACGCCGTCACTATCGACGTCGCGCTCGAGGCCAAGGCTCTGGGGATGCGCGTCGTCGCTCTGGTTTCTCTCGAACAGGCGAAGGCTTCTCTCTCCAAGCACGCCTCAGGTCAAAAGCTTCCAGACGTTGCCGATCTGACCCTGGATCATGGCTCGCCTGCGGGAGACGCGGCGGTCTGGGCGCCTGGACTCGAAACGCCGATAAGTCCGCTTTCGACGGTGACAAGCGCGATCGTCGTCAATCTCTTGAAGGCTGAGACCGCAACGATTCTTGCCGGAGCAGGCGCGCCCCCGTTGGTTCTTACCGCGGCTTGCCACGTCGGTGACGAGCGTTCGAAGCTTCTTTTCGAACAGACGTACGACGATTACCGGAGGCGCGTCGGCGTGCTTTATCGTGATGCGTAGGACGGCCTTGTCGTATCAGCGCGAATCAATCGAAGTACGCCCCGGCGTCGCCGAACCGAGCTCTGAACTCGTAGGCGGTTTTCTCCGCTCCCGTCCAATCCCCTGACCTGGCCAGCTTGATGATCGGAGCAATGCGTTCGTAGTTTCCCGCCGACAGTTCTCCCTTTTGTCGGCGATCCTCGATGGTCTTCGCGTCTTTTTCGAGCTCGCTCGAATCCTTGAGAACGATGGCGCTCAACAGCGCCTCGAACGAGCGTCCGTTGAGCACTTTTCTCTCGGTCGGCTCGCTGCCGCAGCCAGTCTGAAGGACGAGCAAGAGACATGCGACGGCAGCGGTGCACCTTGCGTAGCCACAGGTTTTAGAAAGAGTCGCCACTGAAGATGTCTCCTTGGCATCGGCTGGAAAGTGCTTTCCATGTTAAGAGATTGATCGATTGCTTGATGAACCGGACCGAGCCGTCTCCCAGCAGCACGTTCGCCCCTCCTGGATGCTGGGAGTACATCTCGTCGGTATGGCCCAGCGGACTGTTGGGAGGATGGATCACGACGGGGCTCTCGTAAAGCGAGGGACCGCTGTGAACTGCCAAGAGCGCGCTCGAATAGTCGTAGTTCACTCCCAGGCCGCCGGTGCCCGCGCTTGCAAACGCGTTGTAGGCGAAGTGCCGATAACCCGGAATGATCCCCACCCAGGATGCATCCGCGAGAAATGGAGTCTTCTCGCCCGCGACGACGGTGTTGCTCAGTCCGTCGGTCACGTCGGCGTACCGCACAGCGCTGTTTTGATAGATCGGACCGTTGCAGCCGAGGGTTGTGTTGGTCCGATCGACGCTCGGCGGCATTCCGGAATCATTCCAGCCTTGGCTGTACTGGTAATTCGCCCTCGCGAAAAACTGGTTCGGCACCGGCAGCAGGTTCAGACTCGAATCGACCATCCGAACCGGCGAGCTTGGATTCGTCGCTGTTGGGCAAATAAATGTATTGATGTGCATTAGAGCAAACGTTTGGTTGTCCCCGGTCCAGGTAGGGAGCTGGAAGTTGATCGCGTTATAAAGCGGGCTCTGATCCAGATCCGCGAGCATCAATGCAAGCCAACCCCAACCGGGCCCGTTTTCGCCAGTCTGGGGATCGGGGTTGTATCCTGGAACGCCAAACTGGGCGAGTGGCGTCGTCGAGCTGATGAACCCCGAGACAATACACCCGACCCGCGATTCGTAGTTCGCGATCGCCAGACCTATCTGCTTCAAATTGTTCGTGCACTGGATCCTCCGCGCAGCCTCGCGCGCTTGTTGGACCGCCGGAAGGAGCAACCCGACCAGCACGCCAATGATCGCGATCACCACCAGAAGCTCGATTAATGTGAATGCAGGTCGATTCCGTTGCCGACGATTTCGAGAACGCATCATTCAAACCTTTCGATGACCAAAGAATCATAAACAACGAGATCCTAACGAATGGTTTGGTTTCTCGCAAGCAGAGATTTTGGTCGACCAAAAATTGGCCTTTGGCAGCTCTCGAAAGTAGAAAAACCATGGTTTGGCGACGGGTGTAGGAGCGTGCTGGAAGAGGTGTGTGGGCGCGGGGGAGCGAACCAACGATTCGATTTGCCTTGAATCGATTCAAAGACTAGACCCGAAGCTTTGCCCCGAGCTGGGAGCCGCAGGCATCGACGATTGCGTTCACGGCTTGGTCGGCTTCTTCGCCTGTGAGGGTACGCTCGCGGCGTCGGAAGGTCAGGCCGAAGTGCAGGCTTTGTTCGCCGCTGGAGAGATTCCCACCCTGGAACGTGTCGAGATAGGTCAGCTCTTCGAGATCGGGGCCCGCGCTGGCTCGGACGACAAAAGCCAACTTCGCCCACGAAAGGCCAGTGGAGACCACCAGCGAAAGATCGCGCGCGACCGAGGGCTGTTCCGGAATCGGCTTGAACTTCAGAGTCGAGCGCCTGAGCCTGATCAACACGCCGAGATCGAGCTCGGCGACCGAACAACGGAAGCGGAGATCGAATGCTGTCAATTCCGACGGCGCGATCTCGCCGATGACGCCCAGTCGCTCCCCTTCGAGCCGGAGTTCCGCAGCCTTGCCCTTCGTGAAGAACGACGAACCAAGAGGCGAAGCCTCGAGCTCGGCTACAATCTTCAAGCGATCGAGGATGGCCTCGACGATTCCCTTTAGGCCGCTGAACTCCTTGCTCGCGACCAGGCCGATTCTCGTTGGTTCGTCGGGCAGCACCGACCCATTCCTGGCCAGGTAAACATTGGCGATTTCGAATAGCTCCGCATCGTTCCTTCCATGCGATTCGTTATAGGCCCGCGCACCAGCAAACTGGGGACGAGACTTGTGCGGAGCGCTGTCTCTCGCTTGCGAGTGGTGTGTTCGACGCGGATGATTTCCGCGGAGCCATTCTTCTCCAGGTCGATCGGTTGGGCGAATTGGTCGGCGACCATGCTCAACGTGACGGCCTCCGAGAGTCCGCACGCGGTCAGGGTCGAGCGGATTTCGGATTCGACCAATTCGCGAGGAGCCCGCACGGCGATGGACATCGGCACAGGTCGATTCTCGTCGATCCTTTCGTAGCCATGAACCCGTCCCACTTCCTCGATGAGGTCGATCTCGCGCTCCAGGTCGAAGCGCCACGAAGGAGGCACTGCCGAGAGCATATGCGAGTCCGATTTCGTGATGGAAAGCCCCAGCGCTTCGAGTATGCGGCGGACCTCTTCCTGGGGCACATGAATGCCCAGAATCTTGGCGATCCTCTCGAAGCGGAGCCCGACTTCAGGCCTGGTTCGGGTTTGGCCGCCGATGTCGATCGCGCCTTTACAGAGCATCCCGCCAGCGAGCTCGAGAATCAATTGCGCAGTGCGTCTGCTGGCCCAATCGGTTCGCTCGGGGTCGAGGCCGCGCTCAAAACGGAAAGCGGCGTCGCTCGAGAGGCCAAGGGCTCTACCAGTGCGTCGGACCGAAAGCGGGTCGAATTGGGCCGCCTCGATCAAGACTTCGGTCGTCTGATCGGAGATCTCCGTCTCGAGCCCTCCCATCACACCAGCTAGACCAACGGGCGCCTCGGCGTCGGCGATGACGAGCATTTCGGCGTCGAGCTCGTATTTGCGATTGTTGATGGCCAGAAGCGTTTCGCCCTTCTGGGCCTTGCGGACGACCAGTCCGCGCCCGGAAAGTTTGGCGAGGTCGTACGCGTGCAGCGGCTGTCCGCATTCAAACATAACGTAATTTGTAATATCAACGATATTATTGATCGGGCGCAGTCCCAGGGTTTCGATGCGTTTGCGCAGCCACCAAGGGCTTTTGGAGACCTTCGCGCCCTGGATCACGCGCGTGGTGAATCGCGGACAAAGGTTGGGTTCGAGGACTTCCGTGCCGGCCGCTTGCAGAACTTCTGGGCCCTTTTCGACGGGCTTGGGGGTTGGAATTTTCAGTTCGAGGCGTTCGACGACGGCGATTTCACGAGCCACGCCGATATGGCAAAGGCAGTCTGGGCGGTTGCTTGTGACCTCGAGATCGATGGCCAGGTCGCCGCCGACCTCCGACGTCGATTCATGGTTCAAACCGCTGACCGCCAGTTTTTCGGCGAGTTTTTCCACGCTCAAGCGGAGAGGAAGGTAATCCGTGAGCCAATTCCAGCTTACGATCATTTCTTGATTTAAGACGTTTTAAGAAGTCTTCCCCTGCCCGATGAACGCCTGGACGTCGGCGATCGCGTTTTGGATGTTTTGCCTGCGCCAATCGGTCAAAGCCGTATCGAGCGCCCTCGAGAGTTGGTTTGCCAGATGTTCCGCGGCGCTCGCGGGGTTCTCCCCGCTGGCACGGATCTCGGGAAGGTCGCGGTGGTACACCTGAGTGGAGGCAAACGAATGCCCTGGGCTTGTGTGAGATTGAACGATCACGCGGTCCTGGTCTGTCATGGTCACGCCCCCTTGCTCGCGGCGAAAGCGTTGCCGAACCATTGTGCACCACCTGGCGGCAACGGTTGACGAGTCAATCCGTCCCTGTGCAGCTATTGTGCCGCGCGAAGGACGGTTGCGGAAGTCGTCAAGCTTTTGGAATTGAGATCTCCCGGTTAAAACTGCTCCAGGAGTCGCATGTCGTTTTGATAGAGTAGACGGATATCGTCGATGCCATACCTACGCATGCACAGACGCTCGACGCCCAAGCCGAAGGCAAAGCCAGTGTAGACCTCGGGGTCGTAGCCCACCGCCTTGAAGACGTTCGGGTCGACCATGCCTGCTCCGCCCATTTCGACCCAACGGTCGCCGCTGTGCCAATGCATGTCGACCTCGACGCTCGGCTCGGTGAACGGGAAGAACGAAGGACGGAAACGAATCTGCACGTCTTCCCCGAGGTAGCTTGAAGCGAAGAGCCTGAGGACGGTCTTGAGATCGGCCATCGTCACGCCTTTGGCGACCATCAGCCCTTCGATCTGGTGGAACATGAACGAGTGAGTCGCGTCGACGACGTCGGGCCGGTAGACCCTGCCGACGGCGACCACGCGGATGGGCGGCTGGCGATTCTCCATCACGCGGATTTGGACTGTGCTGGTTTGGCTTCGGAGAAGCGCCTGCTCGCCCAAGTAAAAGTTGTCTCTCGGGTCTCTCGCGGGATGGCCTGGGGGTATGTTCAAGGCGTCGAAGTTGTGCCAGACGTCTTCGATTTCCGGGCCTCGGGCCACTTCGAATCCGAGCCTGCCGAAGATCTCGATCAGATCGTCCGCGGTCTGGGTCAGCGGGTGCTGCCTGCCCAGCTTTGGCTTGGCCCCAGGGAGGGTGACGTCGAACCCAGACGACTGAGCGGACGACGAATCGGTCGCTGCTCCGTTGACTCGAAGTTTGGCGGATTCGCAGGCGACTTCGAGCCTTTGTTTGACGGAGTTGAAGCGCTGGCCGTAGCTTTTTTTCGCGGCGGGCTCGAGCGATTTCAATCGCTCTTGGGCCGACTTGATTCGGCCCTGTTTCATGCCGAGATATTCAATGCGCACCGTTTCGACGGCCTTGGAGTCGCCAGCGCGGGCGAAGGCCGAGACGCCCTCGGCCTCGAGCGCGTCGAGCTCTGAGAGGGCCTCGAGGTCGCCGTCTGGAGAGGTCATGGAGAGCTTACCTTGTCGGCGCTGCTCGAACCCTGATGCGGTCCGCGGAGGACGCCGAGCTTTTGGCTCAGGCGGTCTTGGCCTTCTTCAATTTGGCGTCGGCCTTTTCGAGAGCCGACTTGGCCAAACCGACGATGGCGTCGAAGGTGGCGGAATCAAGAATGGCCAACTGAGAGAGGCTCTTGCGGTCGAGCTTGATTTCCGCGAGTTTGAGCCCGTGGATCAGCCTGCTGTAGCGAAGCCCGCGCATTTCGGCTGCGGCCGTGATTCGAGTGATGAAAAGCCTGCGGAATTCACGCTTCTTGGCTCGGCGGTCGCGAAACGCGAACATCCCAGCCCTGAGCAGAGTTTCCTTGGCGGATCGAAGCAGTCTTCGCCTGCCGCCGACGTAGCCTTTGACAGCTTTGAACAACCGCTTTTTGGCTTTATTGCGGGCAGCGCCCTTTTTCGCACGCATCGAAACGCTCGATTACTTTGAGATCAGGAATTCGTCAGAAAATTCACACATCAAGACGATACGACGCCAGAGACGTCTGTCTCGGGCTTCACTTCGGCGGCTTCCGTCGAGGGGACCGTCCGAGACTCGTTCTTCCGGAGTGCCCGCCGCAAGCGATGGGCCTCGGCCTCGACCTTCAAAACTTTCTTGCGACGAAGTCTGCGGACTTGTTTGCCGCTCTTATGGCTCATCAAATGCGACGACCCGCACTTTTTATGAGTGACTTTGCCGTTTGCGGAGACTTTAAATCTCTTCTTCGCGCCTTTGTGCGTCTTCATCTTCCGACTAGGCATGAGGATGCGCCTTTCCAAACTTCCGCGAAGCAATGAATCAACTCGCGCGGGGCTCGCTCGACCCCATGCTTCTCGCCCGGTCTCGCCACCGAATCGGCCGACCCGCTTCAAAGCCGCGAAGAGCCCAACAACATAACAGCAAAAGGGGCGCGTCGCAAGAGGCTCGGAACCACGTTTTGAGCATCAGTTTCGGTCGAATCAGGTTCGGGGCGCGACGATCGCCGTCATCCGCTTGCCTTCCATCGACGGGTTCTTTTCGACCTTGGCCACATCCTCGAGCGCCTGTAGCACCTCGTTCATTACCCTTCGACCTTCGTCGATATGGGCAAGTTCTCGACCACGGAAGAGTACGTTGACGAGCACCTTGTCTTTATGTTCGAGGAATTCGCGGGCGCGCTTCACCTTCACTTCGATATCGTGCTCGCCCGTCTTGGGTCGGACCCGAATTTCCTTGACGTGGACCTGGTGTTGCTTTTGTTTCGAGGCGCGTTTCTTCTGGGAGTATTTGAATTTCCCGAAATCCATGATCTTGCAGACGGGCGGGCGCTCGCCTGGCGCGACCTCGACGAGATCGAGGCCGACTTCCCTGGCCAGTTCCATGGCTTTGCCTGTTGGCATCGTCCCAACGAGAGTTCCGTCAGCGTTGATGACCTTTACCGGCGAAATGCGAATCTGTTCGTTCACCCTCAACGACCTATCAATAGCCGCGGCCTCCTTCGAACTGGGATCAAGACAACAACAGAACGCGAGCCTGGCGAAGCCCGCAACCTTCGTAACACAATAGCAACCCACCCCGCGAAAAGCGCCTACAGGGTCATCCTTGATTCATAGTTGCACGGAACGATCCTGTCAAGCCCACAAAAAAACGGCGCGGATGCGATTTGGAACGTCGCGGGCGTGGCTTCGTTTGCTTTCCAATCGATAAATCTGTTGATGAGTGAGGGTTATGCGGGTCAAAACGACCTATCGTGCGATTGGGAAAAAGAGGCTGTTTAGGCGGCTTGCGAGATCGTACGCGACGGCTTACTCTAAATGCTCTAACTCACTCGTCTTCCGAAGGATCGGCAGCCCGCTCGTCCTCTTTTCTGATGAGGCATCAATTATGTCCGCTTCAGCCGTCCGTCTTTCCCGGCGAATTGCAGCGACCGCGTTTTGCACACTTTTGTTGCCTATCGGGCTAATTTTCGCCCAAGAGCCGACGACGTCGAAATCGAAGTCCGCGAAGGCTCAATCGAATGCAAAATCAGCCGTAGCGAGCAAAGACTCCAAACCGCCGGTCGATCTCAACTCGGCAACCGCCGACGAGTTGCGGGAATTGCCAGGCGTCGGCGAGGCGACGTCGAAGAAGATTATCGAGGGAAGGCCGTTCAAAAGCGTCGACGATCTGGCGACTCTGGGAGTTCCGGCTGCGACCATCGCCAAGATCAAACCATTGGCGACCGCCAAGCCTTTGCCTCCGAAGGTTGATTTGAACAACGCAAAGCTCTCGGAAATCGAAAGCCTGCCGGGCGTGGGGCCCGCTTTGGCGAAAGCCCTGATTGACGGCAGGCCGTACAAATCAATAGACGATTTGGCGAAGGTGAAAGGTTTTGGAAAAGCCAAAATCGAAGCCCTTTCGGGCCGAGTCGCCTTTGGCAGCGCCGCGGAGGCTGCGTCCAAAACCGTGGCGAAGAAGGCTGAGATGAAGAAGGCGGATTCGCTCGAGGCGCCCAAAACCAAGATCGCCGCTGCAAAGACCGAGGCGAAGAAAGCAACTTCGAAGGTCGTGGAAACCAAGGCGACGAAAGCCGTCGCCAAGAGTGATCTTGCCCCAGGCGAGAAGATCAATATCAACAAGGCCACCTCCGAGGAGCTTCAGAAGCTCTATGGCATAGGCCCTGTGCACGCGGCTGACATCATCAGCGCTCGTCCCTTCGAGAAGATCGAAGACATTATGAAGGTCAAGGGCATCAAGGAAGTGGAGTTTGGCAAAATCAAGGAGCACATCACGGTCAAGTGATGTGGTTGCTCGGTAAAGACGGACGACCGCTAACCAGGAGAGATCGCCGATGCGTGGACGTTGCCGGAAGCTGCTGGCGGTGGCTTGCGCTTTATTGACAGCCGCCGCGCCGGCGCTGGGCTGGGGGCCCCAAGGCCATCGCGTGATTACGAGGATCGCCATGTCTCGGCTGACGCCAAAGGCAGAGGCCGCGATCCGCGAACTCCTGGAACCCGGCGATACGCTTGTCGACGTCTGCGATTGGGCCGACCACGAAGGGCACGATGCAGTCCCTGGCAGCGCGCCCTGGCATTATGTGAACGTGCCGATCGACGCCGAAGCCTACGACGCAAGGGATTGTTCCAAAGACGGCTGCGTCGTGACCAAAATCGTTGAGTTCCGCAAGATCCTCGCCGATAAGAAATCCCTCAGGCGCGAACGACGCAGGGCTCTCTTGTTCCTGGTTCATTTCGTCGAGGACGTGCATCAACCATTGCACGTTGGAGACAACCACGATCGCGGCGGCACTCGCACCCAGATCCAGTTCCACAATAGCGCCACAAACCTCCACAGCATCTGGGATTCCGGGATGATTCACCGTATCGGCGGCAATGACGAGGCATGGGTCCGCAGGGTCAAGCCTTTGGTCACTCGCGAAAACGTGCGCGAATGGTCGAAGGGGTCGGTCGTCGACTGGGCCAACGAAAGTCTGGCGGTGGCAAAGAAGGCTTACACATGGCCCGTCGATTCAAAAAAACCGATAGCCAGCGGCGCCACTTTAAAGGACGATTACGTCGACCACTTCCTGCCTGCTGTCGAGCGCAGGCTGCGCAGAGCGCGGTAAGGCTTGCCAACGAGCTGAACGCTGTCTTTGAATAAGTCCCTGGGAGGATGCAGGGTTCAGAACGGAGAGTCGCTTGGCGCGAAGCGTTGCCAGAGTGGACAATGCATGTTGGCACATGAGGGTAAACGGTCCACGGGCGTAAGTCTGCTTCCTGGACTCTTGATCGTAGGGATACACCAGAATCGGACTCGATATGCCAAGCGACCAGTCGAGCGACGAAGAGGATCGGGAATTTCGGAGCTTTCTTGATCGAATCAAGGCCGGCGACAACGACGCCGCTCGCGAGCTACTGGTTCGATACGAATCCGGCGTGAGGCTTGTCGTGCGAAGGCAACTGCCCAAGTTGCTGCGTTCCCGGTTCGATTCCTTGGATTTTCTCCAGAGCGTTTGGGGCAGTTTCTTCGAGAAAGTGAAGACGTGCCCAACCGACCTGGAGAGTCCCGAGCAATTGATGGCTTTTTTGGCCTGGACCGCTCGCAATAAAGTCATCGACGAATACCGTCATTCGATGACGCAGAAGAACAACCTTGCCCGCGAGGAAAGGCTGCATTTTGACGACGAAGGCCCTCGCGAGCTCGCCGACAGAACCGAGACGCCCAGCGTTTTGGCTCAGGCCCACGATGCATTCGATCATCTCCGCGAGCTGCTTCCCGAGAGTCGGCGTTCGGTCTTGGACCTCAAGGCGCAGGGGTACACCAGCAAGGAAATTGGAGAAAGGCTTGGGATCAGCGAGCGCACCGTTCAACGAATCCTCGAGGATTTACGTCGTAGAGCGAGTATTGAAAGTTGAGATGTTTCGCCAATGGTCGCCTCGAGCGGATCGAGCGAATGTCACGTTCCAGAGTTTTGGAGGCGGTTGAGGATTTCGATTGGCGTATTTGCGTCGGGGATTGCGTCGAAATGAGAGGGCGAACTCCGTGGACTGAAAACGAGTCTTCGGGACTCTCTCCGTAGGACAAACAAATCGAGCGGGATGGCAACGAGCGTATTCGGCAAGACCTGGGACGACGCGACCGCGCCCGCGATATCGCGGCTGGCGCAAGAGTACGAAGAGGCCTTCAGGAGCGGCCGCCGACCGGATCTTTCGGATTTCTTGCCGGCTGACCCTTCGAGCCGGTCCGCGGAGCTGACCGCACTCTTCGCGCCGACGTTTCGCTCCGCTGGGAATTGGGCGAGCCTGTTCGGGTCGAGTGGTATCAAGAGCGCTTTCCCGATCTTGACGGCGAGCCCTTGGCTGCTCTGGCGTACGAAGAGTTCTGTCTCCGGGAAGATTCAGGAAGTTGTGGCGATCAAGCCGAGTATCTCGCGCGGTTTCCATCGGTAGCGAGGTTGCTTCGAAAGCTCTTCGGCATTCATGATCTTGTTGGGCAGGCTAGGTCGCGTGGTCGCGGCGCCCAGGCTGCTGGCGTTGCATTTCCCAGCGTTGGGGAAACGATCGCCGGGTTTCGACTGGTCGAAGAGCTTGGCAGAGGCGCGTTCGCAAGGGTGTTTCGCGCTGAGGACCGTGAGCTCGCAGACAGGCCCGTGGCGCTCAAAGTGGCTCTTGCCGGTTCACGCGAACCGCAAACGCTGGCCAGGCTTCAGCATACCCATATCGTGCCGATCTTCTCCCATAGGGTTGATCCTGTTACGCATCTGCATTTACTGTGCATGCCCTATCTGGGGCGAGTCACGCTGGCACGATTGCTCGCGGACCCCTCGGTGAAGCAAGCTGCGTCGGGTTCGGATCTGGCGGCGATTTTAAAACGACAGGAGCCCACCGGCGAAGGGCCCGGCCGACGCGCTCCAGGACATCAAGAGCTTCAATCGCGAACCTACGCGAGAGCGGTGGCATGGTGCGGAGCTCGACTTGCCGAAGGCCTGCAACACGCCCACGTCCGTGGAGTGGCGCACCGCGACATCAAGCCTTCGAACGTGCTGATCACGAACGACGGCGTGCCGATGCTCTTGGATTTCAATCTGGCCCAAAATCCTTGGGTCGACGGCCTGGAAACCGAAACGGCGGCGCTCGGCGGAACCCTCGAGTACATGGCCCCAGAGCACCTGGAAGGCCTGGCCGACGGCGCCAAGGAGAGCGTCGATCATCGAGCAGACGTCTATGCTTTGGGTATTCTGCTCTTCGAGATGTTGACCCGCGGCAAGCGGCCGTTCGCCTTTACGAGCGACGGCTCGACGCTATCCAAGATGCTACTTCGGGGCGCCGAGGAAAGGCGAATGGGAGCGCCGAGCGTGCGTTCGCTAGCCCCAGACGTTCCTCCTGCTCTCGACGCCGTTGTCAAGCGATGCCTCGAGGCCGATCCGGCCGATCGCTATCAATCGGCCGGGGAGCTTGCTGAAGATTTGTCGGCGGCCTCGCTTGATCTGCCACTGGTTCACGCCTCCGAGCCCTTGGCGACTCGATCGGTGCGCTGGCTTCGGAGGAACAAAAGAGGGTTGGTGGTCGCCGCCGCCGCGTTGGCAGCCGCTTCGGCAATACTCTTGGCTCGTGCTCGATGGCAGGCCGAACAGGTGCGGATCGAACGAGAAATCGAGAGTCGAATGGCGCAAGGAGCACGCGCCTTGGAACAAGACGAGGCTTCGGCCGCGGTGGATCTCTATGAATCGGCCGCTCGGCTCGCCGAAGGTCGGCGCTCGCTCGTAGTGCTGCGGGCCAACGCACTGGCGGCGCGTGCGCGCCTGTGCTTGCAGGTCAGATCCGAGGACGCGCCGACGAGTTGGCAAAACGAGGGCAGAGCCTCAGGTTCGAACTACTCGGGTTCGAAGGCGACGCATCGACCGCCGCGGACGACGTCGCCAAGGCGCTGGCCTTGTTTCACGCCGACTCCAACCCACACTGGCTCGACGATCCAGCACTCGAGCAACTTGATCAACGGCGGCGTACAAGGCTCATTAATGACGTCAACGAACTGACGTTCTTATGGGTTTTGGCGCTGCACGCCGCGGAGAACCGGACAGACCACCCTCGCCCGAAGGCGGCGGCAATCTGCGAACTGGCAATGGTCTGGGCCAAGCCAATCGCCCCTTGGCAAGCGCTCTTGGAACATTGCCTGGCTCCTACCGAGTCTGAAGCAGAGGTTCGTTTCCACGACGACCCGACGACTGTAAAATCGCCCCAAGCGTGCTTTGAATGGGGTGTTCTGCGGAATCGCCAGGGGCGTCCCGCCCAAGCCGCGGCCTGGCTCGAGCGAGCCACCCGGTTGGAGCCGCGTGATTATTGGTCGCATTCGTACTTGGCTTTCATCGAGGCAAAGCTCGGCGACGCTCAAAACGCGCTCGTCGACTACGGAGTCGCCATCGCCATAAATCCCTCGTCTCCCTGGGCTCGCATCAATCGAGCCAAGCTTTACCGCGGCAAGAGGGAGTGGAACCAGGCGCTCGAGGACTTGAATCAGGCGCTTGAGTCGGCCGAAGGCGCGGACCGGCTCGACGCCATGCTCGAGCTCGGGATCGTCGAAAAATTCCTGGGGAACTCCGCCACGCGCGAAAGGCTTTTGACGACGTCGTGGCTTCAGACGCGCCACCAAATGGATCTTTGATTCTCGCAGCCCGATTGAATCGGGCCTCGCTTGATCTCGAAGAAGGAAAGGCCGGTCGAGCGTACGCCGAGATCGACGATCTGCTCGACAAGAACCCCGTCGAGCCCACGTTTCTGTACGCGCGAGCACAGGTGGCGCTTAGGCAAGGCGAGCCAAGTCGCGCCGAGGCGGATCTTTCGCTGCTGCTGAGCCCATCTCGCAAAGATCTCTTCCCGAAGGACCAATCGGGCTATTTCGCATTGAGGGCGAAGGCGAGATTAGCCCTGGGAAAAAGAGAGGACGCATGGAAGGACGCGGAGCGAGCATTCCAGTCGAATCCCACTCCCAGCAACGAACGGCTTTTGCTTCGCATCCTTCTGGCTCTCAGGCGCCTCCGAGATCTCGAGGCTTTCGATCGTCCGGAGACTCTTGAACTTTTGCCTTTCGGCGGCAAAACCCTCAGACAGGACGTTCTGGCAACAATTCGCAGTATCAGTACCAGTTTGAGTCGTAAATCCGCGGATCAAATTGGCCTCAGACGCGTCGCGGCAATGCTCCTTGCTTGGCGGAACGAACCGGCCGCCGAGCGTGAGGCCGGCCGCGTCGTCCGGTTGACGTCGGGCTCCGTACAAGCACATTTGCTGCGCGCTCGCGTCCTGCTTCGGCTTGGTAAAATGAAGTCGGCGCTCGAGGACGTCCAAACAGCGCTCGAGCTTGAGCCTTTGGCTCCGGCGCCTATCGAGCTAAACGCCCTTCTGCTCACCAGGATGGGCAAAGCGATCGCCGGGGCTCAAGAGATCGAGCGTGCCTTAGCGCAAGGCGCGGAGGGTTCAATTCGTTCGGTCCAGGGCGAGAATGCCTATGCACTGGGAAGGTACGAAGCCTCTGCCGCTGCGTGGACCGCCGCGATTGCTTATGACCCCGACGACCCTCGGGCCTACCTTGGCAGGGCTCGTGCACTCGTCAAAATGAATCAATGGAAGAAGGCGTTCGCTGATCTAGAGCAAGCTGTGGGATGGTCCGAAAACAATCCAAAATTCTTGTCGCAAGCCGCGTGGATCTACCTCGAGTGCCTTCCAGCACGGCCTGATAGGTTCAGGAGAGCGGCGTCGTTGGTTTATCGGATTCTTCTCTCCGGCGAAGTCGCCAAGGGGGCAGAACCCGACGACTTGCCCGGTTTTCGATAACCCAGTGAAAGATCGAGGCGGGATCGAACAACCAGAAAACGCTGGCCAGTAAGAGAGTTCCTCTTCCCCAACGCCAGGCCCTCGGTTCCGTCTCTACCTCGAGATTGTCGAGCTTTGCAGGCACTTGCGTCGAATGGTGGATTGGACAAACGTCGGTCGTTTGGGACCGGTCGATTTGGCTAGTCTCGGATTCTCCGGAGGTGCGGTTCGGACTGAACTTCTCGCTCCAATCATCGGCGGAGGCGGCGCCTAAAAGAGGGAAACCTCCAGGTCCGGAAATCGCCACCACCCCGCGATCTCCCCTGCTGGACGATTCCTCGAGTTGCTCGACGAATGCCACCGTGCCGACATCACCCTCGCGTTTCAGTTGGCGCTCCAGCGGGGCTTCATCGTCGAGCGCCGCCATGGTAGGCGTTTCGGCGGATACCGTGGCGGCCCCGTCTCCTAGTATCCCGCCTCGAGCGATCGTCGTGAGTGTCGGCAAGGGGCCGGAAGCCACCACTTGAGGAACCTCGCCTCCGACTTCTGTTTCACCCGAAGTCTCGGTTGAAAGTAGGGCGGGGGCGGATTCGGTTTCGTAGGCGTTATTCGTCGCAATGGCGAACTGGGAATCCATCGTCTCGGACGAATCGAGAAGTGGGTTGGCGCCAAGATTCGCCGTCGTGAAAGAGGATGCAACTGAATAAAGCGCCGACAGGGTTGCGCCGCTGTCGATCGTTGGATCTATGGAACTCGTGTTCGATCTGGATACCCAAAGCTGAAAGTTCAATGGCGTCGAAACGCCGCCGCCTTGCGAGCCTCCACTTGGCGTTAATTCCAGGTAAATCGAGTTGCTGGGCAGTCTTTGGAGATTGCTCAGAGTCACCACGAGCATGTTGGAATTTCCAGGAGCGGGAAGCGAAGCGTACTGATTACCGCTCGAGTCGAGGAGTTTGAAGATGGGCATCGGACCACCGGAATCTTCGACCTTCAGCGAGAATTGTATGCTCTCCGTCGGAGAATCCGTGGTGACCTTCATAAACGAGGCGTTTGGCTCGATTTTCCCATCAAATTCCGCGTTTGCAGTATCAGGAAGAGGCTGGGCCAAGGCTTCCGACGGACGTTCAAAAGCGTCCGCCGGTAAGATGGGCGTATCAGCGGATGGGCTGGATGGATAGGGGAACTCGATGGACGCCGAGAGAGCAATGCCGTTGGCAAATACCGTTGATTTGATCACTTGTACAGTCGAAAATGGAATAACGGATTCGGCATTAAGAAGCCCTGTAGGCATCGCAAGCAAAGGCGTCAAAGACGCTGGATGTGGATCAGCCGAATGAGAGGTCGGGGACGTCTCGACTGGGGCGTTGAGGGATTCTTGCAGCGTAGACAACTGCTCCTGGAAGCTCTGGCCTGAAAAAACAAGCGGAAACTTCTGTCCGGGGACTTCTTGCGACGCGGTATAGGTTTGGAAGGGATTCCGAAGGGCGCTGCCGCCAGGCCACGCGTTTGTGCCGCCTGCGGCGTTACTTGTGGCCGCAGCCACGAACGGGACCGAAAACGGCTGAAGTGCCGACCCTGTAAGTAGCCGCCTAGGCTCCAGTTCTTCGATCCGCGCCAAGCAAGGCGCAGACTAGTGTTGGACGCTTGCGTCTTTGACGAATCGACGCGCGAAAGTGTTTCCGGAAACCTAACACAATCGTCTTGTCCAAGAGATGCGGTACGTTTCTGACCGATCGTCCATGACCTATCCGCCCAGGGGCCAGTTGATGAGAAAGAACCTGCTGCGCAGGATACGACAATCAACCTTAGGATACGCGGCAGTTCCGCTAGCATCCCAGGCCACTTTCGCGAACCGACTCACGAACTCCCAACCATGATCTATTGCACCATTACACTATGACGCGGACGAAGGCGTCACGGCGACAGTTCCCGAAAAGATTTTTGACGCCAAAACACATATCCGAAGCTGGCAATAGCCTTTTGGACTGTCATCGGGCCCGCAGAACGATCGTGGCTCGGTTGTAAGTCTTTGTTGGAAAGGATTTTGCGCTGCATTGAAGGCGAGGCGCTCGATCCGCCGCGGCCAGCCTTTCGAGAGTTTGTGCCGCGATTGATCTGCACTGGGTGCGAGAAGGTCGAGTTTCGCCTAGGAGGGTTCCTCCCCCCGTTATGAGCCCTCTCTCACATGCTCCCTTGTCCCTCGACAGTCGCTACGATCCGATGCTTGGATAGCTCGAATTCGTCGCGTCGTTCGAGCTCGCGAGCTCTGGTCCACAGGCGCGGTCGCGGGGATTCACTCCGACTAAAACTTGAAACTTGGCCAGACTGAAACTTGGCGAAATCCCCCGGCGATATTCTGGTATAGTGTAGGAGAAAGCCCTACGATCGAGCTACTCTCCGCGCCGGCGAGTTTGGGAATTGATTCCCTGTCTGCTTGTTTTTCGGCATATCCACTTTGTATGACGACTTGAGAAAGCATTCCATGTCAACGGCAGCCGATTCTCAATCGAATAGGTTTATTGGCAATGACCCCGCATGCGAGGGGGTGGTTCCTCCTCGGAGCGATCTCAGCCCGTTGATTTTTATTATCGATGACAACGTCGATGCTGCGAGAATGCTGGAAATCCTCTTGAATCACGACGGTTACCAAGTGGCTAAGGCCCACGACGGAATCGAAGCCCTAAGGCTCGCGTCTCAGCTTCGGCCGATGTGCGTTCTCCTGGATGTTGGGCTGCCGGGATTGAACGGCTTCGAGGTTGCTTTGCGACTAAGGCAGATCGAGGGTTGCGAAGAGGTCGTAATCATCGGCGTGACGGGTTTTGCCGAGAAGTCCGATCAGATCCGCTCGGCCGAGTCGGGATTCGACTACCATCTTGTTAAGCCTGTCGAGTACGACGTGGTGAGTTCGCTGATAAGCAAGGCCGAGAAGCGCTGCGCGAGAGTCTCGAAGGGATTCTGACGAAGCTCTCCAAGTTCGCCCCTGCACAAGCAGACTGAAGCTCGCGCTCGAAGGCAGTCGCGACTATCAAGTGGGCGATGAGGGGCTCGAACCCCCGACATCATGCGTGTAAAGCATGCGCTCTACCAACTGAGCTAATCGCCCTGAGCGTGCCTTTGATCATATCGACGGGGCGATCGCTGGACAACCGATATGATCTCGCGAACTTAATTGAGTGTCACTTGATGGTCGTCTCGTCGCCAGGAAGCTGTTCGGCGCCCGAGGCATAGTCGGGATCGGGCTTCTGCCAGCGGTCTCGCGAACTTTTTCCGCGGCTGACGATCGTTTGAGGCTCGTCGTCCTGATCCTTGGGCTTGCTGATGATGGTTCGACGCTCGGATTCTCCCGAGCTCTTCGAAGTTCGGTCTGGATCGTCGGCGACCACTTCCCCACCGTCAACCTGGGTAGGAATCTCGGATACGTAGACGTTCCCAGGCTTTGCGACCCCGAGCAGCGGCGGCTCGACCAGCGGAGGACAGCTTCCCGCTGCGTCGGTGTAGTAATAATTCCTGTTGCATCCAAACCCAGCGCCGGCGCTTATGAGTAGTATGGTCAATCCGAGCCAACGCCAGGGATATCCATGCCCCATTGCCAATCTCCTTACATCCAAGGCTCTTGCCCGGCTTGAGAAGCATTCGGACTTCGAACCTACGGGCTACGCGGCGAGAGAGGTGCGAGTAACGGAGTCTACTCGAAAGACGGCTTGCGACCAACCTCAGTTTAACCTGGAATTCTGCTTAGGAATGCGCCTTGGGACGCGGCAGAGCTTCGCGCAAGTCTTTGACAGTCCAAGATTTTGGTCCGAATGATTGCGGTCATCTCGACAGGGTCGGTGGTGTTCCAGGAATCGGGTTCGAGCTTCTCTCCGTAATGGATGCGGATGGCGTGCCGTTTTGGCCTCTTCTGATGTTTCGGCCACGATTCGAAAGTGCCCGCGATGGCGGCCGGCAAGACTGGAGACCCTGTTCGCAAGGCAAGGCTTGCAAATCCCTGTTTGAGCTCGGCTAGCTCTCCATCGGCGGAGCGCATTTCCCTCGGGGAAGAGCAAGACCATCGAGCCCGCTCGCAGTCGCTTAAGCGTTTCTTTCAGGCCCTGTGCACCCAAGCCGTCTCGCTGAATGGGAAATCCGCCAACTGAGCGGATCAAGAAGCCTAACGGAGGTTTGAACAACGTCGAGCGCACCACGTAACTGATCGGTCTAGGGCACGAACATCCCAGGACGAAAACATCGGCAAAGCTCAGATGGTTTGATACGAGGAGACACCCGCCTTTTTTGGGTATGTTCTCTGCTCCGGAGGTTCGTAAACCTCCCATGGCCTCGAAATAGGCTGCCGATGCGAAGCGAACGGAATGATACCACGCCAGCGAAACCAGCGAACGCTCTCGCTTGGGCGGCCGAGAAGGCGATAAGTCCGTGCTTTGACTCTTCGGTTCCGAATGCATGTTTTAGGATCGAGCCGCGATGGAAGAGGCGTGACGAGTATGCAATTTCGAACGCACCTCGCACTCGATGGTGGAAACCACTTCCTCGAGCGAGAGCCCTGTCGTATCCAGAATTCGGGCGTCGTTGGCAGGTTTCATTGGGGCAATGGCTCGTGTTTCGTCGTGTTCGTCTCTTCGCCGCAGGTCTTCACACACCGACTCGAAAGAGATCGACTCGCCTCGCTCCTGGTACTCGGCATGTCGTCTTCTGGCGCACTCATCCAAGCTTGCCGTCAGGAACACTTTATGGAGGGCGTCGGGAAACACCAGCGTACCTTGATCCCTGCCCTCGGCGATGACGTTGTGCTGCGTTGCGTATTCGCGCTGCCAGATCACGAGCCTCGAGCGAACGCGAGGTGCGTCGGCGAGGTAACGCGATGCTCGAGTCACGTCAACGCTTCGGATCATCGAGGTAACGTCTTCGCCCTCCAAGAATGCGTGGCCCGCGGAAAATTGGACGTGAACGCGATCCGCCAGGTCCCCAAGAGCCTCAGGATCATTAAGTTGGATGTGATCCTTGAGCGCGGCGTAGGTCACTGCGCGGTACATGGCGCCGGTATCGAGAAGCCTCCAGCCGAGTTGCTCGGCGAGCATTCGCGCGACCGTGCTTTTCCCCGCGCCCGCGGGACCGTCGATCGTCACTACCCGCATGGACGTTCCCCAGCACTCTGCGACGCGTTGGCCGAACGGAAATCGCTCGATCGAATTGTAGTGTAGCGAGCCAAGCGTCCAAGTTCCAAGAAGCGACTTTTGCTTGGTAGACGAGCGTCGCGTTCGGATGATGTGGGCTGGCGCCTGCTTCCGCACCCAATCTGATGCGGACGCTGAGCCGTCGGGAGTAGCGGCTTAGCTCGATGGCGTGCGGTAATCCATAGGAGGCGCGCTGATTGAAATCGATTAGCCAGCGTGTACGGGAAGCGGCTTCCTGCCTGCGAATCCTGCATGGACCTCGTGCCAGAAGCGGATCTCCGTTTCTCCGAGCCTCCAGCAGAGGCAGACTTCGCGGCCGGCGATCATAGCGGGAAAGTCGCAAAGACCGTCTGGGCCTTTCAGTTCAACTCCAAGCTTGGTGAGTTCGTCGACGTAAGACGTCAGTTTGGCTTCCTCGGTCTCCCGCTCGGCCTGGCTCTGAGCCAGTTCCTCGGCGTAAACGTCGCTTTGCCGGGACTTGCCAGAACCAACTCCCGAGAGCCGTTGCCTCAGATCGTTCACCACGCGCAACTGGTCCACAATGTCGCGGACGATGCTGGAGACCAGCGGCAACATTTTGTTCGCCTCCTCGACCGAAAAATAGCGGGTTTTCGGCAAGGCTGGACTTGGGTTTGCCATCGGTATACAGATCTCCAGGCTTTAGGCTGCTTGGACGAACAGGAAGGATTTCGAGGAAGCCGAGAACGGAGGAAATCGTTTAGCTCCCGTTGAGATTATATGACGCCGAGGGTCCTCAGCAAGGGCGATCGCGGTTCAGAGGGCCGGCGCGGCAGACGAGAAGTTAGCCCCTGGATCGGCTCTCGGCGAGCTTCGCGAATATTGTTTTTAGACTTGCAGTATTAAAGACATCTTGCTTTGTAAGCCCCGCCCTGCGCACGACTGAGACGCCAAAATCAAGGTCCAACAGGCCTTCGACCGCGTGCGCATCGGGGTTGACGACAAGCAAAACCCCGCGCTCCTTGGCGATCCTGGAGTGTACGTCGTCGAGGTCGAGGCGATAAGGGCTGGCGTTGATTTCGATCATCGTTTTGGATTCCGCGGCGGCTTTGATCACGTCGTCCAGGTCGACTTCGTACGCGTCGCGCGTCAGGAGAAGCCGGCCAGTTGGGTGCCCCAGCATTGTAACTTTGGGATGCCTCACCGCCCTGACGATCCTTTCGGTCATCGCTTGTCGCGATTGACCGAAACTGGAATGAACGCTTGCAACGACGTAATCGAACCCAGCCAAAAGGTCGTCTGGGTAATCCAGCGAGCCGTCAGGGAGGATGTCGCACTCGGAGCCTTTGAAGATATGGATCTTACCGCCAAGCTTTTCGTTGGTTTGATCGATGGCGGCCCATTGCTCGCGGACCCGCTCGATCGAAAGCCCTCTGGCGTATCCAGCCGACTTGGAATGGTCTGCTATGCCCAAATAAGCCAAACCTGCCGCCGCGGCGCCCTCCGCCATTTGCAAAAGCGTGGCGGCGCCGTCGCTCCAATCCGTGTGGCAGTGAAACGTCCCTGTCAAGTCGGCAAGTTCGACAAGCCTGGGGATCGCTCCTCTCTCGGCGAGTTCGAGCTCGCCGTGGTCTTCGCGCAGCTCGGGGCGGAATGAAAGTCAAACCAAGAGCCCTGAAGACGTCGGCCTCGGAGTGGCACGCGATGCTCCGGCTTTCGTTCTCGAGACTATATTCGTTGAGCTTAAGTCCTTGCGCGATCGCACGCCTTCGCATGGCGATGTTATGAGCCTTGGACCCCGTGAAATAATGAAGTGCAAATGCAAACTGATCGTCCTGGACTCCTCTCACGTCGCATTGCACGCCTTCGGCAAGTCTGACGCTCACTTTGGTGGGGCCATGCGCAGGACGGTCGCCACTTCGGGCAACTTGACAAAATGGTCGAGCACGGCCGAAGGATCGTCTGAACTGAACAGCACGTCCAGGTCGCCGATGGTCTCTTTCCTCCGTCTGAGGCTTCCCGCAAGCTCTGCTCGCTTCACCAAGGGATGAGAGCTGACAGCGGCGATGATCGGTTTCGAGAGCCTGAGGGCGTCGCTGAGCAAGATGCGTTCGCCAGCCTTCTCGATGAACTGAATGCCTTCGAGAATCTTTGTCTGTGTTTTTGCGCCAAAGCCCTTCAGAACAGCGATTTTGTTCGATTCCGCCGCTCCGCGCAGATCGGCGAGGCTGGCGATGCCGAGATCCTCGTGCAGTAGTTTGATCTTTTTGGGTCCCAGGCCCGGTACACGGAGCAGAGGAATAAGACCGGGCGGCGTTTGTTTTTTCAACTCTTCGTATGCGGGAAGCTGGCCCGTCGTAACGAGTTGGGAGATCTTGGCGAGCATGGTCTCGCCGATGCCTTGGACCTCTGCGAGCCTCCCAGAATCGAGCAGTTCGGGAAGGTTGCGGGAAAGCCCTCGAACAGCGTCCGCAGCGTTGTGATAAGCCCTGCAACGGAACGGATTTTCCCCCTTGAGCTCGAGGAGAGTCCCCATTTCATCAAGGATTTTGGCGACGCGCTCGGGTTCCATGCGAGATCCCTCGACCTTCTTGGAGATTCGACGGTGCTACTCGATAAGAATAGCGAACCTGAAGCCCGATCGCTCGGAGGAGTCTTTTTTCTCGAAATCCCAAGAGACTTTGTAGGGTCGACCCACTTATGTTGGTGGTTGCAATTGATTCGAGGAGGAGCAGGACATGGCGACGGGCTCGAG
The DNA here is from genome assembly GCA_963818975.1 of uncultured Planctomycetota bacterium. Taxonomy (GTDB): domain Bacteria; phylum Planctomycetota; class Planctomycetia; order Isosphaerales; family Isosphaeraceae; genus CAWFUI01. The sequence continues at coordinate 438,169 of CAWFUI010000001.1, read as the reverse complement.
AATGGCGGCTTATCGGATGTTCCAAGATCTGTTTACAAACGGGACCTGCCGCGACAGGCGTGACGGCGACCTGCTCGACGCGTTCCTCGACCGTCGAGACGAGTCTGCCTTTGCGATTCTACTCGTTCGCCACGGCCCGCTCGTCTGGTCGACGGCGCAAAGGACCTTGGACGACAAATCGCTTGCCGAAGACGTATTCCAGGCTGTCTTCTTGGTGCTTTTGAGCAAAGCGCATACGATTCGGGCCGGCGCCGCGCTCTCATCGTGGCTCTATCGCGTGACGCGCAGGCTCTCGACGCAGGCGAACGAGGAGTTCAGAACCAGGCGGAGCCGTGAACAACCGATCGACCCTATCCACTTCTCGACTGCACAAGGGCCTCCCACAAGCCAGGACTCTTGCCGATCGATTTACGCCGAGATCGATAGGCTCCCAGCACGATATCGCGATCCAGTCCTTCTTTGTTGCGTCGAAGGCCTGACCTATCTGGACGCAGCTCGAAGGTTGGAGTGGTCGGAGGGTACGCTAAGGAACAGGCTTTCCAAAGCGCGTGCAGTGCTTCGAAGTCGGTTGTTGAGAAAGGGTGTGATACTGGGATCGGCGGGGATGCTGTTCGACTCTTCGGCGCTTAGGGGACTGTCGCAGGCGGTTCCGGTACAGACGCTCGCCTCGGCAAAGCTGTTCGTCGAGGGAAGGAATATCGCGACGGGGCTGATCTCCACGGTCGTCGTTAAGTTGGTTCGCTTGGGAGCGCTGTCGATCACGTTGGCGCGGTTGAAGCAGGTCGCCGCGGTCCTGCTGCTTGTCAGTGGTTTTGGTGGGGCGGCGTTTGCTCTACGAACCATGGAAGAACCGATGGCGCCGCACTCCGAAGTATCTGTGGCCAGCGCACGTAACATCCAGGCGGATTCCAAATCAAAAGACGTGGCGGTCGATATCACTCTCCAGGGATCCGTCGCTGGGCCCGACGGGAAGCCCGTTCACGACGCGGAAATCCAACTGACTTACTTGCCTCCACGCTTGTCCAAAGCGCCTTCCGAAACAGCCGCACTCGTACTTGCGTCGACCAAGACAGGCGACGACGGCCGCTACCGATTGACGTTCAAGGAGAGCGACCGCCGTAAGCTCTTCATCGAATCTCGGCCTGGAAGGGTCTACGTGGTTGCCTCCAAGGGCGAAATGGGCCCGGATTGGCGCGATTTCGACGAGGTGGACGATCCCACCGACGTCTCCTTCGAGTTGGTCCGGGACGACGTTGCGGTCAGAGGCGTGGTGAAGAATCTCGAAGGCAGGCCCGTGTCGAACGCTCATGTCGGCATAGGCTCGACTCAAATCGTTCAAGACCCGCCGGCTTTCCTGAGGGCGGTCGAGATGGGTACTCTCTCGAGCCAAACCGGAAAGCAAAGAATAGTGCACGTTGGCGCGTTCCCTGGCCAACCCGCGGAAGTCTTGACCGACGCCTCAGGCTTGTTCGAGCTCAAAGGTTTCGGACGCGACCGACTTGTTTCGCTTCGGATTCAAGGCCCAGGCATTCAGGACGCAAGTTTGCAGGTTCTGGTGCGCCGAGGTCGAGCAGTCGTCGGTCCTAAGCTCGAGCTTCAACCCAAACCTCGCGTGATCCATGGTTCAACATTCGAGTATGTCGCGGCGACGTCTCGCATCGTGACCGGCACGATCCGAGATAAGCAAACCAAACGACCCATCGAGGGAGTGATGATTGAGTCCTACAACGGCCTTTCGACCGCGGTGAGCGACCAAGAAGGCAGATTTCGACTCGACGGATTGGCCCGCCAGTCCAGCTATCGTCTTGTCACGTGGCCGTCCAAAACGCAGAAGGCGTATCACGCCGCCGAGTTGACCGTCTCCGATGCGCCTGGCGCCGAGCCAGTTGAAGCGACAATCGAATGCGAGCCCGCTCTGGCGATCCGCGCCCGGGTCTTCGACAAACAGACGCATCAGCCAGTGAGTGCGCAAGTCTTCTATATGCCCATTCATCCCAACCCAAACGTTAAACCTGGGGAAAAATTGGGGATGCTGGGCACGGCTTACCCAACAGGCGAGGGAACCCACTTGGCCCACGGTTGGCCTGGGCCTGGAATGGTCTGTGTGCGGACCTTCGATCCTTCCTATCTCTATGTTCACGCCGACCCAAGACGTCATTTTCCGGAAATCGCCGGGAATGAAAAGTTGTACGGAGACGAGAAGAACGTCCTGATCGAGTTCGGTTCAAACTTTCAAACGCTTACGACATCGCAGTTCCAAGGCATTACGTTCATCAATCCACCTACCGATGCGAAGGACATTGAGGTGGAGGTGCTCGTCGAAAAAGGCGTCTCGGTCGAGGTGCGGGTCGATGGTCCAGATGGTCCAATCGTCGGGCCAATCTCTGTCAACGGCGTTACGGAGATGTTGGATCGCAAGCGAATGTTCGCGAAGCCCACCTTCGCGGTTCAAGGGCTTTCTTCAGGACATCCTCGGACTGTTGTTGTCGGCGATCAACCGAGCCAGCTCGCAAAGGCCTTTGTCGTCGCCGCGGAAGACGGACCTTCGATCGACGTGAAGCTCGAGCCAAGCGCGTCAATCACGGGCAAGGTTCTCGCCGATGACGAAAACCTAATCGAGCGACTGCTGATTTGGCCGAATGGGAAGTTCGAGTCGAAGGGAATCAAAACGGGCTTCCAAACGCCGATGGTTGCCGTCGATAAAGAAGGCCAGTTCCGTATCGACGGACTGCCTTCAAACGTCGTTTATGATCTCCAGGTCGAAGAAAATCGTGGATTTGAGATCGGGATCGGTCACCTCGTGAAGGATCTGAAGCTGACCCCCGGCGAGACAAAGGATCTGGGCGAATTGAAGATCTCGAAATAGTCGAAGCAGTTTGCTTTCGATCAAGCTGGCCCGAATTTCGAAAAAATCCGAGAGCCTGGCGGCTCGCGAGCCTCTACTATGGAAACGTGGAATTGGCTCGCGGGGGTTTTCCGATGTCTTGCCAGAGTCTCAGATCGAGCGTTCAGGGAATTCAAACGCTCTTCGAGAGAGGCTGCGATTCGACGCTGTCGGACGTCGCGCTGCTCGAACGATTCTTGCAGGACCGCGACGAGTCGGCATTCGAAGCGCTCTTAGTTCGTCACGGCCCGATGGTTTGGTCGCTGGCCCGCAGGACAGTCGGCGACGACCAGTATTCCGAAGATGTGTTTCAGGCTGATTTCTTGGTGATGGTGACCAAGGCGCACGCGATCCGGACCAAGGCTTCGCTCGCAGCTTGGTTGTTCAAAGTGACTCGCAGGCTCGCAGTCCAAGTTCGGGAAGAGCTTCGCGAGAGGCGCCTGAGGGAACTACCGATCGGGACCGCGGATCGATCTTTTGTGGCTCTTGCTCAGAGCCAGGACGAACAGATTCGATTGATCGAGGGCGAACTGGAAACTTTGCCGAAGCGGTTCCGCGATCCAATCGTGCTTTGCAGTCTAGAGGGTCTCACTTATATCGAAGCGGCGAATCGACTGGATTGCTCCGAGCCCGCCATTCGGAACAGGCTTTCACGCGGGAGGGAATTGCTTCGCTCGCGGTTAGCAGGGGCGGAATCGCGGTATCCGCGGCAAGCATTGCATCCGCGCTTTCCGAGGCTCGCGCAGCCACAAGTTGGTCGCCAAAACCCTCCATTGCTACAGCGATGCTGAGGTGCGCTCAGCTCTTGGCGAGAGGACAAGGCGTGCTCAGCGACGCGCCTTCGACGACGGTGGCGCGGCTGGTTCGTTCTGGAGCCTCGGGGGTTGTTCCAGTGGCCTTCGTGAAGGCAATTGCCGCTGCATCGATTCTCTTGTTGACTGTTGGGATCGTGATCGGCTCGATGGTTTCTGAGCCGGAAGCTCGGACCTCTGGTGCTGACGCCTTGGTTCAATTCCAGACAGAGTCCCCTGCTCCGCCGGGTCCTGGCCCAGAGAGAGATAAATCAGAGCCTGCCAAAGTTGAGATGGTTCGCATTGAAGGCAAGGTGGTCGACGAGAACGGCCGGCCGATTGGAGAAGCGAAGATTTACTACAGCTCTCCCGATCCACCTTCAGTTTATCGTGAGATTCCTCTTTCCGATCCACTGCCTTCGATTGCGATGAGTGACGATTCTGGGGTATTCGCGATCGAGGTCTCGAAATCCGATCTCGACGATCGAAAGTCCACTTTCGAAAAGCAGATCGTTAAGAACGCACTCGATCTGAACCAACCTCAACTAAGCCCGATTGTCGCGGCCTATCGGGATGGGTTTGGGATCGGCTGGACCGAGCTTGACGCCCACGCAACCGAGAAAGCATTCGAGGTCAAGTTGCAGACCGACTCAATTGCCGTCTCAGGCAAGATCTACAATCTCGAGGGTAAGCCGATCGCGGGAGTGAAGGTCAAGGTTCTTGAAATTCGGACCTCGCCAACGAACAGTCTCGAACCTCTTTTCGAAGCAGAGGCCAGGAATCGCAAGCTTGCAGCGGAAGATCCAAAGCTTGTGGAGTACAAACGCAGGCAGAGTCCCCATCACGCCCTCGAGCGTTGGATCGACTGTCGGTTGCTCAAGCCCATCAAACCCGGGAGCACGGACGCTGACGGCCGGTTCGTAATTCGGGGAATCGGCCCCAATCGCCTGGCGCGATTGCGCATCGAGGGTCCTGGACTGGCGACCGAGACGCGCTTGTTCGTCATGACAAGCCAACTTGGAGCCCTTTTGTATCCGATCGAGCCCGGACACAAAGAACTGGGGAACTATCAATACGTTCCCGTCCACCATACCTACGTTGCTTCACGAGGGCAGTCGATTCAAGGCGTTGTTAAAGACGCAAAGTCCGGCGCCACGATCGCTGGCCTTAGAGTCAATACCACGCTTTTCGGCCTTCCTCCCATGGAACGCCGCTTTGAAGACAATAATGCAAAAACCGACGACCAAGGTCGATTCACGATCGAAGGTACGGACCCTGCCCCAAGAGGAATTACCAAACGGCTCATCCGGGCCAATCCTGAGTTGGGCCAACCTTACCTCGCCGTTTCAGTTAATGTTGAGGGCGTACCAGGAGATCCCTTTGCTACCGCGGACGTTGCCCTCCCCAAAGGAATTCGACTGCATGGACGGGCGATTGACAAATCAACTCGTCAGGCTTTGTCAGGGTTGGTGAGATACTACGTCCTCGATGCATACAATAAAAATGCCAGGCTATTGGGTTCAGTACAACTCATGGACTGGATTCCAATCGGTTCAGACGGATCGTTCTCGCTGATCGTGCCGAGTGGAATTGGCTTTCTCGAGGTCGTTGCCCTCGACAACGTCCATGTGTCGGGATTTATCGAGGGCGACGACAAATCACGCGAGATCGTCGAAAAGCACAATGCAGCCGCGAAGGCAGAATATGGCCTCCAGCCTCATGCAAGCCTTTCTTACATCTGCTCAATCGATGAGGACTCGGGCGAGCGTTCGATCGACCTGGAGGTTCCGAAAGCTGCCGAACTCAGGTGCAAAATCATCGGACCCGACGGATTGCCGGTCGTCGGTTGCCTGGCCTATTTAAGTGAAGGGATTGGGGCCGCAAGCCTTCCCATGAAACTCGAGTCCGACGCATTTACAGCGAAACGTCTCGCAAAGGAAAGACCCAGGCCCGTTTTCGTCCGAACTGAGGACCAAGCCCTCGGCGCGATTTTATGTATGACGGGAGAAGAGCCCGAACCAGTCGTCTTCAAGCTCGTTCCTTGCGCGACTCTGCGTGGAAGACTCGTTGGCGAAGATGGGAAGCCACTCACCAAAGTGATAGTCGGGGGGATAGAAAAAGGGCAGATCGGGCTGCCTTACTTCGAACGCGTAACGATTCGCGGAAAGACCGACGCGGACGGACGCTTCGAGATCAAGGGGGTATTTCCCGATCTCAAGACGTCGATCTTCGTCTACGGTGAGGGTGTCGAAAAGAACTTTTTCGTTCAAGGCAGGTCGTTCAAGCCTGGTGAGAACGTCGACCTTGGAGAGGTGGTCGTGAAATCGCCAGGTCGCTGAAATCTTTTTCGAGATCCCATCGACCCGAAGCGAACCTCGCGTTGCCGCACTTATTTCTCACTTATGGGCGCGTCGAGGTCCTCGGGCGAATTGCCTTCGTATTGTCGAGGCAAGATCGCCTCCGTGCTGGAAATGAAAGGTTCGAGGGCGTCGGCTTTGTAGGGCCCGCGCTCTGCGGACTCTTTGAGCGTTTTATAGAGAGTGGAACGAAAGCGAGAGAGTTCCTCGTAAGCGCTCGAAGAGACCGCTCGATTCTTTAGCTCGTTGGGATCGTCGTCGAGATCGAACAGCGCCTCGCGACCTCCATCGTCTCGAATGAAGTGACGTCGACCGCCGACCAGCGAAAAAAGAGTTCCCTTGAATTCGTCGCGCTTGCCGAAATGAAGCGTGAAGTCGACGACCTCTCGGCATACCGAGAGGGCTGGTGACGTGACGCGTGCGATCTCCTGATCGCCTCGCCATGTTCGCGTCAGCGAAACTCCGGGAACGGGCGATTCGCCTCCAACTTGGGAAAGGTCGAAGAGCGTCGCCGCCATGTCTCTCAAACTAACGCTCCGAGTAATGCGGACGCCTTCGGGCGCCTGACCAGGTGCGATGATCAACAGTGGTACATGGACCTCGGTCATATAGACCGACGACCCGTGGTTAAAGTAGTCGTGCTCCCCAAGGCTCTCGCCGTGGTCCGAGGTGATCACCACGACCGTGTTTTTGAGATTTCCAGAGCGTTCGAGCTGGTCCAAGAGTTTGCCAACCTGTTCGTCGAGGAAGCGAATGCAATCGTCGTAGCCGTCGCGAGCCAGCTCGAGGTCGCGCTTGGAAAGTATTGTCTTGTCGACGTTCCGCCATTCGACGAGCAGCTCGTGCTCCAGTGAGTTTTCGGGCGTGGCGCCGAAGTGATCCTTCGAACCGTTCGGAGTGACAAAGGGCTCATGAGCGTCCATGTAATTGATAAATGCGAAAAACGGTCGACCAGCGGGTCTGGAGCTTCCTCCGAGCCAGCCCAGGAAGTCGGAATTGATGCTCAAAGCGTCGCGCGATTGATAGGCAAAGCCCGCCCTTGTGAAATCGTCGTTCGCGTACAAGGCGTTCATCAGCTTCTTGCCCACTGAAGATTCGAGAGTCAGGTGGAGGAGCGAAGGCGAGTAATCCTCGTAGTCGATAAAACCCCTGGCAATCCCAGTCTCGTAGCTGCAATATCCCGTGTTACCAGCGATTCCGAACGTTGCGTAACCTCGCTCCAGCATCAGCTCGGCGAACGTCTTTGGGCCCGTAAAGACTGGCCGATCCCAGTTCGTATCGAACTCGTGTGGCCAATAACCCGTGAACATGGAGATATGCGAGGGCAGAGTCCAGGACGCGGGCGAAGTTGCTGTGTTGAAAGCAACGCCCTTCTTGGCCCAGCGGTCGAGGTTTGGCGTGGTGCCTCGCGAATGACCGTAGAGGCTCAGGTTTTGAGCTCGAACCGCGTCGAGAACGATGAATAGAACGTTCTTCCCCGCAGGCGCAGATGGAAGCGAAGCAATTTGCGCGCGCCGGACGAGCGCGTTGCGCGTCAAGGAATAAGCGACGCTCGAGAAGAACGTGATCAGTAGGCAGGCGATCGAAACCAAGGAGGCAAACCGCAACACTCTGGGCGACTTGGCTTGAACCGAGGCGAGAAAGAGCCCGATCGCCGAACCGGCTCCGATCGAAAACAGAACCGCGGCCGCCGCGTGAACTGGGGTTCGTAAAGCAACGCCCAAGACCGCCAGACCAGCCACGATCCAGATCGACAATCGAAAGGTCGCACGCCGTGGAAAAATCGTGGAAAGGCCAACCAATACAATGGTGGGAATCGCCAAGAGAACAGTCGTTGCCAGCGGAATTCGCCAATAGAAATACTTATTTACGTACCAAAATGAAACATCCCCGAACTGCTTTTTTATCAAAAATGCAAGAAGCTCGGAGTATCCTCCCCAAAACGCTATCGCAATTAGCACCACCATAAGGTCGATGCTGTCGAACCGGCTTGCCGGACGGGTTTGGGTGGAAACACCTAAATTCCGATCAGGATTTTCAATACTCTCGAACTGCACTACGCTCGACTTGCTCTCCGTCAACCCAGAAACGCTCATTCAGTCGAACCTCACATGACTTAAGCTTTGGCCAAGACGCCGTTTTATGGATTCAAACTTCTTTGGTAACTCGTCTTCCAAATCAAACAGCGACAAAACGCATTCGGACCTACCAAAGATTTCAGAATTCAGCTCTTTGCAGCCGTTACCTTGGTTTTACATTAAGAATTCTTAAGAAACGCAAGGCTTCTCCGTGAAATCTAGCTCTTTTCTCAAGCATTGGCGAGCGAGCGAAGTTCCGATCGGTCCTGGAGATCTCGACGGCCATCGAATAACATCACCGCGTACGAGTACTTGATCGTTGCCTCGAGCAACATGCGACTCAGTTCTTTTCTTGGAGGATTTCCATGTCTCGTTCCGCTCACCGATTGGTCTGGCTGGCAGGAATCGTACTGATTCTGCCCGTCTTTGTTCAGGCAAAAGCCGATGACGGCCAGAAAAAGGAGGAAAAATGGGTTTCACTCTTTGACGGTAAAACCTTGGGCGGTTGGGAGACCTACGATGGAAAAGGCGATTGGAAGGTCGAAGACGGCGTGATCGTCGGATCGGGCTCCACCTCGCATCTCTTTAGTCCGCGCGGCGACTACAAGAACTTCAAGTATCGCGTCGAGATCAAGATCAACGACAAGGGCAACTCGGGCATGTATTTCCGGACCGAGAAGGGACCGGGATTTCCCAAGGGATACGAGGCCCAGGTCAATAGCACCCATGGCGATCCGAAACGTACAGGATCGCTCTACAACTTCGTCGACGTCAAGGAGATGCTCGTACCTCCCGACACCTGGTTCACCCAGGAAGTGGACGTCGTGGGGAATCATATTGTGATCAAAGTCGACGACAAGACGGTGGTCGATTTTGTCGACGACAAGAACACATTCAAGTCGGGGCACTTTGCCTTTCAGCAGCACGATCCAACCTGCAAGGTACAGATTCGCAAGATCGAGGTTCTGGAGCTGCCCGACGACAAAAAGTGATGTTGTCTATCTGATAAAATCGAGAAGTGATTCCCGGCGGGCGCTGGCTCTGCGTCCGCCGGGCAATTCTTGAGAATTGATCGTTCGCCAACGCGCGGGATCGCGCAGAGGGGTTCGAATGGCCAAGCCCTTGCGAGTGTGTCTGGCAAAAGCGAGGTCAAAATCGCCCCGCCACCCTGGAGCGTCGTAGTTCGTCGGATAAAACCAGAACACACAGGCCATGAAGCCGGCAAGCGCGAAAAGCCGCTTTTGTGCGTTCGATGGCGACCATCTCCCAGGGCCAGCATTCGTGCCAGTCTCTCCAGTCGAGCGGCCAATTCCCAACGCCACGAGAGTGAGCAGGGCCGGTTCGAGATGCAGCGCGTACCCCGCGACTCCAAAGTGAACGAGTAAATGCATGACCAGAGCCGGGGCCATGGAAAGCCCCAATAAGGCAGCCAAGACGCGCCCTTTGGGCATTCGGGCCAGGCGCAGCACACCCCTTGGGACGAACAAAAGGCCAGGTCCAAGAGTCCAGAGCAGCGCCATCGACTCCTTGACCGCGTACCTCAAGGTGGCGTCAATGAAGCCAAGATTCCAATACGAGTTGAGGAACCCCGCATTGTGTGCGAATTCGCCGCTCTGTTGCTGGAACGCCCGCCAACCGCCCACGTCATTGAGCATCAAGACCAGCCAGCCCAGGTTCACGATCGTAAAGACGCAGGCTGCCTGCATCGCCGCAATGTAACGATACTGCCAGAGGATGACCAGGAAAACAGGAGTCCAAAAAAGCCCTATGTCCTGTCGGTAGCCCGCGCCCATGGCGAGCGTCGCCGCGGCCAAGAAGGGATGCCAGGGTCTGGGCCGCTGGAAGCCTCGGATAGCAACGCCCAGTAACACAGCGCCGACCAGGGAGATGGCGTTATAGTTCCCTGCCATAGCCCCGTACGACCAGAACACAGGCGCCGTCGCCAATACGCAAGCGCCTGCGGCTGCAGTTCGCTTGGAGACAAGGGCTGAAAGCTGCCACCAGCTTGCAACTACCGCCAGGCTGCTGACAAGCATGTCCAAGAGCACGAGCCCTCGGTAGCGGTCGCCGACCAGATCGCCAATCGCTCGGCCGGCCGCGAGAAAGAGCGTATGATGCATCGGAAAGCGATGGGCTTCAAGGATTTGCAAGAAGCCAACTTCGTCGAAATCATATGCTGCGGGCCTTGCTGAAGGTAACCGCGTAATGATGACGAAAACTAGCGAGATGAGAAACGCCCATCCGAGCTCTCCGAGGGAAAGCTCGTTGTCTGCGTTCTGAAAAGCGAATTCCGCTGTTTTGCCTTCCATGGCCTCACGCTCCCGTTGCTTCCCGTCCGTCCCGCCTAGAACTTTCGGTTCTTCCGAAGAGTCTGCTCGCCGCAATCTTAAGAAAAACCGTGCGATGGGGACAACCCAAAAACCTCCCATCGCTCGGCTGCCGTTAAGATTGCCCTAACGGTTTCAAAACGGCCAGCAGAGCGTCGTTGCAGTGGGAAATTCGATTCTGATCCTGCTGCCGAATTCAATCGGACAAAGGTAAAGACGGGCCGAAATGCGCTCTAGAGCCCAGGAGGCGGCAGCCAGGTCCAACCCAAGTCGAGATTCGGCCGACCCGAACAGTTTCGAAGGACAGACTCGAGTTTCAACCAATTCATCGCTGGAGGCCGTCGTCGACGGTTTTGCCGAATCGATCGCAAGACGCCAGCCCTCGCTCCCCCCCAACACGAAACGGATACGCGGTTTTCCTCCGAAGCGGCCATCGCATTTTCGTATGCCAGGCGGACGGCCGATTTCGCCAGCTGCTCGTGCAGCTCGACCGACTCGGGCAACGATTCCTCGAAGTTGACGACGACCCCAACCTCCTGGGCGACCGATGCGACCACTCCCTGGACCCATTCTCGAACGTTGACGCGAACGGAGGCCGCCAGAGTTTTCGGATCCACCGCCCGCGCAAGCTCGCCAACGAGCTTCAGAATCCGAACCATCTGCTGCACGCTCGACTCTGCAAATTCGACCTCGCGCATCATCTCGCTGTCGGAAGAATCCGCCAATAGTCTTAGCGCCAAGCCGATGACGTTGAGCGGCGTTCGTAGATCGTGAATCAGAAGACGAAGCACTTCCGAATGCGGCAGAGCATTCGTCAGACGCGTTTCGATCGTATTTGGACTGGAAGAGTCGTTCACTTTTTGCCCTGCCCAATTCGGGTTGGGACGCTCCGATTTCTTCCGATCAGCGGCCGACCTACTTTCCAAGCATAACTCACTTGTCCGATCCGAATGAACGTGATTTGCTTTTTTAGCGTCGGGCGCTTGGGGCTCGTGCTTTCTTGAGGAGATTCCATGCGCCTTGACCGAAGCTCTCCACGGCTCTCGAAAATCGCGAACGGCCGGCTCGGTTCTGAACCGACCTGAACAGTGCTTGCCGATTGACGTCGGGCAACGCGCCCACCACCTCTAACAGAACGAAACCAGCGGCGCGCTCGTCGGTTTCTCGACCAGTAAGCTCGACAAAGCGAGCTTTTCTCGAGGCCGCCGCCCTCGCGAGCGCTTCGTTCTCGGGAACGTCGAGCCCGTCGGATACGACAATGAGCGGCGTCTTGCGCGTTCGGCGCGCCGGGCGAAGCCTTTGGCGGATCTGTAAGGACCGTTAACATCGGTTCGAAGCTCTCAGGGTCGATCCAGGCGACAACGAGGTCCGCGGTTGAAATCGCCTTCTCGATCTCTTCCGCGCCGCGTTGCCCCGCAGGATCGACGGGCCCAGACCAAGAGAGAATCGACGATTCGACCAGTCCGCGCGGGTCGAGACGAACGCCCCTGATCGCGGCTGCATCCCGCACCGCGTTCAAATTGGAAAGTGCGGTCTCGCGCAGAGCCTCGATCCTCCGACGGACCCCTGGGCCTTTCGCTGCGATGAACACTCCGCGCGCGGGTTCCGCGAGTCCGCCGCCTGCGCTTGCTTCCGCGACGCCCCCGGGCCGCGCTTCTCGCAGCTTCCTGTACGTTTCGGCCCCGATGGCAAGCCTGCCGCTGTAAAGCTCGATCAGATGCGCTCCCAATCGATTGATGAAAGCCAGAAAAAACCACTCCAGAAGATTCTTCCCCGCATTCTTCCACGCCGGCTTCGAAACCCACTCCCGAGCTCCAAGACGCGCCAGGCCCGTGATCGGCTGAGCTATCGGTAATAGATACATGTAAACATCGCTGGCTCTTTGAATCAGGTCGGCCGCCTTCACAGCCGATTGGTAATGGCCGATGGTGATCATTTCGCCTCCTGGCGCCTGTCGGCACAGCCGGTTCAGATCCTCCGACGCCAGTTCGAGCGCCTGTAAGCAGTTCGACGATAGGAACGCGGTCGATGGGCGTTGCCGCTTTAGGGTGGTAATGCTCCGCCAGCGATCGAGCAAGTTGTTGGGCCGTATGGAAATAGGTCTCGCCACGGGTAAGCTCGTCGGTGGAGAGGCTCTCCAGCCTCCTTGATTCTTCGCGCACCAACTCCCAGGCCTTCTTGTCCGTCTCGGAGAGCTCGTCTGGTGCGCTCCAATCGATCGGCGGAAGTAAATCGCTGGTCCGCTTGGTCCATCGGTCGGCGAGATATGCCGAGGCCAATCCGCACGCAGCCCACACCGCTCCCGCGACGATCGCCCACTTCCGCTCCGCCAGCCAAAGAACGCCAAGAATCATATAAATGATCATCGGGCCCAAAAAGAGCAGGGCCAGTATCCAGGCCCTCCAGGTTCTCGCGATGAATTTCAAGATCGGCTCCTCCTCCGCCTTCTAAATCTATTCGTCTAGCAAGCAAAACAATTCCGGCGGTCTTGCTGAGCTTGAAAACGAGGCGACTTCCATAAAACCAATCTAGGGTCTTGCCAAGCGGCGGGCTATGCCGCAAAATAACGTGATGCTGGGTGAGCTTGAAGGAGGACGTCCGGCGCAACCTATGAGACGATTGATCGTAACACTCCAGATTTTCACCATAGGCTTGGCGTTCCTTGCCCAGGGTGGTCTGTTGTCCGCACTGATCGTCTCAACAAAGTTTGGGCAAGCTTCGTCGTCCCATATCGGCCGCGCTTTGAAGATTCACCCAAAGACCGCCTTTCCCTCGAGATCGTACCGGCTTTACCTTGCCGTCGTTGAAGAAGAAGACACAGTCGAGAGTTCAACGATCGTTTCCTCTCCGGTCCCTGCTTACCTCTCCGATCTCACGATTGTCCCGCCTCATGTTAGCCGACCACTTCTCGCTCAGTATCCCGGGCAAAACACTTCGCTTGCCCGGTTAGTCAGCGATACTCAGCTACGCTGCTGATTCCTCTTTTTCACGCCAAACGTGTTCAGCCCATGCTGAGGCATGGGTTGGGACTACGTGTTTGGAATCGCGCCGACGCGCCATAATAAGATCAGCGGCAGCGAGTATGCTGACGAGTTTGAATCCGGAATCAACGGAGGCTTGGAGATCCCGATCCGTGGTAAGACAGAGTGCTCCCGGGGGGGAAGGTGCTATGTCCGTCACGGGTCGGGATCACCGAGCCTCGCATGCCTAAGTGGGGGCGTCCCAATTGAGTTTAATGCGGATTGGCTCGGTGAGTGAGGCCATCCCCGTTTCGATACTTTGATTCTAACCAAAGCGAACTCTCGCCGCCACTGGGTTCGAATCGACCCTTCGTAAATTCCTGCGAGGTTGTGAACGGAGGGGCTTTCTTGAAGCAGATCATCTGTTTCCGAGCGGAGGAGTCTCCAGCTCTGTGATCAAATCTTGAAGCCCGAGGTTATAAGGCTGAATTTTGAGCGCTCGGCGAAACGTCAAAATGGCTTCCCTGGGTTGATTCAACCGTCGGTAGCATTGCCCCATACCTGCAAACGCCCCAGTATGGTACGGGTTTCGTTTCACGGTCTGTTTGCAGTCGTCCAGGCTTTCCTGGAATTTGCCCATAAAAAAGTAGGCAATAGCCCGTTGATTATAGGCTTCGGCGAATTCTGGCGCCTTGGCGATGAGTTCTGACGCCACTAAAACTGCGGCGTCCAATCTTTGCGCCTCGATCAACTTGCTCACTTCCTCGAGCTTGGAGTTGTTTTCTAGAGTGTCCGCCCGAAACCAAATTGCCCAAAGTGCGTGATCCGCAAGAGAGCGGACCGTGGAGTCTTGATCTTTCAGGGCGGAAGCGACGGCATGATTCGAGGCGTAAGAGCCCATTAGCCCCAGAGCAAGCACGGCGGCCCTGCGACATTCCACGTCGCCGCTCGAAAGCACTCGCATCAGCGTCCCTTCCGCATAGCGAGAAGAGACCTTTTGTTGAAAGCTGTTGACGTCGTGGTCGCGAAGAAACTCGTGAAAATAATCGATCAGCAACGGACAAACGTGAAATTCGCACATGCGGTATGCTCCCATCGTGGAGCCGTTAAAAGCGAAAGTTCTTCCGCTTTCGGCGCAGCAAAAACCAGCGGCGGCCAACGCCGCTGTTATCCAGAAACGTCTCACGGGCCCGCCGCGACGGCCGCCGCGAGGGACATCCGAAACGCGCTTTGCAGGAGACATCACGTTGGGCGACTCCCTGGAGATGAAGCCTCTTGAAAACGGACGCTCGATAACGCCCAGACGTCGTTTGTCGCATCTTCCAATTCTTACCATAGCAAACGTTAGGGTATCGCACCACGAGAAACCTTCCTAATCAGATCGCTTTTTCAAAACGTTGGCCGATGGGTTTCGGGTTGTCGCCGGCGCTTGCGTCGTGATACAGGGAATCGAAAGGATTTCGCGGTTGAGCGAGGGCGCCTATGCGATTAATCATCGACGGAAGGAGGTTGACGCTAGGTCGAACGGGGGTCGGTCGCGTACTCGAAATCTTACTCGAGGAATGGGCTCAGATTGGACTTCCGCTCTCCGAGGGCGTGTTACTAGTGCAAGATTCCAAAGTTCTTGGAAGCCTGCCAAAAGTTCCCGGGCTCGAGATGCGATCCATCGGCGGGGGCTGGCCTGGGCTTGCTTGGGAGCTATGCGGCCTTGGCCGAATCTTGAAACACGACGATTTGCTCTTCGCGGCGGCGAATCTCGTCCCTTGGACCTGGAGGGGCAAGACTCTCCTTTTTCTTTTCGACATGGTTGGCGATGTTTTGCCCAGGAGTCAGCCTTGGCGGGTTAGGAAGTGGTATGGCTGGCGTTATCGGATGGCCGCAGCCCGTGCCGACCGGATTTTGGCGCCGTCGAAGACGACAGCCGACGATATCTCGAACCATTGCGCCGTCGAGCAATCCAGGATCCAGGTCGTCCCCCTGGCGTCTGCTTTGGGCTTCCAGCCGCGGACTCCGGACGATCCCTGCGTCTTGGAAGCCAAACGGTCGGTTGGGCTGGCGCCTGATCAGAAGTTTTTCCTGTTCGTTGGCAAGCGGTCGCTCAGGCGAAATATCGGCTTGTTGCTCGAGGCTTTCCAATTGGTCCATCAGGTCAGGAAGGAATACCGGCTGGTGCTCATCGGGCCGGGATCCGATAAAGAGCAACGCGAGCTCCAGCGCAGCCCAGGCGTGAGTGCGCCGGGACACGTATCAGAGGTGGTGCTCCATGGCCTTGCTTCGGCAGCCTCGAGCTTGGTTTGGTTGTCGCTTCACGAAGGATTTGGACTTCCTCTCGTCGAGGCGATGGCCAGCGGCTGCCCAGTCGTCGCGCTACGGACGCGAGCAAACGAGGAGGTTCTTGGATCGGCTGCATGCTACTTGGAAACGCTCGATGCAGAAGCCCTCGCGGGTTCTCTTTTGCATGTGGCCGAATCCGCCGAAACGCGCAACCAGCTTATTGCAAACGGGCTCGAAAGAGCTCGGATCTTTGACCGACGGGTTTGCGCGATCTCCGTGGCGTCTGCGATTCAAGATCTCGCCGAGGTCGGCTCGGGCTCTCCTCGGCCAGCCACCAGGGGGCGAACCTCCGCTCCGGAAAGACTCGTTTCCGCCGACACTTGAAAGTCCAGCATTGGCCAAACTCGTGAAAGCCAAGGACCCATATCCCCAGTCTTTGGATCAACACCAGTAACGGTGAATGCCTGTATTTCACTCCCACCGACCCGATTCGAACGCTCTCGAAATAACCTTCGAGGATCGTTTGCCACAAGAGGAGATCGCCCAAGAATCTGTGCGTCGGGTCGAGGTGCGCCGAGTTCGAGCCCAGCGCTGGCATGTGCGCCCGTAAAGTTCCGTCGTCGCTGAGCACGCGGTGGACCTCGTCCAGCACTTTGCATGGATTAGCAAAGTGTTCGAGTATGGAATTGGCAATGACTTCGTCGATCGAAGAGCCTCGAAAGGGCAGGCGAAGAACGTCGGCTCGCAAATCGGCCGTTTCAAGATCGCGAAAGTCGATGTTGATCGATCCGGGGATGGGTTCGTCGCCGCAACCCAGATTGATCGAACGCATCTCCGCCATGTGGGGAAATCCCCTCTTTCCTTCTATTTTGCTCGGGAAACGGCGTCCAAGCCGCGTTGATTTTTCGGCCTGGCCTTGGGTCCCGAAACAAGAGCGCCGAGCGATTCGGTCTTGGCATGGTCAGGATCGCGGAGACTTTCGATCAAGCCAAGATAGAGATCCATATGTCGAGATTCCGACCAAATCGTCTGCCGGGCGAAGAAGCCGTTTTCTCCAAGCTCGTCGCGCAGGTCGTTGTCGTCCACAAGACTCTGGATCGCCTCGACGAGCCCTGCGGGCGAGTCGAAGACAAGCCCTCCCCCGCTCTGCTCGACCAGTTCGGGCAGGGCGCCCAGGTCTCGGACGATCACGGGAGTCCGTTCATGAAACGCCTCGAGCACGACGTAACCGAAGGTCTCATGGACGAGTGAAGGTACGATCAACGCCCTCGCTCCACGAACGAGCGCAGCGACGTTCGCGGAATCGAGCCTGCCTTCAAAATAGACGTTCGAGAGCCCCTGGGCTTGGCGCCTCAGCTCTGTTTCATAGCTTCCAGCTCCAGCGATGCGGAGATCAACCCCTCCGACCTCGGCGAAAGCCGCGATCGCATCTTGGAATCCTTTGATCTTCTCCAGCCTGCCCACCGCGGCGAAGTAAGGCCTTGCGGTTTTCGGGACGGGCGCCTGGGGAAGCCCTGTGTAGTCGTGAGGCAAGAAATAGGGGATGTGCACGAAAGGAGCTTTGACGCCTCGCTTGGCGTGTTCGTCTCGAGTCGAGAGGCTCGGGCACACCAGCGCGTCCAAGGCGGCGAGGCCTCGAGCCATCACTCCTCGATTGCGCCAAATCTGAGGCGGCCGACGCGCCTTGAGCGTGCAGGTGAAGCACTTGGGTTGTTCGCAGATCTCACGATCGTGTTTCCAGAGCACATGCATCGGACACACGAGCCAATGTTCATGCACAGTCATCAACTTGAGCGCGCCGGCGCGGGGAGTTCCAGCAGCCCTGGTCCTCCAATCAGCGAAATATTGTGATAATGAATCACGTCGGGATTGATCCGCGCAACCAGTTCGCGTATCGCTCCAACCTTGAAAAAAGGCCTGCCGGTCGCGTGCGTGGCCAGTGGGGAAAGCGCCCCCGCCCAACTTTCCAAGGCGTGAACGGTCACCCCTGGCGGTAGAGCGTGAGGCCTGGGCGTTTGCCCCCCTCGCGAGATCTGAAAGGAGTCCTTGCAATACACGACATGGACCTCGTGCCCGCGCCGAGCCAGCGCTCGCGACAACCGATCGACGAACGCCGCGTCTCCGCCGAAGCTGTGTGGTCCAAAGAAGGTCGTGAACATGCAAAACGTCACGCGGATCTCCTTCGAGCCAACGAGCCCGCTGGACTCTCGAGTTGGAGAAAGCAATCGAGGATCGCCTCGGCAGTCTTCTTCCAAGTCAACTCGGCCGACCGGGCGATCGCCTTTTTTGAGAGAGCCGCGCGCAAAACCGGATCCCGCGAGAGCAAGGCCAGAGCTTGGCTCATGGCGCCTACGTCTTTCGGAGGAAACGAGATTCCACAATCGCCGACGACCTCCTTGAGCGAGCCCGCCGTGCTGTACGCCACGGGCGTGCCACACGACAAAGCCTCGACGGGAGGCAGGCCAAACCCTTCCATGAGCGAAGGCTGAACCAGGAACATTGCTTTATTGTAGAGGTGAACAAGTTCCTCGTCGGGAACGAAGCCGGTCATGATCAAGTGTTGTTCGATTCCCACCGCGGCCGCCGTCGACCTCAGTTCGGGGACGTGGGTGTGAAACACGTCGGCGAAATCGCCCACGAAAACCAATTTCGACCCCTCGAGGTTCGCCTTTGAGAACGCCTCGATCAGCCTCGCAAGATTTTTGTGCGGGCTCAATCCTCCCACGTACAGGATGAACTTGGCGTCGGCTCCAATCCCGTACTTTTCCAGGACCAGTCTGGCGCGTTCGTCGTCGATCGTGGGGCGAAAGACAGGGTCGGCGGCTTCGTGAGCGACCACCACATGGTCCTCGGCCATTCGAAACCAAGCCAGGATGTCTCGCTTTGCCGTCTCCGACACCGTGACGATCCGATCCGCGAAAGCGACGGCGGCGTGTTCCTTGATCCTCCAGAGAAGCTTTCCCTTGAGCGTTGGAAAGACCAATTCCGGGTGCGCAGCGCCAGAGCGTCGTGCATTGTCACGACCACTTTTCCGACGTTCCATGGTGGGAAAAAGGTGTAGGTCGCAGGGAAATAAAGTAGGTCGAGCTTTGCTCGGGACGCGGCAGCTCCCATGGCCAGCATGTCTCTGGCCGATCGATTGCCCTTTGCCGAGGCTGCCAGCGCGGGCGAAGCCGAAACCTCGGCAATGTGGACCTCGAAGCTTTCTGGAATGAACTGAGAGACGAGCTCCAACGAAGGTCGATCGACGATCGCCGAGAACTGGTGGTCGGTCCCAATCTCTGCCAGAGCAGCGATCACTCTCCGAACGAACCTGCCGAAGCCTCGCTTGTTCGCAAGGCAGCCTCCATCGATCCCAATACGCACAGGGCACCTCGGTTCGAAATTTCAAGGCTTTTGAGCGATACAGACGAGCGAGTGTCCCCAAGGCAGCCCGAGGCCCAAACTGACTAGCGCGAAGGCCTCGCAAGAAGCCAATGCGCAAACGACGCGGCTGTTCGAACCAGGTTTGGCTGATGAAAGCGCGTGTTTAAAGCTCGCGCCGGAGCGATTCGCCCGCCAGGCTCGGTACTCGTCGAAGAGTGCAGGCGCCATGTTCGCATAAGAAATCCGCCTAACCCAAAGCCCAGCCTTTTCGGTCAGCCGCTCGAGGCATGCACGTCGGTAAGATCGACCTTGCACAGGCAGCTTCGGCGGAATGATTCGACGAGCGCAGGTCCGCACGATCGCCAAACCTCCGGGCCTCAGTAACCGGGCAATTTCCATTACGGCGAGCGTGTCTTCACCAGGAGCCAGATGCTGGAGCACGTCGAAGCAGATAACGACGTCGACGCTCGAATCGTCCAGCGGAATGTTTGTCGCCGAGGCGCGTGCAAGTGGAAGCCCGTGCCGCCTTCGAGACCACTCGAGGCCCGCCGCGCTCGGATCGAGTCCGACGATCGTTTCAATCTGTTCGCAAGCCGCCAACCGAGCGGTCGTCAGACCAGACCCGCAACCAACGTCGAGCGCCGCCAGGCCCGAGCGGCCTTTGGAAAACTCCAGAAGCCACGCCGAGGCGATTCTCCACATCGATCGCGACCACCAATGCGTTTCTTCAAAATGCGCAAGATTGTCGAAATAAAACGATTCATCGATTGATACAGACTGGTGAGGATCGAGAAGCGTCATGCGGCCTCCCTTTGCAGAGCGCTCTCGACTCCTCGTTTCGCTCTCAATTGCCAGATTGGCCCGCAAGCCAAAGCGATCCGACGCCCCAGCCGGAAACAGATCGACCGGTTATAGAGCTCAGTCGGCAGCCTCGAAATGGAGGATCCTAGCCCCTTCCATCTCGCTTCCACAGCCACTGGCTCGGCCCGTACGTCGACAAAGCCCGCCTGCCTCGCAAGCAAACCGGCTTCGTAGGCGCTCAACGCGAGGATCGGGTGCATGGAAGGTCGAAATACGTTGACATAGCGTAACGCAATTTTTCGAGGCAGCAGCCCTACGCCCCAGAGTCCAACGTGCGGGTCGACTCCCGGAAAGTAGCGATTAGGCGACCATAAGATCAATTCACCGCCCGGTTCGAGCACGCGATGCCATTCGCGAAGCGCCCAGAGAGGTTGGTCGAGATGTTCCAACAAACTGTCCGCGACGACGGCCTTGAAACTGGCGTCGGCGAATGGAAGTTTAGCGGCGTCGGCGGCCGCGAGTCGAGCCTCGAGACCGTGATCCCTGAGCCTCCGCGAAGCCACCGCAAGCCAACGTGAAGCCAGGTCCACTGCCTCGATCGCAACTCCTCGTTTTTTCGCCGCCGCGACAAGGCCTCCACTGCCACAGCCAACCTCGAGCACACGCCCCTCGGGCAAAAGCTCGGCCAGCGTGGCGCCTCGAGCCTCCGCCGATGCAATGTGAGCAAGGAACCTCGGGGCTCGACCGCGCACATCGTCGGACATCTCGTAATAAGCCCGAGCAAGCTCCAGGTAATTCGCATCTCTGTAGCGCTGCGACAACGTCGTCGCTTTGGCTCGGTCCTCGTCGAGCGAAAGATAACGGTCGGAGTTCACTCGAAGATCGGCCAAGCCGTCGACGTTCGGAAAGGATCGTTCACAACGAACGCAAACCCATAAGCTTGATTGACCGAGAAGCGGGGCTTTGCACTCTGGGCAGACATAATGAAGCTGACGATTCATGGATCTTTGGGTAGTTGCTCGATCGGTCGATTGATCGATCGGCAAGAGCTCCGAGCGAACGGGCCTTGGCTTCGAGATTCCTCCGACAGCGATCTTGGCCCCGTCGCCAACCATCCATCGGACGTTCCTGGGGAGCCGTTTCATCGCGAGCCAGGAGCGGCCGTGGGAACCGAAGAGCCGCTTCAAATCCGCGGGCCTACGCAAGTAGCAGGCGTCGATGCGCGGAATATCGAACAAGTCGTTGCGCGTCGAGGCGTATGCGAGGCGTGTTCCCAGTCCTGCGCAATAGACCTCTCTCGCGCGTGATCTCACGTGTTTCGAAGACGTCCCGTATGGATATGCAAGAAGTCGCGAAGGCTTTGAGACGTTTTCGGCAAGGTCGATCCAGGATCCAGCAATTTCGCCGTCGAGCTCGCTGGGCTCGAGCAGGTTGAGTCTCGGATGGCTCCTGGTGTGCGAGCCAAAGCGAAGACCCGCGGTCTCCATCTGGCGGATCTGACTCCACGAGGCAAGCGGACGTCGGGGAACCCATCGCGGTTGGCCTGGCCAGTCGTTGTCTCGACCCGTCCGCTGGGTGACCACGAACGCCGTCGCAGAGAGTCCAATCTTCGACAATATCGCCGAGGCCTTCATGAGCGTGTGATCACAATCATCAAAAGTGATTGCAAAGCTCCTTGGCGCGGGCGGCCTGCCTGAGGCGATCCAGGTTTCGAGGTCGATGCAACGAAAGCCCCAGTCAATCAGTCGTCCGAGCATCTCTTCAAACCAGACGGGATCCGTGCTCAGGGCGTCCATCCTGGAGTCGAGCGAGTGGTAGGCGAGGACGGCGGGCTCGGTCCGATCGTGGTGCATCGTCAGGCGGTTTCCTTTTGGTGGACGCGCTTGCGGGCGCCTCTTTTGATCTGGCTTGGAACCCGAACCAGCGGCGGTTGGAGCTCGACCTCGAGTCCGGTCCTTGCCGATTCATACGCAGCCTGCACCATTTCGGTCGCGCGATTGCCGTCCCAGCCCGTGCCTTCGGGCCTGGGTTGATCGGAAGAAAGCCTGGCAAAACACCCCATCTCTTCGATCAAAGAACGTTCACAACCCATGAAGCGGCAGGAGAACTGTTCGCGAGCGCGTTCAAAGACATATCGTTTGTTGATCGATCGACCGTCCGCGAGTTTGCCGGTGAGTCTCCAAGGCGCCGTCTCAACGTGCAGCCAACCTTGACTTCCGCGGAGCTCGATCGTCAGGTAGCCGCGCTGAAGGGTCCAACTCGACCGCAGTTCGGCGACGGCTCGGTCGTGGTTGCGGAAAGCGAACGCCTCCGACTCGCAAGCCTCGCCCAGGCCAATGACGTCGTGGACGTAGGCCTTGACCGCCACCACTTCCCCCATGAATTTACGGATCAGGTCGCAGGCGTGGGGACCGTTGTCCATCAGCGTACCCCCCCCCGAGACGGCAGGGTCGACGTGCCAGCTTTTCAGAAAATCGATGGTCGCCCGGTGGCCGATTTCGATTCGAAGGCTTTCGATCCTGCCGATCGACCAGGACGAAAGCAGACGAAGAGCGTCGCGAACCGGCGGGTAGAAGCGATGGTTGAAGCCGGTGGCGAGCTTCACCCTGTGCTCGTCGGCAAGCATCGCCAAGGTCCGCGCCTCGGCCGCGTCGATCGCCAGCGGTTTCTCGCAAAGGACGTGTTTCCGGGCGCGGATTGCGGCCGACACGATCTCGTCGTGATCGGAATGAGGAACCGCGACGACCACCGCATCGACGTTCTCGGATTGAAGAATGTTTTGATAATTCGCGAACGCGTGCGTTTTGAATCGCTGGGCGAGTGCTTTGGCTTTGCCGTGGTCCTTGTCAAAGACCCCGACCAACTGGGTCTCTGGGCAAGCCCGCGCCGAGGCCTGCGCCGAGATCCCAAAAAGCCCGTCCCGACAACCGCGATGCGTAATCTATCGTTCGATATTCCCATGCGCGAACCCTCTTCCTGACGGCTCCAGCACGATCGTCCTTACGAGTCGTCATGACCCGCACGTCCCGATGGACCCACGGAATTTACACCCGGATCCATTTTCGGGACAGACGAAGATCGAACGCACAACCAATTCGACGGTTGCCTTGCGCGTTTTGGGAAGGCGGATTCCCGTAATTGCAGGAAGTTCGGGCAGGCTCTGGCGCGACAGGCTGTCGGACGGACCTGATCTCGCTTAGGATTCTGAGAAGTTTTGCTCGATTCCATTGCTCGAACGGACTTTCGAATCTGGCAGGGAAGCGGATGAACAAGACGTTCTGCGAGTTTTTCGCCGGGATTGGATTGGTTCGAGAAGGTCTGGCCGGTTCCGGCTGGTCGTGCGTTTTCGCTAACGACTTGGACCCCAAAAAACACGAACTCTACGAAGGCAAATTCGGACAAGAGCTCTCCTTCCACTTGGGCGACGTCTGGAACGCCGACCAGATTCTGGCTCGGATGCCCGATCAATCCTTCCTGGCAACAGCGTCGTTCCCGTGCACGGACCTTTCGCTGGCTGGCAAGGGACGCGGGTTCGACGGCGATCACTCCTCGTCCTTCTTCGGCTTTGTCCACATTCTGGAGCGCTCGGAGAAGCCAAACCCAAGCTGGTCTTGCTCGAGAACGTAACAGGCTTCATCACATCTCGTAACGGAGATGATTTTGAAGCAGCCGTCCAGGTGCTCGCCAAGCTCGGCTATTGGATCGACGCTTTCGTCCTCGACTCGAAGTACTTCGTTCCCCAATCCCGGCCGAGGGTTTTCTTGATCGGCCTCCACCAAAGCATATCGACGCCGTTGGGGGTCCGGAAAAGCTCCATCGATTGGCTGTCGGACGAATGGACTCGCATGATCGAAGCGACGGATCGGTCAATCCGCCCACTAAAACTCGTCGAACGGATGAGATCGACCGAGCTTCCAACCGGTTGGATTGCGTTCCATATCCCACGTCCCAAAACCTCGGTCGCGGGGCTTGAAAAATTGATCGACCAAGACGACGAACAGGCTTGGTGGGACGAGGCGGCGGTTTCTAAGCACTATCATATGATGAGCGATCGGCATCGCGGATTGGTCGACCAAGCGTTGGCCTCGGGCGAGCCTTTGGTCGGGACCATTTACCGAAGGAAACGGGAAGGCAAGACGCGAGCCGAGGTTCGTTTCGACGGAATCGCCGGATGTCTGCGTACGCCCAGGGGCGGCAGCGCCCGCCAGATCGTCGTCGCGATTGATCAGGGAAAGCTTCGAATGCGCTGGATGTCGCCTCGCGAGTACGCCAGACTTCAGGGCGCAGGCGATTATCCGTTGGTACCGAATACGATTCAGAACTTGTATGGTTTTGGAGACGCCGTCTGCGTGCCGGTGATCCGTTGGATCGACGAGCACGTCCTTACTCCGGTGTTCGAAGAGTGTGAAGCGATACGAGGCAAGAACCGTGCCCGACAATCTGACTCCCCAGCAACGCAGAAAGGCGATGCAAGCCGTCAAAGGAACGGACACCTCGCTCGAGAAAGTGATGGCCGAGGCGTTTCGTAGGCAGGGCTGGCGCTTTCAAAGGAACTACACGTTCTTGCCAGGCAAGCCGGACTTCGTGTTCGCAAGGGCGCGCCTGGTCGTTTTCGTCGACGGCGATTTCTGGCATGGATGGCGGTTTCCGCTCTGGGAGGCGAAGCTCTCCGAATACTGGCGCAAGAAGATCGCTCGCACGCGCAGACGCGACCGCAACAACTTTCGTTGGCTTCGCAGACACGGCTGGAATGTGCTCAGGATTTGGGGGCACGAGGTCGAGCGCGATCTCGAAGGGGCCGTGGAACGCGTCAAAGCAGCGATCGCGTCTGCTCGAGTGGCTCGGAGCAACGCGAAGTCTCATGGAAGCCAGCAAGCTCGCGCTTGACTCTGCTTTTCGCAGCAAGACGCTGCCCAACAAGGCCAATCGTTTCGCCAAAAGCCCATACGATCGCGATGAGACCGAGCGCCGGTATGGAGACGATCCATTCCAGATTCCGTTTCGGAATACGCCCGAACCCTCGGACAGCCAAGACCAACGCAACCATTGGTGCGGCAAGGATTCGTTTGAGTCTTTCGAACCAATTCCAATCTTCCGCCCGCCAGGCAGAGTATCGCTTCGCATGAGACAGTCGACGAGCGAGGAATGTCGAGGCGCTCTCGACGCCCACGAACTCAACACTTGCGGCCGAGTTCATCAGCAATCGATACCCGCGCTCTCGAGCTCTCTATGGATCTCCACTTCCCAGAATCCTTGTCTGCCGATCGCCCCCACATTCTCGAGAGCAAGGCGGTCGTAGATCGCGTTATCCCCTGGCGGTTCGAGTTTTTGGAAGCCTGGCCGATGCGCCTGATACAAAGCGAAGCGATGCAGATAGACGGCTCGGTTGAAGGTCTTTAATTGATCCGAAGGCGCGATCGATCCGCCCACGCCCCCTGCCCCTGATTCGTGAATCGCCATCTCGAGCTGGTCGAGCCAATCGCAACTCGGCGCCATCTCGGAAGTGGTGAATGCGACCAACCGACAACTCGCGATTTCGAGACCACGCGCCGAAAGTTCGGGGGTAAGTAACGACGAATCCGTCTGTAAGTAGAGATCTTCAGCATCGAGAAACGCGGGCTTCACACGATCTCTCGACGCTTGGACGACGATCAACTCGCCCCTATTCTTGACCTGAGCTCGAAACGAATCGAGCGATCGCTTCGCCTCTTCGCCTTTGGCCGTCAAGGCCACGACAAGCGAGACGCGATCGTCGAAGGGTTCTTGTACGATGCTCATGTGTGCGCCTGGTCGTAACTAGGCGTCGAGCGAAAATGAGGAGAGCTCGTAGGCTTGTTGACCTTACTCCAGTGCCGAAGGACGGCATGATGCGAGTGGTGAACCAGCTTCTTTCGGACCTGCTCGAGCGGGTCTCCGATGATTTCAATCTCGTTTAGGCCCGCCGGACCCAATCCCGACGCCTCTGCCTTGGCAAGATGGTTGATATCGCGCGGGTTGAAACCCATCACCTCCGCGGCCACGGCGTCGACCGCAACGGCATTCGTCCCGGCGACAATCACGCCCAGGGGAAACGCTGTTCCGTGTCTTGGTCCTTCTCGATGCATCGCGATAAATCCATCGACCACGCTCAACTGCGGCATGACAGCCCTAGCCAGTCTGACAAGGTTCGTTCCTAGGGCCTCGTGCGATTTCAGGAACCTCAGGTCTGCCTCGGACAGCCGCTTCCAGCCGTCTTCTCGGTTCTTGCCCTGAACCAAGGCCTGAAGCGTTTTAATATGGCCGATCGCTCGAGTAACGGCGCGTCACCGCGCTCGAATCCCCTTTCAAGAAGCGCACCAGCGTCCCTTTCCAACCACGCCACTCAGATTTTCCTGGGGCATATCCGTGCATCATAATGCGATCGGTTGGATGGATCGACGACAGCATGTTCTTGAGTGAAAAAGTCGCGAGGGTGTTCCCGTGGGTCTTCGCCAGTGCCAGAGAGATTCGACAGTCGGCCGAGGCGATCGTCCGCGAGATCCGCGCCTTTCTGGTCTCGCCGTCGACGCCGACCAGGTCGATCGAATCCCACTCGGTCTCGTCTCGGTTCAAGTCCATAAACTTGACGTCTCGTCCGTGAGCCAGGGCTCTAAAACCAAAGTGCTCGAAACCCGCGGATGCGTCGCTGGCGCCTTCGGCGACCGTCACACTCGTGGGATGAGACGCCAGAGCGAAATCCAGAGCAACAGAAAGCGTATCGAGGTGGGTTGAAGGGAGCTGCCGTTTGTGGCTCACAAGGTTTGGCTTGACGACGACCGCGCCCTTGATCGTTTTTTTCAAGTCGTCTTGCAGCAGGCCAAAGGCCTCGGCCACTCCGTCGCGCCGGCGAGTGCAGTGGACCAGGGCCACTTTCACTTTTTGGTCCATCGCTTGGGCCTCCTCGAAAAGACGCGGGCCGCGAACGACCTCGGCGTGGCCGATTGGGCGGCGTCAACGCGAATCGATTCGTTCGGGCTCTCGGACCAAGGCTCGAGCTCGGTCGTCAAACGGATCCCTAGGGCGATCGCGACCGATGCCCCGCAGCAACAATAGTAGATCGCATGCAGCGGCAACGATGCGATCGCGAAGCCAATTCCCTGTTTGTTCGCGAGGAATCGATAGAATCTGCTGTTAATGGCAACGATGACGCTCGGCACGACGACGAGCGAAGCGAGCAGCCAGGGCTCGAGCCAGCTTAGCCCCAAGGCCATTCCGCCCAGGCCCACCGCAGCGACGCAAAGCCGCTGTCCGTGGCTGACGTTCAGATCCGATTCTTTCGTCTTCATACGCCAGAGCAAGAGCATCCAGGGCACGCCTCTCTGGAAGACGTCGGTCTTGATCATCGACCACGTCGTCCAGCGCTTCATGTGTGTTGCAAAGATATTCCGCACGAGCAACACTTTGTGTCCTGCTCGCTCGAGCCTGTATCCCAGTTCGATGTCTTCGATCGCGGGCCTGCGGTAGAGCTGGGGGTCGAACCCGCCCAAGGCCAGGAACGTCTCGCGTCTGATCGCCCCGCAGCCCGTCCAGAAGGTACGCACTCGCCGAGCATCGTCGACGAACTCGCCTGTCTGATGGACGTGGTGATGGAGCAGATTTCGAAACTGGCTCACAAGGCCAGGCGCGCGGGGCGCGTCGTCGTAAGAACCAAAGAGCGCGGAGACGTCTGTGTCTTTCTCGAATCTCGAGTCAACCAGTCCCAGGCGCGTCGGGATGGAGTGCGACGTCGGCGTCCAAGAAGAAGATGATCGGCGTCCGAGCGCTCAAGGCGCCGTTGTTCCGGGCGGCGGCTGGACCGCGAGGCGTTTCGTGGGTGATCACACGTGCGCCGTATTCGAGCGCAAGCGCGCCCGATCGGTCGGTCGAGCCGTCGTCGACGACTAGAAGTTCAAAATCGGTCCAAGCGGATTCGCGAAGCCGGCGGAGGCAACGCTCGAAGTCCCGACCACCGTTGTGCACGGGGATCACGACGGAAAGCCGCGGCCTCCCCGGCTCCGGGCGCCGCCGGACCGGCGGGGGAATCGTCCATGAACCATCCTCGCCCGTCACTATCACACGGCCGGAATGCGTCCCCATCCTTGGGATCGCCCGAACACGCGCGATCTCCTCCGACGGGATCGAAAAGCGCAGCGGCGCTAGTGTCTCTCGCGGGTGCAAATTCATCCGCGACTCTTATTCTCCACGTCTTTGGCTTCGACGGCTCGCGAAATGTAGCCAGAACCCGCCAAGGTGTCAACGCCGACGGGAAGACCAGTTCGTGCTTGAAACAAAGTTCTGAAGTGGTACCTCCCGCATTTCAAGTAACGCCGGGCTCTACGGCAACAACGGAAGACGCAATCGGGCGCGGACCGCGTTTGCCTGCTCTCGAGTGATGTGGTAGATCCGAATCGAATAGCCCACGCGAGCGATGGGTTTGAAGAATTGGAAGTAAGTCAGCCCTTCCCCGGGCTCGAATTCGATTGGCTGAGTCTTGACGCGCGAAGGTTGGACGCTGTTTCCCCCTCGAAGCACATGCACGCTTATGGCGAAATACCCCGGCTGGGGGCCTTCCTGGTCAGGGGTAGAAGCCGTCCTTTCCGACCGGCGATGCACAGGCGGGACCATGCGGGTCGGAACTTCGATCCAATCCTCAATGAATTTGGGGCCGCCGAAACAGGATATCCCGATCGGCGTCGCCTGTGGATTGGCCTTTACCCATTTCTTGAGAAAAGCAAGGTCTTGCCCCCAATCAATATTGCTGTCGACGAGATGTTCGTCGCCCCGCTCCGGTCCTCCGGAAATTTCGTTGAAATACGACATCGAGTGAGGATACACAAGCAGACTCGACCCGACGCCCCACGCAATAAGAGCCAGCGCCACGACTCTGACGAGCGTCCTTTTCGGAAGCGCTGGATCGAGAAGACGAGATGTTGCGACGAACAGGTAAGGATAGGCTGGCAACACGTAACGAAGGTGATGATTGAACCCTGTCTGAGAGCTGACGAACGCGAAAAAACCGACGCCAAGCAGCACAGCGAACCAAGAGCCCACCGTTCTATAGGCCCGCGTTTTGAAGAAAAGCGCCGTCGCCGCGAGCCCCATGAGTAAGAGAAAGCCAGTCGGCTCCTTGACACAGAAAGCGTGAATATAATAATACCACCAACCTCGGTTGCGCCAAACGCCGTCGAGATAAGACGGCATGCCGCTCTCGAAGTCTCGCCTCTGGACGTCGACCCCCTGGACGAAATCGGCAGGCAAGGGTATCGGCAGGTCGCTTAGAAAGCCTTTCGAGAATCGGTTCCCAGGCGATTTGGCATAGGGCGATCCTTTCGAGGCCTCACCGCACAACAGTGTGCTCACAAACCGATAGTTGCCCAGCGATTCTCCTGACCCCCGGAACAAGTATCCTGCATTGACGACAAGAAGACTCAGGACGTACATCACCGCCAACGATATCCACCTGTTAGGCTGGCGTTCGTCGATTTCGCCGCGGTTCGGTCTCGAAAGGAGCGCCAGCAACGGCCAAAGCGCGTATAAGAGGAGGTTCGTAAATTTGGTCAGCTCGGCGAGACCCAGCAGGAGACCGGACGCCACCACTTTTCCGCGGCTTGGTCTGTTCAAGCATTTCCAATAGGCGTACGACGCCGCGACTCCCAACGAGGCGGCCGGGATGTCCGGAGTGACCAGCGCCGAGAAACCCAGCACAAGTGGGTCGAAGCACCAAAGCGCCGCCGCGAACAGGCCCGCCCATCTTCCATGCAGCTCGCGGGCCCACTTGGCGATCACCAGCCCCGCCAATATCGACCAGGCGATCCCAGGCAGTCTGGCAAGACGATAGAGGTCGAAGTGTCGAGCAAAATTGGCTTCCACGAAGTGCCTGGACAGAATCCATTCCGATCGTTCAAACTCAGTCGCTTGGGTCCAGCGAATATCAACGTTGGGCCTGGCTGCCAGGACGGGAAGCGCGGCGATGAGACGGGAGAGCGGCGGGTTTACGCGGTATGCGTCAAAACGCCCCGAGATCCAGTGTGAAAGGCCCGACGCTACATGACCAGACTCGTCTATGGTGATGTAATTAACCCTGGTAATTCCATAAACGAGCAGCGCGTGGATGCCCAACATGACGCAAAGAAGAATGATGTAGAGACGATTGGAACGAAGGCGACGCATCTAGTAGGGGTCCTGCTCGATTGTCTCGAAGCCCGCGATTGTCCCCATGGCCGTCCAGACGCGCGCGGCGACGCTGTCTTTCACAAACCTGGCGGAACCGTCGGCGAAAAGCACGTTCGCCCCACCAGAATGTCGACTCGAGGCGCTCACCTCCACTAGCCCGTGGTAATCGTCGCTTCCAAAATTACAACTCGGGTTATTGGGCGGTGCGATATGCTGGTAACGCGTGTAAAACATTCCCCCGTCTCCCCAGCGCTCTCCAGACCACTCTTCCTGCGCCGTCCATCGCGGGGCTGTCGTCACATCGACGTTTGCGCAATCTGAGACGCCAGGGGTCGGCACGTAGTAATCGGATTTGACGTCCCTTCTCGGCCCGCTTCCAAGGCAGCGCTCGCTGAAAGCGGCCGTGGTTGTGAGACCGTCGACAATCTGATCGGTTCGAACCGAGCTTTGATACCAGAACATCCCGTTGTTTTTCCCGGACCGCTTCGGCGAGCCAAAAATCAGATTATATTGCAGCGTTCCTGCGTTCGCGCGGTAATTGCAGTGCGCAAGTCCGAACATTTCTGGGATGGCGTCGGTGTCGGAGGGGCACAAGAAGGTCTCGACGCCCGTGCAAAGCGATGTGAGGTTCTGAGCGCCAAAGTTTGGATTGTGCGCCCAAGGCACGAATGAGAAGTTGATCGAATTGTACAAGGGAGTCTGGTCGAGGAACGGTAGGATCTGGGTGTGAGCAGACCACCTAGGTATGAAGAGAAAAGGCCCGTCGCCGCCGACGCCGAATGGGAAGGAGCCGATCTCGGACTCGTAATTCGCGAGCGCGATGCCGATCTGCCTGAGATGATTGATGCACGCCAACCGCTTGGCCGATTCCCGTGCCTGTTGAACGGCTGCAAGTAGCAAGGAGGCTAAGACGCCAACGATGAAGATGACCACCAGCAACTCGAGTAGCGAAAGGCCGCGTCTAATCGGCTTGTGTTGAGTGTGCATGACTTTGTGCTTTAGAGCGACTGCAACTGGAATTTGTTCTACAAACACCTTCCGAAGTCAAGCCGTAGAGCTTTCTTAAGCGGCGACTTTCGGCTTCTTCTTATGAGCCAGAACGAACGAGAGAGATAGGCCCACAACCGAAATCGTCAAGACGGCGGCGTAAACGTAGTACGTTCGATTGACGGGACGCCTCTTCCCCGAATAGTCCCCTAGACCACGGCGGGCAAGAGTGAAGTGAGAGGGCGGCAAGGTCTGGAAATCGTACGAGGTCATTGTAAATGTGCTGCCGCCGCCGCGATTGCGGACGATTACAAACCGCGGAACTGGCGCTTTGGGGTCGTCGAGATATTCGACGGCGCTTGTTCGTTTTCGAACGGCGTTTGAATCCGGCACCTTCGAGTCGACCTCGGATTCGTGTACGATGTATCCGTGCTCCGGATCCAACACCATCCAACCGCTCGAGGCCGTCACTGGCCCTGGCAGCATGAGGCGATCCTCAGACCATGAATTGCTCTTCGCATTCTTGCGAATTGCTTCGACCATCTTGCGACTGTAATCCTCAGGCGGGACTACAGAGAAGTGGATTTTCATGAGATTTTGGCCGTCGCGCTGAACTCGCTCGATTTGCTTGATTCGAAAATAGGGAGATTCGACCAATTTTGGAAGGCTGTAAGGCCCCACGAAACAGGCACTCAAAGCGGTTTGGGTCCTAACTTGAGTCAATTCGGTAAAGTAACTGTTAGATGCTTCAGCCGACTCGAGATAATAACTGGACTCCGGGGATTGGCGCCTCAACACGAAGTGATCCGTGGGAGTAGCGGACAAGATTTCTCGATCGAGGTAGAACTTCTCTCCATCAATCTCTTCAATAATCGAAAACTTATGCGACTGGAGCACGCCATTACCAGAGTAGCTGACCGCATACTCCCTCGGATCGACGCCTGCTCGATCCCTTGCGAGAATTCCTTTGAGGTTCATGTCGTTATATACCTGATAGGTACGCCGAGCTGCTCTTCTAATATCTTTCAAAATTGAATCAAAATCCTCCCCTGGACCACCTTCGGAAATTGGGGCAGAGAGCGACAAGGACAAAGTAGAAATAAAACATATCAATCTTTCTATCGATGGCGGAAGGGTATCATAAGATTCCGCGAGAGCACGGTTGACTGCGCGGTCGGGAGTTGCACTTTTGCCTTGAAGATCACGTAGATCCTAGAGTGGCACGCAGCTCAGATTATGACCCTGACGGTCAAGCACCCGAAAGATCAGCGTGAACCGCTGAAGCTTGGACACATGGTTACCCTAAGGATTTCGGGTAATTCAGGCGGCACTTTGGGATGGGCCGTCAAGGACAAGCCTGCGCAATGCACTCG
This sequence comes from uncultured Planctomycetota bacterium, assembly GCA_963818975.1. Classification (GTDB taxonomy): domain Bacteria; phylum Planctomycetota; class Planctomycetia; order Isosphaerales; family Isosphaeraceae; genus CAWFUI01. Next base: position 405,801 of record CAWFUI010000001.1, on the reverse strand, counting down.
AAAACGAATTCGTCAACTTCGCAGCAAGTGCAGAAACCACAAGCCTGGCTTTCGGGGCAGTTGTAGTTGCCAAGCTCATCGTTTTCGCAAGACTGCCCCGACGCAGGACAATCGCACGTGCCGGAAGCAGTGGCAAAGCCGTATGTCGATACAAAAATTGCACTTGCGGCCATCAGGGCCAACAGAAGACCACGCAACATGTTCATCACTAACCTCCTGAAGGCAAAGGGTGGATAATCGGCGAAACCGAACCTGGCATGCTGTAACCCCTGCTTTGCGCCGGCTTAACATCGGCGGCGGCCCGCACGGCGACCGGACTATCCGAATCGTTGGTCCAGCAGTTAACCTGAAGCGCAGGCCCCGACGTACCATTCTGGGCCTTAGTGAGTTCCTTGAACCGCACCACAAGGTGCTGGTTGGGCTCGATGGACACAGGGATCTTAGTTAAAACCGTGAAACCGCAAGAGTTACCGCAACCAAGTATTCGGATCTTTCTTCGGCCCGAGTTGAAAAAGTCGAAATGGAAGATTCTACGGTCGCCCTCAAGGTGAACACCCTCGAAGCTTGCGGTCACGTTCGAATGCTTGCCAGCTTCGTGATTGTGGCCGTAGTATCGAAATGCCCTATAGCCCACCCACAAAACATTGGCAAAAACTGCAACAGACAGGACGCTGGTGAATACTAAGTCGGCCTTTTTCATGGGAGACGCCCCGGTATAAAAATCATAAGTAGCATTTATGCTAGCCCGATGGGATTTCCTGTCAAGAAAAAAATGACGCTCGTTCGTCGACCCCTTCTGTATTTGAACGTTCTGCGGAATTCAGAAGAGCTAATTACACTCACGGCTTGCCCTCTTTCTTGGCCTCGTCCTTCTTCTCTGCCTCTTTCTTGTCAGGATCCCCCTCCGCCAAGAACTTCTCCAGCGGCGGACGCTTGAGATAATCCCCCTTCGCCTGCTGATACGCATGCGCCACCGCCAAAAGCGTCGACTCGCCATACAATTGACCTGTGAATGCGATCGACCCTGGCCCTTCTCTCCCATTGATGTCGCGGAAATTGTCGGGCATGATCGCCGTCGGATGACCAGTCAGGTTTGTGATTGTCAGGTCGCCCGCGGACAAGTAAACGTCGACTGTCTTCATCAGCTTGGCCATCGCCTTGCACAAAAGCGTGCGAACCCGCGCAGCGCAGATACTCGACCGCCGGCACAAACTGACCTTCGCGAAAACTGTCCGGCCAGGTGTTCAGACCCTCGGTTACATGCTTGCGGGTAAAGTCATCGAACACGGTCGCCGACTCGACGCCCAGCATGATGACAATGTCCTGAGCAGGCAGATCCTTGGGCAGTTCGATCGGGACAAGCTCGAGACCCAGGCTCTTTAAGAGCTTCAACTCGTCGCGTTGGTCCGCCGGTTTGTCTTTGTTCTCCACGTAACCCAGCCTCAATCCCTTGATCGACTGTGGGGCAGGCCAGGAAAACGGCAGGTCGATCGCGGCAGCGTCGAGGCCGTCGGCGCCATGGATCGCGTCGAAGACCAAAGCGCAGTCTTCGATCGATCGCGTGATCGGGCCTAGCTTGTCCATCGACCATGCGAGCGTCATGCATCCATATCGGCTCACGCGACCAAATGTGGGTCTTAGCCCGGTGGCGCCGCAAGCCCTGCACGGAGAGACGATACTCCCGAGCGTCTCGCTGCCGATCGCGAAGCCGACCAGGCCCGCCGCAACAGCCGACGCCGAGCCCGCCGACGATCCACTCGAACCCCGGCGTGGATCCCAAGGACTCTTTGTCACGCCTCCGAACCATTTATCGCCCTGAGCCAGAGCGCCGAGCGAAAGCTTGGCAACAAGGACGGCTCCTGCCTCTTCGAGCCGGGCCGCGACCGTCGCCTTCTCGTCGATGATGCGGTCTTTAAATTGAGGAACGCCCCAGGTTGTGAGATAGCCAGGGTACGCGATCAGGTCCTTCGCCCCCCACGGAATGCCATGCAGTGGGCCTCGATACAGTCCAGCGGCGATCTCCGCGTCGGCCTTCGCTGACTGTTTGAGCGCGAGCTCCTCAGTCAGATTTACGACGCACTTGAGGATCGGGTCGAAACGCTTGAGTCGATCAAGGTAGAGTTTCGTGAGCTCGGTTGAGCTGACGATTCGCTCGCGAATCAACGCGCTCAGTTCGCTCACAGGCAAGAACGCGAGAGCCTCGCTCGAATCGGGCTTTTTCGGCGGTCGCGATTCGATCGGACTCGCCTGGTTGCGTTTGACTCCTGCGACCGGCTGTACTGTCGGATCAGGGACGAATGAAATCGCCGGCGCAATATCGTAGCCGACGTCCACTTTGCGGAGCTTCTCAAATGACTTGAGCGACCGTTGGAGGTCGTCCGCTGTGCGTTTGCGTTCTTCGTCGGTCAGTTCGAGCCCCGCGATCCACTCGGCCTGTTTGATCATCTCGGGTGTGACTTTACCCGCGGCCTCGACCTGCGCTGCGAGCGCGCGCTGGAAGGCGAGCGTTCCCACTCCAAGCGTCGAAAGAGAAGCCAGCACCAATCTGCGGCTGACCCGACGCGGATGGTCTGTAAGCGATGGGGATTCAGCGATCAGGCCCTCGTTTTTTCCAAGAGCCGATTCATTCGATTCGTTTAGCATAAGTCTTTCAGATGTTGGTATGAACTATTTGTCTTCGGTGCGCCAAAGCCAGCGCATCGTGTCCGGGAAGATCGCTCCGCCGTGCTTGCCGTTATGGGCCTCGGTGCCGAATTCGAACTTATAGTCGTACTTCTTGAACTTGAGCGCCGCTGCCATTTCCTGGTTGGCCAAAGGCCAATTGCCAAACTGATTGTCCAGGTCGCTCGAGCCGTCTTGCAAGAAAACTCTTAGCGGTTTTTTGGGCGCCCTTCGGATCAAAGCGGGATAGACGTGCCCGCCTCTGATGTTCGTAAAGCTGCCGATGTGGCTGACGACCTTGTGGAAATAATCGGGTCTTTCCCAGGCCACGGTAAAGGCGCAAATACCGCCCGAGCTTGCCCCACAGATCGCGCGCTGGTCGGGGTCGGTGGTCAGATTGTACTTCTGGGCAACTTCGGGCAAGATCTCGTCGATCAAGAACTTTGCGTAGGTATCGCCGAGTGAATCGTACTCGACCGAGCGGTTGTTGGCGCCCCTCGGCCCTTGGGAGACGCTTCCCCCTTTTGGCCTGGGTTGACGAAAATGCCGATCGTCACAGGCATCTCTTTTTTGGCGATCAGGTTGTCGAAGACAACAGGTACGCGATACGAACCATTCTTGTTCACGTAGGAGCTCCCATCCTGGAAGACCATCACCGCGGCTGGTTTGTCTTTGTCGTACTGGGCTGGGACGTAGATAAAGTATTCGCGCGTGGTGCCTTCAAAGATCTTGCTCTTGAAGACGATTGGCCCCTCGACCTTGCCCTCGGGCACGCCCTGTTGAGGCTTCGAGTCGGGACCTAACTCGTAGCCGTCCACAGCGCCGATCAAAACCAGTGCGCACGAGCAGGCGATCAACAAACGCGAACGGACTTTCATGGGTGATGCCTCGGGGCGGGAGTGGTGATGTTTGTTTTCGAGACGCTGTCTTTGGCTACGGGAGGGGCGCTGGTCAATAGCCGGCGGCCGCCGCCGCCCCTGGAATGGGATGGCGCCAAATAACCTCTTCTTGACGTCCGCCGTTCGTTCCTGGGACTTAGAGACCGAGATGCAAACTATACCCCTTCGAGTCTCCCGGTCGAATCGCCAAAGCGCTCCAAACCGGTGACGCCGAAGTTGTCGAGCATATTCAGGAACAGGTTCGACATCGGCTTCGACTTTGCCTTGTAGTACCGACCGCTTTCGAACGCTCCACCGCCCCGGCCTGCGAATACGATTGGCAGGTTCGAGTGCGTATGCCGGTTGCCGTCGGAATTGCCGCAGCCGTAGACGATCATCGAATTGTCCAAGAGCGTCTTGCCGTCGACGTCCTTCGTCTCTTCGAGCTTCTGAAGGAACCAGGCGAACTGTTTCATGTAGAACAGGTCGATCTCGGCCACCTTGTCGATTTTCTCTTTGTTTCTCTGATGGTGCGAAAGATGGTGATGTCCTTCGGCGATGCCGATCTCGGGGAACGCCCGATTGTTGCCGTCGCTGGCCATGATCATCGTGGCGATCCGCGTCGAGTCGGTCTGGAACGCCAGCACGAGCATGCTGTACATGATCCGGCTGTACTCTTCGAAGCTCTTGGGAACTCCCGCGGGAGTGTCGACTGAAGGTTCGTCAGGATCGCCGAGATGTTCCGCACGAACAATCCTTTTTTCGATTTCGCGGACGCTCTCGAGGTATTCGTCGAGCTTCTTCTCCTCGTCTTTGCCGAGCTGCTTGGTCAGCGACTTGGCGTCGTCCATCACGAAGTCGAGGATCGATCGCTCCTGCTGACGTCTGAGAGCCAGGTTCTTCTTGCGCTCGCCAGGTGAACCGGCCCCGAAGAGCCTTTCGAACACGAGCCTTGGATTGGGCTCGGGCGCCATCGGCACCGTGGCAGAGCGCCAAGATAGGTTGTGTTGGTAGGCGCACGAATATCCTGAATCGCAGTTGCCCGATTTTCGGATAGCGTCGCACGTCAGCTCGAGCGAACTGAACCGAGTAAGCCCCGCGATCCTTTCAGCCGCGATCTGGTCGACCGACACTCCGGCGTGGATGTCTCCTCCGGAAGTCTTCTTGACGCGCACGCCAGTCAAGAATGTGCCGTTGGCGCGAGCGTGGTCGCCAGGACCGTCTTTGCCCGCGGTCGCGTTGATATGGTCAAGGCCGGACATGACCATGATCTTGTCTTTCAAAGGTTCGAGCGGCGTCATCGTTCTGGCCAGCTCAAATTCTTTGCCTTCGCCCTTGGGCCACCATGTGTCTTGAATGGCGCCGTTGGGGAAATAGACAAAGGCCATGCGCAGAGGCGCGCCGGACTGGGTGACGGCGAGTGGATTTGCCGTAAGAGCCGCGCTGGCGGATCGAGGCGCAAGCGAAGCGAAGGCGGGCAATGCGATCGCCGAGCCCACGCCTCTGAGAAACCTTCGGCGGTTGACTGGGTCGCGAGCCTCGATGCTCGAATCGCCAGATGGGTCGAAAGCAGTCGTCATGGCTTGACCTCGACGGATTGGGGTTTCGGATCGGCGAAAGCGGCGCCCAGGGTCTCGCCCCGAGGGGGGTTCCGCCTTCGCTCGAACGCTGGTGAATTGATGATACCCGATAAGAGCGCCGAAAACTTGCCATTTTCCCGCAGCAGTTCTTCGACAATTGCGTCCACGGTCTGGACGTCGTGGTAATCGACGCCCCTGCCAATCGCGTACGTGAGCAACTTTTCAGCCAGGCAACGATAGAACGATTCGGCATGATTCTCGCGGAGGATCTTCTTGACGTCGCGGACGTCTTTGAATTCTTCGCCAGTGATCAGCTTGCCGGACGCGTCGATCTTGTCTTCGCGTTCGTTCTCGCGCCATTCGCCCAGGGCGTTGAAGTTTTCGAGAGCCAATCCCAGTGGGTCCATGCGCGAATGGCAAGAGTTGCACAGCGGTTTGGCCCTGTGGATTTCCATCATCTGGCGGACGGTCGGCTTCTTGTCCTTGAAATCCTTGCCCGCGTCTTCGAGCGCGGGAACGTTGGGCGGCGGAGGAGGCGCTGGGGCGCCCAGAATGTTGTCGAGGATGAACTGACCGCGCTTCACGGGAGAGGTTCGCGTCGGGTTCGACGTGACCGCCAGCACCGAGCCCTGAGCTAAAATTCCTCCTCGTGGGCTGTCCTTGGGCAGGTCGACCTTGCGCATCTCCCTGCCCTGCACTCCATCCACGCCATAATGCTTGGCCAGTTTCTCGTTCAAGTAGGTGTAGTTGCTGTCGAGCAGATCAAGCACCGAGAGGTCGTCTTTGACGATCGCCGCGAAGAATTCCTCGGTCTCGCGTCGCATGGCGTTTCGCAGTTCGCGGTCGAATTCGAGCCCGAATCTTACTTTCTTGCCGTCGTTGCGCATCACGATGACCGCGTTGATCGGAATGCTCTCGACGTCTCGGGTCTGGAGCCATTGGCCGACGAAATTCGAGACGAGCGCCTTCGACCGCGGGTCGGCGAGCATGCGCTTGACCTGAGAGCCTTTGTTCTTCCGAAGTTCCCCCTTTTGAGCCAGGCCCAACAGCTCTTCGTCGGGAGCGGTCGACCAAAGAAAGTACGAAAGTCGTGACGCCAGGGTAAATTCATCGACAGGGGACGACGCTTGGCTTTCCGTCCCTGGTTCCGAACCCTCGACGCGGAAGAGGAACCTTGGCGAAGCCAAGATCGCGACCATCGCCTGCGCCACGCCTTCTTCGAATCGTTTGCCCGGCTGGTCGAAGACGCTGGCGGCGATTTTGGTCAATCGGTCGATCGTCGCGTCGTCCGCTGGTCTTCGGAACGCCTCGAGCGCAAATCCGGCGAGGATCTCCCGAGCGTAAGCCAACCGTTCGTTTCGATCTTCAGGGGGTGTTTCCCTCGGGAAAAAGCGCGAGTAGTTCCGCGTTGCGACCTGATATTTCTCTTCGAGAGGACCCCTGATCAAGAGCGACTCGATCTTCAAATCGACAAACGTCTTCTTCTTTTCGATGGGAGTCAGCGGTTCGAGCGAAAGATCGAAAACATGCTCGCCGGGCTTCCAGATTTCCTTGTATAGCAGATCGATCTTTTTGTGGTCTTCCCAACCGAGCTCTTGGTTAAATCGCTCTTCGCCGTCGATCTTGAAAACGACTCTGCACTTCCCTGGATCGAAGTCGAAGGCGCCGAAGACGCCGAGGTCAAGGTTCACCTCGTAAGTTCCATCGTGTTCCACACTTCTTTTGTATTGGAGCTTGGCCTCCTTGTAGAACGGCAGCCGCTCGGGTGCTTTGGCGCCGTCCGAGGAGCGAAAATCGCTCCCTTGAGAAGTGTGTTCCGGAACCACCTTGGGGATCGTGGGGACGGCTTTAGTGACGATCGTCTGCGCAGCGTGCAGATATTTTTCGAGCAAGAGCGGAGATAGCGTGAGCACTTCTCCATTGTTGTCGAAACCATGCCCGCTGTCGTCTGGGGGCAGTTCTTCGTCGGTTCGGAAGTCGATTCCGGTCAGGTCGTGGATCGTGGCGCGGTACTCTTGGCGGTTAAGCCTGCGGAGCACGGGCCTGCCGGGGTCGAGCCCGTCCGCGGGGACGCCAAGCGCCCCGGTCTTGATCCAATCGGCAAGGGCGCGTTTATCGTCGCTGGAAAGCCTAGGCTTTTGGGCGGGCGGCATGATGCCGGAGCGGACGTTCTTGAGCACCATCTCCCATAGCTGCGGATTCTTCACCAGCAATTCGTCCGACTCGAGCTCGTCGAACGCCACGCCCCCCTTTTTGACCCCATAGGCGTGGCAGGCATAGCAGTTTTGCTCGAGGATTGGTTCGATCGAGTCTCGAAATCGCTCGACCGCGGACGCTTGATCATCCGCGGAAATCGCCTCGGATCGTGACCATGAAAAGAGCGGAAGTAATCCTAAAGTCAAATAAATAAGCAACTTGCGTGCCTGCGGTAGCTCTGCACGCAGTCGCGAATGCATCAATCGATTTGTGGGCTTATTAGGTGGGGTCATCGACGTTCCGGCGGGTCTATCTGCGCGAAGCTCTCTTAATTGTGCGTCGTTGGGATCTCCAGTGGCAACCAAAAAAGCTGAAATTACGTCCCAGCTCACAATTCTCAACCTGAACTCCAAGCTCAGTATCGTCGTATCGGCTTACGCTCGAAGCGAATTGCTTCGGGAAGTTGTAAGGCTGCTCGATCCCACCTGGAACTGAATCGGTTCTCAGCTTAGAATCATTTGTTCCGGACGACTCATCCCGCGAAGGGTGAGGTTCCTCATCATTTGGCCCTTGATCCCAGTGGCGACGGTCGCAACCGCTTCGCGCGGCGGAGCGATCCCTTTAGTCGCGGGTCTGCTGCGGCGTCGGCTCGTTTTTGCCGCGTTTGCAGGAGGCTCACCTGTTCTAAACCAGCAGGGCTTGGGTTGGAAGATACGTGCATCCATGGTAGATCGCAACCTCTTACGTGAATTCGACGTCAGCGACGAAGAGCTGATCGCCGCCGTCTCCGGGCCTGGTTCTTCGGTGGCCGACGCCGACCCGGAACAATTGTTTGCGGGCGCTGGGCAAAGCTTCGAGATCGGCTCGATCGTTCAGGGCAAAGTCGTTGAAGTGGTCGGAGACCAGGTCGTCGTCGACATCGGCTACAAGTCGGAAGGTCTCGTACCCTTGAACGAGTGGGAGGACGAAGACCCGCCCCACTCTGGGCAAGAGGTCGAGGTCCTCCTCGAAGGCATGGAGGACGAAACCGGAGAAATCGTCCTCTCCAGGCGCAAGGCGACCGCATGCGCGCCTGGGAAACCGTGATTGCCAAGTATCATGAAGGCGACGTGGTGAAGGGTTTGGTCACGCGCAAGATCAAGGGAGGCCTGCTCGTTGACATCGGCGTCAACGTCTTCTTGCCCGCCAGCCAGGTCGACATCCGCAGACCTTCAGACATCCAGGAATACGTCGATAAAGAAGTCGAGTGCATGATCTTGAAGATCGACGAGGCCCGGCGAAACATCGTCGTCAGCCGTCGACGCTTGATCGAGATTACCCGCGAAGAGCAGAAGCGAAAGCTGCTCTCCGAGATCGCGGTCGGTCAGGTCCGCACCGGCACGGTCAAGAACATCGCCGACTTCGGCGCATTCGTCGATCTGGGCGGAATCGACGGTCTCTTGCACATCACCGACATGAGCTGGGGGCGCATCAACCATCCCAGCGACATGGTCAAGATCGACGATCAAGTCGAGGTGATGGTTCTGCACGTCGACAAGGACCGCGAAAAGATCGCCTTGGGGCTCAAGCAAAAGAGCGCAAGCCCCTGGGAGAACATCGCCGACAAGTACCCAGTGGGCACTCGCGTCATCGGCGACGTTGTCAACGTGATGAGCTACGGCGCCTTCGTCAAGCTTGAAGAGGGCATCGAGGGTCTCGTGCACATCTCCGAGATGTCCTGGACCAAGCGCATCAACCATCCCAGCGAGCTGGTTCAGATCGGCGACAAGATCGAGGTCGTCGTCCTGAACATCAATAAGGAAAAGCTCGAAATCTCGCTCGGAATGAAGCAAACCCAGTCGAATCCTTGGGACCAGGTTGCCACCAAGTACCCTCCGAACACAATGATCGAAGGCACCGTCCGCAACCTGACCAACTATGGCGCCTTCATCGAAATCGAAGAAGGCATCGACGGGCTCTTGCACATCTCCGACATGTCGTGGACGCGCAAGATAGGTCATCCCAACGAGGTGCTCGAGAAGGGCGCCAAGATCCGTTGCCAGGTCTTGAACGTCGACCAGGAGCGCAAGCGCATCGCTCTAGGGCTCAAGCAGTTGCGTGAAGATCCGTGGGAGACCGACATTCCCAAACGTTACGAGCCGAATGAGGTTGTGACGGGCAAGGTGACGAAGCTGACCAACTTCGGCGTCTTCGTCGAGCTCGAGCCCGGCCTCGAGGGTCTTTTGCACATCTCCGAGCTGGCAGACCATAAGGTCGACAGTCCCGAGGAGATCGTTAACGTTGGCGACGAGATCGAGGTCAAGATCCTTCGAGTCGACCGCAACGAACGGAAGATCGGGCTTTCTCGCAAGAAAGCCAGCGGAACCGAGGACGGCGAGGAAGAAGGCGAAGGCTCGTCTTCCGAAGAGTCGTCGAAGCCCGAGAGTAAAGAGTTGCTCGGCGGCCTAGGCGGCCGAGGCCCGCTCTTTAGCTTGGGCGGAGATGCGACCCCCGCTCCCGCCGAAGAGCCGACGCCGGAGCCAGAGCCAGCGGCAGAGCCAGAGCCAGCGGCAGAGCCGGAGCCAACGCCGGAGCCCGAGTAACGCTTGGGCAATCGCACCTGCCAAACCTTCAAACGCCTGGGGCGCTCGACGCGCCTCAGGCGTTTTTTTTTTGCCCTGTACAGTTACGCCCCAAGACCTCTCCGATGACATCTGTCAACCTCCAATCTCCTTTTATCCCATCACTGCAATCGACGCAATCTCTACAACTGCATCTTGCGTAGTCATTTCGCAACATGCAGAGCCCCTATATCCCCAAAACCTTCCAGATTCACAAACTTACTGAAGGCGGCGGCGATTTCGCACCGATAAAAAGACCGAAGTCAAGTGAGTCGAAACTGAAAACAAGCCAGTTTCAAGGAACCACGATCTCGGCTGGGTTGGAGAGCCCGATGTCGGGAGTGGTTGGCTGGCTTGAGTTTGCGTTTCGTCTCATGCGATGTGGGAAGTTGGCGGATCCGCGAGGGCGGATCGGGTTTTGGTCACCAGGAAGGTAGCCGGCGGATGGTGGAACGCATGCCCAGGAGGGCTTTGCGTTTTCCACGCTTTCCCCCCGAGAGCAGGATCCTCTGCCGTCTGGCCCTACCACCTGATTATGAACCAATGCGCGGCTGCGCCGCTGCGTACGACCCGATTCGACCGAGGGGACTGCATGGCCCGCATTCGCCGTCACCGAAGAGATACTGTTCAAAGCCCCCTCGAAACTTACCTGAGGGAGATCAACGAGACGGCCCTGCTCACTGCGGCCGACGAGAAGATGCTTGCCCACAGGATCGCGGCGGGAGACGACTCCGCGCGAGATCGGATGGTCCGAGCCAACCTCCGCCTGGTCGTCAACATCGCCAGGGGCTATGTCGGCAAGGGTCTGGCGCTCCAAGACCTGATCGAGGAAGGGAACCTCGGCCTCCTCCGCGCAGTCGAGGGCTTCGACCCCAGCATCGGCACCCGGTTCTCTACCTACGCCAGCTACTGGATCAAGCAATCGATCAAACGCGCCTTGGTCAATACAGCCAAACCCATCCGCATCCCAGCTTATATGGTCGAGCTCCTCTGTAAATGGCGTCGGACCGCCGCCGAGCTCCAGGACAAGTTGGGCAGGCCCGCGACCGTCGAAGAGATCGCCCGCATCCTCGAACTGCCCAAGAAGAAGCTGGCAATCGTCAAAAAGGCCATCAAGGTCTACAACCTCGTCCCGCACACAGACCAGCCTGAGAACGGCTGGAGCCTCGGGGAGATGCTCATGGACGAGCGCACCCGGGCGCCGGACGTCGAGATGGTCGAGGCAGACAACCTCAAGCTCGTCATGCACAAGCTCGACGAGATGGACAAGCGCGAGGCCACCGTCCTCCGCATGCGATTCGGGCTCAACGACGAACAGCCCAAGACGCTCAAGGAAATCGGCGAATCCCTCGGCCTCACCCGCGAGCGCGTCCGCCAGATCGAAAACGAAGCGCTCGGCAAGCTCTCCGCCCAGATGCACGCGGATTGAGTAGACTCGAAAAAGTCTTGTGGTGCAGGCATCTTGCCTGCTTCCCCAGACGCAGCCTGGAAGCCTGCACCACGGACGCCCCATTCTCTCCGCAGGATCTCGCCGCTGGAGCTCAGAAAATCGGCAACGGCTCGAAGTCGCCAGCCAAAGCCTGGCGCGAGCCCAAACCCAGCCAGCCTGTCAGAATCGACGCATAGACGCGTCTGAAGTCGATCGAAGTTTTCAAATCGCCGCCGTCGAGATTTGTCAGGCTCGGCGTCTCTCCAACGAGCCCGCCCTTAACCTTTTTGCCTGCGATCAACACAGGCCCAGCCGTGCCGTGGTCGGTCCCCTCGGAAGCGTTTTCCGCCACCCTTCGGCCGAACTCGCTAAAGCACAAGACCGTTGCGCGATCGCCCATGCCCGACGCGTCCATGTCGTCCAAGAACGCCTTGATCGCGCCTGAAAGCTCGAACAAAAGGGCCCCGTGCGACCCCAACTGTCCTGCGTGCGTATCGTAACCGCCCTGAATCGTGTAATAGACCTTGGCCTCGAAGCCCCCCTTCATCAGCCTCGAGACCATCTTCAGCCGATCTCCAAGCTTTGTCCCAGGATACCTGGGCTCGTCCTTGCTCCCTGCCAAGCTGGTCAGCTTGTCCGAGCTCGAGTACGCGTCGAGCGTGCTCTTGGCGACAAAACTCGCAAGGTCCTCCGCCGAGTCGTCGGCCGAACCCGCCGCCGACCTGGGATCGAGCGACGAGTCGATCTTGAAGTCTTCGATGCGATCGAGCGAGGCGGCCGTGGCGTGCCTGGCGTTCAAGGCCAGTGGCATGCCGCCCGACCCTAGATAAAGCGACGCCGTGCCGCCGGCCTGGCCTGCTTTCGATTCGTCGAGACCGCGACCAAGCCAGCCCTGGGACGTTTGCTCCTCAGGGTCCAACCGAGCTGAGTGCCAAATGGCCATGCTCTCGAAGTGCGATCGATTCGGATTCGGATAGCCCACGCCCTGAACGATCGCCAGCTTGCCGGCTTCGAACAGGTTTCCCGCCTCTCGCATGTTCGTGTGCAGAGCAACCTTGTCGTTCAGCGTCACAAGGTTCTTTTTCTCGAGCCTCAGGGCCTTCCTGGCCTTTGCATAGCCCTCGTCGGCAAACGGAACCACTGTATTGATTCCGTCGTTGCCGCCGTCGAGCTGAACGACCACGAGCACGCGGCCGTTCTTGTCCGGTACGTCTGCCCGCGCCAGGTTCGCAAGGAACCCAGGCACCGTCGGCGCCAGCGAGATCAGGGTCGAAGCCTTGAGTCCATGCTTCAAAAGGTCGCGTCGCGTAAACATAAAAGTTCTCCCTGGCGTGACGAAGAGTAGATCAAAACGTGTGAGATTTCGATGGAAGACGAATTAGTTGAGTTGTGCTTTGGGGCAAGCAAGCAATAGGCCCACGTTCTGCCGGGCCGCGTCGGGCTCGTCGGCCGATTTCGCTGTAAGCTTTTCGAGCCATTGTGGGCTGGGGTCTTGGCCCAAGAGCAGCCTGCTTGCCGCCAACAGCGCTCCGCCGCGGTCCTTCGGCAGGCCGAGGGGTTCTGCTAAAGCCAACGCGTCGAGCGGTTTGGCTCGGCCGATCCCCCTGCCCTGGATGAGGCCAGCGGCATAGTTGGTTCGAGCGATGACCCCGCGCGACCCAAGCCAGTTGCGCCCGCCTTTCCATCCTCCGACGTTGGGCGGATGGAATAGATCTTGGCCGATCCTCGCAATCCAGTCTGCCAGCACCAACGTGCTCGGCGGCGGCTCCAGTAGTGCGAACGATCGGATCGGGGCGATCACGAAAATCACAGGGTCGGCAACTCTTGAGAGCATGTTCTTCTGTTCGAAGAACTTGCTTGACCGCAGAATCGTTTCGACGCCCCAACTGATGTTCAGATCGTGCTTTCTCAAGCCCTCAGCCAGCGCTTCGAGACCGGCAGGCTCGACTTTGTTCTCGCCCATCAAGAGCTCGCAGAGCCGCATGGCCAGGCGTTGGGACGTCGCTGGGCTCTCCAGGAGCACCTTCGCCAGGTCGTCCGCCGACCAGGCGCCCTTCTTGCCCAAGATGGTCTTTTCGCCGTCGTCGTGAAGCTCTTTCGTGTACTTGAATGCATTGTCCTTGACGTTGAGACCCGTCAGAGCCCTTGCCGATTCCTGGACGTCGGTCTCTGTGTAATGGCCGATGCCGAGGGTGAAGAGCTCCATCAGTTCACGTGCAAGGTTTTCGTTAGGATGGCCCTTGCGGTTGGCAGGGGCGTCGAGCCAGGCCAGGAGCGCTGGGTCCTTGAGCATCGCTCCGACGAGCTCTCCAAATGGCGCACGCGCCCATTTGCGGAGCGTCTCGTTTTGGGTTCGCATCAGGCCTGGGTCGTCGACCTTGACGTTGCTGGTTGCGAAGTGGTTGTGCCAGACGAGCGTCAAACGTTCGCCCAGCGGGTCGGGCCCGAACAGCATCCGAAACACCCACCACGCCTTCAGCCGGTTCGGGTCGCGGGAGGCCACGGCCGCATCGGCGAGCAACTGCGACGTCTTCTCGAAGCCCTCGGCTGTTTCGTGAGGTTTCACTTCGCCTTTGAGTAGGCGGTTGACGCTGGATTCGGGTCCCTCGCGGAGGTCGCGTTCGAGCTCGGTCCACGACGCTCCGAGACCTGCCCTTCGATGCAGGTGAACGACGCGTTCGAGGTTCCAGGGCGCCGCGTCGGTCGGCGAATAAGGCGCCCAATAGTCGTTGGTTTCGCTGTTGTCCGCAGTCAGCCGCATCGTAATGCCTCCGTTCGAATCGTCTTTACGCTATGATAGTGGTGCAAAGGGCGATTCTCTCTCATCTTTTTTGAGAGCGGGGCCGAGTGCAGGTGATTCGGCGGCCTCGAAGGATATGCGTAAAGCCTTGGTATTGACTTCGTCACTTCAGGTTCTTGACCGTCACGTCGCCGAGATCTTTGACCTCTCCCGAGCCTACGATGTAATCCCAATTCAAGATCTGGGAAAGCCCCGAGATGCTTTTCCGAACGGTTAGCATATACGATTTGCCGGGAACCAGTCCTTTCAAATGGAATCTACCGTCTTCGTCGGTGCTCGAGAAGGATATTCCTGTGTAATACGACTCTTCCTTCAATTCGCTGCAACTGATGGTCAAGGGTCCGACCGGTTGGCCATTGCCTCCGAGGACTCTGCCTTTCACCTCTCCCCACGGTTTGAGCTCGATTTCGCGGATCTTGTCTGCGTCCTCGGCTTGGACAATGATTCGTCCCACGAGCTTTCGTTCGTTGTGCCAGACCGTTGCCCGACGAGGGTGATCGGGAATCACGTTCTCAACCTGGAATTCGCCTTGTTCGCTAGGCTTTCTCCCACGTCGATGATTGGTGGAACCAACCTGGAAATCGAACTGGCCCATGAGCGGCTTCCGTTCGAGATCAAGGAGCCTGCACGTTATGGAAACGCCCTTCCGAACGATCATTTGCACAGGCTTGGCCTCGTGGTCGTTCGAGGGGTCGATCTCGGTTAACGCGTTGAATCGTTCTGGCGACCTGATTGGCGTCGGCAAGGCAGCCATTGTTGTTTCGGGGCCTGGGAGATTAGATCCTCCTTCAAGGGTCGCGTAGAGTCTTGAGTCGTTCGCCTGAAAGCCCAAAAACCCTCGCCCAGGAGGAACGACCATGCGGAATCGACCCTCCGAGTTCGTGACGTTCAATCGATCCTGAAAGCTAAAAACAAAGGTTCGTTTGTACTGATCGACTTGGGCTTTGTCGCCCAGATAGAAGAACTCGATCCTGCCGCGCGCGGGTTTTCCCGTCGGTTCGTCTTTCACACTGCCTCCGATCGTCACTCCCTTCAAGAGTCTGAAGGAGCATTCGACAGGCTGGGAGTCTTTGGAAAGTTCCTTCTGCTCATTCCAGGGGAGGCGTCCAAGCTCGACGGGCGGAAGCGCCAAAAGCCTGACATTCCTTCCCGAGGGCAACCCTGTCACCCGATATCGTCCTTCCGAATCGGTCTTCGCTCGCATGCTTGGCTGATAAAAAGGCCCCTCCGAAGCGCCTCGGATTTCGACTCCTGGAAGCGGCGCCCCAGACTCCAGAGCGCTAACGACTCCGACGACCGGAGTGGAAGGACCTACGACTAAGTCGCAATGGGAGCCGTAGATAGCTACAGGCTGAAAGACGGTAGGATCAACCGGGTTTCTGTCCGTCGTCGACCTTCTCGTTTCCATCGGCCGCGTGCAGATATTGAACCAGGATGTCTCGAGACGTCGATCCTCGACCTGAATCTCGATTACGCGCTCCTTGCCGACGCCCGTCAGCCGAAACTTTCCGTTGGCGTCGGTCGTGGCGGACGGCGCCAACTTGGTCGCGTTGTACTTGCGGGTAAGTTCGAGATCCGCCGGCAAGCGGCTATGCGAAACCATGGCGTTGATCAACCCGGACGCGTCATTAGGATCTGTAGACTTGGCGATCCCATCTACTCTCACCGTGGCGCCGGCCATTGTGGCGCCGTCGATGCCGATCACGCGGCCCTCGATAGGATCATCTTTCGCAAGCTGGAGCACGTATTCTTTCGCCGGAGGCCTTGCTAGGCCCGGACCGAAGCCGTTTGCAGTCGCAGCCAGCTCGATACCCTGTAAAGGGACTCGGGACGTTCCGTCCTCGACTTCAGCAGAGGTTGCGACGATACGAAAGGATCCGTCTTTTTCGCTCTTTGTCGATTTGCGAATCGCACCTGCATTAAGCGGAGTGTTCTGAATGAGATAGACCGTTGCGCCTCCGAAGGGTTTACCCTCCGGATCGACGACCTTGCCTTCGAAGACGAACTCGGAGGCTTCCTGACTCTCGGTTGCTTTGCTTTGATTTGTCTTGTCCGCAGCTCCCTGCGGCGCACGAGCGACTCCAGGTTTCTCCAACCCTTCGCCGCCGTTTTGTCCGAGAGTGCGGGCAAAACTCGCGACCGACCCGCCAGCGATCAAAGCGACAAAAAGCGCCTGAATCGCGACCTGTTTGACCTTCGTCGCCGCGATTGACCTGAGACCTTGCTCGACAAGCCTTGCCGAGCCGCTCGAAATCCCAGGACCCGCGATCAGCGAGCCTGTGAGGAAGAGCTTCACAGTTTGCACGGCGCGGATCGCGTGAAGCTCGGTGAAACCCGCAGCCGCAGTCTGCTCGGTGAGCTCAGCCACGATGGCAGCCGCGGACAATTCGACGCCTCGCTTCACGAGTCTTGCCCTCAAGAGCGCCTTGGCCTTGGCAAGCCTCGTCCGGACCGCGGCCTCGCTCAACCGCAATCGACCCGCTGCTTCGATATACTTCAATCGCTCATAATAACACAGGACGATCGGACCTCTGAACTTCTCGGGCAGGCGCGAAACCTCGTCATTGAGCATCTGGACGAGCTCGTGGTTGGCGCGATCAGGCTCGTCGACCAAGATCCCCTTCCCTGCTCGTACTTCGCGGGCGCGTTGGGCGATCGCGTTGAGATTGGCCTGGGCAGCGATCCGCGTGGTCACCCGATGGAGCCATCCGCAGAGCGAGTCCTTGCCGCGAATCGACTCAGCCTTGCTCGCCAGGACCATAAACACTGCCTGGAACACGTCGTCGGCGTCGGCTGCGTCGTCGAGCAGTTTGTGCGCCAGGCCAAAGACCATCGGTCCGTGCCGACCGACCAAGGACTCAAACGCAGCCTCGTCGCGATCGGCGAGAAAGCGATCGATCAAGTCGCCGTCGGAGAGTCCCGCAACCGTCCCGTTCTTATAGAGCGTCCGCAGTTGCCTGATCGTCGAGAGGAATTGCACGCGCGCCATGAACCCGCCTTTCGATGAGATCGAAATGGTCTCCCTATTAGAGTGGGCTCAGACGCGGATTTCCTCTCTTTTCCGGCGCTCGAAGGGATGGTTGAAGACGCGACCTGAACGCTCAGTTGGCCTGCGCCTTGAACTTCACTTCGCCCAAATCGAAGGTTTTGCCAGGCTCGATCCGTCGGCGAATATCGGTCGAAACGCCGCCGAATGTGGGCTTGGGCCAGATCCAGAGCCGGCACTCGAGGCCTGGGACGAGGTTCTTGATGACGAACTCTCCTTTCTCGTTCGTCTGGACGAAATCCTCTTGGGTGTTGTCCAGTTCCTGAATCGGGAATTCCGTCCCTGGGTAACACCCGCTCCACGTAATCTTGATGTTAGCAAGCGGTGAACCCTCAGGGTCGATCAGCCTGCCTTTCACTGCGCCCGAGGGCTGTAATTTGAAGAGCACCGGTTCGGCCTCGTCGCCTCGGAGGTTGATAAAACCCCTAAGGCTGCGATCAGCGGTTGAAGCGATGGCCATGCGCGGATTTGCTGGGTTGAGAGATCCGATTTGGACCTCGTTGGTCGTAAGGTTTAGCTCCCTCCCAGGTGCATAAGGAGTCGAGATCAGAAGCATCCTTGAGCTCGGAATTGGCTTGTCTCGAGGATCGACCAGACGAACAAGACGCTCGAGTCCATGGTTCATCACGACTGAGACCGAGATCCGTCCGCCAGGCTCCTCGGGGTTGATCTCGACGAACGACTGATAATCCTTTGGCTCGACGCGAACGAGAGCGGTGGCGAATGCGCCCGCCGGAGTCTTCGAGTGGATCGCCTCCGCGCCTTCTCCCGATGCAAATTCCAACCCTGTCAATTCGTCGGCTCGAGCCGCGATCAGTCCATGCCCCAAGAGCCCGAACAATCGAAACGAGCCCTTTTCATCGGATAGAGCGCTGTAGCTTCTCGATTCGTTAAATCCGAGGTTGGCGTACTGGGACAAATGCTCGTTGTCCTTGAAAGGGAAGTACTGGATGCGTACGCCCCCAACGCCCTCCTTGGTCCTTTTGTCGACCACTTTCCCTTCGATCCATGCCCCCTTTGTCAGCGTTGCGCTCACACGCACTGGTCCAAGGCCAGGCTCGTCGGCAAGGTCCAACAGTCGAAGAGCGAAAGGCTCGCCCTTTGGCCCCTCGATTCGAACGACGTTCACGCCCTTGGCAGGCAAGCCCTTCAGCGTGAATCGACCTTCCTCATCCGTCTTTGTCTTGACGACGTCGAGACCTTCGAATCGCTTGCCAGGGTAATGTTGGGAAGCGATCGTAGCACCCGGGATCGGCTTTCCAGTTCCACTGTCGCGGAGTTCGCCCAGGAAGTCTCGACTGGGAGCGCACGCAAATTCGAACGATTGACCAAAGAACATGCCGCCTTCGAACTCGACGCGGACTGGGTCGTCTGCTGGAGTGAACGGAGCGTGCGGCTTTGTGATGACGTAAACGTTCTCGTGTGAAACGATTCCATTGCCCTCGATGCGCACGCGAACCACGCGTTCGGGTCCGACGCCTGGAAGGACGAACGCGCCCTGAGCGTCAGTGACCACGGTTTCCGTGCGTCCCCCCTTCGGACAAAAGAGATTCACGACCAGGGCGCCGTACACTTGGACGGGTCGAACGTCCTTTCCGCGACTGACGAGCGTTAACCAGGAGTCGAGTTTTCTCTCCCTCGTCGTCAGGATTTCCAAAGGCGTGATCCGCGCGCCCGCCACGGGCCTGCCCTCGAGGTCGACCAACTTGCCGTGGACTGGGACGTCGGGCTCGAGCGAAAGTTCGAGTTTCTGCGCATTGCCTTCGTGCACCGTCTGCCAGCCAGGAGCAAACCCAGGTCCGAACGCATAAAGAATATCAGCGAATTGAGCGAGCTTTTCGGGAAGAAGTGGTTTCTTTTCGACGTCCAGCACGAACGACCCGTCGGATCCCGACGTCGCGTAGGTCGACTTCTGTTTATTCGCGTCGACGTCTCTCGTCCTGTCCCAAACCACCATCGCACCCGCGTAAGGTTTCCCATCCGGCGTACGGACCATTCCCCGAAGTTGGATCGTCTCTCCGAGAGGCTTACTGCCCGGTTTCACTGCTGCTTTGCCTGCGACCGGCTCCTTCCCCGCCTTCTTCTCCATCGCGGCCTGGATCGATTGCTGCCCTTTTGTCTCTCGCTGGGCAAGACTCGCGATTGAACCTCCCGCAACAACGAGACACAGCAAACTGGCTCCCGCTGCCAAACCCAATTTCACAGGCGAGACCGAGACCAACCTCATGCTCGCCCTGACGATCCTGACCAGAGCGCGCGACGACAGTACTTCGCCCAGGCTCTTGCCTGCGCTCACAAGAAGCGCCGATCGGACAGTTGCCTTTTGTAAGTTAGGTGCAACACACCCTGCCTCGGCCGAGCCCTTTTCCAGAACCTCGAAGATCTCGACCAGAGCCAAAGCGAAGCCGAGCCTTGTCAGCCTTGATCGCAACAAGCTCCGTGCACGTTCGAGCCGCTTGCGGACCAGTCCGTCTGTGCACGCGAGCTTCTCCGCAGCCTGGCTGTACGAGAGCGATTCGAAATAACAAAGCGTGAGCGGCTGACGATACTTCTCGGGCAGCCTGGCCACCTCGCTGTGGAGCATTTGCTGGAGCTCACGATCCATCTCGGACGATTGCTCGAGCGACTTCAGCTCTCCAGCACGTTGCAAGCGTCGGTGGGCTCGGGTTGCGTCGAGGTTCGCTTGCCGCGAGATCCGCTGGGTAATCCGATAGATCCAGGCAGCGAGTGATTGATCGCCGCGGATCGCGTGGGCCTTATCGACCAGAACCAAAAACACAGCCTGGTAGACGTCGTCAGCTATCGAGCGATCGTCGAGCGAACCCAGAGCCACAGCCAGCACCATCCGACCATGCCTGGCCATCAACTGTTCGAACGCAGCCTCGTCGCGGTTGGCAGTAAAACGATCGAGCAACTGTCGATCCGAAAGGCCCGAAAGCGTGCCTGAATCAAACAGTTGCCGGACGTACCGCAAAGTTCCCGACCGCTTTGCCCCTCCCATCGCGGCGCCTCCCCAAATCTCGCTGGCTCATGGTTGATTGTCCACTCCACATAAAGAGAGTGGAACCCAGCTGGGAAAAGTCCCATGGATTCTGGCGGCGACGTCAAATACGTGTGGTGCAGGCTTCCAGCCTGCCGTCAGGAGCAGGCGTGACGCCTGCACCACAAACCGAAGATAGGAGATTCCGTGCGGCGAGGCGTCTTTCCAACTTGTTTGTGCTGAGCGCGTTCCCCTCTACTCTTTCCCCAGCTTCGCCTGGACTTCTCCCAAGTCTAGAGTCTCTCCTGGCCCGATGGTTAAGCCCGGAAAAAGAAAGCCCGTCGTTCGGCCGTTGGTTGATGCGAACATTGAATACTTCACGCCAGGGATCAAGCCAACCGCACGGAAGGACCCGTCCTTGCCGGTCGTCTGTCGCAGTGAACCGCCCTCTCCGCTTCTGCGATTGAACTGGCCCCCGTCCATGCCGCCAAAGATCTCTGTGTTCGCGATCGGTTGACCGTCCTTGCCAATGAATTTGCCAACGATGCTCCCCGTGCGTTCGAGCCGAACGGTCAAAGGAGAGTGCTCGTCGCCTTTGATCAGAAGAACGGCCCCCTGGGATTTGTCTTTGTTCTGGAACAATACCATACGAGGTTGCTCCGCGGAGATTGCAACCGCTTTAAAACGTCCCTTCTCGAGCGTCTGGGGAGAATTCTCCATCGGCCTGAGACCAGAGACCGAGACTTCCTTCGCAACCGCTCCGTCCGCTTCGATCACCGTACCTTCGACCGAAACGCCTGGATTCAATTCCACGACGCAGGTCGTTGCATGGGCATTCTCTGGGATGTTCACCTCAACAAGAGAGTGAAACTCGAGGATCCGGCATATGAACGGGACTGTCTGGAAATACTCTTCGTTTTCAGCGCCTCTGATTTTGGAGCTCCCTTCACCAGGCGTGTACAGATCGTCCTCAGCCCGAACTGCAACGATGCCCCTGCCAGGGAGACCATGAATCAGAAACTTGCCATCCTTGTCAGTGAACGTCCTGCGAACTCTGCCGCCGCTTAAGGTCGGCGCCGACTTGAGGTTCGGGTTGTTGACGAAACTGAAATAGCTGACCTCTCCCTTCACTGGCTTTCCTGTGATTTTGTCGGTGACCTTACCCTTGATGAGTGCGCCCTTGATGAGTCGAATGTCGAGCTCGCTGGGATCGAGACCAGGAGATGCAGGCACGTCGACCGTGATCGGCAGGTACGGCATGTCGGCGCCTGGCGAGACCATCAGCGAATTGCCTGGGTCTGGCGGCATTCCGTTCAGTCGAAATTTGCCCTCCGCGTCGGTCAGTGTCTGGTTGAGGTGCCGTCCCGCGATCGGGTTGCCGGCAATCTTGTCGCTCATCACGCGCACCCCGACGAGTGGTGCGCCGCTGGCCTGGTCCTTGAGCGTTCCGACGATCGGCTTCGAAGGCTTTGCCGCGAAGACAAAACGAGAGCCATAGATTCGAACGGATCCGTGTTCGGGAGAACTCTTCACGATGGGAATGGCTTCGCCCTTGTAGGGACTCGTGAGGAGATAAAGATCGGTTTCGGTCGTAATCGAATCGCCCTGAATCATCACTGACAGGGCGCGCTCTCTGCCCACGCCCGAGATACGAAAAGTCCCGTCGGGTCCGGTTTTGACAGTTGCCAGGCCGGTCAAGAGCTTGCGGATGAGTTCCTTCTCGAGGGCATTGAGAGCCCCTGTCGAAACATCCTTCTTCTCGCTATCGAGAGATTCGAGCCAGCTCGAGAGGTCTCCCGAAGAGGTTGAATTGAGCGCGAAGGGAATGACGTTCACTCCCTCGATCGGCTTACCTTCGAGATCGACAATTTTGCCTTCGATCGGGACGTCGTCTTTGACGAGGTTGAGCGTGACATTGATTCCGTCTTCAGCGTGGACGAGCGGCTTCCAGTCGGGCCCGAAGCCTGGCGTTGATGCAGCCAAGACCGTATCTGCACGTTTCTGACTCGGCGGAGCGAACTCGGTCTTGGCCGCTTGAAAAGAGAACTTGCCGTCGGGCCCGGTCCGGGCGATCGCCTCGAGTGGATCGGCATAGTTGCGGAATGGGTCGGGCTCGCGATGGTAAAAGGTCAGCAGCGCACCCGACGCGGGCTTGCCGTCGGGCAACAGCACCTTCCCGCTAACTTCGACCATCTCCTCGGAATCAAGGAGTGTTCGTGTCATGGGGCGATGATCTTTGGGCTTCGCCTCCATTTGTCCCTCACGCGTCTGAGTCTTCGAAGCTGCCTTTTCTCCAGGCTTGGGTTCTTGTCGGGCACTGGCTGCCACCACGCCCAAGCCGACGCTGGTCGCGAGCAGGAACGTCGCGGCGATTCCGAGGTTGTGTCTGAGCTTGGCAGAGGCCATAGATTGGATGGCCATGTGCGACCAAACCGCCACGCTCGTCGATCCCAGCATCGGAGCGCTCGTTTGACCCGAGAACACGAGGAGCGTCTTTCTGAGCGTTGTTCGTGCCAACGCGTCGGGGACGGCAGCTCCGCCGGGCTTGCGGAGCTGTTCGAGGATCGCCGCGGCGGCGGGCAGCATCATGCCTTTGCGAGCGATCCTTCGCTTCAATAGCAACTTTGCTTTGGCAAGGCGGTTGCGCACCATGCCCTCTGTCCAATCGAGCCTGGCCGCTGCCTCTCGGTAGCCGAGGTCTTCGAAGTAGCAGAGGATGATCGGCTTTTGATATTTCTCAGGAAGTCGATCGACCTCGTCGGCGACGATCGACGCCAGGCCAGCGTCTTTGTCATTGCTCATCGATGCCCGGACAGAGCCTGCCTTTTGCTCGCGGGCTCGGCGACGGGCAGTGTCGAGATTGGCCTGCTGAGCGACGCGCTTTGTCACCTTATAAAGCCAGGGCGCCAGCGACTGCTTTTGCCTGATCGACTCCGCCCGGTTCAGTAGCACCAAAAAAACAGCCTGGAACACGTCCTCGGTGTCCGCTGGATCGTCGAGCACGCACCTCGAGACGCCCAGGACGAGCGATCCATGCCGCTCGACGAGCGCTCCGAACGCCGCCTCGTCGCGCTGGCAGAGAAATTGGTCGAGCAGTTGACCGTCGGAGAGGCCCGCCGCGACCCCGTTGGTGAAAAGCCTGCGAACCATGACCGACGCGGATAGGTAGCCGTTTCGCTGCATTTCGGGCGCCCTCTTTCAGGTTCTTATGATACGAACAAACAGAGAGTGCGAGCAGCCCTGGAAATCGTCTTGGGAATTTTCGGAAACGTTTCGCCCTTTCCGCGCACCAGGGGCGGCAATCCTCCCCTGGCTATCGACCCCTGCCCCTCTGGGGCGCCGATTGTTCGCGTGTTTTTCGCCCCGGTTAGGGGCGTTGGTCAATAGCCAGGGTGCGCAAGCCCCTGGAATGCAGTTGTGCCGCGCTGGCCCGAACCACCGCCCCGTCCCGGGGCGGGTTCTTTTTTCATTGTTCGGCTCACCAGGGGCGGCATGAGCCGCCCCTGGCTATTGACCCCTGCCCCTCCGGGGCGCCGATGGGCTCGCGTCAACCGCTCCTCAATCCGGTCTTCGAGGTCGCCTTTCGCTCCGCGAAAGGATGTAATGATATGAGCGCCCTTTCGATGAGCGGAAGGCGACAACAAAAGCAAAACCCGCCCCGGTTAGGGGCGATGGCCAATAGCCAGGGTGCGAAAGCCCCTGGAATCGGATACGCGACGACCACCTCTCAACCTCTTGATCGGCGATCGCGAACCCACCAGTCGCCGCCCTGGCGTTTCAACGCGCATAAATAAACAAGCCCGGTCTCGCCTTCTTCAGCTTCTGGATCGCGGCAGGACTAATCTTTTTCTTGTCGATGATCACAGAAATCAGGCTTTTCATCTTGGCGATCGTCTCCAATCCCTTGTCGGTGACCCTCGTGCCACGAATCTGCAGGCTTCTGAGCTTGGTGAACCGCGAAATCACTTCGAGATCCTCGTCGCAGATCGACGTCCTCTGCGCTTGGAGATGTTTAGATCGACTAATCCCTCCACCTTCTTCAGGCCTTCGCTCGTGAATTTGGCGTCTGAGATCTGCAGCCATTTGAGCTTGTGGAGTTTGCCGATGCTTGCCATCGACGAATCGTCAATCGGAGCACCGCCCATTCCAAGATACTCGAGGTTTGTCAGCCCTCTCAGCCCTTCTCCATGGACTTTTGTACCATGCAGTTGAAGCTCTTTGAGTCCAGGCAATTGACTCAAACGCTCGACGCCGGAATCGTCGATGCTGTTAGACGATACATCTACACACGTGAGATTCTTGATCGACGCGAGCGACTCGAGCGCCCTCTTGGTGATCTTGGCTTGCTGAAGGTCGATGCTCTCGAGGTTTTGAAGGGCAGTGAGAGCCGCCACGCCCTCATCACTCACATTCGAATACGCAACTGTTAGCTCAGTGAGCTGAGTCAGTCTCGCCAGCAGACGAGATTGGGCGTCGTCGCTCGAGACGTAGTAGAGCCCGAGCGTTTGGAGAGACGGCACGTTCCCAAGTTCCATCAAGCATCGATCGGAAATCGGTCTGAGAGCCCGTTGACGCGGTGGAAAACCTACTCGAACCATCTGGATCGACCGAAACGGTTCGTCGCCGAATATCTTTCTCAGCCATTTGGGCGCGGCGGGCTGACGATTCGGCATTAGGGTTTTGCCTTTGACGAACTCGTAATCGAACGAGACGCTCCCATGTTCCGCTTCGACCATCCTGATCACGCGCCTCTGCTCGCGAACCTTGTTAGCTACGATCGCCACTGGAACCGCGACCGCCGCCACGACGAGCATCAAGATCCCAACGCCTGAGATCCAGCGGCGCTTGTGGATCGTTGGGGTGATCGTAGACGACGTCATTGGATGAGATCCCCTTGGAATTCGCTCTGGCTCAATGAATGTCAACTTCGAGATCGGGCCTCGCCTTTTTCAATTTCTTGATCGCCTCCTGGCTGATTGAGCTCATCCGAATACGGACGGACTTGAGTCGCTTCATCGATGCCACGGCGTGCAGACTCTTCTCGGTAAAATTCGGCTGGAGGACTTCCAATTTTTCCAGATTCGGGATCCTGGCTATCTCCTCGAATTGGTCGTCGGTCACGGGAAAGAACACGAGCTCGAGATGATGCAGGTTGACGAGTTTCTCGAGTTCATTCAGGCCTTCTTTCCCGACGAAAGAGCCGTTGAGGCGAAGCCTCTCGAGGCTCGTCAGTCTTCCGATTACGGCCAAAGAAGAAGCGTCAATCAAAGTGCTCGTGACTTCAAGGTCTTCGAGCGCGGTCGATCGATGGATCCCAGCGCCCGAATCCTCGTGAGGCCATACTCCTCAGCTTCCTTTCGAATTGGCTGTCTAAGTCGTGTGGCGTCTTTCTCATTCTTCTCCTTCGCCATGATCGGAAAATCCTTTATCGTTGCGAGAGTTTCGAGCGACTGGCGAAGCGGCGCTTTCGCAAGGATCTCAATCGACTCAAGCCTTCGTAAATGGGCAAGCGACTCCGCGCCGTGACGGGACATGGGAGAGTCGTAAAGCCTGAGGATACGCAGTTGAGTCATCACGCCGAGAGTTTGACATTGTTCGTCGTTCAATCTGCCCGAGCTTATCGAGAGCCTGGCTAGCTGGGGTTGGTTTGATAGCGATTCGATAAGTTGGTTCGAAGGACGCGTGGGAATCGGGCCTCCGTAGAGCGGACCAAGGTGTATGCTGCCCACGGTTCGAAACGGCGCGTCACCAAGAATCCGCCTCAGCCACCTCGGGGCGTGCGGTTCATTGACTTTGCTCGGACCACCGTCGGCGGCGATCTGATAATCGAAGAAGACCTGGCCGTTCGTCTCCTCGACCATCTTGACCAGCCGCATTTCCTCTCTGGCTCGGTTCGAGAGAATGGCAGACGGAACCGCGACAGCCGCGACGACCAACATCAAGACTCCGACGCCGGAGATCCAGCGGCGATTGCGTTTCGATTTTGGATCAGCGTCTTGCCTCAAGAGCGGCATGGTTCTCACCTTCGCTGGGCGCTCATCTCATGAAAACCTTGAGATCCGGCCGCGCCATTTTCAACTTCTGGAGCGCTTCGGGACTAACCTTCGTCCTTGCGAGTCGGACACTTTTGAGTCGCTTCATCGCGGCGATTGTCTCAAGGCCTTTGTCGGTGACTGGCGAGGCCACGATTTCAAGGTGCTCGAGTTTCGGCAAACGCGCCAGCACCTCGAGCTCGGCGTCGCCGATGGTTGTCATGTTTCCCTGAATGTGCCTCAGCTCAGCCAATCCCTCGAGATGTTTAAGTCCCTTGGCTGTGATCTTGGCGCCAGGAATCGAGAGGATCCTGAGTTTGCTCATTCGGCCTATGAAGACGAGCGAAGCGTCGTCGATGCGGGCTGCCGGCAGTTCGAGCGACTCGAGATTCGTCATACGCTCGAGACCCTCTCCGTGGACGGTCGAGTATCCTGCGGATACGTCGATCAGATTAGGAAGTCGGCTCAAGCGACTCACGTCGTCGTCAGAGACCCCGTTGAATCCAACATAGACGCGCTTGAGGCTTCTCATCGACGCGAGCAAGTCAAAAGCCGGTTTCGTAATCTTCGTTTTCGCGAGGCTAATGCCCTCCAAGTTTGGCAAGGCTTTGAGTATGGCGACGCCTTTGTCGGTAATCGACGTGCTACCAGCCTCGAGCTTCTTCAATTGGGTCAGTTTGGCGATCAGCTGGCATTGCGCGTCGCTAACCGATGACGAATAAACATCGAGCGTATCGAGAGAGGCTTGCCGCCTGAGAGCGATGAGTAGCCTATCGGGTATCGCTGGAGGCGCCTGACCGCGTCGCGGGTAGGACAGTTTCACGGTATGAATCGTCCGAAACGGCTCATCGCCGACGATCTTTCGCAACCATCTCGGCGCAGGTGGCTCCTTCTTGTCGATTGGCCGACCTTCAGGGCCGATCTGGTAATCGAAGAGAACGGTTCCCTTTGCGTCCTTGATCATCGACAGTACGCGCTTCTGCTCCCGCACCCTGTTAGCCACGATTGCCACGGGGATCGACGCAGCCGCGATCACCAGCATCAAGAGCCCAACACCGCTGATCCAGCGGCGCTTGCGCTTGGTATGGTCGACGTTGGTAAGGTTCACAGTTCCCATGAATCCATTCTCCGAATGAATTCACCCGAGTGCAACATCCGTGTTTCACACTCTGGGAGCGTCTGCCTTGGCGCCACCGCCCCGTCCTTGGGCTAGCACGTTTTTCCTGGTTCCGCACACCAAGGGCCGCAATCCGCCCCTGGCAATTGACTCCCTGCCCCTCCGGGGCGCCGATCCGGGATCGCCACTTACGCCCCGGTCAGGGGCGTCGGACAATAGCCAGGGTGCGCCAGCCCCTGGAATTGGATTCGCGACGCCCACCCGCTCAACCTCTAGCTCTCGGCGCGTCCGGGTCCGACTTGAAAATCGCCTGATTCATCCAGGCTTCTTCTTCGACTCCCGGCATCGAGGAGCCTCGGCCAGCGTGAAGACCAGCACCTCTTCGCCGGTGACGGTGCTGATATCGTGGTGCAGGCTCATCGCCTTGACCCCTGTCGCCTCCAGCACCATTCCCTCCAAAAGCGGCCTGGCCGTTTCGATCAGGTGAGTACGAACTTGCTTGAGCAAATCCCTTCCCTTTTCGGCGGGCAGCGATTTGACCAAGTGTTGCTCCGCCGCGGTCAAAACGCCCCGGAGGCGAACGATCAGGAAATCATCAATCAGGTAGGCGTGGATCTCTTTGGGGCCCCTGCCCATGTACTCTTGCTCGAAGCGACGCGTGCCTTCGCATACCGCCGCTTCAATTTCTCCCTGAGTCTTCATGAAGGCCTTTGCAATATGTATTGATTCTCTTTAGAGAGTCGGCGCTTCGCCGCGACCCTTCGCCGATCATGATACCCACAGTTGGGAAAGAATTCTCTTGCTTTCCCGGATTGGATGAGTCATACTGATATTCTGTAATCGTTGGATGACTTGATAAAAGACAACCCGGCTGCTCCGGGGGGTCGCTTAAAGAGTAAACCGACGTGCTCGACCGCCTTCCCAGAGGCGTTCAGGCACGTCGGTTTTTTTTTGGCTCGGCGACAGCCCAGCGGTCTAGCTCTAGGAATCTACGTTACGGACGGCTCTAAGTTGCCGACGATTCCGCACAACTGAAGGACAATATCGATGGGCCTCATTCTGTTGATTGTACTGGTCCTCTTGCTGATGGGCGGATTGCCGAGATGGAACTACAGCCGAAATTGGGGATATGGGCCCAGCGGCGGGCTGGGCGTGATTTTAGTGATTGTGCTTATCCTCGTGCTTTTGGGATACATCCCACGCGGCATCTGACCAATCAACGGTTGAGCCGAAGTTTCGCCTTCTTTTGGCGATGCATTGGCCCCCGAATTCCTTCGAATTTTCAACACAAAGGAGATAGTCATGGTAGGGATGCGCAAATTCAAGCTGTCCGATGCGGCCCGGGGTTTGCTCAAGAAATTCCGCGGCGGCAAGCCAACGCCGAACCACGCGACTGCCGCGGAACAAACCCGCGAGGCAAGGGAAAGCAGCAAGGCCGGCGCATCTGCGCCGTCGATTCGGGCCAGGATGATCAATATCGGCCGCGGCAACCAACAAAGTGGTCGACAAGGCCAATGAAATCCTCGAGCGGAGGTGGTTTATGAATTGGGATCAGATCACCGGAGATTGGAAGCAAATGACAGGCAAGGTCAAAGAGCGTTGGGGCAAGCTCACCGACAACGACCTGACCTCGATCGTTGGAAAACGTGAGCAAGTCGCCTCCCTCCTGCAAGAGCATTACGGCTACGCCAGAGACAAAGCGGAAATGGAGCTCGACAAGTTCGCGAGATCGCTCAAGTCCTGAAGTCCCTGGGTCGGTTCGAATCGAAAAGATCATGCGATGGTCACGGCCGCTTCGCGTTTCATTTCCTAGCTCGGGAGAGGGTGCGGCGGCTGAAGGCTAACGATTCTGAACAAATATTTAGTTAAGAAGGAGAGTAGTCTCATGTTGTATTATGCAATCGTCTTCGCGGTACTCGCCCTGATCGCCGGAGTTCTCGGCTTCGTCGCTCTGGGCGGCACGCTCGCCTGGATCGCCAAATCGCTGCTTCTGGTCTTTGTCGTCTTGTTCGTCCTTTCGTTGGTCTTTGGCGGAAGGGGCAGGATCAACGTATAGGCCGGCCTTTTTTGGGGCGGCTGGCCCATAAGCCCCCCTCGCACTGGGCGTTAGTTCGGTTCCACAGGCGCGAAGCGTGGTCGCAGTGCGACCTCGACCTCGCTCTCGCCGAAACCATCGCCCGCCGTCCTTGGGCAACCCTGGGGGCGATTCGCTCGATGAGGCAATATCGGTCCAAGACGGATCGTGAAAGCGCCCGGCCCTTCACTTTGAAGGTTGTCCAGGCCGTTAGGTTTCACAAAGGGAGTGACGGTATGCAAACGTTTTCTCGGATGTTCCGCGCAATGGCTGTGTTTGTTCTAGTTGCCAGCCCGGTTTTGGCGGAAGACGCCATTTCCTCAGGCAAAGTCAAGGGGGTCAACTCCGATAAAAAGGAGTTCGTACTCACCGACAGCGCTGGCAAGGACTCGACGTACAAGTTTAGCGATGCCGTGGTCGTCAACCGCGGCGGCAAGGAGAGCCGGAGCGATATCAACGCCGGCGATATCGTCAACGTCTGTTACGACAAGGGCGTGTTCACCTGGACCGCCAATTATATCCTGGTCCGGGAAGGCGATACGAAGCACTCCGTACTGATGCACGGCACGTTCAAGAGTTACGACGCCGATAAAAAAGAGGCGACCTTCACCGACTCGGACGGCAAGGACCAAACCTTCCCGATGGGTCACGCGAAGGTGCGAATGAACAAGGCCGAGAGCAAGATCGGCGACGTCAAAATCGGCGAGAACGCGTTGGCGATCGTTGACAAGGAAGGCGACGTCTCGACCCTGACTTGCCTGATGATCGACCGCAAGTAACTCGATGTGTCGATGATCCGGAAGAGGCGACGGTGGGCGTTCCACTCGCCGTTGCCTTTGTTCCGTGGAGATACGGTTGGCGCGAAGAAGAAGTCGATGCTTACGATGAAACCAAACATGGCGGAGCAGGTCGCCGAGGCCGCTCGCACTTTTCAACTGCAAAGGACAGGGCATGTCGCCCGCTGCAGTCACCGTCGTCCTGAGCGAGGACACCTTGGTCGTCACCCTTCACGGGGCGTTGTCGCCGGCCGAAAAGGCTCTGGCCAAGACTCCCGAAGGCGCCTTGAAAGTGCAGGAGTATCACCGACAGTTGTTCAACGATTCGATCGATTCGTTGCGGCATGAGATCAAGAGAATCACAGGCGTGGAGGTTCGCGAAGCCGCCGCGGAGCTCGAGGCCAAGACCGGCACGGTCGTCCACGCCTTTACAACCGGAACCATGGTGCAAGTGTTCCTGCTTGCACACAGCTTGCCAGCGCAGTCCTGGAGCGAAAACGATAAAGATTAGCCACCATGGAAATGGAGCACAACCAGTGTTAGTCCTGACCAGGAAGAACCGCGAATCAGTCGTCGTCGGAGGTTCCAAGGGCTTCGAGCGCTTGCTCAAAGTCACTGTGCTCGAGATCGACGGAAAACAGGTGAGGCTCGGCTTCGAGGTCGACCCGGAGGTCCCTGTCCATCGTTTGGAAGTTTGGGAGCGGATCAAGGCTCTGGATCCATCGGAGAGCCCCTCGGCACTGGACTCCGGGCAATTGCCCTGAAACCTCCGCGCGGCTCTCGCCGCGCAGCTCCTTGCGGACGTCCCGAAAGCATTTTAGTCGTTTTTCTCGGTGATCTTCCATGCGCGTACTGTATTCAATCCTGTTGCTGATTCTCTTCACCATCGTCGCGGTCTTCTCGGTGCAGAACCGGGGGCTCGTCACACTCGGGTTCCTGAACTGGAGCCTCACGAGCCCCTTCTCCTTGCTCATCGTCCTCGTCTATCTGATCGGGATGGTCAGCGGCTGGACGGTGCTCGGCGTCATGCGTCGTTCGTTTCAAAACATAATCGACGGAAGGCCAAGTCGCTAGCGATTCGAGCGTAGGAGACTCTCATGAACAACGAACGACTTCCAGATCGACTCGAAAAAAATCCCAAAGCAGGCTTCGATTCGAAAGCCTTGGATCGATACGAAGACGAGGGCGGGGCAAGCCCAGAGGTTGCGGCCGACTCCCCACGCGGCGAGCAAACCTACGCGCCAGCCGTCGAACCATACGACTTGGAGGCGGAAAAGATCGTCGTGACGACGAATAGCACGACGAACCTCGTCCAGATCCATCACCGCGAAGTCCCCGAGCTTCAGGGCGAAGGAGCCACTCAGCCTGAGGCCGCGGCTGCGTTGGCCGACCACCTGACTCACCAGATTGAGGGCGTGGCCGACCATTTTCACCGAGGAGTGTTTCTTCGCGTGCTCGACGATGTTCTGGCTTTTGTCCCTCAGAGCCAATTGGCCGATAGTTCCAAGGGAGCCGCATCCGAAACTCCCGACCGTTGGTGAAGCACGATCCAACAAGCCCGGTCTGGATTTGAGTGAGGCGCCAGTTCGACAAACGTCTCATTGAACCGATGCGGGAAACCGGACGGTGAACTCGCTTCCTTTGCCGACGCCTTCGCTCGCGGCCTGAACCGTTCCTCCATGAAGAGCGACGATCGTTCGAACCAGCGAGAGCCCAATGCCAAGCCCTCCTCGCGAGTGCTCCGCCGAAGATTCGACCTGCGTGAACATTTCGAACAAGACAGGCAGCATTTCCGACGAGATCCCTTCACCATTGTCCCGAACGCGGATGATGTAATGTTTTCCGTCGAACTCCGCCGCGATCTCGATCCGACCTCCTTGCGGAGTGTATTTGGCGGCGTTCGTGAGAAGATTTCCAAAGACTTGTTCCAGCCTCGACGAGTCGCCTTCAATCACCATCGGTTCGGTTCCGATGGAAACGGAAAGCTCATGCTTCCGTTCCTTCATGAGCGCCCTTGCCGAGTCGACCGCTCTCCGGATCACCAAGGCGAGGTCCACGTTCTCTCTGCGAAGGTGAATCTTGCCCTTCGACACTCGCGATACGTCGAGAAGATCCTCGATCAATCGTTCGAGCGTTTGGACCTGATGGTCGACCAGGTTGAAGCTCCACGTTCGTTCCTCGTCGGAACCTGTGGCACGCAAAAGTTGCGAAGCCATGCTAATCGTCGAAAGCGGATTCCTCAGCTCGTGGGCCATCATGGCCAAGAACTCGTCTTTCCGCCGCTCCGCGTCTTTGATTGCTAGCTCGGCGCGTCGGCGATCGGTCACGTCCTCGATTGCAAGAAGCACCAGTTCGAAGCGCGCTCTCGGGTGGAAAGCACCGAGCATTGAGAAGCATTGTCCTGGTTCCGATGCGCTCGAAGTTGTGAGTCACCTCGAAGTCTTGAAACGCCAGTTTTAGAGGCAAGACCTCCTCGAGCACCGTCCTGAGCTCGGGGATGTCCCATTGACCATCCCCCAGGGAATAGAGGAATCGACCGTTGGTCTCCTCGGCCGTCACTTGGAAGGTCTCGTAGAATGACCGATTCGCCGACCGCACGTGGAGTTGCGAGTCCAAGACCAACAACGGTTCTCGAACAGTCGTCACGATGCTTTCAGCATATTCCTTCGCCGAGTCGATCGCTAATTCAGCCGTGCGGCGTGCGGTGATGTCTCGAAAAATGAGAACCACGCCAATGACGTTGCCGTTGGCGTCTTTGATCGCAGCGGCGCTGTCGTCGATGGGCTTTTCAGTCCCGTCGCGGGCGATAAGCACCGTGTGGTTGCCCAGGCCGACGGTGAGGCCTCGCTCAATGACCTTCCGAACCGGCTGCTCGACGCCTTCCCTGGTCGATTCGTTGATGATGTGAAAAACCTTCTCGATCTCGACCCCCGCGGCCTCGGCCATCGTCCAGCCCGTAAGCAGCTCGGCGACAGGGTTCAAATAGTTCACGCGACCTTCGCGGTCCGCGGTGATCACCCCGTCTCCGATGCAGGACAGGGTCACTTGAAGCCAATCGCGTTGGTCGAACACCGGATTGCCTGCCGGCACGTTCGACTCCGATCCGGGGATGTTCGACATAGAACCTTTCCAAACGGCAGGCAGTGGGCGGATCGTTGCTCTTAAAACCTACACGACCTTAACCGCCGGGCCCGTTGATTCGAGCAAGTGCTGGATCTCGTCTCGAATATTCTCTGCAATAGTGTGACGGACCTGATGTGCATTTGCGAGATATTCGGGAATGAACGTGCTCAAGTCGATAGGCTTGCCGATGCGAAGGAACAGATTTCGCCTGGCGAGCTGACGGGGCCTTTTGGTTCCAAAGACCTCCCTTTCAAGCTTCATGACCATCTCCGCGAGCCGTTCTTGCGAGGGATCCTCGTCGGTGTATTTCGGCAGCCATCCACCCATCTGGGCCACGCTTTCCGAGCTCTCGAGGTCGACACGCGCCTGGACTCGATTCGCGTCGCCAGAGCGTCTTCCCTTCGCCAGAAGTTCGCGCAGGCTGGAGCTCAAGCGCCAGGCCCTGTCCATGGTCTGGGCCTGGGGGGTCGCCGCGACGTCGCTATATCTTGCCTCCGCTTCGGTCAAGATCGACTTGCGCACCTCCTGCACGCGCTCGCCCAATTCGCCCAGTTGGTCCGCTACGGGTTTTAACTGATGCGCGAGCTCATGCCGATGGAGCTGATTCGCCATGATCTCCCCCAACCTGAGCTGGAGCGAGAGACCTGCACGCCGGAGGTTCAGGAATTGCTCCATCGACCTTGTGCGTCGTTCCAGAATATTGACGATGGGTTCCCTAAAACGATACTTGAGCGCCATCGGCACGAGATACGCCGTCCATTCCGGCCTGTTTCGTCTCGCTTCGACCACGGCCTGCATGCCGATCTCCACCGCCCCGCTCTTGAACGGCTGCACCAGGTCGTTGAGATAATAGATCTCACCTTCAGGGAAAATGACCAAAACCTCTCGACCGCGTTCGACGATCTCGATCGCGTATCGCTTCGATTCTTCGTTATGCTGTCCGCCGCGCTCGACCGAGAAGGCGCCTAACCTTTGAAGCCACCAACCGGCCGCGCCTTGGCCCTCGTTGAACGCTTCTCGGTTCATCATGAACAGGAACCGCCTGCGCCACGACGTGAAAGATCGATGCAGACTTTAACGTCCACTTCGTCGGCGTGGTTCGAAACGAGGATCACCCCCGCCCCTTCAGGCAGGTTCCTCAAAACATCAAGATCCCTCGGGTCGAGCTGGGGCCTGTTCCACCAGGCGAGTACACATCTGAGGTACGTTTGGACCAACCAGAGGACCAATCCTTGCGGTTTCGCAGGTCGAAAACTCGGACCCTCGGACATACGCTCCCTCCGAATTTTCGACGGAACCGCCTAAAAGACGCGCGTTCCCTTCGCCTCCGCTTGCCCCATGGATTACTCCTCAGCGTTTGCGATCGGCTCACGACACCAATAGATCAGGTCCGTGATCTCCGGCGTTCCTCCCGCGGAGCGGATCAACATTGCAATTTGGCCCCTGTGATACGAAGAGTGACCAAACAACTGCGCCAAAACGTCCTCGATGCTGTTCCGAAACCGACCTCCGTCGATGCTCTTGTATTCGAAGACTCGCTCGACGCCGGCATCGTCCAGCGTATCGAGGTATTGGATCCACTCCAAACTTGTGGCGTCCCAGTCCTGGGAAATCCGCTCGACGTCCGGATCCTCTGGGAAGAGCGAGCTAGGGGCAAACCCGGACGCGCCAAGCCGCCAAAGCCAGATCCGCCGCGCTGCGACAACATGGGCCAGGATTGTCGCGGCTCTACGATAATCAGCTCCGGAACGACGCTCCTCTGGCACTGACTTGAACGAAGCCAGAACTTTCTCGTGCGCATCTTGTTCGTACGCGAACCAGCGCTTGTATTGCGCAATCTTAATATCCGCCATTCTCCAGCCTCCCGATGCCTCGATGGGTTCGTCACTGACTCTGCACGTCATGTTCCAGAAGGATCCGCCGGACCTCCTGGATCACCGCTGGTTTCTCTTGGCAGAGATGCGCCGAGCTGACTAAAAGTTCGGAGAGCGCACCTTCGACATGAGCGCTTTCGTATGCGACGAGGCCGTCGTTCGCTTTGGTTCCCGGCGGGTTCTTGAGGTCGGCGATGATCGAATGCACCTTGATCGTCTGGGCAATTCCAATCTCGTTCAGGCGCAGAAGAATCGGCGAATGCCATTCGAGCTCGTCGACGCTTGTGGGGATGCCTTTGCGAAACTCCTCAGTGAAAAAATCCGGAGGGTTTTGGGCAATGAGCCTGTTGTGAGACGCCCTGAGCGGATCTTGAATCCGCACGAGCCTCGAACCAAGTTTGCCAATCTTGCCGCGATCGACCTTGCTCCCTTTGTGCGGCGTCGCTATGAAAACCACTCTGCGGATTTCGGGAACGGGTTTGTAGAATAGTGCGCATGCGGAGAAGCTCCTGGTCGCTCGCCTCTCCCGCAAGGTGCTCGGCTCGGCGGCGTGCTGACGACGCCCCAGAGTTTTTCTCCCGTCTCTTGGACCATCATCTTTGTCAGCAGCCCGCCCATGCTGTGTCCGACGACGACCATGTTGTCGAACGTTTCGTCTTGCCGTTCCGGATCGAACGTCTTGCGCACATTCTCGAGGTTTCGCCTCAAGAGCAAAGCCGTATAGGGAAGCGGGTCGCCGGTCGAATAACCAAACGTCCAGAATTGGAATCTGTCTTGGAGCGTTTCGTCCGCCTCCAGGCTTTCGATCATCGTTCTCCACGAACAAGGGCTCGACCAAAGCCCGTGTACAAAGACGACTGGGATCTTGCCCTTTGTGTAGGGCCGAAGGATCGAGAGACCTGTCGATTCATAGCGAAACTGATCCGCGATCTCTTTATCGCGCTTGGATTGCAATTGTCCCGCTGGCGCCGGCGGCTGTTGGGCCTTCGAGGGATCGTCAATCTGGACAATTGTAGAGGTAAGGAGTGCGAGCGTTGCCAAGGGAAATCCGACGACGCGCATTCAGTGCTCCAGCGAAGTGACTTGGGTTTTCATGTCGATCGACGCGAGCCCGTAGGATGCCGATTCGAATATCCATCGTAATCGCGACGTCGAAGCATAGCCAAAAAAAATCCTCCCCGCGCATCCGAAGATGCGCGAGGAGGCTCGGTGGAGAATGCATCCCTACATAAAGACTATTGGAACAACTTCGCGCAAGCTCGGAGAGATAATGCCGCCAGTTGATCCAGGTGTGTCCTCCACCACTTGTATGCATCTCGTGCTTGATCGAGTGTTTGTTGAAAAGCTCGGACAAGCTCTTCGACCCATTGAGTGCGAAGTCCTCGCTGCCGACGCAAATCGAGAGCAGTTTGACGTTCTCGTTGATCTTCGATGGATTGCTGAAGAAATCGGCGTTGTTCTTCTCGAAATCGTCCGGCGACCCGCCAAAAAGCCCGGCTCCAGATCGAAACGTAGGCAAATTCGTCCGGATGCGTCGTCAGAACGCGCAGCGTCTCGGCCTCCCCCCATCGATAGACCCGCCAGTGCCCGGTTCTTCGCGCCGGTCTGGATTCGATAGTTCGACTCGGCGAACGGAACGACTTCTTTCAACAGCTCGTCGGTGAACCGATTTTGCATGGCCGCCATCCCGGGTCGCATCTCGGGCGTAGGTTGGGTCCCTGGCGCCACGCGGGGCATGTTCGTCGGCCTGGGAAGGCTGCCGTTGGGCATGACCACGATCATCCCCTTGGCCTTCTTCGCCGCGATCAAATTGTCAAGGATGAACCCCGCCCTGCCGACCGTGCTCCAACCGTTGTCGTCGTCGCCAGCTCCGTGCAACAAGTAGAGAACAGGGTATTTGTCCGAGCCGCTTTCGTATCCTGGAGGCGTATAGACGTGAACGCTCCTCTGCGCATCAAGGGTCTTCGAGCGATACGTAGTGGTATGAATCGTCCCGTGCGGTACATCCTTGGTCGCCTCGAACGCCTCCTCGTCGCCCGTGACTTCGACCATGCTCGCAGCACCTTGAAGTCCAGGTTTCAGCATCCCGTTGCTCTGGTCCAAAGTCCTTACCCCGTCGACCACGAAGGTGTATGTGTAGAAATCTGGAGTCATCGGTCCGACCGTCGCCGACCAAACGCCCTGATCGTCCTTTTTGAGCTCCGCATTGCCCCAATCTCCGTTGACCGACACTTCGCTCGCCTTGGGAGCGCGGATCCGAAACGTGACCTTGTGGTCCGAGTGAACCTCGGGAGAGACGACCGGCGGCGGACCAAAATTGCGCTGCCCCTTGGATTTGGCGTCGGCCTTCTTGGCGTCTTGGGCTGCCCCCGGGGAATTGAGAGCGAGCAGCGCGACTGCGCAAGTGCAAGCAAGCGCTAACGGGCGGAAAGTGATCATCGGCACGACTCCTGGTGATTCTTCGAGAGGGGATAACACTCTTTTAGCGTCATCCGCGCCGAAAGCAACCAAACTTTTCTGAGATTCGAAGAATCCATGCGCTCGAGAGCGATTGCGCGTTGGACCAACGACTACCACTAGAATTCTTCTCAGCCTTTCTTGAGGTGCAACCACACGGCCGCCGTTCGAGGTAACGAATCCTTAGCGAGCCAAGGCGTTTCGAACCTGGAATCCATGGGATGCCAAGCAAACGTAAATCCAACCTCCAGTCGCCCGACGGAACGTTCTAACCGACCGTTTGGTTTGCGACCGTGCTCGCCTCAGGGCCGAGCGGAAAGGTGGGATCGATCGTGTTCAAGTACGTCTCGAGAGCGTGCTGGCAAGAGACGGTATGTCTCGTGCGGTCGTCAGTGTTGATCGGCAGCTCAGCGTCCGCGTGGTGATACCCCAGCAATTGAGGCGGCAAGTGGGGCACAATGTCGTTCAGGTTTGCAACGCGCCAGTGGGTTTCGACAAACCCGTCGAGCGTGCCGGCAAATACTTTGTCTCCCACCCTCGGACTGGCGAACGTATAGACGACCGGCGTCTTGAAAATGTTGTTGCCGGTTACGTCGAGCGCCAAGAGCGTCGCCAGCCCAGCCCCCAGACTGTGTCCAGTGATTCGCAGCGAGTTCACCGATCCGTCGGACGTCAGTTTCTTGAGCACGTCGATGACGTGAGTCGCGGTTCTGTCTGCGCCTACGCGCAAAGTTGAGTACATGCTAGTGAAGCCTCGCTCGGTCTTCCCAGCATTGAAGAAGGGGCAGGG
Source organism: uncultured Planctomycetota bacterium (assembly GCA_963818975.1). Classification (GTDB taxonomy): domain Bacteria; phylum Planctomycetota; class Planctomycetia; order Isosphaerales; family Isosphaeraceae; genus CAWFUI01. Next base: position 367,388 of record CAWFUI010000001.1, on the reverse strand, counting down.
ATCAAGAAAGAACTCGATGTCCTTGACCCATTCGAAGACCCCCTCAGTGCCTCGAATCGCCACAACGACGTCGCCGCCTTTACGTGCGATGAACCCGAAGCTGACGTAATCCGGCAAGCCGTCGGTAATGTCGTCTGCGTAGAGCTTTTCCAGTACGGTATATCCATCGGAAACCGAGAACGCGGTAGGCTTGCTATAGAGTGTGTAAGCTGCGAGCGTGAACTTGCCAAGCTCGAGGGCTTGCTCTGGAGAAAAGATCGCGGACGGCATGGAAGGCTCCCTTTGCCAACGGTTGTTGCTCGACAAAACCGAACGACCCGCGGCAGGGTCGTCGAACCATACGACGCTCCAGACTCGGGGCTTTGATGTTAATTTCAACCGATCTGGAAGTTAAGCTATGCCGCGTCGTTTCGTACGGAGGCGCCGTTTTTGAATAAGGAGTCTTCGATGCCGGAGATCGAATTGACCGGACCAACCTGGGTTCAAACCAGCTCGCCCGACCTCTCTGAGCTCAAGCGTTTGATCTTGGAACTGCCCGATGAATACTGGATGGAGGGCAACGGGCAGGCGCAATCAAATTCCTCGGCAAGTCCGAGGAAAACGAACTACTCATCTCGCCGAACAAGGAGTTCGGCGTTTCTCTCAAGATCTTTAGCACCGCGTTCGATTGGCTCTCGCTTCACGACCGTTCTCGGCTGGCAGAGATCACCACCGTCTCCGACGAGTGGCTTACCTCGGTCGGACTGTTCCTACCGCCTAAAGACGCATGGACCGCGATCGACCATTTTTGCGCGACTGGCGAGCGTTCTCCCGCCGTCGAATGGATCAAATCGACCGACATGCCCGAGGACGGCAATTGGTAGGGCTTGAATGACCGATTGAAAGTCCCGTTGCCGTGGATCAGGCGGCTTGTCGCATGCGACTTCGGGTAATCAGGTACAGAAATACTCTCTTAAGCTTTTTGAGTGAAACGCATCCCGCAAAGAATCAGTGGGATTGGCTGGAGAAGCCGTAGCGACCGACTTGAAGTGGACAAGTCGTGCGCCAATTGATTTTCGGAGGCCCCTCCCATGCAGCCTCGAAGCTCTTGGTCCGTTGCTCGCTTGATGATCTGCGTTGGAGCATTGGCAGTGGCCCTTGGAACGTTGCTGTCGTTTCGACCCGCTTACGTCGGTCGCGACCCGAGCATCGGGTTGGTGGTTCTGATCCTGGCGTCCATACTGGCGATTGCAGTGGATCAGGCTTTCACCTATCGAAGGCCGAGAGCGTTTTGGATCGGCTTTGCGGCCACTGGTTGGATATGCTCCGCGGCCGCCCTCTTCTACCTGCCGAGAACGCGAGACTTGCTCGTTGAGCACGGCCCACCGATCGTAGGTGCTCGTCGGGAGTTTGTGCTCCAGCGCTTCCAGGAGAGGCTGGACAGACAAGCGGGAGTTGTTCGAGTCGTACCGCCTGTCTCGGAACTGCGTCTTCTGTGTTCGATGCTCGCCGAAGTAGGGCTTGGACTAGGCGTTGGGATTCTCGCGGCCTCGATCGGAGGGGTCTTTGCATTCGGCGCGGCTGCGATGGCTTCACGAAACGCCGCTGCCGATCGGAGTTCATCCGATGTTCCACGAAGTTCGCCCGTCTGAGATCGAGCTCCTCCTTGTCGACCACCGCCGAGACGGCTGTCTTCGGACGAGCTTTGATGATGTTTCAGGGTCGATGCGAGAATCGTTCGATCGACTCTTTCGAAACACATCTCACCTGGATAACATCTTCCTGGGTGCTCGTAAGCGTAGGCTGCGCCGTGCGCGTGGTCGTGGGTGTTCGGATACGATAATCGAAAGTAAATGTCTTATGATCTCATGTTAAGTATAAAGAGATCATGTTCTCAAATTTTGACTCATGAAAGGGCCTGCCATGGGACGACCTGTCGTTCATTTTGAAATCGGCTGTAGGGACAAAGAGAAGACCAAGAAGTTCTTCGCCGAGCTCTTTGGCTGGGGTGTAAGCGACATGGGTCCGGCGACGATGATCGACACCCAGGCCGATGGCGCCGGCATCCAGGGACACATGACAGCCCTCGGGCACGACCCCCACAACTACACGATTTTCTACGTCGACGTGCCCGACGTGGCTGCGGCGTTGGCGAAGGCGGAGTCTCTGGGCGGCAAGACCCTTGTCCCGCCCGTCACGATCCCCAGTGGCACGTTCGCTTGGTTCTCCGACCCCGAGGGCAATATGATTGGACTTTGGAAAGCAGCCAGTTGAGCGGAGCCTATCTTAACCCCTGCAACGCCCTTGCCTGAGCACTTTGCGGAGCCCGTAGTTCTCGATGCCCGACCCTTGGCGTCGTAAAGCTGCCACTCCGTTTGTCCGTCTTGGTTCCAGGCTACGAGAGTACTCCCGTCGGAAGCACTCAGGGCGATCATGCCCGTCCGCATGCCAGACCTCCCAGGCGTCTTGATCTCCTTGGGAGGCAAAGGCTCGCCCCTACCGTCCAGGCGGACGAAGTAGATTTGTCCTTTCGTTGGCCAAACTGCCGCGAATCCTCCTCGTTCCTGAACGAGTGTGTAATAGCTCATGGGACAGGCGTCGATCTTTCACAAGGTGCGGTTAACCCAGCTTTCCCATTCGGGCCAGGTCTGACAAAAGCCCAACGCGCAAGTCGGTTCCAATATGAGAGTAGGTAGAGAGCATGTGGTTTGCTCTCCATGAAGCAAAACCTCCTATTGGACCAAACGCCTTGTTTCCAAGCCTCGAGTTCATGCGGAACGGCCCGAAGAACTGCCGACTCGTGCGACCGAGAGTCGCTAAATCCACCCCCAAAAGGGGCCAAAACGCGCACCCGAATCTCGAAGGGGGTTTTCGGAATTGCTGTCGGGAAACTCCGCCCATCTCGCCCAATTATAACCGCGCACTTTGCTGGAATTGCCCAAAGCGCCGTCCAGCATTTTGCAAAGCAAACTCCGCGAATGGCAGACCCGCCGGGCTCACAAAGAGGAAAGGAGGAAACGGAGGACGGAAAGATCGAGAGAAGTTACACATAAAAATTATGAAATTTAAAATTGAAAACATAATAAATTTGATGTTTTTATTTCTTTCCTCCGTTACCTCTTTTCCGCTTTGTGGAATCCGTTTTTCCCGTTCCTCTCCGCGGCTCCGCCTGAGTCCTCTTACCCAAAATCTTGGATCCCTCTTGTGAACCCCAACAAACGAAAGTGAAACCAAAATGACAACAGAAGCTCAAATGAAAGCCAACGCCCAAAACGCCAAGAAATCCAAGGGCCCTACCACCCCCGAGGGTAAAGCCAGGTCGTCGCAGAACGCCTTGAAACACGGCCTACGCTCAGGCCAGCCGGTTCTGCGGACGCTCGAGAATCCCGAGGATTGGAAAGCCCATTTGAAGACCTTTATCGACGACGCCAAGCCCGTCGGCGATATCGAGTTCAAGCTCGCCGAGAAGGCAGCGATGTGCCTCTGGCTTCAGTCGCGGGCAGAACTCATCATCTCGATCGCCCAGGACGTCCAGATCGAAACCAAAGGGTTCAAGATGATCTATGACGACTGGGAGACGCCTGGCGACATCCAACTTCGTTCCTGGATCGCCCAGGGGTTCCAGAAGCTCCGCGAGGTCGCGCTCGACGGCGGCGCCATCTGCCGAGAATCGATTCGCGAAGCCTGGCTCAAGATCGATTTCGACTTCGGATCAATCGAGACCCTCCAGCTCTACCATCAGAAGCTCGAAGGCAGTTTCTATAAGGCGTTCAATGCGCTCGAGCGAAGGCGAATCGAACGTGAGAAGAAAGTCGAGGCGCAGAGCGGCACGAGTATCAGCGTTGGAAGGACTCGCTCAAGTTGCCTCGAACGCCGACCTTGGCGACGACGGTTCAAGAGTTCGACAAGTTCGACGAGATCGACATCGCCTTCCTCTTGAAGGACGACTCGCTCGAAGAGGTCGAGCAGGAGGCAGTGCGGCTGATCCACAAGGAGCGAAAGCGGAAGCAGGCGATGGCAGAGAACCGAGCCAAACTGGTTGCCGAGGCGATGGGGATGGAACAAGAGTTCGACGCGAGCCAGGAGGACGCTGCCAAGCAGATTGACGATCGTCTCGAACCGAAGCTAGCAGGGCCTGAGTACCGAACGAACGGATTCTTCGACGGCAAGGAGAAGCTCGACAAGGAACATCCCGAGTACGAATGGTTCAACCTGACCGAGGAGGCGGTGGTGACGAAGGTCGAGCCTGGCCAGGAAGAATTGGGTTTGATTGTTCCAGAAACCGTTCAGGCGCTGGCCGCCGACCACCAGCCACTGACCACTCCCGAACGATTGGGTTCGTTTGTTCCAGCGCCGCAAGTGGTTTCAGAGGCAACCATTTGCGTCGAGGATTCCCGAACAAGCATCGACCACGTGAGGAGCTCCGATCCGGTTGCCGGTAGGGGCGATGCCCTGTCGTCGCCCTCTGGTCTGATCGATGAGCCTACTTCGCAAGCCCTGACAGAGGGCGGCTCAGGGGAGCTGCCTCATAACGGCACGTCTGGTTAGCGCTCGGGGGCCAACCTTGACCTGACGATTGATCGGTTTCGCTCATTCGACGGCTCTTTGACAATCCGGTTGCATCTTGAAGTGTATCCCCCGCTCGTGAGAGCTGGGGAGTTAAGTGGAAGGACTGCAGGGAGGTCGTCTCGGCTATTGTCGACGACCATAGAAAAGACCGCGAACTTGGACCGTTTGCTTTTTGCAAGGGGAGATTGCTTGGAAGGCGCCTGAAGTGTTCTAGGTTTGAGTAAGTCGATCGCCCTTTGGAGATCGGTCGTTCCCGGGGGTCATCGTCCTTAGGGAGGAGGTTGGCTAAGTGCGTCGTTTGAGCGATTGGTTTTCCGGTCCCGAGCCGTTGATGTTCGTCCTTGTGACGGTTTTGGGCTTGGGCGCTGGGAGTTCGTCGTTCTTGAACGACCCAGGGACGTTTTGGCATGCGCGGTTGGGAAGGGATATTTGGAAGTTGGGGCATGTCCCGCGAGTCGACGTTTTGACTTCGAGTCGTCAGGGCGCCGTTTGGGTGGACCAGGCTTGGCTTTTCGATGTTGGGCTTTCTGCGTTGGTCGATCGCTGGGGTTGGTCGGCGGCCGTGATGAGTTCGGTTCTGGTTTTGGCGTGGGTCTACGCTGCGTTTGCTCGGGGGCTCTCGAGCCAGGGCATTGGGGCTTCGTCTTCTTTTCTGGCGACGTTCTTGGCTGTGGGCGTGGGAGCAACACACTTTTTGGTTCGCCCGCATCTTTTCACCTTTGCGGGGATGGCGTGGATGGTGCTCGCCTGCCGGGACTTTCATTTGAGCGGGGGTCGATCGAAGGCCTTGCATTGGGCTCCGCTGGTTGTCGCGGTCTGGGCCAACTTACACGGAGGGTTTCTCGCTGGGCCCATCGTCGTCCTGACCGCTGGGATCGGTCATGCGGTCTCTGGGCCTTGGGATCCGGATCGTTCGCGGGTCGTTCGCGATTTCGCTCGTACGTTCGCCCTCTGCGTGCTGGCTGCCCTGGCCAATCCGTACGGAATGGGTATCTACGAGCATGTGATCGGGGTACTGCACACAACCAAGGTCACCGATCTGATCCAGGAGTATCAACCGCCGGCTTTTGGGAGCTCCGAGAACTTGGGCCCTCGAGCTCTGGATCGTTGCGATGGTCGCTCTTCCGACGTTCACCAAGGCAAGGATGAGTCGATACGACCTGGTTCAGACGCTCGTCTGGCTTCACCTTGCGTTGGGCTCGATCCGCCAAGCCCCTTTGTTCGCGTTTGCCGCGGCGCCGGGATTGGCCTCGTTGCTCGAGCGTTTAGGCGAGGAACCCTCGGGATCGAGAAGGCCTTGGTTGCTCGTTCCAGTTGCCATTTCGCTTACATTGACGGCGGCGGTTGGGTTTGGTGTTCGGTTCGGCGGACATGACAGGGAGCAATGGCCGATGGAGGGTCTAAACGCCCTCGACCGGCAATCGGCTTCGCTTCGATTGTTTCACGAACAGGATTGGGGAGGAATGCTCGAAGCGGAGGCCAAGCCTGCAAGGCTTGCTTGGATCGACGACCGTTTCGAGCTCTTCGGCAGGGAACGCATACTTGAATATGTTGGGATGCTCGAGGCAGGTCCTGCTTGGGACGACGCAGTGGCTCGAGAAGGTTTCGAACTGGTCTGGCTCAGGCCAAAACGACCGCTTGCTCGCAGATTGAGAAGGCAGCAGGACTGGGAGATCGTCCATGAAGATCGGGTTTCAATTCTCTTTCGTCGTAAGTTGGCAGACCCCTCCGGACGAGCCTACGGGATTGGCGATGGGCGATGACCGATGGCGCGTGCTTTGACGCCTCCCTGAGTCGATCGCGAAGGATTTTTTCACGAATTCCAAAAAGACTCATCCGACCTCTGATTCGAGGCGTAGCAAGGAAGACGAGCTTGTTGGTTCAGCCGGATCCGGTCTCCTGGTTCTCTTCTAACGGACCTTCTCCACGAAAAGGGGGGACGACGATGAGTCATTCCCACGGCAGGATCATGCGGTTCGGGCGTTCTTTGGCTGTTGGCGTGATGGTGATCGCTCTAGCCTCGGGCGAGGCGCTTGCCCACGGCGGCGGCGGTGGTGGTGGACATGGCGGGGGCGGCGGCGGTGGACACGGGGGCGGCGGTGGACATAGCGGCGGCGGAGGTGGGCATTACGGCGGCGGCGGGCATTACGGCGGCGGCTACACCCATTCAGGCGGTTATCATCCCGGCGGCTACGGATACCGCGGCAATGGCGGATATGGAAACGTCTACAACCGTGGATACTATGGCAACTCTTGGTATCCTTTCTACCTCGGCGGCTACGGCTACGGGGGTTACGGCTACGGCGGCTACGGTTACGGCAATTACGGGTATGGCAACTACTACAACAACAGCCAATACTATCAGAACACTTCGGGCGTTTACTTGACCGATCAGTTCTACGAGCCTGGCGACGGGTTCCGTTACCAGCTCTATTACAACCCAGCGACGGGGCAGTACATCTACTACCCGAACGTTCGCTGAATCAGGGGCGGAGACCGACGGAGCGTGGTCGGACCCTTGCTCCGTCGGTTCTCTTTTCGATTGTGGAACCCGCCTTGTCACTGTCCGCGGCGTTGTTTCCAGGCCTTCAGATAGCGGGCTGCTTTGGCGTTAGCTTCGTTCCACTTCGGCTCGACTGGGCTCTCGGCGATCATCAAGAGGGCTCTGGCGACCATTTTGTCCACTTTCGCCATGTTCTCGAAGTTCACCTTCTCCCAGTGGTCGCCTGCCTGGTGGTAGTCTGGATAGACGTATGCTACGCAAAGCGTATGAGCAGGCACGCCGAGGTCGGCGAGGGCTTGGTTGTCGCTGCGTCCGAAGAAGGCGTCGCTGTTGGTGGGGTGTTTGAAGACTCGGACGCCTTCCTTTTCTCCAGCCGCCTGGAAGATGGGTCCGACGTCGGAGAAATCGAACCCGGTCATTGATCCCGCGTTCGACTGATCGCCTTCGGAGCTGTCGGTCCTGCCGACCTGTTCAAGGTTGACGTCGGCGACGGTTTTCTCGATGGGAAAGATCGGCCGCCGGCCGTAGTATCTCGATCCCAAGAGCCCGTGCTCTTCACCGAAGAAGGTCATGAAGACAATGCTTCTCGCCGGCTTTTTCTCGAGCGAGCCCAAGGCGGAGGCGATCTCGACGACAGACACGGTGCCGCTGCCGTCGTCGTTGGCGCCGTTGTAGATCTTGTCGCCGTTGGTCGGGGTGCTAATTCCGACATGATCATAATGTGCTGTGACGAGAACATATGTTTCTTTGAGAGCTGGGTCGGAGCCTCGCAGCAAACCGACGACGTTCTTGACCTTGACTGGTCGTTCGACTGGGGCTGCTTGGTGGAGGCTGAGTTTTGCTTCGGAGGCGCCGGGGGAGAGCCGGTCGTAGAGTGCGACGATCCTCGGATCGTGGATCTGGATTCTGGGAGGATTGGCGGCGGGCATGCGGAGCCCGCCCCTGGATTCCGGGTCGATCAGTCTTCCAGGGGAAAGGCCGACGGCGGCGTTCTCGTCGCGGTCGACGCCGATCACCAGTGCCGCCCCGAGCGAGCTCATGCGGTCTCGGAACGCCTGGAGCGACCGAAAGACCGCCTGGCGTTTGGACTGCTCGACTCTCCGGACGTCGGGGAGCTCGGTGACGACGGCGTTGCCCTTGATCTGCTCGGGGGTGAGGGCTTTGAGTGCGTCGGCGTCGTTGGCCAAGACTTTGAAGATGGGGATCGCCTCGAGATCGGTCTTGTCGCGGAGGGTCGAGGAGATTTTCGAGGGGTCGATCGAGAGCAGGCTTTGGCCGTCATGGATCGAGAGCGAGAATGCGGACTTGTCGGGCTCTTCGATCGACCAGTTGGCTGTTTGGAAGTAGCCGTCGTCGCCGACGGGCTCGAGCCCAGCCCTGCGGAACTGGGCTGCGATGTATTCCGCCGCGAGGTCGAGGCCGCGCGAGGGTGTATCCCTGCCTTCGAGCAGGTCGGAGGCGATGAACGAAAGGTGGCCTTTCAGAGAGTCGGCGCGGATAAGGCCTATGGCCTTGACCTCCTCGGCGCTGAGCTCCACCTGCGCAGGCGGTTTGTCGTCCACTGCTCTGATAGAGCCGGCCGCTGCCGCCGCAAAAAGAATTGTAAACATGAATATGCGTCGCAGAAATGGCATCCGTTTTCTCCGGAGTGGCTCGTCGGGGGGTGGTCGGAGGGTTGGTTATGGGATGGGCTGTGGATCAATCCTTGCCCGTAAGCGCGTTCAATACGAGCATTTCGAGCTGTTCATACTTTGCCTCGGCGCGGAACTGGTCGATCTTGGAAAAGTCGAGTCCGCGGACGATCTCAACCAAGCGCAGGAACATTGTTTTGGAGTGGGCGAGGTGATAGGTGGATTCCTCGAGCGTAGTGGTCCGCATGGCTTTGACGTCGAGCCCCACGCACTCTCCGTTCTTGCCGTAGCCGTTCTTTTCGAGGACCCAGACTTGGTTCAGGGCTCTCCTCAGGTCGACCGATCCGAAGACCTTGTCTTGATCGTACTTGAGGCCGTTTTGGTCGTTCAAGTGGACGCTCCAGAGCTTCCCATGGTGCATCGCGTAGGCCATATCGTCGGCAGGATCGAGCCCAGCCAGGATCGAGTGGGCCGATTCGATGAGCACTCCCGACCTGCCGGGGTCGATAGTCGTGTACGCAAGACCTATCATATGACCAACTGTTGGCAGGTAAGCTTGGTCCATCGGCTCGTTGGGCTTTGCCTCGCCCAAGATTCGGATGTGTTGATCGTGCTCCAGTATGGCGTTCCAGGCGTCGGCGATTCTGGCCACGGCGGTCTTGGCGTCCTTGGCTTCGCGAATGTAGCCGCCCTCCCTTGCCAGCCAAAACACGTAGTTTTGGCAGTCCATCTCGCGGGCGAGGTCGGCGCAGCGCTTGGCTCGATCGAGCGCGTACCGGCGATGGCTGGGGTTGTTGGACGTGAAGGCGCCGTCGACGGTTCGAGGGTCTTCCCAGAGCCTGGGAGCGATGATCTCGACGAACAGGCCTTCGCCTTCGAGGATCGACTTGACCGCGGCGGCGCCTTTGAGCGTGGCGGGCCAATCGAGGTCGGCGGGAACCACGTCGTCGTCGTGGAATTGGACTGCGTCGAAGCCGAGCTTTTTGTAGGCCCGCATCTTCTCGGCAAAGGCGATCTCGTTGCGAACAGGGGGGCCGAACGGATCGGCGCCGGTGCTGATGTTCCAGGGGCCGAACGAGAAACGATACCGGGTTGGTGCGGCGCTTGTGGCCATTTTTGGAAAATCTCCTTAAAATCACGTGCAACGGCTGGCTGGGATGTTCGACGCCAGGCAAAGCCCTCGTCCCGCATCCCCTGGACAAGCATTCGGGCGGAACACCATAAAGCTAGCGATTCAGCGGTCGATTCGCTCCACTTTTTTCAGACATTGAGCTCGCGAGCGGGCAGGGATGAGCCAGGGAGGACAAAACCATGAGGCTTTGGCACCTCTTGCTCGGCGTGTTCCTGACGGCCCTTTTGCTGGTCATATTGAGAGACCCCGCGGGGCGGGTGGGAGTGGTCGTCTTCTTCACCGGGTTGGCGGAAGTGGCGTTCGGGGTCGCTGCTCTTTTGGCGCTGTTTCAGACGGTCGGGGCCATCGGCCACGCCGAGACCGTCGGCTCGTATCTCCAGGCCGTGACCGCGACGATCCTCGTGCTGGCGATCGCTTCAGTTGTTATGAATGGGCTCCTATGGATCGCCCTCTGGCTGATCCAGCAATCGCTGGCCTGAGACGCTCCGACGCAACCAAAACGGAATGAAAGCGAGTAGAAACGATGCAAGCGTACGCACCCGAGCAATTCAAAAGGCAGTGGCTCGACGCCGACGCGGTTCTGGGAACTTGGGAACGGATCGAACCGTGGTATCGAAAGTTGCTAGAGTGGGAGATAGCATCCAGTGAAGAATTGATCAAATGGCTGAGCGCTTCAGACGAGCTGGACGCCGCGGTGTCGGAGGAGGGAGTGGAGCGATACATCTCGATGACCTGCCAGACCGACGACCCCGAGCGCGAAAGGGCGCACCTCGAGTTCGTCCGAGAGATCGAGCCGAAGGTGAAGATCGTCCGGAACGAGGTCAGGGCGAAGTATCTCTCGTGTCCACATCGAAGCGGCCTTCCCCGCGATTATTATCAGGTTTACGACCGCGCCGAGCAATTGAGGTCGGATCTGTTTCGCGAGACCAACGTGCATAAGGAGACCGAGCTTGCCGAGCTCAAGCAAAGATATCAAAAAATCATAGGCGCCATGACGGTCGTCTTCCAGGGGGAGGAGAGGACGCCGCAGAGGATGGGGCGGTTTCTCGAAGAGACCGACGCGAAGGTGCGTAAGGAGGCGTGGGAAACGACCGCCAAGCGCCGGCTCCAGGATCGAGAGGCCCTTGACGATCTATTCGACGGGATGCTTAGGCTCAGGGTCGAAATCGCCAAGGAAGCTGGGTTCGAGAACTTCGTGGATTATGCATATAAGTCGCTCGAGAGGTTCGATTACGGCGTCAAGGAAGCGGAGGCCTTTCAAGAAGCCGTAGAACTGGCGATCGTGCCTTTGGCCAGGTCGATCAACGAGGAGAGAAGACGCCGCCTGGGGCTGGAGTCGTTGAAACCATGGGACCTCGCCGTCGACCCATTGGGAAGGCCGCCGTTGAGGCCTTTCGAGGACGTCTCTCTCCTGGCCTCTGGAGCAGGGTCCATCTTCGATTCGATCGACCCGGAGCTTGGCGCGAGGTTCGAGTACCTGCGGAAAGGAGGTCTTCTGGACCTTGCCAATCGCAAGGGGAAAGCCCCCGGCGGATACCAAACGACACTTCAAGATAAAAGGATGCCGTTTATCTTCATGAACGCCGTTGGAGTCGACAACGACGTTCGCACCCTGCTTCACGAAGGGGGCCACGCGTTCCACACCTTGGCGTGCCGAGATCAGTCTTTGGCGGCATATCGAGATTGTCCCATGGAGTTTTGCGAAGTGGCGTCGATGACGATGGAGCTTTTTGGCGCAAGGGACCTGGGGGTGTTCTATGGAGTCCAAGACGCGAACAGGTCTTACAGGCAGTTGCTCGAGGGGACGGTGCTGATTATGCCCTGGATCGCGCAAGTCGACGCCTTCCAACACTGGATCTACCGGAACCCGGAGAAGTCTCGGGCCGAGCGGGCGAAAGCCTGGATCGAGCTCGAGCGCCGTTTTGGAGGAACAGTCGATTGGTCGGGATTGGAAGAGATTCTCGAAAGTTCATGGCATAAACAATTACATATATTTTTGTACCCATTCTATTATATTGAATATGGCATCGCCCAATTGGGCGCTTTGCAGCTTTGGCGTCGAGGGCTCCAGGACAAGGCCGCGGCGGTGCGGGACTATCGCAGGGCTTTGACCTTGGGAGGCAGCAAGCCGCTGCCGGAGCTGTTCGAGGCCGCTGGAATCGAGTTCGACTTTGGAGCGCGAGTGGTTGAGCCGCTGATGGCGCGGGTTCAGGCCGAACTGAAGTTGCTTTCGCTTGACGAGCGGGCCTGAACCCGGCATTGGCGAGATATGGCAGCGTTATGTCTCAATCCATCAAACACATAACGGCAACGGCGCAGCCATATATCTTACACAACCTTATCCGGAAATGCGTCCAGGGCGAATTCCCGTGTTCGATACTTCAGAACCCAACCAAGAACGTCGGAGAGAAACGAGTACGACGCCCAACGAGGCCGCGACAACGGACAAGATTGATGCTGGTATGAAGAACACGGGAAGGTATCGGAAGACGACGCTCGAAGTTCCCGATCCCGTAAGCCAGACGCCCTGGAGCCCGCCGTCGACTTTGAACACGGGCGAATAGAGCCCCCTGCCGACTTTCGCGGACCAGCCTTCGTCGTAAGTGCGGGATACGACCAGCATACAATCGCCGTCGTGCTCGACGGTTCGCGCCTGCCGTCGAAATTGACGACCCGGGCCGTCGAAGCCAATCGGCCCCTCGGTCGCGGGGGGAGAGGGTCTTTGGTTTCGATGAAGACCAAGTCTCGGTGGTCGGCGAGCGAGAGCTCGGTGTAGATCCTCTCGGCGGATTCGAGCGTGAAGCATTGCAAAGCCACTCTTGCCGGCGGCGCTGGATCCGAATACCGAACGACTCTCCATCGCCGTTCGACCGGAGTATCGCGGGACCGAGGCGCGAGGAAATCCAAGATTTGGTCCTCGGCGCTCCAGACTTCCGTCGCCGCCTCGAGAGGGATCGGCTCCGCCCAAACCCCGTGAGAGACTCCGTATCGGCGCAGCCATCGCTTTACGACCGGGTCGTTCAATTTGGCGCGAACGTTGGCGCGGGCCAGCCATAGGTTGGGCCCCGACAGTCTGGCTGCCAGATACGGATCCGCCGCTGTCAAACCGGCGCTAACAGGCAGGTCGTCGAGCCTGCCGGCGACTCTATAGACGTTTGGCTCGTTCATCAGTCGCAGCATAATACGACTTTCTGATGGTATACGGATATGGCGTCCCCATTCGGTCGTCGAGGTAAAGAACAGGATGGAGAGCTCGATCAACGTAAAGACGACAACGACTGAAGCGTGAGCGAGCCTCTTTTTCCAGAACATTAGAACGACGAACCCGACGAACCAGGCAAAGCAAGCGAGGCCGATTCTGGTCCCGAGGCCGCCGTTCTGGAAAGAATCGACAAGCCCGCTCTTTTGAGCCAGGACCACCGCGCGATCGACTCCGAGGATCGCCACGAACGCAGCCAAGGCAAGCCCGGCGGCGAATCTGCGTCGGTCGATCGCGGTGTCGAAGCCTTTGCCGGCGAGAAGCGAGAGGCCAAGCGTCGCGATCAGCGAATAACGCGCGGGGCAGCGAAACCAGCCGATCCCAGGCGCCTTGAGCAGCGTTTTGTAGAAAACAGGTTGCCACGTCGGCATAGAAGCCAGCGCGATCGCGGCCGCCGAGATGAGGATCCAAACGTTCCGGCCCCGCGAGCTTTCTCTCGGCTTCGAGCACGCCGAGACGCAAGCGAGGATGAGAGGAATCGTCCCTACATAAAAACACACTTCATAACCAGTCGTTCGCCTTGAGGACCAATAGGAACAAAACTCGGGGCCTTCGCGCAAGTTTCGAAAAAGCGTGGGAACCGCGGCTTCGACCCAGTTTTCCAGCGGAAATGCGTAATTCTTCATGTCGACTTCGCCACGCTTGAGCACGCCAAGCGTTGGCAGAAAACGCCAACTGAGCGATAACGGAAGGGCGGCGGCGGCAAGGCCCAAAAGAAGCCCGCCTACGACCAGAAAAAGGCGAGCGAACCCTCGCTTTTCAAAGAAAGCCTGATATACGGAAAGCAGGAGCGCTAAGCATCCTGTCCACATCTGAATCTGAAAATGCCCAAGCGTCAGTTGAAGACCCCAGGCCAGAGCCAATACGCCCAGCCAACCGCGGTTGCCGGAATGCATCAGACGGTCCGCGGCGATCAGAACCAGAATCATATAGGGCAAAGTATGGTAAGACCACTCATGACTGGAATGGATCGACAAGAATCCGGAAAACGTGAACGCCGTCGCGGACATCGCGGAACCCCACGACGTGGCGCCAAGGCAGCGCGCGTAAGCGTACGTCAGCGCCGTCAATGCTACGAAATGAAGCCACATCGAAATACGGTAGGCGGTAGCGACGTCCAGGAGACCGTACAGCAGGATGTTGGGAGGGTAGAAGGCCGCGACGTGGCTCTCGGCCGCCAACGGTACGCCCAGGCCAAAGCGGTCGCTCCAGAGCGGCAGTCGGCCTTCCCCGAGGGCCCGAGCGAGCTCGGTCTTGATCGGCCGATACATCCTATCCGGGTCGCCGCCGATTGGCTCGATGCCGATCAAGAGCGGAGACATGACGACGGCCGCAAGTCCGACCGCCGTGAAAAAGGCAAACCGGTCCGGCCAAGACTTCAGGCGTCCAAGCAGACGAGCACGCATAAAGGGAGAGAATCACGGTTCCGGGTCGGCTGTTTGCTCAATGCGAGATTAATGCGTGGGGCGCCCTCAGGTCAACGGACGATCGAACGGACATGGGCGCGACCCCTACCTTGCCTCTCGTAAAGACTTACCGTATTTTTCCATGTCCCCAAACCGATTCTGCCATGTAGTGTACATGAAACCATAGATTAAGGAAGTGGATCGGGCTGCGGCGTCCCACGTCGAGTAATTGTCGTCTGAATCATAATACCCGGCAATCAATTGCCTGTGTCCTCGACCCGAGAAGAACGCCAAGCTTTCCTTGGCCTTGCCGCCGTTCCAGTTCGCAAGGATCACGGATTTATCAAGCCCTTCCCATGATCCTGCCAGCGTTCCATTGACGAAGTAGTAATTCGCCACGGCGTTGTGGTTGGGATCGAACATGTCGGACCAGACCAGGATCTCGGCCTTCGGATTCACATGCTTGATAATCGCGGTGCATCTTCGTGCGTTTTCAGCAAGAAGCTCGCCGGGAGTCTTGCCCTGACGTTGGCACGCTTGGCACCAGTTTGCCACGCGCAACTCGTCGTGCTGCATGAAGAACGTCTTGGGATGGAACAAATCGTTGACGCGCTTCGCCTGCTCCTGGAGAAGGTCGTAGACCTTGGGCTCGCTCAGACAACAGGCTGCGTAGCTCCCATGGGTGAGCACGGGGTGATACCAGCTCACGAGGACGGTCGACCCCTCCTTGATCCGCGACCCCTTCTTGATCCGGAGCTCTGGGCCTATATGGTCGAACCGATACTCTCCCTGGTAAGGCGTCATCCCCAGCTTCGGGTCGACCAAAGGCTCGAAATCGACCCCCTCCTTGTAGACGGTCTTTTCGTCTTTCGAAGTGATTTTCAGTGGGCAGCCCTCACGCCTAAGAATGTTCACAAACGAAAGTTCTTCAAGTGCCAGGTCGTCGATCCAAAGCGAGCCTGATTTTCCGCCCCAGGTCCCAGCATAGAGGTTGACGGAAGTCTGATCGAGCGAGTTAAAGACGACTTCGACCTGCTTCCAATCTTGCGTGGGCTCGAGCACGTTCTCTTGGAACGTGAGCGATCGTCCCCCCTCTCCCGCCAGCGCGAGCAAGCGAAAATCGCCGGCGTTCTGAAAGTCTTTGGATTTGACCCAACAGCTCGCCCGGTAACACGCGTGCGGTCGGACGGTCGCTTTCTGGATGAGTCGACAGACCGGCTTGTCGTTGAAGTTTTCCATCCGACAAGACGTTCGTCCGCCGTGAACGATAGAGTGGTCGGCGTGCGTCGTTTGACCTGGATTGTCTTGGTATCCAAAGCCGAGGAACGTATTGCCTTTGGTCTCCTCGAGGCCGCCGTTGGCGAGTTTGGCCTTGGGGTCGGAGAGGAGAACGCCCTTGCCCGACTTGATGCGATAAGGAGCATTTTGGACCTCGACTCCTTCCGCCAGGTTGACGTCGTTGGAGAGCAACCCGTTCGAGTATCCTACAGAGAAGACGCCTGGAATGATTTCGATCTTGGACTTCTTGGCCGCGTCGATCACCTTCTTGGCGTTCTTGAAGTACCAATCGGGCACGCGCTGGAGGAAATTCATTTTGTAATCTGTGAGCACAACTCCATTGTACCCAGCCTTCGCCGCTCGCTCCATTAGAGCCGACACTCGGTCGACCTCTTCGTTGACCTGAAGGTTGCACGATAGCCATACCCAGCGTTTTTCATATCTGGGTGCGGATTGTGCGTTGGCCCGCGTCGAAGAGTAGGCGTCGAGGAGAAGACAGCAGACGGCGAAACGAAGCAAAATGCGGAGCATGGCGGAGATCCTAAGGTTGAGTGAGCGCCCTCACGTCGGTTTGGAGCGGCCGAAGCAAGGCGCCCAACGGCCGTCGCCGACGAAAGCGGAGTTCTTAATTTGTTTTTACTTCGGCCTTTTGCGGTTGAACCAGTTCGAGCAGATGATCTCTCAATTCACTAGGATTGAAGCGAACGCCTCTGTTCTCGAGCATGTCCTGGCGCCAAAGGTCGAGCATGCGATTGAACTTGGCGCGTTTGGCGTCCTCGGAGAGCCCCTGACTGTTGAGCCAGCCGAGCAGGCTTTTTTGAGAGTTCAGGAGCTGCTCGAAGGAGAGCAGGCTGTTCATGTAACTCATCCTGTTTTCGCTGGCGCGATCGACCATGAGAGTTTCTTCGACGATCTTGTCGCGTCCGACGACGATGCGATCTCCTTTGAACACTTGTAAATTGGCTTTGGGATTTCCTTTAATAATAGATTCATAATCAATGGGATACTCCTTTGGGGGCATCCCGGCTCGCCCTGGTCTGTAGAGAATGATGTTCTTCGCGTCGGCGGAGGGCAAGAATCCGCCGGCCGTGGCGATGGCGTCGGCAATGGTCTCGGCGCCTGTGATGTTGAGCTTGCCGGTGACGGCGACGTCTCCGTTCATATAAAAGTGAGCGCTGTAGAATCCGGCGACGTCGACAAAGACTTCCGTGCTTTCCGCGGGGGGAACCGCGAGAAGCTTACGGTTGTTGGGGTCCATGACCACCAGGCCAAGGGCTTCGTCGGCGATGAACTTTCGGATTTGCAGGAGGATCTTGACCTTCGCTTCGGTGAGCGTGAGCCCGCGGACGTGAACCTCGCCATACCATCCCAGATTGATCGCGCCGTCGCGCCTGACCATGTATTGCCCCGAGATGGGCCTGCCAGGGAGCGCCTGGAGGGCTTCGACGTTCAGGACGTCTGGAGGTTCTATGGTATAAGGGTCCTCGAAGAGGGCGCCTTCGTGCGGCGGCGGAGTATCGGGAATGCCTGTCGCTACCGACGGTTTGATCGTTTCGGGACCTGGGAGTTTGAGTTCGAGCCTCGGAATCGCTTCCTCTTGCGGAAGGTCTTGTATCTCGTCTTGAGCAGGGGCCAGAGCCTTGGCTGCCGCCGAACCGTCCTGACCCGAGGCTCGATCACTTCCGCCCGCGGTGAAAGCCAGTACGAGGAGGCACGCGAAGCCCGCGAGATTCCGAGAGCGAAGCATAAACGTCTGCTCCAACCAAAGGCATGGGACGGGAACCGGTTGCTGGTTCCTCCAATCGATACGACCCGCCGAGACAGACTACGAGAGGTCGGTCCGGAAAGGAAGCACCGAGCGCTGCGCATGCCTGTTACGACGCCTACTTAGTCGACTACTGAAACCTTCAACGTATTCTCAACGGGCTTGGCGGAATGCGAAAGCTCGAACGGTTTGAGGCTCTTAATCCCAAGCCGTTCGGGTTTGTTCGGCGCCATGCCTATCGTTTTCCTGCCGACGATCAGCCGGTCATTCTTGAAGATTTGCAGATTCGCTTTGGAATTACCATTCTTGATCGCGGCGTAGTCGATTTTATAGGTTCGAGCGGGTTTGCCTTCTCTGCTTGGCCGAACCAGCGTGATGTTTGTATCGTCCGCGGAAGGCAGAAGACCTCCGGAGTGCTGGATGGCATCGAGCACCGTTTCGCTTCCGGTAATATTGAGTTTACTTAATAACGCAACATCGCCAAGGACGTAATAATAAGCACTGTTGTATTCCATCACGTCGACGTAAAGCTTGTCCGTCTTGGACGGCGGTACGGCGACGAGTTCTCCATTCACGGGATCCGGAGCATAGAGACCCAAAGTCACGTCGGTGAGATAGGTTCTAAGGTGGAGCATCAGCTTGGTCTTGGCCTGTTCTAGAGTAAGCCCGCGTAAGTGAACGTCGCCGTACCAACCTAAATTCACAGTGCCGTCGCTCCTGACCAAGTACTCTCCCGTAATGGGTCTGCCCGGCAGCGCCATCATCACTTCAATACCGAGTATGTCTGGAGGTTCAATGATGTGTGGCACGTCTAAAAGTGCACTCTCGTGAGGAGGAGGATTGTCGGGAATCTCGGCGAGTGGGGTCGGTTTGATGGTTTCGGGGGCAGGCAAGTTGAGTATGGGGGGACGCGGTTCATCGATCCCACCGTTATCTGGAGCCGGAGTCTTGACTTCTGGAGGCGCGCCCTCGTCAGGCGGAGCCTCCTGCCTTGCCTGCGGCCGAACCCTCTTCCCCGCTGTGGGGTTCGGCGTCCCTGGCTTGCGGGCTGCCGATCTGTCTTGGCCCGATGCCAGATCCGGACCGCCCGCTGTGAACGCCAAGACGAGGAAACAGGCAAGAAAAGCCGCATTCCGAGAGCGAAGCATAAGGTCGGCTCCTACCAGAAGAGAAGGAGTGGAGTGCATGGCAATTCGTATAGATCATTCGAATTCACAAACAAGGTTACTCGCGAGACGCCTGAAGAGGAAGCACCGAATCCAGAAATCCGAAAGATGTGAAGGCGTGGGCAATCGTCCGAAGTTCAGACCACCTTGGCCGCCGAATCGCGATCGAGGAACAGGACCGCTCCCTCGTGAGTTCGCAGGGCGGAAGCTGGGCACGCTTCGTCGATCGGGCCCTCGAGCGCAGCCAATATGGCGTCGGCTTTGCGTGGCCCCGGAACCACCACCGAGAGCTTCTCCGCCGCGAGCAAAGCAGGAAGCGTCAGTGTATAGGCATGTGTGGGCACGTCGTTGATCGACTCGAAGCAGCCGTCGTGGAGCTGTTGTTCGCGGCAGGCTTTGTCGAGCTTGACGACCTTGACCCAGAGAGGATCCGCGAAATCGGCTGTGGGCGGGTCGTTGAACGCCAGATGTCCGTTCTCGCCGATCCCAGCGCAGACTAAGTGCGGAGGCGCCGATCTGAGGGCTTCCTCGTAGGCGAGGCACACGCGAAGGGGGCTTTCGGTAAGCTCGCCGGGAATGAGTCTGCGGCGATCGTCGCCGATGCCGACGAGCGAAAAGAGCCGTTCGCGAAGGTAGCGGCGGAACGAGGCAGGGTGTGCTGCTCCGATTCCAAGGTATTCGTCCATGTGGAAAGCGACGATCTTGGACCAATCGATGTCGCGACGGGCGGCCAAGCTCGAGAGGAATTCGTCCTGACTGGGCGCCGCGGCAAACGCGATGCGGACTTCCTCCGAGCCGGAGCCGAGCTTCTCCAGTAGGATTGCAGCGACATGGGCCGACGCCGCTTGGCCCAGATCGGATCGCGTTTCGAAGACCCTGCACTCGAGAGAGTCGACCTGGAAGGTCTTGATGGGGAGAAGTTCGCTCATCGGGCTGCCGATCTGGGGTTGCGTCTCGAGGTGGTGGACATATCCAAGGGAATGGACATTAACATGCCAAGGCGGATGCGACAAGCAGGGCGGCGGGTCTGTGGCCGTGGGTCGATCCGCCTCTCATCCCTTTGCGGGGATCAGCGAATGCCGCGAACTTCCGCCCGACTTCAAACCGTCCCCTCTGCTCGACCGGACGCGGAACTGGTCGCAGATACGCCTGCATTCGCTCAAGTCCGCGAGCATGGCATCGGTCAGGAAGGCCTCTGTCTGGGCGTCGGAGGACCACTCGAGTTGATCATGGCACTGCTTCATGTGCTCGATCAGATCCTTCATCCACAGCAACGACGTCTGGCGATCCCTCATTTGGTTGGCTCCCAAGCCTTGAGTTTTGACGATCGATCCAAGTGGTCGAACCCGCATTGCCGAAACAAATAAGCAACGATCGTGCCGAAATCCTCGGCTCGGCAGGGCGAGGCTGCCTAAGTTAAGTCTTGCTAGGAACTTGAGCAAATTCTCGGAATTTCGGCTCGAAGCTTCCGAGGATTGGTTTTGTAACGATTACAGAGGAACTCGGCGGTTATGGGGATGCTTTTTTTTCATTGTCCCTCCGGCTAGACTTGGAAGAGACGAAGTTGAATTCACTCAGACGGCGATTCCCATTGGTGGTTCCGAAGGGCTCTGGCTTTATGGCGGCGGCCGAGATCGACCCGAACGAGGAGCGCGACGACCGGGGCGTTTTGCACTGGCCCGCGGCCGTTGGCGCTGGCTCTGGGGCAGAGAGAGCCTGCGCAGGTCGACTCGACCTCGTTCCGATGCCCCTGTCAGGTTCCGGAACGTCTGCATCAGCCGAGAGGCAGGGGCCGGCGGAGGAACGATTGCCAGACTTGTGGCTGCCAAGCTTGGCTGGAGGATCTACGATCAAGAAATCATTGATGCGATTGCCGCGGGTATGGGCATCACGACCGACGAGGTGAAGATCCTCGACGAACTGGCGCCCAGCGTGGCCCAAGATTGGATCCTGCCGCTGCGCGAGGAGTATTACGCACCCCAGGAAGCCTATCTCGATCACCTGGCCAAGTTGATCGACGCGATCGGCAAAGCTGGCGATTCTGTGATCGTGGGCAGAGGCTCGCACCTGATGCTTTCCAGGCAAGAGACTTTGGTCGTCCGGATCGTTGCTCCGCTCAGGATCAGAGCCGCCCACTTGGCCGAGGTTATGCACATTTCACCAAGGACCGGCAGGAGAGCCGCAATCGACCTGGACCATCGTCGGGAAAAGTTTATCCGCGTGATGTACAGGGCGGATGCTCGCGACGTCCATCAATACGACCTGGTTCTCGACTCTTCGAGTTTAGGGCTGATGATGGCTGCGGATTTGATCGTCCACGCTGTGGAACTGGGCGCGAAAACCCGATGAAGGAGAGAAGCCAGGGCAATTGGCCTCGGCGAACGCGGAGCCCGTAATCGTCAAACCAGAAACCTGGACTCCGGCGGATCACAAGAAAGACAACGGGCCGGCGAACGATTGAGGCGCTGGTTCTCGACTCACGCGATCTCCTCGATTTCCCCGGGCTCGAGCGCGACGATGGCAATGCCGTGGCGGTCGGCAAGTGAAACGACATCTGGCTGATCGATGACGATGGTCTTGCCCGCCTCGATGGCCAGCACGCGGGCCTTGGCGATCGCCAGGTTTTGGATCGTGGCGACTCCGACGGTCGGCACGTCGAATCTCATGTCTTGTTGAGGCTTGGCCACTTTGACGAGCGTCCAGCCCCCTTTTTTGCAAAGCTGGCCTGCCCTCTCGATGCACCTATCGGTGCCTTCGATGGCTTCGACCGCGAGCGCAGCGCTTTCCATGACGGCCACCGACTGGCCGACGTCGAGTCTGCCCATTTCCTTCGCAAGACGCCAGCCAAACGCGATGTCTTGCTTTTCTTCCGCCGAGGGCGCTCGGCGGGTGAGAATTCCCTGTTTCACGAGCAACTCCGGGCAATAATCGAGCGCCGAGGAAAACGTGATTCCATCACGCTCGAACTCGGCGATCACACCCAACAAAATCGAATCGTCCTTGCGGTCTCTGAGCTTCCTGCGCCAAAAGTTGATCATTCGAAGGTCGGGCGTGAGCCTGACGATCCGCAAAGGCGTGTGCATCACGCTTTTGGTGACCTTTCCAGCCATCACCACATTTCGAACGCCCTTGCGCTTGAAGGCTCGGATCATTCCGCCAAGCTTGGCGACGCCGACGATCTCGAACGAAGAGCAGAGCGCCCTTAGCTCTTCAGGCGCCTCGTAACGGATTCCCACGCATGCGACCTCGAGCCCCGCTTTTGCGCCGCCTGTGCGAAGACGATCGGGAACCTGCCGCTGCCGGCGAGCAGCCCAATCGCCGGCGCAGGCTCGGGCGAACTCGATGCTCGGCGACCGTTCCTTTCGACAAGTTTCAGACTTGGAGTCCGTAGCGATCCGGTGCTCATCGAGCACTCCAGGGCTTTTCTCGGCGTCTTTTCAATATCCGTCTTCGTCGGAAGAGGGCTCGTCCGGCAGCGCGGCACTGAGAATGGCCACTTGCGCGGCGAGCTCTCGAAGCTGCTTGTGCATGTCGGGAAGCCTGGCGATCATGGCAAAGATGAGCCTCTGCTCCTTGATCGGCACCGCGGGAGAGCCCAGCACTTGTTGCCCGCTTGGGATGTTTCTGTGGACCCCTGCCTGCGCTCCGACCACCACCTTTTCGCCGATCTGGACGTGATCCTTCACGCCGGCTTGACCAGCCATAAAAACATAATCGCCTGTTTTACAACTACCCGCCATGCCCACTTGTCCGCAGAGAATGTTGTGGCGGCCGATTTGGTTGTTATGGCCGATCATGACCAGGTTGTCGATCTTGGTTCCCTCGGCGATGCGGGTGGCGCCGTAGGTTCCGCGGTCGATTGTGCAGTTGGCGCCGACCTCGACGTTGGGCCCGATTTCCACCCAGCCGGTCTGTTCTTGCTTGACGTGTTTGCCGTCGACCAGGCGATAACCGAATCCGTCGCCGCCGACGATCGTCCCGGCGTGGATTTCGACGTAATCGCCCAGGACGACGTCGGGATAGAGCACGACGTTAGGGTGGAGGATCACACCCTTGCCGAGCTTGCATCGCTCCCGAACGACGACTCCGGGATGGATGGTGCATCCTTCGTCGATCTGGACTTCATCGCCGATCGAGGCAAAGGGATAGATGGCGACGTCTTTTCCGACGACGGCGGTTACAGACACAGCGGCTCGGGGATCGACGCCGGTCCAGCGAGGCTTTTCGGCGCCTCTAAGGTACGTGCGGACGTCTCCGAACGCGGTTCTGGGGTCGTCGACTTCGATCACGGCGATCGGTCGATCGATGGGCGGAAGCTTGAAATGCGGACCGACGATGGCTGCCGCTGCCTTGCTGGTGCGGAGGTCCTTGGCATACTTTTCGTCTTCGATGAAGGTGATATCGCTGGGGCCGGCGTCGCTGATCGGCTGGGCTGAGTCGATCGAGAGGCCGCCGTTGCCGGTCAGTCTACCCTTCACGAGTGCGGCGAGATGTTCAACGGTCGCGGCCACGCGCTTCTTTCCTTTCTTCCCTGAAAGGAGCTTCCGATTGTGTGGGCGATCGCGCCAGAGACGCAAGCCGGACTGGGCGGGGGCGGATTCGCCCGGAGAAGCTTGGCTGCCAGCGGGGCGGGATCGTAACGAAACCCGAAGGTTCGTACAAGCCGATCTCACTCCCAGGGCGATCTACCCAGGCATTATCGGCTGGCCTTGGCGGTTTCCATCAACCACCCTGAAACCCGGAGCGAAACCAACTCGTCAATTCGTCCAGGCTTGTGACCTTTTCCACTCCCTCGGGAGGAGAGGATTTCCCGCGTCGATCAAGCAGGAGCCCGCCAAAGTAGCCCGCGCGAAGCGGACCAGCGACGTCGTTCTCGAGGTCGTCGCCTACGTAGAGAAGTTGCGACGCTGGCAGTTCCAGAAGCTCTGCCGCGGCACGGTAGACCTCCGCATGTGGTTTGCGATAGCCAACTTCGGATGAGACAACAACGTTGTCTCCGAACTTGGTCAAAGCTTCCAGTTCGTCGGCAATCCCCCGAAGACGGGAATCGAAATTTGATGCCATACAAAACGGAATGCCATGGTCTATAAGGGCTTGCAGGCATGCCTCGAGGTCAGGGAACGTCTGCCAAGAATGCGAATCTCCAAAGTGATCCCAGAGTAAAGCGAACCCGAGATCAAGCGAAGGGAGCTCGGGCAATACCGCAGCGACAATCCTTCGCCAGCGGTTCCACTCCCCCTTTTCACTGGTTTCCAACGGGCCTTTTCCGTCTTCGGTTTCCAGGTTCGCGAATGCCTTTGAAAACCGCTTGCGAATGACCTCGAGATCGAGATCGACTTTTTGCTGGAGCGCTACCCGGCGGTAGGCCTCCGCAACTGGCGGATTGGGCTCGATTAAAGTCCCCACGGCGTCAAAGACGATGCCTTTGATGGACCCTTCGCGAATGGCTTGCTCAGTTCGTCCCAACTACCCCCCCATGTTGCCTGATCACAACATTCCGAAAATCATTGCGTGCAGGCGTGGATGTAGTCCTACGAGAAGCCCGGCAGCGTAGAGAGATTATGGGCGCGGGTTAGTGGATCGGGAAGCAACCAGGACTGCATTTCGAAGCACGCGGCTGCCTGATGGGAGACTAACGCACATGAACGGCAATCCAGCACAGAACTCGGTTGGCAAGTCTGCCGCACAAGCGGCGGGTGTTCCGCTTTCGCAGGCATTGGCTGTCGATCGACGCCAAGCGCTCAATGCGCAGCAGCGGAGCTTTCAGTCGCCGAACGGACAGGTTCGATCAGGGCGGCCGAGGCCTCCCTGCTGAGCAATATCGAATCTCGTCCATCGTAGTACGCAATCGTTCCGCGATTGGAAGCGCGCAAAATAGCACGGCATTCTGCCGCATTCTGTTGGGTCGAAGGGTAGCCTCGTAGACCCTCCGACTTCCAGACTTACTCCATCGGCTTGCATCGTTCTTGGACCGGTTCAGAGATTGTCCGCGCATGGGATCTGGCGATAAACCCAACGTCCGAGCCACGCCATTCGGAGATCTTCCATGCCTCCCGCGGAACCAATCCTGAATCCTGAGGAACTAGCCCGACTTGGAGTCGAGGTCTTCGACCGCCCGGTGAAGCCGGGACTTCATTCAGAGGACGATGGCAAGTTCGTTGCCGTCGATATTGGGTCCGGCGACTTCGAACTCGACTTCGACGACTACTCGGAAGTGACGCGACTGCGAATCCGCTGTCCTTCTGCTGAGGTTTGGCTCGGGCGTGTGGGCCAGCCCGCGGCATATCGGATGAGGCGACGCAGATGACCAGAGGCATAGTGAACGACCGCCGGGAGGCCGTCGTAGAACTGAGGCTGCGAGGGCCGGAAGGGGCTGAACGAGTTGTGGAGGAAGTAGTCGATACGGGATTCACCGCCTCGCTCACTCTGCCACCCAACGATATAACCGCGCTTGGGTTGACGCGACAATCAGGCGGCGGGGCAGTACTTGCAGACGGCTCTATACGACAGTTCGACGTTTACGCCGCCGAAATGGCCTGGGCAGATAGTTCGCGTTCTGTGCTGATGTCGGGGGTAGGAGACGAGGTGCTGCTTGGCAAGCGACTTCTCGAGGGAATTGAGTTGCGAATCGAGGTCACACCCGGCGGCTCTGTCCAGATTAGCTCGCTTGCTTGAGAACTGGAATCCCGGCGGGATTTGATCGCCATCCGAGTCTGTTCCGACTTCGATCGTACCCCTTTATCCCTTCTGCGCCTTCCTCGGTCTGACAAGTCCAGGGGCGACGTCGATTTCGAGGTCGGAGACTTGCCCGAGCCTGAGTTTTTCTACTGCGACGGCGCCCATCGCCGCGTTGTCGGTGCAGAGGTCGATGGGTGGGATAAAGAGTTTCACATCCCTTTCGATACACATGTGCTGAAGTTTCGTTCTGAGCGACGTGTTGGCGGCGACCCCTCCACCGACCAAGAGTTTTGTGAATTGCGTGGCATCGAGGGCCTGGGCGGTTTTTGTTGTAAGGACCTCGCAGACCGCGCGTTGAAAACTGGCAGCGAGGTCGGCGACGACCTTGGGGTCAAGCGCTTCAGGTGCGTTCCGCGCGTCTTGGCCGTGGAGTGCGTAGAGAGCGGCGGTCTTGAGGCCGGAGAAGCTGAAGTCGAGCCTGGCGTCGTGGATGAAGGTCCGCGGCAGGTCGAAGGCTTTTGGGTTTCCATCTCTCGCAATCTTTTCGACCGCCGGACCACCGGGAAAGCCAAGGCCGAGCAAACTGGCGACCTTGTCGAACGCCTCTCCAGCCGCGTCGTCGATCGTTCCGCCCAGAAGTGTTGATTCGACTGGTCCTTGGCAACCATAGAGGCTCGTGTGGCCTCCGGAGACGACCAAGCCCACGGCTGGGTAGACCGAGTCTTCCGGGTAAGCGAGCTGGGCTGCGTAGAGGTGCCCTTCGAGGTGATCGAAGGCGACCAAGGGGATTTCGAGCCCAAGAGCGATGGCTTTGGCGGCGGTCAGTCCGACGATGAGTGCGCCCACAAGGCCAGGCCTCACCGCGACAGCGACAGCTCCGAGTTCGTGCGCCCCAATATCCGCCTTGCGGAGGGCTTCGTCGATGACCGGCAGGATTTGGCGGACGTGTTCCCTGGCGGCGACTTCAGGAACCACCCCGCCGAACCGTTCGTGAAGGTTGAATTGGGAGGCGACGACGCTGGAGACGACTCGAGGCACAGGTCGGCCAGGAACGTCTTCGATCACCGCGGCGGCCGTCTCGTCGCAGGTGGTCTCGATCGAGAGCAGGTACACAGGCTTCGCTCCTCGGCGTCGAAACCCGAGGCCCATTCGCTCCGTTCACTTCGCCGCTTCGGCCGGTTGTTCTTTCGCCGCGCCTGCGATCTTTTCACTGACAACCTGCAAAGCCTTGTTGAGCTGACGGTCGACGAAAGGCTTCTCGGGCTCTTTCTTGTCCTTCTTGGCTGGGTCTTCGCCGGCGAAATGCGGCTTCGATCCATGAGTGATCAGATCCCGAATGCGACGGTCGCTCATATAACTGAATGTTTCCTGCGGGGAAAGCTTCACTTCCATTCCCGAATTGGGCGCCACTCCCCATTCATCGGCGTCCTTGGCGTCCTTGAATCTGTGAATGTTCTTCCCGGAGGGCCGCCAGTAGGTGGCGACGGTCAGCTTGAGCACGCTGTTTCCGTCGTCCAAATCGATGATGTTCTGGACCGATCCCTTTCCAAAGCTACGTTCGCCAACGATCGAGGCGCGGTCGTGGTCTTGGAGGGCTGCCGCGACAATCTCGGACGCGGAGGCCGATCCGTGATTGATCAAAATGGCCATGGGCACGTCTGGGAAATCGCCCTGTTTGTGTGCGTCGTAGACGCGTTCCGGACTGTTTCTGCCTTTGGTGCTGACGATCCTGCCGTCGCCGATGAACAGGTCCGAGACTTCAACCGCGGCGCTCAAGAGCCCGCCGGGGTTGTTCCGCAAGTCGAGCACAAGGCCTTTGACGCCTTGTTCTTTGAGTTCCTCGAGCGCTTTCTTTAGCTCTTCGACGGTGTTTTGGATGAATCCCGTAACTCGGATGTAACCGATCTTGTTCTTTTTATCGAACATGAAGTCCCAGGAATCGTCTGCCTTTCGCGCATCGCCCAGGACGCTGGGAACTTCGATGAATGCCCTATTGACCGAGATCGCGTCGTTCTTCTGCGCCTTCGTGATGGACCAGCAGCTTGACGGGAGAGCCCGGGAGGCCCTGGAGCATTTCGACGGCTTTGTCGACGTCGATGTTCTCGGTCGAGGCGCCGTCGATCTCGAGGATGAGGTCTCCCGAGAGAATGCCTGCGTTGTACGCTGGCGTGCCGACCATGGGTGCAACGACCAAGAGCCGATGCGAGCCTGTATCGATTTCCACCTGGATGCCGATGCCGCCGAACTTGCCGTCGATTTGCCTGCGGAACGACTTCCACTCGTTGCCGCTAATGTAATTCGAATGGGGGTCGAGCTCGTGCAGCATGCCCTTGAGCGCGTTTTCGAGCAATTCCTTGCGGGTGACGGGCCTGACGTAATTGGCCTCGACTTGTTCGACCGCGTCGACGAACTGGCCGTAAAGCTCCATCGACTCGTCGCGCTGGGCGGCCCTACCGGCCTGCCAGCAGAGCACTGAGACGGCGCCGACCATCAGTATCGCGACAAGGTTGCGACGTGGCATCGAATGATCCTCGAAGAGTGAACGATCGCTCGGTTACCAATGGGATCCGCGCAGATCGAGGCTCTAGGCGTCTGAACAATAATGAATTCTATGTGAAAAAGGTCTGGAACGACAAGACGTCCGTCCGAGGTCGTCTTGACGCCTATATCTGAGAGTTGGGGCCAAAGACGATCGTCATTTTGTTTCACGCCCCTGTTGACGAGCCGAGTTGGAATGTAGGATACCGGGTCTCCGTCGCCAACTAGGCCGACGGCTCTGCAATGGGTCTGCGAGACGATTTGAAACATTACGATTCAAGAGGTGTTTCCATGATTCGGCATGCGCGGTCGGTTTTGGTCGTGGTTCTGGCCATAGGCGCTGGAAGTTTTGCCAAGGCTCAGGACGCGGAAGTGAAGGCGGTCCTCGACAAGGCAATCAAGGCGCTTGGCGGCGAGGAAAAGCTCAAAAAGGCTGAAAATCTTACTTGGAAGTCGGAAGGGACGATCACGTTCGGCGACAACGAAAACCCATTCAAGATGACCTCGACGGCCAACGGCATCGACAATTACCGCTCCGAGTTCACTGGCGAATTTGGCGGCAACGAGATCAAGGCGATGGCCGTGCTCGCTGGCAAGAAGGGCTGGCGCGAATTCAATGACATGAATATGGAGATGGACGAAGAAGGGCTCGCAAACGAAAAGCGAATGGTCTACTTGCAGATCATTCCCGTTCGAATCCTTCCCCTCTTGGACAAGGGCTTTAAAACCGCGATCGCCGCCGATGAAAAGGTGAACGACAAGCCGGCGGCGGTCGTCAAGGCGACGGGCCCGGACGGCAAAGACTTCAAGCTCTATTTCGACAAAGAGAGCGGCCTACCCGTCAAGTTGGTGGCGACGGTCAAGGGCTTTCAGGGTGAGGACTACGAAATGGGCGCCAGCTATTCGGACTATAAAGATTTCGATGGGATCAAGAAGGCGACCAAGCAAGAAACGACCCGCGACGGCGAGAAGTTCCAATCCGTGAAACTCGTCGAGTTCAAGGTGCTGGATAAAGCCGATCCGAAGCTCTTCACCGAACCGTAATGATACCGAGAAAGAGGGCTCGATCGTCGGTCAAAAATCGTCGATCGAGCCTTTATCGGAGGATCGTCAGCATCCCGACCTTGCCCAGGACGGCCAACCCGACGGCCAGCAAAGTCGCCGTTTGCAAGAGGATGACGGCTCTGGCCACATGCGCGGCCTCAACAATCGGAGTTCCGTTCCCGATCAGGGGTTTCTCAACCCAACCGCCGTCATAGACGCCAGGTCCACCGATCTGCACCTCGAGCGCACCAGCCATGGCGGCAACGCCCCAACCTGCGTTTGGTTTCGTGGACTTGCGGCCGTCGCGCCAGCCGATCGCGAACGCGCCTTTCGCGTTTTGACCTCGGAAAAGCGCGGCCAGAGCGGTCAAGATCCAGGTGAGCTTTGCCGGTATCCATCCCGCGGCGGCATGAATCCGGTCGGTGGGCCTACCGACGTTGCGAAAGCTTGGGGCTTTGCGATCGAGGCTTTTGTCGAGTGCGGAAATGGCCTTAAACGCCCAGAGGCCCCCTGGTCCCAGGATTGCCAACCAAAACAAAGGAGCAATCACGCGATCGCTGGCGTTTTCTCCGATCGTCTCGACGCAAGCCGCACGAACCTGGGCCCAATCGAGTTCGTCCACCTCTCGGTTGATAATCGTGGCGAGCTCTTTTCGTGCGGATTCGAGGTCCGGGGCGAGGGCACACCGCTTTGCTTCGTCGGCCAAGCTCCTTGCTGCCAGGGCCATGCCGACCACAACTGTTCTCACGACGAGCGAGGCTGCCCAACCCGCTCGATCGGACGCCAGAACCAAGGCTGCGGCGGCTACGCCTATCGTCCCTACCACGACCAATGCAAGGTCCAGGCCAATCAATCGCTCGTACCAGGCCTTGCTCCGATGAGGCAAAAGATATTTGCGTAAGACGTATTCCGTGGCGTTGACAAAACGTTCGATCGCCCTCTCGGGGCGCGGCCAGCTTGGGGGACGCCGCACCAGCGCATCGAACGCCGCGCCCAGGGGAATCGACAGCGCGGCGGGGCTGATTAGGAGCTGGAGCAAGTCCTTTGTCGAGCTCATCAACGCCCGTTCTGGATCGAAGGTTCAGGACCCAGTGCCGGCCGCGGCGCCCGCGAGCTCCGGCTCTTGCTGCTTCGTCGCCGCTATTGAGCTCTTCGTGCGTTTGAAAATTGCCTCGAGCGCTTGGGGCAGTTCCGGATACTTGAACTGGTAACCAAGTGAAAGCGCTTTTTTGGGATAGACCCGTTGTCCAGTCGTGATGACATTGGACACTTCTCCCAACACCAAAGCCAGCACGAAATCAGGCGGACCAATGGGAAGGTACCGCGGCCAAGGCAAGGCGCCGAAGAGCGGTTTAAAGGTTCTGAGCGCTTTGGAAAGCTCGAGCGAGAAATCGGCGTTGGTGAGCGGGTGGGGCGAAGTGCCGTTGATGGGCCCGCGAGCTTCGGGGCTGTCGAGAGCCAGGAGGAAGATTCCAGCGATGTCGTCCAGGTGGATCCAACTCAACCATTGCTTGCCCGAGGCGACGAGCTTCTTGCCGCTGCCAATGGGCGTGCCTCCTAAAGCACGAAAGATGGGCGCCATCACCGCCAGCGCTCCTTCGTGCTCGGCCAGGACCACTCCTGTCCGGACGAGCGCCAGCCGCGTGGATGATTCTTGAACCGGCTGGGCAGCGGCTTCCCAATCGCGGACGACGCCTGCCATGAAATCGTTGCCGAATTTCGCGTTCTCGTCGAGCTCTTCGTCGCCCATGGGTCCATAGGCGCCGATCGCCGAACCGTTGACCAGAACCTTCGGCGGAGATGATGCGTTGAGGATCGCCGAAACGATTGTTTCCGTCGAGCGAACCCGACTCTCGCGGATTTTCTTTTTCACATCGGAATTCCAGCGTTCCGAAAAGATCCCGTGGCCGGCAAGGTTGACGACGCCGTCGCAGCCGTCCAACGCCTTTTCCCACGCACCCGCAACGGTTGGATCGCCTTGGAGCACTTCGATTCCCCGAAACTGAGGATTAACGCGAAGCTTCTCGGCCCTTCTGGAAAGCAAGACGGGCTGATCTCCCCTGCCTTTCAGAAGCTCGATCATCCGACGACCGATGAGGCCCGAGCCGCCAGCAATGAAAACGCGCATATGTGTTTCCTGGTCGACCGCTACCGACACGCTCTAGGAGCATGACATTCATTAAAGCTCTTCTATGGATCTTGTAGCTCTTGGAGGGTGCAAGTCAAGGACCAGGCGACGGCGTCGAAATCGGTTTGAGCGACGATATAATGAGTTTCAGTCGAGGGCGTTCGCACAAATCGCTTCGGGCAACGCAATTGAACCTGAGAGGAGCCGCCGTCAATGAACCCCGTCGATCCAGAACCGCGCTCGAAACGCAAAGCGTACCTCCGCTGGTGCCTGGGGTTAATGATACTGATGGCCGGCTCGTGGCTTTTGTGGTCGGCCACAAGCTACGCCGCCACGATGCGCATGTATATGATTCCCACCGCCTCGATGGCTCCGACTCTTGCCGTGGGCGACCGAGTATGTGCGGAGCTTCATCCGTCGGCCCCGCCGGCTCGAGGTGAAATTTGGGTTTTCCGGATGCCCAAGACCAACCTGACCATCGTGAAGCGCGTCATCGGCCTCCCTGGTGAGACGATCGAGGTTTCCAAAGGAAAAGTGTGGATCGATGGAGAGGCGTTGACGGAGGCTTACCTTTGCACGCCGCCCAGTTACACCATGCCGCCAGTGAAACTTGGCAAAGCCGAGTATTTCATGCTCGGCGACAGCCGAAACGTCAGCAACGACAGCCATAAATGGGGCCCCGTCTCCCAGGATCTGCTGATCGGCAGGGCCGTCTATCGCTATTGGCCGATGAAGCGAATCGGCGGGCTATAAACGACTCTATCAACAAGTGCAATTCCTTGGCCGGTTGGGAGGACTATTTTCATAGTTCAGTGCCAACTTGTCGTGCAAATTGCGAGATCATGTCCTACTTTTTCAGAGGAGGCGGTCCCCCCCCCCTCCTCCGTGATGCGTTTGCACTCCGTACCTGACACCCTTACTGGGGACTGCTTTGATGACGACAATTCTGCGTAGAACGGTTGAATTCCTCGAATCCGAAGATGGTCCAACGGCTGTTGAGTATGCGGTTATGCTCGCGCTCATTCTGGTGGTTTGCATCGCCGTCGTGACTTCTTTAGGCAAGTCGACGTCGGGCACGTTTAGCAAGGTGAACAGTTCGCTATCGAGCAGTTGAGCGGTCTTCTTCCGACGCAACGCTTGGCCTCGCCACGATTTGGCAACAATCGTGCGCGAGGCGATTACGTGAACTAAGTTTTACTCGGATGACGAGCCCGTCTGATATGGCGCGGCTCCCCTTCTCAACGGTCAATCTGGAGTTGCCTTCGATGAATTTGATTATCAAGCGCGTTGGTCGATTCCTTATCTCCGAGGAAGGCCCGACGGCGGTTGAGTACGCCGTGATGACAGCCCTGATCTTGGTCGTCTGCATCGTCGTCATCACGGCTCTTGGCAAATCGATCTCCGGAACTTTCAGCACTGTGAACAACTCGCTCTCGAGCAGTTGAGCGAACTCCGAGCGAAACGTTTTCATATTGTGGGCATGGAATAAAGCGGGCCCTCGGCTCGACGTGCTTTGTCGTTGATTGTCAACGGGACCGGGATTGACCGTTGCTGTTCGTCCCGGAACAATCCAGTGCCAGGCGAAGGGCGAGCGGCCGCTCCCTTGGCGGTGTTGCCTCGCGTTCGCTGTCGAGTCTCTCTGGACCGAAACGACAAGGAAGCCTCTTTTCCATGCGGGTTGCTCGTACCATCGACGAATTTCGCTCCGCGGTTGCGCGGGCCAAGCAGGCCGGCGCGATCGTGGGATTGGCGCCGACGATGGGCGCGTTGCACGAGGGCCATGCAAGCCTGTTGGACGCATGCCGCCGAGATTGCGGGTTTGCGACGGCTTCGATTTACGTCAATCCGACGCAGTTTGGCCCGAACGAGGACTTTTCGCGCTATCCCAGGGATCTCGACGCAGACTTGGCGAAGTGCAAAGCCGGCGGCGTCGACCTCGTCTTCGCTCCCGACGACGAAACGATGTATCCCAGAGTTCGTCACGAAGCGACTTTGGTCGATCCTGGGCCCTCGGCGAACATTCTCGAGGGGGCTGTCCGACCTGGCCACTTCAAAGGCGTGGCCACGGTGGTGCTCAAATTGTTCCAGATCAGTCAGGCCGATCGTGCGTATTTTGGTCGCAAGGACTTCCAACAGCAGTTTATCATACGAAAGATGATCGACGACTTGAACCTGAGGGTCGAACTCGTGGTCTTGCCGACGGTGCGCGAGAGCGACGGTTTGGCTATGAGCAGCAGGAATCGTTACCTTGATCCCGACCTGCGAAGGCGCTCGGTCGTACTCTGGAGCGCGCTTTCGGCCGCCCGGTCGGCTCGCGAGCAAGGGGTGGACGACGCCAAGGGTTTGCGATCGATTATGATCGATCAGGTTGCGGCGGAGCCCTCCGCGCGGCTGGAGTACGCCGAGGTGCGGGACGCCGCCACCTTCGAACCGATCGAGTCGCTCCTCTCCGCAAGCTCGACGGTGTTGCTCTTGGCGGCACGATTTGGGAACGTGCGGTTGATCGACAACATCGTCCTATAACGTCGGCGAGGAGCGGCGTCCCCAAGGCTTGGTCGGACGCCCTGGCTGTAAGATTTTCTAGGGAAGGAGAGCATGGTGCGTCAGATTCTCTTCGAAATTCCAATCGCCGGTGGAATACGAATCTACGGCTACGGCCTGATGCTCGTCTTCTCTTTCCTCAGCGCGCTTGCGCTTGCCAAATGGCGCGCGAAACGTGAAAAGCTCGACCCTCTTATGGTCGAGGATATGGCCATATGGATCATTCTTGGGGGCCTTATCGGCGCGCGAGCCTTTTTTGTCTTTCAGTATTGGGGCACGAGAGTTTCGTCGATCTGGGAGATCTTCAAGATTTGGGAGGGAGGGATTGTACTCTACGGCAGCATCATGGGCGGGACGTTGGCGTTCTTCGTGTTCCGTTGGTTCAAGCCGTTTCCCTTGCGGCCGATGCTCGATTGCATCGCGCCGGCGCTGGCTTTGGGGATAGCGATCGGCAGGGTGGGCTGTTTCTTGAACGGTTGTTGTTACGGCGACCAATGCTCGTTTCCTTGGGCGACGGCTTTCCCCAAGGGATCGATGCCCTGGCAAAGCCAGCTCGCCGAGAAGCTGATCGCGTCGGACGGCGCTAAAGTCGCTGCCGGTGCACCCCACCCAAATCTACTCGACGATCGACGGGTTGATCCTGCTGTTCCTGCTTTCCACGTTTTATCCGCTGCGAAGGCGCGACGGCGAAGTGATGGCTCTTTTGATGATCGCGTACCCCGTGACTCGCTTCTTGATCGAGCGGCTGCGCAACGATGAAAAAGCAATTGCGTTTGGAATGACGGTATCTCAGAATATCAGCATAGTTCTCATCGTGCTGGGTATCGTCAATTGGCTGGTGCTCCAGCGCTGGCCCAAGGGTCGGTACGCCGACGCGGCGGCCGAGTAGGAGTGGGCGAACTTTGCCGGGAGATCGCAATGCGGGCCGTCGGGCGGCCTGGGGTTAGCTGACCGGAACGTTTTCCTGCGCGGGGTTCTTCTGGGGAAGAACGTTGGAGACCGGCTCGTCGGGGGCTTCCGCGGCGATTTCCGACGGCGGCGCTTGCTCGAAGTACACGCCAATGCGCCTGAACTTGGCGTATCGGCGGTCGAGCAGTAGATCCTTGGGCAGGTCTGAAAGGTCGCGAAGAGAGCGCATCAGGTATGTTTTGAGCAAACTTGCCGCCTCGCGATGATCGCGATGCGCGGCGCCCAGGGGTTCGGGAATCACGTCGTCAATCACGCCCATCTTGAGCAGGTCTCGAGAAGTCATTCGCAAAGCCGCGGCGGCGCGGGGAGCGTGTTCGCTGGATTTCCAGAGGATGGCGGCGCAGCCCTCTGGACTGATGACCGAGTAATAGGCGTGTTCGAGCATGGCCACTCGGTCGCCGATGCCAATTCCCAGTGCTCCGCCCGAGCCTCCTTCCCCGATGACCACGCAGACGATGGGAGTTGCGATCTGGCTCATCGCCATCAGATTTTCGGCAATGACCGAGGCCTGACCACGCTCTTCCGCCGAGATCCCCGGATAGGCGCCTGGGGTGTCGATCAGGCACACGATCGGCAGGCCAAACTTTTCTGCGATCCGCATTTTTCGGAGCGACTTGCGATAGCCTTCGGGATGCGCGCACCCAAAGTGGGTGGCCGTGCGCTCGTCGAGCGTCTTCCCCTTCTGGTGCCCCACAACCATCACCTTGCGGTCGCCCAGATGAGCCAGGCCCGTGACGATTGCCTTGTCGTCGCCGATGGCTCGGTCGCCGTGCAACTCGAGAAAACGGTCGAAAACGAGGGGCAGATAATCCCGCGTTTGAGGCCGATTCGGGTGCCTGGCAACCCTGATCGTTTGCCAAGGATCGAGATTCGTGAAGATTGATCGCTTGAGAGACGTCAGCTCGCGCCGCAAGCGACGAATCTGTTCATGATTGGTTGGATGGTTCTTCTCGAAATCGAGGAGCTGGGCCTCTTTCTCGAAGATGGGAGCTTCAAACGGCAGGAGATTGTCGATCGTCTGGGCCATGATAAAGCAGTTTAGGAGTCGGTCGCGAGCGGGCGGAAATCCATAATCGGCGTGCGGCGCGAAACGGACGCTCGACCTCTCCCTGAGTCCCTTCAGAGTATAGCTTCGGGAGGTTCATCGTCCAAGAAGATGCGGATTCTGGAGAATCGGCTGCTGAATTCTCGTAAGCTTTCGGGCCTATCTGAGGGTTTCTTGCGGATCATCGCCATGACAAGATCCGAAAACTCGGGGGTAATCATCTTATTATACGCCGTTGGGGGCGTCGGCTGCTCCCTCAAGTGCTTACGTAGCAGCTCCGTAGGGGAATCGGCCCGAAACGGCTGCCTGCCGCACGCCAATTCGTAGCATGTAATGCCAAAACTGTAAACATCCGCCTGCACCGTCGGCGGCATCGCCAAAATTTGCTCTGGCGACATGTAGCTATGCGTACCCTGGCAGCGGACCTTGGGCTTGAACAGCTTTTGTAGGCCGGAGAACGGCCGCAACGCCAGCGCGTAATCGATGACGCGGACCTCGTTGGTCTTGTTGACCAGGATGTTTTCGGGCTTGATATCGCGGTGAATCCAGCCCTTCTCGTGCATGTAAGCCAGAGCGTTGGCAGAGAGACTCAAGACCTTGTGCATCTTGTTCCGAGCCAGACCATACTCCTTCGGCTTTGCGATACAAAGCCGCAAGTGCATCGACGGGAAGCACTCCATGACGAAGTAGGGCTCATGGCCTTTCTCTTTATGGAACTCGAATACACGGATGAGGTTGGGGTGGCGGAGGTCCATCCCAAGCTTGGCTTCGAACTCGACTCGCCTTGCGAGCCGCTGGGTCTTCGGCCTCGCCTTTGTTCAGTTGTTTGATCACAAACCGTTTACCCGAGCCCTCTTGCGTCACTTCGAAGACCGATGAGGACTGGCCCGGGTGGAGCATGCGAACGAAGCGGTAGTTGCCGATGCGTTCATGGTCCAGGGTTCCCACTTCCGTGGCCATGTTGGGCTCTCCTCGATTCAGGTTGTCGGGCGGCGAACCGGGGGGCACGACGAACAGAGAGACCCGGCCAGCCAATTGGAAATCCTACTTATAACGTCGAAATCCACCGCAACGGCCGTTCCAACTCCAAAGAATTTTAACAAAGTTGTCACAAGTAGAGAAGCAAAAATACGTTGCGCCGGACTCAAATGGCTCACGCATCATGCGGTTTGGGCAGCGATGCGAGCATGAATCAAACGACCAGTCCGTCCTGAAGCATTGCGTTGCGTGTAATGACGACGATTCCATCGCGGACGACGTACTCATTGGTTTCGATCATCGTTTCGCTGTGCTCTTGGCGGCGCACCTTGACTCCGGAGCCGATCCTCGCGTTCTTGTCGATGATGGCCCGTTCGATTTGGCTGCCAGCGCCGATTCCGATGTGAGGCAGCCCCTCGGCGCGTTTGGCTGCGAGCTCGGTCTCTGGCTCGTAGTAGTCGGCCCCCATGATGTACGAATCGCGGATGGTGACGTTCTCGCCGATCTGGGCGCGAACGCCGATCACGGAATTTTCGACGACCGAACCTTTGCCGATAACGCAGCCGTCGGAGATCAAGCTGTGGCTGATCCGAACATCTCCCAAGATGCGTGAACAAGGCAGGAAGCGGGGTCTTGTGTAGACAAGGTGGTCCGCCAGTGCGAAATCGATGGGTGGGTCGTCCTTTGTCAGGTCGATGTTGGCCTGGTGGAAAGCATCGACGGTCCCGATGTCTTCCCAATAGCCGTCGAAAAGGTGGGCCTGGACGCGGAACTTCTCGATCGCCGTGGGGAAGAGCTCCTTGCCGAAATCGGTCGAATCGGTGTCGCGGAGCAGCTCCACCATCGTCGAGCGGTTGAAGAGGTAGATGCCCATGCTGGCCAGATAAGATCGGCCGCCGGATTTGACTCCGTGGCGTTCGAGCCAATCGGGCTCGGTGCGGACCTTGGCGAGCGCTTCGGGGGTCTTTGGCTTTTCGAGAAAGTCGGTCAGCCTGCCGGTCGCGTCGATGCGCATGATCCCGCACGCCTTGGCCACTTCCTCGTCGACCGGCAGCGCGGCTATGGTCGCGTGCGCCTTCGATTGAAGGTGCGTTTCGATCATTTCTTGGAAGTTCATCCGGTAAAGCTGGTCTCCGGAGAGGATGAGCACCAAATCGACGGTGTGGTCCGAGAAGTACGGTATGTTTCTCCGCACGGCGTCCGCGGTGCCTTGATACCAGCTTTCGTGCTGCATCGTCTGCTGCGCTGCCAGGATTTCGACGAAGCCGCCGCCGAACGCGTCGAATTTGTACGCATTGGCGATGTGCCTGTGCAGACTGACCGAGTTGAATTGGGTGAGGACGAAGATCCGGTTCAGACCCGAGTGAATGCAATTGGCGATCGGAATGTCGATGAGCCTGTATTTTCCGGCGATGGGCACGGCGGGTTTGCTTCGCGACTTGGTAAGCGGGTAGAGCCTGGTGCCGCGACCGCCGCCGAGGATCAGACAGATCACTTTCGGCATCGAAATCACCTTGCCGCGGTCAAGGGCGCGGCTCTTTCGCAGGAGAGGAGAGTGGAGCAGCGAGCCAAGGCTCCAGTTGGGTGGACGGTCCATTCGCCTGCGTTTTCAAGCGAACGGGCTCGCGTTCCTTGCTCGACCAGCAAGACCCTTGCCGGTCTCGAACAACCGCATTTACCAACCAATCGCCATATTCGATTCGATGGCTCTTCTAGCCTGATCGAGGTCGCAGCCGGTTTCCTTCATGTAGAGCCGCATCGCGTGCAGCTTATCGCCCTTGGAGTGCGCCAAGCATTCACGCGCTGTGCCGCAATAGTCAACCCCGCCGGCGATTCCCAGAAGGTTCTTGGAGATAACCCAGGCGTCGCGAGGCCTGTGCGTCACTCGCAGGATTTCCTCCCCTGGATAGTTCGTCGACGCGAACCCGCGTGCCGAGGATTCGTCCTCTACGCACGCAATCATGATATGTGAGGACGTTTCAACTTCGAACAAGGGCATGACCCGACCCCTTTCTGAAGCAAGGAGCGACGTCCGAGCGATGGGTGGAGAGGCGAGGTGAAAAGCCTCGACCAGTCTCTATTCGGATACTACAACGGGGATTTGTCGAAATCAAACCCCTTACCCGTCCGTGCGTGTTTGAGTCCGTCCGGATCATCCGATTGGTCGGGGTTCTGCGGCTTGAGGGTCGAACTCGCGGTCAACGGCATTCCGAATTTGCTGATGAATTCGTCCTCGAACCGTTGAGCCAAGATGAGACTGCCGGTTGTAACGACTTCCATGCCGGGCTCCACTCCTTTCTGTAGGACGACAAACTCGTCCTTCTCCAGAATAGGAATCACTTCCAGACGACTGAATTTGTTTGGGACCTTGGGGTTGCGAACGAAGATATAGGC
Organism: uncultured Planctomycetota bacterium; assembly: GCA_963818975.1. Lineage (GTDB taxonomy): Bacteria > Planctomycetota > Planctomycetia > Isosphaerales > Isosphaeraceae > CAWFUI01. The sequence goes on along the minus strand of CAWFUI010000001.1, from coordinate 328,385 downwards.
CTTCTCGTCCGAGGAAGTGACCATGCTCACGCGAGGGACCACCGTCTGACCCGCGATGGGCGCGATTTCGATGCGGGCTTTAACCAGCATTTCGCTTTTCAAATCGCCTGGGTTGGGGATGGTTGCGCGGATGCGCACGGCGTGGGTGTCCGGGTTCACCTCGTTGGAGACGTACTCGACTTTGCTGGGGATCGTTTGGTGCAGAAAGGGAAAATTGATTCGGATGGTCTGTCCGACGTGCACCTTGTTGATATCGCTTTCGAACACATTGGCCCAGACCCAGAGGTGGTCGAGGCTGGCGATGACCATGAGCGGTGGAGAGTTCAGGTCGTAAAGGTTGCCAGGAGCCACTTCGCGGCTGACGACTTTGCCGGTCGCGGTGGACCGGATCGTCATCTTGGCGAGGTCGATGCCCTCGTCCTGTTGGTTGCGGATCTTGTCGATGTCCTCGGGAGTGAGCTGATAGACCTTGAGCTTCTTGAGGCTCACTTCGTAATCAAGCTTGCTCTTGATTTCGGTTGTTTTGGCGTCCAATGCCAGTTGGTCGGCGATCGCGTGGTCTTTGGCCAGCTTTTCGTATCGCTCCGCGAGCGCCAGGTCGTGCTGCCACTGGGCGTATTTGCTCAAATAGTCGGTCTTGGCGTCGGCCAGTTCATGGCTGTAGACGTCGACCAGCGGATCGCCGATCTCGACTTGCTGGCCCGCCTTCACATGCACATCGGTGACAAGGCTCAAGAATCGGGTCCTCACTTTCGTGAGAGTGTCCGGGTCGTAAGCCGTCGTGCCCAAAATTTCGAGCGCCGTCGGCTCGGTCTGCTCGTGAATGACGGCGGTCTGGAGCCTGACGCCGGCGATCTGCTTGTCGGTGAGTTGAACGGTGCCGTCCCAGTTCGACGATGAGTCTGAATTCGCTTCGGCGGACTGCTCATCCGGGCTCTGGACGTCAGAGTCAGAACCAGCCAATTTCTTCTGGACGGTGGCGGCCAGCGCCTTGGCAGGGCCCCAGTTCTTGATCTTGGCCCAGATCGGCGCCTTCGGCCAGAAAAAATAGCCGGCGGCGCCCGCGAGGGCGGCGACGACGACGATCGAGAAAACGATCTTCTTGAACATGAGGAAGTTCTCCTGGTTTGGATCTTTTGTTCCAGTGTGGTCGATGGTCCGAGCCGTGGGGCCTCGTTCAATGATTTTTGTGCGACTCGGGATTGAGGAACTGGTCGGAGTAGTGCGACCCAGCGATGAGATCATCGTGCGGCTTGCCAAGTTGCCTCTTGCCTGGGAAGTAGCTGTAGAGGATCGGCATGGCGTATCGAGTGAGGAAAAGTGTGATCAGCATCGCGCCGACGACGACGATGGCCAGCGGCTTTTGCGCCTGGGATCCGATGGAAGTCGCCGTCGCGGCGGGCAAGAGGCCAAGAGCCGCGGTGAGCGACGTCATCACGACCGGCCGAACGCGGAGCTCGGATCCGCGCATCACTGCCTCGCGAATCGGCAGACCGGCGTCGCGAAGCTGGTTGAAATAAGAGACGAGCAAAACGCCGTCCTGGACGGCGACTCCGAAGATCGAGATGAACCCGACCGCGGCCGAAATGCTGAAGTGCGTGGAGGTCACGTAGAGCGACCAAATCCCGCCCAAGATCGCCACCAAGACGTTGGCCATGACGAGCAACATGTCCTTCACTGAATTGAAGGCTGTATAGAGAAGCGCCATGATCAAACCGATCGAGAGTGGAACCATCCACATCAGTCGCGCGTTGGCTTCCTGCATCTGCTCGAACTCGCCAGACCAAAGGATTTTGTAACCCGTGCCGAGGGGAACGCCGGTCTTAGGGTCTTCGATCTTCTTCCGAGCTTCGTCGATCGTGCCGGCCAGATCCCGCCCCTCGACCGAGAACTTGATCGGTATGAAACGGCGATTGTTTTCTCGATAGATATACCAGGCGCCCGATTTGTGAGGAACGATCTTGGCAAGCTGGGAAAGCGGGATCCGCGAGCCAGGCTTGCCGTCGCCTCCGGGAACGTCGACCGAGATGTTGGCGATGACGTCTGGGTCGTCCCTAAAGCTCAAGGGAAGCCGCAATACGATGTCGTAGATCTTCTCGCCTTCGTACATCTGGCTGAAGGCGCGGCCGCCGATGGCCACTTCGACCACCGACTCGACGTCGGCGACGTTGATTCCATAGCGCCGCGCACTGCTTGCGGTCGATTTGGATCTCGAGGTTCGGCTGACCCAAGATGTGGAACAAGCCAGGGTTCTTGACCCCCTTGACGGTTCGCAGGATGTTCAAGATCTGCTTGGCTTTTTCCTCGAGTACGTTGAGATCGTCTCCTCTGAGCTTGATCGAGTTGGCGCCCTTGACGCCCGACAGCGCCTCTTCGACGTTGTCGCGGATGAGCTGGGAGAAGTTGAAATCGACGTTGGGGAACCGCTCTCGGAACTTCTTGGAGAGCTCGTCCTGAATCTGGAGTCTGGTGATCCCCGACCTCCACTTGTCCATGGGCAAGAGCGGGACGTTGAACTCGAGATTGAAAAAGCTGGTGACGTCGGTGCCGTCGTCGGGCCTGCCGACGTGGTACATCACGCCTCGAACTTCCTTGACCTCGGCGATCGTGTCGCGAATGAGCGGAGCCATCCGCGAAGCTTCCTCGAGAGAGACCGTTCGCGGCAAGAGGCGCGGATCCAGAGGTTGCCTTCCTCGAGCTCGGGCATGAACTCGGCGCCCAGGTGGGGGACGATGAACAACGTGGCCACGAAGAAGGCGAGGATCCCCGCAAGCACCAGAGGCCTTCGGTCGAGCATCTTGTTCAGCGTTCTCAAGTAGCGGAGCTTCATCAGCCGGTCGACGAACGTGTCTTTCTCTTCCTTCTTGCCGTGAAAAAAGAAGGAACAGAGCACCGGCACCAACGAAACCGCCAGCACAAGCGCTCCACAAATCGCGAAGGCGTAGGTGTTGGCCATGGGGCCGAAGAGCGCGCCTTCGGGCCCGGTCATCGAAAACAAAGGAATAAATGCACAAACAATGATTAACGTGGAAAAGAAGAGCGCGTGTTCGATCTCGTGAGAGGCCTCGAGGATCCGGTCGACCAGCGGTCTCGTCCGGTCGGCGCCTGGGGCGGTGATATGTCTGAAGATGTTTTCGACGATGATCACCGAGCTGTCGACGATGATGCCGAAATCGACCGCGCCGATCGAAAGCAAGTTGGCCGACTTGCCTTGCATGAACAGCATGGTCACCGAAAAGAGCAGCGCCATTGGGATCATGAACGCCACGATGCCGGCGCTGGTGAGATCTCCCAGGAAGACGAACAGCACGCCGACCACCAGCAGCATGCCGACCACAAGGTTGTGCTTGACGTTTTCGGTGGTCACGTGGACCAGTTCGGTCCGTTGGTTGAAGACCCTGATCTTGATTCCCGGCGGCAGGAGTTTCTCGTCTTCGATCTGCTTGATCTTGTCTTTCACGGCGTTCGAGACGGGAAGCGATTTCTCGTATTTGCGCATCAGCACGATGCCTTCGACGACGTCGTCTTCCTTGGTTCGCCAACCTGGGTCGGAGTTGTTGATGCCGACGATACCCAAGCGCGGCATCGATCCGTTGACGACGGTTCCAACCTGTCGCACGTAGATCGGCGTTCCTTGGGCCTGGGTGATCACCACGTCGCCGATGTCTTCGAGCTTCTCGGCTTCGATCAACAGCCGGTTGTCGATATTCGCAGGGTCGAGCGGGTCGGTGCCTCTACCCAAGAGGCCAATGGCTCGGACGTTGTGGGCCTGGGCGCCAAGCGTCAGGATGTTGCCGCCGACGTTGGCGTTGGACTTGTTGATCGCGTCTTCGACTTGCTGAAGCGTCACGTTGTATTGCTTCAGGAGCCTTGGATGCACAAGAACCTGGTATTGCTTGACGCTGCCTCCAAAACCGGTGACGTCGATGACGCCGTCGACCTGCTTGAAAAGCCTGGCGAGCACCCAGTCCTGAACGGCCTTCAGCTCCTTGGGGGTGTATCCAGGCCCTTCCACGACGTAGCGGACCACTTCTCCCGTGGGGCTCCAGGGAGAGAGTTTGGCGCGGCGCCGGGAGGTAGGGTCGAGGGATCGATCGACCCAATCCGATTGATAACCTCCTGCCGGGCCTTCCAGTAGTCGGTGGTGTAGGAAAACTGGCATTTGACGTCGGTGAGCCCTGCGACCGACGTCGAACGCAGGTCTTCGAGACCGGGCATTCCGTTGAGCGCGTTTTCCAGCGGTCGGGCGACCAGCCGTTCCATCTCCTCGGGGCTTGCGCCTGGGTTCTGAGTGATCACTTCGACCAACGGCGGCGTCGGGTCCGGATAAGCCTCGACGTTCAAATTGTAAGCCGAGTAACATCCCGCGGCGATCAACCCTAATGCGGCGAAGATCACCAGAAGCCTGTTATGCAGACTCCAATATATGATAGCCCTTACCATGCAATCGATTCCCAGTCAAATGGATCGCTTCGACGTCATGAACGATGGGTGGGCGGCTGGAGCCTCGCGTAGGGAGGCGGACGGGCTGCGCTTTCGACTTAGAGATGAAGGGCAAAGCGCAGGCGTATTCGGTGGCAGGCGCGTCTCAGATTTGCAGAATGCAGAAAAGTTGCGTCAGCCGTCTAGAATCGCGGGGCGGCTCGATGGTCCTCGAGGTCAACTCGGCCCGCCCGTTGCGGGAGGTTGGGTGAAGAATTGCGAATTCGAGGAGCGCGCTATGCCCGACGGTCGGTTGGTCGTCCGGTCGGTTGTCGTCGCTCTCTTGCCAGGCGGGAAGCGTCAGGAGCATTCGGCTGCATCGTCGAGGGCGATGACGAAGCGCGTCTCCGTCGGGAGTTGAACTGTCCAGACCATCGTCGGCCTCGATCTGCTGCACTTTCCGCGCGAGATCCGTGGTCCGCTTGGCCGAGTCTTCGTGGAAGACGGGCCACGCGGCAACGCCAAGCATCAGAAAAGCAACCACTCGAATGGCGCTCAAGGTCGACTCGTGTTTCGCGAAGGATGAATGACTCCAATCCATCATACGCAGTATCGGATTGAAGTGGCACACGATTTTTCCAATTTTGATCGTCGACGTGGAGGTGGACGTGGTTCTCCCGTCTTTGCCCGCGCTCCGGGTTGGTTGGATTGACCCGTTTCGCGGCGGTGGGCTATCTTAAACCACGAAGACTCGGATTTTTTCAGTGTTCGTTCGCATTAGCATTTCGAGGGTGGAATGATTTCAGAGGACCGCCAGCCGCCTTTTTTTCTGGGCATCGACCTGGGCGGAACCAATATCAAGAGTGGGGTGGTCGACGACGCCGGCAGGCCTTTTGCTGGAGTGAGCCTGGAGACCGAGGCCGAGCGCGGCCCCGAGGTTGGCCTCAGAAACATCGCCGAGGCGGGCAAGCTTGCCGTCAAAGCCAGCGGATTGGACTGGTCGCAGATCACGGCCGTCGGGCTTGGTTCCCCAGGAACCATGGATATCCACGCAGGTCTGCTGCTCAACCCTCCAAATTTGCCGGGTTGGGTCAATTTGCCGATCAGAGAGCGCCTTTCCGAGATGCTGGGCAAGCCGACCGTTTTGCAAAACGATGCGAACGCCGCGGCGTTTGGCGAGTATTGGTCGGGCGCGGGCAGGGGCGCCAAAAGCCTGGTCCTTTTTACCCTTGGCACGGGCATCGGCTGCGGGATCGTCGACGACGGCCGAATCATCGAAGGCAGGCACAGCCACGGCGGCGAATGCGGGCACATCATCATTCAAATGGAGGGGGGCGCACCTGCTCTTGCGGCAAGAAGGGGCACCTCGAGGCCTATGCTTCGGCGACCGCGCTGGTCAAACGGGCGGTGGAAGCCCTCGATGAGCATCCCAATTCGTCGCTTGTCGAGCTCCATAAGAAAGACGATCTCTCGAGCCGAACCATCGACCAGGCCGCCGACGCGGGAGACGAGCTTGCCCAAAAACTGATGGCCGAGACTGCGTATTACCTGGCCGTGGGCGCAGTCTGCCTGATGCATACGATCGATCCCGAGATCGTCCTCTTCGGCGGCGGAATGATTGCCGCGGGGCCAAAGCTCCTGGAGGACATCCGAGTCGAAATCAAGAAAATGGCCTTTCCCGTACCAGCGGCAAAGACCCGAATCGAATACGCCGAGCTCGGCGGCGACGCCGGCTTCATTGGCGCCGCCGGATGCGCCAGGGCGGCCCACCCGCACGCTCCTCGAAAAGCGTGACAGCTCCAAAACCCATTCATCCCTTCAATAAAGTCGATGCTAGACCCTTACGATTCATCGTCCGAATAACTGAAACAGGCGTCCCGAATGGCCTACGACCCAAAGCTCATCCGCAATTTCTCGATCGTCGCGCACATCGATCACGGCAAGAGCACGCTTGCCGATCAGCTCTTGCTCCAGTCCGGCGCGATCTCCCAACGCGAGTTTCGAGAGCAGCTTTTGGACGACATGGACCTCGAACGCGAACGAGGCATCACCATCAAAGCCCGCGCGGTGACCATCTATTATAAGTATAAAGAAGCGTCTTATGAGCTCAACCTGATCGACACTCCGGGCCACGTCGATTTCCACTACGAGGTTTCCCGCAGCCTCGCGGCGTGTGAAGGCGCCATTCTCCTGGTGGACGCCACCCAGGGCGTGCAGGCGCAGACCGTGGCCAACGCCTACCTCGCGGTCGGCGGCGATCTTGCCATAGTCCCCGCGCTGAACAAGATCGATATGCAGGCGGCCAGGCCCGAGGAGGTTCGCGAAGAGATCTTCAACACGCTCGGCATCGACCCCGCTGAAATCCTTTCGGTCAGCGGCAAGACCGGTCAGGGCGTGCCCCAGCTCTTCGAAGCCTTGATCGAACGCGTGCCTCCGCCCAAGGGCAAGCCCGAGGGGCCTCTACGCGCGCTCATCTTCGATTCCAAGTTCGACGACTATCAGGGCGTGATCGTCTATGTTCGAGTGTTCGACGGTACGATCAAGGCCGGCCAAAAGATTAGGCTCATGGCCGGCGGAGTCGAGCACGAGATCATCGCCATGGGCAGGTTTAGGCCGCAGGAAGTGGCGTGCGAAGATCTGGGCGTCGGAGAAGTGGGCTACGTCGCCGCGAATATCAAAAAGCTCTCGGACGTACGAATTGGCGATACCATTACCGACGCGCATCGACCCGCCGAGGAGCCCTTGCCAGGCTATCAGGAGCCGATGCCGGTGGTCTTTTGCGGGCTCTTTCCGGCGGTCCACAACGAGTTCGAAGACCTGCGCACCGCACTCCAAAAACTCTCGCTCAACGACTCGAGCTTCACGTTCGAGCCCGAGTCTTCCGACGCCCTTGGCTTCGGTTTTCGCTGCGGATTCCTGGGCATGCTGCACATGGAAATCGTCCAGCAGAGGCTCGAGCGCGAAAGCAATTTGTCGCTGGTCCAATCCGCCCCGAACGTCACCTACGAGATCGTTTCCCACACTGGGGAAACCCAGCTCATCTCGAACCCCACGCGGATCCCCGACCCCGGCGCGATCGCCGAATTCCGAGAACCGATCGCCAAGGTCGATTTCATCGTACCCGCCGAATCCATCGGCGCGATCATGCAGCTTTGCGAGGATAGAAGAGGCGTTTACCTCAAGACCGAATACATCACGACTTCGCGGGCGATCCTTGTCTACGAGCTGCCGCTCGCCGAGATGATCTATGATCTCTATGACAAGCTCAAGAGCGCAACCCGCGGATATGGAACGATGGACTACGAAATCATTGGGTTCCGCCCCGGCGACCTCTGCCGCCTAGACATTTTGGTCGCGGGTTCGAAAGTCGACGCCTTGTCCGTCGTGGTGCATCGAGTGCAGGCGGAACGCAGAGGCAGAAAGCTCGTCAAGAAATTGAGGCAGGAGATCGACCGGCATCAGTTCGAGGTTGCCATCCAGGCGGCGATTGGCAGTCGAGTGATCGCTCGCGAGACGATTTCCGCCCTCCGCAAGAACGTTACCGCGAAATGCTACGGCGGCGACATTACCAGAAAACGCAAACTGCTCGAGAAACAGAAGGAAGGCAAGAAGCGTATGAAGCAGGTTGGGAACGTCGAGATCTCCCAGGAAGCGTTCCTCTCGATTCTCGACTCTAGCGAAGAGTAGCCGCGGCTAAGGAACCATCTTGCAGGATGCGCCTCGAGGTCAAATGGGACCTGGATTTGCTGTAAATTTTACCATGGCTCAAAGACCTCAAACCCAGAGCGTCGAATCAGGTTCCAGTCGGGGGCTGCTTCGCCAAACCGTTGAGTTCCTGGTTGCCTTGGGGCTCTGTGTTGTCGTCTTTAGAACTTTCGCGGCCGAGGCTTACGTCGTTCCGACTGGCTCGATGGCGCAGACGCTCTTGGGCTTTCACGAGGAATCGACCTGCCACAACTGCGGCTTCCGGATGGCAGTCGGCGTCGACGAGGATCATCGACCATCCCGACCGGTTTGCCCGAACTGTGGGCAGGATCGATGGGATCGCTCGGCGGCCGTACATTGTCAGGGCGATCGACTCCTGGTCCAAAAATACCTCTACGAATTCCGAGCTCCCAGGCGCTGGGAAGTCGTCGTTTTCCAGAGCCCCATCGAACCGACTCAGCCCTACGTCAAGCGGATCGTGGGCCTACCCGGCGAATCGATCCAGATCGTCGCAGGAGACGTCCTGATCGACGGCAAAATCGCCCGCAAATCGCTCGCCGAGCAGCATGCCATGCGAGTCAAGGTCTATGACCAGAATTTCCCCCCCAAGGACTCCTCGGTCTACCCACGTTGGAAAGCAAAACGCGGAGCTCAGACGTATCCCCTCCCCACGGGTTGGAAAGTCGAGGGCGCGGAGCTGCTGCGCGAACCAAAAATCGACGAGACCCTGCTCTCCCGCAGGGTTCCCGACTGGATCGAATACCTCCATTGGCAGCCCGACCGTTCCGAATATGGCCCGATTCGCGATTATTACCCTTACAACGGCAGAGACTTACGTTCCGAGAACAACGTCGAGGATCTGATGTTCGAGGCCGACGTGGCGGTCGCTCCGGAAGCAGAGGCGCTCTACGTTCGAATCCACGGAGCCACCGGCCGACACCTGGTGCGAATTCCGATCGATCACTCAACAGAAGTTGAAGTTCGCCGCGAAGGCAGACTCCGCCGATCGAGCGCGGGAGAGGCCGGCGTCAGCTCCAGTCCCTCGCCGGATGCCAAGGTTTGGCATAGACTTGTGGTTTCGACAATCGATCGACGGCTGATGGTGTTGGTCGATGGCAATCTGCTTTTCGACCCAATCGACGACGATGAGGCGCCAGGGGTGGGTAAGGCGGTGGCCGATTCACCTGTCGCCGTCGGAGTTTCGGGAGGTGGATGGGTCCGAGTCAAAAATCTTCAAATCTACCGCGACATCTACTACACCAACGCACTGATGCATGCACCTCGCAGGCCTTTCGCGGTCGATCGACCTTACCATCTTTCCGAGGGCGAGTTCTTCGTCCTTGGAGATAACAGTCCAGTCTCCAATGACTCGCGGTTTTGGCCGAACAGCCCAGTGGTCAGGGCCGAGAGTTTGCTCGGGAAGCCCTTCCTGGTCCATCTGCCGAGCCAAGTGGTTCCGCTAAAGGTCTTTGGTCGCGAGGTGTATTGGATTCCCGATCCTCGCGAAATACGTTACATTCACTAAGTGTCGAGTCGCCCGGACCTTGTCGTCGACCTCCACAGCGAGGGTCTTGGGTCCGAGGGTCGCTTGTCGACGGGGGGGAACCGCGAATTCCATGAGCAGGACCGTACCGACGTCCAACACCCCCACGATCCCAGATCCGACCAGCGCGCCGGCGGCCGTTTCTTCGTCGACCTCTCAAAAAGCGCTTCGAAGCCACAAGCGAACGGCCAGTCTGAAACGAAGGGTCCTAGGCCGCGCGAAGAGACGCTCATCGAGCAGCTCGTTTTCGCCGTGGTCCTCGCCATTTTGATCCGGGCGTTCGTCGCCGAGGCGTTCGTCATCCCCACTGGGTCTATGGCGCCGACGCTTATGGGCAGACACAAGGAAATCGTCTGTCCGGAGTGCGAGAGCGTCTACGCGGTCAACGCGTCCGACGAGGTCGAACCAAGCGGCGATAACGACAATTCGCGACGTACTTCCGTCGAATACGGCACTTGTTTTAACTGCCGATTCGAGGCTCAAATTGGAAATCAACCGAGCTTCAAGGGTGATCGCATCCTGGTGATGAAGTTTCCCTATGAACTGCCGAATCTGCCCGGCTCGGGCAAGCCAAGTCGCTGGGACGTTATCGTTTTTCATTATCCCGAAGAGCCGGAACTGAACTATATCAAGCGCTTGATTGGGCTTTCGAACGAAGAGATCCGCGTCTACGGCGGCGACGTGCTGACCCGGGCCTTGGGATCGTCGGACCCGTTTGTGCTGGCGCAAAAATCTCTTAAACATCAGCTTTCGATGCAAATGCCGGTTTACGACGACGCCCACAGGGCCAAGAGCCTGAGCGACCCGCGCTGGCGTCGGTGGAGCGGATCGGACGATCGTTGGAGCGAACCGACGCCTGGACTCTTCAAAGTCGACGCCAAAGGCGACGACTGGACGGAATTGGCTTACCAGCATAAGGTTCCCGACCCTGAGCAGTGGAAAGCCGTGCTCGAAGGCGATCCGCTGCCGAGAGCGCCCAGGGCCACCCTCATTACCGACTTCTACCCTTACAATACCAACCTCTCGAAAGAGCGTCGTTTTCTCGGCGACGGCTGGTTCCACCCTCATTGGGTTGGCGACCTGACGCTGAGCTGCGATGTTGAAATCCAGTCGGCATCCGGAATGCTTGCCCTCCGGCTGGTTCGCGGAGGGGTTGTGAACCGCTGCGAGATCGACTTGGCCACCGGCGAGGCCAAGCTTGAGCACGGAGCTTTGGCGTACGAAAAGGTCGCCCAGACTCGGCTCAAGGGGCCCGGCAGGCATCGCATTCGGTTCGCCAACGTCGACGGCAGGCTGACGCTCTGGGTCGACGACACCGCGGCATTTGGCGAGGGTTGGACGTATAACGACGGATCGAAAACCGCGACCACTCCGACCAAGGACGACCTCGAGCCGATAGGGATCGCTCTCGAAAGCGCTGCCGCTTCGGTTTCGAAGCTTCTGATCGAGCGAGACGTCTACTACACCCAACACCCACAACAAAGCGATTACGCCGGTCTTTGGGAGCGAACTCCTTCGACCGCCGCCGAACTCTTCGATTTGCTGTCCGATCCTTCGCAGTTTCCGGCTCTGGGCAGGGTCAAATCGCACGACTATCCCATCTCCCCGGGCATGTACATGGCAATGGGGGACAACAGCCCAAAGAGCAAGGACGGTCGCGCCTGGAGCACGCAGGATCGCTACGACCCACCAACTTACGAAGGAGATGTGCGCATGGATGGAACACCGAGAACCGAGAATCCTGGGAAATTCCCGAAAAACTGCTCGTCGGGAAGGCCTTCTTTGTCTATTGGCCGCACGCCGTTCCGTTTGGGCCCAAGTTCAGTTTGAGCAGGGATTTCGTGGTCCCATTCCGACCCTATTGGGAACGGATGAAGTGGATCCGATAGTCAAAAGACCTTCATGCGGATGGAGCGTAAGTTCGGCGTACTCGATGGATCGGTCAAGACAGCCAGTGGATCAAGGAGGATCGGCAGATGGCGCTTCTGGAAGTTCGCGGACTGCAAAAGTGGTACGGCAAGCGTCAGGTGGTTGTGGGAGTCGATTTTGACGTCGATAAGGGCGAAGTGGTCGGATTGCTTGGACCCAACGGAGCAGGCAAGACCACCAGCTTCCGCATGACGATGGGGCTGATCGATTCCGACGGTGGAGAGGTGATCTTCTGCGGCAAGGACGTCAGCAAGCTGCCCATGTACCAGAGAGCGCGGCATGGCATGGGCTACTTGGCCCAGGAATCGAGCGTCTTCCGGCAACTGAGCGTCGCCGACAATCTCATGGCGATCCTCGAAACTCGAGCCGATATGAACGGTCGTCAAAGACGCGACCGCCAGGAGGAACTGCTCCAGCAATTTGGTTTGGCGCACATTCGTAAAACCAAGGCGAACAGGGTTTCCGGCGGAGAGCGTCGCAGACTCGAGATCGCTCGAAGTCTGATCACCGAGCCCAAGCTCATCCTCTTGGACGAACCTTTCGCGGGCATCGACCCGAAGACCGTCGGAGAAATTCAGGAGGCGATCCGAAACTTGGCGGAGGAGCACAGTATCGGAATTTTGCTCACCGACCACCAGTTTCGAGAAACCCTTGAGGTGACCGATCGGAATTATCTCATCCGAGAAGGCAGGGTCTTCGCTTCGGGCAACCGCGAGGAAGTCCTGAACAACGACGAGGTTCGCCGGCATTACATTGGCGAGCGCTTCGACGTTGGCCACAGCCACGACCGTCCGCCGCGCAAACCACCCACCAGGGCTCAAGAAAGCGAGCCGAGCTTGGATCCAAACGCCTAGGGCGACCGACTCGTATCTTCGAGTTAGGTCTGCGTATTCACGAGCAGCAAAATCGCCGTGGCGCCGCCCAGAATCGCCATTACCAGTAAACCCAACCGCAAGGAATGCGAGAGAATGGGCTTCCACTCGTCGTGCCGGCTGGCGCCGTGCACCAAGCTTATGGCGACCACAACTGGGAGAACATAGAAGTAGGGATTGAACTTGGCCGCGGCCAGGACGATGTTCATGGGCTTCCTTACTGTGCAGGTTCCGCCGCGGTTTTGACGGGAATCGGAGCGGCCGAGGGCGCCGGCTTCGGATGCGGCCCCGCGGCTGCATCGAAAATGGCCAGGACGTTCAAAAGCCCAGCCACTTGTGTGTACATCGTGGCGATTTCAAGCTGCTTTCCCAGGCTGTCTTGCAACCCATTCAGAACGATCTGCGGCGGCATGTCCATCCAGCCCCAGAGGATTGGAGGCTTGCCGTAATAGCGCAACGTCGCCTGAATGAGCGCGGGCAAAGAGGGCAGGCCCACCCAAAACTGCATCAGGTAAGTGCCCCGAAACTGCTCCATGTTTGTGAAGGGATAGAGCCACTCGAAGTAAACGATCTGGCCTCTGCCCAGCAGCAACCCCCAAACATACAAGCCGAATATGCAGATCGCGTAGATGGCGCCTTTTGCATATCTGCCCTGATAAGCGTGGCCAAGCCCCGGAAAGAGCCAGGCCAGGAAGGCCGACTTCGCCGATTCAACAGGGTCCAGGACCGATGCGGTTGCAGGTGGGTTGGGTTGACTCATCGTTTCACAGCAAAGGAATGTGTGCAGCCCCGTCCACGAACAGCGTTTCGTCGGACGCCAGTATCAAATGGATTCTAATCGCTTCGGCGCTCTTCGATCCACCCCGAAACGATTACGCGCCTTGGCAAGACGGTTGGTATCAGCTGGGACTTCTCCAGCGGTCTGGGTCTTGGTTCGACCCGATCTGTGGATCTCAAAAATTTTTTTCGGGCTTTGAGTTCGAATTCGGATCTTCCAGGAGGGCGGAAAATCCTCGGCGCCAAAGCCGCCATAAAGCAGCGCTCGACTGGTCACCGGCGAAGAGCATGCTCTTCGCTCCGCGAACTGGAGATCAACATGTCCGTTTTTGTTGCATGTCCGAGTTGTAGCGCTCGGTTGGGCGTCCCCGACTCTTTTTCGAGCGGCATTGTCACATGCCCGAAGTGTGGGGCGCGGAATCGGTTCACGAGGCGTGGCGCTGCCAGGCCTGTCGATCCAACGTGTCCAACGCAGGGAATCTCTCGGCCCGCTCCATTCCCGGCGTCGCCGCCCTCACGGCCTATAACTCCCTCATTTCTCTTCGACGACCTCGAGGAACCTGAAAAACTCCCTCCTGTTCCATCAGTCCCGAATCGAGCGATGCGATCGTACCGCCAGCCAAACAACGGCAAACCGAAGTCGACACTGACGTTTATTCTGGTTGCGGGCGGGGGCTTAGGCTTCTTGATGGCTGGTCTGTTAGCGTTCTTGGTCTCGCATCACAAGAACCAAGACGTCGCACGATCGAAAACCGAGGGTAAGCAAAACGTCGACAATTCCTATCCGGTGGAAAGCGATTCCGTCGGAGCATTACTCCACAACGGCCAAGACGGAACCGACCAGAACCGAGGCATTCCCAACTTCTCGACCGATTCGCAGGCGATCATTTACAGGCGCGGGCCATTGCCCAAAGATCGAGTCGTCGAGGTCGTCTCCGCTGCCACGGTTTACATCAAGGTCAAAATCGATGGAAGAGACCATTCTTTCGGCAGCGGCTTCGTCATCCGCAACAGCGCTGGAAAAACCTACGTCGCCACGAATCGACACGTTGTTTCCTCGCAGACAGGAGGTCGAACGTCTCGCGGCGAGAATCCGAGGACGAACCAAGCGATCTCGGTCGCTTGCGTTTTCCGAAGCGGAATTCAAGGCAAGGAACAAGAGCTTTCCGCCAAGATTTTGGCTGCGGACGCATCTGGGGACCCCACGCGCGACCTTGCCGTCTTGAGCTGCGAAAACGTGAACCAGCCTCCCGATCCCATCTCCTTCACGCACGACGAGCCAAAACTCGGAACGCCGCTGTTGATGTTCGGTTATCCGTTCGGTGCGATACTCAACGTCGCCAGGTCGGGAAATCCTCCGGTCACGTTGAACCGGGCTTCGGTCTCGCAACTCGAACCGGACCAAAGCGGCGACGTGGCCATGCTCAAGGTCGACGGCAACCTCGACCCAGGCAACAGCGGCGGGCCCATCGTCGACGATGCAGGCCAGCTTGTCGGGGTCGCCGTGGGGAAGTCTTCGCTCGCCGACGGTATTGGTTTCGTAATACCTCGTTCGCGGTTGGAGCAACTGCTGGCTGGCAGGGTCGCCAGGGTCGACGTGCAACTGGTTTCGGTCAATAATGGCAAGTACGAGTTCGAAGTGAGCGCCGATATCACCGATCCGATGGGCCAATTGACGAGCGCCCAGATTCGCGTGGCGCCGCTTTACGGCGATCTACGCAAGCCGGAATTGCCCAATAAAATCGAGGAGATTCCCGACGCCAAGCCCGCCCCGCTCTTGGTGGATCATCAAGCGGGCGTCGCCAAGGCGCGGGTGTCTGTGCCGATGGCCGCCGCCCCCAATCACGTCGTTGTACAGTTTTCCTCCACGTCGCGCAACGGCATGAAATCGCTCTCGGCGCCAACGCCCCATTCGCTGCCCCAACAACCCGGAAGACTCTTGGCGGTGGGCGATCACGAAGCCGTGACGGACAGAATCGACGATATGCTCACCGGAGCGTTCAAAAAACTCCAGGATCTGGTCGACCAAAACAAGGATTGCAAGCTTGTCAAAGAGCGCGACGCGATCAAAATCGAAGTCCCACCAGGTTGCCATACGCTCTTGCCGGTGATCGCTGATAAGAATAGCGGCCTGAACGCTCCAAGAACTCTTGCGAAAGTCGAAGGCGATTTCGTGATGCACGCGCTGATCGGCGGCGCTTTGAACCCAGGCCTGGAGAGAGTGAACAATCCTCGGACCAATCGACCACTGGATTGGAGCTTCCAGAGCGCTGGTCTTTTGCTTTGGGAGGACGACAAGAATTTCATCCGCTTGGAACGCACCGCGTCCGTGATGAGACGTGGAACGTTTCTGGAGCATCGCCTGCTTGTCGAGGTCTACAAGCAAGGCAAGATCGTTGGCGAGCCTCTTTGGTTCAGCGTGCCCGAAGGCCCCATGCATTTGATGATGTTGCGGAATAACGGGCTTATCCGCTGTCTATTCAGCCCGGATGGAGTGCGTTGGATCGCCTTTCGCGAGTTCGCGGCCGATTTCCCCAATCGAGTTGAAGTCGGGCTTTCCGCCGCGAACATGTCGAAGAAACCACTGACCGCCGAATACAGCGATTTCATCCTTTTTGACAAGACCGATGCGGCCAAACTCGAGGAAGAACTCAGGAAAATCCAATAGGCGCCTGCGTAGTGCCGCCTTGCCAAGTCGGTGCGGCTCATCAACCTCTTGTGCGATGCGCATCCAAGGATTCTGAGACTTATCCTGCAACGACGGAGAGAGGCGTGGATTCGACGTTTCTTTTTTCCGTTGCGAACGCTTCGCGCGTTCGATAGCCTTGAATAACTTTGGATCTTGCCGGCCAATTCATTCCAAAGCGGATCTCTTCCATGGCCGACGACACTGGTCCAGATCGATCGAGCAAAACGAACTCGTTGAATTCTCTCTGGCGAACATACGTCATCCTCCGCCGTCCGAAGAAGAGGAGAGAACCATGCCGGTTTTCGTAGCATGTCCGAGTTGCAATACGCGTCTGGGTTTGCCAGACACATTCTCCAGCGGTAACGTGAAATGCCCCAAATGCGGGTCGACGAACCGCTTGACGGGTCCAGGCGCGGCGAAGCCCTCGGCGCCCTCCAACCCCGCCCAACAAGCCGCCCGGCCTGTCGTTGCCGCGCCGAAACCTCAACAGCCCGCTCCTCCCTCCTATTTCGACGACTTCGACGAGCCCGCGCAGCCGTTGGCAGCCCCAGCCGCACCCGTTGGCATGAGACGATCGTCCCGTCAAGTCGAGGAAGAGAAGCCGAAGTCGACCCTGCCGATCATCCTGGGCATTGGCGGAGGCGCCGCACTGGTCCTCGCGGCGGTGATGGGCGTGGTGGTGATGCAGCAGCCGGGCCCAAACGACGCCCTGCCTTCCGCGGCGCCCAGGACGGACGTCGTCGAAACCGCTCAGACCGACGCCGGCCAACCGGCGCCCTCGAGGATCGGCCCGGGAATGGTTCAGCCGAACCAAGGCCAGACGACCGGCGCCCAGTATCCGATCGCCTCGATCGATTACGGCGGATCGCCTCTGCCGCGTGACCGCGTCTATGCAGCGATCACCGATGCAACAGTCTTCATCAAGCTCAAAGTCGACGGCAAAGACTACGCGACCGGCAGCGGATTCGTTATCCGGAACGACGCCGGCAAGACCTACGTCGCCAGCAATCGGCACGTCGTTACGCTCCACTCCGAGGAAGATGCGGATGAGGAAGACGACGACGGGCCTTCGACCGCCAAGGCCAAGCCCAAGCCAAAGGGCGCCGTCACGGTCTCTTGCGTATTTCGCAGCGGAGAAAGAGGCAAGGAACAGGAAGTCCCAGCCAAGATATTGGCGGCGGACACTTCCGGAGACACCACGCGAGACCTTTCCGTTCTCTTATGCGAAAACGTTAGCCAGCCCCCTCAACCCATCTCGTTTACGCGAGCAGAGCCAACGCTCGGAACGCCTTTGCTCTTCTTCGGTTTTCCAGGCGGAAAGCAGTATAACATCGTCAGAAACGGGAACCCGTCGATCACGACCAACAAGGGATCGATCTCCCAGCTCGAAAAGGATATGGGCGGGAATATCGCCATGCTCAAAGTCGACGGCAACCTCGACCCTGGCAATAGCGGCGGGCCTATCGTCGACGAAGGCGGCCAGCTTGTCGGAGTCGCGGTCGCCAAGTCTTCGCTCGCCGACGGAATTGGTTTCGTGATCCCACGATCTCACGTCGAGCAGTTGCTGGCGGGCAGAGTCGCCAAGATCGGTCTCCAAGTCGTATCGATCAAGAATGGAAGCTACGAGTTCGACGTCAAAGCCGACCTGACCGACCCGATGGGCCAGTTGCGCGACGCTCAGGTTCGCATCGCCCCGCTCTATGGAGAACCCCCCAAGCCGGAGACCATCACGAAGATCGAGGAGATGAAGGACGTCAAGCCAACTGCGCTTGCGGTCGACCATAAAGCCAACGTGGCCTCGGCTCGTTTCTCGGTTCCGCTGGCGAACACACCCAAAAACGTCTTTGTTCAGCTCTCGTTCACTTCGGGCAACGGCATGAAGTTCCTATCCGTTCCAATGCCGCATTCCCTTCCCGGACAACCCGGCAAACTGGTGGCGATGGGCGATCGCGACGAACTGATGAAGAAGTTCAAGAACCTGGTTACTGGGGCCTTCAAGAAGCTCCAGAAACTGATCGACCCCGATAAAGATTGCAAGCTGGTCAAGGAGGGCAAGGCGATAAAGATCGAGGTTCCAGCCGGCTGCCATACGCTTTTGCCGGAGATCGCCGTCAAGAAGATCGGCTTGAACGCTCCCCGAACGCTCGCCAAAGTCGAGGGAGATTTCGTGATGCACGCACTCATCGGCGGAGCTCTCAATCCGGGGACCGATCGCGTGAAAAATCCCAGGAACCAGCAGTTGCTCAAGTGGACGTTCCACAGTGCCGGGCTCTTGCTCTGGGAAGACGAGAAGAACTTCATCCGGCTCGAACGCACGGCGTCGGTGACGGCTCGAGGCGCGTTTCTAGAGCATAGGCTGCTCGTCGAGGTCTACAAAAACGGCAAACTCGTGGGCGAACCCTACTGGTTCAACGTTCAGGACGGACCGATGCACCTGCTGATGGCGCGCAACAACGGCCTAATTCAATGCATGTTCATGGAAGAAAGCGATCAACGCTGGAAAGCGTTTCGGGAGTTCGCGGTCGATTTCCCCAACAACATCCAGGTTGGTCTTTCGGCTGTGAACATGTCAAAGAAATCGCTTTCCGCCGTCTTCAGCGAATTCATCCTCTTCGACAAGAAAGATCAGGCCCAACTCGAAGAGGAACTGAAGAAGCTTCAATAGTCGCGAGGCTTCCGGGGCACGAAAGCTTTGCCCCGGCCGCCCCCTGGAGCCGTATTGCGTGCGAGCTTGCGACGCTTATCGCGGCTTGTAAGCCTTTAGCCTTCGCTCCAGACGCTTGAGGTCTCCCAAATGCTTGCCGGCGTCTGCCAGCCGGTCCTTGGCCTCGGTGCGCTCTTTGATCGCGGCCAAATAGTTTCGAAACTTGGGCAAGAGATCAGGCTGGCGCATTAGCATGTGGACGAAAAGCCAGCTCTCCGCGTAAGCAAGCTGAAGGGCGTCCGGGTCGACCTCGGGGTCGAGTTTGTCGTCGTTGGCAATCATTTGATCAAGCGGAATCCATGCCCCTGCTCGGCCGTTGCTGGTTGACTCGCGGAGCACTTTCAGGCGTTCCACGTTGACTTTTCCGGGTTCGGTGTGTTTGTTCGGCGGACGCTGTTCACAATACATTGCCAGGCCTTCGCTGATGCAGCCGGGCACATCTCCCTTGCGCTCCAGCAGGCCAGTGTTGAAACAGAGTTGATGCGTGGCCTCGTGGACCAAGGCCATCGTGTTGGCCTCTTTCGGCTTCCGGACGGCGGTGGGTGTATTGCGGAAATCGTAGAAGATCAAACGATTCGTATCGCGATCGTAGAAGCCTCCAACAACGCCCAGGGGATCCTCTTCCGTGAACGCCTGGAACGACTTGGCGCCTGCAAGCGCGATTACGATCAGCTTGGATTTCGGTTCGTCGAGCTCGAAGCCCTTCTCTCTAAAGTGCTTGAACCAGTCCTGATAGACAAGCTCGCAGATCGCCAATGCGTCGGTGCGGAACGAGCTTGGTGCGTCGCCCACCGCGAGGTAACGCTCGGTATGGGTTGCTTTAAAATTTGCCAAGCCCACCTTCATCGCCTCGTCTTGAATCACCTCGACTTCGGCGTCGTCTTGGTTGTTGGCCTGGGCAAACGAGTGGAAAAACGCGGCGGGGACGAACGCTCCCGCGCAGGCTGCGAGCATTCGTCTCCTCGAGATTCGAGAGCAGCCAGGATCGCGGACGAGGTTTTTGCTCAAGAGGCCAAGCTCCGAAGCGATGTGTTGGAGCCGAAAGTCCCAGTAGCGCAGTCGATTCAAGAATACTCGACGTTTGCCATTTGGACAACTTGCGGAATTTGGGAGAGACGGCTTGGACTTGCCGGGAGGCCTTCGAATTGAAATATTGAGAGCGCCTGGGCTGGTCTCGAGGTCGGGGTCCTTCCCAGTCGGCCGAACGTCGACGTCTCTCGACGCACTTTCACGATTCGTCGGACCACCTAGCCTCGACCCAGGGATTCGTCTCGCTTGTTCTCATTCGGATCTCTCAAAACGGGTAAACCGAAAGAGCCCGGTCTCGCCGAGGCCGCCTCCACGTTCGTGGAAGAAGCCCGTCCCTCGAAGATCGACGGCGAGGTTGCTTCACTTACCAGCGTTCGGGGGTATGCTGCGTTATGGGTGGTTCTCTACCATTACTGGACCGACGTCGTAACGCTTTTCCCAGCCTCAAAGGCGATCTCGCCTTTCGCCTAGAGGCAACCTTGCCGTCCCGTTTTTCTTCATTTTGAGCGGTTTTATTCTCTCCTATACCTATCTAGCAAAGTTTCACTCGTTCGGGCTTAAGTCGTATCGAACCTTTCTCGTCCGTCGCTTGGCAAGGATCTACCCCGTCCACTTGGCCACTCTCCTGGCTGTGCTTGCGATGGTGCTGGTCAGTCGCAGGGCGGGAATCTCGATCACCGAGAAAGGCTACACCTGGAAACAGTTCGCTCAAAACGTGTTCTTGGTTCACCAGTGGGAGCCTCATCCCATGCTGAACTGGAACTACCCAAGTTGGTCGATCAGTTGCGAATGGTTCGCCTATCTCTGGTTCCCGTTGGCAGCGTGGGTTTTGGCTCGGGTGAGAGGTCGGCTGACGGCAGGTCTCTTCCTGGCAGGCTCATGGGCTCTTTCGATCGCAGTTTACCGATACTGGGGCGGACGCCCGTTCCCAGAGATCGTCCATGTGACCGCGACGTTCCTCTTGGGCATGACCCTTTTCCTCGCGATCAAATCGGGTTTGGGAAAGCGAATGAGCTTTCGCTATCTGCCGGAGCTCTGCACGGCAGTTCTATTGGCATGGCTCTTTCTGGCGCCCAGTTCTTGGCTGGCGGTTGGATACATCTCCGCGTTTACCGGCGTGATCGGCGGCTTGGCCCATTTGGGAAACCGCTGCTCGGCGGTCTGGACGAACCCTGTCGCCGTGTATTTGGGTAAGATATCCTATTCCGTATATATGGCACATACGTTGGGCCAAAAACTCTGTTACGGTTTGACGTCGAGCGCCAAATTTGCCTCGGCCTCGATTGCTGCCAAGGTCGGCGTGCTGGCGTTCTACGCGATAGCGACCGCCGTGTTCTGCCTTGCCACCTATTACATCGTGGAGCGGCCCTGCCACGAGTATTTCAAGCGAAAAGCCAGGGCCCGGTAAACAAGCCCACGCACCGGACGGCGCTCGACAACTTCGCCTTCGAACACTAGATTGAATCCGCGCGCGTTTCAACGAGAACCCTAGCCTTGGAGCGATCAAGTTCCAGCTTTTTACAAGGAGACAGGATGACCTCAGCATTACGTACAGGATCTCTGGCAGTGGTATGTACGCTGCTCGTCGCAGCCGCCGCGTTGCCGCAGGAAAAAGGCAAGCAGGCCCCAGACGAAAAGAGCGGCCTGAAGGCGGGCGAGAAGGCCCCCAACTTCACCTTGAAGGACCAAGACGGCAAAGATCGCACGCTCGACGAGTTCGTCAAAAAGGGCAAGGTGGCGCTTGTCTTCTATCGCTCTGCCGATTGGTGACCATTCTGCAAGAAGCAACTGGTTCAGTTGCAAAAAGACCTCGAGTCTATCGAAAAAGCGGGCATTCAAATCGTCGGCGTCAGTTACGATTCTCCCGCAGTACTGAAGAAGTTCACCGACGCATCCAAGATCACGTTTCCGCTCCTCTCGGACCCAGAGAGCGAAACGATCGACGCCTATCACATCAAGAACGCCGAGGCCAAGGGCAAGGCCGTGGGCATACCCCATCCTGGAACGTTCATCATCGATTCCAAAGGCGTGATCCGTGCCAAGCTCTTCCTCGACAATTTCCGCGAACGCCATTCGACGGAGGAATTGATCAAGGCGGCGAAAGAAGTTGATTAGCGAATTCCAAGCTAATTGGCTTTGAACCAGCTCAGCGTCCAAATCAAGAGGCCGTCGGGTTCATCTCCCGACGGCCCTTGCATAGTCTTATCGAACGCTGCCAGCCTCGAGAGTTCGAGTCAGGAACCAAACGATCCATGCACGTCGGAATCGATCGGCGCGGAGTTGCCGAAGATCTGCGTATTGGTCTCGGTCGAGCCCGCGCTCGTGAGGTAAACGCCGCCGCCGACGATCATGCCAAAGGGTCCGTTGGTGGGCCCGTCGAGCGCGAAGTTGTCGGTGATGAGACCGTCGATAAGGATCACAATGGTGTTCACATCGACGAATATGCCTCCTCCAAGCGCGTCGCCTCCGCCTCCAAAATCGCTGCCTCCGCCAACGACGCTGTTGTTGAGAACCGTGGCGCTCGTGAGCGTCGATTTGCCGCCGCCCGCCAAGGCGAGCGCTCCGCCCTCGGCGCTGCCGCCGGTTCCGCCGGTTTCATTGAAGCCGTCGCCTCCAGCGCCTCCGATCGCTTCATCTCTGACGAACGATCCGTTGGTGAATTTGAAGTTGCCGTTGGAGTTGAAGCGGACGGCGCCGCCTCGGGCGAGTCCTCCGACCGCTCCGTCGCCTCCAGCGCCGCCCGCCCCGCCAGCGCCTCCCTGCGCGGTTTCACGCGTGAAAGAGCTGCCGCTGATCGTAAGCGTCGGCGTCCCGCCGTCTTTGTTAGCGGAGTAGTAGACGCCTCCGCCGAAGCCGCCTCCGCCCGTGCCTCCGTCGCCGCCAAGCCCGCCCGCCCCGCCTGCTCCGCCGGTCGCTGAGTCGCGAGTGAACGAACTGTTGGTCGCGGTGATTCTGAACGCGCCATCGCCAAATGCCGCGATGGCTCCTCCGTTCGCGTCGCCGGCGACGCCGCCGTCACCCCCCTGGCCGCCGGTTCCGCCTGCTCCGCCAGTCGCTTGATTGGCCAAAAAGGTTGTCGATGTGAAGCTCGCGTTGGCGAATGCGAGGAACGCTCCACCTTGAGCTGGCCCGCCATCCCCGCCGTCGGCGCCGACGACTTCGGATCCACCAGCGCCTCCAACAGCCTGGTTCGACTGGAACGTCACGGTGTTGACCGAAGCGGGCGCGGAGAAGTCGGCAACCGCCCCGCCGTAACCGCCTCCGCCAATGCCGTCGGCGCGTGTACCGATCGTTGCAGAGCCGCCAGCTCCGCCCTGAGCCAGGTCGCCGTTGAACACGGCACCCTTCAACGTCAGGGCGCCGCCGCCGCTGTCGATGTAAATCGCTCCGCCGAGTGCATCGCCGCCGATGTCGTACTCCGAACTGAACTGACCGGAAGCGTTTCCTCCGGCGCCGCCGATCGCCGAGTTGGTTATGAAATTGAGGACGCCGGTCGTGCTCACGGACAGCGGTCCAGAGAGCACAGCGATGGCGCCCCCAGCACCGTCGCCGCCGAGGGCGTTGAAATCCCCTTCGCCGTTGTTGCCGCCAGCGCCGCCGACCGCCATGTTGTCCTGGAAATTGCCGGTCCCTTTGACGCTGACCAGAGTGCCTGCGTCCGAGTAAACTGCCCCGCCGATTCCATTGCCGCCAAACCCGTTGATGAACAGGTCTCCATCATCTCCGCCAACGCCGCCTTCAGCCGTATTGCCGACGAAGAGCGTGGAGGTGATGCTGAGCGTTGCGCCCGCGGTGTTATAGATCGCTCCGCCGTCGCCGTCTCCGCCGTTGCCTCCGTCTACGTCGCCCGCAGCGCCCGTGGCGAAATTGTCCTCGAACGCCGAGTTCGCTCCAACGACAAGAGTTGCGGTCGAACCGACGTTCGCCACGGCTCCTCCTTGGCCAAAGCCGCCTGGACTCGAACCCAACGCGGTGTTGTCTTCGAAGTTGACGGTGTTCAAGGTCAGCTTGCCTGCCTGATTCAGGATCGCTCCGCCAAGGTCGGAGAAGCCATCGAATAGGTTCAGGTTCACGATGGTGACAGAGCCGCCCGGATCGTCGACGTTGAAGATTCGAGAAGCACCGTTTCCGCTGACGACGATGCCTTCCTGCGGCGCTGGACCTTTGATCGTAATCCCTTCGTTGATCGGGATTTCACCACTCGTCAGAGTAATCTCCGCGAAGTCGAGCGACTTCGAAAACTGGACGACGTCGCCTGTATTGGCCAGGCCGACCGTTGCCCGCAACGAGCCAGGACCGCTGTCGTTGGCGTTCGTCACGGTCAAGGTGCTGAGGAGCTCTCGCGTCTCCATCTGATCCAGCTTCGGACGGACACGATGCCTGGAGCGCCGAGTTCGTTGCTTTGGCGAACCTTGAGAGTATTGACTCAGTGCTCTGCGCAAAGAGTGCACATCGAAGCGTGCCATGGAACCTCCTAATCGAGTGTGTCGCGGGTGAGTGAGGTGGGGAAAGCGGATGCCCTCGACGTGCTGCCTGGATCGTTCGATACAGACTGTCCCGCCGAGCTTCTGCGACGTCGATGACGTCTCGACCGTTCTCCACTGACCTTGCCACGCATCGCCTGAGGAGTGCGCCGCGGTTCATCAATTTTTCGCAGGCGGAACCCCTCGTGCCGCCTCGCCTTGGAGTGGCGATCAGGTCGACCTGAACCGCACCGTGACAAGGCTTCTGGCGTTCGGGTAAGGTGAATTGGGTCGATAAACAGAAAAAATCAGATTTCAGGCGGCGCACGACCGGCCGCTCCCGTGGCTACATTTCCATGAGATGCTCCACTAGCAACGAGCTTCACTCCGCGCCCGAATCGCTCCTTCGGCTGGCCAAGGCAGGCTCCCAGTCCGCCCTGGGTCGGTTGCTCAACATCTATCGGTTTCGCCTTGGCAGGTTGGCTCAGCGACAGGTGGGGCGGCGCCTGCGAGGGAAACTGGATGTCGACGACCTGCTTCAAGAAGTCTCGCTGAAGGCGCACTGCGATCTCGGGCTTTTCCATGGAACCTCCGAGCGGGAGTTCCTCTGCTGGCTTCGCCAGCTCCTTGCAACGACGGTTTCCAACCAGGTTCGTCACTATTTTGGAACGCGGGGACGAGACCCTAGGCGGGAACGGTCGATCGCAGGCGATTATGATGCGACTTCTAACGCACATTCCTTGAATCTGGTCGCTTCGTACACTTCGCCGAGCCAGCGGGCTTCTCGTCGCGAGCGAGCAGCCATACTGGCAGACGCCCTCTGCAAGATTCCCGAGACGTACCGCGTCGTGATCGTCCTACGTCAGATCGAAGGTCTTGGGTTCCCCGAAGTCGCCCTCCGTATGCGAAGGTCGGAAGACAGCGTCAGAAACTTATGGCTCAGGGCTCTGGCACGACTCCGACAAGAGCTAAAGGGTCTCCAATGATCTCGAACGAGCGCGGAACGGCTACGGCGCCGGTTGCCAACCGAGACCAGACGTTGCAGATCGATCCAGGCGTCGCATCCGCACTCGAGCACTTCCTGCTGGAATTACAAGCGGGACGAAAACCATCGAGAGAGGCCTTTCTCCAGGAACATCCGGACATCTCCCGCGAGCTGGCGGAGTGTCTCGACGTTCTCGAGTTCGTCCATTCCGCTGCGGGAACGGATTCGTCGTTGGAAGTCGCTCCCATTCACGCGCCGGCTCTTCCGCACGCCACCAAGCTTGGCGATTTCCGGCTGATCCGCGAGGTGGGCCGAGGCGGCGTCGGAGTCGTGTACGAGGCGGAGCAGCTTTCACTGGGCAGGCGAGTGGCGCTCAAGGTCTTGCCGTTTACAGCGGCGCTCGATCCCAAACAACTCCAGCGCTTCCGCATCGAGTCGCACGCCGCTGCCCAGCTTCACCATCCACACATTGTGCCCGTTTACGCCGTGGGGTCCGATTCAGGTCTGAACTATTACGCGATGCAGTTCATCGACGGTCGAACGCTCGCCGCGGTGATCCGCGAGCTCCGCGGCGCTGCGAACCACGACAAGAAAGCAGAAACTCTCGCCACTCCGAGCTCTGGGTCCGAACCATCCGGCGACCTACTCTCTTCTTCCAGAGGCAAAGCGTACTACCGCGCAGTCGCCGTCATCGGCCTTCAGGCAGCGCAGGCGCTCGAACATGCGCATAGCCTTGGCGTCATTCACCGCGATATCAAGCCGGGGAACCTGCTCTTGGACAATACAGGAGTCCTCTGGGTGGCCGACTTCGGTCTCGCCAGGCTTCGAGACGATCCAGGGCCCACGCGTACTGGGGACGTTCTGGGCACGCTCCGCTACATGAGCCCCGAACAGATCGAAGGCCGTCAAGGATCTGTCGACGAACTGTCCGATATCTACGCGCTCGGTGCGACGCTTTACGAAGCTCTCACCCTTCGCCCAGCATTTGACGGCCGTGACCGCCATGCTTTGCTCAAACAAGTGCTCTTCGACGAACCCACTCCGCCTCGAAAGATCGATCGGTCGATCCCCAGGGCTTTCGAAACGGTGGTCTTGAAGGCGCTCTCGAAGGAACCCGAGGGCCGGTATGCGTCCGTCAAGGAGTTGGCTGACGATCTTCGACGCTTCTTGGACGAAAAGCCGGTCTTGGCCAAGCCTCCGACTCCGATTGAGCGAGTGGCCAGGTGGGCTCGGAGGCATCGTACCGCAGTCTCCGCCGCGGCGGCGGTTCTGTTCGTTTCACTAATCGTTGGTGCAGGGCTGCTTTGGAACGAGCAAGCCAGGACGGCAAATGCCTTGAAAGAGAAGGAATTTGCCCTCGCTCGCGAGGAAAAGGCGATGGACGTGATCGTCATGGCTGCCCACGCCGTGACGATGCGCGCGATGGAGGCCGTGACGAACGAAAGCGGCGGACCCAACGCAAAGCCTTTGGACAGGGCGTTTCTGGACCAGGCGCTCGAGTTCTATTCGAACGTCCTTTCGGTAACCCAGGGCGATACCAATCCGCACCGTCGCGAGGCCGCGGCCAAGGCTCACTTTGGCGTCGGCCTGATTCGTTTCCTGACGCAGCGTTCCGGCGCCGAGCGATCCCTCCGCAGCTCCGTCGACGTTTACGAAGCACTCGCTTCCGAGTTCCCTGAGAATTCTCAGTATCGAGAACATCGCCTCGCATCGCTCAAATACCTTGCGATCAGCATTCTTCAAACCAGAGGACTTGAACATGCCGAGCCTTTGTTCCTTCGGCTTATTGACCTCGAGCGCGAACTGATCGCAAGCCATCCGTTGAACCCGACTTTCACGATGTACCTTGCCAACGACCTGACACAGTGGGGAGAGACCCTCGAAGCCGCCGGCAGGAGCGAAGAGGCAACGGAGGTCTTGAAGGAAGCTCGCGAGATGATGCCGGATCAGACGAGAAAGCCGTGAGTTCCGAATCGAGCGTGTTCCGGACATTTGAGAGCTTTCGGGGAGCAAAAGGCCTCACGGGGCGCCGCCATTACCGTGGCCAGACGGCGTCTGCCTTCTGCCCTCCATAAAAGACGAGGGCAGCTCGCGGCACTTTGGCGCAATTGCCCCTGCCGCGCCAAAGCAGCCGCAACGGCCTCTCGGTCCTTCCGCATCCGGATTATCAAAGAGCACGTATCTCAGGCCTCTTTCGATCGATAAGGCCGGTGGCATCACGAAAGCTCTGCGCGGACGGCGAGCCAGGCGCTCCTTCGATGTCGCTGCCGAATCGGTTCTTGAACCGAGAAAAGCGCTACTGGACCTTCGTCGGCGTAGGCGGACCGCACTGTAGAGGACGATTCGAAGGCAAATTCCCAAGCGACCGCTTCCGCTTCTCCTCTTTCTCCTTCTGCATTTTCGCTTTCCAGAGCTTACTGCGGTGGCTGCTGGTCAGTTCGAGCGAAAACCCATGTTTGTCGACGCCCTTGGACGGGGCAACGGGACTTGAAACCTCGGTCGGTTGGCTCGCTGGTGTTTCCGAAGTCGTTTCAGGACAGGATGTTGTGACGTTTCTACCAAACGAACTCGGCTCGGCGGGGGAGACTGCGGCTGTCGCCTGCTGGACCGGTTCAGGCTGGACTGGTTCAGACTGGATTTGCTCAGACTGGACTGGCTCAGACTGGACTGGCTCAGACTGGACTGGCTCAGACTGGCTTTGATCGGCGACTTCGTCCTGACTTTCAGTTGTCTCGCCGGTGAGATCGCGATACTCGTCCTGGGTGAGCACGATGTCCTTGTGATGGTTTGGTCCCATCACCGTATCGAGCACCTGCTCCATCCGCTTGACGTCGGATTTCGCACTCTTCTGCTCGGACTTTTCTCGCTTCTGCTCGGACTTCTCTCGCTTGGTTTTACGTCGATCGAGATCGGCGAGGGTTTGCTTGAGATTGCGCATGAGAGCGGACCGATAGCGAATGACCAAGTTTTGAATAAACGCTGGCGCAAGCGAGCTCTTGACCATTTCGCTCATCATGCTGTGGACCACGGGGTCGTTTTCGAAGCGACCGTCTTCGAACCTCTTGATCCGATCGACGAAGTCGGCCTTGGCCTGGTCTGCGGCATCCAGCTCGCCGCCGACGACCAGCCGGTTCTCGAGCACTCTGAGGTTTTGATCCGCTGACTGACGTACCGAGAAGAAGCTCTGCTCGCGTTCGAATCGATCGACCCTGGCGAGCTTCCAGAGGAGGATCGCTGCCACTTCGGCAAGCCAGGTCTCGATTGGACCTTCAGGGTCGAGGTCTTCAACATAAACATCCCTGTGGATTTCCCACTCTTCGATCGATTCGATCTCGGGGATGACTGTGCATTCGCAGCGGATGCCGTGTTTGGTGGCGTTTCGCGGCGACCTGGCGTTGCCCGATTGCGAGCGGGGTGGCCTGGTTGCGGCTGGGGCGCTGCGAGGTCGCGCAACACCGTTAGCACTGATGGTCATGGTAGGGCCGAGAATTAGGGTGTCTGCTTAGAACCTCCTTAGAACCTGGTTAGAACCCCCCTTTCACACCCACCATGTGACCGGGTAGCCAAGAGGCGAGGCGCTGGGCTGCAAACCCAGAGACATCGGTTCGAATCCGATTCCGGTCTTTCTTGTGACTTTGAGATTGTGGCCAGGAGGACAGGCGACGAACTCAGGAAGTCTGCGTCTGGGGCGTCTCCACAACGAGGCTCGAACGAGCTATTTCCTTCCCGTAAACGAATCGTATTGGCTGTGAGTTCCGATCCAATACCAGACGTTCTCCTCGCCTCGGGTGAAGTAAATCGCCCGATAGGATGCAGTTACCGAGACGGCGACGGAACCGTCGACGTGTTGGCCTCTGTGCGTCTTGCCCAGTTCGTGCCTACTCAGCGAGGGATTGTCAGGGGGCCCGACCTCAGACGGTCTAAAATCTGGGGCCCCTAAAATCTGGCCCACCGACTTCGGGTGGAAAGCCGCCCTCCACGATCAACTCTTGACGGAAGCCGACGCGGTAATCGAGATTGATCTTGAGTACGCGGACGGTGGCACGTCCGGCCGGCGTCAGGCCCGCCAGCACTGGCCCTTCCCATCGAAAATGACGCAACCACTTGTGACGGCGGGGATTGAACAGCGGAACGATCTTTCTGGACTTGGGATCGATTCCGGCAATGTTCGGCCCCTTGTGACGGTTGCACGCGAAGCAGGATAAACAAAGGTTGCTTGCCTTTGTCTGGCCTTCATGGTCTTCCGCGATGACGTGGTCGATCTCAAAAGGGATCGGGTCACGCGATTGCGGCATCTGGCAGTATTCACAACGGTCGCCGGCCCGCCGCCACACCAGTTCTTGCAGCAAGCGTTCCATGCCTGCTCAGCTCGTCCTCTGTGTCTTTCCACCCTTGCCTCGAGGGTTCTTGAGAGACCGACGAGCCTTGGATTGCAATATGCCGAGCAGGTGGCCAAGCAATTCGTATCGGCCGGCTTCAGCATCTTCCTCAGCCGTCAGCGTTCCGGCTCGCGCCTTGGCCGACAACTCCCGCATCCGCTGCTTGTCGCTCTCAGAGAAGCCCAAGCGCAGGATATCCTGAGCCCCGTCGGGCGAAAATGTAGGATCATCCGGCCGCAGGATGCGGTTCAGGATCGATACTTCGCTAGCGTCTGCGTGGGTAGATGACATGGCGGTTACTTTTCCGAAGCTTTCAGGCGACCCAATACCATTCTAACCATTTATCTTGCAAAAGTAGCGGCTCAAGCAAAAATCGAAGTCCTTTCTTACTGGCTGCCCTGCCCACCCTCGTCATATCAAACCAAAACGAATCGGCCCCGAACTCAGACAGTCTGAGACATGAGCCGAAGGGGCCTATTTCAGGCAGTCTGAGAAGATGCCTGCTCTTCGGTTCTCTTCAGTTTCAGATTCTATCGAGTCCCTCGCCGATCCAAGCAAGCAGTACGACGGTAGCGAGTAAGCCGAGAAATCCGAAGCAAAAGCCCTTAAGCCACTTGCCAGCGACTAAACTGTTCACCGAAAAAAAGTTGACGAGAATCGAAAATAGAGAAACTCCCAACCATTCGATGTCTTGCTTCAAATGAAACTCGAGCTTAGCGGTGCCAAGGAAGACGTGTGCAAAGATAGGCGCGAAGACCATAAAGAAGCACATCACTCCGTAAAGGCATAACAAGCCGGGAACAACCGAGGCAGCTAGGCGAAGCACCCACCAGAAGGCTGAGCTCCAAGTTAAGGGAGTCGTGAGGGCCCCTCGAATCGCGGCGATGCGGCCTAGTCGGCTGTCGAGGAAGCATGCTTGTACGTCCTCAGAGACATTACTCTCATGCATCGTGAGATTCTTTTCTTGTTGTAGTACGCCATCTGTAGCGGTTAGGAAAGTCCGCGCTGTATAAAATAATAGTAGGCTTTTTGGCAAGCGAAGAATTGAGCGACCCCCAAAGTGCCGAAACGTCCCTCCATCTCTCGAAGAGATCTGTTGAAGTTCACGCAGGCAAGCCCGGGGTCGCTTGAGGACGCTTCCATCCCCGATCTCGAAGCCTCAGTATCCACCGATCAAATGGTCGGCCGTCGGGCCCTGATGGGCTCTTACTTCGAGATCCGTCTCGGGGCCCGAGTGCCTGGCGCCTCGGGGTTGATCAATTCCGCGCTCGACAAGATCGCCGACCTCGAAGACCAACTCTCGGTTTATCGCGAGGATTCCGAAGTCTCCCAGATCAATCGAACGGCACATCTGGGACCGGTGCCAGTCGAGCAGGGACTCTTCAATCTGCTCGTCGTAGCCGAACGAATCCACAGGGAAACGCACGGAGCATACGACGTCGCCGCCGGCGCTCTCTCGATCGCCTGGGGGTTCTTCAAAGGGCCTAAACGCGTTCCTACCGACGCCGAGCTTGCGGCAGCGCTTGAATCCACGGGCACGGATAAGCTTCGGTTCGATCCCGAAACGAAGACCATCCAATTCGATCGCCCTGGGATCGTCATCAATTTGGGCGGCATCGGCAAAGGCTGGGCGATCGATCAGGCTGTGAAGGTGGTTCGCGAGCACTTCTGGCTGACGGGCGCTCTTGTGCATGGAGGTCGATCGAGTGCGTATGCGCTAGGTTCTCCTCCCGGTCGATTTGCCGATCGATGGGAAGTCGCGCTCCAAAACCCGCTCGACAAGCGCAGGCCATTGGGCTTGCTCAAACTGAGGAATCGCGGCTTGGGAACTTCGGGTACGCAATTCCAGAGCTTTGAGATCGACGGCAAAGCCTATGGGCACATCATCGATCCCAGAACGGGTATTCCGGCGGCAGGCGCTCGACAGGTGACGGTGCTTGCGCCAACCGCCGCCGAGGCCGACGCTCTGTCGACGGCGTTCTATTTGTTAGGCGTCGAGCGATCTCGAGAATATCTCGCTGCGCATCCTTCGACGGCGGCCCTTTTCGTCGAAGTTAACGGCAAAGGCCGCTGCAAGGTTGTCGCCATGGGACTCGATTCGCTCGACTACGAAAAAGCGCCGACGAGTCGCTGGGAAATCGCCAGGGTCTCGTAAAACGCCGAGTTTTGAGTACTATCAAGAAACGCAGCCCTGCCCGCCTGGTCGTGCGTCGAGATTTATTCTGTTAAGGAGCCTACCCCTGGCTATCGAACGAAAGTCGAAGTCCCCTGGTTTCTTGGCTTTGTTTTTCTTGGTGCTTTTGCGGCTGGCAATCGGCTGGCACTTCTTTTACGAAGGCGCCTGGAAGCTGCAAACCAGCATGGGAAGCGGTGAGCCGTTCTCGGCAGAGGGCTATCTCAGCAACGCCACCGGTCCGTTCGCCCAGGAGTTTCGTTCGCTTGTCGACGATCCAGACGGGTTCAAGCGACTCGACTTCGTTAACGTCAAGAAGAAGTGGGAAGACGAGGCTGCGAGGGCGAAGGCCCATTTCGGCTTCGACGAGGCTCAGAGTACGAAGGCCTCCGTGGCTTTGGTCGCGACGACGACCAAGGCTTCCGACTGGTTCGAGGATTCGGAAAACAAACGTAAAATTGGTGAGTACAAACACAAGCTCCAAAGCTATCGACGCGACGAGGCGCGTGGATCTGGTTTCTCCCGCAAGGAGGATTGGATGAAAAGCGCCTACGGCGAAATTCAATCGACCAAGCGCGAACTGGTCGGCGC
Source organism: uncultured Planctomycetota bacterium (assembly GCA_963818975.1). Lineage (GTDB taxonomy): Bacteria > Planctomycetota > Planctomycetia > Isosphaerales > Isosphaeraceae > CAWFUI01. The sequence continues at coordinate 296,124 of CAWFUI010000001.1, read as the reverse complement.
AGTCGACGGCTGGACGAGTGAATTGGTCAAGGCGTGGAACGCGATCGCCACTCCCGAACAAGTCGAGAGCCACGGGCTTTTTCGGGCAAGTAAAGGGAAGATCGATCAGATCGATAAGCTCACCGTGTATGCTCTGATCGCGGTGGGCCTGGGTCTCTTATTCGGCCTTTTGACCCGGCTCTCAGCCCTGGGCGGGGCGTGCTTGCTAGCGATGTTCTATCTCAGTCAACCGCCGTTCCCTGGGTTGCCAGCGAGCCCACTTTCCGAGGGGCATTATCTCTATGTGAACAAGAACCTGATCGAATTCTTGGCTTGCATGGCGTTCGTCTGCATGCCTTCGGGGCGCTGGTTTGGTCTCGATGCGCTGCTTTTTGGCGGTTTTGGCAGAAGACGCGCGGTCGAAACCGACCGCAGAACGGTATAATAGCTATCATTCCAGCCCACCCGCGGACCGGCGTGCCCGGTGAACTCGAGCGGTCGGACTCATTCCTGGGGAGTTCTTAGAGAAATGACGACGCTGACACCTGAACAGAGGGCAGTGGGGCGAGACAACGCAAACAACGTGTTGGGCGTATCGCGGCGCGATTTCTTGAAAGGCGCTGCCGCGGCGGGCGTGGGTGCGGCTTCGGTCGGCGGGTATTACTTCGGGTACAAGAAGCTCGACGGCGCTCCAGTCAAGGCTGCCATCATCGGTACTGGCAACGAAGGCTGCCAGGCGATGATCCACGAGCACAATCGCGACTATCTCGAATACATTGGCTTCTGCGACGTCAGGCCAAGCCAGCAAGCACGTGCTGTGAAGGAGTTCTCCAGCCATCCCCAATATACAGACGAAGACGTCAAGAAGCTGAAGCAATATAAGGACGCGAAGGAAGTCTACGCAGACCCAGACGTCGAGGTGGTGGTCATCGCCCTGCCGCTTTGGCTCCACGCCCCCATCGCCATAGAAGCGATGAGAGCTGGCAAGCACGTCTTCTGCGAAAAGCTGATGGCGCACTCGATCGGAGAGTGCAAAGAGATGTGCAAGGTCGCGCGCGAAACCAACAGGCTTTTGGCGATCGGCCACCAGAGGCACTACTCTGCGCTTTACGACAACGCAAACTACTTGGTCCAAAGCGGCATGCTCGGAGAAATCCGCCACATCAGAGCCCTTTGGCACCGCAACAACGGCGTCCCTCGGCTGAAGTTGGAAAACGGCAAGCCGGTCTACGACGCAGACACCAAAGAACCCGTCTACGAGCTCGACGAAAAGGGAAACATCGTCTATTACGATTCCTGGAAACCGGCAATTCCGGACCTCGATAAGAACGTCGACTTCCAGAAGTATGGATACAAGTCGCTTGACGAGCTCGTCCGCTGGCGGCTATACGACCGGACTGGGGCTGGGCTCATGGCCGAGCTGGGGAGCCACCAGCTCGACGCTTGCTCGATCTTTTTGGGAAAGAAGCATCCGATCTCGGTGACAGGCGTCGGCGGCCAATATCTTTACACGGACGGCAGGGAGGTCGACGACCACGTCTTCGTGACTTTTGAATTCCCAGGCGCCAAGGAAAACGACCGCGTCGTCGTCACCTATTCGTCGATCTCGACCAACGCGTTCGAGAAATACGGAGAAGAGGTGATGGGAACGAAGGGCACGATGATCGTCGAGGAAGAGGCCCATCTGCTCTTGTACAAAGAAAACGATCCGAACACGAAGCGAGCGATCGCGCAGGCTTCGACGAGCATCACCGTCGAGAAGGCTGGCGGAGGCAAGCCAGCCCTCGAGACCAGCGCCAGCGCCTCTGGGCCAAGCGTCGCTGCGTCTCTTGCGGGGCTCGCAACCACTGCCCCATCGCGTGGCTACCGCGAAGAGCTCGAACACTTCGCCTATTGCGTCCGCCACGGCAACGCCTCGAACTACCACGAAGACGCCGAGCATCAGCCGCGTTGCAAAGGCGAAGTTGCGCTGGCCGACGCCGTGATCGCTCTCACCAGCAATATCGCCATGAAGACCAAACGGCGCATCGAGTTCGATCCCAAGTGGTTCGATTACACCTCGGCCGAAACGCCAGACGGTGCACCCAGCAAGCTTGCGGAGAAGGCTTGAGCGACCGCCCCTTTGGAGAGCCGTTAGGGGACGCTCGATTGGACGCTTGGCCTTGTCTTTTCCGGACTTACGTTCCAGAATGACAGCGTCGAGCCAGGCGTCCGACGGCAAGCTCTTAAAGCATTGCTTCAGTCGCGAACCTGGCAAACCGATGGGAGAGCCGGGAAAGGAGTTCTTCGCGAATGGCAAGCGCTACCGCCGCCGCAAACCCCGAGGCCCCTCCAGTTTCGCCTATCGTGAGGCTTGGGGAGCAGGTGTCGGAGCTCGTCATCGATATCGGCGGCGTTGCCCAATTCTCGGCCGTTACGATCATGTGGCTCTTCCGACGCGCATCGCGTTGGAGCGTCCTCATTCCCAATTTCTATACCATTGGCGTATCGAGCGTATCGGTCGTGGCGATTACAGGGACGTTTATCGGGATGGTATTGGCTGTTCAGGCGTATAGCCAATTCGCTGAAATGGGCCTGGCGACCCGGCTGGGCGCGGTCATCAACATCTCGCTCGTCAAAGAGTTGGGGCCTGTCTTGGCGGCGACGATGCTCGCTGGTCGGGTAGGGTCTTCGATGGCAGCCGAGCTGGGAACGATGCGGGTGACCGAGCAGATCGACGCGGTGTCTGCGCTTGGCACGAACCCCATCCACTATTTGGTCGTTCCACGGCTCTTGGCCTGCTTTCTGCTTATCCCGCTTTTGACTTTGATCGCGGACTTCATGGGAGTGATCGGCGGTGCGGTGGTCTCAACCCAGATCCTGCACGTCGACTCTTACCATTACTGGGCGCACTCGCGAGAATTCGTGGGAGGGTTGGACCTGTTCGCAGGGGTGTTCAAGGGCTATTTCTTCGGCGCAGCGATCGCGCTTATCAGTTGCCACCGAGGCTTTCATGCTCGTGCAGGCGCCGAGGGGGTGGGAAAAGCGGCCACCGAGGCGTTCGTTTATTCGTTTATCGCAATTCTCTGTCTCGATTTTTGCATTGGAATTGTGTGGAACTCCACTTATAACGCCATTTGGCCGGAGTCGGCGAACCTGCTATGAGCACGGCGTTTTCACCCACGCAGGGCGTCGGCGGCCCGACGACCGAAGGGCCGATCCTCGAGCTCGAAAACATCTGCATGCGTTTCCGAACGCAGAACGTCCTCCGCGACGTTCATTTCACCGTCAATCGCGGCCAAACGGTGTGCGTCATCGGCGAAAGCGGCTGCGGGAAAACAGTCTTGCTCAAGCTGATCATTGGTCTCTTGAAGCCAAGCTCCGGAATCGTCCGCTTCGACGGCCTTGACATGCATAAGCTCAACGAATACGAGCTCAACAAAACGCGGCTCCGGTTCGGCTTCTTGTTCCAGATGGCGGCGCTTTTCGATAGTCTGACCATTTTCGACAACGTGGCGTTTGGTCCTAGAGAGCATGGGCTTTACGACCACGACATGATCGAACAGGTGGTCCGAGACAGGCTCAAGGAGGTTGGCCTGCCCCTCGGCATCGAATTCAAGAAGCCAGCCGAGCTCTCCGGCGGCCAGCGCAAGCGAGTGGGCCTTGCAAGGGCTCTGGCCTTGAACCCCGAGGTGATGCTCTACGACGAGCCCACGACGGGCCTGGACCCGATCATGAGCGACGTCATCAACGAGTTGATCCTCCAGGCGCAACAGGCCAAGCACGTGACAGGCGTGGTTGTGACGCACGATATGAAAACCGTGACGAAGGTCGCGGATCGGGTCGTCATGCTTTACCCACTCGCGTATCTTGGGCAAAGCGACCCGCAAGTGATCTACGACGGCTCGCCCGAAGGCATGGAGGACCATCCCGACTCGAGAGTACGCCAGTTCGTTCGCGGAGAGGCTGGGGAACGCCTCCGAGAAATCGCCCGCAACCGCGACTGACCGCGCCAATTCCCTGGATTTGGCCCGCTCGGGCCTTCCTAGAGCCACCGATCTTGCACATTTTCGCCAAGGCGGCGTCGATAAACTAAAACAACATAGGCTAAAGAGCGAGAGATTCCGCGAGGTCCAGTATGAATGAACGAGTCATGCAGTTTCGGATCGGAATGTTCGTCATCCTGGCCGGGCTCGTGCTCACCTGGATGCTGATCTGGTTTGGAGAAACGCCCGCTCTTTTGCGTGAGCACACGTATATCAAAGTGCTCTACGACGAGGCGCCCGGCGTCACGGTCGGCATCCCCGTGCGAAAAAGCGGCATAAGGGTCGGAGAGGTCGCGGCCGTCGCCTTCGACAACAACCCAAATCACTCGGACGGCGTTGTCGTTACGCTCGCTCTCGAGACGAAGTATCGCATCAAGGAGGCGCCGTCCCCAGGATCAGCAGGGCCTTGATCGGCGACGTTTCGATCGATCTCATGCCCGGAAAAGGCCCGGGGGTATTGAAGACCAACCGAAGCATGGCCGACGCGCCCACAATCGTTGGAATCGTCGCCGCCGACCCCGCCTCAGCGCTTGCCGCGGCAACTGTCACTTTCAAACGCGCTGGCAATACCCTCGAATCGATCAGCGGCGCTGCCGAGGGAATCAAGACCGTGACCAAGAAACTCGACGACGTCGGCGGATTCGTCCAAACCTGGAAAAGCACTGGCCAACGCGTGGGTACGTTGGCAGACGACCTTTCCGACCTGGTGGGCCAAAACCGCCAGACGCTCGCCTCGGCGATATCCAACTTCAACGAAGTTTCCAAGAAGGTCAACGACGTCTTGGACGCAGAGGGTCAGGCCAAGCTCAAGGCTTCGATTGATCGGCTCAACACCCTGGCAGCCAAGCTCAACGAAGACTTGGCGACGATCGATCCCTTGATCAAGGACCTCGGCTCAGAAGCCAAGCGCACGCCCACCACCGCCTTGGGTTCCAGCATCTATCGGTTCAATCGAATCACTTACGACCTTGGTCTACTAACGGGCACGCTCACCGACAGCAAAGGCCGTTTGAACACGAACGGAACCTTGCAGAATCTGTTTGTGAATCGAGAGCTTTACGACAATTTCAATAAGGCCGCGGGGCATGCAGGGACGCTGATGGACGAGATCAGGCCCATCATCAGCGACCTCAAGGTGTTCGCCAAGAAAATTAGCGGCGATCCTTCGAGCTTGATGCGAGGAGCATTGCAACGCTAAAGGGATTCGCCTGCGTGGCGAGTCCCTTGCTTAATCGACTGGGGCTTCGAGTTTAGGCCCGTCGCCCGAGGCGTCTGTCGAGCCCGAAAATGGCGACCGGCCCGACTCCGGGATCGGCTGAGGGGTAGGCGGGGGCGGTGCGGCGACAGGGGCGTCCAGGTCGCGATCTCGAGGCCTCGTCGCCGTGGGCGGGGCTTCCATGTCGCCGTAAGACGGATTCGGGTTCGGTTGGATCGTCGGCTGAGGCGAGAGCGATGGCTCTTCGTCAATCACCCGACCCGGCCGACCCGACGAAACCACGCTGGGTTCGCAAATGTTGCAAGGGCCCTCGCATTGGTTCGCCAGTTTCTTGAGCCCCTTCTTGGCCCAGAGCCGGACGCAAATACAAGAATCGCACTTGGCCGCTCTGGCGAGCGCTTCATGAGCCTCGGCAACGCAAGGCGCCATCTTGGCCAGCGACTCAGCTGCCTCGGTCCGCACCCTTGACTTGCAATCGCTCATGACCGCAGCCGAGAGCGCCAAGACGACCTCGGGATGGTGCCTCCAATTGACCTTTCTCAGTTCCCTCGCTGCCTCGGCTCGGTCCTTGGGTCTCGGCGCTGCGGCAAGCTCGGCAAGGTTCTGGGACAGCCAGTCCACTTCGATCCCACACTTTTTACATTCCAACGCCGGCGCCGGCTTGTGTCCGCCTGCAAACACGCTTCCCGAGAACCCGAGAACCCCAATTACGGCGGCCTTCCAAATCGGTTGCAAGGTCATCGATGCCTCTCCCTACTCCTCGTTGCTTTCCAAACGAGCACCCACTCCTCTACCATCGTGAATATCGTACTAAGCCGACGTCAACGGCAATTTCTTAACCATTTTAGCTAAAGCTCCCAATTTAACGAAAGAGTGGTAGGAATTCGCCCATGCGACGTCTCTGGGTCGTTGTTCACATTGCGGTTGCGCTTTGGATCGCGACATCGGGCCGCGTCGCCGCGATCGGTGTAATCGTGTGTCTACTTGGTTCGCTGGAACCCGTTGTCAGAGCTTATCTTGCGGCTTGGGGAACAGCAAACAGAGGCATCGCGGTTTGGAGCGGTCTTGCGCTTCTGCTCGGAGTGGTGTGTGAGCTTGATCAGTTGCATTCGCTTAGTCACGCTGGCAGCGAGTCCGTGGGAATCTGGATTTATGTGTGTCTGTTGCTTGCCGTTGCGGCGATGGCGAGTGTACTGAATGCTCGCCAGCCGGGAGCAGGCGCATGGAGCGTCTTGATGGGGCTCCTGGTCTTGGTTTTCCTTTTTGCATGGGCGCAGGAGCACAACTTCAAGCCTGCTTACGTCTATGGTCGCCGGGTTGAGCTCGTCTTCCCCTGGAGTCTATTCCTGGGGCTCTTGATGTTCGTGGGGGGCACGAACTTTCTGCCAACCCGCTATTTTTTCGCAAGCCTAGCAATCTTGGTCGGTTTTGGCTTGGGGCTGTTCGATTTGGTCAAGAGCGGAGGCCAGTCGACGACTGTCCCTTCGCAGCTTTGGTCGCCGCTTTTGTTCTCGGCAGCCGCCCAGTTGGCGTTACTGACAGCCTATTCGAATAGGGGATTCGCTCGCTCAAGTCGGAGCGATATGGACACTCTCTGGCTTTGGTTCCGCGACCATTGGGGAATCGCCTGGGGCCTTCGCGTCAAAGAGCGTTACAACCAATCGGCGGAAGCGAGAAGTTGGCCGCTCACGCTCGGTTGGGAGGGGTTCGAGCGCACGAAATCGGCGGATGACTCGAAGACCGAGGTACAACCCTCGGACGAGCAAATGACGATGCTCCGCGATTGTCTCCGTCGCTTCGCGAGTTCAGAACGGTTGGACGCCGTCTTGGCGCGGGGAAGGCTCGCCTCCCCCTCTTGCGAAAAGACCGATCGTGGCTGATTATGTGAGCGAAAGTCGAACTCGAATTTCGGACCTCGGGAGGATGGAGTGAGCTCGAGTACAAAGGCCGCCGCCACTTCGCTCGTCTTGCTCTCCGTCCTTGCGTCGATCGCGGCGCTTTATCTCCTCCGAACGATACTCATACCAATCGCGCTTGCGCTTCTCCTCGCCTGCCTTTTTTATCCGGTCACGACGTTTCTGCGACGGCTTTTGCGGTTGAGCCCGATCGTCGCGGCTGTGACCCTGTTCTTCCTGGCGGCGCTCTTGGGGCTTTATCTCGCAAGCCTCACGTTCGATAGTTTGGTTCAGGCTGCCAATACTCTGGCCAGCGACGTCAAGGACTTGGCAGGCGTCACCAGCCGTTGGGTCGACGACGTCTACCGCGAACATCCGCTTCTGCGCAGCGTGCTGCCAAACTCCAAGACGATCAGCCTTCTGGGAGATATGAACGCTCTACTGTTTCAGGGGCTTCGCAGCTCCGCAGACAACGTGACGTATGTATTAGTACAGTCATTTATTATTTTAATACTTGTCCTCTTCTTGCTGGCCGAGGGGGAGATGCTGGCGCCCAAGGCGGTAAGGTTCTTGCGCACACGGTTGGGGATCAGAAGTCGTCGGAGCGGACCTTCAAGACCATCACCAGCAAGATCCGCGAGTTTCTGCTCGCCAGGACGCTCATCAACCTGGGTTTGGGAGCGGGCTGGCTCTCGTTTTGTGGCTGATGGGGTTCGTTACGGCTTGTTCTTGGTCTTTGCGCGGCGGTGGCGAATTACATTCCTTACGTTGGACAAGTTGTCGGCGGGGCGATCCCAGTGGTGCTCACTTTGGGTCAAACTGGTTCCTTGGGCAACGGGCTCATCGTCGCCGCGGTCTTCCTTGCGTTGGTTGGCCTCGAGGGCTACGTCGTCACGCCTTATGTGATGGGTAAATCGCTCGACTTGAACGGCACCACGGTTCTCATCGCCTGTCTCTTCTGGGGGTTCCTCTGGGGGCTTGTCGGGCTGATCTTGGCAATGCCGATCACCGCGAGCATCAAGCTCGTGTTTGAGGAGATCCCCAACCTCAAGACCTGGGCCGACCTGATGAGCAATGAAAAGCGGCTCAACTCGGCGTCCCCTCAAGCTCTCGAAACGCCTGCCGTCAAGACGGCCGAAGTTGCCACGAAGGAAATCGCGCTCTGGGGTGAATCAGCGAAATAACTGGCTACTCGATTCTAGCCCAGAACGGGATTGAGCCCCATGTTCTTGCGCATCTCGGCCCTTTGCTTTTCGTATTGCATCAGCAGCTTGCGGTCTTTGAAGTGCTGGCGCTCTTTCCTGGCTTGGGCAGCCATTATGAGCCTGCGCATCGATCCGCTGGTGAGCTCTCCCTTGCCTTTGTAGTGCCCGCAGCCGCTTCGCCGGCTTCTCGCCGAAGGCTTCGATGATCTCGTCCTCGAGCGAAACGAAGAACTGGCAGAGGCCTGGGTCTCCCTGGCCAGCGCAACGACCTGCGAGCTGGCGGTCGATCCGTCGGCTTTCGTGCCGTTCGGTGCCAATGACGTGCAGGCCGCCGCGATCGGGCACCCTTCGGGAAGCTTGATGTCAGTTCCTCTGCCGGCCATGTTGGTCGCGACAGTCACCCTTCCAGGTTCGCCGGCAAGGCTGACGATCTGGGCTTCGATCTCATGGTTCTTCGCGTTCAAGATCTGATGCTCGATGCCTTCCGAGTTGAGCATCGCGCTCAATCGCTCCGACTTCTCGATCGATCTCGTGCCGATCAAGATGGGAACCTGGTGTTGATGCAGATCCACGATGCTGCTTGGTGATCGCCATGAACTTTTCGTTCTCGGTCGAGAACACGCGGTCGGCCAACCAGGACCGCCTTCCTCGCTTGTTCGTCGGTACCTTGAACACCCCGACCTTATAGATCTTTCTCAGTTCACGGGCGTCTGAAGTCGCGGTGCCGGTCATGCCGGCAAGACGTTTGTACCGCAGGAAGAAGTCCTGCACCGTCACGCGAGCCGCGGTGATGGTCTCGAGGGTGATCGGCAAGCGTTCCTTTGCCTGGATCGCCTGGTGTAGACCGTCTTGCCACTGCCTCCCCGGCATCATACGTCCAGTGAATTCATCGACAATCACCACTTCGTCGGCGATCACCACGTAATCGCGGTCTTTCAGGTAGGCGATCTGACCTCGAAGAGCGCGCTCGACGTAATCGTAGAGACCGTCGACCGTAAGGTTGGAGAACGCCGACTTGCCCGCGACCAGTTGGATCTTCCGCCTGCCCGCGGCGGTCAGCTCCGCCTTGCGCTCGGCGGGATCGTAACTGAAGTCCTTCACACGAATGAGCGTGGCCGCTGCCTCGTCTGCTCCGTAGTAGGCGTCGGCCTCCTCTTGCGTCGGCTGATTATTGGCGCCGATGATCAAAGGCGTTCGCGCTTCGTCAATCAAGATGCTGTCGGCCTCGTCGACAATGGCGAACCGATGCCCTCGCTGTACAGGCAGTTCTCCCTCGTGATGGATTCCCCTACCCAGAAACGCCTGTTCGAAAGTCTTCCTCGAGGTGTCGCCAATTTGCAAACGCTTCAGCTCGTCGCGAAGGAAATCGAAGCCGAATTCCTTGCTGGTGCCGTAAGTGATGTCGGCCGCGTACGCAGCCCTTCGGCTCTGGTCGGCCTGACCGGTCAGAATCGTACCGACCGTCATGCCCAGTAGATTGTAGATCGGCGCCATCCACTCGGCGTCTCGTTTGGCCAGATAGTCGTTCACGGTAACGACGTGAACGCCCTTGGCTGGCAATGAATTCAGATAGGTGGGCAAGGTGGCGACCAACGTCTTGCCTTCGCCGGTTTCCATTTCGGCGATCATTCGGTTGTGGATCGCCATCCCGCCAACGAGCTGAACGTCGAAGTGCCGCTGGCCAATCGTCCGCTTCGCCGATTCCCGAACCAGGGCAAACGCCTCGACCAACATCTTATCGAGCTTCTCGCCCACCTTGGCCCGATTGCGAGCGCCTTGCCTCGCAAGAGAAGCTGTTCGTCGCTTTCCTTGGATAAAATTGGCTCGAGCGCGTTGATCTGTTCGACAAGCAGAGCAAAGCGGCTCAGGTTGCCGGCGTGGGTATTGACCGCTGCACGTTGGACTTTGTTGAACCAGGAAGGTCCCAGCCTGCTCGACATTGGATTCAATCTCCCAGTCGCCTCGAGCTCGCCAATGGCGCGGCTCTCCCCTACCCAACAATGGGACAACATAAGCCTGAAAAGTCCCGAACCCAGCTTCAGCCTCGCGACGACTCGCCGCGCCTCGGCTGGTGGATCAGTAGGGTTTTGGTCGAGAACACCGCATATTCGCCCTCGGACAAGTTCAAGCTTGCCGGGCCGCCGTGCTCGACCCAGTCTCTAAGGATTTCCCATTTTTCCATTGCGCTGGGTCTGCCCTTTGGCTCCTGGCCAGGCGCCTCTCCCCAAAGCACCATTACCTGCTTCGAAAGCTGCACGAACAGACCTCTGGGGTGCTCTGGGTGGATCGCAACCACATGCAGGGAAGCCGCTTGCGCGGGCGAGTTGACTCCGGCGTGCTTCAGGAACCCTGCAAGCTGGGCAGCGGCCCGAACCCGCTTGTCGGGCTCAGTTTCTCCGTTAGGAAGTTCAGGCAGGCCCCAAGGAAAGCCAGGTCGTAGACCGTTCGGAACGTCTTTGACCTCGATCGCGAAAAGAACCCCTGCCCGATTCAAAACGAGCTCGTTTGTTGGTAAAACGAACCCCTCCGAGTCGAGGTAGATCGCCTTCCCCTTCACTGTTGCAAAGGCAGTCGGTTCGCGATACTGAAGCTCGATACGGACCTTGTTGGGAAAGCTCGCAACGACCTTTGTCGTCTGCGAAACCCAGGGATTCCGAGAAAAATCGCGCCTCAGTCGTTCCAGATCGAGTGCCAGGAGCGAGATCTCCGATGGCCTTTGGGCCTCGGTCCTGACCTGCTCGAGAAATGCATCTTTACCTTGAGACATCCAGTCGGGAGGATTGGGTTCGAGGGCGAGGTCCTCGAACCGAAGCAGGTATACGGGATTCTTTGGCGTGCGACTCAACGTACTCCAGGAACCACGTGGCCCCGCGATAAAGCATTGCCACGGCAAGGGTTCCAGCGACGACGACGGCGGAAAATCGAGCAATTGATTTCCAACGCCGCTTCACTGGGGCAAGCTGCGGTTTGCGTCGTTTTGGCTTGCGTGGACTGGTAGAAGAGCTCGAATCGAGCAAAGCGGAAGGGGCCGCCGTTGGACTTGGAGGCGGTTCCGGGCTCCGAGGCTCCTCGATGGAGGGGGCGCTATCGCCAATCTCAGGCGCCATCGCCGTCTCCTTCCAGTCCAATCCTTTGGAAAACCCGGTGGGCGCGATCCCTTGCAATGGGTCGGAGAGCTTTACCAGATTTGGATCTGCAAGTCCATCTGATAACCCGATCGAGCAGCCACCTTCGATCGAACCAGGTCAATCAATCTCAGCACGTCGTCGGTCGTGGCGCCGTGATGCGCGATGATGAAATTCGGATGCCGGTCCGAGACCTCGGCCCCGCCAACCTGGGTGTTCTTGAGCCCAGCCTGTTCAATGAGCATCGCTGCGGAGGTCTCGGGGTTGGGGTTCTTGAAGATACATCCGCACGACTGATGCCCGTAGGGTTGGCGTTCCTTCTTGAGGATCCACAACTTGCGCATCCGTTTGACGACCGATTCAGGATTTTCCTGATCGAGCTCGAGCTCAACAGAAAGGATCACGGGCTCGTCCAAGTTGGACCAGCGATAACTGAAATTGAGATCGTCTTGATCACGCACCTGGACCTCGGTCTCGGCGTCGATGACCGTGGCCTTACGCACGTAAGTTCCGATCACGCCCTGCCTTCCTCCAGCGTTGCCTCGAACCGCGCCGCCGACCGCCCCGGGAATGCCTGTCAAAATCTCCAACCCCGCCAAACCTGCTCGCGCCGTTTGTGAGATCAACGCGGTTAAAGGCACAGCCGCGCCAGCAACCACCCTCCTGCCCTCGATCGATACGTCCGAAAAGGCCGGGCTTTCGATATGGACGACCAGCGCCGCGACGCCTTCGTCGCGCACCAGCAGGTTCGACCCTCCGCTCAAAATCCGGACGGGGATAGACTCTCCCGCGCCCAGCGGAAGAGAGCCTTCAACTCGTCGATGTTTGTCGGACGCGCCATGTAGGTGGCTGGCCCGCCTAGCCGGAACCACGTGTGCCCAGAGAGCGGCTCTTGGAATCGAACGATTCCCTTCAGCTCGTCCGGTACGCTCGTCGATTTGCCTGGAGCCGGGACCACTCGAAAGACCTCGCTCGGAAAAAATGCGGAATGCAAGCGGATTGTCGACGACCCAAGCTCTGGCACACTGGACACGCAGGAACCTGGGGAGCCTTCCCGTTCTCCCAAGCAATCGAACCCCGCGACATACTAGCCACGGCTCCAAAGAGCGTCAAGAAACGAGAAGACCGACGCGGCAAAGCCATAACGCTGTTCGCAGCCGCCTCCCCTCGATCCCTGGAACGCCAGCCGCGCCTCTGCATCGATAAGTGCTCGAGTGTTGTTTTTACCGCCAGCCATTGGAGATTGCCGCCTCTCCGTTCGCGCAATCGCGACAAGCCTGAAAAAACGCCCCTTGATTCGAACCTCCTTTGTTCTAGAATGTCTGGTCCTAGAAAGAAGAGAGTCCGCGCCAGGCGCATATCGGTCGTGATCTTGACCCGTCCTTCATCCAACCTGTCGGCCAACCCGACGTGGGAGGTTCCTCGATTGAACATACGTCGTGCTAAGGTAAGTGACGTCCCCGCGATATTCGAGCTCATTCGGACTTTCGCGGATAAGAAGCTGATGATTCGCAGGTCCCTGGGCGAGCTCTATGAATCGATTCGAGAATTCCAGGTGGCGGAGGTCGAAGGCGCGGTCGTTGGCTGCGTCGCCCTCCACGTCTTCTGGTCGGACCTTGCCGAGCTCAAATGCCTGGCCGTATCTGAATCGATGCACCATAGGGGCATCGGCAAGCGCCTGATCAACGCTTGCTGGGAAGAGGCTTCCTCGATCGGAATCGCCTCGGTGTTCACGCTGACGTATGTTGCCCAAGTCTTCGAGAAGTGCGGGTACCATCAAATCGACAAGTCCGAGCTCCCGCACAAAATTTGGAACGAATGCGTGCGATGCCCCTTATTCCCCAACTGCAATGAGATTGCGCTCATTCGCAAGGCGGAAGACATGGTCGTCGCGGCGTCAGAGTTTGCTCTGGCAACGGCTTAGAGGGTCCAAATGACAGCCTCCGCGGGGCTCGGAGCATGGCAAGCGCGTGCCCTCGGGGTTGGCATCGGACTGCTATTGTTCGCAAGTCTCGTCCTCACTGAGCCGGCAATGGCTATCGGCTGGGACGAGGGCTACACGCTTGGCAGAGTGGCTCGCCTCCGCGCCTGGTTCGATGCTCTTCGAGATCCTTCCGAATTCTCGAAAAACTGGACGCCAGGGCTCGAGCTCTTGGTCCAGGATCCGACCCCGCCTCCCAAAACTGCATTGATTCAGGCTCGCTCCGCCTTATTCGAGAAGCCGGTGCTCCGGTGGTTCTGGCCGTTCGCTCGCGAGGAACCGCACGGACACCCGCCGTTCTACGCGTTAGTTGCGCTCGCTGGAGACTGGCTCGAGCCTTGGGCGAGCCCTCTAGCCAGGGCGCGAATCGGAACGATGCTCGCATTCGCAATCGCTGGAGGAATGATCGCGACGTTTCTGACCCGCCGTTCTGGTCTTTTGGCAGGACTTGCGGGAGCAATCTCCTGGGGATTTCAGCCGAGGCTCTTCGCCGAGGCCCACTACGCTGCCTACGACGGTTTGCTCACGAGCCTGTGGACTGGGTGTCTCATCGTTTTTGTCCTCGCCACGGAAGTTGGATTGACGAACGTTGATTCCAGTCGGCGAACTTCATCGGTGCGCTGGGGTTGGTCGATCCTCCTCGGACTGCTCCTGGGCGCGTCTGCTTCGACAAAGCTCACCGGTTGGACGTTCCCACTGCTCTTCGTAACCTGGACGCTCGTATTCCGATCTCGAAGAGGGCTCGTTACCCTTGCGATCGCCTTGCCGATCACCCTGTTATTTGTTTATGTGGCGATCCCGCCGTGGTGGGCTGATCCGCTCGACGGAGTAACCCGGTTCTTGAAGTCGAACCAAACACGCGCCGAGACGATCCCGATCCAGGTGATGTATCTGGGGAAGATCTTCAATTCCCCACGCGAATCGCTGCCGTGGTCGAACACGCTCGTCTGGACGCTTTTTGTCACGCCTCCAGGTCTCCTGGTATTGGCCTGCGTTGGCGTGCTGGGAACGCTCAGGCGTCCTTTCGAGAAACCCGCCGCCGCGCTCTTCTGCGGCGGCTGGGCAATGATGCTCCTCCTGCGCTTTGCCGCACACCCCCGGCCACGACGGCGTTCGCCAGTTCTTGCCTGCGTTCGGCGCCTTGGCGTTGGTTGCGGGTTTCGGCGCCAAGAATCTCGAGAGTTGGCTGCCAAAGCTCTGGGCATGGGTCTTGGTTATGGGCGCCTGCGTGGGAGCAATGGCCAGCACAATTGTTTATGCGCCAGTACCGTTGAGCTATTACTCGCCGCTCGTTGGCGGGCCCAAAGGCGCTGCCAGACTTGGCATGGAGCCAACTTATTACTGGGACTCGCTCTCCAACCAAGCTCTCGATTGGATCAACAGCAACACCCCTCGGGCGCGAAAGTCCGATTCGCCAGCTACCCCACGAGCTGGTTCTACCTTCGTAAGGCTGGCAAGCTGAAACCGGACTTCCTCCCCACCGACCCAGGTCGCTTCGCGTACTACATCCTGCAAAACCGCCCAGGGGCGTTTAGAAGCCTCGACCGATACTTGCTGGCACATGCCAAGCCCCTGTATGTTTTCAAGAAGTGGGGCGTACCCCTGCTCTGGGTCTTCCCCTACTCCGAGGTCGAAGCGTGGCAAAACTCGCAGGCCAGTCCCTCGACCGATCGAGATCGTTGAAAGGGAAATCGTGGGCCCTGGCCACGGCCCTCGTCTTCATCCTCGCTCTCTGCGCTTTGGTTCCCACAACCGGAGATTTCGGACTGACCTGGGACGAGCCCTCGTACCGCCACAGCCAGGTCTATTCCGAACAATGGTGGAATCAACTGGCGCATGTCAACTCCGCGAAAGACCTCGGACCGCTTCTCGATCCTCAATCGCTTCTCTACTACTGGCCCTACGGTCGCTACGGCATCAACTTTCATCCGCCACTCGCGGGCCAATTGAACCTGCTGACTTACGAACTCTTTGGCGGGTTCATGAAAGACATCCCGGCCCGGCGTATGGCGTCCGTGCTTGAATTCGCAGCCACGATCACTCTCCTCTTCAGCTTCGTTTCGCGAAGGTATGGCTTTTGGCCCGCGGCCATCGCTTCACTTGCGCTACTCACGATTCCAAGGCTTTACGCCGACGCGCACCTCGCAGCCACCGACACCCCTGGCCTCTTCCTTTGGACTGCCACTGCCTTGGCCTTTTGGAAAGGTCTCGAAGAACCCAAAGCCTGGCTCTCGCGAACGATGGTCGGCGTGCTCGTTGGTCTGGCGTTTGTCGAAAAGATGTCCGCAATGGGCGTGCTGGTTCCGCTGCTCTTATGGTTGGCGGTCGTGAGGCTGCCGAGAGCGTTTACGAAGCCCCAAAAGCAGCTTTGGATCCAAGCAGGATTGCTCACCTCGCTCATGGCTCTGCCGCTGGTGGTCGCGTTCCTCGAGATCCTGCGAATCAAGCGACTCCTGCCGCCTCCCGCTTACACAGACCTTTCCAAGCTCAAAATCGAATCCGACGTCCCCGGGGCCATTTTGTTGACGCCTCTGGCAGTCTGGATTCTCTATCGGTTGTCTCGCCTCCGGTTCGGCGGCAAAAACGGAGAAACCGCTCCCACCTCCCCAGCCCTCGAGATCTGGTACGCCCTTTTCGCATTTCCCCCAGTGATTGCATGGCTGGGCAACCCAGCCTGGTGGCGCGAAACGATGCCGAGGCTTGCACATTATTATACAATTAACTCTGCACGGCAAGTGCGCTGCCGGACATCCAAATCCTCTACTTCGGGCAAGTCTACGAGTACTCCCTGCCGGTTGAAAACGCGTTCGTCCTGATCGGGATCACGACGCCGGTTTCGATCCTGCTCTTCGCGTGCGTGGGGCTCTTATGGTCGCTGGCGACGAAGGCGGGCAAGTCGAGCTTCGTGCCAGCCTACTTTCTTTTGCACATGCTCACTCTTCCCATCTTGCGAATGTTTCCCACCCCAGCGCACGACGGCGTGCGTCTCTTTTTGCCGACGTTTTTCTTCCTCTCTGCCTTCGCGGGCTGGGGAGTCGACGGCATGGGAGACCTACTTGCTCGCGGTTTGCGAATGAGCAGGCGTTTGGTCATGCCGGTCCTGGCGCTCTTGGCGATCGGTCCTGCCGCCTGGCAGCTCGCGCGGATTCATCCCTTCGAGCTATCCTACTACAACGAGCTCATCGGCGGGCCCCGAGGCGCGTGGAAGAAAGGCTTCGAACTGGCGTATTGGTACGACGCCTTCAATGAGAAGACGATCGAAGAAGTGAACAGGGTGTTGCCAAAGGACGCATCGGTCGCCTTCTCGAGTATCTTGTCGACCCCTCCGACCTTCCTCGAATTACAAACTTTGGGAGCACTTCGGGGCGATCTGGTCGTCGGCTATCGCGAGGGAGATCCTCCCCCCTTCATGTGGCTATTGACGCAAGACTCCAAAGCCACTGCACTGTCTCGGCTCCTCTTCGTGATGAGGCCTTTTTATGAACGCAGGCCGAAGCAACTCGAAGGCCTACGCGTCTTCGCGGTCACAAATCCTGCCGCCTATGCCCGCGCGTCATGCTCCAAGTGCTGCTCGATCATGAAGCTCCCAAACGATCGGAACCTCGGGTTCCCCTTCCCCAATCGGTCGTCCAGGCCCTTCCCTTCTTGGCTCGATTCTGGGGCTCGGGGTTGACGAGGGCGGATCCGTTGGCGATCGACGACAGTGTGCTCGAGTGGTGCAGAACCAACCAACCTCGCTACGCGCCGCTGCCAAAGCCCTTGCCAACGGGACCTTCAAACCAGACGACCCCTCTGCAAACCATCTCCTGGAGCTCATCGAGCGATGGAAGGGTACAGAGAACGAGAAGGCGGTGGCGATGGTGATGACGCATCGTCCCAAGGCATTGAGCGAAGCGGTCGAGATCCTGATCAAGAAGCCTGCGGAAATTCGTGAAGTGATGCTCCATTACCCCTACACCGATCCTGCCGAGATCAGCGGTTTCCTGGACGACTTCTTGCCCGCCTGGTCGCCCGAGCAAGGCAAAGAGTAAACGCGGATTCTTGTCGCCGGCCCCAGCAGGGGCTGTTGCCAATAGCCAGGGGCGGTCTCCGCGCCTGGTTTGAGGAACCGCCCCTTGGATTGAAGAACCACCCGCGCCAGTTCTCTCTCAGCTCCCTGGCCCCTGTAGAGGCCATGGCCAATAGCCAGGGGCGGTCTCCGCCCCTGGATCGAGAACGGAGACGCGAATCTTTCGCCTCGACGAACCCAGGGGCGGTGCCGCCCCTGAATTGCTGTGGGCCCGTTTGACTTCAATCCGATGCCGTCCTATGCAATCTCAGGGCCATTCGCGAAACACAACCCTCCTACGCAACGACCAATATGAACTCAAACGACGTCTGGCGATTCGGCGAACGTATGTGGTCGGCCGCGGTTGCACCTTTGACGAGGGTGAAAGCCTCGCATCATCGTCCCGCAGGCCCGTCCAGCCGATCCCTCAGGCCTGACGTCCAGACGCTGGAAACGCGCGCACTCCTCTCGGGTGGTTTGACCGACGCGTTCTATTCGCGTGGTCCGACCATGCCCTGGAGCCAGAGCCCGCAGGCGCTCGCACAGTTTCTCTCAACGAATCAAGCAAACTACGACCTACAGTCGTACTGCTTCTTCGGCAATTTGATCCCCCAAGGTCAGCCGCAACAGGCGTTCTTCGGCATGGTCCAGCGCATGGACGCCAACGTCCTTGGTCTCCACTTTCCTTACGTGGCCGGCGGCGTGGGCTTCAATAGCTCGGCTCTGAGTCAGTACAAGTTCGGAGGAGTGGAGGCAGGCCTCGGACTCACCTCGACGATCACCGAGTCGTCGCCTTGGAACGTGACCATGCAGACTCCGGCGACAGCGCAGTCGCCTGCCCAGACTGTCAATTTCCAACTGGTTTCGGGCACATTTGGGAGCAAAGGCGCGGTTTACCAGATTACGGCAAACGTCAACGATGCGACGGGCGGCTCTCAGCTCGAGGTCAACGTCCTTGCACGCGACATGACCGGAATCGTGCAACAAGGCTACGGAGGGGCATCGTTCTTTCCGCAGTGGACCCTGCCCAACCAGCGTTGGCAGATCTCCAGACGCGATCAAAACTCGGTCGGAAAATACCTCAGACGCACAGCCGACCCCATGACCGGTCAGGGCGACTATTACTACTCCGAGCCCCTCTTGCAGGTCGAGTCGTTCACGATTAGCCAGGGTGGGCAAGTCATCAGCACAGGCCATCAGGGCACGCTTTGGTTCGACTATGTCGTCCAATCGTTCGACGAGAATGCCCTGGCGATCACGAACAATTCCTCATGGAATTTTTTCTCGATCCAACTCCCGAAAGCGAACAAGGCTCTGATGGTGGTCAACGTGAACACCCTTCTCGAAGGGAAACTGAAAGTCGCCTCGCTCTTCTCGTCCAACGCCACAGCCAATGCCAACGAGGCGCTCGAACCGATTGGCCGCTGGAACACAAACGGGATCCGGATCCTCCCTGTCAAAGGCAAGACGTGGACAAGCCCCAGCGGGGAGACGTATTTCACGCAATACCATATCCTTTTGCGGCCCGGAGGCGACGCCACCAGCGCCACAGGCCAGCCTGGACGTAAGAATCAGGGGCCTCACCAGGCGAACCTGACCGTCACCGTCGCGTGGAACAATCAGGAATTCAATGCGGCCGGGAAGGTCGCTTACGAAGGCCTGGCCAATGTCCGAGGCACTCTCGACGGCAAGCACGTGACCGGAACCGCGTGGCTCGAACTACAACCCGCCGGCCAACTCGGATCGCACCAGACGTGAAGCGAGTTCCAAGAGAGACTCTTTGAGATAGTTAGTCGAATGCGCTCGGTTGAAAGACCCTTGGGCGTCATCATGGGAGTGTGAGACTCAATCGGCGTCTTGCCAATAAGAATATCATGTAAGGGCAAGGCCTTCCCCTGAAGTTAGTCTGTCTGGGACCGGGGCCGGCGCCGGCCAGGGATGTGGCGCCCTGGACGGCGATCATCGAAAAGCTCTGGGACGACCCAGTCTTCGAAGCACGGCACCGAGCCTTGGCCGCCGGCAGAATAGGACACCCAATGTTCACCCTTTTGGGCAAAGTAAAACACCCAAAATACGGCAGAATAGGACACCCAATGTTCACCCTTTTGGGCAGAGTAAGACAAGGGCAGAGTAAGACACGAATGGCACTTCCTTAAGGCAGAGTAAGACACCCAATGTTTATCATCTTGGCCTTTGCTTAAGGCACCCCTCGGCTCTGCGGTCAATCGGCGGCAGTGAACGGGGCTTGATCGGACCCGTCGTTCACGGGAATCCACCTCGTTTGTCCCGCTGGGCCGCTACTTTCACGCTTTCCGCCCAGCCGAGCGCGTTCCGCTTCGCCGGCCGGCCTCGGCCTGCGGATCCATTACGAAATCTAACGAGCGACGCCTTGGACCGAGGCTACGTGAAAGCGACCTTCGCCACGACCTGCCCGTGATGCCAACGCTTGCCCGTACGCTCGGTGTACTCGGCAAGCGATACGCCTCGGCCCGCTGCTCGTTTGAACCAACGGCCGAAATGCCGAACCGTCTCCAACCAAAGCTCGACGTTGATCCCCAATCGCTCGAGGATCCGCGACAAGTCTCGAGGCGTCGAACCTCGCTTCCCCACTCGCAGTTCGCGACCCGTCCAATCCAACAATTTCAAATACTTCGTCAGCGAGATCGGCAGGAAGCCTCGATCCGACGCACGCGAAGGAAGCGCCCGAACTCGCGTCTTCACTGAAGGGGCAATGGACTTCACTTCTGGCTTTCGTTCATCTGAAGATGCGTGTGTACGCTCATCCGTCAATGCGCCGGTCTGCTCTTCGGGCGTCGTCGTCGCAAGCAGATTGACCTGCTCAGTAGATCGCTCAGGGCCTTCCTCGAGAGTCAGATTGCAGAGCCATGCGTCGGCAGGTTTCGACTGTTCCGGAATCGCGGGGACGACGGGAACTCGTGTAGAGACGACCGCAGATTCCAATCGCTCCACGGCGTCCGACGCCGCAATTTCGCGCATCTCGTCCGTGAGCGCACTGATGCGATCATAAGCGGATGTGAACTGGGACTCCTCGGGAGTCGCCGCGATTCCGGCGCGAATTGGATTGAGGTCGACGTAGACGCTGCAAGCGAGCATCGCGGCCTCGTCGAGGAGCGCCTGAGATCGAAATCTTCCCTGCCAAAACCTTCCCGAAACGCGATCCTCCCGGTTCGCCCGACGAGCGATTGGCTCGTTGAGCTCGCGCATGAACCACGAAACCGAACAAAGCTGGAGTCGACATTTACGGATACGCTCGGGATCGGATTTGATCATCGCGACTGCGAGCGTTTCGTTCTCGATCGGCTTGCCCGATTGATCATGTTCGATGGGATGAAGGCGGAGCCAGCGGATCGCAACCTCGTCGTCGGACCAGGTTGTCGCAATGTCGGGCCGGATTCGCAAAACAACATGATAGTGATTGCTCATAACCGAATACCCGCAGACTTCGACGGCGAAGACGGAGGCGAGGAATTCGAGTCGATCGCGGATCCATGATTTGCGGTGTTCGAAGTCTTTACCCGAGTACTCGTCGAACCCGCAGAGGAAGGCCCTGCGGACGCAGCGCGAGATGCAATGGTAGACGCCGATCTGCGCGGGGTTGACGATTTCGCGGCGGGCGTACACGGGCATGCGGGAACTCCTGACGTCCAAACGCGAGCACGCGGATTACGGATGCTTGGCCATTCAGCTTCAAGAACAAAGTCGCAAACGGCGGATAAGGAGTCAAGAATCTGTCGCCAAAATGCAACAAAGAATGGGTGTCCTAGTCTGTTACAAAGAATGGGTGTCCTAGTCTGTTTAGTCTGTCTGGGACCGGGGCCGGCGCCGGCCAGGGATGTGGCGCCCTGGACGGCGATCATCGAAAAAGCTCTGGGACGACCCAGTCTTCGAAGCACGGCACCGAGCCTTGGCGCTCGAGGTATCCAAGCGGTGGCAGACCGAGCGGATCTTGGTTCGCTTTGGCGCGTTCTTTGAAGAGCATGCGAAGAGGAAGGCGACCTCTGACCAGGCCCGGGAGAGCCTCTCGATGAACGTCGGCGGTCGTCCGCCACTCTCCCCTTCCTCTTTTGCGCCCATTGCGTCCAACCAGAGGCGGACCTTCGTCTTCGTGCTGAAAGTCCTTCCCAAATCAAAGCCTCGTTTTCGGTGAGCTCGCCCGCCCAGGTCCACGGAAGCATAAAACCCGCATATTACCCATTGTGTAGTTTGAAAATTCTTTGCCGGTTTTGGAACGCAATAGCAACTCTAAGCGTCTAACAAACTGCTTGGCGCTCTTTGGCAACCAGGTCTTCGGGGGAAAGCGCGGGATCAATCCCCGCGCGGAGGGAGCCACGGATTGGGTAAGACGATCGAGGTCCGTGGATCGAAATTGGGTTTGTTCGTTCTGGGAGTAGGAATTCTTAGCCACAGTCATCGAAGATCCGCCTCCGACGGGAACACGGAAGCATACGAACAAGGGAGAAACCGGAAAAATCAACCGGATTTATTCATCTTGGGCAGACTGCGTAGTTTGAGATTGGGTTCCCGCCTTCGGCGGATCTTCGACGTTTGGAAAGAGACGTCTGATCCCCGCTTCCCTATTGCCCACCCCTGCCAGACTCTGGCCGCAAAATTGGCTTCGTTCGTTCTGGGAATGGAATCTGACCCTACCCCCTAGATCCTAACTCCAAGTTCCTCAGCTCAGAAATTGGCTTCGTTTGGTCAGGCAGCGGTGATACCAAGAATCCGATCTTCCCACTGCTCTATCTCAGCATGCCGTTCCCAAAAGTGGCCTCGAGGGGTCAGTTTGAGCGTCGTCTGGGTCCCTTCGATCGAAAAGGCTTCGGACTCTAGGCCAAGGCCCGTTTGCGCTCGAAGCTCGCGTTTGCTTTTGATAGTGTGTTCCAAAGGGCGCAGGGGAACGACCTGGCCCAAGAACGCAATCAAGAGCTCATGGGCAATCGTGTGTCGATCACCAGAATCGCCAGCGTATCGGGTTTGAGAGGTGTGGTCGGTCGAGGCATCGATCCTGCCACCGCTGCGGAGTTCGCAGCCGCTTATGCAGCAGGCCGAGCTCTCGGAGCGGTCGTCGTTGGCCACGACGGTCGATGCACAGCTCCGATGTTCGAGGCAGCGGTCGTGGCCTCGGTGCTTGGCGTCGGTCGGGACGTGTTGATCGCCGGGCCCGTCGCGACGCCGACGCTCGGCAAGCTGGTGCGAGACTTGGGTGCGGTCGGCGGGATACAAATCTCTGCCTCGCACAACCCTGCCGAGTATAACGGGCTCAAGTTCTTTCAGCCGGGAGGGATGGTGCTCGGTCCCGCAGAGGGAAAAGCGGTTCTGGAACGCTGGAACAACAAGCAGTTCGACTGGGCTTCGTGGGACGCCATCGGCAAGGCCAGGGCCGTAGTTAACCCAGATGGGGCGCATATCGAGGCTATTCTCGAGCTCGTCGACGTCAAGGCGATCAGAGCCGCAAAAGCTCCCGGTCGTGCTCGACGGCTGCCATGGCTCTGGAGGTCGAGCCGGCGCCGAGCTGTTAAGAAGGCTTGGGTGCATGCCTCTTGTGATTGGCGGGACGCCTGATGGTCTCTACGACCACACGCCTGAACCGACCGAGGAGAACCTTCGCGTCTTTTCGGGGATCGTCAAGGCGGCAGGTGCTGCGGTGGGTTTTGCCCAAGATCCAGACGCCGATCGCTTGGCGATCGTCGATGAAACCGGCAAATACATCGGAGAAGAGCTCACGCTCGCTCTTGCTGCCAAGCGAAGGTTCGAGGTCGATAAGGGCAAGGCGCCGCTGGTGATCAATCTTTCGACCTCGAGCGTCTCCGCCGAACTGGCCCAGAAGGCAGGCAGGCAAGCGATTCGAACGCCTGTCGGTGAAATTCACGTGGTCGAAAGGCTCTTGGCTGAGAAGGCAATTTTAGGAGGAGAAGGCAACGGCGGAGTCATCGACCCTCGGGTTGGCCTGGTGCGCGACAGCCTCTTGGGAATGGCACTGGTTCTGGACTTGCTCGCTGCCTCGGGAAAACCGCTGTCGAAGCTGGTTTCCGAGCTTCCGGTTTATCACATGGTCAAGTGCAAGTGCGCGCTCTCAGCCGATTCGAGCGGATCGGGACAACAGGCGTCGTCGAGTGCTTTCTCCGAGAAAATCGAGGCGATCGCCAAAGCGCACTCCGACGCGGAAGTGGATCGGCGCGACGGTCTTCGGTTGGCTTGGCCAGACCGATGGGTGCAGGTTCGGTTGAGCAATACCGAGCCGATCGCTCGAGTCATTGCCGAGGCCCGTGATGAAGGAACGGCGATTGCTCTCGCAGAATCGGTCGTCGCGGTGGTGGCGGGTCGGACAGGCGAGGAGTCGACTCGATGAGCGTTTGGCCAAGCTTCGACCGAGCGCCCAAGGCTGCGTTTGTCGATGTCGACGGGACGCTGCTGGCAGAGACCACGACTTTCCTCTTCGCCAGGATCATGCACAGAAGGGGTTTGATCAAGCGGTCGTTTATCCTCAGGGCGATGTACCATGGCCTTCAGCACAAGTTTGGCAGGCTCGATTACGGCAGATTGGTGGCGTACGGTCTGAGCAGCATTTCGCAGATCCCTGTTATCGATTTGCAGAGGATTGCCTATGACAATTTTGTTGAACATCTGAAACCCAGGCTCTACGAAGGCGTGGTTGATCATATCAACGAGCTTCGGTCTAAAGGGACGGCGGTAGTGCTGGTGTCCTCGTCTCCAGGCATCGTACTCGAACCACTTTCGATTTATTTAGGCTGCGCTGAGATGCTAACGACGCCGGTTGTCATCCGGCGCGGGCGTCTGATCGGAATTGGCGACGGCCCAGCATGTTACGGCGAGGGGAAAGTCCATTACGCCGCCGAGTGGGCGGAGAGAAATGGAATTTCGATGGACGAAACCGTGGCCTACGCTGATAATTGGAGTGATCGATCATTGTTGGAGCGTGCCGGCAAAGCCGTGGTTGTGCACCCAAAAGGAAAATTAAGGCGATTGGCACGCAGGCGGGGTTGGTTGGTCATTTATCCTTCGAGGCCCAGAATTCGGGCGACTCGACGAAAGGGCTGAGCCGGTTTAAGAGCCCTCTCGACCTGGGGATGCGATTTCCAGTAACATTCGCGTCCACTCATAAAAGAGACGGCAAACGTACGAGCGAGCTAGTAAGTGGGGTTTCTAGCTATGTCTGAAGAGGCAATCGAAACGAAGTCGGGTCAACGCAAGCTTCGCACAGCGCCAAAGGCCATGGCGCTTGTGATGGGCTTGGCTGCCTTGACCGTGCAGGCGTCGGAAAGCGACCTGGTGCGCGACATCCAGCGTTACTGCACAGTATGCTGGAAAAACGCCCGCCTAGATCCAGGCGTTTGGGACGACTGCACTCAAGAGGTTTGCTGCCGGCTGCTCTCGAAGGCCAGGGCTGGGTCGCTGGACCTGAACCTTGTCCTCGCTGAGGACGCGGAAGAAAGGCGAGAGCTGGTCAGGGCGATCGACATGGTTCGCAAGCGAGTGCAGAGGGTCAAGAAGCACCAGTCTTTGGACGAGCAACTATCTCCCGCGAACCTGGATGAGCAAAAGGCCCGTTATCGAATCGAGCTGGGCGAGATTCTGGAAGCCGCGAGGCAGGCTGTGCTCACTCCCAGGCAAGATCGGATCGTCGAGCTCTGGACCCAGGGTTGGACGGTTCCCGAGATCGGCGAATCGCTGGCCATGCCGGTTGCCCGAGTTAGCGACGAAAAATACAAGGCTCTGCGGAAGCTCGAGCGACACTTGGCCGGCCGTCGCGACGAACTTGGAGTCGGCGCAGAAAGCGCCGCGGACGAGCTGCCGCTTTCCGCTTGAACCCAATCGCTCGATAGGCTCACTTGTTTGATTGGCCGAGCTCTTGATGGGTCAGTACGAGCTTTTCGACCATACAGCCGATCTTGGCCTGGCGATCGAAGGCGATGATCTCGCGGACCTGTTCCAAACCGCTGGGCTCGCGCTTTTGAGCGTGGTCGTCGCCAACCCGTCGGGAGTTCTGGACGCGGCGGCGGAGTCGGTGAAGCTCGACGCCGAGTCGATCGACGAGCTGTTGGTCGTCTGGCTCAACGAATTGATCTATAGGCTCGAGACGCGCGGGATGGTTTTTGGAACTTTCGCTCTGGAAATCTCCTCGGGCGAGTCCGCGTCGAGTCTCTCGGGGACGCTCGGCGGAGAACGCCTCGACCCTTCCAGACATGTGCTCGACCACGAGGTGAAGGCCGCCACGCGGCATGGAGCGTTCGTCCGGCGTTCTCGCGCCGACGGTCGATGGAACGCCGAAGTGATTGTTGATATCTAGAGGCTAGCGTTTCTTGGTCTTGACGAAGCGCTGCCGCTCCTCGCTCCACCCGACCTGATCCTGGTGTAATCCGGGAAGGCGCTTGCCGATCGTTTCGACCGCCGCCAGAAGCTGATTGTTGCCGTTGATGATCAGTGCGCGTTTGAGCGTCTTGCCGTTGTCGTCCTCATAGTTCAGCTTCCAAAACGCCTTAGCGATCTTTGGCGGACCAAAAAGTCCGCTGATAAGCGTGATCTTCGACTCGGCAATGCGAGGATATGGGATGCGGAAGTTGGCTGCGTCGGAGTCGACTCTTTCCTTGATCGAGAGCTGATCGAGCTGGGCGCAATACGCTTCGTCCTTTGGTTTGCGTTTGGCGTTGGCTTGCTGCGCCAGGTACATGCCGATCAGCCCGCCGACGGCGTAGTACGTCGTCGGGTTTGCCATCGAGGCCACCTTAATGAAGAAGAACGCTCCGGGCGCGGCGTAAACGCGAAACAGGGTCTGCGCACCGCTCATACCAAGCGTTGTGGTAGGCACGATCAGGTTGAAGGGGTACGTCTAGGCAACTTCGACGCTCATACTCATCCTCTCCAAGAGGCTACCGAGGAGAAAGTTGATCTTGGGCGATTTCGATCGCCTTGATCATTCCTCGGGCCTTGTTGACGGTTTCTTCGAACTCCTCGGCGGGCTTGCTGTCGAAGACGACGCCCGCGCCCGCCTGAACGTAAGCCTTGGAACCTTGTTTGACAATAGTCCGCAGGGCGATACAGGTGTCCATGTTTCCTGTAAAGTCGATGTAGCCCACGGCGCCGCCGTAGGGCCCTCGCTTGCGGTTTTCCACTTCGTTGATGATTTCCATGGCTCGAACCTTCGGCGCGCCCGAAACCGTGCCCGCGGGAAGCCCAGCTCTCAGAGCGTCCAACGCCGAAAGGCCCGGCAACAGCCTTCCAGAAACGTTCGAAGAAATGTGCATAACATGTGAATAGCGTTCGACGGACATCAATTCGGAGATCTTGACGCTGGCCTGTGAAGCCACCTTGCCGACGTCGTTCCTGCCCAGGTCGACGAGCATGATGTGCTCGGCGCGTTCTTTGGGGTCGGCCAGCATCTCGGCGGCGAGCTTCTTGTCCTCTTCTTCGTCTCTGCCGCGTCTTCTCGTGCCCGCCAAGGGCCTGATCGTCACCTCGCCGTCCTCGTATCGCACCAAGATCTCCGGCGAACTGCCGATAAGCTGGTGGTCCTCGAAGCCGAGAAGGAACAGGAACGGACTGGGGTTCACGACGCGTAGAGCTCGATAGATTTGAAAAGCGTCGGCCGAGGTCTCTATTTCGAAGCGTTGGCTGGGCACGACCTGAAAGACGTCGCCGGCCTTGATGAATTGCTGGCATTGGGCGACGATCGCTTCGAACTCTCCGCGGTCGAAGTTCGACCTTGCGACCATTGCGGGCTCGCGGTCGGTGTCGAGATCGACGGGAGCGATTTCCTCGACGGGCCTGGAGAGTCGATCCACCAGCTCGTCGACGCGGTCGCAAGCGTCTTTATAGGCTGTTTCCGCGGTGGCGGCTTCGTCGAGAAACGCCGTTCCAGCCGCCATTACGGTCTTTCGAATATGATCAAAGACCAGCATGCGATCATGAAATGCGAAAGCCAGGTCGGGAAGACCGCGGTCGTCGAGCGGAGCCTTTGGGAGGCGTTCGGTGTATCTGACCGAATCGTACCCAGCGTAGCCCACGGCGCCGCCTCCAGCGAACCTTGGCAGGCCTGGAAGTTGTACCGAGCGATATCGTGCAAGCAATTCCCCGAGGTCGATGAAGGGATCGGCCGACTCAAACGCCATTCGAGCCGAGGGATCGGCGGGTCTGGCGATCGAAACCTCGTTGCCTTTGGCCTCGAAGCGGAGGAACGGATCGGCGCCAACAAAGCTAAACCTTCCAACCTTTTCTCCGCCCACTACGCTTTCAAACAGGAACGAGGCGCCTGGCTTTTCGACCCTCTTATAGGCTGAGACTGGGGTAAGCCCGTCCGCGGAGAGCTGGCGGTAGACCGGCGCGCAGGAGTACCCGTTCGCGAGAGCGAGAAACTCAGAGCAACTGGGCCTGTGCTTGGGCATCTCGGTCTCCCAGACTTCTGCTTTCGAAGAGTGCATGCTGCCTCAAGCGAGGCGGTTCGATGGTAGCAAGCCACTTTCGCGGGCCGCAAGGATCATCGGCTGCGAAGGAAGATCCGTTGTGAGACGATCTTCCATGTCGGCTCGCGGGGTGCTGCGTTGCTTGACAGCCCCCTAGGCCGCAATAGAATAGAATCTTAAGAATGAATTCGCGAGGGGCGGGGTCGACGCCAACAAATGGGCGAGGTCGTCAAATGTGTTGGTTTGACTCGGTCTAGAGGCAATGGAGGGCGGTGATGAAATGCATGAAATGCGGCAAGCCCGCGACTTTCCACATCACCGATATCGAGGGTGGCCAATTTCAAGCATATCATCTTTGCGAGGAACACGCTCGTCTGCATCTGGAACCGGCGCCCGAGGAGACTGGGGAATCGGCCATGGGCAAGCTGGCAAAGGAGCTGAGCTCGGGAGGATCTTCGGCGTCGGCCGGCCCGACCGACTCCGACAAGCAGTCTTGCCCGATTTGCCAGACGACGTTCCTGGACTTCCGCAATTCGGGAAGGCTGGGATGCCCCTACGATTATGTCGTTTTTCGAGACGAGCTGATGCCGCTTTTGGAGAACATACACGAAGAAACCCGGCACGCGGGCAAGACTCCCAGGTGCGCCCCTCGGAACACGGAGCAGCAGACCACTTTGATCCAGCTTCGAAACGACCTGAACCGCGCAGTGGCCGCCGAAGACTACGAGGCCGCCGCGAAACTCAGGGACCAGATCAAGGCGATCGAGCGGGAACATTCTTCCCGACGGACCAACCCTTCATGAACTGCCAAAAATGCCGGGACGAAGCAGCAGTTCATTTGACCGAAATGATCAACGGTCGCAAGTGCGAGCTTCATTTGTGTGTTGCGTGCGCCAGGAGGCGGGCCTGGTCTTGCCGGACAAACAGCCGCTATTGGGGCTCGACGGCGTGCTCTCGGCGTTTATCACGGCGCACGTCGGCGAACTGGTGGGAGAAACGGCTCGGCGGGCGTGCCCGCTTTGC
Source organism: uncultured Planctomycetota bacterium (assembly GCA_963818975.1). Taxonomy (GTDB): domain Bacteria; phylum Planctomycetota; class Planctomycetia; order Isosphaerales; family Isosphaeraceae; genus CAWFUI01. The sequence continues at coordinate 267,188 of CAWFUI010000001.1, read as the reverse complement.
GGGCTCGAGTTCATGGAGTTTCGCGCAAAGGGGCGGCTAGGCTGCCCGAACGACTATCAAACTTTCACTTCCGGCTTGGCGGGAATGTTTCAGGAGCTGCAAGGCGCCACGAGGCACGTCGGCAAGACTCCCAAGCGCGGGTTGGGCCAAGGCCAGCTCAGGCTCAGGCTGCGGGCTCAGCTCCGCCGCGCCGTCGAGCGGGAAAACTATGAGGAGGCGGCCAGGTTGCGAGACCAGATCCGCGACTCGGCAAGGAGGCCCGCCGATGAATCTTGAGGATCTCACTCGCACGTCCGGGGAATGGCTTCGCGGCAGCGGACCCGAGAGCGATATTGTCATGTGCTCACGGGTCCGGCTCGCCAGGAATCTTGCCGACTTTCCGTTCACCAATCGCGCCAGCCGCCGCGAGAAGACCGAAATCGAGCTCGTCGTCCAGAAAACCATCGATGCGGCCGGCATGAGCCTGTTCTACCAGGACGTCAACGGGCTCTCGGCGTTGGATAGGCAATTCCTCTTCGAACGCCAGCTCATCTCGCGAGAGCTGCGAGATTCCGAAGGGCCCCGGCGGTGGCCATCGGTCCCGAAGAGAACGTCTCGATCATGATCAACGAGGAAGACCACCTCAGAATTCAGGTCATGCACTCGGGGTTCTCGCTGGGCGAGACTTGGGACGCGATAAACCAGATCGACGACCGACTCGAGGAGCACCTCGATTATGCCTTTAGCTCTCAACTCGGTTACCTGACCGCATGCCCCACCAACGTGGGAACGGGGATCCGCGTCGGTGTGATGCTTCACCTGCCCGCGCTTGTGCAGACCAAGCAGATCGACAAAGTCTTTCGTGCGCTCCAGAAGATCAACCTTGCGGTCAGAGGCCTCTACGGCGAAGGAACCCAGGCCTCCGGAGACTTCTACCAAATCTCAAACCAGCAAACGTTAGGCAGGTCCGAGCAGGACCTCATCCGAAACCTCGCCGAGGTCGTCCCGCAGATCATCCAATACGAACGAGCAGCGAGACAAGCCTTGGTCGGCGAGAACCGCAGGCAATACCTTCACGACCAGGTTTCTCGAGCCTATGGAGTGCTCAAAACGGCACATACGATTTCCAGCGAAGAGACGATGCTGCTGCTCTCGAGCGTGCGGATGGGCATCAATCTCGGCCTGATCGACGACCTGGAAATCCCCACGGTCAACGAGCTCTTCATCCACACCCAGCCCGCCCATCTACAGAAAATCCAGGGCAAGCCGCTGGAAGTCGACGAACGAAACATCGCCAGGGCCACTTACCTGCGCAACCGGCTCGCCAACGGCAAGCATCAGGGGAAGTAGAGACGAAGTGGTCGGGTCTAGCGACTTTTCGCAAGTCTCCAGGATTGCTCACGTCGAGTCGGGGCTTGTTTTCCCGTCGCGGCGACGATCGATCAGCCAGTATACAGGCAAGCCAAGCACAACCAGTCCGAAGCCAATTGCCGCGTTGCGGGGTTCTCGAGAACCAACAGCGGAACCAAACAGAGCGAGGGGACGATGAACAAGAGCGGCGTTAAGGGATATCCAGGAATCGCGAACTCGGGACCGTCTTTCGAGGAGCCGCCGAAACGATAGACCGATCCAACCACCATCGCCAAAAAGATGATCATTGGCGCGACAAAAAATGCGAGCATCTGTTCAAATGTGCCAGCGAAAGCGACGTAAAGACAAGCGATCAGAGCCTCCAGAGCGATCGCCCGAGCAGGCGTTCCCAGGCGTTTACTCATAACCGCCACGCCAGGAAGAAAGAGCCCGTCCTTTGCCATCGCGAAATAGGCTCTGGGAGCGGCGATGCCGATCGCCAGCATCGAGCCCAACACGCAGACGAGCACGATCCAGGCGAACACAACGCTTCCGGCTGTTCCAAACAAAGCCGCTCCTGCCGCCGCAGCAAAACCCCCCTTCGATAGAGTCCGGGATTCGCTTACCAGATAGAAGAACTCGAGCGAGATCACGAGGTAAACCAGGGTGACGATCGAAACGCCTAGCACCAGGGCCCTGCGCATGTTGCGTGTGGAGTCTTTCACCTCGGAAGCGACTTTGCTTGCGTCCCACCAGCCGCCGAAGGTGAAAAATGCGGCGATCACGCCTCCTACGAGCGCCGGTATCAAAGGTTTGGAGCCAGGTCGTTGCAAAGCGATCGGAGAAAGATTGGCCCAATGGCCTTTACCCAGGCCAAAGCCCCAAACCACCAAGACAAGCAAGAGTCCCAGCTTGAGCGCCGTCAAGATCCTGACGAACCAAGATCCCAAACGCATCCCTATCGCGCTGATGCAAGCAAAGCCGACGATCGCAGCCATCGCGACTGCCTTTTTTTCCGCGAGCGAGAGTCTCACGACGGCGTCGAGATAGGCGCGGCGCCGGTCGCCAGGGTTGCAACGAGCGCAGGGTCGATCACCAATAACGACATCCAACCGAACAAGAACGCTGCCCAGCGTCCATAACCTTCGCGCAAGTACACGTACACTCCGCCGACTTGTGGGAACAGTGCGGCCAGCGAGCCAATGCAGAGAGCGCCCGCAAGTGCGGATCCGCCCATCAGAAGCCAGACTATGGAAACCCAAAGCGGAGAGCCGATCGATTTCGCCATGCCGTCGGGCGTCAAGAAAATGCCGACCCCCACCACCTCGGCAATCACAAGCGCCGTCGCCGCTGCCAAGCTCAGCTTGGCAGCACTCAAACCGACGGCCGACGGCGTCGCATCGCGCGAATCCATAGAACGATCACCTCGATACATGCGGGCAAGTCTTGACCACGCGAGTTCGTCCTCGGCGTTCGGAACCCAATACGCCAACGATACAGGCTGAGCTCAGGCCTGCCTCTCGCAGTTGCTTCACAGCGTTTCCTGAGCCTTCAGGCGGAATTGCGGCCAACAGCCCGCCCGAGGTCTGGGCGTCGCAAAGCAAAAGCTGGTCGGCTTCGCCAAGTTCGGCGGCGTATCCGGCCCACTGGCTCGAGAACGTTCGGTTCTTGTGCGTGCCTCCAGGAGCGATCCCTGCTCGGACGTACGTTCGCGCAGCCGACAGCACAGGCACTTGGTCGTACCAAACCTCCGCGGAGACCGAACTCGCAGACAGCATGTTTCGAAGATGGCCCAAGAACCCAAAGCCTGTCACGTCCGTTAGCGCAGTCGCTCCCGACTTCGAGAGGATCGCGGCTGCGTCTTTGTTGAGCGTGCTCATCAAGATCACCGCCTCGTCGATCGCGTGTTCGGTATCCAACCCTTGCTTCGCGGCGGTCGTGATCACGCCTGTCCCCAGAGGCTTGGTCAAGACCAACATGTCTCCGGGCCTGGCGCCAGCGTTTGTCAGGTAGTGCTTGGGGTGAACCTTACCTATCACCGCGAGTCCGAAGATCGGTTCCTCAGACTGGATCGTATGCCCGCCGACGATCGCAATCCCCGCCTCGCGAGCCTTATCCCCTGCCCCTCTGAGAATTTCGCCCAGGACCTCCACGGGCAAAGCTCCCGCGGGGAACCCAACAAGCCCAAGCGCAGCCACCGGCTCTCCCGCCATCGCATAAACGTCGCTGATCGCGTTTGCAGCCGCGATCGCGCCAAAATCATAAGGTCGATCGACGATCGGCGTGAAGAAATCGGTGGTGAGCACCAGCGCCAGATCGTCCGAGAGCTTGTAAATCGCCGCGTCGTCTGAGGTCGCGTTGCCCACTAAGACGTTGGGATCGGAAATCGGCGGCAACGCTCCCAGCAGCGAAAGCAGGAACTCCTGCGGCTGCTTCGATGCACAGCCTCTGCGTTTGGCGAACTGGGTGAGTCTGATCTCGTCGAAATTATTCATGTTCAAGCAACGATGTCTCTTGGGTGAGCGATTTGTACAGACTCGTGGCCGATTCATAGTCGCTGGGACCGTTCACGTTCACAAGCGTCAGGAGGCCAGGGTCGATGGTCTCCAGGTCCGCTGGCTGCACGCGAACCACATCAAGACACGCAACTAGGGCTCGCAGCGAGGCGTCTCCGTCAGCGGCGTTCAGGCGATCGCGGACCTCGGCCTCGAGCCGATCTCGTCGATATATCGCTGCCAATGGGTGATCGAAACCCCCAACGCAAGGCAAAACCGCATCGTGAACTCCGAGCCTCGAAAGCAGAAAGTCGACGAATCCCTTCGATAGGAATGGAGCGTCGACCGATGTCGCGTAAACGAACTCGACTGATTCGTGCAGGGCTCCAAGAGCCGCCGCGAGGCCCCCGAGTGGACCTTGATAATCGACGCTATCGCGAACGAGGACGACGCTGTGCAGTAAAACCGGCAGAGCCTGAGTCGATGCGGCGGCGACGACGATCGTCTGGACTTGCTCGCCGACCTGTCTGATCACGCGCTCGATCAGCGTTTCGTTTCCGAAGCGAAGGAGGGCTTTGTCGGCGCCCATCCGCAGACTCCTCCCGCCGCAAAGGACGACGGCCGCCACGCGTTCCAATGGATTGGAGAACTCAGTTTCACTTGGCGTCAATCGAATGGTCCGCTTTGGTCGCCTCTTTGGAGCTCGAGGAATTCCAGACGTCGGCTGCCTCGGGCAGGATCTGGCGGATCCGCAAGGTCAGATGGTCGAGCTTCCGTCGGCGTTGGCTTGGCGCCGAGTCGAGGACGCCCAGCAGCTCCTTCGCCATGGTCGAACCAGGGCCTGTTTCTTTCGCCTTTGCTTCCAAGCGAACACGAGCTGAGGGGTCTTGGTCGCTCAGAACCTCTGCCGAGAGCACCCAGGCGACGATGTTCGGGTCTTGGTCGCTTTCGAGCAAAACGAGCCCCTTCTTCGGCAAGGGTATGCCTTCGATCGCAGCATACGCCAAGGGCCTGGCGAGAAGCACGCGGAGCCAACTCGGTTCGGTTTTGGAGTCTACCAGTAACTGAACGTAGCCTGGTGGGTCGTTTGACACGAGGCTCTCTCGGAGCCGTTCCGAAAGCACGTAGCGCGCCTTATCGGGCAAACGTCGGTCGATACAAAGCTCAATGGCCTGAGCGTCTGCGTAACGAGTGTCGTCGCTCAAAAGCTTGGCCGCGGCGATTCGTTCCGGATCAGGCAAGGTCGCGTCGTGGATTCTATAGACATTGGCCCAGATCGCTCGCAAGGACCAGACGCTCCAGGAGAACCAGGCGATCAAGAGTCCCAAGACGACCAGGCCTGCTATGCCAACATAGAAGAAGGACCCATATTTCTCGCGCTGGGTTTTGCGCGGAGGGTCGATCGAGATGATCGGCAGATCGGGAAATCGAGGAGTCTGTGACACGTCAAGTCCTCATGCTGTGCGGAATCAACAGTGAAGTTTAGCGGAATTCGGGCTATTTCGCTCGGGGATTTGACGTCTGTGGGGTGGGAACTAGTCTGGATTGAGTAGCCTGGCGCGGCTCGAGAGCTGGACTCGAGAGGTCACCGCTTCGCCAGCCTCGCTCGCGATGAGGACTGGGCCATGCACTTCCCCTTCAGAAGGTTTCTCGAGGACGAATCGGGACCGACCGCGGTCGAGTACGCGGTGATGTTGGCCCTGATCTTGGCCGTGGTCATCATTGCGATCAACTCGGTCGGAAGCAGCACAGCCTCGAAATGGAACAACAACAGCCAGCAGATTATTAGCGCCGTCAACGGCTCGATTGGCTCGTCTTGAAATGAACCAACTCCTACCCCAACCGATTTTTGCTCCCAACACCTTCGCAACTTCGCTCTCGTCGACAATATGATAGCGGCATGAAGTCAATCATCCGATTGACTTAGGCGGATCCGATTGGCCCTACTCGGCGTCGGGGTGCGACGGGCAAGTGTATGCCTCGGAAAAAGCCTCCGAAACTTCCCGAAGTTGGCGACGCGTTCGCGTTCCCACTTGCCAACGGCCGCTATTCGGTTTGCAGGGTCTTACTCCAGCGTGTAAGACGTTCCGCACAGCGGGTTCGAGATCGCCGAGTCGAATTCGTGAAGTGCGATTTCTGGTCGAACGAGCACAGACTGAAGTTGCAATAACCGCGAGCCAAGAAATCATAGTCGAACTCGCTTGGCATGAATCCCCTTGAAAAGTGTTCGATCGCAGACACCCGGATTCGATCGCAGAGGGTTCGATCGCAGAGGGTTCGATCGCAGACACCCTGGAGTTGTTTATTGTCAGCTGGTCGAACTAAAACGCAAAGCGATCCATCAAGGCGAGTCTGATCCTTGGAAGGCACGAGGCCCGTTCTAAACGAGCTTGAAAAGTCCCGGGGAATGGGGTGTCTTGTTTCCTTCTTCTGGTTTCCGTCTTCGGTTTCCGTCTTCGAGCCGTCCGTCGTGTCGGGGTCGAGCAGAGCAGAGGGCGTCACAGGGGTGTCGCCCCTACAAGAATGTGACATTCTTAGACAGTCGGGAACCGTCTGTCGGGAACCGTCTGTCGGGAACCGTCTGGAACCATCACCCGAGCTTTCCGATCTCGTCGCGCCTGGAACGCCTCGGATTCCCCTCGGTAGGGTCGGATCAGGGAACGGACTTCCAGGCTGTCTCGCATCGGACTTACTTCAAGTAATCGCTGTGCGACGCGAACGAACGCTCGCCGCCCAGCTTCAGGAATACTTCGTGAATAAGCGCCGTGGCGTTGAGAGTACGGCCGGGCTTTTCCGAAGCGATCTTCGACGCCGCGATCTTGCAAAACTCGTTATACACCTGCGGCAACAGTTCGGCGGGGATCATGAGAAAGCCTGCGGGACGTGGCATCACTCAGTTGGCGGAGGCGATGACTCGTTGCCAGCGTGCCGGCACGGTGTCCCATGCCGATTGGTATGTGACTTCCAGAGGCACCATGACGTACAGCTCTGGTGCGAGAAAGAGCGGCATGTCGGAGAACGCGTCCCCGACGGCGACAGTTTCAATGTAGGCCCTCGTGCAGAGGCCCGCATCGTAAGCGACCATGGTGAGCGGTTTCTCCGGAGGTAGTTCAAACGGCTCGTCAGTGAATTGTTCCCAGATCGCTGAGTGAATGCCGTTCGGATCCCGGCGACCGGGAGGAAACGGGTCGAGCAAAAGCAGATGAATCCGTTGCTCCATCAATTCGCAGGCCTTCTGTACGAACGCTCGGAAGGAGTTGGCATTGTTTTTGTTTCCCGGCGAGACGATTTCGACGATGGCGACAATGTGATCCCCGCTGACGTGACGGACTGCCACCATGCTTTTCTTGCGCTGTTGGAACTCGCCGGGGAGTTCGGTGAAGTACGTTGTCTTGGGACGTGCCTGAGTCGCGACGCCCCCGCCGTTGTAAGCCGTGGCGACCGTCCGGTCTTGCAACGTCAAGACATCCGGCCCAAACCCGGCGGCGACTTGCTCGGCCATGGCGTAGTAATCGGGCGGCAGCAGCCCTCGGTTGAGCGCACGGTTGATTTCCGAAATCCACTCGTGGTGGAAATGGTGATAAATTCCCGCTTCCACGCGAGTCCAGTCGTGCATTGGCATGGATCACCTCCTGCCGAGATTGTACCGCGCCGGGTTCATTTCTTCTCCATCGGCTTGCCTGCGGGATACTTACCCCGTTCGGCCTCCACCTTTGACTTCCTCGGGCTTCTTCGCGGCGGTGTAAAGCTCGATCAGCGCATCAAGGGCATCGGGAATACGCGTTTCGGCTCCGGCCGATTTCGGATTCGACTTCTCGCGCTCTTTCGTCCCCTCGTATGCCTTTAAGAGCCGTTGACAGTCCTTGACGGTCCTAGACAGTCGGGAACCGACTGGAACCATCACCCGAGCGGTCCGATCACGTCGCGCATGGAACGCCTCGGGTTCCCCTCGGTGCGGTCGGATCGGTGTAGGGGCGATGCCCTGTCGTCGCCCTCCGATCCGATAATAGCGAGGCCTATCGCACGCTGAGCATAGGACGTGGACAAGGCCTACAGCGACAAGAAGGAGAGAAGAGCAGAAAGCGTGGATGGGGCCTCGCCCCTACAGCGACAAGAAGGAGAGAAGAGCAAAAGGCGTGGAGGGGCCTCGCCCCTACAGCGGAACTCCAGCCTATCTCAGACAGTCTGGAACTGCCGGGAACTGCCGGCGTTCTCGCTCGAGCCGATCGCAACCAGAGCTCAAAGAACGGTATGATGGAATCTCGGCTGAGCGCGCGTTCGGCGATTCTTCCTCCTGTCCGAGCCCAGGTGCACCTTGATCTTGAAACGCAGGCCTGAGGACTTTCAGGTCGAGGAGATCCTCGCCCCGATCCCTCTGCGCGGCGGTCCTTTCGTTCTTTATCGGCTGACCAAGACCGGCATGGGGACGATCGAGGCCCTCGAATCCGTCCGCAGACGCTGGAACGTCGAGGCTGCCAGGATGCACCATGGCGGGCTCAAGGACCGGCACGCTGTGACGATCCAATATGTGTCGATCCTGAACGGACCCGAGCAATCCTTGAAGCAGATGAACCTCGAGCTCGAACCGATAGGCCGAATGCAAAGGCCCTTTGGTCCGGAGCTCTTCAAGGGCAATCGGTTCGACATGACGATTCGGGACCTCACCCTCGAGAAGCTGACAGAGGCTCGGCAAGCGCTCGATGCGATGCCAACCGACGGGCTTCCCAACTACTTCGACGACCAGAGATTTGGATCGCTAGGCGAGAGCAAGGAGTTCATCGGTCGCGCGTGGATCGACGGCAATTACGATCGTGCCCTTTGGCTCACGCTTGCAGAGCACAACAGCCACGATCGCCCAGAGACTCGCAAAGAGAAGGAGATCCTGCGAGAACACTGGGGTGATTGGAAGTCGGTCAAGGCAGCGCTGGGAAAGTCGCACGCACGTAGCATCGCAACTTATCTGGTCGACCATCCCACCGACTTCGCGGGAGCGTTCGCAAGGGTCCGCCGCGATCTACGGTCTTTGTATTTCTCGGCATTCCAGAGCCACCTTTGGAACGTACTCTTGGGCGGACTTATCGAAATGATCGCCAGGCCCGATCAGCGAACAGACGTCGCCTTCCGAGCATCCGACCTGCCGTTCCATCATGGCCTCGACGCTGAGCAGTCGGCAAAACTGGCCTTGGTTTCGTTGCCGCTGCCTGCTTCACGGACCCCGCTCCCTGAAGGCGAGCTGGGCCTGTTTTGCAAGGATCTGCTCGAGCGCATGGGGCTCTTATGGGAGAACCTACGAGTCAAGAAGCTCAAAGACGTCTTCTTCTCGAAAGGGGCTCGCAAGGCGACGTTTGTCCCGTCCGAGCTACGACATTCCCAGGCCGCGGACGACCTTTACAAAGGCAAACACAAGCTCAGGCTTTCATTTGTGCTGGGCAAGGGGTCTTACGCGACGATCCTGGTCAAGCGGCTTTCGCTGGCAGAGCATGCTGTGTACGAATCGAGCGAGGACGAGTTGTCGTGAAGCTCGAGGTGCTCTGGGAGGACAACCACTGTTTAGCGGTTTCCAAGCCCGCAGGGCTTCCTTCTCAGGGGGATGAATCGGGCGACTTAACGCTGGTCGACGTTGCCAAAGCGTATCTCAAAGAAACATATAATAAGCCTGGGAACGTCTACCTTGGGCTTTTGCATCGGCTCGACAGGCCTGCATCCGGAGTGATGTTGTTGGCCAAGACGAGCAAGGCGGCGGAAAGGCTTTCGAAGCAATTTCGCGATGGACTCGTGGAGAAGATCTACTGGGCAGTGGTCGAGGGCGAACTCGATCCGAAGTCGGGCGCGATGTTTGATTTTTTGTCGAAAGACCGCGAGAGGAATATAACGAGTGTTGTTGCCGAGGGCTCAGAGGAAGCCAAACAAGCTCGGCTCGAGTATCGTTTTCTGGCTTCTGGTCATTGCGGCAGCCTGGTCGAGGTGCGTTTGATTTCAGGCAGGAGCCATCAGATCCGCATCCAGTTCGCCAGCAGGGGCCTACCGATCGTTGGCGATGGCAAGTATGGATCTGCCCGAATGCTCAGGGCATCGGATGGCGGGGCCAGGATCGCATTGCACGCTCGATCGATACGCTTTAGACGACCGATCGGCCAGGAAGAGCTTTCGGTCGAGGCGCCGACGCCGGCAGACTGGCCTGAAGAATTCGGCGAAGCGAAAGTCCAGACCGGGACCAGAACGCCAGAGGAACGCCCAGGATCGTGAGCAGCATCGCCACGTAGGGTCGCCAGTTGAGTGCGGTTCGACCAGAATCGGCTACCTTGGAACCCTGAGGCAATTCTCCCGGTCGAAACGAGCCTTGGGCAGGTTCTTGTGAGTCGTTTTCGCTGGAACGGTTCTTGGTTGCAGGGGCAGCGGTGGTGGCGTCGATCGGCGGCAAGAGCCTGCGTAGCGTGGTTTCGGCGACCGACCAGAGCTTGGCCTCGTTCAAGCCAAGCTCCTGGGCTTCTCTCCGCGCGTGGGAGATGTCGAGCTTGTCCTTTTCTTGGGTCATCGCTCGGATAAACCAGAGGGCTCCTGCACGTGCTCCATCATTATCGAAGAAGTAGAGTGGGCGTGCGTCGTTCTGGCTAATTTCCTTTTGAAACCGCTCGAGCCGTTCGGAATCGAGCGATTCGAGTGTGACTGGCAGAGCAAGATAGCGTAGGCCTCGTTTCGAGACCTCGGCAATAAACGTGGGCTGAACTTCAGACGGTTCGCGAAGGTCCAAGAGCGTCTTGTATCCCTTTTCCAGAAGCCAATCGAGCCCTTCGTTGGAAGGCAAGCCTCCACCCGCCAGGGTTGGCAGGACGGCGCTAAAGTGTGGAACAGGCGCGGCGGCTGGCGGCGGAGAAAGCGAGATCTGCTTCAGCAGCTCTTCGGGACTGGGGTTCCCGGGGGTTTGAGACGCGGCGGCTTGTTTCTTTTCGTCGGCGGAGGATTTGGTCGAAGGATCGGACAAGTTGGATTTCAATGGGAGGGCGGAGCGAGTGTCTTGGCTCGAGTTGGTCGATTCAGGTTGCTTGGCTTTAACGGAATGGGATGCAGTCGATTCAACAATGGGTTCTGGGGCGGGTGCATCAAAGGCTGAGGCAGGGAGCGGATCTTTGGGGTCTCTGGACGATTCAATGGGCTCTAATGGTAAGTCGGCGGGAGGCGCCAGGTGGTCGAGAGGGTTGTCGCTTGGGGAATCCGCTGCCGGCTTTTCCTTGGTTCTGGTAGGAACATTGTTGCCGGGTTGGGAAGCGGACGCTTTTTTGGGCTTGGAAAGGACCAACCGCGCGAGATCCTCGCGCGGTTGTCCAGCCTTGGTTTTCGGGTTTCGGGCCGTCTCGTAATCGGAAGCTCGGCCGGGGGCCGCGGAACCGATCGAGTTGCCGTTCTTGAGCGAGCGGCTGCCGCTGGCGTTTCCAGGCTTGGTGGAGTCGTTGGCTGGGGGGCTCTCGGGAAGAGCCTTGATCCCACCCTCGGGCTCGGTCACGGTCGAGGTTCCGTTGGGAACCAGGGTGCCTGGGCTCTCGGTGATGGTTCCACCGCTGCTAATCGAAGCGCCTGGGTCGGTAAGGACCGGCTCGGCGACCGTCGCACGGCGATTGAACAATCGACCTCGGAGTCCGCAGGAGCTGCACCCGCCCGACTGGCATCCCTCTTGAGCCAAGGCCAAGAGAGCAAGGGCTACGAGCGCGAGCTTACCCAACGTTCCAGAGCCTCTCCGCCTCGGCGACGCTCTGCCGCCCGCGAAGCTAAGCATACTGATCATTTCACTCATCTCCCCTCTCAGACGCCTCGCCGAGCATCCCGTTGCCTGCGGCTGGGCTCGGTCGTTGTCCCACTTCGCGCCGGAAAAGACTTTTGAGGTCTTATCAGACGTGTTTCAGGACGCCGAACCGGACCGGTCCACGGGCCTCCGCTTGTTCGAACCCGGGGAGCGATCGTCGGGCCGGCCAACGCAGCGATCGACCAGGTTCTCACCCAGTCAGAAAAAGCGACGGAGGGGTTCCGATGAGTCGCGCCGGATAGCTCGCGGGAGTCAATTCCAAATGGTTGCAAATCAGTCGCAAGGCCGGCTGGGAACATCCCAACGCGGCGGGAATCAAACGCGGCTCCTGCCGCGGCGCGGCTCGGAGACCATCCGTGGCTCTGGGCGTTCCAGTTCGACGTTCATTTGCCGATCCGGGCCACCCAGCCGATCGCGTTTTCGCGGCTTCGGTCGAGCGATGCTCCTTCCACAAGAGCCATCATTGAAACCTACCCGATGTTCCGCCGATTGCCAAAAAACGAAGTCGATTTCTAGAATGATCCCTAGCGTCGTCAAGCTCCATTCGATCTAACCCGCACCTCCGGCAACCCCTGCATGCCTTCGCCAGACGTTACACTCGAGGGAAAGACAAGGGACGTTGGGGCTCCAATAATGAGCTCGAGCCCAACTTCGTCAAAACCGAACCGAGCAAAAGTCTTCTTCGCGGGCGCGGCGACGGCTTTCATTGCTCTGGCTTCGTTTGCCTATCATCTGAGCCGAGAGCCGCATTTCATGGACGAATCGGCTTACCTTTCGCAAACTTACTTCGCCAAGCTGTTCGCCGAGGGCAAGGTGCACGACGTTTCCTGGATCGAGTATCCAGGCATCGACCTTCCGCCGCTGGCCAAGTACTCGATTGGCCTTGCCGTCTCGATTGGTGGAGAGCGGTTTCTCACGAAGGGCGATGCAAGACGCTGGTACCTTTCGCCTGGAACGTTTCAGCCGGAGACTGCCGCGATGCTCTACGCGGGCAGGTGGTCGTCGGTCGTTTTTGGCGTTCTGGGGGTCGCATCGCTTTATGCAATTGGCGTGATGGCTAGCGGGAGGATATCGGTTGGGCTTGGCTCGGCGTTTCTTTTGATCGCCAATCCTCTTTTCAGGATGCATGCCAGGCGAGCGATGGCCGACGCTCCCGTCGAGGGACTGATGCTCCTGAGCTTGGCTCTGGGGCTTTGGTTCTGGAAAAGGGCGATCGAGGCGGAAGGGATCGCGTTTGGCCGGCTTTCGCTGGCTGCACTCGCGGGCGTTGTCTCCGGACTTGCCGTCGCGGCCAAACTCAACGGCGGGTTGGCCGTGATGGCGTTCTGCTCCTGGTGCCTGCTTGGAATGCACGTGGCGAGCAACAACCGAATCAGGATCGAGCTCGCGGCGGGCTTTTTACTCTTCGTAACTCTTAGTTTCGCGACATTCGTTTTAACCAATCCCACCATCTATGCTCATCCCCAAATTGCATTAACCGAAGAATTTGCTCGTGTGAACGGCATGGGAATCGTTGACCGAACGAAGCTCGTGATCGACCACCGCGCCAAGGTGGCTTCGAGCTCCGCGTCGGGGTTCATCGAGGCCACTCCCACGTTTGATCGGAAGGCGGGCGCGTTTTTCGTCCAAGGTTTTGGAAGATTCGGGCCAATGGGGCCGAGCGCTTCGAACTCGAGAATTCGCTACGACCCGAGGCAAGACTGGGGAGCGGTCGTCTGGCTGCCGATCGTGCTTGCTGGTTTTGGTTGGTGCGCATTCGGCGGACGCTTGCAAGCCAGGGATGGGCGAGCGCCTTCACTCTGGTGCGTGGGGGTTCATGCGTTTTTGGCGTGGGTTGTGGTGATCACGTTCTTACCGCTCGCGTGGGATCGATATTTCCTTTCGATTCAGCCATGCTCGGCGATACTGGCAGCGGGCGTGATCGACGCCACGATCCGGTTCTGCTCGAGAAAGGCGTTGGGGAGGACCACGACATGAGCACCTCCCCTGCCCGACCTGAAAAGCTTTGTTTAACTCCCTTGCTCGACGTTTGCCTCTTCGTCGTCCTGACGGCCTCCTACGCTTACTTCTGGCACAACCGCGACTGGAACGTTTCTGCCCGTCTGATGCTCACTTATGCGATGGTCGACCGAGGGACGGTGGTCTTGAACGGCCTCGACGACCATTCGCGCGATCTGGCCATGGTTGACGGGCGCTATTATTCGGACAAAACGCCTGGCTATTCGCTTCTGGCGGCAGTGCCTTACGCGCTCTCGAGACTTATGGGGTTTCCGCCGCATCCACTCGATAGGCCTGGGCCTTCGATGCCGTATTGGCCCGCGGATTACTGTGCGACCTTGGGCGCGTCGGCGTTGCCGACGGCGATCGCGGCGGTCCTCTTGGCGCGGATCTCTCGAGAGCTGGGCTGTGGACCTCGGCGGTCGGCCATTTTGGCCTTGGGTTATGGTTTGGGTTCGAATGCGTGGGTTTATGCCACGCTTGCCTATGGGCATCAACCCGCAGCGTGCGCGCTTTTGTCTTCGTTTTCCATCCTTTGGTTCACACGGAACAACCGGGGAGCGAAGCTGCCGATCGTCTTTGCGGGCGCCCTTGCGGCCTTTGCGTCGGTGATCGAGCTTCAGGCTGGTCCTTTGTCCGCGCTCTTGGGGATTTATTTGCTCGTGCAGGTGGTCGTGGGCAAGCGAGGAGCGATGGCGATTGTCTTTTTCGCCGCTGGCGCGTTTCCTCCGACGGCCGTTCTCCTGGGATACGATTATCTTGCCTTTGGAAACATCTTTGACCAAGGCTATTTTCACTTGCACACGCCACGTTTCGCCAAGGTACATTCCTTGTCCAATCCGTTGGGCCTGACGGCTCCGAGTCGGGCGCCTTGGCGTCTCTCCTTTGGAGCAGGTCGAGGGGCCTTTTGTTCTTCGCCCCCATGACGATTCTGACGGTTCCAGGACTGGTTGTTTTGGCGTTAAGAAGGCGTTGGGACTTGTCTTTGTTTTGTAGCGCTGCGTGCGGCATGCAAGTTCTGTTGATCGCCGGGTATCCTGAGTGGACGGGAGGCTGGGCGACGGGTCCGAGGCTGCTCTTGCCGATGCTGCCTTTCGCTTTCATTCCAGTCGCGGCGGTTTTGGCTGATGGGGGAAAGGCTGTCTCGATTCTTGCAACGGGCCTCGCACTTGTCGGCGTTGTTTTGAACTTCCTCTGCCAGTCGGTCGGAGGCAGAATTCCCGAGACGATCAGCGAACCTGTGTCAGCCGCGATCCTGCCGCTTTGGCGCGGAAAAATCGTGCCTGGTTGGCCGCCCAGGAATCCGTTCGACAGGACAGTCGCGGGTTACGTGTTTCCCGACAGGTTCCAGACGGCACATGGCAGCTCCGCCTGGATCCAATTCCTCCCATTGATCGGATTTCTGGCGGTCGCGACGATACTGATCCTGTCCCTTCCCACAAGATTCTGGACGCGCAAGACATGAAACGGACGTCGCTGGGGTTGGGGCTTACATTCGTATGTTTGGCGGCTTGGGCTTCCAAGTCGGAAGTGCACCACGGGACTGCCGAGTTTTCGATCAGTCCGGCCGAGCGGGAGGTCCCGGAACTCTATAGACTCGAGTCAGCGAAATTTGAATATGAGATGGAATTGATCCACGAAGCGAGAAGCTACAAAGTTCACTCGGTGCGGTTTCTTTCTCCGCTCGTTTCGCCGGACCCAGAGAACAATACGGTGCATGCCGAATACTTCGAGCCGGAGTCCAAGCAACCGGCAGTGAAGCGCCCGGGCGTGGTGGTGCTGCACATCCTGGGCGCCGATTTCGCGCTTTCTCGTTACATGGCCGCTCGGTTGGCTCAGCACGGCGTGAGCGCACTGTTCATGAAGCTGCCTTATTACGGAGAGCGCAAGCCGAAGGGGAGCGACAAGCGGTTTCTCTCGATCGATCCGGAGCGATCGTTTTTGGCGATGAGGCAAGGCGTCTGCGACGTCCGGAGGGCCGCGGCCTGGCTGAAATCGAGGCCCGAGGTCGATCCCGAGAGGATTGGCGTTACAGGCATAAGTCTGGGAGGCATTGTCGCCAGCGTTGCCGCGGCGATCGACCCAGCCATCAACGAGGGAGCATTTCTGCTGGCAGGTGGAGACCTGGCCGACATCCTCTGGAACATGCCCGAGAGTCGAAAGTATCGAGAGCTTTGGGTTGCCTCGGGCAGGAACAAGAAAGACTTGGAGGCGCTTACGAAGCCGTACGATCCACTCACCTACGCGCATCGTCTCAAAGGGAAGCGATTGCTGATGATCGCCGGCAAGGTCGACGAGGTCGTTCCTCCGAGCTCGGCGGAGAAGCTCTGGAAGGCGGCAGGTGAACCGCCGATCGTCTGGTACGACTGCGGACACTATTCGGCGGCTGGCTACCTTTTACCGGCGATCCGACGTACAGCGCGGTTCTTTGCCAATCCGGACGAAGGGCGTTGAGAATCGCCGCCGGCTGGGCGACAATTTCGCTTGTCGAGACCAACCACGTGCGATCTCAACGGAGCGAGAACGATGCCCACTGCCACGCCCTCCGACCCACCGTTTGAAATGCCCGCGATGTACCAGCCTGGCGAGCACCTTCAGTGCAGGCTTTGCGGCGCCGAGATCGAGATCATCACGCCAGCCAGCGGCCAACCCCCTTCTCAAGTTTTCAGGTGTTGCGGGCAAGACATGACGCCGACGGAGAACCTGATGCCGCATATCAATATGCCCGGGGTCAATTTGAGTTGACGGCCGACTTCACTCTTTGAAGCAGTTTTTGAAACCTCTGGGCACCTCTAAGGGCTTCGAGATCGGGGTCGTTGATGAGCAAATCCTGGTTTGCCTGCTCCTTGAAAAAGCCCTTGGCTTCAATCTGCTCGAGTAAGTCGATCGCGCTCTGAATGCGTGCGTTCTGTGCGGACGCCTCCGAGCCCGTGGTCGGCTTTTGTGGATTCGCCGCAAGCGCGAAGAGGCACGCCAGGTTGTAAGAGTCTGGCAACGCCGGTTTGAACGCATCGTCTTCGAGCAGAAGCGTCGTTTCGCGAACAGCCTCTTCGGATCGACCCGCTCGGGCCATGGCCAGAGCGAGCGAGAAGCGATGAGCCACCCTCTCCGAAGGCTCCGCGAGTGAGAGCACTTTCCTCCAGTCCGCCACTGCCTTGGAGTAGTCTCCCAGGGATTCGTGCGTGTAGGCCCTGGACCCGTGTGCGTTCAAGAGCGATTGGATGTAGGGGATCTTCTCTGGACTGCGATCCACCAACTTTTGGTACGCTCCGACCGCCTTGTCGTTGAGCGCCAGGCGCGTGGTCCTTCCGACCGCACACGCGCTCATGGTTCGCGAAATCCAGACACATCGATCCATAGGAAGAGAGAATCCGGCTGTTCTCCGGGTATTGGCGAATCTGTCGTTCAAAGAGCAAGCCGGCTTCTTCATAATGTTGCTGGGCCTCCTCGAATCGACGAAGCCCGTCGAAGCAATGCGCGAGATTCAGTAGGTTTTCCGCGAGCAAGAGATGCTGCGTCGACGCTTCCCCTTCGCTTGGGAAATCCCTGATTTCGCCCCTGCGGGTCGTAACCGCGTTCTCATACGCATGGGCCGCCTCTTCGGATCGGCCGCAATCGAGAAAGCTCTTCCCCATCGAATTGTATGCATTTGCGAGCAAGCTTCGAAACGACGCAACTCGAGGGTGGTCCTCGACCGCCTTTTTCTTGATTTCGAGGGCTCGGGAAAGCGCCTCGAACGCCTCTTCGAAACGTCTCTGTCGTGCGAGATCGAATCCCAAGGCGTTCAAACACTCGGAATAATGGCCCCAAAACCGCGCATCGCGATTTTTGAGCGGGGTCTTTTCCCACAAGGCCAAAGCCCTGCGGTAGAGCTCCTCGCTTGTCGGTCCGTCGTGGCGGAAGTCGGATTGGTGAAGGGCCAGGTCGTAGAGCGTGGTCGCAAGCCCGAATCGGTGTTCGTCGGTGTCGTCCCGCACAGATCCTCCTTGATTGCAAGCGCCTCTCGGAAGAGCGCCAGCGTCGCTTCGTTTCGGACTTCCTCGCTCTGAGCCTTGAAGGTCAGAACGGAAGCCAGTTCATTCAACGCACGCGGATCGCGATCGTTGGCTAGCGGTCGCCAGAGGGCGATCGATCGCTCGAGATGATCCTTTAGTTCTCGACCTTGGTCCGGAAACTTTGCCAAAAACAACGCGTAGTTTTGCTCAGTGGCGGCGAGGTTCTCCAAGTCCACACGTTCCGACGACGGCGCTCGAGCCAGCGGTTCTTGGATGGCAATCGCTTCCTTGAACTCGTTTTCGGCAAGGTCTTTTTGTGAAAGAAGGCTTCGGATAATCGCAGCTTGCGAACGCGCATGTCGCCCATTCGCGCAAGACGGATTTGTCGGTACTGGGTCCACGCCTCCGTGCGAGTCGCTCGACGAATGCGAGCGCATCTTGGAGCATGTCGTTGCGCAGAACCTCGGACTCCGGCGTTCGGACCAGACGCTGATCGTTCACACGATGGATGATTTGCTTCACAGCCTCGAAAGCCGATTGAAAATTCTCCTCGGATTGCCTGCCGCGATCGCTCGCGAGGCGATATGCAGATCTCACTCGCACGTCGGAAACGACCCAAACGCCGACGAACGCTAGGACGGCGGCGAACGCAACGAGCGCGGAGAGGGCGACCGCGGGCCGTTTCTTGGCCCACCGGAGGCACTTGACCGCCGAGCCCACGGGGCGCGCGGCGACGGGCTCTCCCGCGCCAAACCTCCGCAGGTCTTCGGCAAGCTCCAGAGCAGATGCATAGCGCCTTGTCGGCTCTTTCTCGATGCACTTCATGCAGATCGTTTCGAGGTCTCGAGGCACGGAAGAATTGAACTTTCTGGGAGACGGCGGCTGATGAGTTCGAATGCGTTCGAGCGTCTCCAGCCAAGACCCTCCAACGTACGGCGGCCTTCTGGCCAACATCTCGTAGAGTATGGCTCCCAGGGCGTGGACGTCGGTGGCCGGCCCCACCTGGCCAGGGTTCCCCTCGGCCTGTTCCGGAGCCATATAGCCAGGGGTGCCTAGGATCGCTCCCGTCTGGGTAGGTTCCGATGACCCGGAACGCCCGCCGGAAATCGCTGCGTCAAACCACTTTGCCAGACCAAAATCGCCAATCTTCGGATGCCAGGGAGGCGGCCCTGGCGATGCCTCGTCGACCTTGCCTTCGTTCGAGAAGCCTCTGGTTAGCAGGATGTTCGAAGGCTTGAGGTCGCGATGCACGATCCCCCTCTGGTGCGCCTGTGAAATCGCTCGAGCCAAGGTCTGCACAAGCGCCGCCGCGTCGACCGCGGCGAGCTCGGTCCGCTCCAACGCGCGCGCAAGCGTGCCTCCTTCCACCAATTCGAGCACCACGAACGGCCTGCCCTCATGCTCTCCAAAATCAAAGATCTGGACGATGTTGGGATGATGGAGCGTAGCGGCTGCCTCGGCCTCGGTCTGGAATCGAGACTTGTCCAGAGCTGTGGCGGTTTCGTCGGAACGAATCATCTTCACCGCGACCATGCGATTGAGGCCTTGTTGGCGGGCCTTGTATACGACTCCCATCGCGCCCCGACCTAGTACGCCCAAAAGCTCGAGCCCTGGGATCGGTGGAAGTTCCGACTTCGGCTCGGCGCGACTTGCGCGGAGCTCGCGCCCACCTGCGCTCTCAACATTTTGGGTCGACTGGTCTGCTCCCGCTCGACTTCGGCTTCGACCTGCTCGAGCGCCGCGGCGAGACCAGCTTCAAGATGAGGGAATCGTTCGAAGAAGGATCGGACGTCGGGTCGATCGCCCCAGCGCTGCGCACCCTAAATTCCTCGGCGACGAGGTCCTGGTCGATGGTAATTCGCCCTGGAAAGAGCTTGAGGTAGTGTTCCAAACTCGGCCGGGCGGGAAGCGAGCGGGTTGGAATCGACTCCGCGGACGATCTCCAGCGGTACTCGAGGTCCACTTTCACAAGCTCGCGCAGCAGATCGAGATGCGAGCATCCTTCCGCGACCGGGGAATCCGACGGCAAATAGAGCGATAAGTCCGGTCGCGAACCGTCGAGCCAGGCCGATTCGAATGCGTCGATCCAGGAGTCGAAGTCGTTTAAATCGCCCACGATCAAGGATTCCGAACACTGTTGGTGCGTCTTGGCCTACTGAGATGCGTTCATGTCGCTTTCTTGACCGAGCCGCTCGAGGCGTTGCTTGGATCAAACAGCATCGATCGGAGTCGCTCGCGGAATTGATCGAGGTATCGGCGGACCGTTCGCTCCGACAGACCCACCTCGCTTGCGATCTCCTCGTAAGAGAACTCCTGAAGCCGAAGCTCGAGAACCCTGCACCGCTTTGAATCGAGGTCGGAGGTGGCCTCTTCGAGCAGGTCGGAGAGAGCCACTGCCTCCTCGGCGGTGGGTTCTCTCTGGAGGAAGGGGTTTGAAATGCAGTCCAAATCGACGTTCGAACGGTCCTCGCGTGCAAAGTTGCGCTTCTGAGCCGAGTGGAAAACAATTTGCCCGTGCAGCTTATTGATGGTCATGGCCACGAGCAGCCGCCAGAGGTCGCCCGATCGCGTCAGGACGTACCTTGGCTCTTTGGCGGCGCTGAAGAAGCTGCGGAAAACCGATTGCACGATGTCTTCGGAATCCAGCCTTCGAGAGATCCGCGAAGGAAGCTGAGCAGCAGCCAGCGAGGCCAGTCGACCCGCAAACCGATCGAAAAGCTGCTCCGCCGCCGACTCGCTTCCTTGTCGAAATTGGTCAACAAGCTCAATCGTATCCGGTTGAACCACGCTCAAGCGGTTGCGCCCTTCTCCGGCCGATTCGTTAGGCATCGTGAATCACCCAAAGTCATTACAAGCAAGCAACTTGGGGGAGGGACCTTGCCGCTTTCCCGACTCTACCAACCTACAAGAAAACGACTCGATTCAGCTCTTGTGTCACACGAAAATGAAAGACTGTTCTCTAAAATCGGAAGAAAAGAGCGACTGGTCTGTCCACAATTCCGCTGGTTCCGAAATTGTCTCTGTGGGAGCGAGACGCTTCTCCGACTGCTGGCGTCCGACTGGCAATCGAGATCGACTTTCAACTGCTAGAGCCTCGGGTCGCGGCTTCATCGCTTGGAACGGAAAACACGCCTCCATCTTACCTGATCGGTTCGATCGCCCCAGAGCGAACAAATTCCAGATGCTCGGTTGCAACGTATTCGTGCCGTCTCGATTTCGAGGCCCCTCAACCTCCTCCGCCTCTCGAACCCGATTCGAAACAATGGACCGAGGGGTCTCAGAGCGAGGTGGGCGGATCAAAACGAAGCTTGAACGAAGAGATCCAACATGAAGAAACCGTCGCGTGTGATTCAGCCGCCAATCCGAGGCGCAGTCCTCCCGTATCGTCGCCGAACGAAGCCTCGGATCCCAAGATTCGAACCTCTCGAAACCCGGTTGATGCTCGACGCATCGACCCCTCCAAATATGGTCGTTGGCAGAACGCTTTCATCCTACTTTGTCGGCGACATCGCGAATCATCAAGAGACGATAACGTTCACGGTCTACAACCAATCGGCCGACGACGAGACCGGCGTTCTGCTGACCGATACGCTCGCAAGCGGGACGACTCTGGCAAGCTCGTCTTTGCCCATTGAGCAGAACGGCCAAATTGCGGCTTGGAGCCTCGGCACGATCCAGGGTTACGATAGCGCCAGCGTGACCATAACGCTTTTGCTTCCCAGCACCATCCCGACTCAACTCGATGCAGGCGCGAAGGCGTATGCCGAGCTCGACGGGCAATCGATCTCCGCGGCGACCGTCGCAGCAACGCTCCAAACCGGCTCAGTTGGAGACCCAACGTTGCTTGCCGCCACACCCGACGCCAATTCGAACGACCCGTTCGTCCAGGAAAAGGCTGCCGAGCTCGATTACAACTCCGCCGAGATCTTCAATTTCATCCAAAACTCGATCGGCTATGAGTCCTATACAGGCTCGCTCAGAGGCGCCCGAGGGGTCCTCTGGGACGGTTCCGGCAATTCGCTCGACGTCGCCAGTCTGGGGGTCGCGCTCATGCGCACTCGGGAATTCCCGCCCAGTACAGCGAAGGCGAGCTCCCCTCCGCGAGCGCTCAGCAGTTGATCGGTTCGATGTTCCCGCCGACAAACCAAGTCGTGGGCTCCGTCCCTTCCGGAACCCAAACCTCGGATCCCATAAACGACAGCCAGTTGCTGTCGGAAGCATACGACCACTACTGGTTCCAGTTCAACACGGGTTCGGGCATGCAAGACGCCGACCCGCTGATTCCCGGCGCCTCGATCGGCCAATCGTTCGCGCAACCGTACCAGACCTTTAGCGAGGTCGATCCCTCACTGCGCGGAACCGTCGAAATCCAGATTGTCGCCGAGATCACCAATACCGCCGACAGCCTGTTTGGGCTTTCAGGAGCGTCGAGTACGACAGTGCTCGATCAAACGTATAACGACGTCGATTTGGTCGGTCATCCGATCACGTTCGGCAATTACGTGGCGACTTCGAGCGTTGGCTCGGTCATCTCGGAAACTGTCAACACCTACACGCCCTACCTCATCGTCGGCGGAGATTCGCTCGACCCCAGAAGCGACTCTGTGACTACGGGAACGCCCTATCAAGAAACCCTCACAAATTTTCCTTTCGGAAGCCAAATCCTCACTGGCTTGTTCATGAACATCACGCTTGGCGGTCCTTTGGGTTCGACCAGCTACTCAAAGACTCTGGTCGACCGCATTGGCGCCGCAGCCAGAGCCAATGGAGGCGCGGGGGCGTCGATCTCGGTCGATCCGGGCGCCAGTCCAATCATTTCGCCCTTGGACCTCACGACCGTCAGTTTTTTGGCTGGGCAGTTCGACCAGACCCAACTCGACCGCTACAACAACGAGCTCGAGGCGCTTTCGAACGAGCTCGATCAGTTTCAGCAGGCCAATGCAGGCCAATCGCTCGCCAATTCAAACCCGATGTTCGGCGCGCTTGCACAACAAGCGACCGACCTTTTGCAAGCGGTCTTCATTGAAACCGAGCGGTCGAGGATCGCGCTTTATCAGTCGACGTCTGACACCTACACCTCGACGTTTGGATCCGAGGCCGTCGTCAAGGCGTATTTCGACAGTCCAAGAATCACGATCATTCAATCGCACGCTTATACGGATGCAAGCGGGAACTTCAACGCCGATTTCGAGATCGACCTGCTGAAGGACAATATCCGTGCGATCGCCGCTCCAGGGCAAAACACCGCCGCGACGGTTGGGTTCCAGATGGAGCGAGGGTTCGCGGACACGAATTTCGAAGCGGCGGTGTTGAGCAACGGAGTTACAGTCGGCGGAGCGGTCGCGACCGGAGTCGGCGCGGCCGGCGTTATCGCTCAGGCGCAAGCCCAGGGCATACCGATGATCACGCTGGCGCCTCAAGATCTCTCGCAGCTCGAGAGTCTGGACATTCCAGCCGAAGCCAAGCTGCTCATTTCCGAGGCGCTTGCCGAGGGGGACGTGATCCTCGTCCCAACTCAATCCGTCATGATCAACGGCGTTCCGCGGGTCGCGTGGTATCAGATCGATCCCACCACGGGCAATACGATCGGCGTGCTTGACAACGGCTCGCACGGTTTTGTCGAAGATCTGCTCTACTTCGTGGGTTACCCAGCACTTCAATTCGAACTCGGCTACTTCGCCGCGACGATCACGTTCGGGATACTCGGCAACATCAAGAAACTTCTGATCGGCGCTGGGTTCCAGAAGCTCGGGTTCAATGCCAACAAAGCGGAAGCGCTGGCCTCGCTCGTGGCCACGGTCGCAGAAATATCGGCGGTTGTTAATACGTTGGAGTTCAGGTTGCCTTTCTTCGTCGCCGGTTATGGTCTGGGACTGGCGCTGGGATTGAAAGGACTTCTCAAAGACCCTAACGTTCCAGACGCGCTCATCGGGGCGAATGGAACAGAGGCTTTGCCTTCGAACACGGCTTCGGCAAGCGTTTCGGCGGGAACGAACTCCACCGGCGGATTGACCCAGGGCTCTGTTACGACGACCGCAGGACAAGTCTCCGGCAATCTCGTGGCGACTTGGAACACGACCTCATCGACGAGCGGCTTTTCCGCGAACTCGCTTTCGATCACGACAGGTCAATTGACGGGTCCTGGTGGAAACGTTGGTACAGGGACAATCTCGCTGGCGACAACAGCCGGCGTCTCGCTGGCGATCGCCGGGGCTGCCGACTATTCACTGACGGGAGTGGGCAGTCTGTCGTTCTTCGGCCAGGCGGCTCAGTCGGTCGGCGCCAGCGGCGATTGGACCAACTATTCGGCGAGCGTCTCTGGCAGTGTCCAGATCACGCTGACCACCGACGCGCTCATGCTCAACGGAGCTCTTCTGCCGGCTGGGACGTATACGATCTCAACCTCCGCCGCTTCGCTTGCAGGCGCCGGCTCGAGTTTAACTCCCGCCTTCTCGGGCTCCGCGACCATCAACGCCGCGAGCGCGGTTGTGTCTTTGGACCAGGGGACCGGTTCGATCGCCGTTGGCGGCGGCTCCCCTCCCCCCAACGATGGGCTAACCTTGAGCGGATTTACAGGCACACTTACCGTCGCCGTAAACGGCAACGGACTCGAAGCCTTCAACATGAACGGATCGACAATGTCTTTCCTTCAGGTTTCAGCCTCGACGCCAACTTTCACGACCGACCAGAACACGCCGATCTCGTTCCAGATCCTGGCCAACTCGAACCTTGCCGATACGTACATGCTCTCTGCCGCAGCGCCTGAAGGATGGGGCGTGGCCATCGACTCGAGCGGGAATGTTACCGTCAACCCCGCCGCAGGCCTGCAAAGCGGAACGTTCCCCATCGAAATCGTGGCGCAGTCGACCGCCGACCCGAATCTCGTCCAACGAAGTGTAGTCGAAGTGACGATCTCGCCGACGCAACCCGGCGTTACGCTCCAGGTCAGTCCCGACGCCCAGTACACTGTGCCTTCGAACGGCGCTGAAGTTCCGACTGCGTTTCAGGCTGTAGTCAGGAACACTGGTCCTGCGACCGACACGTTCACAATCTCGACTTCGAACCTCCCTTCGGGTTTCACTGCATTCACAAGCCTTTCGACTGTAACAATTCCCGCAGGCGGGACGGGCGTCGTCGGAGTGTACTTGCAGCCGACCTCGGCGGTTCCGCCTGCCGGGACGCAACTTGCGTTCTCGGTTACAGCGACGAGCTCGACCACATCTTCGGTGACGTCGACGCAAAACGTCAGTTTCACAGTCCCAGCGATCGACGCGGTCACACTTTCAGCCAATCCCACTCAAACGTCTGTCTTCCCGGGCGGTTCGACGACCAGCCAGATCACGATCACGAATGCTGGCAACCAGACTGAGAACGTTTCTTTGGCCTCGAGCTCGAGTTCGGGCCTGACAGTCACTGGACTCACTCCCACAACGCTCGCCATGGGACAGTCCAAAACCGAGACAATAACCATAGCCGCCGATTCCTCCGTCGCCCTCAATACCGCGCTTCAATCGGTCTTCACAGCCACATACGGATCGTCAACGCAAACTCTCACTCTTCCCGTTCAAGTTGAGGCGCCCGGCGCCACGGCGATCGCAAGCGCCTCGGCAGCCGCCAATTTGCTGGGCAACGCGTCCCTGGCGGACAGGCTCAACGACTTGGGGGTCGCGCTCACCAATCTTGTACAAACGCCGACCAGTTCGGTCTATCTCGGCCAAGTCGTTGCCAACATCAACAGCATTGTCACGCTGCTGCCGTCGGACCCATTCCTCGCTGGGTTCACCTCGAGCTTCTCGACTTCTGAAACATCGATTAGCTCTGCAACGACTCCCACCGAGGTTCAGACAGCGGTTTCCAATCTTGGAGTGGAACTGGGTTCCTTTGCAACGACTATCACGGACGAATACGAGCATGGCTTTACGATCGACCTTCCCTCGAGCGTCGCAATCGTTCAACCTGGAGCTCCTGAGACCTTTGCGATCGAGCTCGACAACAAAGGCAGCGTCGCCACGACGTACGACCTCTCCGTCTCTGGACTGCCTTCCGGAGTGTCTGATTCGTTCAGCCAGTCGTCGATCACCCTGCAACCGGGCCAATCGCTTACGGTCGGCAACGGAGCTCCGGTTCTTACTTTGACAGAGTCTGGGACCACTCTGACGGCTGCGACTTTTTCCGTTACGGCAACCGCCGAAGGCGCCGGCGAAATCACCCTCGGAGCTTCGGGAAGCCTGACTCTGAGAGACGAATCGTTTGTCGTATCTGGCGTGTCCACATCGCCGCCTTATATAAACGCGGGAGGCCTGGTCGACGTCAAAGCACGGATTCAGGCTGTGGTCAACAAGCCAACCCAGGTCGAAGCGTCTTACACCGTTGCCGACTCGAACGGCCATGTGCTGTTCACGTCGCAGCTTACCCCGGTGTCTCTCACAACCACTTCGGGCTTGCTCACAACCGACCTCGGAAGCGTCGACACGACCGGCTTTGCCAACGGGACCGACGTGATCACGGCGACCTTGATCGACTCGGGGGGGAACGCTCTCGCCTCGGGTACGGGAACCCTGTTCATCGGTCAGCCGGTCACTGCGACGATCACGAGCACGCCTTCGATCATTCCGAGGGGATCGAACACGATCTCCTCGACGCTCTCGGTTTCGACGCAAGCCGAGTACCCTGATCCGCTGTCGATCCAAGGCTCGGTCAGCACGCCGGCGACGGGCACTTCGGTAGCGCTTTATGGTTCGGGAGGGAAGATCTATGCTTACGAGAGCGGAACTGGCGGGATAGACGCTATCGACGTCACGGATCCGACGAATCCTCAATTGCTCGAGGTCTTCGGACAAAACGACATCGTCAACGGCCAGTTCGGGTTCAACGTCGCCAAAGTGGTTGACGGCGAATTGATCGTAGGGACATCCAACGGCAACAACGGCAGCGTCTTCAACCTCTTGGTCTACTCCCTTTCGAATCCGGCTGCGCCCACTCTCGTCAGCAATACGACCATTAACTATCGATTCTTGAGCGACCTGCTCGTCAACAGCACTGGGACCGCGGCTTTCGTTCCCACAAGCGGATTCAACTACTACGGCGGTGGAACCATTTACAACCTGTTTGGCGATTTGGTGTCGATCGACCTCAGCGATCCTACCGCGCCCAAGCTCGCTCAATCGTTATTCAACGATCAAGGCCAGCCCAATGGTGGAGACCAACAGAATTTCGGTGGGACGCTGGTCAACGACCAGATCGCCTTTATCACAGGCAATACGCCCGGCGCCGGCGACGTTACGAACAATACCGGCAACCTGATGGTTGTCAACATCTCCGATCCAACGAACATGTCGGTAGTCACTTCGCTTACGATCCCAGGGACGATCAACCTCCTCAACGTGGCAGTCTCCGGCGATAGGGCTCTGGTGATTGGAAGCGGGGGCGCAGTCGAACAACTACGATCCAAACGCGACAGGCGTCGCGGATAACCTTACCCTGACGGTCTTGGACATTTCCGATCCGAGCAACCCGAAAATTCTGGGCTCGACACTGTTCGTCACTCCCGAGCAGTTCCCAGTCAACGAGGCAGGCTCCAAGACCGACGTCGTCAGCTTGGGGAACGGCGATTTCGCCGTCAGCGACACCGACGCCAACGGCAAGCCCGCTCTCTTGGTGGTCGACCCCTCCGACCCCAACAATATCATCGTCGGAGCTGCGGAAGTGCCCAGCGGTGTGCACGGAATTACTGTGTCCGGCGACGAACTTTACGCTTCAACTTCGAGCGGACTCTCGATCTATCACATTGAGCCCCTGGTCAGCGATCCCGTCGCCATTACCGTGAACTTGCCGGCAGGAACGGCTGCCAACATCGTCGCCGGTTCGTTCAACGTCGAGCCCACCCAAATCAACACGTCGTCGACTGGCGATTCTCTGGTGTGGGACCGTACTTTTGCCGCTGGGAACACGTCGTTCACGTTCTCATGGCAGAGCACGGTCAGCGGCGTTGAGGCTGGGGTGGTTGTACCCATAACGACGGGCGCCTCGATCTCATACACCGACTTTGGCGTCGCTGGAACCCTCTCGTTGCCGGGAACGTCGACGACGGGAGCGCCGATTGTCAGCCTCACGCCAAGCTCGACCACGGCGGAACCAGGCGGTCCGTTGAACTTCGTGATCAGGCTGACCAATCCCACCAACGCCGCAGCCTCCTATCAGTACACAATCTCGGACGCACTTGGCTTCTTCCCCGCTCAGTACAACAGCGAGGTTCAGGTGCCCGCGGGCGGGTCGATCGACATTCCGATCAATACCACGGTTTACAGCTTCGCCAGTCCGAGCCAAGGCGCGGACGCCGTAACAGTAACGGCGGAAGACGTTGTCTATAACTCCAGCTACTCCACCCAAATCGCGGATTACAAAGGTTCGGCGAAGGCCACCCTTGCTTTGGTTGCGTCGACAGAGGCCCCGCCCGACGGCACAGCGCGAGGGGTGGTCGTTTCTGTCTCGCCCAATCAACTGAATCTCGGACAAGAGGGATCCGCGAGTTCGACGGTCCAACTGACCAACGTGGGCAGCTCCGACGATCAGTTTACTTTATCCATTTCCGGACTTCCCTCGAACACTTATGGCTCGTTCGGCAACAGCTACGAGCTTGAAGTTCACCCGGGCGCCGGCAACTTCCTCGACGCGACTTTGACGATCACGAGTTATGGAGCCGTCCCTGTGGGAAGTTATCCAATAACGATCACGGCGACGTCCACGAGCGATTCATCGATCACTTCGACGGCGTCGGCGACTCTCAACGTCGTTTCCAGCGGTGCGACCGTTTACCTCGACCCGAGCACCGGTTCTCCTGGCGATACGGTCGAGATGAGCGTGTACAACAATGGATCGGCAACCGACACGTTCGACCTCTCGCTTGCTGGGGCAGGCGCCTTAGGGGCTTCGCTTGCCCAGGACAAAGTGACCATCCCGGCATCCCAATCCCGAACGATCGCCATCACCACGAGCTCTACGGCTTATGCGATCGCTGGGTCGTTGCCACTCATCGCCGTGGCCACGTCCGAGACCGATCCCAGTGCGTTCGGATCGGATACAGCGTCGATCGCCGTCGGATCGACCACGGGAGTTGCGGCGGCCTTCTCGCCGACCGCGCAAGTCCTACAAATTCCCGGGACGACCTCCTTCGAATTGATTGTCACGAACAACGGCAACGACGCCGATTCGTACTCAGCCTCGATTACGAGCGTGACGGGCCCGGTCGTCGCGAGCCTGGAAGGTCCTTCAGGCGGTTCCAGCCAGACAATTCCACTGTTCATTTTACCTGGTTTCTCGAGTGCGGCGTTCATCTTGGACGCGGGCGTCGCGAACGCCTTGCTGCAAGGCTCGATCACGGTTCATGTGCAATCAAATACAACTGCTAATTCGTCGGCCGACGTCACCGCCATGATCAACGCCAATGCATCGCCTCCGCCCTCCCAAAAGACTTCGACGGTTCTCTCGGTTTCCCCGGACGCCATTGGTGTTGGACAGGCGGTGGACTTCCAAGCGAAGGTGTCCTCAACAACCGGCCTGCCGACCGGAACCGTTGCGTTTTACGTCGATGGAACGCAGGTGGGCAGTTCGACGCTCGAGGTCGTCGGCGGCGTACCCACGGCGGTTTTCCAAGACCCTGGGCTGTCCGCCGGCCGGCACACGGTTGAAGCGGTCTATAGCGGCAACTCGACCTTCGCTGCCGGCTCGCCGGCCATGTCGAGCCTTCTCGTCAGTGCTCCGGCGACGGCCGGCGGCGGGTCGCCAGGAGTCGTTCCAGGCGTTCCCACCCAGCCGATTTCCCCTGCGTCGCCCCCGCAATTGACCCAAGTGTACCGATTCGGGTTCCACTGGATGCACACAACCTTGGTGCTCCAATTCAATGAGGCTCTGGATCCGACACGCGCCGTCGACGTCCGAAACTATGGCATTTCCCACGCGCACGGACGACGTTTGACGATCCTCTCGGCGGTTTACGACCCGATTGCCTTGACCGTCACCTTGCATCCCAAAGAGCCGCATCGACCTGCACAGAGACTACGAGCTCATGGTGACTGGCGTTGCGCCCTTCGGACTGACGAGTGCATCGGGCGTGTATCTGGATGGATCTGGGAAGGGCGTCGCGGGCAGTTCAGCGTTCCGCGTCGTCAACGGCTTCAATCTCGTGTTGCCCGACGGCCGGCGTTACAACCAACCCAAATTCGGGAGTCCGCACGGGCTGTTCGCGACCAAATCCAGCACAAAGTCGACCACGACGCACTCGACGTCGGCTTCAAACGGAAACGCAGCCAAACGGAAATCGGCTTTCACCCCCAAGTGATTGGTATTCAGGGTCGCGATTGCCAAGCAAGCCCTGTTTGAAGTATGCTCCCGCGAACCTTTTGGCTTGTTTCGGTTCGTGCAGGGAGGGTCCGCCATGGCGGCTCGCGTGACCAGCGCTCTTCTCTTTGTCGAGGATATGGGTCGATCGATCGAGTTCTACAACGAAGTGGTTGGGGCTGAGATCGTCCAACTTCACGCGGAACACGAGGGCGGGCCGATTACGTTGGCGATCCTTAGGCTCAACGACTTCACCATCATGCTTCAGCCCCAGGCGCCAGTTTCCGCCGAGTTCGACAATCAACGCGTTGGGCTAGGGATTCACCTCCAATTGCGAGTCGACGACGTCGACGCCTTCCACGAGCACTGCATCCGCGAAGGCGAGATCATGAAGGTCTCCGGCGAACCCGTCGACCAGGAGTGGGGCTGGCGCGAATTCGCCCTCCGCGACCCAGACGGATACATCTGGTCGATCTATCAAGACAATTCCGGCGGGCAGTGGACGATGTGATTTCTCGGGTGTAAGGCTCAGGCGCTCTTCTTCGTCAGGAAGTAGATCCCTACGCAGATCAAAAAGACTGCGTAAGCCTTCTTCATCGCCGCGTCGGGAACAGCCAGCGCGATTTTCGATCCGATGAATGTGCCCGCAAAGAGCCCTATTGCCACGAAAACGCCTGCTTTTACGTCGACATGTTTGTTCCTCCAATACTCGTAGACGGCGAGTAGACCCACAGGGAGAAGCTGGGCGAAAAGCGAAGTCCCTGAGGCGGATTTGACCTGAAAGCCGAAGAGCAGAATGAGCCCGGGCACGATGACGAGGCCGCCGCCGATCCCGAACATTCCTCCCAGTATCCCAGCGATCAAGCCCAAAGGCAGAGTCCACGCAATCGCGTTCATCGAGTCGACTTTCTTTGCAAAAGAGGTTCTTATCCACGGCCAGCGAGCATGGCGCAGACGGCCGCCGCCGCCGTTTCGATGCGCAAGATTGTCGGGCCAAGCTCGATAGCCGTCCAGCCGTGCGAAAAAGTGAGCGAGAACTCCTCGTCGTCGAACCCGCCTTCGGGACCGATCATCGCGACGACTCTTTGACCACGTTCAATCGTGGGCCAGGATTCCATCCTCAACCCTCCTGGGTGAGCAACCAATCGAATCGACGAACTCGGTTCCTGTTCAATCAGTTCCCTGAACGTAATCGACCCAGAAATCTCCATGAGTTGGTTCCGCCGACTCTGCTTCGACGCCTCGACAACCGCTCGCTTCAGACGCTCGAGCTTCGTCGAGCCAGGATCAGCGACGCTGCGAGAGGTTTTCAGCGGAATCAGCTTCGAGGCGCCCAACTCGACCGCTTTCTCCACCAGCCAGTCGAAGCGTTCTCCCTTGGGAACTGCCGAAGCCAATACAACCTCGAACGGAAGCTCCCTGCTCGGCGTTTCATCCCGAGACACAAGCCTCACGCCGACTTCGCGACCCCCGATGGAATCGATCAACCCTCGCCAGGCCGCTCCCTTGCCATCGAAAATCTCGACCTCCGAGCCCATTCCCAGCCGCAAAGACCTGATCGCGTGCCTGGATTCTTCTTGGCTTAACCTTAGGTTTTCGGCCGATCCAACATCGGGTTGATAAAACCTGGGCGCCATTCACGGATCCCTGGAAAAGGTGAGCATTCGGCCGAATTCTACCGATTCAGAGACCAAGCGGCGACCTGCTCGTGCATTTGGGTTGAGACGCTACCCAAAGGAAGCTTGGCTGATGAATTGGCTCGAACACTGGGACCTGGCCTTCGACCCCTTTCGAGCGTCGATTTCAACCTACATTGCCACGCCTTCGCACGAAAATGTACTTGCCAGGCTCGTTCGAGCCGTCAACTCGGGAGAATCCAAGATCCTCCTCGACGGCGGCCCAGGACTGGGCAAATCCACCCTACTACGCGAATGTCTGAAGCGGTGCCGGGACTCGCAGAAAAGAATCGTGTTTGCGTCCGCCGTCCTCGGGCCTATCGAACTCTATTCTCTCCTGGCCAAGGATCTGGGTATCAGGCAAAACAAGCCTTTGAACCATGAAAACGCTTGGAAATCGCTCGTGGACGCCTTCGAATTGCTCCGCAGACAAGCCCTTGGTGCGGTTATCGCCCTCGACAACGCTCACCTGGCAACGTGTCGCACGGACCTCGATCGCCTCGCCTACCTCGTAGCCGATACAAACCCTTGCGTGTGTTTGGTTTTGGCAGGGGGCGGTCGAGAGGATTTGAACGAAGAAGGGTTCCCGCAGACCCGTCTGGGCCCTCTCACGCGCAACGAAACCCTGGAATACGTAGAAGCGAAGCTTGCTGCCGCAGGTCGCTCGGGTCCTACATTCACTCGCGAGGCGATCTCCGAGATCCATAGAGCCACTTTGGGCGTCCCGCGTCAAATCAACCGGCTTTGCTCCACTTGCCTCGTTGCTGCAGCCGACCAAAGTCTTGTAATCGTTAAACCCTCCCTACTCGAGCTCGTTTCACCGGCCAGTTCCCCTTCATTCCACCTCACTTGACAGACCTATCGTTTTTGTCCTATACTTTGCAACGCAAAGCAGTTGTCGTATGAGTTGCAATTGATTTGGCAAGGAACTTTGCGATCGCGATTGCTCGAAGGATTCAAGCTGTTGGTGTGACTCGTAAGGAGCTTATGGGATGCAAGTTGTTCGAGCCGAGGTGGCTGGGATGTGTTTTGGAGTTCGGGACGCTCTCGAGATCATCTCTGAAGTCGAGCGTCCGAGCGATGTGACGATTCATGGCGAGCTTGTGCATAACCCGATCGTGTTGGACGACTTGCGGCAAAAAGGCTTTGCGATGACCACCGAGACCGACCGCTCGGGCTCGGTCGCGGGCAATACCGTTTTGATCACAGCACATGGAGTGAGCGATCGCGAACGAGCCCGGCTTTTGGCTGCCGGCAAGACGCTCATCGACACCACATGTCCGCTCGTTACCCGAGCGCACAAGGCAGCGGTTATGTTGCGCGACGAGGGTTATCATGTTATTGTCATTGGCAAGCGAAATCATGTGGAAGTGAATGGCTTTACTGAGGATCTTCCTTCGCACGAGGTGGTTGAAAGGCCAGAGGATGTACGCAAGCGTCCGCATTCGCGGATTGGAGTGGTCTGTCAAACCACGGCAAGGGCGTGCGACGTTGCGGCGATCCGTAAGCGGATCGAAGAGCTGAACCCCGGCGCCGAGATCCGGTTCATCGATACTGTCTGCCAGCCGACCAAGGACCATCAGCGCTCGCTCGAGGAGCTCCTCGATCGCGTGGAAGCGATGGTCGTGGTCGGCGGGCGGAACTCGAACAACACCCGCCAGCTTGCCAAACGTTCGAACGAACGAGGCGTGCCGGCGCTGCACATCGAATCCGCCGACGAGCTCGACCCGCGCTGGTTCGACGACGTCGAAATCGTCGGTTTAACGGCTGGAACGTCGACCCTCGAGACGACGATCAACGAGGTTCACGAGGCACTCCTGGCTATCGCAGCCGGCAAGCGCGAGCCGCTCGCCACGGCTATTTGACGTTCGAGCCCTTTTTCTGGCGAATCTGGGTTGAGAGGTGATAGGTCAGCCCGTCGATCTCATATTCAATATCGCCGAAGAGGGCAGCACATTCGTCGGGGGCGAAGGTTGTATGGGCAAAAAAGCCCAGCCCACCAAAGCCTGCTATTGGCAATGGACGTTCCTGCTCCCAGTGAGAATCGCGGAAATCAAGCGACCTCGATTTTGCCCACCAATACGAAACAGATTTTAGACCTGAGCCGGCGCTTGGAAAAATTCTTAGCGAGAGCGATCCATCCGTCGCTTCTGAATGCTTCCACTGCACCTCGGGCAGCCGCTTCTTCTGCACAGCATGCTTGAAGATCGCCGCAATTGCATGCGTGGCGTACTCTCGATTCCTCTCGATCCCATGCCCTGCATTCGGGACGTAAACGACCGCTTTCTGACCCACGAGGCCGTCCCAGTAGAGGTTGAGCGCGTCGAGCGTCCAGTAACGGTCGTTCGTTCCGTTGATCAGGAACTTGGGGATCTTGATGTCTTCTCGATAGGTGTAAGGATCGACCATGCTCCAGAGTCGTAAACGTTCTTTGGTTTCTTCTTGAGAAAGTAGTCCGCGCTGGTCGTAGTCGCCGATCTCTTCGCTCGGTTTGCCCCAAACCTCTTCCGAATGCTTGCCCTGTTCCCGCATGTTCAGGGTGTCGATGACCATGGGCGCGATGCCGATGATGCGTGCGTCCTGCGTCGCGGCGAGCCAAGTGGTCCAGCCGCGCTTCGATGCGCCTGTGACAACAAAGGCCTCAGGCCTGGGTTTGCCTGAGGCCTTGCACCAGGCTTGGACCGCGTCCATCGCCCTGACGGCCGATTTGACCATCGGAAACAACAGCGGCCAATCTTCGTCTTTGGTGTCGAGATAGCGTACGAAGGTCTCGGCGATCAGTTCGTCTTCGGTCTTGCCGTCCAATAGGGGCTGATTCGGCACCTGCGGCAGGACGACAACTCGTGCGCCACAAAGCATCGCAAGCTCGAACCCGTCTTTGTGGTCGTTTGCATTCGGCCTTGAATCGTGGTTTCCGCCGGCGATCACCAGCACCATCGCGTCGTCGCGAAGCTTGCCCTTCGGTTCATAAACGCGAAGCAGGTGCTTCCAGGTGATTCCCTTCCAGGTCTGTGATGTGAGCTCGATAAGGTAGACCGAACCCTCTTTCGAGGCGATCGTTTCCGCGAGCTTGAACGCGAAGGTGGAATCGGGCTTCTGGACGTATTCCTTCAGGCCCGCGCGTGCGGGTTTCGCCAAGCCAGGTCCGCCGATTAGAAGTGTCATAAGGAGCAAAACCAGATGCGGCCTTCTCATCGAAGAACGTCCTTATAAGCCGGCTTGGGTCGAAACAGATTGATCTACGCGCTCGCCTTGGGCAAGAGCGGGAAGCCAACCATCTTTTCGAGCGTTGCCAGCGGCGAAAGTTCGGGAAACGCGAGGCTTTCTTTGTTGACGATAAAGGTCTGTTCGAGAGCGAATTGACCGGTCAGGCATGAATGGCTGGCAGTATCGGTAAAGACCATCCAGGACGACCCAGGGGCGAACTCCCAGCGGTCTTTGCGGCAACCTTGCTGAAATTCAGAGCTGTCTTTCATGTAGTGGTGGAACCGACGCATGAAGCGATCGTACTCGGGCCGATTCACCACCGGAAGGCCCATGCCGGCAAGCACTCCCAGCATCGTGCTTTTCGCTTTCGAGAGCAGGTGCGGTCGGCTGGGCAAGCCCGCCTTGGCAGCGTGCACCCGCACCAGGTCGTTGAAACTGTCTGAAGTGACCCACACGCGAGGTCGTTCCGGGTTGATGTTCGTGAAAATCCGCAAAAGCCGGTTTCCGTGCGAGGGCCTCGATCCAAACGCATCGACGTGAATCAGATCGTTCCTCGAGTGGTGGGACACCTTTCGTCCCGCCTCTTCGATGGGCCTGAAACTGGCGAAATCGAGCTTCCAGCAGGCAGCGTATTTGGGCATGAAAGACGCCACGAACGCGACGGCTCGTCTCGAGAAATCCCGCATGATCGCGTGCATCCGCTCGAGCTGGGCTGGGTCGGCGGCTTCGGCGCCTTTGAGCTTGTCGATCGCGGGGCGATAGCTGATGTTCTTGTGCAGGCTTCCACCGGCTTGCTTCTGTTCGAGAAGAAAAGCCCGGTCGTCTGCACTAATCTCGAATGGGGTCGTCGGGAAGTAGAGGATGTCGCCGAGCTCGAGTCGCTCGTACTCGTCGAGCCTTGCAGTCAGATCCGACGCAGGCCTATGGATCTCTACTCGTGCCACGTTCACCCTCCTGGCGAAACGCCAACAATATCCTACGCTGGTCTATGACGAACCTTCTTCGGACTCAGAATGTGGAGTATTCTCTCCAAATGGGCAAACTGGTCAAGGCTAGCGGTTTTGAACGCCTTTCGTTTAGCCCAACCCGGTGAGAAAGCCCGAATGCCGAACGCAGACGCCAAACCATTGCTTAAGACCTTCGCGAAGCGGCTCACAACGCAATTGCTCCTTTGCTTCCTTGCTTTCGCGGCGACTTACGCCTTGGCTCGGACATTCTTGCAAGGGAATGCTGCATCTTCCACTGGCAGGGCGCCAAGGGTTGTAAACGCCGGCTCGACTGCTCAACCGAAAGAGGAGCGGCATCGAGTTCGCTCGCCGAGCGAACCAGAGGGTCGACCAGTAGAGATGGTCTGGATCCCTGGCGGAGAGTTCACCATCGGTAGTGACGACCCTCAGGCGCCTCCGCAAGAGACCCCTGCCCGCAGAGTGAGCATCGAGGGCTTTTGGCTCGACGAGACCGAGGTCACCAATACGGCTTTCCGCAAGTTCGTCGAGGCGACGGGGTATGTCACCACCGCGGAACGCCCGATCGACTGGGACGATCTTAAAAAACAGCTTCCTCCAGGCACGCCCAAACCGCCGATCGACAAGCTCGTCCCGGGCTCGCTTGTCTTCAATCCGCCCAGCGTACAGGTTTCTCTCGACGACCACTCGGCATGGTGGACATGGACTCCCGGCGCATCTTGGAAGCACCCAGAGGGCCCGGGGAGCAGCATCGAAGGCAAAGGCGACTACCCCGTTGCTCACGTTTCCTGGGAAGACGCCGAGGCCTACTGCAAATGGTCTGGCAAGCGTTTGCCGACCGAAGCCGAGTGGGAATTCGCGGCCCGAGGCGGCGACTCCCGATCCCGCTTTGCATGGGGAGACGAACTCCAGCCCGGCGCCAAACCGCTGGCCAACTACTGGCAAGGCGAGTTCCCTTCGCTCAACCTCAAGTCCGATGAATTCCCCGCAACCAGCCCTGTCAAGTCGTTCCCACCGAACGATTTCGGATGTTACGATATGATTGGAAACGTATGGGAATGGTGTTCCGATTGGTATCGGCC
The DNA here is from genome assembly GCA_963818975.1 of uncultured Planctomycetota bacterium. GTDB lineage: Bacteria > Planctomycetota > Planctomycetia > Isosphaerales > Isosphaeraceae > CAWFUI01. The sequence goes on along the minus strand of CAWFUI010000001.1, from coordinate 230,307 downwards.
AGACGCTTACTCTCGTTTAGCGAAGGAGGGGACGACAAAGAACCCTGCGGGTCCGGAGGCCAGCTTCGACCCTTCCGAGCCTTTTCAACCGAAGCACGTTACAAGAGGCGGGTCGTTCCTGTGCAGCCCCAACTATTGCTCAAACTACAGACCCAGGGCTCGCCGGGGAACGGCCACCGACTCGGGTATGTCGAATCTTGGGTTTCGCTGCGCGAAGTCTTCGATGCGGTAGGTGAGCTCGTTTCGACGAGGTCGGCCTTGTTAGGATTTTCCATCTCGCTTGCTAAAATGAATGGTGTTCGATTCCTTGATCTACTGAGTGCGAACGCCTGCGTTTCATGACAACATTCGATTGGGGTCTCTGCACGGTTGTTGAGCGCTCACCGACAAGATGGGCGGCGCGTGGGTGTTCCGAAGCACTCGCGTACCGGCAAAGACTCTGTTCGAGAACCTCGAGGGCGGGGCCACGATCGACGAATTTCTCGAGTGGTTTCCCGGCGTTGGCCGCGAGCAAGTCCTGGCTGTACTCGAGTTCACTGAAACGGCTCTGACTTGAGACCGACAGCGTAAAGGCTCAGCGAATCGTGTCCTTCGCGGATGCGTCAGAATGCCCGGCCGGCTCGTACTTCTTTTCTCCAGCCGTAATCGCAAGCGTCAGCCGGTTGCTCCTCGGCGGGATCGGGCAGGTTGCGTAACGTGTGAACGCGCATGGCAGATTCATGGCCTTGTTGAAATCGAGCGTCGTGCGACCGTACTTGTCGGGTGCGTCCGCGTACAGTTGACGGGCGTTGGGGTGGGTTGTCTTTCCACTGGTTCCATCCCGAAAGACGATCCAGAGCTGCTCTCCCTCGGCAATGGCCTGAAGCCGGTATTCCTTGCCTTCGCGTTCGAAGACGACGTCGCCGGAGATTTCCATCGTCTGCGGTTCGCCAACGATCGTCTCGTAGACCACCGATTTGGGCTGGGAGTAGCGTTCGAATCGCGCATCGAGCTTCCAAGACATGTCGACTGGGAACCAATCGAGCCCAGCGAACGCCTTGCGTTCCGGGCTCTGGTTGTCTTTGATTCGTAGCGCGTAACGCGTTCCTCGCTTGATGAACAAGATCCGAATCGACCCTATTGCCAGGATGTCTGGTCCGCCATCGGCGTCAGAACGGATTTGTCCGCCAGTGAAGGCCTTTTCGGCAACCTTTGCAGCCACGCCCGGTTCGAGCGCCAGCGTTGCTTTGCCTGAACTCAGCGTGAACACGCCGACTTTCGGAGGTGCTCCTGGCGGCAGGGGTACGTCGTTCTCAGGGTCCGAACCCATCGTGCTTTGGCCTTCATGAAGCCAATGTAGGCCCACGAGCGTCAGCCAGCCGTCGTCTGCCTTCAGTTTGGCCTCACGGTCAACCCGCCACCGCTCGATCGTCTGGCGATAAGCGTCGTCCATTGCCGACGCTCCCGCGATCAACGAAAGACCTACGACAACAAGAACGCGTTGAATCAGCACAGCGGCGCCCCTCTCAAAATCAGACTCAGGGGAAGACTCGATTACCCTGGCAGATACAAATTCAGGTGAGTTTCGAAAAAAAACGAAAACGATAAAACGGTGTTGATTTAATCGCAAAACTTGTCCCATGATCAAGGAAGAGCAGTAAAATTGGCACGCAGCCGCGGCGAATCCTTGGACCAGAATCCGCGGCGCGTCGTAAAAAAAGTTGGAAATAGATTCTCATCCACGGACGCTATAATCGATACAGTCAGTAGAAGGTTTCAATTCGGAGGGGCAGATGTCGAGCCAAGTTGCCGAGGATCATTCGTCAGCGGGTCGCGGTCTGGTGGGGTCCGCGACCCAGAGATCAATGCACAATGAAGGATCAGACTCCACCGCAGTCCGCGAAGACCAGGGTGCAAAGCCTCTCTCGGCTTTGACTTGCGTTGATCTCGCCGACGAGTTTAGACGTCGCCTGGCGCGGTCGGGAAGCTCCTGGTAAGACCGATCAGGTTGCCCCAGACTTGCTCGTCGGGGTCTCTTCGCTGCTGAAGAGGCATGAGACGGCGGTCTTCGCCGGCGTGCTTGCTCACGCTGGAACGGGTTCGTAGACTGCAATTGGTGATTGCGTCTCGAAGCGTCCGACGGACGTCGAATCCGGCTGTGCTCATGGAACCTATCGGGTTGCTGGTTTTTATCGGAGTGGCCTTTCTCATTGGCTACTCGTTGCTGAGGGGGCTTGCGACGGGCGTCGGAGGCCTTGCTCCACGCGCGTTCAAGTCGTACCGCCTCTTAGCCAAACGCTATCAAGGCAAGTACGAGCCGAGGGGGATCAGCGATACTCCAACGGTAAGCTTCAGCCACAACGGATCGAATGTGCGCGTCGGCCTTGCACCCACCGTCCAAGGCCAGCCGAATACGCCAAGGACTCGCGTTGTGGCGAGGTTTCCCAAGGGCGTGCCGTTCCGTATGGAGCTTGTACCTCAGGGTAGAGTAACCTCTCGCCAACCGCCCAAAGGGACGCGGGCGGTGCTGCTCGACGACCCGAGCTTCGACAAATTTTACGTCCTTCACGCCAACGATCCCGAGGTTGCAAGGGACGTCTTCCGAGCCGACGCAAGGCGCGCAATCGAAAACCTGAGGCGCATGGCGCCGCCTGTAGGCATGCTCATATCGATAAGTCCCGAACGGATGCTGACTCAGGTCGATCGCAATCTGGCTCCGCAGGCCGAGCTATTGAACCTTGCCGTCAGGGAATCTCTGGTGCTGCACGACGCAGTGCGTTCGAGCATCGAGGCAAGGCTTGCCGAGGGGGTGACGATCCAGGTCGTGGGAGCCCCGGAGGATGGCTCTGGTCCGCCGTTATGCAGGGTCTGCGGGGAAAGCATCGACGATCATGTCAAACGCGTCGTTTGCGCGGGCTGCAAGACGCCCCACCATGCCGATTGTTGGGAGTTCGCCGGCGGCTGCTCGGTTTTCGGATGCCAGAGCAAGCGAGCGGCGGCGGTGTGAGTCCGAAGGGGAATAACTCGCTTTCACGAATCCCCCTCCGCCTGCAAATTCTTGGTACGATTCAATAAGATGGAACCAGGAGCGAATGAGACTCGTAGGAGGTATTTCCGACATGTCAAACGGCGGAACAGGCGATTCCCGAGGCATTCAAGTGACGTTCCTGGATCAGACCGGCGCCAAATCGGTGCGAGCCGAGATCGCGCCCAGCGTGCCCGTCACCCGAATCCTACCGAACATCATCACCAAAATGAACTTGCCAACCCTTAGTCCCGACGGCCAGCCGATGAGCTATTCGCTCGACCACAAAGAAGGGGGAAGACGGCTCCTGGAAAGCCAAACCCTTGTCGAGGCGGGAGTTCAGAACGGAGACCACCTGATCATCTACCCTGAAGTGGTGGCTGGGTCTAGAAAAAGACCATGAGAAGCCCGATCCTCTAACGAGATTTCACGTTTCGCTCCCGGTTCGACTGCGCAAAATCCCATGGCATCCAAATACGAATCTCCGCATATTCGCAGGCTCAGGTCGGATTTCCAGGCGCTCCACCGTTTGCGCAGGAAAGTACGATCTTCGATTTCGAGTCCTCCGGATCGCCCGTCCGGCACTATATGCTCAGGTTCAAAGGCAAAGGGATCTGCCGGCTCGCGGGCAAAATCAATCCACGAACCGAGCATCAGATCGAGATCAAGCTGAGCGCGTCGTACCCACGTACGATCCCCGAGCTCCGCTGGATCACGCCCATCTATCACCCCAACGTTTCGGAAATCGGCATGGTTTGCCTTGGCGCATACGGGACGCACTGGGTGCCAGGGCTGATGCTCGACGAACTCTGCGTGATGCTCTGGGACATCGCTCGTTACTACAACTACGACCTTCGAAGTCCGTATAACCGCGAGGCAGCGCTTTGGGCCGCGAGCCAGAACAAATTCAAGTTCCCGCTTGATCCGCGACCGCTCCGGGACCTGAGAGCTGCGCTGGGCAGAGTGGATGCGGTCTCACCTGAGGACTTCGTCGATAAGCCGGATTCTAATGCCTTGAAAAGCGACGAAGACCACGCGGCTTCGCACTTTCACGAGCCGCCGGAAGCGAGCGCGGTCCCGGAGCTCGAGATCCGTCTCGAGCTCGACCACGATGAAAACGAACGACCCGTCACGGCTGCACCAGTTCATCAAGAAGAAGTTGTATTTCTTGACTGAGTAAGTGTTTACTCTTTTAGGGATCTGGCCCGACGCTCACGCGGCTGGCCCAATCAGCTCCTTGACCGCCTCTCGCTCGGACTCGAGCTCCTGGGCCGAGGCGTCCAATCGCTGGCGATCGACCGCGTCGATCTCCAGGCCCTGGACGATCGTCCAATTCTTTCCGTCGCTGCGAAGCGGGAAACTGTAAAAGATCCCTTTGGGGATTCCGTAGCTGCCGTCGGAAGAGACGGCGTTGCTGAACCAATCTCCCTGTCGGGTTGGGACGACTGCGGCCTTGAGGCTGTCGACGATCGCATTGGCGGCCGACGCCGCCGACGAGGCGCCTCGCGCCTTGATTACCGCCGACCCGCGCTTGGCGACCGTTGGAATGAACGATTCGTCGAGCCAGGCCTGGTCTTTGATCACCTCCGATGCGGGCTTGCCGGAGATCTTGGCGTGCTTAAAGTCCGGATATTGAGTGTCGCTGTGATTGCCCCAAATCGTCACGTTCGTCACGTCGCCAACCGGCGCCCCCGCCTTCTTGGCAAGCTGGGCCGCGGCTCGATTCTGGTCGAGCCTGGTCATAGCGAACCAACGTTCGCTGGGAACTTTGGGAGCGTGGGACCGTGCGATCAGGCAGTTCGTATTGCACGGATTGGCGACGGTCAGGATGCGAACGTCCTCGGCGGAGTGGTCGTTGATCGCCTTGCCCTGGGTTGTGAAGATCGGTCCATTGGCCCGGATCAGATCGGCCCTCGACATCCCTTCTTTCCGGGGCAGGCCGCCCACCAAGACCACCCAGTTGGCGCCCGAGAACGCCTCTTCAACCTTGTCGGTGGCCGTCACGCTCCGCAGCAGCGGGAAGGCGCAGTCCTCCAGTTCCATGAGCGTACCGCCGAGCGAAGGCAGAGCTGGGGTGATCTCCAGGAGTTGGAGAGCCACCGGCTGGTCGGGCCCAAAGACCTGGCCCGAGGCGATCCGAAAGATCAAAGCGTAACCAATCTGCCCACCTGCTCCCGTGACCGCCACATGAATCGGCTTAGCCATTTTCAACTTCAACCCTCAAGAGACCTTCGAACATTGCGCCTGAGGCGCCCTAGTCAAACTAGATTATCCCCCGACGTAGGCTCTCTGGCAACGTTGCTGGCGGCGTAGGTCGCTTCAGATTTCCCAGATACGCCTGCCGCCTAAATACATGGTGATGTAACCGTCTTCGCTGACCTTCAGGACGGGTCCGTGGAAGCTTGCGGCAAGGGCGGCGGTTGTGCGAGCTCCTTCGATGGCTCGGGCGGGCAAGAAAGTCTCGGGCGGAACGCGGAGAATCGCACCAAATGTTAGCAAAGTGCCCCCATGATCCAGAACCAACGCTCCGTCGACGCTGGCGAGAGCCTCGAGAACTCCGGGATCCAGGTCTTCGATGTTGCGGTCGCGCACCAAGTGGTGCAAAGCGTGCTTGCCCGCCAAGTGGTGATGCGAGACGCCCTCGAATTCGATCTCGTGGTCTTGTCGAGAATCGCCGTCGGGTCCTTCACAGCTCGAATGGTTGATCCGGTCTCCCGGCGCGACGAGCCTTGGGAACGACGCGGAGGGGTCGCGCAAGACGACCAAGAGAGCTCCGTTGCGGTTCTCCCCCAAATTGAGCGCCGCCTCGAAGATGCGCTCGGCCAGATCGGGAGGTTCGGTCAGGCCGACCGATTGCTTCCAGACCGCCGCTTTCGCCGGGATGTCCAAGAGCCGCCAACGCGCGTCGCTAAACGCGAACGCCATTGTGCCGCCTGCAAAGACTTTGATCTCTTGCCAGGGGGTCAGCACCAGTGAAATATGTTGGCCAGAGCGTGTTGCTCTTGCGTGGGATCGATACTGCCTCGGGCACGAAACGTCGTAGTCGTCGTCTTCGATTTCGAGGCGCTCGGCCCACTTTTCGATGTCGACCACCCGGATGAGAGTGCCAGCGCGTGTCACCAGGAACATCGTTCTCAGGCCGTCGCAGATCCTGTGAAAGGTCTTGAGCGACGACAGTCGATTGTCAAACTGGGGCCCGAGCTCATGGTGCTTGAGCTCGGGTTGAGTGGGGTCTTCGTCGGTGCCCAGAAGTATCACGCCCGTCGAGACGCGTCTGCTTTCGTAAGTGGAGAGAGCGGCAACTCGCAGAGTCTCGAGCGCCGCGGGGATCCTCACCAGGTTGGGCGGGCTGAGATACTCGCCGATGATGAAATCCTCCACCGCGTAATGGAAAAGCTCCGGCCTATTGGCCGCGGCAAGGTCGAACATCGCCCTGAATCGAGCGTCCAGGACGTGCGCGACCACCTGAATGAGCCTTCGTTCCGAGGCGGAGAACGGCGTGGGGCTGGAGGGTCTGAACGTGTAGTCGCTGCGGAACCAGTTGATCGCCACGCCCAGGCCGTCGGGATCCTCGCCGATCCGGAAATTGGATCGACCAAGCGATTTTTCGAGCTGTATCGAGCTCCGATCCCCCTGCGGCTCCAACATGCCGTCGGGGAAGAAATGGTCGAGATTCTGCTTGAGCAGAAGTTGATAGATCCCCACCACTTTCGAAGCGAAAGTCGTCAAGCTCGTTGGATCGGCTGCGAGCTGTTCCGGCACAACTACTCCTTCGATTCCACTCTTCCCATCATCGTGATTCAGCCTTCGCCCCGAGTTGCTTGGATTTTACTCGATCGATGCGATTGGGGCGAGGTTCGGACCCTGCGGAGGACCGAACGTTTCATCTCAGCAGCTTTGCCTGCTCTTTCGCCAGAGCGGTGCGACGTTTGATCTCGGCGGCCGAAAGATTCGCGAACGGATAGGGCCTCCACTGATGTTCGCAACGAAAAATTCCAAATGTGCGGGCGCGCACCCCGCCTCGATCGAGCGCCACCTCGCCAACTTTCTCGACTTTGTTGAACCACTTGCGAAGATGCGTGGGATCCGTGTTCATGTCGTCGATCGTCACGAGCACGGCGGTCTTGCCCACCCAATCGCCAGGGGCGCTCCAATATGCGAAACCCCGCGCGTTGAGCGGACTGTAGCACGCAACCTCCTTGCTCAGACCGGTCGCGAAAGCGAGCTGACCGCTCTGATACCAGCGGGTGGTCAGAAGGAACGCGTTGGGATCGTTCAAAAGCCCCTTTTCCCGCAAAAAGCGGGAGACCTCGCGCCAGCCGCGAAGGTCCAGCGTGGGGTCCGCCGTTTTGGCTATGGTCTCGTTCCTGCCCAAACCAATGATCATGAGCAAGTCCCAGCGAGCCTGGGCGACGATCAGGAAGGAAAGCGCAGCCGGCAGAATGGTCATCCGCGAGAGCGCCCTCCGGAACCTCTCGGGCTGTTCGTCGAGCTTCCCGGCCCAACGGAAACCCAACAGGGGAAACGCAGACGCGAGGCCGATCAGCGACCAGTGCGGCAACACCGTCCCTCTGCAAGCCACCCATGCGAATATGCCCAAGGGCGCCAGAGACTGGCTCGCCAAGAACCGATCGGGCTCGCAGCCTTCTTTGAGAATCCGCTTCGTCGATCCCGCCAGCGCGAGGACCAGGGGCAGCCAGATCCAAGGCAAGACATAAAGGGCCTGCTCGAGAATGGCCAGAGCCGCCAACTCGATCCGAAACCCATTCTCCGCCGCGGCTCGACCCGCCTGAAACCGGAACGAGGCCCAGTCGTGCTGGGAATTCCAATAGACCACAGGGGCAAACAGCGCCGCTCCAATCGCCGAAGCCAGATAAGGCCCGGGCCTCCTGAGCCAATTCCTTGCGCTCGGCTCCAAAAGTATGTAAATCAATACGCCTATAGGAATGAAGACTCCGTGGTACTTGCTCAGGAGCGTCCCGCCCCAGGCCAGCCCGACTAGTGCCCAATTCGATAAATCCCCAGGTCGCTCACGCGCCAAAGCCAACCGGCCCAGCGTCAACAGCCAGAAGAAGAGCAACGGACCGTCCGGCAGCGCGAAAGTTCCCGCAGCCCACCCATAATAGGCTGTGATGTTCAAACCCAAAGCCGCCAAAAATCCCGCCCATGGTCGCCCAGGCAGCACCCGATCCGTCAGCCGCGCAAGCAGATACGTCGATCCAGCGAACAGAGCGATGAACCCCAACCTCAGGCTCAATATGCCAATCCGACCACCGCAGATCCAGATTCCTAGCTCCTCCACCCACGCAAGCATGGGAGGATGGTCAAAATAGCTCCAGTCGCGATGGGTTGTGAACAGATAGTGGTAAGCCTCGTCGTTTCCCAGGCCCAGCGTGGCTGCGACGCGCCAGCCGGCAGGCTGTGGATGCGAGAATCAGCAGCCAAAGGCCCTGTTTTGGAGTGATTGATCGCCATAGTGGCGGGAGTTTTGGCAACAGCGGCATGTTGGGGCTCTTCCGTGATACTGCCGGGCAAAGCCGGCGTTCCTGACGGCTCTTATAAACGAATTCGCGAACCGGAACGACTCCAACTCTCGCAAGGATGCCGGTTTCCTGAGAATGCCGAGCTCCTTTTTCCTCCAGAGGATTGAATAAACGCCGTTCGTCGAGTCGAAGATATTTGAGAGAAGGTTCGCTCGGAGACCTCCTGCATCGAGCGACCTTGCCGCGTTTTGGACCTGCTGCTACGATTCGCCCCCGCGATCGCCCCTGGCGGCCGAGAGCCTGAATTCGAGGAATCGTCGATGAACCGTCGTCGCAAGTGGATTCTGAGCATCCTGGGGCTTGGCCTTGCTGTCCTGGTTTGCGAGCAGCTTTGGAGGCACGGACGAGCCTACGTTCTGCCCATGCAGTTCGCGACTCTGGAAGACGGCAAGATCTATCGAGGCGCCTGGCAACAAAACTGGCCGATGCGAAAGATCGTTCGCGACTACAAGATCAAGACCATCGTTGCACTGGCTCACCCCTCCGATCACCCAATGGCGGTCCAAGAACGGGCGCTTGCCAAAGAGCTTGGAATCAACTGGGTGCATATCCCCATCGTCGACGACCGCACTCTTGCCTACGGAATGTCGATGAACGAGCTGCTCGAGAAAGCCGCCGCCATCCTCCACGACCCAGCATGCCAACCGGTCTATTTCCACTGCCACCACGGCTTGAACAGAGCTTCGATGGTGCAGATTGCCTATCGGACGCGCTTCTGTGGTTGGACGCTCGAGCAAGCCAACGCCGAGATCAATCGCCAGTTCGGCCTGATCCGCGCGACCCACGGGCCTGATTACCGATACATGGCGCGCTACTACCAGGAACGCATCCTGCCCCTGCGAGAGTCCGAGAAGAAGGCGCCAGAGCGGTCGGATCAATCTCCAGTTGAACAAACAGCGCGATCGCCGAACCCAAATCAAAGTCCTGAGCAGTCAAGACGCGATGGATCGGACGTAAACAGCAAAGCCCGCGCGCCTCGACTGCACTTCACTTCTTGGAATCGACGACGAATCCAGCCTCAGCCCAATCGACCAGGTCCCAATCGCTTCCGTCGCCGCCGTTGTTGACCACAAGACGGAGCTCGCCCCCCTTCTTCGCATCCCTGATCTCGACGTCGACTCGCCAAACAGGATCCCCTCCTCGCAACATCGGCGACGACGCGGCGACCTTCCCGTTCACGTACACTTGAACTTTCACGCTACCATGGCCGCACTGTTGGTCGTCGACGCCGACGAGGGCGACAAAACGTCGATAGTTGGGTTTGATCGGGTAAACGAGCTCGGATACGGCGTGGACGCCGACGCCTTTCGAGTAGAAGTCTCCATCGAGGAAGATGCGCCCGAGCACGGCGTTTTTCCCACTCGACACCTGTCCGAAGCCGGTCGACGCCCGCGTTGCCGCCAGGTCGTCCAGAAAGACGTCCGGAGTCTTGTGTTGGCGGACATTACTCTTACGCGTGTTTGATTCTTTAAGTAAAAGCTGCTTGCGTCTGAACTTGGTTGCGAGAAACCGATTCACCTCGTCCAAGGCCTCGCCCACGCCTTCTCCGTCGATGTTGGTCAATACGCACGTTGCGAAACGCTCCCTTGGAACAACGTGCACAAGTGCGTGGTTGTAACCCATGCTGCCGCTGTGCCAGAGGATGAGGCCCTCGGCCCAAGGCGCTTGCGAAGTTGCGAATCCCGGCCCGTAATCGACCTTGCCCACCGGACTGTGCAAGAGCAGCAGAGATTCGGGGGTCAAGAAACCCTTGGGAGGTTTGATGTGCGATGCACAAAACCGCGCCAGATCGATCACCGAGCACCGGACGTTTCGCCCCACCGGAGCCCGAGCCTGTGAAACTTGCGTGGGGTCTGGAGTCAGCACATGCGGAGCATCCCCCTGGAGCTGATGGTCCCAAGGCGCGTCGATCTTGTCTGGGGCGGTCATCGCGCCGAACCCTGCATGCTTCATTTCCAGCGGCTCGAACACGAGCGTTTGCATCAGCTCTTCGTACGATTTCTTGGTGATGCGTTCGACAGCCGATGCGACGATGATTCCCCCGCCCGAATAGATGACCCTCGTTCCCGGCGGAGTCTCTGGCGCGTCCGCGAGCGCTGCCTTAACGTATTCGTAGCGCTTCTCTTGGATGCTCGAGCCGCGGGAGTCGGTCACCGATTCCGGGGTCTTCGGCTGATACGGCATGCCGCTCGAGTGCGAAAGCTGCTGCGCCACTGTCACCTTGCGATACGCCGGGTTCAATGTGCCTGCAAGCTCGGGGAACAGCTCTTCCATTGTCGAATCCCAGCGCAGGTCTCCTTGCTCGACAAGCCTGGCGACCATCGTTGCCGTCAGCGGCTTGGCAACAGAACCCAGGTGAAACGGGTCGTCGCGCGTCGCCTTGACGTCCGAACCCCACTTCCGAACGCCGACGGCCGACGCAGCGACCACTTTGTCCTCGACAACGATCGCCGCGGCAAGCGCTGGCAAGTGATGCGCATGACGCACCTTCTCCAATCGCTCCCTCAACCACTCCGGGTCGGGTATCGCATCGTCCGAGGCAAGAGCCTGCGAAGTAAGACAAGAGACCAGAAGCGCAATTGCGCGGAACGCCGGCTTCATCAGAGATTCCTCCGCGCCTTCGTCTCGAAAAACCGAGACGCCTCGCCAGGCGGCGCGGGGCATAGTCTACGAAGTTTTACGAGCGATTACGACCGCTTCATCCCTCGAGCTTCCAGGGCGCCCTCATCGGCCTCGAGAGCATCGCATCGGCTAAGGCGTTGTCGACGAATCGCTCCGCGCGAGGGTCCCATCTCAGCGTCTGCCCTGTCCGCAAAGCGATATTGCCCACATGGCAAACGCTCGCCGAGCGGTGACCAATCGCTGCGTCGCAGACCGGTTTGTTCCGACTCTTGACGCATTCCAAAAAGTCCAGGATGTGATCGTTCGACGAATGCAGGCGAATCGCGTCGGCGGACAACGGGTCGTCCAGGATCCGCTTTTCACTCGCCTCGATCTTGGCCCTGTCGACGAAAATCCAGCCCCCTTCGCCAACGAACAACACGCCATTCTTGCCCCTCGACGAGCAGACGAGTCGAGCACCGTCCTCATAGGTATACCTAATTGTAAAATCGACAGGGCAATTGTAGACGTTGGGGCTCGTGCCGATGGGCGTGCTCGTCGCCTCGACCTTGACAGGCCCAGTCTCTTCGGCGCCCAGGCCCCATTGCGCGATATCGTTGTGATGCGCTCCCCAGTCGGTCAGCTTTCCGCCCGAGTGCGCATACCACCAGCGAAAGTTGTATCGGTAGCGTTCCTTGATGTAAGGCGCGTACGGAGTCTGGCCGAGCCAGAGGTCCCAATCGAGCCCTGACGGGACTTCCGACGGTTCGAACGTCTTGTGCTTGGGGTTCGAACCGACTCGCGTTTCAACTCTTTGAACCTTGCCGATCCGGCCGTTACGGACAAGCTCGCACGCCAACCGGAACCTTGGATCGGAGCGTTGCTGAGTCCCCACTTGGATCACTCTTCCCGTCTCGGAGGCGACTCTGGAGAGATACTTTCCTTCGTCGATCGTCAGGGTCATCGGCTTTTCGCAATAGACGTCTTTGCCTGCTCGCATCGCGGCCGAGGCGATCAGCGTATGCCAATGGTCGGGCGTGGCCACGGTCACGGCGTCGATGTCTCTTCGTGCGAGCAACTCACGGAAGTCGTTATATCGGGCAACGCCTTCGATGCCCGATTTCAGTAAGGCCTCCTCAAGACAGACGGCGTCGACGTCGCATGCGGCAATGAGCTCGACGCCCGGTCGCTTCTGCACTGTCTCGGTCATCAACCGCGAGCCCTGGCCGCCGACTCCGATGGCCCCCAGACCGATCCTCTCGCTGGGCTCAACGTAGATCTTTCGGCCCTTTGCCGCCTTGGCTCTTGCTGCGTTTTCGCGGTTCTTATTAATGACCTCGCGGGCGTACCAGAGAGGCAAACCCGCGGACACCGTGAGCGCGGCGATCGACGCACCCAGAAACCCTCTTCGAGACAGCGTTCCTCTGGGCATTGCGCGAGCCCTCCTTGGCTTCGCCAAGCTACGAATGGAGTTGCGCACGCGATGATAGCAATCCTCGTCCGCCGCACAACCCAGGTTCGGGATTCGCTCTTACTATTGTCGTAGAACGGCCCTTTCGCCGTCCTCTGCTTATCCCTCGCTCACTTCGTCGCGGGCATGCGTTGATCGATCGCCTCCAAAACGTCGTCGGGGGAGAGCCGAGCGATCACCCGCGGCGACCGATAAAACCAGCGCACGATCCCCTTTCGATCAACCAGGATCGTCGTGGGCGCGTCGGCGTCGGATCCGTCGGGCGCGGCGTTCTCGTGGATCAGATCCACGGCTTCCGAAAGACCTCGCTTTTGATCCGCCACGACGACCAGGTGTGGGAATTGGGCTTGCGTCTTCCTCGCGTCGTCGACGCCTTCAACGGATATGACAATCACTCGCGCGTTCCGCTTGGCGAAATCTTCGTGGCGTTTCTCGAGCTCGACCAGCTCGACCATGCAGATCGGTCACCACCTGCCTCTGAAGAAAACAAGCACGCTGCTCTGTCCGCCCTCGAGGTCGCTCTCAGTGAACATCGACCCATCCGATCGCATCGTTGTAAACGCTGGCAATGTTTGTCCCTGGGCGACAGGCCCTGTATACGGCGGCAGCAGCCCGACGAACAGGAACATCCACGACATGACGGCAACGAAACTGACCAATATCAGGGCGAGAACTCGCCAGACGCTTCGAGCTTTCCAGATCGAGAGGATGACGAGAATCATTCCGAGCGTCGCCGCGCCCGGAACATACCAGGGAGTTCTCAGTGACTTCATCGAGAATTGGATGACATATCCCAGAACCCCAAGCAGCGGGATTCCCAGGCCCAGAGCCAGGAACAGCCGGCCCGGAGAGCGAGGGGCAGAAGCAGCGGTTGTAGTGGTCATGGGCTCATCGTACAACCGTGCTCGAATGCATTCAACCTCACCTGCGCAAACGTCGCCCTAGCCTCCGCGCTCGTCTTGACTCGCCTACCTCCCCTTGGCCTCGAGCACGATCACCTCGTCGCGGGCGACGGCTCGCAGGCCCAGCGGCGTCAGCAGCTTCTCCAACGCCTCGCCCAGAGGTACGTCCTTGCCTGAGCCTGAAACCTTGGCAGACGGATCGACCTTGCCCGCGAGGCGTCCATTTGGGTCCAGAACCAGGTTCTCCCCGCAGCGTCCTCAAAGTACATGGCAGCCTTTGCGAGTGGCGTTTCCTTGAACTCATACGTGAACTTGGATTCTTTGAACTTTCGCTCGATCCGTTTGGCGCAATATTGCTGCAAGACCGAGTCCTCATGCTTTCCGCTCGAATCTCGCCCGGGCTTCCTCGTGACGATAAAGCCCTTGGCGCCGATCTTCGCGGTCAAGCCGACCGGCTCGAGTAAGAGCTCGAGAGCGCTTCTCAGCGACACCCTCCCTGAAATGACGATCGGCAGCTTGGTTGATTCGCTGAGACCGAGCGATTCGAGGGCATCTTTATCAAGGTCGACATCGACGCCGGTCCGGAATTTCAATTCTTCCATCACGAGTTTGATCGTCGGGTCGTCGACGATGACGTAGATGTTCCGATCGAGCTTTCGCGGCAATGCGATTGCCAGTGGGATGGGCTCGAGCTTGGCAGCGAGTTCGGCTGGCTGGACTTCGCCGACGAGTTTGCCCTCCGGGTCGAAGAGCAGCGTCGTCGGCCAATGGTTCACTCCGAAGGTCTCTTGGATTTCTCCGTCTGCGTCGAGCAGGATCGGAAACGGGATCATCCTGCCGTCCCAAGGACCCTCGACCACCGGTTTGACCTTTTCGTCAACCTCGGCAAACGTCTTTGCATCTGGAGCATGCACCGTGATGACAACGAACTTGTCACGTTCGTTCTCATGGTCGTCGTAGATCTCCATCATCTCCGGCAACGCCCTGGCCACGCAGGGACCGCACCACCAACCCCAGAACTCCAAGGCAACCCACTTGCCCTTATAGTCGCTGACCTGCACGTCTTTGCTCACGCCTCGAGCGTCGGTCGCCAGCAGTTTTGGGGCGGGCTTTCCTTTGAGCTTGGTGATTTGCGAGGCGGCAAGGTCGATCGCGCCCAGGTCGAGATCGGCTTTGCCCGCTGGTATTTCGATTTCTCGCTTGATCTGCGTGACGTCGCTCGTGCCATAGCCTTGGATCTCGTACTTTCCCGGAGGCAGCCAGAAGTCGAATTTCGATTCGGTTGACATCGAATTCATAAAGTTGATCCGACCTGGATTCGCGAACAGGATCGTATTGGTCCAGCCGATCGGCTTTTGAAGGTCCTTGCATTCGTAACTGCCGTGAAAGTGAACCAGCGGGGCCGCCGTGATCGTCGCCTCGTCGGAAGCCTTCTTTGGCTCGACGAGCGTGAGCCCGCCCTGCTTTTTCTCGAGATCGAACGTCGAAAGGACGAAGCCACGGTTGTAATAAAAAGTGAGCTCGATGGAGAACTCGCCTTTCACGTCCGTTTTCACGGGCTCGAACGCGGCGAATTCCCCTTTTCGGTTGGTGTACCAAAGCCGAGAAACCTGGGCGCCAGCGATCGGTTTGCCTGCTTTGTCGATCACTCGGCCGTGCACAACCTTGGAGGTAGGCTCTGGCTGAGCGTCCGATTGACTGGATTTGTCCTTTTCCTGAGCCCATGCCGTCAAGGAGAACAAGGCCGACGTCAAGAAGAGCACAGTCAACCGAATGATCGCATCGATTCGCATTTCAACACTCCGCGAACGTTTTCTATCCCTCGGACCACTCTCATTCCGACGTTCGTCAGAGGTTTTGTCAAGAAGGAACTTCTGGTTGACTCTGCTAAACGTATGTTTGACAATTCCTTTTGGTCGAGGCTTCACTCCCTCCCCTGGATTCATTGCCGATGCATCGACGCTTCGTTATCTCGATGCTTCTGCTAAGCTTGCTTTGCGTCGCGCCGACGTTTGCCGACGACGAAGAGGTCTTCGAGTTGAAAATCAGGCCCGTGCTGGCTGGCATGTGCTTTCCTTGCCACGGAGGCAAGAAGACCAGCGGCGGACTCAGGGTTGATTCTCGTGAAGCGTTGCTTGCCGGCGGCGACCGAGGCCCGGCGATCGTGCCAGGAAAGCCTTTGGAAAGCTTGATCGTCCAGGCGCTGAGCCATACCGATAAAGACCTATCGATGCCGCCTGGAAAGAAGCTCGCAGACGACGTCGCGGTCGAGTTCTCGCGGTGGATCGATCGAGGCGCCGGCCTGGCCGAAGCAAGCCGTAAACTCTTTTGTCGGCAAAACCCACTGGTCCTTCAGTCCGATCCGAGGCTGCGATCCTCCAAGCGATCTCGCGAATCCATACGAGAACCCCATCGACCGATTCCTCGCCGCCAAACGAAAGGCGAAAGGTCTTGGCAGCGCCCTCGCGCAGACAAGCGCACCCTCATCCGCCGCGTCACCTTCGACCTCACCGGGCTTCCTCCCACGCCCGAAGAAACCCAGGCCTTCATTGCCGACGATTCGACCGACGCCTTTGCAAAGGTCGTCGAGCGGCTATTGAACTCTCCTCGATACGGCGAGGCTGGGGAAGGCATTGGCTCGACGTCGCGCATTACTCCGACACAGCCGGAGACAACGCCGACTATCCCGTCCCCGAGGCAAGGCTCTATCGCGATTACGTCATCGATGCATTCAATTCCGACTTGCCCTACGATCAATTCGTCCAAGAGCAAATCGCCGGCGACTTGCTGGCGAGATCCGGACCTCGCGAGCTCTACGCACGCCGTCAAGTTGCCACGGGCTTCCTTGCCCTCGCTCGCCGCTACGCAACAGGCCCCGAGGAACTCTGGCATCTGACGATCGAAGACGCGATTGAGACCACCGGCAGCGCCTTTCTCGGCCTGACGCTTCGCTGCGCGCGCTGCCACGACCACAAGTTCGACCCAACTACGAAAGAAGACTACTACGCCCTCTATGGAATCCTCTCGAGCACGAAGTTCCCCTACGCTGGGTCCGAGGAATTCCATTCAAAAGGCTTCAATCGACGCGACTTTCAACCCATTGTCCCGCCCGAAGAGGCCAAGCCAAAGCTCGAGGCCTATCACGCACGGATCGCGTATTTGGACGAGGAGCTCGGACGACTCCAGACCGGCGCGGAAGCGAAACAAATCGGCGAATGGAGCGCGTTGATCGATCGAATCTCCCAGGCCGTTGGAGAGCTCGAGAAAGCCAAGCAGGATCCAAAGGCGTTCAAGTCCTATAAGACAATACTCGTCAAAGAACGCGACGAAGCCAAAGCCAAGCTCGATCGAAAGATCGTCGCTTTTTCAAACGAGCTTCGAACCTTGAGGAGGACGGGATATCCGCCCGAGCTGCCCGCTGCGTTCGCCGTCTCTGAAGGCGAGCCCAAAGACCAGCCTGTCCAACTCAAAGGCGATCCAACAACTCCAGGCGAGGTCGTACATCGCGGAGTTCCCAAGTTTCTCGAAGGTCGTTCGTCCGTCGTTGTTCCTTCGGGATCGAGCGGGAGACGCGAACTTGCCCAGTGGCTCACGCGGCCCGATCATCCGCTGACGGCGCGCGTAATGGTCAACAGGATCTGGCAACACCATTTCGGCAAGGGGATCGTCGCGACCCCCTCGAACTTCGGAGTTCGAGGCGACGTACCGACGCATCCGGAATTGCTCGATTGGCTCGCGACCAAATTCGTCGAATCGGGTTGGTCGGTTAAGGCCATGCATAGGCTTATACTATCATCCCAAGCCTATCAGATGGCAGTCGTTCACGATCCGTCGTCCGAACGCGTCGACCCTTCCAATCGCTTCTACTGGCGGTTCGACCGTAGGAGGCTCTCTGCCGAAGAGATTCGCGATGCGATGCTCTTTTGCGGCGGAAAGCTCGACCTCGATCGTCCAGGCCCGCATCCCTTCCCGCCGATCAACGATTGGGGCTGGACGCAGCATGCGCAGTTCAAGAGCGTCTTTCCATCGAACCATCGCACAGTCTACCTGATGACCCAGAGGCTCCAGAGGCATCCGTTTCTTGCCCTCTTCGACGGTCCCGACACGAACCACTCGACCGACGTCCGGTCGTCGTCCACCGTCCCGCTGCAGGCGCTTTACCTGATGAACAACCCGCTCGTACGCGAGCAGGCTCGAGGACTCGCCGAGCGTCTAACCAACTCGTCCCTCGAGTCGAAGCAACGCATAACCCTTGCTCACGAACTCTGCTGGGGCAGACCCTCGACGAATGAGGAGGTGCAAGCAGCCGAAGGATTTCTCATGAGATATCGCCGCGTTGTCTTGGCGTCCGGCGCTCCAAGGTCCGAAGCCGAGCTCGAAACTTGGTCTGCCTTTGCTCGCATCATGATGTCTGCGAACGAATTCTTCTTTATCGATTGACGCGGAGTGGGGCCATGCAACGCCGAGACTTTCTCAAAACCGCGATTTCCGCCCTTGGGCTTTATGCAGTCCTGTCGAGAAGCGTGGAAGCCAACGGCGGCGGCGTGCTGGCGCCCAAGCCGACCCATTTTCCGCCCAAGGCGAAGCAACTGATCGTCTTGTTCCTCACGGGCGGAATGTCTCACGTTGATACGTTTGATTATAAACCGAAGCTCGCGGCCGACTCGGGCAAAACCGTATCAGCCACAAACCTACGTGAAACGGCCTCCCAGCCGCTCCTGGGCTCGCCTTTTCGATTCTCTCAGCATGGTCAATCAGGCCTCTGGATCAGCGAATTGTTCCCAAAGCTGGCCCAGCGCGCCGACGATCTATGTATCATTCGGACCCTCCACACCGACATCGTCGAGCACTTCCAGGCCGTCCTGGCGATGCACACGGGTTCGGCCACCGTCCCCTTGCCCAGCATAGGCTCCTGGCTCAGCCATGGTCTTGGTACGTTCAATCCCAACATGCCCTCGTATGTTGTATTATGCGAGCATTTGCCGTACGGCGGGTCTCAGCTTTGGGACAGCAACTTCTTGCCGCCGGTCCACCAAGGCGTGCGCATCATCCCAGGCCCTGACCCGATCCCCGACCTCAAGAATCCCACAACAAACGCCACGCTCATGGACCTCGAAGCCTCGATGTTGCGGGACGTCGACGCCAGACACGCCGAGAGCCGACCAGGCGACGCGAATCTTCTCGCGCGCTCCGCCAGTTTCGATACAGCGCGAGGGATGATGCGGGAGGCGCCCGAGGCGTTCGACCTCTCGAACGAATCCGAGTCGACTCTGGAAATGTATGGCGCCAAACGAGGAGAAAACAAATCGTTCGCATATCAATGCGTGTTGACGAGGCGGTTGATCGAGCGAGGGGTGCGCGTGGTGGAGGTGATCGACTCCGGCGCCTCGAACAATTGGGATGCGCATGGAGACATGCAGGCCCATCGGCCAATGGCTCGGAGGGTTGATCAACCGATCGCAGGCGCTCATCGCCGACCTCGAGCAAAGAGGCCTGCTCTCCGAGACGCTCATTGCCTGCTGTACCGAGTTTGGCAGAACTCCCTGGACTGACAATGGAACTTCCAAGGGCAGGAACCATTACGCCCGCGCGTTTTCATCGTTCCTCGCGGGAGCTGGCGTGAAGGGCGGAATCACTCACGGCGAGACCGACGAGCACGGCGTGACGATCGTGGCAGATCCTGTCCACGTCCACGATTATCACGCGACGATCCTGCACCTGATGGGCATCGACCATACGCGTCTGACGTATCGCTACGCAGGTAGAGATTTTCGGCTGACCGACGTGTCGGGAGAGGTGCAGAGGAAGGTCCTGGCGTAACCGGATTGGAGTGATTGAACCGCTCGTGATTTCTCCAGCGAGTCGAAGGGTACGGGCGACATGCCGACCATCGCTGAACAGGTTGCCGAGTTGATCGATCGCCTCGACCGCTCTGGGTGGGCAATGGGCGATTTCGCGGATATCAACTCCAGCGACGGTCTTGTATGGCGCGTTGTCGGCGTACACGTCATCCGCAAAGACGCGATCAAAGTCGAGGCCGAGTGCCAACTCGCTGCCTGGAAGGAAGCGGAGAGCAGAGCGAGAGACCTCGGTCTGCTCGTGGAATGACGCGTTGGCGAGGACTCCGCCGCATTAGCGACCCAAACTCAGCGTCTCAAGGAGCTTCGACGAACGTTGAGACTTGCTCACTGATCATTCTTGATCGTAGTCCGGATAACGAACGAGCGACAATCGCTACTCGCTCGCCTTGAAGCATTCGACTGTCAAAGCCACCCTAATCTCGTTTCGTAAGCGAAGCCTAAACGCACACTAGAAACCTGCATTACTAAGCCGAATCCGGTACGATCTGAAAAGTGTCTCTCGGTTCCTGATATCCCGATGCGGCGGGGATTTTAGCTAGATTTCCCAACCCGCAAAGTTTGCCCAGATTCGCAATGGAGCGGATCTTCGCTGGGTGCTCCTGAAAGACTGACTCTCAACGTCGAGGACTCAACTTGTCATGATCACACGCGCTCATGGCGCTGCGGCTTCGCGCAGCGATCGGAAGGCCAAAGGCTCTCGGTCGCCCTCGGCCAAGGCCAATTCGTCTCGAAACGCCACAAAGCATGGCATCCGCTCGGAATGCCCCGTCATCCCCGAGCTCGAATCTCAGGAGGAGTGGGAACTTCACAGGGATGTTTATGTCGAAGACTGCCATCCTGACGGTCCCATCGAGACGTCCCTCGCTGAAGAGGCAGCGGCCATCAAGTGGAGGCTCGGCAGAGTCGATCGCTTCGAACGGGAACAGACTTCGGCCAGCGTCCGTAAGGCAGCGGTTCAGTCTCTACCCAAGCTCCAGGCCAAAGTCGCCGATCCGGCTGACCCAGCCGACATTGACATCGCAGACCGCATCCGCAGATTCGAAGACGGTCGGTTCGAGGATGATCCTATGGTCAAAGAGATGTTCTCCGAACTCGCCAGCCGCTCAATCGCACCTGCCTCGGTTCAGAACCTGGTCATTCGCTATCGCTCTGCGCTCAAACGCGAGCTCAGACAGGCGCACGCCGACCTCGAGCGTCGCCAGAAAGAACGGACCCAGGGCCAGCGGAAGCTCAAGCGAGCGAAACCTGCTGCCTCGACCGAGGATGTTGCTGCCACGGACATAGCCGAACTCCCAAAGGTTGCACCTCAGGAGACTCCTCCAGTCAAGCTAGTGAGTTCGTTTGGTAGTAATGACGCAAAACTCACCCTGGCAAACACTTCGGAAGTCCAAGTCGAAGTTGAAATGGCGCCAATCGTGGCAGTCGAACGGACTGCCCAATCGCTGTTCGAGCCAGCGGTCTCGAGCCCAACCGAGGAGCTCGGTTCGTTTGGTAGAAATGACGCAGGTGGCTCGCCAGTCGTCACTTCAGAGGAGCCGGTTTGCGCTATTCCAGTCCCAGCACGGGTTTCAGCCAAGCCGTCCAAGGGGGTCGATAAGAATGGATACCCGCTCGAACTGAGCAGAGCACTTCGCAGAAGGATGTTGAAGGAGGCGATCCTCGAGCAGAAGGCTGAGAAGCGTCGACGTATCGACCCAGATCGACCACTGCCTCTGCCAATCGCAGACATGCCAATCGCAGACACACTACGATCAGGCACGACTCGATTGTGAGGCAAGACGCCTCAAAAAGTCCCCCAGATTACCTCTTTTGAAATTCTAAGAATTCCTGCCGCTTTAGGCTTAAAAGAGCTACTGTGAACTACGAAGTGATCGTCGGTAGGCACTTTGGCAACCCGGCTTCGGTGGAACGCGTGGGAAATCCCTGCGCGGAAGGAGCCGGTCTTCGCAAATGAAGGACGAATCTCCGAGGCGAACTTCCCAGCCGCCCCGAGTTTGGGTTCGTTTGGCAGAAATGGCGGTCCTAGAGCGGCTTGGCCAGAGTCGATCGGGTCTGGGAATTCCCAACCGCCCATTTCTAACTCCAAAATCCCCTCCCTGCCAACTTTGGGTTCGTTTGGCAAAATGACCTAACTCGTTGGCTAACCACGAAGTGCTGAACTCCGGGTTGCCTAAAGACCGAAGATGATGTAGGTTCCCCAGCGACTACGTTCTTCCTTTCTACCTCTGTCGCGTCCCGGGCGCTCCTGGATCCCACGCGATGCCATGTTCGAAGACGTCCGAACGGTGCGAGATGATCGCGCGCCGCCTGCGCAAGGCTGGGCGTATTGCCTGCTGTGCATCCTGACAGGCATCGTGTTGTACGTCCTGATCCTCGTCTTCTTCCCGACCGACTGGGCCCGTAGACGTGTCGAGCGCAGGCTCACTCTGGCAACGAATCAGACTGTGCATGTGGGCGGGCTAAGGTTGGCAGTGCCCTCGGGCGTCGTTCTCTCCGACGTCCAGATCTCAAAGAGCCAAAGCGGCGAGAATCCCTGGGTTAAATTGGACCAGGCGCGGATCGACCTCTGCCTCCTCGATCTTTTGCGTGGACCGATGCAACCTCGAAGGATCGAAGTCGACGGGCTTTCGATCAAACTCGAGCGGGGAGCGGATGGCGAGTGCCCGAGCACGGAGCTGCTCCAGGGTCCTCCTCCCACTCAGCCCAAGAGCGTCCGAGAAAGCTACGCTGCCTTTGAGCACAGGGACAGGCAGGTCGTCTTCGTCGTTCGCAACGCGAGCATCGAATCGCACGACGTTCCCACGGACACGCATATCAACGTTCGAGGTCTCTCGGGTCATGGCTTTTGGAGCAGGGAGCACATCGAGATACAGGAGCTTGCGGGGGAGCTCAACGAGGGAACGATCAGAATCGCAGCTCGGCTCGACCGCGACGGCGCAGTGCCCAGGTTCGAGGTTCTTATGCGGGCCCGGGGCGTGGCTCTCGACGCGGGGCTTGCTTCGCTGCGATACCTGGCGCCGATCGTCCCCAAGGCGCACGACGGCCTTTCGTCGCAATCCAAGATCGACCTTTCGCTCGATCTCCATGGAGCAGGCGCCAATTGCGCGAGGCGGAGCGCACCCTCGCAGGCCATGGGTCGTTCTCGGTCGACCCCATCTCGATCTCGGATTCGCCGATCTTTGGAAAGCTGGTCGAATTGGACCTCTTGCCGCATAACGGAAAGCTTGGGTCGCTCGAAGGCACGTTCGTCATGGCCAGGAGCGCCGTGCTGACCGACAACCTGACGCTTCGGCTGGGCAGGGCGCCCGTCGTCTTCCACGGCTGGACTGCGTTCGACGGCCGTATGGAGTATCAACTCGCAGGTAAAGGCAAGGACCTGACCGATCGCATTCCCTCCCAACTGAAGGAATTGATGGAAGAGTGGTCGGTCGACGTCGATCGGCTGGTCAGCATCAAGATCAAGGGCACTGTCGATTCCCCAGCCGTCGAAGTCGGCGGTGAATTGATCGACATGGATCTCCCGCGGAACGGAAATCGTCGC
Source organism: uncultured Planctomycetota bacterium (assembly GCA_963818975.1). Taxonomy (GTDB): domain Bacteria; phylum Planctomycetota; class Planctomycetia; order Isosphaerales; family Isosphaeraceae; genus CAWFUI01. The sequence goes on along the minus strand of CAWFUI010000001.1, from coordinate 207,384 downwards.
AAACGCATCCAAGAAATCGGCGGCAAGCTCCGGGATCAACTCCTTCGATAAACACCCGCGCATCGATTCGCACCGAGACTTTTGACCCATTTCGTCTCCAGAACGACGCCCGTTCCTGGGGTGAAATTTCAGGGTCTTCCTTGTAGATCAACTCTTCGCAAAATCTCAACTCCTTGACACCAACAACGGGACGGTCATCATGCCAAAGAGCGAGTCTCTCGCGTTCGACTTAGGAGTCGCCGGCGGAACTCGGCGAGAAATGGATTTGAGGCCCTCGATGAGCTCCACGTCTTTCGTGCATCTGCACTGTCACAGCCACTACAGCCTGCTCGACGGTTTGAGCAAGATTCCCGAGTTGGTCCGGAGGGTGAAGAATCTGGGCATGGGGGCCGTGGCGTTGACCGACCATGGGAACCTCTACGGCGCGGTGGAGCTGAAGCGCGAGGCCGAGGCGGCGGGAATCAAACCCATCATCGGCATCGAGGCGTACGTCGCTCCCGGCCGCCGCACAGAGCGATCGTACGGCGGCGTTTCCGGACGAGAATACGCCTATCACCTCACGCTCTTGGCCCAGACCCCGGAAGGCTTCCGAAACCTCTCCAGGCTTTCGTCGCTTTCGTACATGGAGGGCTTCTATCACAAGCCCAGAATCGACAAAGAGATACTCGAAGCGCATTCCGAGGGAATTATATGTCTCTCGGGTTGCGCATCGGCCGAGCTCTCGGATTTCCTGCTCAACGATCGCTTTGCCGAGGCGGAGAAGCTCTGCGCCTGGTATGCCCGCGTCTTCGGTCCGGAGCGGTTCTTCGTCGAAATTCAAGACAATGGAGTGGCCATTCAGAAGGAGTGCCTGACCAAGGCGGTGGACCTCGCCAACAAGATGGGCCTGCCTCTGGTGGCCACCAGCGACGCGCACTACCTGACCAGGGAAGACGCCGAGGCGCACGACGTCTTGCTTTGCATCAACACCGGCAAGACCATCGACGACCCCGATCGCATGCGGTTCGACACGCAAGAGTTCTACGTCCGAGGGCCCGAGGAAATGTATGCCGCCATGCCAGGCTTCGAAGACGCCCTGGCGCGGACGGCGGCGATCGCCGACTCGGTCGATTACTCAGGTATTCACCTTGGCAAGCGTTCGTTCCCTTCGTTCCAGCCGCCGGCCGGCAAGACTCCCGAGCAATACCTTCAAGAGTTGTGCGAGGCGGGGCTTGTCGATCGCTACGGCGCCTCGCCCGCGCCCGAAGCGGTCGAGCGGCTCCAGCACGAGCTTGGAATCATCAACAAGATGGGCTTCGCGTCGTACTTCCTGATCGTCTGGGATTTCGTCCGCTTCGCCCGCGAGCGCCAAATCCCAGCCTCGGCGAGAGGCTCGGCGTGCGGGGCTCTCGTGAGCTACCTCTTGTATTTGAGCCACGTCGACCCGATCCACTACGAACTTCTCTTCGAGCGGTTCTTGGACCCCAACAGGCCCGAGGCCCCCGATATCGACATCGACCTCTGCCAGGAGCGTCGATACCAGGTCATCGAGTACGTCCGGGACAAGTATGGAGCCGGCAACGTCGCGCAGATCGGCACCTTTGGCACGATGGCCGCGCGTGCGGCTCTGAGAGACGTTGGCAGGGCGATGAACATTCCCCTGCCCCGCGTTGATCAGGTTTCGAAGCTGGTGCCCAAGACTTTGCACATTACGCTCGAGGAGTCGATCGACCAGGAGCGCGAGCTCCGCAGGCTTCGCCAGGAGGATCCCGAGATCGCCCGTTTGCTCGACCTTGCCATCAGGGTCGAAGGCACGGTCCGCAATGCGAGCACGCACGCCGCGGGCGTGGTCATCGCCGACAAAACTCTTGCCGACATGGTTCCGCTTCAAAGAATCACCAGCAAGGACAAAGACGTCGACCGCGATAAAGACGCCGTGACGACCCAGTGGAACATGGGCGACGTCGAGAAGGCGGGCCTCTTGAAGATGGACTTCCTGGGCCTGAGGAACCTCACGCTCCTGGATCGCACCGTCGCTCTCATCAAGACGTCTCGGAACGTCGATCTCGACCTCATGTCGCTTCCGCTCGACGACGAGCCGACCTACAGGCTTTTGCAACGAGGCGAGACGAAGGGCGTGTTTCAGCTCGAATCGGGCGGAATCCGCGATCTTTTGGTCCAGATGAAGCCCGACGTCTTCAACGACATCATCGCCACCAACGCGCTCTACCGGCCAGGCCCTTTGAACGGCGGCATGGTCGAATCGTACGTCAAGCGCAAACATAAGCTCGAGCAACCGAATTATCCACATCCCGTCATGCGAGAGATCCTCGAAGAAACGCACGGGGTGATGGTTTATCAAGAGCAGGTGATGCGGATCCTCAACCGGCTGGGGGGAATCGAGCTCTCACAAGCTTACGCGTGCATCAAGGCGATCTCGAAGAAGAAGACCGAGGTCATCGCCCAGGGACGCGCTCAGTTCCTAAGCGGAGCCCAGGCTCAGGGGGTCTCCAAGGAAAAGGCTGTGGAGATCTTCGACCTGATCGTCTTTTTCGGCGGCTATGGATTCAACAAGTCGCACTCGACCGCTTACGCCCTCTTGGCCTACCAGACCGCCTATTTGAAGGCCCACTTTCCGACCGAATTCATGGCGGCGCTGCTTTCCTCGGAAACCGACGGCGCGGAACGCGAAAAGCTGGCGGAGCACGTCGAGGAGTGCCGTCGCATGGGCGTGTCTGTGCTCCAGCCCAACGTCAACGAAGGAGAAGCGAACTTCGGGGTCGTCGGCGAAGGGAAAATTGCATTCGGACTTGCTGCCGTCAAGGGCGTGGGCGCCAAGGCGGTCGACGCCTTCGTCGCCGAACGCAAAGCCAACGGACCGTTCAAGAACCTGGCCGACTTTTGCGAGCGGGCGCAACTGACCGTGGTGACTCAGGCGTGCATCGAATCGCTCATCAAAGCCGGCGCCTTCGATTGCTTCAAGGCCAAGCGGAGCCAGCATCTCGCCGTCCTGCCCAGGTGCATTCAGGGCGGGCAGGCGGTCCAGGACGACCGCAGGAGAGGCCAAATGAGCCTGTTCGAAGCCTTTGCCGACGAGCAAGGCTCCAGCAAGAACGGGTCTGAATCGAGCTCCTCGAACTTGTTCGAACACATGCTCCCGGAAGCCGCCGCCGCTGCCGACGCGGGCATGCTGGCGGAGGAAAAGAAGGTGCTCGGCTTTTATATGTCGAGCCATCCACTCGCCAGGCACGAACCGCTGCTCAGGGCCCTTGCCACGCACCAGGCCAGCCAGCTTCTCGACCCGGAGCTCCTCGATCGGACCGAGGCGACCTTGGGCGGAATGATCTCGAACATCCAGCTCAGGAACGTCAAGAACAGCCGCTCGGGCCACACGCGAATGGCCAAGCTCACCTTCGAGGACCTTTCCGGCGCCATCCCAGCGCTCCTCTGGCCCGACGATTACGCAAAGTTCCAGGCGTTCGTCGAGGAGGACCGCATCTGCTTCGTCAAAGGGACCATCGATCGCCGCCGAGAGAGCCCGGAGCTCGTGATCAACAAGGTCATCCCGCTCGAACGCGGTCCGGCCGAGCTCGCCCAGGGCGTGGTCGTCACCATCCGCAAAGGCACCAGCCAGAAGGAAGACCTCGAGAGGCTCCAGCGGCATGCGAGAAATCGACCTGGAAATCTTGATATGTTTATCGAAATGTTCGGTCTGCCGAGGGCCAAGCGGGTTCTGTATCGAGCGGGCGGATCCTTTAAGATTCGCCACGACGACAAGCTGATCTCGGATTTCGAGAACGCCGTCGGCAAAGGGAACGTCCGCCTGCTGGGACACAGGGGCGCGACGGCGCGCGTCGAGCTCCTCGACCGATCCGAGAACGGAGTCAAGGACGAGCCCGCGGCGGATTCCGAGGCGGAATTCGCCTCCGATGACGACGACTGAATCGGGCGATCGTCCGATCCACGTTCCATCCCTTCGATCAAACGCCCAGCTCGGGACTCGAAGGGTAGTGGACCTCCAGACCCTTGACGACGGCAAACGGCGTTAGTTTATGTTCATCAACTTTTCCATTAGGCATGAGATCAAGGACCCTCGCCCCTCGCGCGAAGAGCGCGTCGGCGATCAGCCTTCGGTGGCATTGCCAGGGCAGCGCCTCGGAGCACATGATCGCCACGTTTCTTCTCTTGGCCTCGGCGAGAAGTTCTTCGAGCGAAGCCCTGAAGTCCTCGGAAGCCATGTGGTCCGCAAATGCGTTAAAGGCTTCGACTCTCCAGGCGCTATTGGGGGAATTGGGCAGCCGGTCCTTCCGGCGGCCTCCCATTGTCTCGAAGTGTCTATGGCCGATCCCAAGCTCCTCGAGCGCGGCCGCGAGGGCGCCCGCGTTGAAGTGCGGATGCCGCTTGGAACTCGGGAAACGCCGGACGTCGGCGACCATGCCAATCGAAGCCCGTTCAAGGAGTTCCAGAAAACGCTCGATCGGCAAGTTCGAATGACCGATCGTCCAGACCGTGATATCAGCACTCATTTGCTTCTGCTCGAACGGTCGGATTGGGGGAACGAACGCTCGGTTTGGGTTCCTGAAACCGCCTGCGGCGGGCGGTTATTGCTCGGAGAGCATCTCCCAGAGCATAGGTTCGATCGCCTCGGCCCAGATGCGGTAACCTTTGGAACTGAGGTGCAGATAATCGGGCATGATCTCGCGGCTGATCGAACCGTCGGGCTCGAGGAACTTGTCTCCGATGTCGAGGTATCGCAAGTGCTTCCCGTCGCTCAAGCCCGCCAGCTTCTCGTTTACGGCCTTGGCGGCTCGCCGCGCATAGCCGTCGGGCGCGGATCGCGAGGGAAGACGGCCAGGAGCAGGATCTTGGTTTCGGGCAGCTTCTCCCGAAGCTTCATGCAGATCGCCTTAACCCCTTCGGCAATCTCTTCGGGGGTGTTCGAGCCAATATTGTTCGTCCCTATCATCAGTACCACGGCCTTGGGATGCACCCCTTCGATTTCTCCATGTTCGAGACGCCAGAGCACGTGTTGAGTCCGGTCGCCTCCAATTCCCAAGTTCACCGACTTTCTTGGATCGTACCAGCGGCGCCAGATGTATCCGCCGCTTCCATCCCAACCCTGGGTGATTGAATCTCCTATGAAAAGCACCTCGGGAGACGCGCCTTTGATTTTCTGGAGATTCTCGTCGTGGAGCTTCATCCAGGCCCCTTCGGAGGATCTTGGAACCGGTAGAGTGGAACTGGGCGCCTTCGCCGCGGGTTTCGTCGGCTCGGCTTTCTTGGCGTCGGGTTTCGGGGGCTCCGTCTTGGGTTCTTGTTGCCGCGCGGAAGCCGAAGACGTAGCGAGCACCAATATCGCCAGGGTCCTGATGCGTAATCTTACAATTGCTTTCATGACGAGCCTCTCCAAAGCCGGCTTCGTCGACTCCAAGTCCCTGGGTATGAAGAGTCTCGACCCTGAAGACGACGCGAACGCCGAAAACGATCGTACCGCGAGAGATGGAGGCAATCCAGGAACGAGCGGGAGGTTTTGGCCGTCGTCCAGCGTGGAGGACGCGCGTACGCGCCAAAAGTGGCCTTCAACGTGGTCCAGGTCTTCGGGTCCAGACTTGGTTTGGAGGTCGAAGCCCGGCAAAGCGGAACGGAAGACGTCGTAGGGGAACGTTTCGTCAAGCTTCAGACCCAAGAGGTGCTTTCGAGCCGTCCGAGCGACCACAGCCTGGATCCATTCGCTGGCAACCGGTTCGACCAGGCGGATCGAGATTGGGCCTGTCGCTTTGGGAAGCCGTTCCGACCAGAGCAGGACGCCGTGCATGCTGATATTGATGATGCGAGCGAAGGAATCGACTCGAACGCCGTCCTCAACCCAGAAGAGTTCGGCTTGATTCTCGACCACCTGATATCTTTGCGATCCGCGCTTGTTCCCAGAATGCGGCCAACGCTTGGTTTCGCCGGAGCGAAGGAACGTCATGACCGAATCGAGAACTCTCGAACGAAGCGTCGGGCTCCCTGTTCGCAAGGGCTGGGTCATCTGGGCCTCGATCACTTTCGTAACGACCTCCGCCGGTTGGAGGCCTTGTCTCGCGCGTACGTCGCGCGGTTTCGGTATGTCGAATCCGCCGCGCCGGTTCTCGGCCATGATCGATCCTTCGAAAGAAGCCTAGAACACGGGAGCCGAAGCGACAACTCTTCCCGACGGCCAAAACGTCCACTTTCGCGACCGGCCCGCTTCAGAACCGACCGAACTGAACTCAAGGAACGATCGCGCGAGGGTCGTCGGGGCTTCGAAAGAAGCTTACCCGGCACGTTTTTTGCAATATTGCAAAGAGCTTCGCTTGCTTGCCAAAAAGAGCTGAATGGGGGTAGTCTGGAGACTAGAGGATGCGTGAATCCTGCGTCTTGCTCATGGAAGTTTCCGAAGGTTCCGGCGCGGGGGATTTTATGAATTCAGACTCGGCCACCGACAGTAAGTCGAATCTGCCAGCCCTTCTGGTTCGTATACAACAAGGTGAAGAAGAGGCCGCCCGCGAGCTTCTGCGCACTTACGAATCGGAAGTTCGGTTGGTGGTGAGACGGCAGTTGCCCAGGCTTTTGAGATCTCGGTTCGACTCGATCGATTTCCTCCAGAGCGTCTGGGGATCGTTCTTCCGCAGGGTGCGGAGCGGACCTTCGGAATTTGAAGAACCGCGACATCTTGTCGCCTTCCTGGCACGCGCAGCGAAGAATAAGGTAATAGACGAATATCGGCGCGCGGCCAGCTTGAAGCAGGACATGACGAGAGAAGAGCCGATTTGGTCCGACGAGGATTCGCCGCGAGACCTGGCCTCGGAAACCGACACCCCCAGCCAGGTGGCGGAGGCCAAAGAAGAGTATGGCAGGCTTCGAGAATTGCTTCCGATGGAAAGAAGACGCTTGCTCGAGCTCAAGGCCGAGGGCCTTTCGAGCAAGGAGGTCGCCGACAAGCTTGGCATTAGCGAACGAACGGTCCAGCGCGTTCTGGAAGACCTTCGCAAGCGAGCTGGCATCGACGAGGGCGACGGTCCATGAGTTTGACGAAATCCGGAGGGCGAACGTGGGAAGCGGCGGCCGCCCCCGGACCGACTCAACTCGCCAAGAAGTATGAATCAGCGCTCATGTCGGGTGGCGAGCGTTCGGTTCATCTTCGCGATTACTTGCCAAATCCCTCGAACGAACGTGCTCCAGCGCCGCTGGCGCTCTTGAGAGTCGAGCTTGCCCATCGGTTCGACGACGATCCAGGGTTTCGAGTGGAAGCGTTGCGCCTCGAGTTCCCCGAGGTCGCCGACGACGTGCTCGTGGCCCTGCTCTACGAGGAGCTCTGCCTCAGGGAAGAGCTCGGCGAGAAAGTCGACCCCTCCGAGTATTCTCGGCGGTTCCCCGAAGCGTCGGCAGCTTTGAGTCGAGTTCTGGACATCCATTCCCTGGTCGGGGCGCCGTCTTCTCTGGCCGAGCTTTCCCGCTCGATCGCCTTGGACCGCTCCGGGGATTACTACTTTCCCGAAGCTGGGCAGACCATTGGCGGGTTCCACCTGGTGGAAGAGCTGGGAAAGGGTCGTTCGCCCGCGTCTTCAGGGCCGAGGAGCGCCAGCTCGCCGATAGGCCCGTCGCGCTGAAAGTGGCAAGAAACGGCACGCGCGAACCCCAGTTGCTCGCGCGGCTCCAGCACACGTACATCGTGCCAGTTCACTCGTATCAAATCGATAAGACAACGGGAATGCACTTGTTGTGTATGCCGTTTTACGGCAAAGTGACTCTCGCTCATTTGCTCAAGGAAGACTCGTTTTCGACGGCCAGAGGCGGCAAGGACGTGCTGCGCACGCTCGACGGGCTTTCGCAGGGCGACGGTCTAGGGGGTTTGTCGTCCCAGTTTCGAGGGAGACAGACGCTGGAGCGGCTGGGCTTTGCCCAGTTGGTCGCCTGGTGGTGTGCCCGGCTTTCGGAGGCTCTGCAACACGCCCACGACCACGGCGTCCTGCACAGGGATCTCAAGCCTTCGAACATTTTGATCACGCCCGACGGCGTGCCGATGCTGCTTGATTTCAACCTTGCGAGGGAGCCGCTGCTCGACGCCTCTGCCCAAGAATCCAGCGGATCCACCACGCAAGGCGGCACTTTGGCCTATATGGCGCCCGAGGAGATCGAGGATCTTGCCGCGGGGCGCACCGACCGCGTCGATCCTCGAGGCGACGTCTTTTCTCTCGGCGTGGTGCTCTTCGAAACCCTCAGCGGCGAAAGGCCTTACGAGAGCCCGAAGAACTCTCCTGTCGGCAGCATCTCCGCCACCTTTTCTCGAGCGCGCTCGATCGCAAGGTGGGGGCGCCGGACCTGCGCGATCAATGCCCTGAGATCCCGGCGGAACTCGAGGCGGTGGTCAAACGGTGTTTGGCGCCCAATCCCGACGATCGATACCAAACCGCCGCCGAGCTCGCCGAGGACCTCCAGGCGGTCGCCGACGACCGGCGCTCTCGTACGCGTCCTTGCCGATGGTCGATCGCGCCGCTGGATGGACCAGGAGAAATCGAAGACGACTTTTAAGGGCCGCTCCGCTGGCTCTCCTGGCCGTGATCGGCCTATACGTTTACTGGTTCGGCGCCTCTTCCACGAACCAATTCAAGGAAGCCGTACGCCAGGGAAACGGCGCCTATAAGAACGGCGATTATGAATCCGCTCTTGTCTATTACAATCTCGCGGTCGAGATCGCCGACGCCAACCCCCTGCTAGGCTCCAACTCGAGCAGAGAAGCCGACGCACTGCTCGAACGAGCCAAACGGGCCAGGCGAGCGCTCGAACAAACCGGCGAACTCCACCGGCTTTACGAACTCTATAAGTATCGCGTGCTACTTATAGGTGAAAATGACGATCGCGTTCGGGCGAGCCGCGAGGTGCGGGCGTTTTTGAAGGGGGTCTGGGATCGCTTCGGCGCCGAGGAACAAAACCTCAAGCTTCTGGATGCACCCACGGTCGCGTCGGTGAGAGCCGAGGCCGACGACCTTGCCTTCTTGTCGGTTGTGGTCTTGGCCGATTCGAGTTCTTTGGCGTCCGCACAGGAAATTCGCAAGGCGTTGGAAGACACTGCGAGACATCGACTCAAAGACAGCGGTCCCTGGAAGGAACTCGACGCGCTCCTTGATGGCAAGCCTATCGGGTTCGTCGAGGCGAACAAGGAGGGAAGCCCGCGGATTTGTTTGCAGTACGCGGTGTTGCACCGGCTTGTCGACGACAAAGTCGGCATGACCACTTGGCTCAATCGAGCTCAGAAGATCGACGAAAGCGATTTCTGGGCGAATTATTGCTTGGGGAATATCTCCGGCGAGCAAGGCTTTTTTGAACGGGCGTACAACTGGTATTGTTCCGCGATCGCACTGCGGCCGCAGTTGTATTGGCCTCGGTCGGGTCGCGGACGGCTACTGATGAAGTCGGGGTTTTCACCTCGCGCTTCGGAGGATTTCAAAGAGGCGATTGCTCTCGCCAAGCCAAACGTCCCCGACTCGCTGTTGTTGGACTTGGCGGCGGCTTACAAAGCGATGGGCCAATTCTCGAAAGCTGTAGAAGTGTACGAGCGTCTACTAAAACAGGTCGAGACCGATCCAAAGATCCGGGCGGCGTCGGCGATCAACTTGGCAAAACTCGAGTTCGACTCGGGCCGTAACTGGCTTGCCAGATCGTTATTTGAAGAAGCCAGGAGACTGACGGAGACGCAGGTGAGCGTGCTCGAGGCGTCCGCCGGCTCCCAACTCGATTCGGCTCGAATCGACCTTGGCTTGGCGAGGATCGACCTCGAGGAAGGTCGATTGAACGAGGCCGAGGCGCAAGCTGACAGGTCTGATCGAATCGAATCCCAAGGTCTCCGCGTACTACGTGGTTCGCGCCTTGGCGAGACTGCGTTTGAACCGTCCCCAAGAGGCCGTGTTGGACGCCGCCAAGGCCAAGGAGCTCGATCCCCTTGGCGGATACGTCGATCTGCTTCAAATTCGGACCCTGATTGCCGCCGCCGACGTGGATGATTTGAAGCTCGACGACCCCGACATTTTCCGCTGGCTGCCGCGAAACGGCCCCAGCCTCGTCGAGGATCTCCACAGGCTTCTGGCCAGCCGGGAGGAACCTCATTATTCCATCGACTGGTGCACACGAGCCGTATTGCTTTATGGGGCTCGCTCGCCCAAGGCGCGAGAGGCCGCGCTCGAGGCCGTCCGTCTGGCGCCCGACTCGCCCAGGGCCCACCTTGTCAAAGGCAGGTTGCTCGAGAAGCAAGGCAAGTATTCCGCCGCGCTGGACGAAGCCGCCGCGTTATTGGAACTGGAGCCTGGCGATAGCAGAGGCTTCTTGTTGAAAGCTCGGATCCACGAGGGGCAAGGCAAAATCAAAGAAGCGATCGAAGACCTGGCCTCCGCCTCCAGGGACAAGAAGGGCTTCAGTCCTCTCGTTTACCTTGAGACGGGTCGAGCTTTCCTCGAGCTCTACATGAGCAAGGCGAAGGAACTGAGAAAGGATCCCAATGCCTGGCAAGCCAACGTGAGCCGCAACGTGCTCAGGCCGTTTTCTCAATACGCCTCGAGCCGCCCCGAGGATCCGGAGGGACGTCTCTGCCGAGCCGTCGCGCTCATGGAGGTGGGAAGCCGCGAAGACGCGGCCGCGGAGCTCGAATTTGCTCTCAACGATACAAGCGATCCGATCGTACTTGCGCGATCGTTTGGTTTATATGCTCGCCTTGCTCAGTACGATCTATCTCGGATCGACCGCGTGGTACGAATAGGGATGCGGTTGGTCGGCGTTCTTAAGGAACAAACGCGAGAGCAAGCGTTGCGCCGGTTGGCCTTCTAACTCGAAGAAATGTCTCAAGCGAGCGGTTTGTCTTTAGCTCGGACGCCTTGGAGCTCTCCACGTTTCGTCGCCCTTCTCATTCTTTGGGCGATTTCCGGCAAATGAAGACCCAGGCCAAGGACCCCAGTGATCGCGAGCAGCACGGGGCCTCGCCATTGCTTTTGATAGCGATCGAGGCGCCCTGGCGACTCGTTTGAGGCCAGGGTCGACTCCAATGCAGGTACGACGTATTCGGACTTCGAATCGTCGACTTTTTGGGCCCGTGTGCGCGACTGACGAGGCTCGGCTTCGCCCTCCGCTGGGAAGAGCGCCGTCTCTTCGGCATCGGCGTACTCAACCCGCGGCAAGGGGCCATAGGCTTGCGAGCCTCCGGCAGACTGGAGCGAGGCAGTGCGGATCTGGCCTCGACGAGCTACCACCAGTTGGAAGCCGTTGGGGTTCTGGTTGACGCTCACAGCCCTTCCCGAGTTGGTTTGCAAGATGGCGAGAGCCACCGCTTGCTGGCTGCCCTGGAGAAGGAATTGACCGACGAAGGTCCCGCCTTGAGCGTTCGAGGCCGTGGCGACGATGTCGTAATTTGCCGCCGCCCCAGACGCCGCCTCCGACGGATCCAAAGCCTCGAGCGTAATATGTTCACCCAGGATTCCCGTCGAGCTGTGCGACGTCAGAGTTTGCATCGACCCCGCATAGGGAGACCCGACAAAAGCCTGTGAGGACTCGTTTGCAGCAAGCCCGCCTCCAGCGGACGTCGAGGATGATTCAAACGACGAGTTCGATTGGCTGAAGGAGGTGGACGACGATCCATCGCTCGAGTTCACCGAGGACGGCGTGGAAGCCACGTTAGGCAGCGAATTGGCTTGAACATTCAGAGTTGAAACCCCGCTGTTCGAAACTCCAGGTGAGCTCGATCCAGCAGACGAGGAAGAAATCGACTGGTTGGAAATCGATGCGACCAAGAACGACACGCTTGAAATGGAAGAAGCCTGCGAGTGGCCCGTCGCGTTATACGTAAGTTGGAAACTAAGCTGGAAGTTGCTCTGGCTTGTAAGATCGTATTTGTTGCCAGCGGTGAAGTCCGCTACGTCCGTAGGCACGGTAACCTCGACGTAAATCTTCGAGGCGCCATGAGTGGCGATCAGAATATTGACCGCGGTCGACTTCAGGCCGCCCGATTCCACCTTCGAAGCCAACAATACGCCATTCGAGTTGAACACCTCGAGATCCGCGACCGGCGCGTTCTTGCTGGTCGAACCCTTAAGGCTGATCGCGATCTCGCTCAGGTTCGAAGGCAAAGACGTCGAGAAGACGGTCGTTGGGTTGTAACTCGCCATGTACAACGTCAGTGGTCCGGAGAGCTTCGTGGGATCGAGAGGCGCGGAAGTGGCGATCTCGCTCGAAGATAAGGAGGTCCCGCTCCCGTTGCTTTGAGCTCCGAAGCCCAAAATCGCGGAGTTTGGCAGGGCAATCTGCGGCGTAATGTTCGTAACAGAAGACTTGGATGAACCGGAGCCTGAAAGAAGCATCCTTCGCTCGAGGGGCTCGATTTGGAAATCGATCCACGAATCGCGAAGTCGCGTTGCGTAGGCTCTTCGGGAATGAAGTTTTCGAGCGGACATAAGCCGGGCTCGTCAAGGGTTGCGGGTCATGGGTGCGTACGAAAGATGAAGTACCGCGACATACTCTGACCGAAGGAGGCGCGAGAATCAAAGCAAAAAGAGACCGATTTGCTCGACCGAGTTGATCAAGAAAGTTCGCTTGCCAAAGTCCAGGACGTTGAAACCACCATGGCTGCCGCCTTGGATTCGAGAAAGCTGGGAACGAGAATGCCGGTCAAGGCGTCCAAGCTCTAGGTTACCCTGCGATTGGCGGAAGTCGAGAATCGCGGATTCGATTGCTCAAGAGGGAGAAGAGCTACGTGTACACTCTCAACCGCAAGACTATACTCGTCGCAGTCGGCGTTGTGACGGTTATATCAGGAATGATCCTGTATAAAAAGGCAATTGGTCAAGGGGGCTCTGTATCCCCTCCAGCAAAATCGCGCACGGCTGTTGAACCGATTGCACCAACGCTTTCAACGGAACTGGTTAGTCTGTTGCAGGATGGATCTTATCCGAGAGCCACAACTCTGCTCAAGAGCCTAGTGGAAAAAGAAACCGACGAGTCCAGGAAATCCTTCTACAATCTTCTACTTGGCGTCACAACCAAGCTGAGCGGCCAGTCGGCGGAAGCCCGCGCCGTGTTCAAATCCGCGATTGACGCATCTCCCAAAGGCGTCTGGGCCGGCAAGCTGCGTTTCGAGCTTGCCAGTCTCGAACTGTTGGCAAACAAACCTGCCGAGGCAGAATCCTTGGCGCGAGCCCAGGTTGAAATCTTGCTGGCTCCGGGACGTAAAGACCATCTAGCGTCGATTGTGCGGGAATTCGCCCTGGGGCTGCTCTCTCCCCCAGATTCTCTCACTCCGGCCGACCCCAACTCGGCCCACGATCTTTTAGCCCAGGCCAGGGAGCTATCCAAGGGCGACGAACTCGCGGGAAAACTCCTCTTCGAGATGGCAAAAGCCAGCCGGCAGGCCAACAACCATCCTCGCGCGATCGAGGAAATCCAAAGCTACCTCAAGACTTACGACAAAGGCGCAGACCGTAATGAAGCACGGTTCCTGTTGGCCGATTCACAGTTGGCGGTTGGCCAGAACGTTCTGGCGCGAATGACCTGGGCCGACCTGGCGCGCGATCTCGAAGGCAAGCCGGGTGCGACACTTCGAGACCTTCGTGCGCGTTCGCTTTTCCAGATTTCCCGCACGCACTTCCTGCCCAACCCCCCCGACGACGCCCAGCTCAATCTCGGAGTCGCCGCGCTCGAGCGGTTTTTGGACGACAGCCCCGATCACCCTTTGGCGGTCCGTGCCGCATATGAACTGGCCGTCGCTCCGCTTTCGAGGGGCAAAAGCGAGCAGGCTCTTGCCGCGTTTCGAGCCTTCGTCGCCGGCGACCGATTCAAAGCCGTCGGAGACGACGCCAAGAAAGAGCTCCTCGACCTTCGAATGACGGCCACGTTTCAGATCGCCCAGATCCTCCAGGGCCAGCAAAAGTTCGAAGAAGCCATAAGCGCCTGGAAAGGCTATCTGGCGCAATATCCCAACGGGCCCAATTCCGCCGATTCGCAACGCTCGATCGTCGACACCGAGTACCTGATCGCCGCGACTCACTTCAATCGCAAGGAATACGCACAGGCGCGGGCCGCGTGGAACTCTTTCGCAGCCAAAAACCCGCTCGACGGCCGCGTCCCGCAGGCTCTCTTCGATATTGGTTCGACGTTTTATCAAGAGAAAAAATATGATGAAGCTATTGCCGCATGGCAACTTCTGGAGGGCAAATTCCCCGGCAGCGAGCCCGCGGCGCACGCTCAGTTCTCGATCGCTTCGACGATGGAGAACCAAAAAGGAGACCTGCCGGGGGCGATCGAGCGGTATCGCAAGGTTTTGGTCGAGCCTTGGGCTTCGCAGGCCAGGATGAGAATCGCCGTGATGGAAGCCAAGGCGCTTGCGGTCGTCACGCCCAAGGCGTTCCGCTCCGGCGAAACGCCTTTCCTCAAGGTCAACACGAGGAACCTCGAGAAGCTGACGTTCTCGGCCTATAAGCTCGACGCGGAGGCCTACTTCCGCAAGAAGCTCCACCTCGAGAACGTGGAATCGCTCGACATCGGCCTGGTGGCTCCCGACGCCGAGTGGGTCGAGGAGATCCCAGGGCAGGCCAAGTACAAGCCGGTTGATCACGACTACCCGCTCAAGAGGCTCGAAGGCCAAGGCGTTTGGGTCGTCAAGGTCGGCGACGAGCGCAATCTTCAGGCCGCCACTCTCGTCATCGCTTCTGACGTCGACGCGATCATCAAGACTTCGAGGGATCAACTGCTGGTCTTTGCCCAAGATATGAAAACAGGCAAGGGAAGGCCGAACGCACGTGTGTTGGTGAGCAACCGTTCCGAGGTTGTTCTGGAATCGAAGACGGGCGCGGACGGCGTGCTCCTGCACACATGGGATAAGCCGAGGGATCCCGGCGCTGGGCAATACCGCGTGCTGGTTCTGGACGGAGAGAACGTCGCCGGGACCGGGTTGTCCGTGCCTGGGAAGGTGGCCGAGGGCCTCGCGGCTCGCGCCTACGTCCTGACCGACCGCCCAGCCTACAGACCTGGACAGCAGGTCGAGGTCAAAGGGATCGTCCGGTCGGTCAAGAACGGCCAATATGCAAGCCCTGCACGCGAGCTCTATAAAGTCAACGTGATTGATTCCAAGGGAAGGCTCATTCTGAACAAAGAAGTGAGGCTTACCGACTTTGGGACGTTCAACGTCCACCTCGATCTCGAGCCGACGTCTCCATTGGGAGACTACCGGGTGACGGTCTCCGGGCCTCATTTCAACGACGCCAGCGGATCGTTCCAGGTTCAGACGTATCAACTCGAGAAGATCGACCTCAAGTTCGACATCCCCAAGTCGGTGGTCTTCCGAGGCGACAAGGTCGAGCTCGACGTCGTAGCGAAATATCAATACGGAACGCCATTGGCAGGTCGAGACATTGAAGTGGCAATGCCCGACGGCAGGACGTTGCACGGCGCGACCGACGCGGCCGGCAAGTATCACGTTTCGCTCGAGACCAACGGGTTTGCCGAGGAACAGCCTCTGGGCTTCACAGCCCGGCTGCCTCGCGACAACGTCGCGGCCTCGGGAGTGGTCATGCTTGCCGTTCGCGGCTTTAGCATCGGCCTATCGACCAACCGAGAGGTCTACTTGGACGGAGAGACCTTCCCGCTCAAGACCGAGACCACCGACGCCGCCGGCAAGCCGGTGGGTAAGAAGCTCTCGGCTGCGGTCTTCAAACGGATTACCGAGTCCGGCAGAGTCACCGAACGGGAAGTCTCGAGGGTCGACGTGACCACCGACCCCAAAACCGGCAAGGCGACCACGCCGATCAAGGTCGACGACCCCCTCGGCGGATCGTTCGTTGTGCGATCAAGCGGGGTTGACCAGTTTGGAAACCCGATCGTCGCGGAGCGCACGTTCACGATCTCGGGCAAGAACGATCCAGCACGGGTTCGGATCTTGACCGATCGCACGACATTCCGCTCGGGAGAAACCGCCAAGGTCGATCTGCACGTCCGAGACAAGGGCGGGACGGCTCTTCTCACATGGGAAGGCGATAAGATCCTATCATATAAAATTATTACCATTAGAGAGGGCGCCAACCCTCTCGAGTGGACCGTTGACGCTGCTCAGTTCCCCAATTTTACGCTTGCCGCGGCCAGGATGGCGGACGCCCGGCTCGATTCAGCGACGCTCGACGTCCGCGTTGAGCGCGAACTCAAGGTTTCGCTCAAGCCGAGCAAGAATGAAGTGGCGCCGGGAGAGGAGGTTGACGTCGAGGTGACAGCGACCGACCAGCTTGACAGGCCGGTTGCGGCGGAGCTTGCGATCGTTCTGGTCGATCGGGCGCTGCTCAGGCTATTCGAAGCCCAGAATGGATCTCGAGCGAGTCTGGCCCAGGTGTTCTACAACCAGACGCGGACCGGTTCGTTCGCGACCGAGTCGACCAACACCTTCAGCTACCACGCAGCGACCTCGCACGTGCCCAACGCCATTGTGGAAGAGGCTGATCGGCTGGCTGCTGCGGCTGCGGACAAGGAGGTCGAAGAGAAGATGAAGAAGCTGGCCGATCTGGGGGTTGAGAACACCGTTGTTGCTCAGCTCCGGACCATGGATGGCGCTGATCAGAAAAACGGGGGTGGACCGGGTGGCCTGGGCGGCGGCATGGGCGGCATGGGTGGGGCGAACGGCTTCGGCTTGAACGCTCCGGCCGCGTCGGCTCCAGCTCCTGCCGGCATGGCCAAGTCGGCCGCTTCGTCCTTTGGCAGACGAAAAGCTGGTGCGTCGCGGCCCTCCGATTCGAAAAAGGATTCGTCCAAGGGGGAAGCAGTGGAAATGGAGTTCGCCGAACGAGACGAGGCATGGAGGGCATCGGCGACAAGGCCGGCGAGGACGCCCCAGCCCGACAACGGTTCGTCGAGACCGCTTATTGGAACCCCAGCGTCGTCACCGGCGCCGACGGCAAGGCCAAGATCCGCTTCAAGGCGCCCTCCGCGCTTTCGAACTATCGCTTCGACGCCTGGGGCGTCACAAGCCAAGAGACGCTCGTCGGTCAGGCCGAGGCGGAGCTCGCCGTGCGCAAGCCTTTTTTGGTCGATCTCAAAGTACCGTCGATCTTCACTCAAGGCGATAAGCCAAGGGTCATGGCCGAGATCCATCACTCGGGGACCGTTGGCACGCTCGAGCTTGTGCTCAAAGTTTATGCAGGCTCGCGTGAAGATGTCTTCCCAAAGACCATCGAACTGAAAGAAGACGGAGTGGAAAGCGTGCTTTTCGAGCCATTCGAGGTTCCCTCCGGCGAACTCGTCAGGTTCACGCTCGAAGGCAAGTGCAAGGAGGCTTCGGATTCGCTGATCCTCGAGGTTCCGATCAGGCCCTGGGGCGTCGAGGCTGTGGCATCGGCGTCGGGCGCGACCAGCGACGACGCGAGCTTTGTCGTCGGCTTGCCCGCGGGCAGGACGTACGAGAATCCGGAGCTTGTGATCGAGCTTTCGCCCAGCGTACAGAGGATGCTCATCGAATTGGCCCTGGGCAGAGGCAGAGACCCGATCATCATGAGGAACGCCCTGCGTTGCTCACCGGTTCTTCCGATTACGATCGTTGACCGAGCAGGCGACCTCCTGGCGGCGTCGGACGTGCTGAGTTACGTCAAAGCCATCGGCGGAGCGAACCCGTCCGAGGCCAAGCGGCTTTCCGAGCAGGTTGAAGCGCTGGCCGCCGAGCTTGTCGCCGCACAGAACGACGACGGCGGGTGGTCCTGGATCGGCGGTTCAAAGGGCAAGTTCGAACAGCAAGCCGCCAGTGCCAGCGACCCTGTCTCGTCGGCTCGCGTTCTCTGGGCGGTCGACGCCGCCGCCCGCCACGGTTTGGTCTCCGACCCGAACTGCATCGATAAGGCTCTCGGATTCCTCACGCAGGCGCTCTCGCGGATCGACGCAGCCAACCACGACGCTTACGCGGCCGTTCTCCACGCGCTTTCGCTCCGCGGCAAAGCCACCTTTGAGCAGGCGACAGCGGTCAACCGGATGCGAGAGGGCCTTTCGGACGCAGCGCTGGCGAGTCTGGCGCTTACGTTTGTGAATATGGAACGCGCCAGCATGGGCAACGAGGTTTTGAGCGTGCTGGCGCGTCGGGCCAAGACCGAACCCGCGGGCGCAGGCAACAAGGCTCGCGTCTATTGGGATTTGGGCCAGGGCAAAGACGCGGCCGAGACCACGGGACTGGCCTCTCTCGCGTTCGCCAAGCTGAGACCGGGTTCTCGTGAGCTCGAAGGAAGCGTTGAATGGCTGTTGGCGCATCGCGTTGGCGACGGCTGGACGCCGCACAAGGCGAAGGGCCCGGTCATGGCGGCGCTTGCAAAGTTCTACTCATCCGCAAAGGCCGCCAGCGACAGATACACCTTGGCCATTCGCGTCAACGGGACCGAGGTGCATTCTGGAGAAGTCTTTGGCGCATCGCCGGGCAAGACCATCTTGGTGCCCCGACGAATCGTCAAGCCGGACGCTCCCAATCGCGTCGAGATCGATCTGGAAGGCAGAGGGACGGTTGGATACTCGGTTTCGATGACCGGGTTCACACGAGAGTTCAAGCAGGACCAGAGTCGGGCCAATCGCTCGTTCGTCATCGACAAGCGAGTGTATCTTGCAGCCGACCCCGAGCTCGACGGCAAGCCGCTCCCCGCTGGGTTTGGCGTGGCGGTCAATGCCGATTGGTTCGAAAACAAGATTACCCAAGTGGCCTTGGGGGGGCGTGCGAAGGTCGAGGTTCGAGCCTACAGAACCACTCCGTCGACCGTGCCTGCGTGGCAGCGGGATTATTTGGTGCTCGAGGAATACGTGCCCGCGGGAGCCACCGTCATCGACGGATCGGTCCAATCGCAGGCCAGTCTCTATACGCTTGGCGACGGCAAGATCACGTTCTACTTCGCCCCTGAGCAGGAACCTGGGGACATTCATTACGAGGTGTTCGGTTACCTGCCGGGATTCTACAAGGCATTGCCCGCCAGGATCTCGAGCGCTTACGAACCAGGGAAGCTGCACCTTGGAAAAGAAGGCGAGCTCAAGGTGCTGGCTCCTGGCGAACACGGCGAAGATCCGTATAAGTCGACTCCCGACGAGCTCTTTGCTCGCGGCAAGGCGCTTTATGAAGCGGGCAGGTACGCCGAAGCCTCCCCTGCCCTCGAAGAGCTTTTCGCGGGATACACGCTTAAGGACGACGTCGCCAAAGAGGCAGCGCGGATGCTGCTGTTGATCAACGTCAAGCAGTACGACGCAAAGAAGATTGTGCAATACTTCGAGGTGCTCAAGGTCAAATCGCCCGAGCTCGTCATTCCCTTCGACGTGATCCGCGTTGTCGGCAAGGCGTATCGGGACATCAACGAACCTGAACGCGCTTATCTGATTTGGCGTGCGATTGTCGATTCCAGCTACCTGGAAGACGCCAAGGTGGGTGAGACGCTTCGCCAACGCGGCAGGACGCTCGAAGGAGTGGGCTATCTGCTAAACCTCTGGCGCGAATATCCGAATACGGAATCGATCGAGAGCGATCTGCTTGGCTTGGCACAGTTGGTTTCGAACCTGGCGACGCGTTCGGCGACCGATCCAGCAGCCAGGCTCGAGCTCTTGAGAGCCAAGGTCAGCCGGATTGAACTGATCCACCAGTCGATCCGCTTGATCGAGACGTTCTTGGCGACCGCGCCCAAGAATCCGTTGGCCGACGAGGCGAGCCTGGCGCTGGTCGCATCCTACATCGACCTCGAGGACGATAAGAAGGTTGTCGCGCTGTCCGAACAGTTCGCCAAGGTGTATCCCAAGAGCCAATTCCAGGACAGCTTCGTCTATAGCGAAGCTCTGGGGAGGTTCCACTTGGGAGAATATGATCGCGCCGTCGAGCTGGCTGAGAAGATCTCGAAGGCTGTGTACAAAGACGCCAACGGCAACGACGTACCGAGCCCCAACAAGTGGCAGGCAGTGTACATCCTCGGCCAAATCTTTGACGCGCGACGCCAGCCTGAGAAGGCACTGCCGTTCTACGAACAGGTGGTCGAGCGGTTCAGCGACGCGGCTACGGCGGTGAAGGCCTGGAAGCGGGTGATCTTCCATCTCGAAGAGGTTACTCTGGCCAGACCCGTGAAGGCTGGGGATGATCCCAAGAAGGTTGAAATCAAAGGCGCCAGCGCCAAGCTCGAGTATCGAAACATCGCCGAGGCCGACGTCAAAGTCTATCCTGTCGATCTGATGCGTTTGTATCTCACCAAGCGCAACCTGAACGACGTTTCGGCGATCGACTTGGCTGGGATTCACCCCCTGCTCGAGGAGAAGATTTCGCTCGGCACTGGGACGGATTACGAGGACAAAACCAAATCGATCCCGTTGCCGATCAAGAAAGAGGGCGCCTACCTCGTGATGATCAGAGGCGGAAATCGGCATAGTTCGGGCATTGTGTTGGCGAGTCCGCTGGAGATGGAAGTGGTCGAAGAACCCGACAGCGGCAGGGTTCGCATAACGGTCCGAGACTCGGTCACCAAAGACTTCGTTCCGAAGGTTCAAGTGAAAGTGATCGGATCCCAGAACGGAAGCTTCGTGGGCGGCGAGACCGACCTGCGCGGGGTATTCCTGGCTGAGGGAATCTCAGGACAGGTGAGCGTGGTTGCCCGACATGGGGACAGTCAATATGCCTTCTACAGAGGCATGATGCTCGTCGGCTTGGCTGCCAACCAGCCTCCTCCGCAACAGCCAGCCGCAGGGAAACCGGGTCAGCAGCAATCGCTCGAGGGCAATCTGCAATTGCAGAACTCGTCGAACCAGATGCGGCAGATGGGCAGGATCCAGAACCGCTTCCAGCAGCAGAACAACGGCGTCGAGGTCCAGAACGCGAAGTAAGCGTTGACTGGGCGTAACTATGAACGACCGACCGGCGTTGCCGAGCCTATGAGCTTGGCGACGCCGGTTGTGTTGGGCCGATTGCGGATGAAGTGGGATTCACGTTTTCGGACAGCCTCACTCGGCTGTCGTAAGCCTGGACAACTGGTGCATCAACCTTGCTCTCGCGTCGACGGTTCGGCTTGCCCGACCACTTGCCGACGCACCGATAGGGGCGTGCCTTCCCATGCGTTCATATAGGTCGTTTCCAAAGGTACAAGCACGTGAGCGCCCGGTGCAATGAAGAGCGGCATATCCGGCAAGAGATCGCCTACGCCGATCGTCTCGATATGCGCGTTTTGCACGCCGTTGGATTCATATGACGCAAAAACGCGATTTTGATGTGCAGGCAAATCGAACTCCTCCCGATCGAACTGGTCCCAAATCGCTTGGTGGATCCCGGCCGGATCGCGTGCCGTTGGCGGAAACAGATCAAGCACCAGAACGTGAACGCCCTGTTGCATGGCGTCGGCGATTTTGCCGACGAACTGTTCCAACGACCGGTTGCCGTCTTTGTTCCCAGGAAAAACGATTTCGATGAACGCTACGATTCGTCCGAGGTGATGGCGGATTGTGATCCGATCGGCCTTTTCCGCGTAATAGCTTTTGTCCGTTTCTCTGTGGAGTCGCGTTTTCGGCCGATCAAGCACGGCTGCTTCCGATTGACACAATTCGTCGGGCGATGCCAACCCAACGGTCAAAACGTCTGCCTCTTTCGGACCGCTGCGCTGTTCCACAAGCGCCGACAACCTTGACGGCAACCGTCCTGCGTTGAGAGTTCGGCAGACTTCCACTGCCCAGAATTGATGGAAATGATGGAAAAGCCCAGAAGGAACGCGGGTCCAATCATGTAGCGGCATGCTGCGCCTCCTCTGGAGACATTGTATCGTCCGAGGTCTCTGACCGTCTGCGCTTGGGCTGTTCGATAACCTCGACGTGGGGCGTCGTCATTTCGGTTGCAATCGAGCCTTACGATCCTCGAGCTCCCTACGCCACTTCTCGGCCATTTCTTTGTTGTCAACGGCCTCATATAAGTGAACCAGGCGATCGAGGGCTTCAATCAAGCGAGTTTTCGCATTCACTGGCATCGACGCCTCGCGCTCTTTCATGCCTTCGTAACCCTCGACCAATAGCGGCTCCGCCTCGGCGTACTTCTTCTGGCCGAGCAAGGCGTCGCCGAGCATGGATCGGGCTGAGAATGTGCTCCAGAGATCGGGTTGCGTTTTCTCGCGGAAGGGAAGGAGCTCGCGGAGAATCGTCTCGGCCTCCGGCCATTTCTTCTGCTTCAAAAGGCTTTGTGCCAGTATGGGCAACCCATTGGCGAGAATGGGATCCTTTCCTGCGTCTTGCGGTTTCCGGCGGGCGAGCAGCTCGGCGGCCAAAGGCTCCGCCTCGGCCAAGCGGCGCATGCCGACGTACATCATCACCAGGTCGCGCGTAAGATCAAGCGTGAGAGGGCCGTCGGGTCCCTCGGTCTTTTGATAATAAGCCAGAGCTCGAAGAAAGAGAGGCTCGGCCTTGACGTTTCGTAAGCCAGACATCGCGTGCGCGAGATTGTGAGCAGTGACGATCGTGGCTGGGTTGTCCTTCCCAAGCTTGCGATCTCTCTGCTCGAGAACCTCCTGTAAGAGAGCAACTGCTTCGTTCAAGCGGCCCGACGTCATGTAGGCGAGGCCAAGCTGGTGGCGAGTCTCGACCGTATCGTGTTCGTCGACGCCAAGTCTTCGTTCCCTCTCTTTCAGAGTCGATTCGAAGATGGGGATCGCTTCGTTCAATCGGCCTGAGGACATATAGACGGTGGCAAGGTTATGCCTCACGCTCAATGTCGTGGGGCTGGTGGGACCGAATTTCGATTCGGATTGCCCAAGCGTCGACTGAAAAATGGGTATCGCTTCGGCGGTGCGGCCGACGGCGTACATGGCCAGGGCTAAATTATGTCGCGTGGTGATCGTACCTGCGTCGTCTGGGCCGAGCTTCGATTCGCATCGCTTCAGAGTTGCTTCGAAGAGCTGTATGGCCTCGGCATTGCGGCCTGCGTCCTGATAAGCAAGGGCGAGCTCGTTCTGTGCGTTCAGAGTTGTGACGTCGTCGGGACCGAGGACTCGCGTGAGACCAGTGATCGCCGTTCGGAAGAGACTCAAGACCTTCTCGTCGGTGCGTCCCTGGTGCATTTGGATATGTGCGAAATTTGACATGGCCCAGTATTCATCGAACGGGTCGGCTTTTTTTTGGCTTGCCAGGTCGAGGATCGCCTGGAATTGCTGCTCCGATTTATCCCATGACGCCAGGTCGTGGTAGGTTTGGCCAATCGTCTTGCGGAGGGCAATCTCGAGGTCCGGTCTGCCTGCGAAACGCTCTCCCACCCTTTCCGCGGCGCGGTCGAGCACTTCGAGGAGGGTGACGCGATCCTCCACGGCGTTCTTCTTGGGCTCGGCCTGGGAAAGCAGATCGTTCCTGAGAAAACTGTTGATGGCTTGGACTTTGTCGGCTTCGACGCGGGTTTGGGCCTCCGCCTCGAGAGCGCGGTTGCGCTGCTCTCGCGTAAGGCCCTCCGCCTGCCTGGCGCACCCGTTCTCGATTCGCCCAATACGCGAGCCCGGAGCTGGTCACGGTTGCCGCTAAGAGCAAGAACGCAAAAGCACTGGCCGCAGCCAGCGCGTTCCTGTGCCTGCTGACGAATTTCTGCAACCGATAACCGACGCTGGCAGGCCTGGCCTCGACTGGCTCGTCAGCCAAGTATCGCTCGATATCCCGAGCCAATCCATTTGCGGTTTCGTATCGCCGGTCGCGCTGCTTTTCCAAGCACTTCATGACCACCCAATCGAGCTCTCCGCGAAGCATCCTCATCAGCTTCTTGGGTTCGGTTTGACGCAACGCCGCGAGCGAAGGCAGCGACTCGTCGGTCGACAACCTCGTCGATGGTTTGGACGGCTCTTCCTCCTGAATGATTCGGATCATCTCGGTGAGCGCCGCCTTCTTGAGGCGCTTCGCATCGATCGGGCGTAGGCCCGTGAGCAGCTCGTAGAGGATTACGCCAAGCGAATAAATGTCCGCTCGAGTGTCGATATCCACTCCAGAAAAGCCAGCCTGCTCTGGAGACATATACTCGAGGGTGCCGACGATGGCGCCGAACTGGGTCGACATCGACTCGTCAGTGAGCTTGCCTCCAGTGGCCTTGGCCACTCCGAAGTCGATGACTTTGGGGACGGGCCTGCCGTCAATGATCGTGATCAGGATATTCGCAGGCTTGAGGTCGCGATGGACAATGCCCTTTTGATGCGCATGCTGCACAGCCTGGCAGATCGGCACGAAGAGTTCTAATCGCTCGTTAGGCGTGAGCCTGGCTTGATCGCAGAACTTCGTCAGAGGCAGACCATTGACGAGCTCCATCACGAAAAAGGGTTGACCGTTGGGCGTGAGTCCGCCGTCGAGGACGCGGGAGATGTTGGGGTGGTCCATCATCGCCAGGGCCTGTCGCTCCTGTTCGAAGCGCTGGATCACCGCTCGCGAATCCATGCCCGGCTTGATGAGCTTGAGCGCGACCTTGCGCTTCACGGGTTCCGTCTGCTTGGCGACCCAGACTTCGCCCATGCCTCCTTCGCCGATCCGCTCCTGGAGCGTATAGCGATTGGCGATGACAGCGCCCTGAAGGACGCTTGCCTGGTACTCTCGAGTTGGCCCCATTGCAACTGCGACGGGGGAAGTCTCGAGGGGAGTGGGTGTGAAGTCGCTGGTAGCTGGACGGTTGGATTCATCTGGCGCTGTGTCGATCGTGGGTCCCAGGTCGACCGCGGGTTTCTTGCGAAAATCTTCCGAGGCGTCGTGTGCAGCCAAAAGAGCTTCGACCGCCGCGCGGAGCTTAGAATCGCCCGCGCAGCCAGCGTCCAGAAAGGCGGATCGCTCCTCCGGCGGCTTCAACACGGCTTGGGAAAACAGCGTTTCCTCGGTCACGGCCCACCTCGACGGCAGAGGATCCAAATTGCTCGTCTTCATTCAATGCGACGCTACGGCGCTTACGGCATCATGCTGTTCCGCCTTTTTCCGGGTTTGGCGGTCCGCCCGCAAGTTCCCTGTGCAGCCAAGCTCGCGCATAAGTCCAGTAGCGATCGGCAGTACTGGGTGAAATACCAAGGGCTTCGGCGGCCTGATCTCCTGTCAATCCAGCGAAGTGCCGAAGCTCGACCAATCGCGCCTTGAGCGGATCCACCCGCGCGAATTTCTCGAGCGCGGCGTCCAAGGCGATAAGATCCTCAGTTTCTTTATCCGTGCCCAAGAGATCTGGCCCGAGCTCGATCCGCTTCCAACCTCCGCCATGGATGAGCCTGCGTTTACGACGAGCCTGCTCGATCAGCACGCGTCTCATGGCCGTGGCGGCGGCGGAGAAAAAGTGGGCTCGTCCCGCAAAGGGTTTGCCCTCCGAATGACCGATGATGCGCAGGTACGCCTCGTGAACAAGCGCAGTGGCGCTCAAGGTCTGACCTGGAGTTTCCCTGGCCATCCAGGACGCTGCAAGCTTTCGCAATTCGCGATACACCACCGGGAGCATCGCGGACGCCGGTTGAGGTTCGCATGCCTCTGAAGCGCTCGAATCTGGATCGTCTTCGCTCATCGGGTGGATTGGCGCGATTGGGGCACGCTCGTTCGACTGTGGATCGAAGCGTATCTGAAGACGAATCTGACAACGGATTCAACTTCCAAGATCAGTTCATTCCGCAAGAACGTCAATACTCGAGCGAAAGCTAACCAAAAAATGACGAGGCCTGGCCTACGACACTTTCAATGAGCAGCCGACTCCCCAAGCTCATGGATTGTATTGTGGATCTCGCCAAGGACGTCCGACCCATCTCTCCCCTTGATCGTATAGATGATCGACATGCACCAGGTGGGCTCGATTCTGGGGATGCTCAGGAATACGGTCTTGCCGTCGGCTAAGAGTTCCGACTTGGCGATTTCGAGCGGGTGCTCGTCGATGTGGTCCGATCCGTAGTTCTTTGAACGCTTGAGGCTCCAGACGTTGACCTTGAAGTTCTGGCGATCCATCGCCTGAGATCGATCGAGTTCGTTGGTAAACGTGATGGCCATGCCGTCGCGTCTGGCAGATAGTCCGACGGGAAGATACTCGGGCTTGCCGGTTTTGCGAATCCTGTAGAACCCTCCAGGGTTGGTTGCGTCGCCTGCCCAGGCAAACATGCCGCAGCAATAGAGCTGACCGTCCTCGGGAGAGAACCTGCCCCTCATCACGCCTGTCGGCAAAGCCTGAATTGGAAGCGCTGCCATCCCGCCCTGCATTTTCCCTCCGACCAATTCGTGAGGGACGATGAAGATCTTGCCGTTGCCGTAAGACAAGTTGAGCAAAGCTCCGTTCAACGAACCCCAGGATTGACTTTCGACTCTGACGATCTCCGCCGGGGAACGATCGAACCGGTTGGTGATCCAGCAAAGAGGTTGCTCCATCGCCGAATCCGAAGCATCGGTGATATTGTGATATCCCCACATATTGCCATGAAAGCTGCCAGGCTTGACCCAATTGATTCTGTTCTTGGGCAGCCAGAATCCTTCTTGATCGGTCATGAAGAACGTCCCATCGGGATTGACGCAAACTCCGTTGGGGGCGCGGAAGCCGGTTGCAAGAATGTCCGTCCGCGAACCGTCGGGGCTGACTCGCAGGAGCGTTCCATGCTGGGGAACGACGGCCTGGAGGCCATGGCGAGCGGCTTTCGCGTAGTAAAAGTTCCCTTTCGAATCGGTCTGGAGGTCCATCGCGAATTCGTGGAAATGGTCGGTCACCTGGTGGTCGTTGTTGAAGTTCTCATAAAAGTCGATCTCGCCGTCGTTGTTCAAGTCGTGGAGGACGACGATCTGATCTCTGCAGGAGACGAGGATCTTGCCTTCGACGACTTTGATCCCCAGCGGTTGAAAGAGTCCGGAGGCAATGCGGCGCCAGGAGAGCTTTCCTTCGGGATTGTTCAATCCGTCGACGCGCCAGACGTCTCCGTCCCAAGTGCAGAGGACCGCGGCGCCGGTTTGGGGCAAAAAGTCGAGCCCAGTGGTTCGCACCTGGCAGAACCAGGGGTTGCTATCCGGCAGGCTCAAGACGTCGACCGCGAAGGGCGAGCTGTCAGAGCCTTTTTGAGATTGTGTATGGAGTACATCGGGCCAACGCGGGGGCCCGCCTTTGGTCAGTGCCGTCAATCCGCCAGGTTTGTCGCATTTGGCCACTCGAGCAGCGGCGTTGTCGATTTTGTCTTTGGCGAGAGGCCCGGTGGCTGCAAGTTTGAACACGACCGGTTCGGGTCCCTTGGGAACAACGAGCCGCAGGTTTCCGCCTGTCGAAATCCAAGCGAATCCCCGCGATTCCGAAAGAACCGCGGCGGCGATGAACGAAGTGGAACCAAAAACCACGACAACCTGGGATCCTGGAAACAGCCGATCCTGAGAGTCGAGGTTTGCATCGCTGATGTGGGCGACCTGGAGAACCAGGTCGTGCGCTCGTGGACCGATCTCGAAGGTTCGCGTAAGGATGGGCAAAGCGTCGTCGCCCTCGATTCCAGTGGACTCGAGCAGATTCGTTGTTCCTACGCTATAGGCCACAACGACGCGATTGGAGTGATAAGCGACGCCCTTCAAATGCGCCCACTCCCTGGGCAAGGGCCCGTAGGGTCGATTGTCGCGGCCGAGGGGTCGAGGATCTTCGAAGCTGCCTGTCTCTGGGTTTCCCCAACCGGGCCCGATGGGGTTGGCGATTTGAACCAAACCCGCGATACGTGGATGAACCTGGTGTTTGCCGTTGAAGTTGATGCCTTCCCAGTCGATAAACCCGACTCCCGTCCAGAAGGCTGCGAGTCGGAGCGTATCGTGGTCGAAGAGCGACCACGCCCTGCCTCTGGAAACGCCTCCTAAGCCTTCGTCCAAGCGAACTGCAATTCCCTTGTATGCGTAGTTCGAACCGTCTTCGCCGACCTCGATCGTCGCCGAAAGGCTCGGCCCGTAGTTCATGGCAACCCAAGGCTCGATCGAGCTTGGCTCGGGGCCCCGAGTCGTCCCCTTGGGCAACGAAGCCAGATACGACTCGTCGACTTTTGAATACTGGCTGGGGTTGGATTCTTTGACATATTTTTCGCGAATATAGTGAATGACGTCATACTTCTGTTGTGGGACCATCCAGGTTTGCGGCGGCATTTGGCCGAAGCCTCGGGTCAGGGTCTGATACATCCTGTAGGGGTCGGACCCGTTCTTGAACTTGCCCGAGGCGAACCGGAGCGAGGCTGGCAGCGAGCCTGGTTTTTCTTGATCACCGTGGCAGTTGGCGCAGACCCGATTGTAGATGACTTCGCCTCGCTCGAGACTGACGTCGTCCCAGCTCGAGAGGATTCCCGAGTGATCGAGGCTCGCTTCGTACGCTGGGAGTGGACGGTCCGCGAGCAGCTCGGGCGAGGGTTTGAGCGATCGCGCGCGGGCAGGTCCGTTGGCTGAGATGTCGGCGAGGTAGGAAACCAGGTCGAGAAAGTTTTGCCGGGTTTCGATCTGATTTGCCAATCCCGCAGGCATGAGCGAGAGCCCGCCGTCCTTGCGCTCTTCGATCTGTTCTTTGGGCACGGTCAGTTGCTCGGGCAAGAGCGCATTCGAAAGCAAGACGATTGCGTCCGGCTTCTCGACCAAGAGCCTGCCAGTGAGCGTTTTGCCGTCTTTCGTTAGGATCGAGGTGCTCTCGAACCCCTTGAGGATGGTTTTGGAGGGCTCGAGAATCGCCTCGACGATCTCGCGGGACGCAACGGCTCGCCCTGGCTTGGAAAGATCAGGGCCAAGCGAGAGCGCCGTCTGGGATGGCTCGTGGCAGTTCGCGCAGGCAAGGCCGCGTCTGTAGAAGATGACCGCGCCTCTTCTGGGATCGCCATCGTTTTGAGAGGCTCTTGCGAGCTCTTCCACGCCCTCCTTTCGGAGTTGGTCCTGCAACAAAGGAGGTTGGGGGGAAGTTAGAGTCGTCGCTGCGAGAAGCGCGGGTGCGAGGAGCCAGAGCAATGGACGATGTCCCGAAGGATAGAGGCCGGGCGGGGTTGGATTCTTTCGAGATTATCGTCTTCGACCGCGGGAAGGAAGTGGGGCAAGTCCGCACCCGGACGCAGTTGTTTTCTCGTCGACGACAGAGCAAGGTCAATCCACGTCTACAGAAGGCGAACCTTCCTGATAGGCTTGGCGAGAGCGGATGTTCACCGCTGAGCTGGTGATCTCAGACGCCGGCGCCCGCCAGCTCCTCGACCGAGTTGGCTGGCTGAGCGACTTCGATTTCATCTCCGATTTGGGCCTCAAGTCCCTGAGTCAAAGCGCCGAGTTGGAGCGCCAACAGTCGATCGGCGGGGGTCTGAGCGCGAAGCAACGCGAGGAAAGCGTCCGCCCCGATCAAAACGGCCTTGGGCTTGTTGTGAATCGTCAGAACGTATCGGAGGTCGGAGTCCTCGAGCGAGTCCAGAACTTTTGGCAAATCGCGATGAAGCTCTCGACTGCCTATGAAACGTACGCTCGACTGGCGCATTTCGATCCTCATTGGCCAAGACAGGCCGCAACCACTATGGGGGGAGCCCCCGGGGCGAAGCGCCACCGTAGATTAGGCACTCGTAGTCTAACGAACGGTACGTCCAGAGTCAACTCTCACGCAAGTTAACTCTCGACAAGAGCGCTCGTTGGGTCTGGTCGAGCGAACTCCTAAACGATTCGTCCTCGGGTTTGGGATCGGGATCTTTCTTGGGAGCAGGATCCTCAACGGTGGAATCGGCGGGCTTCGTCTTTTCTGGCTCGTCGATCTCCGACTTGGGCAATTCTTCAAGCTTGGTCTTTGCCTTGTCCACGATCTCTGCAAGTTCGGGATTGCGTGAAAACTCTTCGACGACGCTCTTCAGGAGCTTTGCCGCCTCTTTTAACCGGCCGTTAAGGACGTGATCCTCGGCTTTGTCCAGAAGCCGTTGAGCCTCCCTTTTTCTGTCGGCAACCTTGAGCTCTAGATCGGCCGAACGCTTTTGAGACAGCAATAACCAACCACGGTCTTCCGGATGCTTCGCGAGTACTGAGCCCAGCTCTTTCCATTTCGCAATCGCATCGACCTCCTTGCCTTCCTCGATCTGCTTCCGCACCTCTTGATAGACGTCGAAGTAGAGCCTCTCCGTGTCGTCTTTAGGCTTGCTGAAACTGGCGAGGTTTGGCTTTTCGATAACGTCGGCTCTGCGTTCGATTTGGTTTAGAGCGATTCGATCGAGCCAGCCCTTGGTCTTCTCCTGGTACGGGTGATTGGGATAGCGCCTCTGGAGATCGTCCAAGTACTCCTGCTTTGCGTGCATCCAGTCGATCGGCTTTTCGCTCTTCATCAACTCCTCAGCCTTGGCAACCAGGGATTTTTGCGCTCGGCGGCCATAGCAGATAGGCGACCAGCGCCAGTGCGCCGACAAGGGCAAGGACCAGGCCCGCCGTGCCGACGGCGGTTCTCGAAATGGGCAAATCCCAATCGTCGCCTTTCTTTTTTCGTTTTTTCTTTTTCTTCTTTGGCGTGACGATATCTTTGGTATTCTTGAGTCCTAGTCCGTCCATATTGACGGTTTCCATCTCGGCCCGGACCATGGCGATCGCATCGTTTCGGGTGGCTTTTTCGAGCAATTCACCGAGCGAAACTTCGACGGCCTGCGCGTCCCAGGGCCTGTCTTGCGGTTCCTTGGCCATGAGCTTAAAGACCAAGTCGTCGATAGCCACCGGAATCTCGGGGTTCTTGTCGCTAGCCCTGGGGACCGGGGCTGTCAAGTGGGCGTGCATGATGGCAGCGACCGAACCCGCGGGATACGGCAGCTTGCCCGTGAGCATCTGGAAAAGCACCACGCCCAGCGAGTAAAGATCGGTCTTGTGGCTGACCGCCGGGACGCCTCTGATCTGTTCAGGCGCCATATAGGCGGCAGTGCCGAGCGTCCGACCAGGGTCTGTAAGGGCGGTGGCGTCCAGGTCCTTGGCGATGCCAAAATCGGCCAGTTTCACCTCTCCGCTCGCCGTCAGCAGCAGGTTCGAGGGCTTTAAATCGCGGTGCACCACGCCCCGTTCGTGCGCATAGTGCAAGGCCTTGGTGGTTTGAAGTGCGATCTCGACGGCCTTCTCCCAGGGCAAATAGTCGACTTCCTCGAGCAGGGCTTCGAGCGTCTTGCCCTCGATGAACTCCATAGCGAAGTAATCGGTCTTCTGATACCTGCCCACGGCCAGCAGCCGAACGATGTTGGGATGGCGGAACTGCTGGAGAATCTCGGTCTCGCGCTGAAACCGCTCGGAGGCGTTTCCCTTGCGAGCGTATTCGGCGGTGATGATCTTGATGGCCGCGGGCTTGCCTGTGTTGACGTTCAAGCCACGAAAGACGACGCCCATGGCGCCGGAGCCGATCTTGCTCTCGATTTGAAACGAACCGAGCCGCTGGCCAATCATCGCGCACGCCCTCTTTCCCCAAAACCTGGGGGACCCCGAGCGCGCATCTGGGCGCGAATGGGGCCGCACAAAATGCTAGCTTAGCGCGAAACCATCGAGCAAGGAAGCCCGCCCGCCGCGGGAAGGTATGCGTTCAGGACGTAATCCATCACCATGCGATCGGCGTTGAACCGCCAGCCGAGCGTCCGAATTGCCGCCTTCTGGCGCGAGATCCAACCCCTGGGCAGTCCGTCGTTGTCGCGTGCGTAGTAGAGAGGAACCACGGTCTTGGTCAGCGTTTCCATCAGCTCGCGATGGTCCCGTTCGTCCTGAACGGTGGGGTTCGCGTGGGTTAGGCCCGTGCCGATGGCGAAGCCGTTGGAACCATCGTAAGCCTCCGCCCACCAACCGTCCAAGATCGAGCAGTTGAGCACGCCGTTGAACAGCGCCTTTTCACCAGAGGTGCCGCTGGCCTCCTGCGGACGACGCGGGTTGTTGAGCCAAACATCCACGCCTTGGACCAGATATCGAGCGACGCTCATATCGTAGTCTTCCACGAACACAAGTCTGTGCATGAAGCGATCTTGCTTGGTCATACGGACGATCGACTGGATCAGCTCCTTGCCCATCTGATCTTCTGGATGCGCTTTACCCGCGAAGACGAGCTGGATCGGCCGGTCCTGGGAATTGATGATCTGGGCCATCCGCTCGGCGTCTTGGAGCACCAGGCCGGCCCGCTTATACGTGGCGAACCTGCGAGCGAAGCCGAAGGTCAAGACTTCGAGGTCCAGAGCCTGCGAACATTTTTGAACGAAAGAATCGCTCTCCCCCCGCTTCTTGGCCTGTTCGACGAGCTTGCGGCGGATGAAGTCGATCATCCGAGCCTTGAGGATTTGGTGCGTCTCCCAGAGCTCTGCGTCGTCCATCTGCTGGATTGGGGCCCATGTCTCGGGGTGCCTCATCCGCTTATCCCAATTCGCGCCCAGATAACGTTCGTAGATGACGCGGAGCTGAGGTGCAATCCACGTGAGAGCATGCACTCCGTTGGTGATGTGGCCGATGGGAACCCGCTCTTCGGGCAGTTGCGGATAAAGCGGCTGCCACATTCGCCGAGAGACCTGTCCGTGCAAGGCGCTAACGCCGTTGGCGTGTCTGGAAAGCTTGAGCGCCAACACCGTCATGCAGAACGGTTCGTTGACGTCCCCAGGGAAGACTCTTCCAAGCGCCATGAATTCTTCGGGAGAAAGCCGCAGCGCTTTGCGGATTTTCGCCAGGTTTTCCTCGACGAGCCCTGCCCCGAAGCGGTCGTGCCCGGCCGCGACGGGCGTATGCGTGGTAAAGACCGTGCGCGCCGCGACGTCTCGTACAGCCTCTCCGAACGGCATCGCTTCGGTTTCCATCGTCAGGCGGATCATTTCGAGCACAGCGAAAGCGCTATGGCCTTCGTTCAAGTGCATGACCGAGGGGGTGATGCCAAGGGCCGTGAGGCGCCCGAACCCCGCCGACGCCTAGCAGAAGTTCTTGGCGAATCCGCACTCGAGCGTCGCCGCCGTAGAGCCTGGCCGTTAGAGACCGATCGGCCTCGTTGTTCTCTGGAACGTTCGAATCCAGAAGTATCAGTTTGTTGCGACCGACTTCGGTCTTCCAGATCCTTGCGCGCAGAACGCCGTATTGGGTCTCGATCGAAACGATGATCGGTTTTCCGGTTGCGTCGAGGACTGGGTCGACGGGCAAGAGGTCTGTATTCGTATTGAGATAGTTCTCGATCTGCCAGCCTTGGTCGTTGAGCGATTGGCGAAAATACCCCTGGGCGTAAAGCAGACCAATGCCGACAAGCGGAACGCCCAAATCGCTGGCGCTTTTCAAGTGGTCGCCGGCCAGCACTCCCAGACCGCCTGAGTAAATGGGCAAACTTTCATGAATGCCGAACTCAGCCGAGAAATAGGCGACAGGTCTGGCCTGGAAGATCGAAGCGTGCATCCTGCCCCAAGAGTCGTCGTTCTTGAGGTATTCGTTGAGCCTTCTGAACGCGTAGTCGACGCGGGAATGGAGGGCCATTTCCGAGGCCCTTCTCTCGAGCTGATCTGGGGCAATCCGCTGGAGGAACTCGACGGGGTTGTGGCCAACCTTGCGCCAGAGCATCGTATCGAGCCCGCGAAAGAGCTCGATGGCGTTGGGATGCCAGGACCACCAGAAGTTCCGAGCCAACTCACGCAGTTTATCAATCAGATCTTCCTGACCCACCATGCTTTAAGGTCTCCTCCTCGGGAACGCTGGGCAGGGTTTGGACGACGCGCTCAAGACCTCTGCGATCGTCAAAGATTAGTGCGGAGGACCGCTCTCGTCCAATCCTCGATCCACCTCGAGATAGGTCGTTCGTCTCTGTTCCGCCTCTAAATGCAAGCAGGGAAAGAACTTGTGGTTGGCCTGATGGCGTCCAGATTCCCACCGAGCGATCGACCTGGGGCTTTGAAAGAGCTGCGGCTTGAACCGGCGCGGCGGGTTCTGTAGCCTCGAACCTCGCGAGCCGCCCTGATTTGAACAGAGGAGTTCTTGCACATGCCGCAGTTGTTGATCGATGGCGAGAAAGTGGTTGAGGTCGATGCCGGCAAGAAGCTGGTGCTGGCAATCGAGGACGCAGGGGTGGACATCCTGCACAAATGCGGCGGCAACGCCAGGTGCACAACCTGTCGGGTCGAGATTCTCTCTGGAGATCCTGGTCCGATGGAAGAACTCGAGCGCGAGCGACTTTCGCGCGAGGTAGGTCTCGAACCCAAAATCCGGTTGTCTTGTCAGATTCGAATCACCGGCGATCTGGCCGTGGCGGTCCCCAATCGCAGCTCGGTCATGGGCGTTCCCGCAGGCAACAGACCGCTTGATTGAGGCAAACCAAGGCCTGGCTCAATCCCGGAGAAAATCCGGGATTTTTACTGCTTTTCGTCGCATTTCTTGCAACGCGGGGTATGCCGGCGGACCTGGCCTCCGCAACGTTTGCAGCGGAGGTATTTCATTTTCTTGGTCTTCTTCTTCCGCGGTCGAAAAGCCATCTGACACCTCGGCAGTCTTTGTCTTCCCAGCGGCCCTAACGCCGCTCACCCGAAAGGGTCTAGTAATCTACCATCTGAACCCAGACGAAGGCCAGTGGGTGTTGGCAATGCCAGGTGCTTTGAATGAGAACCTCGTGCCGGTCCATATTTAAAGGTTCAGCAGATAGACCGGAGTCAGAGCAGCAACCGCGGCAAAGAGTTGCAGCGCCAGCAAGCGCAACGCCGGTCTTGGATCCCTGGGCAGCCATTTGAAAGCAAAAAAAAGAACGATGGGCGCCTGAACGACCATAAGCAGTTGGAAAACATGGGCAGCGGCGCCCTCGTCGGCTTCGCGTGCGGCTCCGTAGACGGCGATGTGGCAAAGCACAACGGCAAGTGCGGAAAGCGACATGGCCACAGGTAGGAAGGCGCTGGGACGTTTCAGCATCGCGAGCGAGTTCATTCGGCATGGCTCCGGAATGGGTTCGAGGCAGAGTGCGTCGAGCAAACCGGCGGCACTGTAAATTACTTTGCACTACAAAGCAAGTGCTTGCGGAGGTTTTCCCAGTGCCACTACATGGGGGTTGGATCACCGACCCAGCCGCGGCGCCAACTCGCTTCGAATCCAGCGCGTAGACGTCGCGCCCAGAGCGACCCGTCGTGAGAATCTTCATCGAGCATCCAGCGGCCGATTTCCTCAGCCCGCACCGGCAAGAACGCACTTTGCTCCACGGATTGGTAGGCGCCACCATTCCCCAGTTTGGAAATGACGATCCGTTCGCCGTCGAACTGCCAGACCTCAGGAACCCGCAAGGCGGCATAGATGCCTTCGCGGTCGATCTTCGAGCGCGAAATGTCGACTTCGATCGCCAAATCCGGATTGGCAAACTCAGCCAACCTTTGAGACTTTCGCCTCCCAGCCTTTCTAGTTAACTCGAGTTTCTCGGCGGAAAAGTAATAACATTCGTCAGCCTCCAGTCCTCGAGCGATTTCGGGACGTTTCCAGGTAGTCGATCCATAGCCCGCGCAAGGGATTTCAAGTTCCTCGCTCGTCAACTCGACGAATCGGCCCATAAGCGTCTTGAGGCCCTCGTGAAACGAACCGGGGGACATGATCTCCAAGTCCTTCCCATCGAAATCGATATGGATATGCACGCCCTCGGGAAGGGAGTCGACAAGCTGCTCGTAGAAGGCGAAATCGACGTTTGGAATGACAACCCGTTCGTCGGGAATGGATGTCATTTCGTAGAGCTGATCGAGGGTAGGGATCGGTCGAGACGAGGTTGGATTAGCGGAGGAAGGAATGACCGAAGAAGGGTCTGTAGCCGAAGTCATATTGCCCCCTTCAGCTTGGGATTCTGTTGAGGCGGCTACAATGAATACGCGTGCAAACGAGGATGACGGGGCTCGAACCCGCAACCTCCGGCGTGACAGGCCGGTGCTCTAACCAATTGAGCTACATCCCCTCTCATTTCCGCTACTTGCGAGACTAAAACGATAGCCCTGGCGGTGGTCGAAGTCAAGCAGGCGATTGCAAACCCGCGTACACCGCCGGACGCTAATCTTTCGACGCCAACCGGTTCCGAAAGGTTCGCTCAGGTCGTCGTGGCGAGGTCTTGCGACCCCGCCACGCAAACCAGTTAACATCTCCCACGACGATTCTTCCGATCCTCCAGGGTCAGATTCCCTGGAGCAAATCGGTGCGATAGTCGAGGTCGAGGCCGAACCGGCTCAGCTTGCCAGTGATGACAAAGGTCAAGGTGATGCTCACGCTCGAATGCGGCGCCAGTGACCTGTCCGCGCCCAGGACATCGACGTAAGGGTTCCCCTCATAGGCGCCCGTCTGTCCCACCAGAGCCAGGTACTCTGGCAGTTTTTTCAGTTCCAAGGCCAGCGGGCCCGTGAGGCTGTGGTCTGTGGTGTTGGTGATCGTCAGAGTCTGCTTGACCAGAATCTCGCCCTTCGAGCCAATGATGGTGGGGGTTCCACGCTTGATCCTCAACTCCTGCGTGACGTCGGCCGGTGCAACGGTGAAGACATTCGAGAAATCCGGATCGAGCGTCCCTCCGATGGCTGTGAGCGTGTAGTCGCCAGCCAAGTTAAGAGTCAAGTTATTGAATACGGCCACTCCGTTCACAGCCTTCAGGGTCGTCGTACCTTCGAGTTTTGCCCCCTTCGGTCCAGAGTAGATCGCCAGCGTGACAAGTTGGTTGCTATCGGTCACAGCCCTGCCGTTGGCGTCCACCACCCACACGACGATCGGACTGATGGCTCGTCCGACCACGGTGTTCGTTGGCTGGACTTCGATGTCGACTCCGGATGGGGTTCCATGCTGGTACTCGACCGATCCAATATCCACCGCCCCGTCGACGGGGCGAGCTCCGCCTTGCTGGTCGAGAGTCACTCCAGAAGGAACATTCGAAAGGAGCTGGACTTGTGCGGGCGTCAGGGCTCCGTCGAAAATCCCCACCCGTTCGATCTGGCCCACGAAGTTGTCCGGGGAATATCCGTAGGTCGCATCGCGGACGTCCTCGCCAATGTAGATGTGGAATCCGCTGCCAAGCGGCGTTGGGGCTTGCGACTCGGTACTATCCAAGACTCCATCGATGAAGATCTCGCCTGTGCCGTTAGCCAGCCGTTGGGCAAGGACATAGTGCCACTGTCCGTCGGCGACCGAGCGATTTGACGTGAAGTCGAAGCCATAAACGCCGAGGCTCTGCGTCCACCAAGTGATCTTACCGCCGCTGACCGCGAGGATAAACTCGCCGTCAATGTTGTTGGCGTCGCGTTGGTTGATGATCACTCCATCGGAGCTTGTCTTGATCCAGGCTCCCACCGCGAATGCGCCAGAGCCTGTGACGTCGGCGCCGGTTCCCAGGTCGACATAGCCGCCGCCTGCGCCGAAGGTGAAGGCGTCTCCAAAGATCCCAGCCGCATAGCTTACGTTGCCGACGGTTGTACCGTTGCTGGTCCCGCCGTTGTCGAGGGCGTTTCCATTGCCGTTCCACGAATCCAAGAGCGGTGCGCCAGCCTGGGCCGCGTTTGCGTAGAGCGCCTTGATCTGGCTCGAAGCCAGGGCTGTGTTGTAAACCTGCACCTCGTCGATCAAGCCGTCTGTGTATCCTGCGGGAAACCAACTTGCCGAGCCGATGTACAAACCGGTGCTGCTAGGCACGTAGCCGCCGGAGCCCGTGACGCTGCCGGTCAACACGCCGTCGACGTAAATGTCGAGCGTGCTTCCATCGAAGCTCGCCGCGATGAAGTGCCACGTATTGATGGCGACGGCGGCAGACGAGGTGGCATTGTAGTTCGAATTGGGAGAGCCCAGCACCGAGAGCGTTGGCCGAAGCGAACTGTCGATTCGGAGAATCCAGCCATGATAGTTGCCGTCATATTTACTCGCCAAGATGTATTCGCTGCCCGCGGCTGGGGCTTGGGTCAGGTTGAACCAACCTGAGATGGTGAACGTGGCGGATTGCAAAGCGGAGGTGTTGGCCGCGACAAGCGTGCCGCTTGCGCCATCCAGCTGGAAGGCTCTGCCGAACACGCCTGGGGCGTAACCGACGCCTCCGATTGCCGAAAGGGGGTTGTTCCCAGCGGCGTCTTGGGTATTGCCGTCGCCGCGCCAGTCATCGACCAGCCCTGGGAGCGTGGCAGGGGCTGTGCCGAAGCCGTCGCCTGCGTTGATGGCTGGGCTGCCCGGTTGCAGAGGCATTGTCTGGGTTGGCCCGCCGTAGTTGCCCAGAGGGGATAGGTTGGGGTTGACGTTCAGGAGGTCTCCGTTGGCTGTACTGAAGCCGCTGTTTCCGGAGGTGTTGCCCAGAAGGTTGTGATCGCTGAGGGTAACGGGGCCGAAGACGTCTGGTCCAGCGGCGGCGGAGTTTGATGCGATGATGCTGTCAACGATCTGAATCGAAAGTTTGGACTGAGTGAAGAGGCCTCCGCCCTGGGCTGTGGTTCCCGAAGCGCTGTTTCCGGCAATTGTGGAATACGATACGGCAAGCGTGCCGCCGAGGGCGTAGATTCCTCCACCCTGACCTTTGCCGCTGGCTGCAATGGCCGAGTTGCTGGCGATGGTGTCATCGTCCAACTGGAGAGAGCCGCCCTTGAGGAAGATCGCTCCGCCTGCCGCGTTGGGGCCTGAGGCGATGTTGTTGCTCAAGGTGGAGTCGTTGATGCGAACGGTCCCGCCAACGATGAACAATCCGCCCCCTTCGGCAATGGTCGATCCGGAGATGAACTGAGCCTCGTTCCTGCTCAAAGTGACCGTCTGAAGCGACACAGACCCGCCTGCGTCGTTGACCAGCACTCCGCCTCCCGCCCCGAGAGTCTTGGCGGCTGAAGGGCCAGCCAGGCCGTTGGTGATGGTCAAGTTTTGGAATGCGACGTCGACGCCTGAAGCACCCCCCTGGACGTCAAAGACGCGCGATGTGTTGTTTCCGCTAATGGTCACCAAAGGGGTTCCTGAGGGACTGGTCGGTCCGTTGATCGACGCGTTGGCTTGGAGCAGCAACTCGCCCGAGCTCAGGGTGATGGTTTGCGCAGAGGCGAAGGCCGTCGGGTCGAAGGTAATATTGGCGGGAGCTGCCGGAGCGGCGCCATTGGCCAGGGTGATCGCTTGGCGAAGCGAGAGCTTGCCCGCCGGCAGGGTCGTGCCGTCGGCCGAACTGTCGACGATGAAATCGAACTGGCTCGATGGACCGCCGTTGTTCACGATGGAGAATGGGCCGGTCTGCCCGGTGACGATAACCGTGTTGTTGCCCGTTCCTGGGTGCAAGATGGTACTTACCGATGCAGAGCCTGTGTTGGGGATGTTAAATGTGTTGCCTCCCTGCCCTCCGTAAATCAAGAGATGCGTCACGCCTCCAGCGCTTCCTGACGCGTCGAGCCAGTCGATCGGCAGCGGCGAAAGCCCTGAAAGGCTGCCGTTTCCGTGACCGTCGTCGTTCAATGTCGAAGTTTTGGGAACCGTGTCGCCGCTGTCGTCGATGGTCAGCGTGGTCGCACCTGCGCCATTGACGTCGATCACGCCGTTGACGGCGGTCAACACTCCGTTCAGGTTGGGCGCTGCGCTGCCGATATTCACGTTGTCCTTGCCGCCTGGGTTAACAATGTTCAGAGAATCCGAGACGCTCAGAACATCGACGTTGTCGTTGCCTTTGCCGGTATTCAAAGTAGAGACAACATTTGCGGCGCCTGCCTCGGCGACGAAATAGGTATTCGTTCCGGAGCCTCCCAAGACCTGCAGGCTGTTGACTCCTCCCGAGCTTGCTCCGCCGTTGTGGTAGTCGAACCACTGAATGGCGCCGGGAGCGATCCCCGAGAGCGAACCTTCGCCAAGGGTTGCAGTCCTTGTCTGGGAGTCTCCGCTGTCGTCGAGGATCAGACTTGTCGTACCAGAACCCAAGATGTTGCCGATGATGACTCCGCCAACGATGTTGGCCAAAGTCCCGCCTAGGCTGGGCGCCAAGCTGCCGATCGTTACTTTAACGCTATCGTTGCCGCCGTCGATCGTGAGTCCACCAAGAGTGGCCTTGAGGTTGACGACGTCGGCTTTGGCGTTGCCGCTGCCGGTATGCACCGTCGTGCCGAAATCAAGCGGGCTGACGTTGGCGATGTTCCATGTGTTGCCGCCGGAACCGCCGTAGAGAATCAGACCAGCTACTCCGCCAGTGTACGTTCCGGCGGTGTTGTCGATCCAATAGAGTGGGGCGGGCGCCAGGCCGGTGATATACCCGTCGGTCATCGACGCCGTGCGGGACGTCGTATCGCTGGAGTCGTCGATGACAAGGCCGCTCGAACCGCTGGAAATCTCGTTGTAGACATAGACAAAGCCGTTGAGGCCCTGGACGCTGCCGTTGTTTCCCAAGGTTACGCTCTGATCGCTGCTGCCGCCGTCGACGTCGAGTCCGCCGGTCGTCCCCAGAACGTGGACGATCGGGAAACTGCTAACGCCGATCCCGGTCTGGATCCAGGTTGTGCCGCCGCCGATGATGGGCCCGAAGTTGCTGGTGTTGACGACGTTCCAGACGTCGCTGCCCGTCCCTCCGAGTACGTGAAGCGAGGTAACGCCTCCTGTGCCGGTGGCGGAAGGCGTCCATGAGATCTGGCCAGGCGAGAGTCCAGTGATCTGGCCGTCGTTGAGCGTCGCCGTGTGGCTCGCAGAGTCCAGATAATCGTTGACGAGAACCGAGGCGGATCCTCTCGTGTCCTTGACGTTTACGGGTGCGGCGATCAACACTGTATTGCCATTGCCGATGTTGATCTGATCGTGGCCGCCGCCGCCGTCGATGTTGAGCTGAGCTTCGTTCAAGTTGACGTTGACGGTATCGTTCCCGGCGCCGGAATTCAGGTTGATGGTCTGCGCTTCGACGCCGCCGTTGAGGTTAAACGTATTGCCGCCGGACCCGCCTGTGATGGAAATGGGGGACGCGGTATCGGCCCATTTGTAGGAGATTGTCCCCGGTGCAAGTCCTGAGAGCACGCCGAAGTTGTTGCCGGACGAGTCGGTGGTTGTGCTCAGAGTCACGTAGCGAGCGGTTTTATCGCCGGCGTCGCTCACGTTGATCTGGTTAAAGGCGCCAGGGTTCTCGAGAAGGACGTTGCCGAGGATGTTCTGCACGCCGCCCGAATCGCCGATGTTGATGGTATCTGTATAAAAGGGATTGCCGATCACGCTGACGGGCGCTCCCGCAAGCGTCTCCTTGATCGAGACGCTCGAAGTCGCGGCCTGCAAGCTCAGGACGACGCCGTTGAAAGTACCAGGAGCGAACTCGCCGATTGAAGCGCCGTTGGCCAGGAACTCGTAGTCGCCGTTTGTCGGATCGGTCTGGAGGGTGATGTTGTAATCCGATTGTCCGGCTTCCAGGAACAGATCGGGCTTGGAGGCGATGCCGTTGGCGACCACCTGCATCTGGTACACGAGGTCGGACTGGAGGCTCGAAGGGAGCGTGAAGTCGGTCGAGACGGGGGTCGAGCCAGTTGCCACTCCAGTGCTCGTCCAGTTGAAAGTCCTGCCGTAGATGCCGAAACCGTCGGCAGTGAATCGAACTAACGGAAAGTTGGTTGCGTTCTCGGCGTCGTCTCCGTAAGTGCTGCCTTCCGATACGCCGTTGAGCTGCGTGCCAGTTACCGTGAAAGTGCCAACAAGGTTGGATGTCACAGATGAGATCATCGGCGCCCATGCGGGCTGTGGGACCGTGGCGGGATCTTCGGAGTAGATCGCCGGCGAAAGGCCGCTGCACTCGAGGATTCGGCCGTCGGGCAAGACCAGCAATTTGTTCAAGAAAGACGGAGTTCGGTCCAATCCTGGGAACGGTCCAGCGTTGTTGCTGATCGCGTCCGTCGACGGATTGTACTCGAAGTATACAGGCGGTTGGTTGAACGTGCCGTCGAGGGTCTGCGCGCTGAAAAGGATTGTACCGTTGGGTTCCTCGGCGATTGGCGAATCGAAGCCGCCGAGCCCGCCAGGGATGTCCGGTCCCGCGGTCCAGGAGCCCGTGCCCGTGAGAGTCGTCGGCGGCGTGTAAATCGCTGTGTGGTCGGTCGCGCCCACCCAGAACACCTGGCCGTTGGGAAGGAGAATGCTCGGGCCAAGCTCCGGCGCGAAGTCGGCGTTCCCGGCGTTGGTGGCGAGCGAGACGGGCACGTTGCCGGCGAAGACCCACTGATTCAGCGATGGAACGTAGCGTTCCGCGGTCTGTGGATCGTTGCCGCCAATCGTATAACTCAAGATGCTGCCGTCGGGCAGCTTCACCCAGCCTTCCTCGCTGCTCGTATCTCCATTGAGAAGGCTGGGACCCTGCGTCCAAGTGTTATTTGATGGATTGTAGATATATGTATTCGAATCGAAAGGCGAGCCGACCAGGACGGTTCCG
Source organism: uncultured Planctomycetota bacterium (assembly GCA_963818975.1). Classification (GTDB taxonomy): domain Bacteria; phylum Planctomycetota; class Planctomycetia; order Isosphaerales; family Isosphaeraceae; genus CAWFUI01. The sequence goes on along the minus strand of CAWFUI010000001.1, from coordinate 165,185 downwards.
TTGTCGAGAACCTCGGATGGAGCGTCGCCCAGTTTGCTCTCCGGAAAGTTCGCGATGCTGGTCCAGGTGTTGGCGACGGGGTCGTAGATCTCGCCCGTGTTCGTATCGTTTTGGTCGGTGTTGGGATCCGAGTATTCGCCGCCGAGGACCAGCACTCGCCCGTCGGTCAATACGTCCGACGTATAGAAAAGTCGATCGACGCTGCTGTTGGGGACCGAGGTGATGCGAGCGACGTTGCCTGAAATGTTCAGGCGGATCCAGGTGTTGGTCGCCTGGTCGCGACCCGTCTGGGCAAGCACGCTGCCGTCGGAGAGCAGGATTTCGTGCTGGAAGAATGGAACCGGGTTGCCGCCTATGTCGGTAAGGCTGGACCAGGAGCCCGTCAGCAACTCACGAGTCTCCAGAGGGTCGAAGCCGATTCGCACGCGACGGTTCTGCTTTGGCCTGGTTGCAACGCGAGAAGCCTTGTCTCTATTGCGGAGGCTGCGGGTATTTTGAAACCAAAGAGATCGTTTCATCACGGGAGTTCCTTGTTGAAAATGTGAAAACAACGCGATCCTTGCCGGACGGCCGACTTTCGGCCGTACCTTCATCACCTCGGGGCGCACCCTGATCGCTCGGGACGCGCGCCGACAGTCTGCAAAAACATGTTCATCCGATTGTGCGAAGAGCGAGCAGCGTCTGAGAGCCGTTGCCGCGGTCTCGCGTCGGCAGGCGTCCCGTTCCCCAAGCCAAAAGTGGGATGGGTCGGAACGTCATTATGTTGATTCCAACGCGTGGTTTAGGGAGGTGCGGTCCCCCCAATCTGCTCGAGGCGTTTCCGCTTGTCGAGCAAGGGCGAGCTCCGCTCGTGAATTGCCCCTGTATCGTCGTACCCGAGACCCGTATAGAGTTCGATCCGTTCGCGGAGCTCGGCTGCTGGGGACTCGTCGTTCGTGGGGAGGTTCCAGATGCAAATGCGCCCGTCCGGCGTGGCGACAGCCACTTTATGGGAGTCCGGGCTGAACACGCTGGCCGAGATCTCCTCGCTTGCCAGCCGCGGACCAGCGCCCTGCCCGTGGCGAGGTCCCAGAGCCGCGTGATGTTGTCTACTCCAGTGATCAAGACGCTTCGCCCGTTTGGGCATAGTGCGAGTTTGGCCGCCCTTCCTGCTCCATGGATGAAGGGACGGATGCTGGGAGGATCGGTCGTCAACTCGGCTATCTGGGTTAAGCCGTCGGACGCCAAGAGAACGCTCTTGCCATCGAGGCCAAAACTAACTGCATTGCCGCCTGGAGGGCTCGACCAACTGCCGAAGATGCGACGGCCGGATTTGGCCAGCACCTTCACTCCAAAGTCGCTGACGGCCGCAATGGCTTCGTTGCCGAAGCCGAACTCCACTCCGCGGACAGGGCCCTGCTTCGGATCATACTCCCGAACGGCTTTCCCGTCGGCCGTATCGTACAACTGGACAAGCCCGCTTGAATCGCCGACGACGAAACTCAGACCGTCGGAACTGAAGACCGCGCAAGAGACGTGGCGTGCGTGCGAGACCGTCAGGCGCGGCTTCATCCTCGCTCGGTCCCAGATTTGGACCTTCCCACCCTCGTCGGCTGTGACAAACTCGCGACCGTCAGGACGGAATGCCACGGCAACGACGGCATGTTCGTGATTGAGAGGCTGACCGATCGGACCCTCGCGTTCCAGGTCCCAGAGTCTTGCCGAGCGATCGGGCGACCCAGTCAGCAGGGTCTTGCCGTCGTGCGAGAGAGCCAAGCAGGAGACGCCCCCGGGTTGAAAGAGCCAGCGCGGAAGGGCTTTGCGACCTGGCAAACGCCAGAGCTTCCCCGCGGAGTGATCGTTGCCCCCCGCACTGGAGGATAACGCCAGGTTGCCGTCAGGGCTGAAGCAAACGGCCGAGACCGTCCCTTCACCTCCATATGTATGTCCGACCAATTGGCCGCTCATGGTGAGGAAGAAACGGACGCCTGTATCTTCGGAACCGGTCAAGAGCAGACGGTCGTCGGGACTGAAGGCCACCGACCAAACCGGTGCTGGGTGCCAGAGTGGGCGACCCACGGCTCCGCCGGTCCCGGTTTCCCACAATTGGACCTCACCGCCGATGATAGGCTTTGGTTCTGCCCGCGAATCGTCGAGATTCACGATCCCGGCCGCCGCGACCATTGCCCCATCGCCGCTGAAAGCGATTGCCTTGATCGCTCCTCGCTGCCTTGAGGCCGGTCCGCGGCGAACGCCAGTGGCAACGTCCCAGCGCTCGAGTTCGCCGTGCCTACCGCCCGTCGCCAGAGTACGCCCGTCTGGGCTCAGAGCGATGGCCGACACAGGTCCGGCGGTTCGAAGCGGATCGGTCCGGGGTAAACCAGTGGCAGCGTCCCAAAGCCGGGCGGAGCCGTCGGCGCCGCCGGTCGCCACCAGCTTCCCATCGGGAGTTAACTCCGCTTCCAGCTTTTGGAGAACCTGCGTATCGGGCGCAAGACCGGGATGACTCATACGCACGCCGACAGCGCTGTGCGTCTCCGTGGACCAGACTTGCGCGCCGTCGTCGCAGACGGTCAGGAAGGTTTGGCTGTTGGGGCTGAACCTCGCGGCGGTAACGCGCGAAGGATGAGCCAGTGGAGGTCCCAAAGGCTCTCCTGTCGCCGAGTTCCAGAGGCGGGCCTCGCCGGGTCTTCCGTTATAGGCTCCAGAACCGGTCAAGACTCGACTCCCGTCTGGACTGAAGGCAACCGACCATACCTCATGGGCGTGCCTCATCGGTTTGCCTACTGGCTCTCCCGATTGAACGTCTCGAACCTGGGCGATCCGATCGCTGCCCCCAGTGACTGCATACCGACCATCGGCGCTGAAGGCCACGGCCCAAGTCCACCCTTCGTGAGGGAATGTTGATTGCCGCCTGACGAAAAGAGGTTGCCAAGCAGCGATGTTGGACCTGGCAGCTCGCTCCAGTTCCCGCTCGCCGGATCGCTCCGCCAGCTCAACGGACCGCGCTAGCCAGACCAAGCCCTTGCCGGCCTCGCCGGTCTCGCACAGCATTAAGCCCTGGCTAAGACTTGTTCCGGCGAGCAGTTGCTCGGCCTTTCGAGCTTCTTCACGGGCCACTCGCTTAGCCGCCGACGAGTCGGCCGCCGCGACGGTCGCTCGTTTCCATTGCCAGGCGACCAACATAAGCCCGAGTGCGGACACCAGCACAACCGCCGCCCAAAGGCCAGTCACGTCGGGCCTACGCCTTGCCCATTTCCAGGCCCGTTCCCAGGCGGGGGTCGGCCGGGCTCGTATCGGCTCGTCGGCCAAGAATCTAGCAAGGTCGTCCGCCAGTTCCTCCGCCGTGGCGTAGCGATGCTCTGGCTCCTTCTGCAAACACTTCAGGCAGATCGTCTCCAAATCCCTCGGCACCTGCGGTTGGAATTGTCGGGGAGCCACAGGGTCTTCGTTCCGCACGAGTAGGAGCGTGTCCAGGGTTGTTGGGCCGAGCAAAGGAACCCGTGCAGTAAGCATCTCGTAGAGGATCACGCCGAGGCTGTAGACGTCGGTCGCGGGGCCGAGCATCTCGGCGTTTCCCGAAGCCTGCTCGGGCGCCATGTAGCTGGGAGTGCCGATTACATCGCCGTTCTGCGTCTCCGCCGCAGCCGCTGTGACGCGCTTCGCAACTCCGAAGTCCATGATTTTCGGGGTCAGTCCCTCGAGATCGAGCGTCTGACTCGAGGCGCCTCCTTCTCGAGGCTCTCCATTCAACTGTCGGCCCATTCCGGAGAGCATGATGTTCGCAGGCTTCAAGTCTCTATGGATCACTCCGTGTACGTGAGCATAATGAACGGCACGGGCCAACTTCTCCAGCAAAGCGGCAGCCCTGGCGGGCGGGTGCGGCCGCGAGAGATAATACGAAAGCGGTTCCCCCGCGAGCAGTTCCATCACCAGGTACAACCTGCCCTCATGTTCGGGCATCTCGTGAACCTGCACGATGTTCGGGTGCTGCAAATGGGCAAGGGTCTCCGCCTCGAGGCGGGATCGCCGCGTCTCGGCTGCGTCGTTGGAGCGCAGCCGCTTGAGAGCCACCAACCGACCCAGTCGCGTGTCCTTCGCCTTGTAGACGACTCCCATGCCGCCGCGACCCAGATAATCGACGACCTCGTAGCCGGGAATCTCGGGCCAGGATTCTGGATCGGTCGGATCCGGATCCGATTTGCCAAGTTCGGCTCCGTGGTGATCGGCGGAATGGGTTTGCCAATGCGCCCAAGAGGGGCCTTTGTCGGCGGGCAATCGCAACGCGGAGAGGACGGGGTCGGCCGCGGCGTCAAACCCGCGGATCGTCTCGTCGCAAGTCGTGCAGGCTTCAAGATGGGCTGCCAGATCTTCGACCCGGTCGACCGGCATCGTGCCTAAGTGGAAAGCCAGCAGGTCTTGGTCGGACGGGCAGAGGCGCAACTCACGGACTCCTCGAATGGGGCTAAGCCTAGGGTTGTCGACGCCCTTGAAGCGTTTCTCGCCGCCGGGCTATCATACTTATCGTGACGGTGTGACACGATTTTGAGCAACACACTCGAGGCGCTCGCCGGCCGCGATGTTGGGGAACGGAGGCGTAACATGCCTCACGACCGATCGACCTCGTTCTCTTTGCTCGAAAGGGTTCGAGTCCGCGACGACGAAGCCTGGGGTCGGCTTGTCGAGCTCTATTCGCCCCTGGTGGCGTATTGGTGCAATAACTCGGGCGTCCGCCGCCAAGACGCCGACGACCTGGTTCAGGAAGTCTTTCAAGCGGTCTTCAAGAGCCTGGATTCGTTCCGGCGTGATCGAGCTGGCGACACCTTTAGAGGTTGGCTGCGGCGAATCACGCACTTCAAGGTTCAAGACTACTTCCGCGTTCGGGCAGCCCAACCGGCGGCGCAAGGCGGGACCGACCCTCAATGGCAGCTCCAGCAAATTCCGCAACCAGAGCTGCCCGAGGAAACCCCGGAAGACTTGGGCGCCCTTTACCGGCGGGCTCTCGAGTTGGTCCGTAGCGAGTTCGAGGACCGTACCTGGCAGGCCTTTTGGCGAGCAGCGCTCGAGAACCAGCCCCCTGCCGAGATCGCCGAGGATCTCGGTATGTCGCCAGCCGCGGTACGCAAGGCCAAGTCTCGGGTGCTCCACAGGCTCCGGCAAGAAGTGGGCGACCTCATCGACTGAGGCATAAGCGGAGTCGACCACGGCATTGCCGACGCGAGCAAATCGCCGATAAGCTACTCTTTCGGTAATGGAACCTAAATCGGGTCTCGTCGGACGAGCGAGTTTGGCGCTGGGGGGATGCACGTGCGGATCACCAAGGCGGTCGTTACGGCCGCGGGTCGCGGAGCTCGGCAATATCCAGCGTCCGACACCGTTCAAAAAGCGATGCTGCCCCTGGTCGACCGCGACGGTCTGACCAAGCCCGTGCTCCAGATCATCGCCGAAGAGGCCATGGACAGCGGCATCGAGGAAATCTGCGTCGTCTGCGCTCCAGGCGACGAGGCCTACTATCGCCGAGCGTTCCGGTCCTACGCCGAAACGCTTCCCTCGGCGTTCAAAGGCGTGGCGTGGGCGGAGGAGCAAGCCAGACGCATTGGAGACCTCGAGTCCCGCCTACGCTATGCAATTCAGCCAAAATCGGAAGGCTACGGCCACGCGGTCTGGTGCGCTCGAGAATTCGTGGGCTCGGAACCGTTCCTGCTCCTTCTTGGCGATCATCTCTATATATCAAAAGACGATCGCCGATGCGCTCGCCAGCTGATCGACCTTGCGGTTTCCGAAGATTGTTCCGTCGCCGCGGTGCAGTCGACGCGGGAGCACTTCATCCACCAATATGGAACGCTGACAGGCAGACGCAGGCCCGATCGGCCGGACGTCTTCGCGATTGAAGAGATCATCGAGAAGCCGAACCCGACCTTGGCCGAACTTCGACTCCAGACGCCAGGACTGCCCGCTGGACATTATTTGTGTTTCTTTGGAATGCATGTGCTGACGTCGACCATTTTCGAGCTCTTGGACGAAATGGTGCGATCCGATGTTCGGGAATCGGGCCAAATTCAACTGACCCCGGCGCTCAACGCGCTATCAAGGCGAGAAAGCTACCTGGCCCTGGAGACCAAGGGCAATCGACACAACTTGGGCGTGAAGTTTGGAGTGGTCGAGGCCCAAATCGCTCTGGCCTTGGCAGGAGTCGATCGCGAGCAGATGCTGTCTTCGTTGTTGGAATCGGTGCTAAAGGTCGAGCAAGGTCGCGCGTGAAACAAGCCGCCCCGACCTAAGGGCTGGCGACCGATCCCAGATCCTGTACCAAGGTGAAAGCAATAACTTGTCGAGAGGCGCTGATTGAGTTCCCAAACGCTCGAGCATCCGCTGATCCAGACGATCACAAGCATCGACCCGAGCATGCGGGACAGGCCGCTCTTGGACTTGGTCGCGGGTGCGTCCGCCGAAGAACTGCTCGAGGCCGCTGGGCTCTTGGAGGCTTTCCGCAAGAGATCGGAAAACCTCTACCACCGCGTCCGGGCGGCAATGTTCCTGCATGCGATTTATCGCTACGCTCTCCAGGAGCACCCAGACCTTCCCGCCGCGGGCGGAATTCCACATGAGGCGTTTGCGGACTTGATGTCTCGGCGGTTCGAAGAGGCTATTGGAAAATTCCTTGCCGCGGCAAAGTCCGAGGGATGGAACCAAACGCTCTCGAGTGGATTGGCGCAGGCGTATGAGCAACTGGCATATCAGAATCTGGCCGACCAAGTGAGACGTTCGGTCCGAGGGTGTTCTGGGAACCGTTGGATGTTCCGCGTCGGCAGGCCGCCGGAGCATCCCTTGCGGATCCACCCCAGGCTGCTGGAACGCGGCTCCGCAGGGCTCTTCCCGATTTTGGCCGAGAAAACGCCCGTGCGGTTGGACCTTTCGCACAGTTGCTGGTCCGACATCTTCTTCTTGGGCATGGACCATCCCGAAGGCACGCGCGTCCTCAATATATCCGTAGATCTGGGAGTCTACGGCCGCGACGAAAAGCCAGCGCCGCCGATCACCACGTACGCCCGCGTGATCGACGAGCCGCTCTTGAGGCTCACCAGTCTGGATTTGGACTCCTGCAAAGACGTTTCCACGCTCGAAGAACTGTTCAATTTTGGAAACGACTACCTTGGGCTCGTAAAAGCAGGAGTGATCGCCTCTGGGCTCGTTCCCCCTTCTTTCGAGGGGACCGGCATACCGCTCGAGGAGATCCTCGGCAGGGTATTGCGGCCTGGGCTTGGGATCGAGGTGGTCACGCAGGTGAACGACATTCCCAAGGGGTCTCGACTGGCCGTGTCGACGAACCTTCTGGCTTCCCTCGTAAGCGTGCTCATGCGCGCGACAAGCCAGACGCGAACGCTGACCGGGGGGCTGGATTTGGAGGAGGCAAGGGTCGTGGTGGCGCGGGCCATCTTGGGCGAGTGGCTGGGCGGGTCGGGCGGCGGCTGGCAAGATTCTGGAGGAGTATTCCCAGGGGTGAAGATCATCGAGGGAGTGGCCGCGGGTCCTGGAGATCCTGAGGAAGGCGTCAGCCGAGGTCGTTTGCTGCCGATCCACCACCTGCTCCAGCTCGGGGATTCGACAATCCAGGCCGAGTCTTTGGCGCCCTCGCCCCCCGCCGACTTCGCATCCGCGCTCGCTTCGAGCCTGGTGCTGGTCCACGGCGGCATGGCGCAAAACGTCGGGCCGATTTTGAACATGGTCACCCAGAAATACCTGTTGCGGAGCAAGCGCGAGTGGGTGTGGCGCAAGGAAGCTCTGAGCATCTTCGAACGCATCGTCGCCTCTGTGAAATCAGCCGACGTCAAAGAACTGGCCTCGCTTACCACGAAAAACTGGGAAGGCCCGCTCAAAGGGGTGATTCCGTGGGTGAGCAACCACTTCACCGAAACCATCATCAGCATGGCTCGCGAGCGTCTTGGCCAAGACTTTTGGGGCTTCCTGATGCTTGGCGGAATGTCCGGCGGTGGGATGGCCTTCTTCGTGGCGCCGCATAGGAAAGCGGAGTTTCGAGATGAGATCGGGGCCATTCTTTCGGAAGCCAAGAGCGAGCTCGAAGACGCCCTTCCCTTCGCCATGGAGCCGGTGGTCTACGACTTCCGGATCAACTCCGAGGGCACGTTCGCGGAGCTCCTGGACGATCGCGCGGCGACCATGCCCGCAAAGTACTACACGCTGCAGATCCCCAAGATGATCGCCGATGGATCCGATCGACTGGCCGAGACGCGCAAACGGGACGTCGACTTCTTCGCCAACAGCAGCTCAGACGCACCAAAACTTCTGCACGTCTTTAGAACAATGATCAACAATCTCTTCCCGGTGGGGTCGTCGACGCTAGACCCAGCCCGGGCAAGCTGGGACGCGGCCGCCGAGCGGATAAAGGTCGAGAACGGGTTCGACGCCGTGCAACACGCCCGCCTGCGCGAGGACTTGCAGAGGGGAAGAATCGGCCTGGCGAGGAACAGACTGCCCAACGACGCCGAGATCAAGGACGCCCAAGACGACCAGCTTGTGGACGCGCGCTCGAGCCCCTCGAGAAGAGTTCTCGAGCTGGGAGAGCAAGCGATCCGCGAAGGCAGGACCGCCGTGGTCTCGCTGGCCGCGGGAGTGGGCAGCCGCTGGACCACGGGCGCCGGAGTGGTCAAGGCGATCAATCCGTTCGTCTCGCTCGCGGGCAGGCACAGAACCTTCCTCGAGATTCACCTGGCCCAGACGAATCGGGTTCGCGAGCGTTACCAGGTCGAAATTCCACATGTCGTCACCACGAGCTTTCTGACACATCAGGCCGTGGCTGAGCATCTGGCAAAGAGGGGCAACTACGGACACAAAGGGCCCGTCGTTCTCTCTCGAGGACAGTCGATCGGCGCCAGGCTCGTGCCGATGATCCGAGACCTCGTCTTCCTCTGGGAGGAACAGCCCCACGAGACGCTTGACGAGAACAAGCAGAAGGTTCGAGAGGCGGGGCGAAGGGCGATTATGGGTTGGGCGAAGGGGGCTGGAGAAGGCTCCGACTATGCCGACAACGTGCCAATCCAAAGGTTCAATCCGCCTGGACACTTCCACGAAATTCCAAATATGTTCAAAAATGGAGTCTTGGCGGAGCTCTTCCGCCGAGTTCCCGATCTCGAGTGGCTGATGGTCCATAACATCGACACGCTTGGAGCGTGGGTCGACCCCGCGGTGCTTGGCTTGGCGATCGAGACCGGCTCGCACCTTTCGTTCGAGGTCATCCCGCGTCGGATCGACGACCGCGGCGGCGGCCTCGCCAACGTCAACGGCAGACTCAGGCTTCTCGAAGGCTTGGCCCAGCCTCGAGAAGAGACCGAGCTCGACCTTCGCTACTACAACACGCTGACCACCTGGGTCAACGTCGACGGCTTGCTTGGCGACTTTCAACTCTCCCGCGACGACGTTTCTGCCAGGCCCGACCGCGTCGCCGAGGCGGTGCGGGCCGTGGCGGCTCGAATTCCCACATATGTAACTATTAAAGACGTCAAGCGACGTTGGGGGCATGGTCAAGAAGACGTCTACCCGGTGGCTCAGTTCGAGAAGCTCTGGGGGGATATGACTTCGCTTTCGGACGTGCCCTGTTCGTTTTTGGCTGTGGATCGGAGCCGGGGCCGTCAGCTCAAAGACGCAAGCCAGCTCGACGGCTGGGCCAACGACGGCGGCCAAGACCACGTGGTTTCGCTCTGTCGTTTCAGCGAATGAGCCAAGCGAAGAGAGCGAGCCCGAAGGCCCGCTCTCGTTCGAATCGTTGTTGGCAGTTGCACGCGCCCAGCGAGTTTCAAAGCCCGTTGAACGTGATTCGAACCACCGAGTGCCCGCGGCCTCGATAGGAATTTGCAGGTTGCGGCGAGGCCCGACGCCAAGACCCTTGAACTCGGTCTGAGCAGCGCCGGCTGAATCCCCAGTGCGAACCACGATGTTGGCGATCGTCAGCGGCAGCCAGTTTTCGATCTGAACCATGGTCGCCGTCTGAAGCTTCTTGGCCGACTTCGCGGCAACCATCTTGGAAATGATTGTATCTTCAACCGAGCGAGCCAAAGAATCGGCGGAGAGCAGCGACGCGACCGGAAGATCCTTGAGCTTCAACTGCCCCAGCGGCTGCACAGCGCCTCCGAACCGGACGTGTCGCACGGCCACTTGTCCTGCAAGCTGATCGTCCTTGCCGCCGCTGAGGTTCACCGCCAAAAATAGAGCTGGGCCTCGGACGTCAACTTCCTGGTTCGCGCCACAATCCGAACCGGCAGACCAAAGAACCGCTGGCCTTCCAGATCCATGGCGATCTGTTCGGCTTTGTTCTTCACGGAACCCGTCCCGCGAACCTGGACGAAAACGCAGTTTTGGGAAAGCGTCAACGGATCGACAAGCTCGGTCGACGGAGAGGAATCGAGGGCTTCGATGAACCGGGCCGCGATGTCGATTTCGTATTGGTTGATGAATTTGAATCGAGGCGCCTGAGCGGCAACTTCTTCGAGCGGCAGGTTGTTGAACGTCTGCCAGGCGACCGTTTGAGCGACGCCCAGGCTGGTGCCGTAAGTCGCCAGCGAGCGGAGAGCCTTGCGAGCTCTTGGGTTCTGCGTGAATTGGTCGACGTCGACGACGCGGAAGAAGTCTCGGACGGTGGGGGTCGGGTCGCCATAGTTGAGACACACCGCGGGGACGTTTACCGAGATGGTCTGGCCGACGGGCACGGCGATGCAGTTGGGCTCGGCAGAGACCGCAGCCACGGGCACCGAGCTAAGCCCTGTCTTATCGCTGGATCCCAGCTCTCCGAAGTGGCCAAACGCGCCCGGTTGATTCGAGATCGACCCAAGGCCCATGCTCTGGTTGCCGCCTCCGCCGCCGCCGCCGCCGCCAAAACCTCCGCCGGCTTGCGCGGTCGCGGACGCCGCGACAAGTCCCGGGGGAATCACGACGTTCAGGCGGGTTTGGGACGTGTTTTTGATCGTCATCCGCACTCGACCCTCGCCGTGTCCGCGAGTCTCGAGCTTGATCAGGCCTTTCTTCTGAGCGGGCAGGAGCGATACGGTTTGCGTATTCGCCTCGGCTTTACCGGGAAGCGGCTCCGGCGGCTCGGCAAGCAATGCCGTGGCGTTCACGAGTGATAGAACGAGCACGGCGCCAAACCGGCCCGGAACAGACTAAGGCTTCGCACTTGCATCGCGTTGTACCTTTCTGTAGGCCGCCGCTTCGTGGTGTGGAAGAGAACCCGGGTCGGAATCGGAAACCCCCACGGTCGGAACGACCAAGCTTTTCTCTCGAGATACGTTTCTAGACGATCCAATCGCGCGTTGTATTCGAAACAGGGGGAAAATCCGACTACTGCATCGTTTCATTTGTCGGCGCCAGGCTCGACGAACCTTGGTTGATTTACCGCCTTGAGTTCGACCGGTCCTCGCGCCATCCGCGCAACTCCGACGATCCTCACGTTCGACGCGGCTGGCAGCGGCGCCCCCGACGCCAACCGCTCTAGTTTAACCTCCGTTGTCGTCTGATTCGCCGAAATCACCGATTTTCCAACCATTCGCACCCCGGCAGGCAGGTTTTCGGCTCGAACGTCCACCGTCGTGGCGATCCCATGTTCGCGCTCGACCATCACCCTGATCGAACTCCCAAGCCCTCGCGTCAGCGCTATCGGCTTGTCCGCCTCCAGGACCCGAAGCCTCCCTGGCGAATGGATGATGATCGAGGCCGTGGTCTCTGTCGGCTTGCCCGATCGCTCCGGGATCACTCGGATCTTGATCGGATGCACGCCAACGGGACTGGTCGCCGCCGCGGCAAGCTGGACCACCCCATGCACGCCCAGTTCTCCGAAAGCCTCGGTCTTGACCAACGATTCTGAAACGATCGGCTGAGCCAAAAGCTGGAGCGCACTCTCGGTCTCAACCTCCAAGAGAAAACGCTCAGACCGACTGGGCTTGCGCGGATCGACAGCAATCAAAAGCTGCACGTCCGCTCCCTGCAGCAAAACGCCAGGCACATGGACCCCGGCGATCGAGACCTCCCTTGCTGGTCCTTCGGATTTGGGTCGTGGCTCGCCAACGATCGCCAGCGGAAGATGATCGACGCGTTTGCGGACCTGTGGAATCCCGCCTATCACATTCCTTGGCTGTGAGCCCGGGATGCCGGCGGTCGCAAGCCGCTCGAAAGAAGGTGGTTGCTGAGCGTTTCCTAGCGTCTTCTCGCCTTTGGCGTCCCCAGCCTTTGGCTTGCCGACGCCAACGATTCGAAGCTCCCCAACCGTTGGTTCGGCGAACGGATCCGCAAACAACGTAAGGCTGCCTTGAACGGGTGCATTCCCAACCCGTCGTTGAGCCTTCGCCTTGGCGTTTGCCTGGGCTTGGGGCGTGGGCTTCACCTCGACCGTCACGGCGTTTGCCGTCACGCCTGCTGGCAAACCCTCCGCACGCACTTCGACGGCGCCCTCGAAGCGATCGGGATAGATCGCGAACGGAACCTCGACTCTTCCACCCGGCATCAGGCTGTACGACGTAGGCGAAGGCGCCGGCTTACCGTTATTGATCACAACCTGGTTCGGATTGAGCGATTGTCCGAGCGTCATTCGAATCGAAAAATCGGGCGTTATTGGCTCGATCGTGAGCCGATAGCCATACTCGACCCCTCCGTCTCCGTAGCGGTCGCTCAGCTCGACTGCATAAACGCCTTTGGCGGGAGCTTCGAATTCGAGCTTGCTGTCGCTGGTAAGCTCCGCGAGCCCAGCCAAGGCGTTGCCTCTGCGGTTTCCGTCTACGCCCGAGTCGTCGTTTTCGGCAAGCACGGCATCCGAGGCGTTTCGTACAGTCAGAACCGAGTCGAGCCAAGAGCCCAGTACGTTAGCGACGACCCGGAGTCGCACAGCCTGACCTTTCTCGAGAGGGATCAAATAGCGATCAAGCTCTCCAGGCTTCCCGAGCGTCCCATTGATCGTCACTCCCGGTTCGAACAACCAACCCCCTGGCACAGCCGGAAAGTCGGCCTCGTCGACTTCTGGGCCTTCGCCAACGATCATTAGACCCGGCGCCAGCACTTGGCCGTGCTCGCAAGCAAACGGCGGCGGCTCCAAAAGGCTTCCCGCGAGCCTTGGCATTTCGACTGTTTGCTCGATCGGCGCGTCCAGGTTTCCCCCCTCGAGTCGGAAAGCCGCCTTGCTTCCCCTGGGAGCGCCCAAAGGATGCATTGCCGTCGCAAACAGGCCTTCATCCAATCTCAGCCGATAGTCGAAAAGCGAAGGCCCGCCTCGGTACGTCTGGTCATGAACTTGTATGTAATATTTGCCTGTGCGAGGCAAAGTGAGCGCGACGCGGCAGTCCTTTTCGGTTCCTGGGGTCTCGCGCGATTGTGCGACGATCGCGCCTTCTTCGTTCAAGAGCACGACGACCGGAGAGACCTGGGAGTTCAGGCGATGAGCCTCGACCTCGAGAACGATCTTGGCGTTTTGCTTGCCTGTAAACGTGTAGAAATCCAGATCCTGAGGTTTGAAAGATCCAGCCACAGCGCAGGGCCAATCGAGATTTTGGGCCTTTTCGAGCTGGTCGTTGGGCTCGGTCTCGTCGATCTGCCTGAGCGAATCGACCCTGATGGTCAGATCGTTGCTCAAGCCCCCGGGACCCAGGGCGCGGAGCTCTCGAAAGCCAGGAATCGCGGCTTGAGACGCTTTGACTTTCAACTTGACGTCCGCAGCCTGGTTATTGGCCATCGCCTGCTTCTTGGCGACTGCTTGCTTCTTGGCTGTGGGTTCAGCCTTGGCTGCGGGTTCTTTCTTTTCAGCCGTTTGCTCTTTGACCTCGACGACTTCGACGCCTCCGCCCGAGACGAGCCAGGCTTTGACGTCCTTGAGGTTTTGGCCTTTAACGGTCCAAACCGCTTCTCCGCCGATCGACACGCCTGCCTGACTACACGAGTTGAGGATGGGCGCCGGCGGCAGCCGGTCGGCGGGGTTGGGAGAGCGGACCACGGTCACGTTCGTCTTCTGGCCGAGCGCGATTCCCACCAACGCGACCCAGGTCGAGAATAGGACGAGGAGCGGCTTCGATCTCATGAATCGACCCTCTCGACGACTTCGAATGGCCTGAACGATCCGAACCGGCTTTGCAATCCTGTGCGGATATCCTGATTTCAACCTACAGGATACACGCTCGATGAATGGATTCAACGACAGAGGTCGGACGGACGGGTGGAATCTCTCTCGGCTTCCGAAGCCGTTCCCAAGGCGGAAGCGGCGTCTCGCCGCTTTCGGCGCGGGTTGATGGGATGAGACTTATCCCAGGCTTGGCTTCCAATCTCAGACAAACTCAAAACACGCCCGGCTCCTTCCGCACATCTGTGCGCGGTCCTTCCACCATGTCCCAGGTTCACGCGAGCCTGGGACGGACTTCAAGATGCATGCGGGATGTCAAAGAGCGTCTGAACCGTCGAAACCCACCAATCGTCAGGCTGATGAGCCGTTCGATCGGTTGGTTTTCGATTCGTGGGTGTGGATTGGGAGGCCTTGGATCACGCCAATTGGCTGATCCACGCCGTTTGCGGGGGCAACTTCCTCGACACAAGCCACAACTGCAACAGAAACTTGCGTTTCCAGACCGTTCGAACCCAATTTCGATCCAGGCGCCGACTGGAAATTCGGAGTTACGGCTTGGGGGGTAGGAATCGGTTGATTGTTTATTCCGATTTGTCCCTCGTTTCCTCCGTTTCCTCTTTGTAAGCCCGTCTGGTTCTTCAGATTTTTCACGTCTGGAGCGTTCGAACCCAATTCCGCTGCCTGCCCTGACGCCTCGGCCAACACCTTCGCGCGGTACTCGGCCAGGGCTCGGTCGCGTTGACGTTCCTTCTGGATCTGAAGAGCTGCCGTGCGCTCGAGCTCGTCGAAGAGATCCTCGCCCAGCAGATACGCGAGGTCGGCCTCGTCATACTCTGCCCGGAATTTCGCGACGATCATCGCGATGGTCGGCTTCCTCGGCACCTTAAGACTGTCTCGCCTGCGCTGGATTTCATACCTCGCTGCACGTTCGGCGTCTTTCTTCCGTTCGATCCGCCGCTTCTCGAGCTCGCGATACGCCCTGAAGAACCCTGCTTCGAAGGAGTCGTAGTACCTCTGGAGCGAGTCGATTGAAGTACTCGAGAGGTCGATTCCGAGCCCATTGTCGTCCGATTCTTCGAGCTCGATGTGCCCGCCAAACGAAGCCTCGATCTCTCTGTCCTGGGCATGGGCCATCATGACCTCGACCCTCGCCTGCTTCCAAAGGCACATCGCTGCCTTCTCGGCGAGCTTGAATTCGACGTCCCCAATCGGTTGTGCGTCGTCAATGTAGGTTTGCAAGTGATCGAGCCACTCGGCTTCGTCTTCAACCGTATGCAGGACGGGCTCTTCGGACCGAAGGCCATGCTTCAGACGGTTCTTACACGCTCTCGCTTTACCTGCGGAGGTTTTGGGCCCCGTGGACTTCTGTGCATTTCTTGCATTTGCAGCAATTTGGGCTTCCGTAGCCATCGGATCGACCTCGATTCGAGAACAGGACGTCGCTTCATCAAGAGGCCGATTAGGCCTATTACCTATATCGTAATGCCTTTTTCGTTCGAGAGCAACAGAATAATTGTGTAATTACACTCATTCTGCGAGATATGGTGCAAACGGGGCTGAGAAATGGACATTGGCCATACCGTATCTGCAATAATACGCAGATTTTAACCGCCCTGCTAAGCCTGGTCGACTTTTCGGGGTGGGAGGTTTGGACCGGGGAGCTTCTGAGCGCTTGACAGCAGATGCGCCACCTTGCCTCGTTCGGCGTGGGGTCGGATCTTTTTTTTGTAGGGGCAAGCCCCTGCGCTACCCCTCCGGGTTGATAGGCCGTGCGGAGGCAGAATGAGAGGCGCTTTGACGGGCTCGCCCCTACAGCAGAATCGGATGGCGACGGAGGGGCGTCGCCCTCACGGGGACAGTAGGGCCACCGCCCGCCTCTTACCTCACGTCAATCAGTTCGAGAGCGTGCTGTATCATTCGAACAGTACTCAATCGGGCGATAACAACACTGCGTATGACGCTCTCGGCAGGCAGACAGGGTACGCTCGCGGGGTTCTGAGCGCGTCCGGACACAACGGCACTTCGCTCGACACGGTCTCGTATCCCTCGCAGACGCAGTCGTGGAGCCTCGACGCTCTGGGCAATTGGACGAGCCAGACGACAAGCGGCGCCACGACGACGCGCACGTTCAATGCGCAGAATGAGACGACGTCGGTCACCGGCGGCGCGGCGCCAACTTATAACAACAACGGAGATACGACCTCTGACAGCGGCCTGACGTATGTGTACAATGCTTGGGACGAGCTTGTGTCCGTCAAGAACGGCTCGACCGTTATCGCGAGCTACTCCTACGACGCATTGGGCCGCCGAATCACCGAGACTTACGGTACGACGACGAACAATCTCTATTACTCCCCCTCGTGGCAGGTGATCGAGGAGCGCCAAAACGGGACGGCGAACACGAACGTGACGTATCAGTTCGTCTGGGGCGCTTCGTACATCGACCAGATGGTCGAGCGACCCGGATTCCAGACACCCTGAGAATTAAGTCCCGGATTCCAGACACAGGCAATCGGGCAATCTAAGGGCAATCTAGGCAATCTAAGACACCCATATCTCGTCGCCCAAGCCATGCGTGCGGGCATGCAATCTCTCGGAGAGTCCTGTCGCTCCATTGTTAGCAAAAGCACCGGGGTTTTTCCTTGTAAGAACCAGTATCCTCTGGAGATGCGAGCTGGTCCGGTCTCTGCTCTCCCTGTAAGATGGGTGTCCTCAATTCCTCACTCCGAATGGGCTGGCGACCCGCGAAATATTAAATTTGTCCGAGGCCAGCCAAGTAATTTGGCCGAACACGGAGGGAAATTTCAGAATTCCACAACTGGCCAACTCATCGACCGAACAGGCATGTAAGGAGAGAAACGATGTTTGATTGGGATGCATTTTTGGGACGTTTGCGAGCGTCACCACCTCGCTCTTATCTCCTTCTACCGCCATGCCCTGAAGAGCAAATCAGAGCCGTGGAAAAGAACCTCGGACCACTGCCTACAACGCTTGAGGCGATGCTTAACCGTTTCAATGGAGCAAAGTTGTTTATCAGCTCTGGCCCGTTCATCAATATATTTGGCGTTTCAACAAATTTGCCGCCGTCGCCGCTCGAATGGTCGAAAGAGTGGTGTATTGATACGTTCACGCCAACGTGGAGAGCTGCAGGCCCGAACCGGCAGAACGACTGGGCGATCGCCATGACAAACTATGGAGGGCTGGTGCTCCTTGACGAAAGCGAAACTTTTCGCGAATGGGATACCGGACAAAGTATGTGGCTCTCAAGAAATCTGTCGCTTAGCGAGTGGATTGAGAATGTGATTAGAGAGGGAGAAGTGACAATGAGCGAAATGGACCCAGGTCCTGGGGACACACGTCACTAAATCCACGTTCACGGAGGATCCCCAGTCACCACCGCTAGAGACAAAACAGACAAAACATGGGACAAAACAGGGACAAAACGACAAAACAGGACACCCATCTTTCGACAAAACAGGACACCCACCTTTCGTCGGCAGAACCATGCGTGCTTGCGTGCGAGGATTCGCACGATCTCCGCCGCTCCAATCAATCAAGAAGCGGCAATCTAGGGCAATCTAGGACACCCATCTTCCGTCGGCAGAACCATGCGTGGTTGCGTGGGAGGATCCGCACGATCTCCGCCGCTCCAGTCAAGAAGAGGGGAGAATTCCTCGACGTAAGCGGTGGTATCGTCTGACGATGCGATTTGGATCCAGCATGAGTGACGACTGACAGGAAGGGAAAAGGGGACATCACTGATTGTTTACTACCTTTCGTGGCCGGCCTGGGCTGCGGAGGGTGAAGGCCAGGCCCAGGCGTGCGGCTGTCGACTCGACCCATCTGTCCGGGAAGGGAAAAGGGGACATCACTGATTGTTTACTTCCTTTCGTGGCCGGCCTGGGCTGCGGAGGGTGAAGGCCAGGCCCAGGCGTGCGGCTGTCGACTCGACCCATCTGTCCGGCCCCAGCGGGCAGCCGCGCGACACGCTTTTCCGCACCGTCTTCATCTCTTCTGACGAGAGCCCTCCGTTCACCAGAATCGTCCAGTTGCGGGGCCGCTTGATTGGCCATGAACAGAGCGGAAGATCGTTGTTTCGGGCGGCCCGCCGGCACATGCCGCTCCAAGGCCAATGGTCCGCGTACTCGACCAGTTTGGCACGAACCGGATTGGCCTCGACGTAGCGGCAGAGCGTCAGAAAGTAGTCATCCTCAGCCACAGGAAAGCTCTTGTATCGCCCTTGATACAGATGTCCGGCCCCGCGCTTGTGGTAGTGTTCCTGATGGCGTCGGACGGGTCCCGGATACCAGACACCCTGAAAATGAAAGCCTTCTATAACAGTTATCGGCTTTCATCGGGCCTTCTTTGGTAAGATCCGCTATGGTCTCCCGATCCGTGCCTTCTTTCGCTCTGGCTAGCGTCGTTCTCATAAGCGCCTCTGCCAGCAGTCGCCCGACGAGATCACAACGCTGTGCAGTGGAGTCGACGGGACGGTCATGCGGCTGACCACCCAGTAAGACCGACAGGGCAACCCGTACCTTTTCACAAGTTATTGCCGAAGCAGACGACGGCTTACCTCTACGGCGTGTCCACCGCCAGCGGCAGCTTGATCGATTCGAACGACCTCTTGGCCAAGGTCGAATACCCAGACCAAACGACCGGGCTTCCGAGTACGTCTGCTTCGAATCAAGAATCTTACACATATAATGCAAATGGAGACGTGCTGACTTATACCGATCCCAACGGCACGGTCCACAGTTACTCCTACGACGTCCTCGGCCGCGAGACCGCCGACGCGATCACGACTCTTGGAAGCGGAGTCGACGGCGGCGTTCTACGGTTGACGACGGCGTACGACCAACAGGGCGATCCATACCTCTTCACGAGCTATAACGCTGCGACCGGCGGTTCCATCGTCAACCAGACCGAGGACGTTTATAACGGACTTGACCAATTGATCGGTGAATATCAGTCGGTCAGCGGCGCGGTGGTGATCGGCACGACGCCCGAGGTTCAGTACGTCTACAACGAGCTTGCCGGCGGCAAGAACAACTCGCGATTGACGCAGATGATCTACCCCAACGGGCGCAAGATCGATTATGTCTACAACTCTGGGCTTGACAACACGATCAGCCGATTGAGCGCCATCGTCGACGACGCGACGGGTATCACGCTCGAAGGCTACAAGTATCTTGGCCTCGATACGATCGTCGAGTGGGACCATCCGCAGACGGGCGTCAATTTAACGTATATTCAGCAAACGGGAGATACGCACTACCTGACCGACGGCGGCGACCAATACGTCGGCTTGGACCGCTTCGGCAGGGTGATCGACCAGAACTGGTGGAACCCGACGACGCAGACGTCGACCGACCGCTTCCAATACGGTTATGATCGTGTTGGCGACGTTCTGTATCAAAACAATCTCGTCAATCCGAGCGAGAGTGTGCTGTATCATTCGAACCCGCCGCGGCGGGCCTACGGCGGGCTTACCCAAGTGTCAGGGTACGCTCGCGGGGTTCTGAGCGCGTCCGGACACAACGGCACTTCGCTCGACACGGTCTCGTATCCCTCGCAGACGCAGTCGTGGAGCCTCGACGCTCTGGGCAATTGGACGAGCCAGACGACAAGCGGCGCCACGACCTCGCGCACGTTCAATGCACAGAATGAGACGACCTCGGTCACCGGCGGGACCGCGCCAAGTTATAATAATAACGGCGATACGACCTCTGACAGCGGCCTGACGTATGTGTACAACGCGTGGGACGAGCTCGTGACCGTGAAAAACGGTTCGACCGTTATCGCGAGCTTTACCTACGACGCACTGGGCCGCAGAATCGCCGAAACTTACGGCAGCAGTGTCAACAATCTCTACTATTCGCCAGACTGGCAAGTCATCGAGGAGCGTCAGAACGGGACAGCGAATACGAACGTGACGTACCAATATGTCTGGGCGCGAGCTACATCGACCAGATGGTCGAGCGCGATACCTACTCTGGCGGAGTCCAAACGCAGCGTCTCTACGCTTCTTACGACGCGAACTATGATATGACGTCGCTGGTGAGCTCGTCGGGATCTGTGGTCGAGCGTTATCTTTACGACCCTTACGGGGACGTTACATATCTGACGTCGATGTGGACGCCGCTCTCGGGCAGCCAGTACGGCTGGCGTTACCTGTTCCAGGGCGGCCGCTTCGACACGACGACAAGCTGGTACGACTTCCGGAATCGCGATTTTATCCCTGCTGAAGGCCGCTGGGCGGAGAGGGATCACCTAGGATCTCAAGGCTCCCAACAAAACCTCTACGAATACTTGGTTTCCTCGCCCTCGGACTATTCTGACCCTATGGGCAGTGAGGCGCGTAAACGACAGGTGTACAAACCATCGATCGCCGGAAATTGGGAATACGCAGTGGACCGGGGGGAAATGATGTATGGAGGTTTTCAGATTCATGTCCTCAAGGACGGAAAGGAAGTTGCAGTCGTTAGCGGTAACGGCGGATTCGCCGAACTTCACCGCGGGAAGACCCTGCTCAAGCCCTCTGAGTTCCACAAAAAGTATGGCGACGCGGCGCACAAGGGCGCTCAAGCAGAGAATCAAGGAGGAAACCAAGATCGCCAAGAGAGCGGGATGGAGAGGAAACATTCGTCCGCGATCACCAGGAGGAGGTAAGATGGTGGGAGGGGCCATCTTATTCGGTCTGGGTCTCGCCTTGGAGCTGGACGCGCAAGCCGGAGTTGCTCAAGCCGCGGAGGTTCACAGCGATTCGGCGCGACCAGACCTTTGTTAGGCTCCGTGGGGGGAGCGGAAAAAAGTTGGCGACGACTTGCGCTGTATACACAGTTGTAGTGATGGAACCTACCTTCTGGAATTGGCTCGGTGAAGCGGAGACTTTCCCTCGCCATATCGTTAGCGAACATATGGATATGGGTGATATGACCTCCGCTGAAGCCGCGGCTATGGAGGGGATAATTGGACAGCGAACGCTCTCATCGGCGATGGACTATACGGTGGAAGAATATACATTTATTAAATGTAAATGGGGAGGTGTTGAGAATGGTGTGCCCGACGCCCTGAAAGAAAGGGGACGATCTCGTACGTGTGGTCCCGCGTCGCAGTGAGCACTTTTGCTCGGGGCCGTTTGAATTTCGTCGAATTCGATACCCACGACTGGGACGCGACAGGTCCAGGGACGGAATAAGACGAGGAGGTGGGTATCGTTCCTGAACGAGCAATTCTGTATCGAGTTCCGTCCAAGAGAGGGGCAGCAATGACAGGTGATTTAGAATTATCTTTAAGGAAAGCGGCTTTGGGAGAACCGGCTGAGCTTGTGGCTCTCTTCCCTTCCGCAAAGGAACAGCAAGCCGCCGTCGAGTCCATATCAGGACTGATCGAAAAACGAAAATCCGGAAATTACTTAGCGGCCCTGTACTATTTTGGTGATGCCGGTTTCACGGAGATTTGTAATTTGGTGAGGAAGAATACGTTCTCCGCGGAACAGGCTGTCCCCGTGTTGGGTCGCTTCGAGCCCAACGAATACCGGTTAACGAAACTTTTCGAACTGGCCGGGGCGTCGAATAATACCAGTACCAAACGCCTGCTCGCGCGGTTTGTTTCGATGAACTTGGATCTTCCCACCAGCTTACCTACTCTGTCCATATTGCTCGCGGATCCCGATCCTGTAGCACGCTCCTATGTGGTATCGATCGTGGTCGGGATGATTCGGTTTCCTAGGCCGCCCCGTGGCTCGGAGGACACGGCGCGTGACTTCTTCGTCTCGCATGTGGCCCCCCTGGTCCGGAAGGAGTTAGATGAGGGTGTTCTCTCAGAAATCGTGCGGGGGCTCGGGCTCTTCTTTGACGGCCGTTTTCTCCGCGAGATCCGAGAACTGATTGTTGAGGGGAAAGCAAGACCGCGCTTCGAGGCCTGCTTGGCGTATCTGGGACTGTTTCGCATCACCGGGTGGCGATGCCTCCAGGAGTTGTCGCTTTCTGAAGTCGTGCTTGACTGCCTCGCGGACTGCTTCCGGTCCCGTGAGGACGAGGGCTCCTGGCGAGAACTTATATCCATTGCGGAAGCGCATGGTCTGCACGAACTTCCTCAAGTTCAGGCTTGGTGGTCGGAGCTCGCGCATCGTTTCCCATCAGCGGCTGAGGATCTTTCAACATCGCTCAGGTGGGACGGATACCTGGGAGAGGATCGCTGGAAGCTCGCGAGACCGGCGGAGGATTCTCCCGGAGTTGCGAGCGAGGAGACCGAACCCCACGACGGAACCCCATCCCAGACAGTAGGCCCATCCCAGACAGACTAGCTTCGGTGGCGCTCCGATCCCAGACAGTCTGAGAGTCCGGTCACTGGGCGGAGCGGGATCCGCTGGGGTTTGGGGGAGGGAGCGCGGATCTTTATTCGGGCATGAACGAGAACCCTGCGGCCACTCTCGACCCAACGGGCCTTTGCGGCGATGAAGTAACAATGGGCCAGGCGCGGAAGGACCGTCTACCCAAAACTGGAGGCAGGTGGGTGAATGGCGAGGGAGGCATTCCCACGTTTGTCTACACCGATGGGCTTTCTGTGCCGTTTCCGGGAGGAAGACCCGACATGAGCAAGTTCGTTGGTGACGTGGGGGAGCTTACAGGTGAGGCGGAGCTCTTGGGACAGAAGGCGGTTGTGAATATCCCCGAAGTATTGGGCACTAAGAAGGACTTCAGGGCAAAATAGGACACCCATCTTTTATCACCGTTACATGCGTGCGTGGATGAAGTTTCCTTTGGAACTTCCGTCACTCTGGACAAGAAGTGCGGGCAAAATAAGACACCCATCTTTCGTCGGCAGAACCATGCGTGGCTGGGTGCATGAACACGCAAAATCTCCGGCCTCTCCGTGTCGAGCTTGGCGGTGAGCTCCTCGTCGTAAGAGCTGCTCCCATCAGAAGAAGCGATCTGTTTCCGACCTGCGTTCCGACTGAAAGATGGATGTCCTGTTTCGCCTATAAGTTTAGCGCGCTGCGAAACGCCGCTGCGAACGGCAAGGATCTCGACGAGTTCTTCAAGACAAAGTCCGTGGAGATGGCGCAGTTGAACGAGTCGCAAGACACCGTGATGAAAATGACGGACAAAGAATGCAACCTTGGGTTCGACGAGAAGCTCGAAGAGCATAAGGAGGCAATGATCTGGCTCGCAAACCAAGGAATCATGTTTTATGCTTTGGCCGGGACATACGTCAGCGCAAGCAGCCTTGCTGCTCGCAAGGCGAGTGACCTCGCAAGTGCGCTGGCTGAAGGATCCCCGAAAGGGGCAGGGAGGGTTCCGTCAACGTTCCCCTTGCCAGGGTCGTATATCAACAAACGCTACACGATCGATATGGCGGGCGCTCCGGCGGGATCCGCGACAAATGCTGCTGGTTTTGCCAGAAATGGGCCGTGGTTCTGGCGGCAAATGTTGCTCCGACATCCCGAGCTATTCAGTGAGGCAAACGCCGCAGCCATTCGCGCAGGCCGTTCACCTGTGGTCGACGCCAAGTGGGTCGCCGGCAATGCCACACATCAATCGTTCCTGGGTGAGCGTCTAATTCACCACCACATCGAACAGGGTGGTATTGCTACTGCACTTCCGGAATGTATCCATCAAGCATGGAGCAACATGCTGCATCCGAACTGAAAGGCACCGGGATGGGAATTGAGGACTTTGTAAAAGCACTGGCGGAAGCCGCTCCTAGTACGCTTGAGCTTGAAAAGTGCGGCTTCTCTAAGGAACAGGCACGGGACTTTGCGAATACGTTTCTGTGTGTCAGGCGTGAGCGACCATTGACTGTAGAGGGCGGCTCCGACGAATTACTCGGACTGCTGAGAAGTTGGGATATAAGCAAGGTTGAAATCGGCATGATTCGCTTTCCAGAGGTGCCAACAGAACGATCAGGCAATATGTGCGTTGGCTCTGTTGAGGCCGACCTTTTGGTGATAATGTCAGACACGGGTGAAATCGCGGTTCACGAGTTGGGGTCAAAGGAACATCTGCTATGGTTTGTTGCGGCTAACGGCTCCAAGTTGCTCGACGCGCTGCCCGTTGCCGCACGATTCCTCGCACAGCGCACGATTGGTTCGATTGACTTCGACGACTTCAAAGCGGCACGCTCGGTTGCGACGGAGTGTGGCGCAGCCGCAGGGGGCGAGAAGTACTTGGATTTTTACAAGATGCTTTTAGGTGCTGAGTGAGCAGGATTCCAGAAGCGAGGGCAATTCAAGACGAGAGGCAATTCAAGAGGCAATTCAGTAGAGTCGAGATGTGGCGCGGTGGTTTAGGTTTGCCTAGGGGCCGGATTCCAGACACCCTGAGAATGACAGCTTTCTTAAGCGCGATCTGTCGCTGCAAGAGCGATATTAAGAGCTAATTCGCTATAATGCCCCTCGACATGCCTTCTTTCGGTTAAACCTACGCCGCTTCCGAAAACAGCCCGACAGACCGTTTCCAATACGGTTATGATCGCGTTGGCGACGTTTTGTATCAAAACAACCTCGTCAATCCGAGCGAGAGCGTGCTCTACCACGCGAACCCGCCGCGGCGGGCCTACGGCGGGCTTATCCAAGTGACTGGGTATGCGAAGTGAACTCTGTCGTCGTCGGGACACAACGGCACTTCGCTCGACACGGTGTCGTATCCCTCGCAGACGCAGTCTTGGAGCTTGGATGCCCTGGGCAATTGGTCGAGCCAAACGACCAGCGGCGCCACGACGACGCGAACGTTCAATGCACAGAACGAGACGACGTCGGTCACCGGCGGGACCGCGCCCAGTTACAACAACAATGGCGATACGACCTCTGACAGCGGCCTGACGTATGTGTACAACGCCTGGGACGAGCTTGTGTCCGTGAAGAACGGCTCAACCGTCGTCGCGAGTTACACCTACGACGCATTGGGCCGGAGGATCACCGAAACGTACGGCAGCACGGTGAACAACCTCTACTACTCGCCCAGTTGGCAAGTGATCGAGGAGCGTCAGAACGGCACGGGGTCGTCCAACGTGACGTATCAGTACGTGTGGGCGCGAGCTACATCGACCAGATGGTCGAGCGCGATACGTATTCCGGCGGCTCCGAGACCGCGCGGCTCTACGCGAGCTACGACGCGAATTACGACATGACGTCGCTGGTGAGCACGTCGGGATCTGTGGTTGAGCGTTATCTTTACGACCCTTACGGGAACGTCACATATCTGACGTCGATGTGGACGCCGCTCTCGGGCAGCCAATACGGCTGGCGCTACCTCTTCCAGGGCGGCCGCTTCGACACGACGACGAGCTGGTACGACTTCCGGAATCGCGATTTTATCCCTGCTGAAGGCCGCTGGGCGGAGCGGGATCCGCTGGGGTTTGGGGGAGGGAGTGCGGATTCGTATCTGGGCTTCGTGAGTAGTCCGTCGTCGGTGAACGATCCTGGCGGCTTGCAAAGCACGCCGCAACCATGGGACATGTGCGCACAACTGGAAGAATGCCACCGGCGATCTCGTTATGACCAGCCAAGAAATCGTACTTAACTTCGGCAGAGTGAAAGAAGCTGACTTCAAGAAGTTGCAAGACCGTCTGTGGAATAATCTCAAGACCTTCAACCTTTTCAATGGCAACAAGGCCCATCCCAACATCGCCACAGCAAGGCTTATTAAGCCAAGTGACGTGCTTGTGCTATTGCGACCAGAGTTGAAAGGTAGTTCGTATGTAGAGTTCAAAACCACCGACGAGCTGAAAAGGAAGGCGCAAGGCGCATCGTCCGGCGACGGGCCAGATCACGAGGTCTACGTTCGCCTGTTCGCGGATGAGGAAAAACGCGTTGTCCGAGCTGTTACTTTGGGCAACCATATGATTGTTGGTGTAAGAGAATGGAAGTTCAGAGCCTTTACCGCAACGGCTGGCTCGAACAACATTTCAGGTGGCGATATGGTAATCAGCATCACAACAACTGCCTGGGAGCAGCGCAACTGCGGACTAACGGACTGGGGCTTTTGGACGCTTGGGTCGGAAGACATGAAGACCGTTTGGGTTAGCTACCTGAGCAGTCTTGCAAGAGATTTGCAAGGCCAGGTGAAGGACACTGTAAGGACATGGTTCAACGACTTCCCGATGAGAAAGTTGGAAGAGACTACACCAAATCCGTTTTCGCGGTTGATACCTGACCCAAACTTTCGGCAGCCTAGCAAGTGAGGATCGAGCAGAAACGGAGTTCCGTGTTTGAGGAGTGTTGCATGGGATTACGAATTACGCGCCTCGAATCGTCGCTGGGCTCCTTGCGATCGGCGGCATCTATTGGAGCGTCTTGCTTCTACCCTGGATGCGCCAACCAGAGAACCTGCTCCTAAAGCTTTTTGTGTTTGGGCCAGGCTATGTCGTTACGCTAGGCTATTTGATTCGGGTCTTCGCGTCTCCACCATTTCTTGGCAGACAGGTTATATGGGGGGCTTCCGTCCTCGTTCAAGGAGGATGGCTGGTCTGTCACGTTGTTGCGACGCTGGGGCATGAAGGCGGAATAACTAGATTGGCGCAACCGATCTCGGTTGTCGCTTGGTGGTTGTTTGCTACTGTAGGGTCGGTTGTAGCACTTTTGCTGGAAAGGGAGGAACACGGCGCACAGACACCCTAGTGCTCTGTCACAGCTTAATTTTCGAGAGGCAAAATAAGACACCCATCTTTTGTCGCCGGAACATGCGTGGGTGGACGGTTCTTCCTTGGAGACTTCTAGCCACTCGGGCTTAGAAGACTGGAGAACTTTTCGCCGAAAAGGCAAAATAGGACACCCATCTTTTATCACCGTTACATGCGTGCGTGGATGAAGTTTCCTTTGGAACTTCCGTCACTCTGGACAAGAAGTGCGGGCAAAATAAGACACCCATCTTTCGTCGGCAGAACCATGCGTGGCTGGGTGCATGAACACGCAAAATCTCCGGCCTCTCCGTGTCGAGCTTGGCGGTGAGCTCCTCGTCGTAAGAGCTGCTCCCATCAGAAGAAGCGATCTGTTTCCGACCTGCGTTCCGACTGAAAGATGGATGTCCTGTTTCGCCTACGATTGGCGCGATCGACTTGTGGCTACCAAGTCCGGAGTCCAGTCGAGCGAGAACGACGGTACGAATCGACCCATCTATTTCTATGTGTACGACAACCTCGACGAGGCGACGTCGGTCAGCCAGTACCAAGGCGACGGAGTGACTCTTTCGACCACTGCGCCCAGCGCTTCGCTGCTGCGGTCGTACGAGGTGATGAGCTACGACGACCAAGGCCGCGTGTATAAAGACCAGGTTTACGACGTGAACCAATCGACGGGCGCCAAATCGTCTTCGGCGCTCACGACCAACTATTATTATGACCATCGCGGCGACCAGATCGCCGAATCCGACCCCGGCGGGCTCTGGACCAAAGACCAGTTTAACGGAGTCGGCTGGCTGACGACCGAATCGGAAACCGACGGCGGATCAGGCACAACATGGGCGCAGGCAGGCTCGCTTAGCGGCGACCAAGTGCTCACGCAAGAACTTTATACGTACGACAACAATGGCAATGTGATCCTCCAAGAAGAGAAGGACCGCTTCAACACCGACACGTCCAGCCAGAAGGAGCGCTGGGAGGCCCGACCACAAGTCCGCAATCTCGCAATTACTACACAGCTTTTTATTACGACGCAGCCGACCGCTTGACCACGACCGTAGACGTCGGGACAAACGGCGGCGCCGCCTACACCAGGCCCGCAACCCCGCCGGCGAGCTCGGACACGACGCTCGTGACCACCGAGTCCTATAACGGCGCTGGGTGGTTGCAATCCGAGACCGACCCGCGAGGGATCGTTTCGCAAACCTACTACGACGCTCTCGGAAGAGTTACGCAAACGATCGACGGGTACAACCCATCGATCAACAACGGAAATCCAACGGCCTCGGCGAACCAAACGACCGACTATACGTACGACGCAATGGACAATGTCCTTTCGGTGACCGCGGTCGAACCGACCGGCACGCCGAACCAGACGACTGCCTACGTTTACGGAGTGACCACCGCCAGCGGCAGCGCGATCGATTCGAACGACCTCTTGGCCAAGGTTGAATACCCAGATCCGACAACCGGGCTTCCGAGTACGTCTGCTTCGAATCAGGAGATCTTTCCAGACACCCCACTTTTTGAGCGATTTGTTTTTCGTCGCCGCTTGACTGACCATACCTAATGGGTATGATCTGTTCACTGAACGCCTGATGAGGCAGCCATACGTGCCTCTTTGCTACCTCGCCGCCACGTGGAGACTCCACTCGTGCCATCGTACGCCCGTAAACAGATCGTCGACGATACCCAGATCGGCGTGTACCAGTGCATCGGCAGGTGCGTGCGTCGCGCCTTCCTTTGCGGCACGGACGCCATCTCCGGACGAGACTTCAGCCACCGCAAAGTGTGGCTCCAGGGCAGGCTCGAATCGCTCGCAAGTCTTTTTGCAGTCGAGATTTGTACATTTAGTGTGATGAGCAATCACTTCCACGTAGTACTCAGAATTCGGCCCGACCTTGCGGCAGCGTGGACCGATGAAGAGGTCGCCTACCGCTGGGCCTGCGTCCGAGCCATTTATCGCAAGCACAAGCGAACCATCCCGGAGCCGAATCGGGCACATATTGACGAGCTCTTGAACTCGCCCAAAGAGCTGGCCGACCGCCGCAAACGGCTCTCGAGTTTGTCTATGTTCATGGCTCTTCTCTGCGAACCGCTGGCGATTCTTGCGAACAAAGAGGATCGGGCGTCGGGTCGATTTTGGCAGGGTCGATTTCGGTCGCAGGCACTTCTCGATGAGAGTGCGATACTGGCATGTAGTATGTATGTGGATCTCAATCCAATTCGTGCCGGCGTCGCCGCAACTCCTGAGCAATCGACGTTCACGTCGGCGTACACTCGCATCAAAGGGCTCGAAGCAAGATCGAGGCGGGCGAAGCGCCGAGAGATGCGGCAAGCGAAGCGACACAAGCAAGCTTCGGTCGCGAAAGGCCAGCGCATTCTCGCAGTTCTCGATCGACCGGCTGATGCGTGGCTTTGCGAGTTCCAGTTGGACGAACGGCCGGGCAAATCGCCGCTCATGACGAAGGCCATAGGAAAGGCGCCAACTCCCCAGCCGAAAGGCTTCGAGGCCGCCGCTTCCGCTCCTGATGCTGTGCTCAGACCGAGGGCGTCGGACCGCGGCTTTCTGCCGCTGACGATCCAGAAATACTTATCTCTTTTGGATTGGACGGGCAGGGAAATCCGCGAGGGCAAAACGGGTTCGATCCCGCGCAACCTCAAGCCGATTCTCGAACGATTGAACCTGAATCCTGATTCGTGGGTCGACCTGATCGCGAACTTCGGCCGATGGTTCAAGGGAGCAGTGGGCCGGCTCGATTCGCTGGACGCCGAGGCGAAAAAGACAAACCGACGTTGGTATCACGGGCGAACCCGCGCCGCCGCTGTCTTCCTATAGCTTCCGCGGCTTCGGATCATCCCGAACTTGGCCTGAAGTGAGCGTTCGAAGTCGAGCGCTCGTTCGGTGCTGCGCCTGAGGCACTCTGAAAAGCCGCCTTAGGCAGATAATTGGCTCGAAGCGGGCTTTTTACGCTCGCCCGAAGGCCTCGATGCGAT
Source organism: uncultured Planctomycetota bacterium (assembly GCA_963818975.1). Lineage (GTDB taxonomy): Bacteria > Planctomycetota > Planctomycetia > Isosphaerales > Isosphaeraceae > CAWFUI01. The sequence continues at coordinate 135,478 of CAWFUI010000001.1, read as the reverse complement.
GATTCAGAGACAATGGCCCGAGAAATCCTCGGACGATACGCCTTCTCCGACTAAGATGGAAACTTGGGGTGTCTACGATCTGCCCTCCTTTTGGATTGGGCGGGTCGGGAAATTCGAGAGGGCAAGACGGGCTCGATCCCGCGCAACCTCAAACCGATTCTCGAGCGATTGAACCTGAATCCTGAGTCATGGGTCGACCTGATCGCGAACTTCGGTCGATGGTTCAAGGGAGCAGTGGGCCGGCTCGATTCGCTCGACGCCGAGGCGAAGAAGACAAACCGAAGTTGGTATCACGGCCGAACCCGCGCCGCGGCTGTCTTCCTCTAGCTTCCGTAACGGCGGATCATCCCGAACTTAGTGTGAAGCGAGTGTTCGAAGAAGAGCGCTCGTTCGGGGCTGCGCACTGAGGCACTCAGAAAAGCCGCCTTGTGCAGAGAATTGGCTCGAAGCGGGCCTTTTACGCTTGCCCGAAGACCTCAATTCGATGATTCAGAGACAATGGCCCGAGAAATCCTCGGACGATACGCCTACTCCGGCTAAGATGGAAACTTGGGGTGTCTACGATCTGCGCTCGTTCGGTGCTGCGCCTGAGGCACTCTGAAAAGCCGCCTTGGGCAGAGAATCGGCTCGAAACAGGCATTTTTACGCTCGCCTGAAGACCTCAATTCAAGATTACGAGGCAATGGCCCGAGAAATCTTCGGACGATACGCCTACTCCGACTCAGATGGAAACTTGGGGTGTCTACGATCTGCCCTTCGAGCTGATGGCCCGAGAAATCCTCGGACGATACACCTACTCCGACTAAGATGAAAACTTGGGGTGTCTACGATCTGGCCCCTATCCCTGGTGGGGCAAATGTCCCCGTGATTGAAATCCGGTAGGCGTATGAAAACCGCACAAGTTCGAACTTTAAGCAAGGATCTGCTGCCGCAGATGCCGGGCTACTCGCAAAAGGGGCTCATGCTTTTTGCCAACCCGTTGAGCCACGTTCTCCGAGGTTTCTACTTTGAGGGCTCGGGATTCGATCCATCCGTATTTTACGTATGGGCCTTCTTCTTGCCTCTCTACGTTTCAACAACACACGTGAGTTTCAGTTTTGGAAAGCGTCTTGGAGAAGGAAGCGGCAAAAGATGGAATCTGAACGACGCAAAACTTCGTGAGGAACTTCTTGGCTGTATTCAGCGAGAAGGACTCCCATTCCTCAACGAACTCGGACAACCTCGCGAAGTGGCAACGGCCATTCGGCAGCTTGGCGGTGAGGTTGACCCATACCGCCTGGAAGCAGTGGCTTACTCCTTGGCAATGGCTGATGACTACGTTGGCGCACGGCAAAGTTTGGATCGGCTTATCAAAGTAGTTGATGGAAAGATTGCCTGGCAAGCTGAAATGATGGAACGAGCGAAGCGGTTGTGCGAAATGCTTAAGGCGGACCCTCAACGTGCAAAGCAGCTACTTGCGGAATTTGAAGCGGCATCCGTGAGCACTCTTGGGCTTTGACCGCCGAGAGGATTCTTTCCGTTGGGCCCAGATCCCTGAGGGCCCAGATCCCTGTCACGCTGGAAATTACGGCGTCCTTAAGCGTCGTATGTCGCTTGGCGAGTTGGATCTTTCCAGGATCTTTCCAGACACCCCACTTTGGGGGGTGTTTTTGTCGTGGACGGATCTTCCAGACACCCCACTTTCGGGGTGTTTTTTGCGTCGCCGCTTGACTGACCATATCTAATAAGGATGATCTGTTCACTGAACGCCTGATTATGCACTGATCCGAGCCTCTTTGGTCCCTCGCCGCCTCGTGGAGATTCCACCGTGCCTTCGTACGCTCGCAAACAGATCGTCGATGAGTCCCAAGTTGGCGTTTACCAGTGCATTGGCAGGTGCGTGCGGCGCACTTTCCTTTGCGGCAGAGACGCCGTTTCCGGACGAGACTTCAGCCACCGCAAAGTATGGCTCCAGGGCAGGTTCGAATCGCTCGCAAGTGTTTTTGCCATAGGCTTTTCTAAGTCGCCCGTTCAGGCCTAAGAGGCAGAAGGTTCGTTTTGCGGCTGAGCCGCATGAGGGAAAAGCTCCCGATTCGCTGGACTCAGGCGATTACAATAGCGACAGACCGGAGTCTTCGGTCCGAGCCTCGCAGGAGCAAATCGTTATGACTCTCGAAGACCCTCAGTCCAACACGTCTCGGAGCGTCCTCATCCTGGGAGGGACGAGCGGGATCGGTCGGGCGATTGCCGAGCGGATGGCGCTCGAGGGTTGGCACGTCGGCGTCCTTGGCAGAAATCGTGAGGCAGCCGAAGACTGCGCTGGAGGCATCCGCAGTTCCGGATCGAGGGCGTTAGGACTCTCCGCCGACGTCCTGGAGCTCGATTCGCTGCGGAGTGCTTACGAGGCTTTCATCGATGAGTTCGGAAGCGTCGACGCATTGGTGTATTGCGTCGGTTCGCTGATGGCGATCGGACCCTTTGAGACGGTCGACCACCAGGGTTGGCTTCGGGATTTCGGAACGTCGATCGTGGGATTCTCGAACGCCGTGAGGCTTTGCGCCCCTGCCCTTCGGAAGTCTCGAGACGCGTCGGTCACTGTTCTCATCGGGCCTGGCTCCAACACCGGCCTACCCTTTGCAAGCGGCTATGCGATTGCTCAGCCCGCTCTCATTCGCCTCGTCGAAACCCTCGCTGAGGAATTTCGAGCCAGCGACGTCCGCTTCTACGCGCTCAATCCAGGCCTGACGCCGACGGGGATTGTCGGTCGCCTGCTTTCCGAAGACTCCGCCCGCCGGTGGCTCCCGCAGTTCAACCAAATTTTCGCGGAGGGGAAGGAGGTTGGCCCGGAGGTCCCGGCTGAAATGGCTTGCTGGCTCACCCAGGCCCGTCCGATCGAGCTTTCTGGCAGGGTCGTATCGGCTTTGCTCGCGCCCGAAATCTTGCAAGCTCGCTTGGCCCGCATTGCGGAGTTGAACAGCGGACGTTTGCGGATTCAGTAGCTCGGTTTTCGCCTTCGTCTCAAAGTTGACCCCCATTGCCGTCTCTAGTAGATTAGTGAGCGGGTATTGGGCCATTCGAGCCCTTCCTTTCCGGAGCGGGAAGGCTCCGGCGTATGAGCGAGGTGCGGGATGACGTTTGGCGAAGGCGGCGGCAGCCACGTCGATTACGAAACGCTACGCGGACGATCGTGGCCGACGGTCACGCAGTTCTCGATCTTTCTCGAGAATCGCGTCGGCCAGCTTCTGGAACTGGTTCGGCTTTTCCCTGGCACGAAGATCCGCATCGTTGGCCTATCGATCACCGACTCGGCCGATTGCTGCATTGTGAGGATCATCCTCTCGCATCCCGAGCAGGGAAGAGAGATTCTCGAACTCGCGGAGCTGCCGTTTGTCGAGAACGAGCTATTGGTCGCTCAACTCATTGCCGGACCGCAGTCTTTGCCGGAGCTCTGCTCTGCTCTCTTACAGGCAGAGATCAACATCCACTATGCTTACCCGCTTTTGGTTACTCCGCTGGGCAGGGCTGCGATTGCTCTGCACATCGACGACCTGGAACAGGCGTCTTCGCTTTTGCGCGACAACGGCTTCGAGATCATCAGCGAGGCCGACTTGGCGGGCTAAGGTGCCAGGGCTCGCCGGCAAACCGAACGGCCGAACAGTTTTCGATCATGTGGTAATGTTCTTAAACGACGTACCTCATTTCCTTTTGGCTTCACGATGATGGCTGTTCCAGGGTTGGCGGTCGACCGAGAATCGTTGATTTCCCTGCTTTCCGAAGCAGATGGTCCAGCGGATGTTGCGGGAGATTGGCCAGAGGAACTCTGGTCGATCGTGGTTGATGCGGGTCTTACGTGTCTGGCTTTGCCTGTCGAGATGGGTGGAGTGGGTCTCGATCGGGTGGAAACGCTTTCCTGGTATCGGACGATCGCCGAGGGGAGTCTGACGGCGGCGTTCATCCTGACGCAGCACGACGCTTCGGTTCGCAGGCTTGTCTCGTCGGGACCTACGCCTGTTGCTCGGGATTGGCTCGAGAAGATTGCGCGTGGCGAGGCGTTTACGACGGTGGGGATCTCTCAGCTCACGACGTCTCGGAGGCATGGCTCGAGCGCTGTGGTCGCTCGCGAAGAGTCGGACGGATCGGGGTATCGAATCGACGGCGTGGTCCCTTGGGTGACCGCCTCGGAGCGCGCCAGCGTGATTGTGGCAGGGGCTTCGATCGAGGGATCGAACGATCAGATCTTGTTTGCTTTGCCGATGGATACGCCTGGGGTAAATCTGGCGCCTGCGTTTCGTTTGGCAGCTCTTGGCGCTTCGAGAACGACCGAGGTGGTCTGCAAGAACGTGCGGATTCGGAAGGACGAGATCATCGCAGGACCGACTCCGGACGTTGTGGCGAGCTCGAGTAAGCCTGGCGGGACGGGAGGCCTGGAGACCTCGGCTTTGGCGCTCGGTCAGTCGTTGTCTGCGATCCGTTCGCTCGAGGCGGAGACGTCGCGTCGCGAGGATCTGATCGACGCGTGCCGAGCACTGAGAGAGGAGTATCACGAGCTGTGGTCGAACCTCGAGGCCTGCGCTCGCGAAGAGTCTACTGCAACGCCGGCGACGAAGGTTCGAGGCGAAGCGAACGACTTGGTGGCTCGTGCGACTCAAGCTTACCTAACAGCGCGAAAGGGCTCTGGCTTCTTGCTCGAAGACTCCGCGCAAAGGTGGGCAAGGCAGGCCCTTTTCTTCCTGGTGTGGTCGTGCCCAGCGCCCGTGGCGGCCGCGCACATCCAGGGGTTGGCTGGGATTTGCCCAGACGCGTGAGCGAGGCATTGATTATTTTGACATGCGTTTTTTTCGCAAATGCAGGCGAGCCCAGTTGATCGCATGCTTTGCGGAACGCATCTGGATGATTTCGCGAGGCTGTTCGGGACCAAGCTCGAGCTTTTTGGTTTGGACGATTTCGCCGTCTGCCAGTCCGAGATAGACCAGGCCGACGGGTTTCGTGGGAGATCCTCCGCCTGGACCGGCGATTCCCGTGACGCTCAGGCCCAGGTTCGCGCCCAGCTTTTGTCGGACGCCCTCCGCCATCGCGGCTGCGGTCTCGGCGCTGACAGCTCCGTGCTCTTCGAGAGTTTCTTTGGGTACGCCCAAAAGCTGCATCTTGACGTCGTTCGAGTAACTGACGACTCCACCTGGATAGGTAGCGCTCACGCCTGGGATCGACGTGAGCAAGTGGCCGATGAGTCCGCCTGTGCAGGATTCGGCGGTGCTGATGAGCGATCCTGCTTTTGCGAGCTCTTGAACAAGGCCGTCGGCGACGTCCTCGGATCCTTCTCCGATAATCAGGTCTCCAAAGCGTTCGTAGATCAAGCGAGCGGTCGATTCGAGTTGTTCGTTCGCTTCGTTTTCATCTTGGCCTTCGGCGACAATGCGAAAGCTTATGGTTGCTTCGGAGGCAGTGATGCCGACTTCGGGCTTTCTGCCTCGAGCCGTCAGGTCCAGAGCGATGGATTCGATCTCGGATTCGCCTTTGCCGAAGAGGTTGATCTTTCTGGTCCGAATGACGCGAGCGCTTCCCAGGAGCGCTTCGATCCTGGGTTTAACCTGTTCGTCGTACATTTGCTTCAATTCGCGAGGCACTCCGGGCATGGCAGCGAAAACGGATCGGCCGATCGTCATCCATACGCCTGGCGCAGTCCCAATGGGGTTGGCTAGAGGCAGAGCCCCCTCGGGAAGGAGAGCCTGCACACGGTTTCGTTCGGGCATGGGACGATTGCGGCGAGCAAAGAAAGCTTCGAGGTCGACGAGCGCCTGCTCGTGCAGAACGAGTTTCACTCCGGCAAGCTTGGCGAGGGCTTCGCGGGTCAAGTCGTCTTGGGTTGGACCAAGGCCCCCACTCACGAGCACAAGGTCTGCTCGTCCGGCGGCGATGCGTAGAGCCTGGACGTTTTCTTCGAGGTCGTCGGCAAGCGTGGTGTGGTAATGAACCTCGACACCGGACTCGCCGAGTTTGGACGAGAGCCATTGCGAGTTTGTATCGAGGCTTTGCCCACTGGTCAGTTCGGTTCCTATCGCGACGATCTCGGCTTTCATGATGAACTCGTCTGAAGCGCAGCCCTGTAGTGGACGTTAGGCCCTATCATGCTGGGGACGCAGAAGAATCGCCAGTCCTGTCCGTCATGGTCAGCGGCGCTCGAGATCGAAGTCGACGACGGTTTAAAGGGCCGTCTCGTCTTCGAGTCGTTTGCGCAGGGTTGAAATCACATCCTTCGCATTCGGGTCGTTCGCGAGATTGTGGAGCTCGTCGGGATCGGTTTGGTGGTCGTAGAGCTCTTCCTCGCCGTCGCCGTTGCGGATGTAGACATAATGCGGATCGGTAAGCGATCGCATCTTCCCCCGGCTTGCAGGTACGTCCGGCATTTCGTTGACAAGCTTGCCTGCACGGTCGACCTCGGCCAGGACTGGCTCGAGTTCCCAAGAGGACTTGGGTTCGGTCTTGCTCCAGGCGTCGGCCAGCGACTTGCCTGGGAATGGACTCTCAGTGCGAAAGCCGAGAAGATCGAGCACAGTGGCGGGTATGCTTCTGAGGCTGACTGGGGAGTCGAACGAGTATCCCTCAGGCGTCTTGCCCGGGTAACGAATCAACAGCGGCACGCGCAGTTCCGTGCGATAGAGGCTGATGCCGTGCCCAGAGAGACCATGCTCGCCGAAGCCCTCCCCATGGTCTGCGGTGATGATGACGAGAGTGTTCTCTGAGAGCCCTCTGCGATCGAGCGCGTCCAGGAGCTTGCCGATCTGTGAGTCGAGGTAATGAAGACAGTCGTCGTAGGAGTTGCGAGCGGCCTCCGCGACCGAGCGGGACTGCGCCGTCTTGGAAAACGTCTCGGCTGCGCCATTAGGAGGTTGATAGGGATCGTGCGCGTCGAAGTAATTCAAGAAGACGAAGGATGGCCGGTCGCGCCGGCGTTCGAGCCATTTCAAAGCGTCGGAGTTGACCATCTCGGCGGTCTTGCGATACGTGTGCTCCCTCTCACCCCAGGCAAGTGCATAGAGACTTCTGCCCAGTTTGCACGTGACCAATATTCTGCCCAGTCGAGAGCTGCGAAGTATCTGAAAGGCGCTGACTTCGCGAGCCTCGTAAAAGTCTTCGTATCGCGCGAATCCGCGAGCCAAGCCGTACCAGAAGTTGCAATTGTTCATGTTCGCCGCGAAGCCGGCTGTTGCATAGCCTTTGCTTTCGAGAAACTCCGCCAAGGTCGGCTGAGTGGCATCGAGCGGCCTGGCGACGTTTGCCGAAAGCTCGTGAGGCCAGCGTCCTGTGAACATGCTGCAATGCGATGTGAGCGTCCAGGGGGCGGTCGAGCGCGCTTCGTTGAACTGGACGGCGGTTTTGGCAAAGTGAGCGAGGTTGGGCGTGACGTTGCGATGTCGTCCGTAATTGTTCAGGGCGTCGGCTCGAACGGTGTCGAGAACAATCAGAAGCACGTTCGGGGCGGATTGGCTCGGCTTCGGAAGAGCCGCGATTGCGTGCTCCTCGCTTCGCACGGTTTCGTACCAGTCGATCAATCCCAAGCCCAAGGTCGCGCATGCGAGAGCCGGCAGGCCTTGCCTGGAGAGCCTGGCGAACAACTGGGCTCGGTTCACGACGTGAGACCCTAGCCAACGTGCAGCTCCCATTGCGACTGTGAACTGAGCCAGCCAGTGCATCCTGGGAAAGAGCAGTACAAGCGCCGCCGCGACCAAGAACACATAGAAGTGAATCAAAAACCGCGTAAAAACCGGTCCCAACCGAAAAGCACGAAAAGCCACGGACGCCAAGCCGCCGAGAAGGCCAAAAACCAAGCCGTTGCTCAGCAAAATCATCCACACATAATTTCGATTGGTATGGAGTGTATCGAGAGTGATCTCGCCGGTTATGAGATGCTGCGCGTGCATGACGCCGAGCTCGAGCCAGCCGCAGACCATCCCGAATGCCAGGGCTGTCCGAAGCAAGGCGCACGCGCCGACCGGAAAGCCGACGGGAGCGATTGCAGGGACCACCCGCACCCACCGTCTAAGTCGGTGCCGAGCGCACGACGTTTGTTGTCTCGTGAATCGAGACATGCACTCCTCCATGAGTGGAATTGGGAGGGAGTCCCCGAATGGAGACTCAAGCTATAACGTCGGACGGGAAGCTCTAAGCCATAAAAATAAGCAGGAGTTATGAAGTATTCTTTAAGTCAGTTAGCAGCTCGCCTAAAAGCTGGGCAGGAAAAATCGACTGGGCAGTTTGAGTTGAGCGGGTTGTCTGGGTTTTGGAAGTCCTTAGCGAATTGCTTGTAACGAATTGTTTGCGCCGGAATCGAAACGTTCCAAACCTCGGCTTGACGAAGATATGGGCGCCGAGGATCATCTCGGCTTGGAGATCTCCGCAGTCATGGAGGACGGCGGCATGGCGACGTACGACCTGATCCAAAGGGTCGAAAACCTGGGTAGGCCAAGGGTTTTGGTCGTTGGCGACCTGATCCTGGACCGTTACGTTTGGGGCGACGCCGAGCGCATTAGCCAGGAAGCTCCAGTGCCACTGCTTCGCGCGGACCATCGCGAGCACAGGCTCGGCGGGGCTGCCAGCGTGGCAACCATGCTCAAAGCCCTCGAGGCCGAGGTTGACGTGGTCGGCGTTTTGGGCAGCGACGTCGAGGCCGACGTCGTTCGTAAAATCTTGCGAGACTTGGGCATCGGTGCAGATCTTTTGGTCGAGGCGAAGGACAGACCCACCACTCTGAAGGAAAGATATATCGGCAGGGCCCAAGATCGCCACCCGCAGCAGATGATCCGGGTTGATTACGAAGTGCGAGATCCGGTCTCGTCGGAAGTCGTCGCGATCCGATCGAGAGTTCGATCGAGATCGCCCTTGCCCGTTGCGACATCGTCCTGGTCTCCGACTACGACAAGGGAGTCTGTACGCCTCCGATCCTCCAGGCCCTGATTTCCAAAGCCAAAAAAAGAGGCCTGAGGGTTCTGGTGGACCCGATTCGAGGCAAGCACTACGAAAAGTACAAAGGCGTGCACGCAATGACGCCCAATCGACTCGAGGCCCAGCTTGCCACGGGCATGAGCATCCAGTCGCCTGAAGACGCGCTTGCGGTCGGTCGAATCTTGATTGAAAAGCTCGACATGGAGGCTGCGGTTGTGACTCTCGACCGCGATGGAATGGCTGTGCAGCATCGCGGACGGTCTCGGTTCGATCCACCCGACCAGGCCAAGGCAGGTCTACGACATTACGGGCGCGGGCGATATGGTTCTGTCTGTGATCGGGTTGTGCCTGGCCGACGGCGCCGATTACGACGAAGCCGCGCTGTTGGGCAACGTTGCGGGTGGACTCGAAGTCGAAAAAATCGGCGTGGCGATGATCTCCCGATCCGAGCTTCTGGGCGATCTCTTGGCTCATCATCACGCGCACGGCAGGCAAGCTGATGGAGAGGCCCATGCTGCTTGCCGAAGTTCGCAGGCGAAAAAAGGCGGGGCAAAAGGTCGTCTTCACCAACGGCTGCTTCGACCTGCTGCATGTCGGGCACATCCGGCTTTTGAACGCATGCTCTCGACTGGGGGACTACCTGGTCGTTGGCGCTCAATTCCGACGAAGGCGTGAAGAGGCTCAAGGGGCCGAATCGGCCGATCCAAAACGAACGCGACCGCGCCGAGGTGATGGCGGCGATCGAGGGCGTCGACGCAGTGACGCTTTTCGACGAAGAAACGCCTTACGAGCTGATTTCCGAGCTTCTTCCGGACGTCCTGGTCAAAGGGGGCGACTACAAGCCCGAGGAGGTTGTGGGGGCCGACGTGGTGCAGGCGTCTGGCGGGTCGCTTGTGCTGGCTCCTCTGGCGGAGGGTCGTTCAACCTCGAGGCTGGTCGAGAGTTCCCGCCAGGGTCGAACCCTTACTCTTCATCCACCGCAGCAGGCGCCTCCGGAGCCTGCCTCGAGGGCCAATCGCTCAGGATCCGAAGTTGTGGATTCCAAGTCTTCTCAGACTCCCTAGCGGGTCCGGCTCTCAAGGACTCACGAAGCACAGTCCGATAATACGGATTAATCGGTATTCGCGGTTCATCCGATTTCTCTGGTAAATCATGTCAACGCAAAGTGAAGGATCTGGCCCGAATCAGTCGCGGAGGGAAGCGTCCGCTGGTTCTTCCGATCTTGCGCCGACCTCGCTGCGTCCCGGCGACTTGCCGACGTCGTTCCGCTGGTTCTGGTGTTGGCGTCGCTCGCTGGAACGCTTGCGCTTGTGATCTCGATGTATCGCAGGCCAACGTTCAAAGAGCCGCCGCGCGGCCTGCCCGAATCGCCCAAGATCGTCTCAGCCCCCGAACCGATCCCTACTCCGCCCCCACCCAAGCCGAAACCCAAACCGAAGCGCTCGCCTGCCGTCGTGGTCGAAGTAGAAGACCCGACGGCCAAAGAGCTCGCTCGGATTAGCGCCTCTGGAGACCGACGAACGGAAAAGAGCTCTCGAGGCCGACGAGAAGCTGGCGGGGCTCGGCGCGGTGCAAACCGCGGCGAAAGCCGAGGCCAATCAATACCGCAGACGAGAGACTCTCATTCGTCGACAGGCCAGTCTCATGTCGGCTCAGGCGCAGAAGCTCGAAACGGAATATGAGCTTGCAGCCATGGAACGCGACGTCCTCGTCCGCCAGCGCAAAGACAAGAAAATCGAATTCGAGCAGGCCAAGGTCAAGGCCGCCGAAAGGTGGAGCGTACGCAGTCCTGCCCTACAAAGGCGCCAACGGAACCTGGCAGCACCCGCTTTGCATCGAATGCACCAACGGAGGCGTGACCATTCAGCCCCTGGGGATCAGCTTTTCGATGCTCGAGATCACCTCGGGGTTTGGCATCAGAGCCAATCCGATGATCATGGTCGCCACGCAAGAGCTGATGAGGATCGCCCAGACTCCCACGGCCGACGGCATGCCTCGAACGCCTTACGTCCTATTCATCGTCAGACCCGACGGCATCCGACCCTATTACGAAGCTCGGGGCAGGCTCGAACAGCTCGGCATAGCGTTTGGGTACGAGCTCGTCGAACAGGATTGGGAAATCGAATATCCCAAGCTTAGCGACGACGACCCAGTCAAGAAACCCGCCGAATCCAAGGCCCTGACGCAAGAGCTTGGCAGAGGTCGATCCCGAGGCAACGGCTCCGCGAACCCTTCTTCCTCTCGAGGAGGTACAGGCGACGCGATCGAAAGCCCAGACGATTTTCTCTGGCCAACGACCGGTTCTCGAGAGAATCCACGTGGGGCGAATCGAGGCTCGACAACCATTGGCGGATCGCTTGGCGGAGGCGTTGGCGCCGGGGAAGGACAGTTCAATGGATCTTCTGGATCTGGATTTGACCAAGGCGGAGGAACCGCTGGCCGGACCCCGGAAGGTTCGCTCGCGCAAGGCTCTAGAAACGGCTTCGGAGCGTTGTCTGGGGGCGGATCTCCGACTCCGAGTCAGATGGGATCGGGTTCTGGAGGATTGGGAGGCGACCCCACCATGAACGGCGGTGGCTCGCAAGGCTCGTCGCCGCCCCAAGGCAACACGACTCAGCCCCAGGCTAGGCGGTCTCTGAGCTCGCTCGGCGGGCACGCCCCTGCCTGGCAAAGGAACATTCCCGACCAGGGCGATCGTTACACGCCTACGCCTTTCGGAAGCCTGGAGAATGAGGCGGAGAAGTCCGATCCCAACGGACCAGACAGTTCCAGGACAAGTGCAAACTCAGACAACGCCGCTCGCATGGCAAGACTGTCTCGAGCCGTATCGGCGGTCCGCGACAAGAATGCAGGCAATGCAGGCAGTCTCACTGCAAACCAAGCCAACACAGGCATTCCCAGCAATTTCGGCGTTTCCAACATCGGCTCCAACAGTCCCGGTTCGATCTCGTCGGGCCAACCCGGGAGCCCCTCGTCGAATCCGACTTCTTCGGGCGCAACCCAACCAGCTTCCGCGTACCCTCAGTCAAGCGCCTCGCCGGGTATAGCAAACTCGGCAGCTTCCTCGGCTGGCTCGAACGGAGCCTCGAGTTCGAGCCCTCCAACGGGCGTTCCGTTCCCATCGTTCGGCTCACTTGTACCGTCGACTTTGGAGTCGTCGTTGGCAGACTCGTCTTCCGACGATTCATCGTCCACGTCGAGCATGCAAGGCGGCCAGGCAGGTCCAAAGTCGGCGAGTGGAACCGCCACGCCCAGTCCGAGCTTAGGATCGTCGGGTTCAAGCTCGCCGAGCAAGGGCGCCTCGAATGCCGAAGGCGCCATGCCTAACATCAACATGTTCAACGATCCTCTCGAGCCCGAGGTGTTGACAATTTCACTCGAATGCGAAAGCCGTTGGGTGCGGGTCGATCCAGGCGGGTACAAGCTGACCCCAGATAAATTGAACGCGGGCGACGGTTCGTTGGCAAAGATGCTCAAAGGAGTGGTCGAAAAGGAAAACGAGGCCAATCCTCGAGCCCAATTCTCTCCCAAGCTGAAGATCCTGGTGCTCCGCGGCGGCGAGAAGACCTACTGGTCGACGATGCGCCAAATCTTTATATCAGGACTCGACTGGCCCTTGGAGATCGCCAACGCCGATTCCAACGCTCCCAGGCTGCCCAAGCTGGAACCGATCAAATGAACGTGAAAAGTTCAATAAGAGCTGATCCCGCGGCTCCAGCATCGAAAAGCTATGCGCACTTGCTGGCCAATCTCGGCGTACTTGTCTTGGCGTTGGCCTTGATCGCAATTTACCGGTTCAGACCGAATCTTGAACACATGCTGACAGCGTTCTCTAAAGACGCGTCCTTGCCCGTCATATCTGAAAGCAATCCCAAGGACAAAGCAGTCGTCGTTGCGCCCGAGGCGAAAGTCGAGCCCGACGAGACCGAAGACGATCCTCCACCCGCGATTCCCAAACCCAAGACGCTCGACCGAGCCGCGGTCGCCAGCGCCAACGAAGCGCTGATGGCGGCTCGCCGCGATCGCCAGAGATCTGAAGACAGGCTCAAACAAGCAACTCTGCAAGTCGAGGATTCGGCGGCGGCAAGCGCAACCTGGCGTTGGCTTCGCGCACGCTCTCGAGCAAGATCCGCGACGACCGCGTCCGCATCTCCCGAGCCGCCGCGCGAGGCGGCTCAGGTCAAGGTTGAGATCGGCAAGCTACAGAAGGACTTGGAATCACTTGGCCAAGCGCCCAAATCCAAAACGAAGCCGCTGTTGAGCAAGACGCCGGTTGCCAAGCCTTCTCACGCCGAGGAGTTCCATTTCGAAGTCCGGCGCAATCGCGTGGCGTTCGTCAACCTCGAGAGGCTTCTGGAGCTCGCACAGAACGACATGAGAGACAAGTTCCGGCAAGCCCCGAGCGATCCAGAGATCGTCGCCCAGGTCGGTCCCGTTGGCTCGTTCTCGCTGAAATACGTGTTCGCGCGTTCCCCACTGGAAACGCTCGACGACGCCTTCAGCTCGCGAAGGATCCCCTACCACCTCCAGGGCTGGGAGATCGTTCCGACGTTTGACATCAGAGGCGAGGACTACCGGACCACCCGGGGCGAAATCTCCGACTACGCGTTGGCCCTGCGCAAGCTAAGCCCTGGGAAATCGACCATCACGATGTGGGTTTATCCCGACAGTTTCGAGCTTTATCGCAAGCTCCGCGACGACCTTCACGACCAGGGCTATACGGTCGCCGCGAGGCCCCTGCCCGACGGCGTGCCAATCCGCGCAAGCTCGTCGGGGTCGCTCTCGGCTGGTCAGTGAGGCAAGCTCCCGAGCAGGTTGCCCGCCAGGGAGCTTTGCGTGAAAGTTCCATCGGTCTGGCTTCCGCTCAAAGTTCATCGATGAATGAAAACGCATGCGGCGCCTGGCTGATCAAGGCCGAGAACGAGACGCATGCGTGGTTCGGATCGACGAACAGGTATAGACTTCAGCAGGCGCAGCACATCGGCATGTTGTTCATCATCATGCAGCATGTGCAGCCGGCCTTCATCATGGTGGTCATGCAGTCGCAGCAGGCCTGAATCATGGCGCGAGCAATCTTTGTCGCCGCTGGTGCAAGTGATGCAAACGCCCATTTCCGTCGACTCGCACTTGCACATCCCCATCGTCAGATTGCAGCAGCACATCATCATGCCGTTGAGCATGCAGCAGCACGAACACATGGCCCCCGTCATCATCGTGCAGAGGTTCTGAAGCATGCCCGCCGACACTTTGTCTTCGCATTTGCAGTGGATTTTGACTCCCCCGGCGCACTTTTCGAAGGTCATTGTGCATCGGGGGACCATCATCATGTTCATTCCGGTCGGCTGAGCCGCTGTGGCGCCAGCTCCCTGCATTCCCATCCCTGGCATCGTCATCCCCGTCCGGTCCATCATCATCGCCGTCGTCATGCGCGGTCTCCTAATGAGTCGATCAATAAAAGCCCACTTCCCAAGCAGGCCTTCGACACCGACGCTGATTGTTGACAAGTCCTTTTGGACTTTCAACCCATTGGCATCAAAGAAAAGAGATTATTTTAAGTTGCTTATGTTGATCAACTTGAGCGCATCGATGAACATTCCCTCGAAACCCTCCGCGTCGACGTTGGATGGGGGGCTGGGTAAAACCTTTTAAGAAAAATGCCGGCAACCTACTTGCGTAACTCGATAAAGTCGATAATAATTATAGGGTATGGTTCCTTTGCTTCCTCACATACTGCGGAGCTCGAGTCCTATGCAGAGCCGAAAGCTTTTTTCAGAGACGGAGGAGCCGTCTTGCTTCGCGGAGGGAGCCTGGGTGCAAATCGAACAGAACTCGTCGTTTGTGATGTTCCCCTTCACTTCAAACGCCGCACTACCCAGCGGATTCGACGCGATGGCTCTGTACCAGCTGGCCTACTTGCGAGCGAAATCGGCGCAGAGGCCATCTTTACTGGAGCTTGCGGAATTTCGCAGCCATAACTGACCAGCTAGCATTCGCCAATGACGACGAGGCTCCGGAGAGTCTTTCTCGCAGGCTTTCCTCCCGTGGCTCAGAACTCCAAGCTCATGACTGCACGGAATCGCAACCCGCTCCAGGGCTAGGTGATGAGGATATCAGCCAAAGCCGAATACGCGTGTTTGGCCGTCTTCGAGCTGGCGAAAACCGGCTCAAGCGGCCAGCAAAGACGCGTACGTGAAATTGCCGAAGCCCAAGGCATCCCTCGCGATATCTGGTCCAAATTCTCCTACAGCTAAAGGCAGTGGGACTGGTCCGCAGCGAACGAGGATCCGAAGGCGGCTATCAGCTTGCGCGGAGCCCAGACGATATCACCGTCGACGACGTTATTTCGGCGATCGACGGTCGAGATACGTCCTCGGGACGTACGAATTCCGAGACGTGTCGAGAACTCGCCGAACTCTTCGAATCCGCTTTCAAAGCACAGCGCGACGTGCTTGCCTCGGTTTCAATTGCAGCCCTTATGAAGTCCCATCCTGCCCACGACTGGGTTCTCTGAGGAAACTCGACTTCATAAAACGACCAAGATCGATTAAGAATCCTCAGCCTCAAAGCCCATCAAACCGATAGGGATAGAGTGGTTTGTCTGCTGCATTTTTTCCGGATGCCGCAGGGTTTCGTATGAGGATTTGAGCCTGTTCCCCGAGTCTTACGCCTGAGCGAAGAGATCGGAGGCGCAATGAGCGGTCGTGTTCGGTTCGAGCAAGCGCTCAAAACGTGGGATTGTTGTAGCGGCCCGCTCGAGCTTGACAGTGTGCTCGTAGAACTCCAGATGCTCGACTTGCAACGCGAAGACTTCTTGGACGCAATTTATTTCGAAGACCAGCTTTATCAGCGCACCCTGATCCATTCCAGGCCTCATTTTGAAGCCCTGATCCTTTGTTGGAAAAGCGGCCAACGCAGTCCGATCCACGATCACAGAGGCTCGAAATGTGCTGTGAGGGTGGTCGAAGGGCGGGCGACCGAGATTCGATACGAGGTTTCCCCCTGCGGAATGATAGTTCCTGAACAATCAACCAAGCTTTCGAGAGGCGAGGTGACGGGTTGCCAAGGCGACGACATGCATCAAATGGCGAATCTTGAGCCGCCTGGAATTGATCTGATTACGCTCCACGTTTATTCTCCTCCTGCGTCGGGCTGCGCAATTACAAGCTGGACCAGACCGTTCTGGCTGATCACGATCGTCTGATCGTCGATCGGCCAAGAAGGATCGTCGCGGATAGCGCGCATCTGGTTCCGTCGCCGCCCAGACTCGATTCGAGGCCGCTGGGGAAAGTAAAGTCATGGACGACCCATTCGACCTGCGCGTAACTCGATCGATCGCAATCGTGGCGGCGGGCTTCAGCGGCACAATGGTCGCGGTTCAACTCGCTCGCCAGTCCAAATGCCCAGGGATTCACGTCCTTCTCTTCGAGCGAGCGAATCACTTCGCCCGCGGCATCGCTTATGGGACAGATTGCGACAAGCATCTCCTCAACGTTCCAGCCGGCGGCATGAGCGCCCTGCCCGACCAGCCCGATCACTTCTTTAATTGGCTATTGGCACGGACTCCAGAGGCCAAACCAAGCTCCTTCGCACCTCGAAAGCTCTACGGCGAATATCTCGACAGCCTTTTGCAGGATGCGGAGCGCTCGGGTTCGATCAAGCTCGATCGTATCAAAGACGAAGTGGTGGACCTTGATCCTGGGTCGGTATCGAAGCCTGCTTCGTTACAAACCCAGTCGGGCAAGAGCTTCGAGGCGGACCAAATCGTACTGGCCCTTGGCAACCCTCTGCCGCAAAATCCTTTGCGGACCGACTGCGTCTCCAGCTTGCCTGGATACTGCTCGAATCCCTGGCAGAAAGGGGTTCTCGGAGACTTACGCAAATCCGATTCGCTCGTTCTCATCGGCACGGGGCTTACTGCGGTCGATTTGACAATCCAAGCGTTGGAACAAGGCCATTCGGGGCAAATCACCGCGATCTCGCGTCATGGATTGTTGCCTTTGGGCCATAGGTCCGCCGTGCCGAGGCCTCATTTTCGGCTTGCCGATGGTCCGCGGACAGCGAGGTCGGTTGTGAGAGCGATCCGCAAAGAGACGGAGGTTTGCGAAGCCGAGGGCGGAGACTGGCGATCGGTCGTCGACGGACTTAGGCCAATCGTCCAAGACATTTGGCGCTCGCTGCCAAATCCTGAACGCGAACGATTCTTGCGGCACGCCGCGGCGCGTTGGGACGCACACAGACATCGCGTGGCGCCACAAATCGAACAAACCCTCGATGAGGCATTGGCCTCGGGAGGCCTTAAGTTGATCTCGGGACGAGTGGTTACTGCAAGGCAATCTGGAGCGAGAATTGCGGTCGAGGTGGTCCGACGCGAAGGGAATTGCATCGAGTCGATCCTTGCCGATCGCGTCGTCAATTGCACAGGTCCTGGCCGAGACGTTCGCAAAGCCCCCGAAGGGCTCTTACGGACACTCATCGAGCGCGGCGTCGGGCGACCGGGGCCGCTGGCTCTTGGCCTCGACGTCTCGGATTCGAACCGGCTGATCGACGCTGAGGGGCGCGAACAGAAGCGCGTGTTGACAGTCGGCCCGATGCTCAAGGAAAAGCTCTGGGAAACCACTGCGGTCCGCGAATTGAGAGTCCAGGCGGAGAGCCTGGCCAGGAGCTTGGTGGAGGCGTAGCGAAGGAATGCCTTAGCGCAACTCCCTAACGACTTGCTTCGCAGGAAGTGCGATCAGCGCGCCCAAAGCCTCAGTCAGCATCAGGCTCCGGAATGACCCCCGTCGCGACTGCAACGCGCAATTCTTCCGGGCAGGCGTTCCACGTTGATTCATAAGTCAATTCCAGCGGAACCGGAACGTGCCAACTGTTTGCCAGGAAAAGCGGCATGTCCGGCATGACTTCGCCGACTCCGATTGCTTCGACATAACAAGCTTGCACTCCGCCGGTCTCGTAAGAAGCCAGAATGCGATCCTTCCCAGCAGGCAGAGCGAAATCGTTCTCCTCAATTTCGTCCCAAACGACCTTGTGAAGTCCAAATGGATCGCGAGCCGTCGGGGGGAAGAGGTCGATCAACAGAACATGAATCCCTGCCCGCAAGAATTCGATTGTCTTGTCGACAAAGTCCCGCATGGCAGCGCGGCTGTCTTTGTTCCCTGGCGAGACGATTTCGATCACGGCGAGGGTCCGCCCCAAGTGATGCTTGAGCACGACGAGGTTGGCTCGAGTGGCGTAGATCTGTTTCGTGCTCCGACTCATGAATCTCGTAACAGGAGGCGTCATCGTTGCTACGCCGTTGTCGTCGGCGATGGCCGATCTCGAGAGACTTCGACTTTCGATTGCCAACACGTCAGGTTCTTTCGGACCCGACCGCTGCTCGACCAGCGCTGCAACACCTTTGGGTAAGCGTCCCCTATTGAGAGTCGCGGCGATCTCGATCGACCAATGTTGATGAAAGTGATGAAAAAGCCCCGCTGGAACTCGGGACCAGTCGTGTATCGGCATTGCGTCTGCTCCTCTACATCATCCTAGCCGATTGCCATCCGTCAGCCAATCTGCCAATCGGCGAATGAAATCACTGATCTCCGCGCATGAGTGTTCTTCTCGTCCTATGCTGCTCGAGGTTGCACAGGAATACCGCCGCGCAGCAGGCAGGTCGATCTGCCGATACCTCTTCAGCTTCTCAGCCTTCAATTGTGCCGGAGGCTCCATGGCGCCGCTCTCCATTATTCGATTCTTGCAGAACAGCGTTTCGCGTCCCCGACACCCGAAGGCAAAGCGCCGACCGCTCAGATGTCGCCCCAGCACCGAAGGCCTTGAGGCTCGGCTTGCACTCGCCATCACCGCCAGCGGGCCCTACGAGATCGCCTACGTCGGCGGAGTCGGCGCCGACGGCACAGGGCCAAGCGACGTTCTCTTGGCCAGCGGATCGAACCCGATCTCCGCGGAAGCGTGGAACACGTACACCCCGCCCGCCGGTTACATCAAGAACACGACCCGGAATCCGACGTTCGAGTCGCAGGTCATTCTGACGAGCCCGGACTCGTCCACGGGCGCCAGCTACGTCACGACGTCGGACGGCTACACCTGGGTCTTCGTGACGCAGACAGTGAGGCGCTAACTGGCCGTTCAACCCAGAGGATTATCCTGGCCAGAACTACACGACCGGTTACGAAGCCGCGGCCTACACAGCCACTCCTCCGCCAGGCGTCGTACGATATTCGGCCAACACCAAGAACGCCGATCTCACGTGGGCCGCCAAGAACGCCGAAGGCCAGCCTGTCCTGCAGTATTTCATCAAAGACCAGTGGGGCAACGTCTATATCATGCAGTCTTCGGCGGCCTTGGATGACTCCCAAGTCGAAAGCCATTTCTACTCCGCGATCTTGCCCACCGGCTGGACGATGTACTCAGGCTACCTGAAGCAAGACCTGAGGACGTCCCCGGCGTACGATTCCAACGGATATGCTCAATACAACATCTTCCGCGACAGCGCCGACGACGCCTTCCAGCAGATTACCTGGGCCAAGAGCGGAGTCGGCGTCGCGCAGCAGATCCCAGGCATGGTCGTCTGGGGCGGACCGCGCTCCGACGTCATTCGCGGCAACCCGAACGCCGACAACATCATCCACGGCGCTCAGGGAAACGATAAGATCTATGCCGACGGTTATATCAATACAGTTTATGGCGACGCCGGCGTCGATACGGTCGTATTTCGCGGATCGCGGAGTCGGTACACCATCACAAGAGTAACTCAGGATGCGTCCGAGGTCGTGGTTCGTCGTAAAGGGCCGGCGGGCGCCACGCACATCTCGACGCTTTATAACGTCGAACGGCTCGCGTTTCGCAACGGCGTGTATGAGAGGGGCCCTCACGGCCGGTTCAGGCTCCTACAAGGCAAGCTTGCGCATTCGTGCTAAATTCGAAAACGATGTGGACGTTTTGCCACGGCATTCCCAATTCTTCAAGTACCGCCGAGATGTTTTGGTGCTTGAACTCGACCGAACGATGGGTCCCTCCGATCCGTTCCATAAGGGCGGCGCTATGCCTGGACTCGACGTAAGGCAACCTTGCGAGCTCGGCTGATAGCATCGCAAAGTAGTCGGCTACGATCGCATCGAGCTCCTCGTCTTGCCAATTGGTCCCTACCCTCGATGCGTCGGCCATTTGTCGTGGAGTCGTCCTTACTACGTCGCAGCACGCCGTGAACTGTGCGAGTCTCATATCAGTGGACAGAACATGAGCCGTCAAGCGACAGGCTGGATCGCGAAAGGCCGCCGCTCCTGAAGCGCGGCCTTCTATGGCCTAGCGAGTGGTTCGGACGCCTCTGGCGGATCGGCTCGTGGTAAAAAAAATGCCCGCCCGCATGAAGCCCCGGCCAGTCGCAAGCGTCCGACTTGCCTTTCTCAAGACAATTGTCAGAAAGGTGTTTCCTCTGGGTTGAGCCGTCGTCTATAATAATCCGTGGTTGGATGCCCCTCGCCTCTCGGTTTCGAGGTATCGCCAATGGCCATTAGCGCCCAGACGCACGGCAAGGTTCTCGATTACGATCAGTTCATCAGGCACCAGATCGGCCGCACGCGCAGCCGCATCAAAACCACCGACGTCGTTACGTCGACCTTGCTGCTCGTCGCCGCGGCTTTCGCGGTGCTCTTCCTCGAGATCATTCTCGACCACGTCGTTGGCCTTCCGCTCTGGTTTCGAAGAGTCGTCCTGCTCGCGGGTCTAGCAGGCGGGGCCGCATTCGCCGGCTTTCGGATCATTCGACCGATCGTCAGTCGAGTCAACGACTTCTACGCCGCCAAGACCATCGAAGAAACCGATCCCGCGTTCAAGAACAGCCTGGTCAGTTACCTCGATCTCAGCCGCAAACGCGGCGAGCTTCCCGCGCTCACCTTGAGGGCCCTAGAGAGTAAAGCCGTCAGCGACCTGACCAAAGTTGAAGTCGACACCGTCGTCAACCAGCGCAGGCTCATCCACACAGCCTACGTGCTTTCAGGCATCGTGGTCCTGTTTTGCCTCTATGACGTGCTGACGCCCAAGAGCATCCTCGATTCGGTCAAACGAGCATTCTTGGCCGACGTGGTCAGGCCCACCAACACCCAGTTCCTGAACATCAAGCCCGGGCAAGACGCCGAGCTTTCTCGAGTGATCGCCGGCTCCCACGTCGTCTTTTCCACCGAGGTCGGCGGGTCGATCCCCAAACGCGTGGTTCTGCATTACAGCGTCGACGGCGGTTCGTTCTACGCAATCTCCGAACTCGCTCCAGGCGCCAAGTACGCCCCGTGGCAAACGACGATCCGCAACGTTCAACAGCCCATCGATTACTTCTTCAGCGGCGGAGACGCCGAATCGCGGCACTACAAGCTCGAAGTGTTGCCCGCTCCCATGGTTACCGGGGTGAAGGTCGACCTCGAATTCCCTGAGTATACAGGCGTGCCCAAGCGAGAAAACGTCGACGGCGGAAACGTCGAAGCCATCGAAGGCACGCTCGTCACGCTCCACGCCCACACCAACCAGCCGGCCGGCCTGGCGAATCTCGATTTCGGCAAACAAGGCGTCTACTCGCTTTCGATCGATCGCGACGACCGCCAGAACCTGTCAGGAACCTTCCGCGTTCGTCAATCGGGTTCGTATACCATCAAATTCTCAACCGTCGACGGCCACTACAATCCGGATCCCGTGGTCTACGACGTCGTCGCGCTTAAAGATCGTTCCCCGACGGTCAAGTTCAAAGAGCCCAAAGCCGAAGGAACCTCGCGGCTGGCCAGCAACGCGGCTCTCTATACCGCCTTTGAGGCCAACGACGACTTCGGCCTCCGCGAGCTTGAACTGCATTTCCAGCAGAACGGACGAGAGCTTCTGGTCCCCGCTCACAGCTACATCGACCGCAAGACCGCGGGAACCCACTTCGAAGGCTCCGACCGGCTCGACCTCGCGCCCTTGAAGCTCAAGCCCGGCTCGAAGGTCGAATACTGGCTCGAGGTTCACGACACCCGCGAACCGGAATCGAACAAAGCCGAGACTTCGCACAGGGAAATCATCATCGACGAGCCGCTTTCGCCCAAGGAACTGGCGAAGCAGCAAGACCAACAGCCCCAAGCCGACCGCGCCGACAAAAAAGAGGCTGAGAAGGCTCAAGCGAACAAGGCGTCCAAACCCGACAAAGCGTCGTCGGCGGAAACGAACAATACGAAAAACGACGTCGCCAAGGCAGACCAGGCCAACGAAGCGCGGCCCCGCCGGATCAGTCGGAAGGTCGCGAGCTCGCCCAGGCCGATACGCAAGAAAACAATAAGACCAACCAGCAGAAAGATCTGACAAAAGAGGATCTCGATCGACTCAAGAAGCTCGAGCAGGCGCTCAATCTGAACGATCCCAAACAAAACCCCAACCCGGAAACCGAGCAGAACCCCCCGAAGCCAAACGACGATCAACAGAGCAACCAGCAAAACCCGCAAAAAAACCAGGAAAACTCTGGTTCGGCAGCAAAGGGCGGTTCTCAGCAATCCAAAGGGCAGGCGCAAAACAGCCAAGCCCAAAGCCAAAACGCCACGGGCGGATCGCAGGCGCGTTCGGACTCGAATTCAACCAACAACGGCGATCCCAAATCAAGTTCGAACCCCGTTGCCCGCAACGGCGAACAAAACACAGCCAAGTCGGCGCCGAACGAATCCAAGGAACAGCAATCGTCACCCTCCAACCCGAACGAAAACGTCTCCAGGTCTGATCCCGCATCCGGCGGTTCGAACCCTGAGAGCTCGGCCCCCAAGCCGACGAAGTCCAATACGGGCGGCGCCAAGACCGAGCAGTCGAACGACCGGACCCGCGGCGCCGCCAACGATCCGAAGCGAACCCAAGCCGAGAGGAACCAGCAGTCCGGAACTCAGGAATCTAAGCCGCAAACCGGTGAGCAACCTGCCGGCGAGAGCGGCGGATCGACTGCAAACGGCGAAAAGAAGACGGACAAGAACCAGACCGGCGAAACTAACAAGCAGCAAGACCAAGCCGGCTCGAAGGACGACGCAAACAAACCTGGAGACACCAAGGAAGCCGCTGGAACAGGTCAAGAAAAGAGCAATAAGGCAGGAGATCCCAACAACGCTGGAGAGCAAAGCAACGGCAACCCTGCCGACCCCAAGGCCGTTGAGAAAGACCCTGTCGGCGCGAATGGCTCAAAACCAGGCGATCCCAAGGCCGGCAATGACCCCAAGAATAAAGGCGCAAACCAACCGAAGGCCGGCGATGGCCCCCGACAAGACGGCGCAAACCCTTCGGACCCCAAAGGAAACGATCACGCCGCTGCCAAAGGCGCCGATCCTGCCAACGCGAAACCGAACGATCAAGGTCAGGCCAAGGACGCGTTGAAAGACCCCAATAAGAACGAGGCTGGTGAACCAAAGGGGCAAGAAGGCGATAAAGCTGGAGAGAAGGCCGCTGGAGAGAAAGCCGGCGCGGGCGCCAAGGCGAACGATCAAACCAAACGAGACCCAGGGCGAACGAGCGAGGCCAGCAAGGCGACAAAGAAAACCAAGGTGCCGCCGGAGAGCCTGGAAAGCCGGGCGAGAAAGGCGGAAACGCCGCCGCTTCCAAGGATCCCGCCGGCAAGGCCGAGGCCAAGCCTGGCTTGGAGAACCAAGCCGCTCCGAAAGACGCTGGAGCAAATCAAAAGGCGCCAGGCGAGAAAAAGGATGGGGCCGCTGAAGGTCAAAACGGCAATACTCCCAAGGACGCCGGCGGTAACAAGCCAGAACCAGGTCGCCAGGGCGACGCCGAGAAGACTGGCGATCCTTCAAAGCAAGAGAATGGCGCCGATGGAAACAAGGCGGCCGATTCACAGCAAAAGATGAGCAATCAAGCCGGCGTCGATCCGAAAGCAGCCAAGGACGCTGGCTCGGAAGGTTCAAAGGGCGGCAAGGATCAGGCTTCGGGTAAGGACGGCCAGAAGCCTGCGGGCGCCGATGGTCAGAAAACAGACGCCGGCGCCAAATCTGGCGACCAGAAGGCTGGCGACCAGAAGGCTGATGGAGCAGAAGGTCAGAAGAAAGGCGCAGCCGGCGCCAAGGCCGGGGATCCCAAAGCCGGCGACCAAAACGCAGGCGCCAAGGCCGGCGACCAGAAGGCAGGTGCCTCGGAAAACAAAGGTTCCGAAGGCGCCAAAGGCGAGAACCAGGCCGCGAATAGCGGACAGAAAGACGGTTCGAGCAAATCTTCCGGAGACAAATCCGCGACTGGCGATCCATCCAAGCCCGGCGGCCAACAGGCTGGGGCCAAGCCGAACGCGGGCGATTCACAGAAAACCAATGGTGAGAATCAGGACGCTGGCGGTAAGAAAGATGGTTCCAGCAAACCTGGGGACGGCGGCGACTCCAAGCAACCCAATGGTTCCTCAGTGCAAAGCCAAAAGGCGCTGGCGATTCCTCTGCCAAGCCCCAAGGCGGCGATCCTAAGAGCGGTCAGCCTGGCAGTGTATCGAAGCCTTCCGAGAAATCGGGCTCGAAGGCCGATTCGGCCAATCAACCAAGCTCGACCAGCCGCGAGCCGAACAATCCAGAAAGTACCCCGAACAGCCAAAAAGGCGATCAGCCCAAGTCGAGCGCTGCAGCCAAGCCCTCCGGACCCTCGAGCACGCCAAATCCCAACCCTGCGGAAGGCTCCTCCGCCAACGGCGAACGAGGCTCCGCGCCATCGACGACCAAAGATCCCACTGCCAAGGAGAAGACCGAGAAGAAGTACGAGACCTTCCCCAAGGATGAGAAGAAGGAATCGAAGGATCATCGCGACCCGGACGCTCAGACCGGCAAGGCGGCCGCGAAGCCAAGCTCGGACAAGCCCAACACCGCCGACGGCAACGGTACGGGAAGCCCAGACAAAGACAACTCCACGAAGCCCAAGACCGACCAGCCCGAACAGCCGCCTAGCAATACTCAGAAGGTTGCCTCCGGGAAGGACGTCGACAAACAAGGTACGCCCAACCCCAGCAACGCCGCATCCAACGGCAAGAAGGACAATAGCGCCGGCAAGATGACCCAAACCCGCCAGGGCGAAAAGGGCCCTGAACGCACTGGGGGAGACAAGCCTTCCGACACAATCAAAGATCCGAACGCACCGAAGCAAGCGGGCCAGCGTTCGGAGAATGCACCGACGTCAAAGAGCCAGAAGTCCGGCGATCCGACGTCCCAGGACAAGCCCAAGACCGGAGCTCAGAACCCAAGCGGGAGCAAGCCTCCGACCGACAGCAACCCAGATGGTTCTCAGCGCAGCAATCCTGCCGTGGAGAAAGAGCCCAACCCGAACCAAAACCCCAGCAATAAAGCCAGCGACGAACCCAAGAACGACCCGACCTCAAAGCTCAATTCGGATGATCCGAAGCAGAACCCGAGCAATTCGAACAACCCCTCGCAAAGCCCAAACCAGCCGAATACGCAGCAATCGAACGCTCAAAAGCCAAACTCCCAGCAGTCGAATTCTCAAGAACCCAAAGGTGAGCAGCAGAAATCCGACCATCCCTCTACGACCCAGTCGCCTTCGAACACGAATCCGCCGGATCCAGACTCGAACCAATCACAGCAGAACCCTCAGTCCAAGCAACCGAACGCGAATCAGCCGAACTCAAACTCGAACCCCAAGTCGCAGAACATCCAGCAACAGCAAAAGAACTCAACGCCCAAGCCGCCGACCGAGAGCATGCCCAAGCCGCCAAGCTCGAGCACCGGTCAGCCGAGCCAGAAACCACAGCAAAAACCGCAGAGTACTTCGTCCTCGAACCCAAATGAGGGTATGGGGGGCACGGGTGAAAAGAGCGATAACGTCACCACCCCCGCTTCCAAACCAGCCGATGGCAAAGGATCGGGAGAGAGCTCGAGCTCGTCGAAGCCCTCTTCGGGTCAAGGTTCGAAACCTGGCTCGTCGTCGGGTTCGAAACCTGGCGAAGGCTCTTCGCAATCCAGTGGAAAGCCTGGGTCAAAGGGTTCATCAGGGTCCGAGTCCTCGAAGTCGTCTTCGGGCTCGCCTTCGGGCAAGTCGAGCAGCGGCTCTCAGGGAGCAGAGTCGAAGGGGTCTTCGGGCGCCTCTGGAAAATCCGAATCGAACAGCTCTGGCGGCAAGTCGTCCAGCGAGCAATCGAGCGGCGGTGGAAGCTCGAGTTCGGGTGGCAAACCCGGCGAGTCGAAGAACCTTGGCGGTGCTGGAAAGACCCCTCAGGGCGGCGGCGGAGGAGCCAAAGAGGGGCCAGGCTCGGGTCCCAAAGCCGAAGATACAACCGAGAAACTTGGACCCGTTCAAGAGAAAGAAGCGATCGCAGGGGAAACCGTGGCTCCGAACACGCCCCAGTCCGAATCGCTGGCTCTCAGACGAGTCGAGGATCTGCTCAAGAACAACAAGGTCACTCCCGAAATGGAGAAGGCCGCGGGCATGACCCGACAGGAAATGGAGCAGTTCGTCGAGAAATATAAGGGCGTCGCAAGGCAAGCAGTGGAGCCTGGGAAAGAGGTGAAGGTCGATCCAGGCAAGAACGCCGTGATCGACCCGAACCGCAAACTCCCGGGAATGAAGAAGGGAACCACTGTCAGCGCCAGAGCGCCGCGGGGCAGGTTCCACCGCACAAGACAACGTGCGAGACAACATCGAGGGCAACTTTCCCACGGCGCCCGCCGACGTACAGCAAAAGTTCGAACAGTACGAGACCAGCATCTCGGCGAAGGGGGCCAGAGCTCCGGCGCCTCGACCAAGGCCTCGAGTGCGCCTCGAACCGGAGGGAGCCGCTAAAATCCACAACGCTCCGCCACGAAGTTTATGCTCAGGCATATCATTTCATGCTACTTCCACCACTAGAAGTGGAAACGCCCGGGTTGCCCAGGCGTTATCTACTGCCGTTTGACCCGCACGAGCTTCCGCACCACTTTATCGACGTGCTTGTAATCGGCGGCGGGGTGGCGGGCCTCCGCTTCGCCCTGGAATTCGACGAATCCACGCGCGTTCTGGTGGTCACCAAGGACCAACTCCGAGAATCGAACAGCGCCTACGCCCAGGGCGGAATTGCCGGTGTGATGGATCCGGAGGACCACTTCGAGGACCACATCGCCGACACCATCTCCGCGGGCAAAGGCCTTTGCGACGTCGAGGTCGTTTCCGACGTGGTTCGAGAGGCGCCAAACGCATTGCCGAGCTTGCCGATTGGGGGGTTCGTTTCGACCTCGACCACGGCGCCCTGCGCTGGCTCTCGAGGGGGGGCATTCGCACAGGCGGGTGGTGCACGCACTGGGCGACGCCACGGGCAGGGAGGTGATGCGAGGCGTCGCGGCCAAAGTGCAAACGCATCCGAATATTCGCGTATGGCAAAATAGTTTTTCCGTGGATCTGTTGACGCACGAAGGAGCGTGCAGGGGAGCCGCCGTCTGGGACGCCAAGCGAGGCGCCGCGCTTGTATGGGCAAGGGCCGTGGTCCTGGCGACCGGCGGCGCCGGCCAGCTCTTCAGGGAAACGACGAACCCGCCCATCGCCACGGCCGACGGCCACGCGCTGGCGTATCGCGCAGGGCGGTGCTCCAGGATATGGAGTTCATGCAGTTCCACCCGACCGTCCTCTACATCGCCGGATCGGCGCGATACCTCTTGACCGAGGCCTTGAGAGGGGAAGGCGCCTATCTGCGCGACAGCGAGGGCGGGCGTTTCATGCTCGAGGCCCACCCGTTGGCGGAGCTTGCGCCCGAGACGACGTCTCGCGGGCCATCGTCGAGACGCATGGAAGCCACGCGTCATCCGTGCGTCTATCTGGATATGAAACATCTCGACCCGCCGATGGTCAAGGCTCGGTTCCCGGGCATCGACCAGTTGCTCCGTTCGTTCGACCTGGATTTGACGAGCGACCTCATTCCGGTTCGGCCGGGCGCCGCATTATATGATTGGCGGGGTTCGGATCGATCGGAACGCGCGCCACGTCTCTGCCAGGCCTTTGGGCCGCGGGAGAGGCGGCGGGGTCGGGGCTCCATGGCGCCAACAGGCTGGCCTCGAACAGCCTCCTGGAGGGGTTGGTCCATGGCGCTCGGGCGGCTGCCGACGTGGCCGAACACCTTTTGCAAAGCCCTCGCGGTCGATTGGAAGTCCCGCCGATCCAGTCCGCCAGGCCTGCTCGCTCCCACTCGATTTTGGACCTGGGCGACGTCCGAGACTCGTTGAGGGCGCTCATGTGGAGGTCTGTCGGGATCACTCGGGACGCCCAAGGGCTTGCAAGAGCGAGGGAACGAGTCGATTATTGGAGCGGCTACGTGCTCGAGGCGGCGTTCGACGGGCCGGCGGGTTGGGAGTTGCAAAACCTGCTGACCGTTGCGAGGCTGATGATCGCTTCCGCCGAGGCAAGGCGGGAGTCTCGAGGGGTTCACTGGCGAAGCGATTTCCCCGATTTGGACCTTGCTTGGGCAAGGCGGCGACGATCGTCAAGAACTCCCCCGCCTGACCCAACGCCTCGCAATGCCTGCTTAATGGTACTCCGAGCAGTCGCTTTACGGATAAAGATATATGCTCTCATGCACAGTTATTGGGAGTTGGTCGTTCCCGGGTTGGTACGAGCACTTCCAGCAAAGCGTCGAGCGGTTTCCAGAAAGGTTTGGCCCTTCGGACAAGGAAGAGGCGCTTTGAGACGCCGTGCGTCTGGCCGTCGACGACCAGATTTCCGCTGGGCTTGATCGGATTACCGACGGAGAAATGGCGAGGGTCGACTTCAATCTTGGGTTTTACGAGCGCATCAAAGGCCTCGGCTTGCGCCCCTGCTCGCCTTTGGCGCGCCTGGCCACGACCAAAGGTCCAGATACGTCGCCGTCAATGAGCTCTCCGCTCCGCACGGCCTAGGCGTGGTCGAGGAATACTCCAGGCTGTCTGAATTCACCGATTGGCCCAGCAAGTCGCCCGTGCCCGGGCCGTTCACGCTGGCTGGCTGCATCAACGGGGGAGAGGTCTACCCGGACCGTCGTTCGATCGCGCACGCCTTGGTCCCGATCGTCAACCAAGAACTCAAGAGCTTGGTCGAAGCGGGCGTCGATTTCATCCAGATCGACGAGCCCAGCATCGCCTGCCACCCCGAGGACCCCGATTCGTTCCTTCACATCTTGGAACGCGCCGTCGAAGGAGTGGAGTGTTACACATCATTGCATATGTGCTTTGGGAACTATCGAGGGCGCGCCGTGGGCAGGCGGAGTTACGCTCCCTTGTTCCCATCGCTTGGCAGAGTGCGCGTGAGCGAACTGGCTCTCGAGTTCGCATCGCGAGAGATGGCCGAGCTCGAGATCCTACGGCAAATTCCGGAATCGATGAAAGTCGCGGTTGGGCTTGTTGACGTCAAAAACACGTGGATCGAGCCTCCGGAGCTGGTCGCCGAAAGGCTCCGCGGCGTGCTCGAGTTCGTCTCGCCGGAGCGGGTGTCGGTCACTCCGGACTGCGGCTTTTCTCAAACCTCCAGGCGAGTGGCCATGGCCAAGGCCGAGGCGATGGTCGAAGGGGTGCGGATGGTCAAGGTTGAAATCGGCGAAGGCGATGCGTAACGTCGAAGTCGAAGGTCCTGGGGCTCTGATCGAACCCGTACTCTCGGGCGCCGGCTCCTGCACCAGATCGGCCAAACCCGCCCCCGTCCGGGCGAAGCCGCGGTCTGGTGGTTGGGCCAGAGCGGTTTTCTGATCAAAACCCAGACAGGAACGGTTCTGATAGACCCTTATCTGTCCGAGTCTTTGACTTGTAAATATCAAAACACAAGCAAACCACATGTACGTATGACTCGTGCGCCTTGGCGCCCGCCGACCTGGGCTTTGTCGATTTGGTTCTCGTCAGCCACAAGCATTCCGACCACTTCGATCCAGAGACGATCGCGGGCGTGCTGGCCGCGTCGGAAAGACCGAGATTGGTCGTCGGCGCCGCACTGGTCGACCATGCCAAGTCTCTCGGAATCGTGCCCGGGCGGATCGTTGCCGTCGAGGTCGGGGCCTCGATCGAGCTCGCCGGGCACCGGATCAGGCCCCTGCCCTCCGCTCATGAGAGCCTGGACTTGGACGAGCTGGGCCGGCATCTCTATCTGGGCTTCGTCGTCGAGGCGTCTGGATTTCGGTTCTATCACAGCGGAGATTCGCTCGTTTATCCTGGGCTTGTGGACAACCTGGGAACCGAGCCGTTCGACGTGCTCTTCTTGCCGATCAACGGCCGCGACCCTGGTCGAGGCGTTCCTGGCAATATGAACGCAAAAGAGGCCTTGGCTCTGGCCCAAGAAGTGCGACCCAGGTTCGTCGTCGCGCATCATTATAATATGTTTACGTTCAACACAGTTCCCGTCGACGAGTTCATCGAGGCCGGCCGAGGCTTGCCGGAAGGCGTCCAGGCCCGCGTCCCAGCCTGCGGAGACCTTTGGGTTGTGGAGCCTCGCTTCGGTCAAGAGCATCGAATGTCGATTAAATAGTTTATGTATGTAAGAGGCGTTTCAGATGAGCATAACATTAGGCATTGACGTAGGAACTTCGGGGACGAAGACCATCGCCGTGGACGAGCAGGGGGCCGTCGTCGCGTCGGCCTCCGCCGAGTATCCCTGTTCGTTTCCCAGGCCTGGATGGTCCGAGCAAGATCCCGAGCTCTGGTGGAAGGCGACCGTCGAGACCGTTGGCAAGATCCTATCATCGGGCGTCCGAGCCGCCGATATTGGGGGCGTCGGCCTGAGCGGTCAGATGCATGGATCGGTATTTCTCGACGCGTCTGGACAGGTCGTCAGGCCCGCTCTTTTGTGGAACGACCAGCGGACCCGCGACGAATGCAACGAAATCGAATCCAAGGCTGGGGGGCGAGAAGCACTGGTCAAACTGGTCGGCAATCGGGCTCTCACGGGGTTCACCGCGCCCAAGATCCTCTGGCTCAGAAACCACGAGCCTCGTCATTTCGACCGTGTTCGCCAGGTGCTCCTGCCCAAGGACTACATCCGATGGAAATTGACCGGGACCTTCGCGACCGAGGTCAGCGACGCTTCGGGGACCCTGCTACTCGACGTCGCCAACCGTCGCTGGAGCGACGAGCTGCTCTCGAGGCTTCAACTCGATCGGTCGCTCCTGCCTCCCTGCTATGAGAGCCCGGAAGTCTCGGGAAGCTTGAGTACCATTGGGTCAAAGGCGACGGGGCTTTCCGTCGGCACTCCCGTTGTTGGCGGCGGCGGCGACCAACCCGCCGGCGCTGTCGGCAATGGAATCGTTAGGCCTGGCGCGGTATCCGCCACTTTGGGAACCTCAGGGGTGGTCTTCGCTCACGCTACCGAGCCTGGTTTCGATCCCCTCGCACGCCTTCAAAGGGGCTGTCATTCCGTCCCAGCGCGTGGCACGTCATGGGCGTGGTGCTCGCGGCTGGCGGGTCTTTACAGTGGTACCGCAACCAGTTGCGCAAGCAGAAGTCGAGATCGCCCGAGTGCAAGGCGTCGATCCATACGTGGTCTTGACCGAGCAAGCCCAAGAGGCAGAGTCTGGATCCGAGGGCCTCTTCTTCCTGCCCTATCTCTCTGGAGAGCGGTCGCCGCACTTCGATCCTTCAGCCAAGGGCGCCTGGGTTGGTTTGACTCAGAGGCATGGCAAGCCCCAGCTTGTCCGGTCCATACTCGAAGGCGCTGCCTACGCCATGAAAGACTGCCTCGAGCTCATCCGCGAGATGGGCGTGGAACCGTCTGAAATCAGGGTCTCCGGGGGCGGCGCCAGAAGCCCGCTCTGGAGAAAGATCCAGGCCGAGGTCTACGGCCAAGACGTCTGCACTTTGAACTCGACCGAGGGCCCGGCGTTCGGCGCCGCCCTGTTGGCTCACGTGGGGACCGGCACGTTCAAGACGGTGCCCGAGGCCTGCGACGCAACCATCAAGATCATCGAGAGAACTGGACGAGATCCGGCGAATCAGGATCTATACAGCCGATCCTATCCGATCTATCGAGAGCTCTACATCCAGTTGAGAGAGACCTTCGAACGGATCGATTCACTGGTTCGCCGACGGGTTTGACCAATCAACCACCCCGTCAAATGAACTCGGCCAGGCTGACCGATCGTAGAAGATCGGCCAGTCCAGCCGTGTGTTGCGTCGAGACTCGAGGTCTCTCGCCGATTACTTGCCAGGGGCCTGGGGAGCGGACAGAGGTCCACTCTTGCCAGGGGCTTGCGCTGCCGATGACTCCACCGGTTTTGCTAGGGGCCTGGGCGCTGCCGATGACTCCACCGGTTTTGCCAGGGGCCTGAGGCGTGCCAGTGGCGGGATAACCCTTGCCAGCAGCCTGAGGCGTGCCAACGGCGGGCATACCCTTGCCAGTGCTCTGGGCCGTGCCAACAACGGGCGTACCCTTGCCGGCTGCCTGAGGCGTGCCAGTGGCGGGGTAACCCTTGCCGGCGGCCTGAGGCGTGCCAACGGCGGGCATACCCTTGCCAGTGGTCTGGGGCGTGCCAACGGCGGGCATACCCTTGCCAGTGGTCTGAGGTGTGCCAACGGCAGGCATACCTTTACCGGTGGTCTGGGCAGATCCAACAGCGGGCAAGCCCTTGCTGGTGGTCTGAGCAGAACCCACTGGCGGGGTCCCCTTGGCTGGAAGTTGAGGTGTTTGAGCTTGGGCCGCCGAAACTCCGCCGAAAATGCTCGCGGCGACAACCCAACCCAAAACGCGACGGCTGGTCATGAATGCGTCTCCTGAAGTCTGATGAGTCAACCACACCTGTCGGTTCAATCCGGACACACGCCGGCTGTCCCGGTGGCTCGTTCTAGTATAGCGTACGGCAATCTGCGATATCTGGGCATTCTGCGAATTTTTTACAAAATAGACGGACTGTAGCGACAAGTCCAGATAATTTTGCCGATATTGCCGATTTTACCGCCGAGCCACTTCTTGACAGGATCTTCCGAACCCGAAAAGTTTACCCCACCGTTCAGGTTTATGACGGTTTGGCTCCGGACTCAAGGAGATTCTATCACACGAAGCGAAGAATCTTGGGATCTCCGAAACGCTCACTCCGTAGTTCTTCGTTTCTTCCAAAGCGGTTTGAGATCGTCCGAACACTCAGATCGGATTCCGTTATCGCTCAAGATCTCCTCGGTTGCGTCGAGCGCCTGGCGACGGTCCAAGACGATCGCCTCCGCGTCTCGTTCGTTGAACTCGATCGTGATGTACTTCTCTTTCGAATCCCTTACCGCTTCCACTAAATCCTCGAGCTTCTTTATTGGTTTCTGATTCACGGTCTTGACCGAAAGGGCGTACGGATCTCCATAGCCCTTGGAAGTCTTGTGCGGAAAGATGGGGCGCCGACCACCACCACCTGCTCTCCTGGCGTCTTCTTCGAGTCGAATCGCCGTAGCAGAAGAGGGCTTTCCCCTTCCGCGAGCCACTCGGTCCACTCCGCCCTGCCGCTGATGAAGTCGATGAAGTCGACCGTCGCCGGACAGAACACAAGGGGACCAAAGACGAAGTACGACGGGTACTTCCCTTTCAAATACTTCATCACATAATCCGGTTCCGACTTGACATTGGCTTCGAGCGCCAGCCGCTTGCCTTCCCTGATGATCCGTACCGGCAGCTTGCCGTCCTTCGAAAGCTTCTTGCACAGATATGCAAAAGGGAGCCGGAGGTGCTCCGAGATCTGCACCATGCCGACGTTGTCGACAGCGTATTCGCCGACGTGGGTCAAAACATCCCAGTTCTTAAAGCTCGACTCCTTGGGGTTGTCGAGCTGGTTGATCACCACGCCCGACTCCGACTTCTCGAGGCCCAACTTGCCCCTCAAGGCGTCGTTTTCGATCGTAGCGAAACCCATATGAAAGCCTGGCTTGCCGTCGTATTTCCCGTCGGCGACATCCTCCAGGAAAAGCTCGATCTCCTCGGTGGCGATCACGTATCCAATATTGTCTGCCTCCGGCAGATGGCTAAACACGACCCCCACAAGCTTGTTGTCGATCACAGCGGGTCCGCCGCTGTTGCCTGGGTTGATCGCAGCATCAATCTGCATTCGCAAGCCCGAGGTATCGAAATCGATGTCCCTGAACTCGATCCTGGAGACGATTCCCCGCGTGATCGAAAGGCTCGATCCTCCTTCCGGATACCCGTAGGTCAGGATCGGTTCCTTAATTTCGGGGATCTTGCTCGATCGCTCGATCGGCGGGTGCTTCTCGAAGAAGCTCTCGTCTTCGAGTGAGAGCACGGCCAGGTCGATCCCGGGCCCCTCCGCAACCACCTTCGCCACCAGCTTGTCGGCCGACTGATAAGGCTGGACGAATATCTGACTCGCATAGGCCACAACATGCGAATTCGTCAGGATCCGCTTGCCATCGATGACGACGCCAGTGCCCCGAACTTCGCTGGCCTGCCCTTTCGTCCAAGGCCTCTGGAAGTCCGGTTTTCGCTCGGTCGCGAAAATCTGCACGACCGACGACCGGACCTTGTCGTCCTCTGCCCTGGCAGTTGCGGCCGACAAAACGACCACGGCCATGCACGCGATCGCAGCCTTATCCCTATACCGAAAGGGCAAGCGTCCAAGCTTCATTCGATGGATCCCTCGAGAGCGTTCTCGATAACTTCGGTCGGCTGCTTCTGCCGTAAGCGATTACTTGCCAATCATTTACGCTTAACGCTCTTGATCGTGATGGGCTCTAGCGGTACCGCTTCGTGAGGCCCCACTCTCTTCGTCTTGGCTTTGGCGATCTCGTCGACGACGTCCATTCCCTCGGTCACCTTGCCGAAGACGGTGTATCCTGTTGCGCCTCGTTTGGAATCGAGGTTGTCGTTGTCTTCGAGGTTGATAAAGAACTGGTTAGTTGCCGTATCAGGGGGATTCATCCGCGCCATCGCGATGGTGCCACGCTTGTTACTTAGGCCGTTGTCGGATTCGTTCTTGATGGCCTTGTACGTTTCCTTCTTGTCGTCGAGGTTCTTATCGATTCCTCCGCCTTGAATCATGAAACCAGGGATGACCCTGTGGAAGATAAGCCCGTCGTAGAAGCCGTCGTCCACGTACTTCAAGAAGTTTTCGACGGTGATCGGGGCCTTCTTGGCGTCGAGCTCGACCGTGATTTTGCCTTTGGACGTTTCGATCACGACGACCGGATGGTCCTTGTCTTCCGCGGGTGCGTTTGTGGTCATGAGAAGTGCAATCGCTCCGATGAACATGATCCGAGTGAAAATGCGTCGAGTCATCGATTCAAGTCTCCCTACACACGATGATGGTTCGAGCCTCTCGTGCCTGGTTCGTTCCCCGACCGAGGGCTCCGTCGAGTTGTTATTAGAGCGATCGCCCGTGGGCGTGTCGAGGGTCCGATCCCCTGCCCACTTTGGAGGACGGCATGCCGCCGTCGGGCGTGAATCGGAAATTTACCAAACGAACTGGTGGGCCGATCGAGCCTGCCCAGGCCAACCCGATCTATTCGGCGATCTCGAACGTAGGTGCCATTTCTACCAAACGAACTTGAAGCTGGGGGATTCAGGGAACTTATTGCGGGCTTGGCGGAGCTAAAGCGAACCACGGCTCACCGCGGAACCACGGATCGGTCGAGTCTGGCGGATCTGGAACCCGCGAAGGCGGTAAGTCAAATTCAATCTTCGAGCCCAGGAAATGGGAGTGAGTGCGTCGGGGATTTCGAGTCGCCTGACCATTCGAACCCAATTGTTCGACCGTGGCCGGTGGCTGGAGGTCAGTGCTCAACATGGTTAACAGCTCTCTGACACCGCCGAAGGACGGTCGTAGGTAGATCCGCCGAAGGCGGAAACCCAATTTCCGTCCCATTCGCGTCCCGCCATAGGCGGATGTCCCACTTTGCGGTGAGACTCTTCGGATCTTCAGGACAAACGTCGAAGATCCGCCCAAGGCGGGAACCCAATCGGTACCTTCCGCGCCGGTTGGACCGCGCGCATTCCTTCAGTAGCATTCTTGACCTGCGTCCGGATTGAGAAAGAGCGCACCGACTCTGCCCGCATTACGAAGAGTTGCTTTTCCCGACCAAAACCGGCAAGAAATCTTGGAATTCCACAATGGGCAGTCTCGGGGGACCTTTAGTGGCCTCGGGCTCGGCATGGGGTGAAGAACTCGGTAAAGAACTCGGGGTGAAGAACTTAGTGTGTCTACGATTGCTACGTTTGCTGCTGACGATTGCTGTCCGGCCCGTTCCTAATTTCCAGCAAATTCGAAATTCGTATATTGACGATGTTCTATATAGACGATATTCTATAGTAGATGGACCGACTGGACCAAGCATTTGCCGCTCTTGCTGATCCCACTCGACGTGGAATCGTGGTGCATCTGGCCCGAGGCGAGGCATCCGTATCCGACCTGGTCGGCCTCTTCTCGTTGACGCAACCTACGATCTCGTCGCACCTGAAGGTGTTGGAATCGGCGGGACTGATTTCACGTAGTCGAGTGGCCCAGTCGCGGCCCTGCAAGCTTGAGCCGGAGCAATTGAAAGCGGTCACGGATTGGCTGGAGAAAGTGCAAGAGATTTGGGAAGGCAACTACAAGCGACTCGACGCGCTGCTCGCCGAGTTGAAGCAAGCACAGAAAGAGGAGCGAAACGAATGAAACCTGCTGAAGTGAGCACGCCGTCAGATCGAGAAGTGCTGGTGAAACGGAGCTTTGATGCGCCGGTCAATCTGGTGTGGCAGGCGTATACGGATCCCGCGTTGATGCGTCGTTGGCTAACGGCCATGCCCGGATGGACGATGCCGGTGTGCGAGATGGCTGCTCATGTGGGTGGGAAGTATCGCTGGCGCTGGAGAGATGACGAGGGGGGCCAGGAGTTTGGGTTCACGGGAGAGATGCTGGAGGTCGCGTTGCATTCGAAGATCGTGCATACGCAAATCTACGACCCGGGCGACTTGGGTGGATCGATGGGAAATGAACCATACATCGTCACCGTCACATTCCATGAGGCCAACGGAGTGACAAACGTGGCGACCTCAATCAAGTTCGCCTCGCAAGCCGACCGAGACGCCGCGTTCTCAACAGGCATGACAGACGGCATGGAAATGAACTACAAGCAGCTCGACGGAATACTGGCGGGTTGAGTCGGGTTGCATTGCTCACGCACCTTCGCTCGCTTTCGACTTAACGGCCAACACAAGTCGAGTTGTCGATTTCGACGAGCTCCATTCGATTCACTTGAGAGTCGCCACCAAACAGTTGCCTAGGAATCACACATGACGACAATCGCTTTTGTCCTGACGTTGTTCGCATCCGTGCAGCAAACACCAACGACGGGCTACGCGCCGGTCAACGGACTGAAAATGTACTATGAGGTGCACGGCAGCGGCGATCCTGTGGTGTTGCTGCACGGCGCGTTCATGACCATCACCAACAACTGGCCCGGGTGGATTGGCGAACTTTCCAAAACGCGGAAAGTGATTGCCGTCGAGCTCCAGGGCCACGGGCGCACGGCCGACATCGACCGCGATATCAGCTCTGCAAACCTCGCCGACGATGTGGCGGCGCTGCTTGATCATCTCAAGGTCTCACGCGCAGACGTGATCGGTTACAGCATGGGCGGCGGCGTCGCGATGCAGTGTGCGATCCGCCATCCGGACAAAGTGCGAAAGGTGGTCGTCATTTCGTCCATGCTCCGCCGTGACGGCGGGGTGAAGGAAGCCATCGATGCGTTACCGAATCTCACGGCGGAGGACTTCAAAGGCTCGCCCATTGAAGTCGAATACAAAAAACTGAGTCCGACCCCCAACGCATTTCCGAATCTCGTCAAGCACCTCCTCGCGGCGGAAGCGAAACCGGACGACCTCGGCGCCGATAAGCTCAAGGCCACCAAGGCGCCGATGTTTTTCATCCACGGCGACGCTGATGGCGTGCGACTCGAACATATTGCGGAAATGTTTCGGCTGAAAGGCGGCGAGGTTCACGGCGACATGAAGACTCGCTCTGAATCGCGATTGGCTATCTTGCCCAACACCACGCACGTCACGCTGATGCAGCGCATGGACGTCATCGTCCCGATGGTGAACGACTTTCTCGATGCAGAGCCGCAAAAAAGGCAGTGAGGAAGCTGCATAGCTTGTAATCTATCGTCAGAGGAACGGGCGCACCTGAGCTTCGCCCGACGGGCGACGACGGCCTTGCGCCCTTACGCCAGCGCCTCGTCCATGTCAGCAGCTCCCAGAATCCAAAAACCGCCGATGTGCTCCTTGGGGAACTTTCCATACGCCCCGCCTTTGAAGCGGGCTTTAAGCTCGGCCAAGCAGGGCATCGCCCGTACATTGTTATCTCCGATTCTCTTGTCGAGCCGAGCGGATGAGAGCAGTCTAGGACACCCATTTCGTCGCCTGAGTGATGCGTGGGTGCATGTGGCTCCCGGAGAGACCTGGAGCCTCCTCAGTCAAGAGAAGCATCAGTCAAGAGAAGCATAGGTGTTTTCGTTGTAAGAACCGGTATACTCTGGGGATGCGAGCTGAATCAGGTCTGAGCTCTTCCTAAATCACGGGTGTCCTGGTTCGATTTTCCCTGCAATCCCAACGATTTGAAAGGCCTCGAGACTTGCGTAGACTAGGCAATCGGGTCTGTGCGCTGGTATTGGCTTCGCCAGGCAACGCGGATTGGAACGGACAGCCGGGATCGACGTTTGACATGCCTCCACAGGCCACCTGAGGATCGAGAATATGAACCAAGCAGCGAGCGATGAAGGATTAGACCTCTTGTTTCGAGCGGCGCGGACGCACAACGCCTGGTTGGACAAGCCGGTTGACGACGCGCTTCTCATGCAGGTCTACGACCTCGCGAAGTGGGGGCCCACTTCCGCAAATATGTGCCCGATGCGGATCGTGTTCGTGAAATCGAAAGAGGGGAAGGAGAAATTGAAACCGGCCCTCGATCCGGGCAACATCGATAAGACCATGAGCGCGCCGGTCACCGCCGTAATCGGCATGGACGTCCACTTCTATGAGAAGCTGCCGAAGCTGTTCCCTCATGCGGACGCGAAGGCGTGGTTCGAAAACCTCCCGGAAAACGTGCTCGAGCTCCTCGCTCTCAGGAACTCATCGCTCCAGGGCGCCTACTTCGTGATGGCTGCGCGGCGCTGGGTCTGGATTGCGGACCGATGTCTGGCTTCAACAACCAGAAGGTGGACGAGGCGTTCTTCGCCGGGACGAAAGTCAAATCCAACTTCCTCTGCAACCTTGGTCACGGAGATCCGAGCAAGCTCTATCCACGCTCACCTCGCCTCAGCTTCGAAGAAGCTTGCCAGGTGGTTTGAGGCGAATTTATCCCATTGGCCACAGGTCGTGGCATACAGCGGCTGGTGCGCAAACGCAGACGGTCTGAAATTGTCCTCCTGAAATTGTCCAAGGCGAGGTCCGTTACCGATTCAGGGCTAAGGGCCTTGAGCATTGTTACTCAGAAGCAGAACCTCAGACACCCAACGGTTGAACCTCTTCCGCACGAAATAAACGGATCTAGGCGACTCTGATCATCGGAAAGCGCGAGATCTTGCGAATGGTCGTCTGAGAAAGTGCGGCACGTGGGGTTTCTGGTTCGGGTTCTTGCTCGCTCTAAGCGAGAGCCTTCTGTGCCGGCTCCAAGGAAACCTTGAGATTGGTGTAGTCGACGCGAAGCTCTTTACCCAAAAGCAGACCCACCCCAAGCAACGGCGTTTCTCCGTCGTTGGCAATCGCCTCGATGCTCCTCTCCTTCTCGAACCACAATATCTTGCAACTGTATGTGTCGAGTTCAGTAGGGGAACCATCGGCGAGGACGGCGTCGAGGCAGCCAGATTGAGTCAATTCGAGCTGTTGGATCAATTGAAGCGGGATCACGAGGTCGCCGGTGAATCCGGTATCAACCCAGACGTCGACGCTCACGCCTGAGGGAATGCGTTCGGTCAGAATTGTCAGGGCGAGCATTGCTCGACCTGAATCATCCACGGAGCCAATCCTTAAATATGCAAGCCAAAATGGACCGTGGCTTTATGCCCCACTCGAAACGCGTGGGCCAGTCGATCGGGATGTTGCCTACGCGACGAGCCAATCGCATCGCTTAATGTTTCCCCAAGGAAAAATTCTCCCGAAATCGGTTCCACTGCCACAAATTTGTTCGGCGAGGTTGCTTCGAGCGACGCCTTGATGCGATCGAAGATCACTCGCGCTTCGCTTGCCGCGGTTGAACGGTTCATGCTCGCCATCAATGGTCCCCCTTGGCACGGTTTTCATAAATTGTACAAACTCGCTTCGAAGTCCGCCAACGCCCAAGGTCCAAGGGGAGAAGGCAAAAGAAAAAGTTAAAAGGCAAAAGTAAAGTGTTCGGCTGGCGCCTCACGACGCGCCATGGGTAGCTGAAGGGCTAAAGCGCCCACGATGAATCACGGGACTCACGTCGTGTTCCAGGGGCTTGCGCCACCTGGCTATTGACCATCGCCCGCTTCCGGGTGAGGGGCAAGGGGAGATCTTTCCGATCTTTCCAGACGCCCTGCCTTTGAAGAGTGTTTTAGGCTCGGTCATGCAGGGCATCGCCCCTACAGGATTGGGAGACGGAGGTGAGACGAGCCCCGCGTCCTCTTGCTCAATTCGCCTTCATCTCGAGCAGTCGCTTGATCTCGGGGGCTGCGTCTTTGGGAAGGCGGCCGGGTTCGAGGAGCGCCTTCTTGAGATAAGGGCCTGCCTGAGATGCGGTTCTGGGACTGCCCGAGAGCAGTCTGCCCAAGTGATAGTTCAGGACAGGAAGCTTGGGGTTCCTCTGAAGGCCTTTGTTGTAGGACAGTGCTGCGTCGTCGGTCTTGCCGAGCGATTCCTGGATCGATCCCACAGTATCGAAAAACTCGGCAGGCAAGAGCGACGCATCGACGCGCGCGAGCAAGTCCTTGGCGATGTCCAGTGCCTTCTCATTGTCTCCAAAGTATTTGTGCAGGATCCATGCCTTGTTGTTGACGGCCTCGATCGCATTGGCCTGGGTTTTGAGGACAATGTCGAAGTGTTCGAGCGCGGTCTTGAAGAGCTCTTTCGACCCGGGGTCGGTGGGGTTCGCCTCGCCGAGGTCGAGTAGGATGTTCGCAAAGTTGAGATTCGCCATCGGGTCGTGCAGTCGCTCTGCTGCGAGCTCTGCCCAAGGTCTGGCAAGGTCCGGCCTGCGCGCCTTTTGAAACCCAAGAGACGCAGCCATCGCCATCCTGCCCGACTTGTCGGGTTTGGCATACATCTCGGCAGCTTTGGATGCCGCGCTCATATCCGCCTGCTTGGCTCCGCTCTTGGGTTGGGCAAAAACCTGGATCAGGATCTCGACGGCCGCGGCGTCGGTCGGGTTTTGCTTGAGCGTCTTTTGGAGCACAGCCACTGCGTCGTCGCGTCGGCCGACGAGTCGGAGGAGGTCCGCCAGTCGGTGCTGGACGTCGATTCTCCGTGGGTGTTTGTCGGCCAGGTCGCGAAGCATCTGGATCGACTCGAGCCTGAGCTGGGCGGTTTGATCGGCGCCGGGACGAGGCACCGTGAGTGCGCTTACCTTGAGGAGCGTCGCGTCGATCTGTCCTGGACTATGGTTCAAGATCTGCTCGGCGTCTTGAATCGCCTCGTCGAACTCACCGTTGCCAACATGGAGCTTTCCGAGCAAGAGCCGGACGTCGTCGCGCCTGGGGTCTCTGCGGAGCGCTTCGGCGTAGCTTTCGGCGGTCTCGCGGAGGCGTCCCTGGGCCTGATAGATCGCCGCCCTCAACAAAGGCCCCGTGGGCGAGGCCTGGTCCTGGTCGTCGATCGTATGCGTGATCGTGAGCGCCTTGGTGACGTCTCCCTGGCGGGCAGCCAGTTCGCACTCGGCTTGCAGAAAGATCGTATCCTCGGGAAACTGCTTTCGGTATTTTTCAATGACGTTATGGCATTCGGCGTTGAGCGCGTTGGCTTCTTTGGTTTGTCCGTGGTCGACCGCGGCGATGGCCTGGTCGGAGAGCACGCGAATCAAGATCGAAGCGGGCCTGGGATCATCAGGCGCTTTCTGGACGGTCGTTCTGAGGATCTTCTCGGCGTCGGAGAATCGCTTCTCCTCGCGGAGGACCTGGACCAACAAAGACTGGATGACG
This sequence comes from uncultured Planctomycetota bacterium, assembly GCA_963818975.1. GTDB lineage: Bacteria > Planctomycetota > Planctomycetia > Isosphaerales > Isosphaeraceae > CAWFUI01. Next base: position 93,545 of record CAWFUI010000001.1, on the reverse strand, counting down.
TTGCTGTCAGGCGATTGAGCCGCCGCGTTCTGGACGATCGGAAGCGCTGCCTTCGCGCCTTCACGCTCCTTCACAAGTCGATATTTCGATTCGACGAGCGATACGGAATCGGGATGAACTTTCAATCCGGCGTCCAGTGCTTTGAGGGCGGCCTGGGCGCCCTTTTCGCTGGGATCGGAAATGTTCTCGACGGCGGCCAGCATCAAGAAGAGATCCGATTCGGGATCCTTGAGTTTGGCGACGAAGTTGCCAAGCATGGCCACTGCCTCGGCGGGCTTCTTTTTCTCGACCAGGATTCGCGCCTTGGCGAGGGCAGCGCCTGCCGAATTGGGGTCTCGTTTGAAGACGAGGTTCAACTGTTCCTCTGCGTCGTCGTATTCGTTATTGGCAGCCATGAACGCGGCTGCGCGGATGCGCTCGTCGATTCGGGCGGGCTGCTTGGGGTCGTTCAAGAGTTTGGAGAGCTCTTGTTTGCCGAGCGTCCACTGTTTTTTGGAATGGTACGACGCAACGAGCTGCCAGCGGAGCGGGCGTGCGTTGACGCCAAGGTCGGACGAAGCGAGGAGTGTACGGATCCGTCGGATGGCCTGGTCGATCTGTCCGCTTTCCATTTCGATTGCCGCGAGGGCAGAGTCCACAGCCGCGGCCAGCGGGACGCTGGGCTCGAGGAGTTTCGACGTCTTCGAGCTCAAGATCGATTCAAGCGATTCGACGGCCTGGCCGACCGAACCCGTCCGACTCTCGAGTTGGGCCTTCCAGAACAGTGCAATCTTGTTTTTGGGGTCTTTGCGGATGGCCTCGTCGAAGAATTTGCCGGCGGCGGCCGTCTTGCCTTGCGCCAGGGCGAGTTGGGCGTCCAAGAGGTCGGCTGCGGCAAGGTCTCGCCACTTCGAACGGATCTTGGCGATCGTCTTGGCCATGGCGTCAAAATCCCGCATCTGAAGGTCCAGAAGCGCCATCTGGACCATCGGGCTCGACGTCTCAGCCTTCTCCGCGAACGTGGCGAGCAAGTCCCGCGCTTCTTCCGGCTTGGCGAGCGAATCGGCCAGAACCTGGACGCGAAGCTGAGTGGCGGAAAGCTCGTTGGGATGCCTGGCAAGGAAGGCCAGCAAATGTTCATTTGCCTTCTCCGGAGCACCTTCCTGACATCCGAGCATGGCGTCGAGACAAACCAATTCGGCATTGTCTGGATTCTTGGGCAGAGCTCGATCGAGCACCTGCCTGGCTTCTTTGAGCTTGCCCTCATTCATGAAGATGCGCGTCGTCAGTCGAGCGGTTTCGACGTCGTTGTCTCCCAGCGCCTTAAGTTGTTCCTGGGCGCTGGCCGTATTGCCGAGCATCATAGCGAGCTCTGCCAAACGGATCCGTAGAGCGGGGGTCAGCGGCTGACCGAGCTCGATGGCGACGTCGAATTCGACTTTGGCCTTCTTGAGATCGGCCTCTGTTTGCTTGGCCTGGTAGATCTCTCCCAAGAGGAGGTGAAGGGCGCCTTGCATTTCTTTGTTCTCGCCGACCTCCTGGAACAGTCTTTGGACGATGGGCTCGGCCTCTTCGGGATAGCCAGCCTGAAGCAGCGACCATGCCGGCCAAATCCGATACCGAGGTTCCAGATTGCCCAACGTCTGCGCGTGCAGGAGATACTGTCTTCCCAGGTTCGGCTCACTGGAAAGACAGAGAGCGATGCCATAAAGAGCCTGTGCCGTGGCGTCTTGTTTGAGGTTGGTCGCGGCGAACGAAAGATGGGCCAGGGCCTTGGCTCGATTGGCCTCTTTGTCGGGCGCGGGCTTTTGTCCAGAGGCCAGCGTATCGGCGCCGACTCGCTCCAAGTCGATGGCGCCCTGGAACAGGTTTCCAATCGCTTCGAAATACGTCGACTTGCTGTGCATCAACACCTGAATGTGAGGCTCGGCCTTCGAGAATCGGTCGGGATCCTCGGAGTTTGTGAGCGCAGCCCGGATGGCAGTGCCATGCAAGGAAAGGGCTGCATCCTTGAACGCAGGGGCGCTTGCGATTGGCAGGCTGAGCGATTCCTCAACCATTTTCAGGCAGGGCTCGAGCCTTTGGCGGAAAAGAAGATGATCCGCGTAGCGTTGACGGAGGGCAAGGTCGCTGGACTTTCCGCCGTTGGTCGCCGTGGTGTAGAGGTTGTCGATGGTCTGGTCGAGCTCGGCTGCGAGGCTTTCCCATGATTGTCCAACTGCGTTCTTCGTGGGCTTTTGCTTGAGAGCCAGCCGCTGAAGGTTCTCGAGAATCGTACCCACCTGGGCTGCGTAGGCAGCGGCTTTGCGATCTCCAGCGATCGGGTCCGCCGCCTTCGCCGCGGCTCTGACGCGTTCGGGGAGGCGCGGGCATGCCGTCGCTGGTGGTTGCATCGAGATAGCGTAGACGCAGGAGCGCCAGGCGATCGATGAGGCTGGCGTCGCCGGGCAGCTCGAGCTTTCGATTCGCGTCGAGGATCTTGATCAGCTCTTGTTTATCGGCCGATACGTGAGCCATCTGCGCTTTGATCCAGGCTGCGCGTATGGGTCGAGCGGCGTCGGCGTCGAAGATCGGCAAGAGTTTCTTGGCGAGGCTTACGTTCGGAGTGCGTTCTTCGAGCGCTTTGGCTGCGATGACGTAATTGGCCTCGGGGTCGTCGGACTCGATGGCAACGAGTTCCTTGGCCCATTTCTGGACCTCGGAGTCCCTGGCCTGGCGGAGCGCTTCAGCCAGCAGGACGCGTCTCGGTTGCGCGAGGGTTTTATCGTACTTAGCGCACTCTGCGAGCGACGCCGCGGCCTGGAGCTCGAGTTCGCTCTTCTTGGGTTCGGCTGCGGTCTTGCCCCATGCGGTGTAGAGCTCGGCGAGCTCCTGGTGGATCTTGGCGTTCTTGGGCTCGGCTTGAAGGGCTCTGAGGAAGTGAATCTTGGCTTCTTCAAATTTGTGCAGGCCTCGGTCGCGTCGAGCCTTGGCCAGGAGTTCTGGGGTGTTGTTGGGCGCCAGGGCGTAAGCCATCGCCAGCACCCCCAACATTGCGATGACGACGAAAAGACCAGAGAGGACGAGCAGTGGCTTCCATCGAACGGTCATCGTGAGCATCTCCTTGCGCTCGGCGCCGATTTCGCGCTCTTCCAAGAGTGCGCCGCCCTGGATGGACTTCACTTGCCCCCACGATGAACCAGCCAAAGGACGAGCCCTGGGCCAAATTCACGCGAGGAAAGCCCACGCTTTGAGCGAATCTGAAAAGGAACGAGCAATTTGGGGGAACAAGGATCTGCGGATGTGGTGATGCGAGGAAGGGTGCTCGGCGAAGCCATTCGCCCCTCGGCCGTCAACGACCGCGACATCCTTGTTCAACCGACGCCAAGAATCGTAACGGGCCCGTCCACCAAAAATCTACTGCACTTGCGTCCACAAGGGCAAAAAAAAAGCCCTGGACTCGCAATGGGAGACGACCCGACTCTGCGAAACTCGCGTCAGAAAGTTAACGAAAACGGGCTTCCGGGGGCGACAGGGGGAGGGGCGGAATCGTGGGAAGTTCCTAAGGCGGCTCAGCCGCAAAACGAACCTCTGCCTCTCAGCCCTGAAGCGGCGACTTAGAAAAGCCTAAGGCAACGCCCAAGGATCTGATGCGGCGTTCGCATGACGGATTCGCACATTTTAGCTCTGACAGGGCGAACGGACCGAACAGATTGGACGCGGCGCACGGTCTTGTCCGTTGGCCCCAGGGCGTTGCGCTGGGCTCTTATGAATCGCCCTTTCAGGGCTAAGAGCCAACACTCCGCTCACAACATTCGAGGCGTGATAGCCTATCGCCTCACCTCGCGCTCTTGGGCCTTTGTCTTGGGGCTTTGCTCGCCGGATTCGGATGCGGGTCTGTTGGCGATTTCGCGATCGGGGTGGTTGGCCGGGGAGATCGGCTGAGGGTTGCGCAAGCGAAGCGAATCGACGAACTTTCGCGGCGTTTTCAGGAATAGGGCCCGAGACTCTTCGTCGGCAAAGACGTAGAGGCGTTCACGGAAAATGGCGCCGAATCGAGGGTTGCCCTCGAGCGTTCCCTTGCCCTGAAGTTCGCTCACAAGGCAAAAGCCTTCGTTCGAGGGGATGAACTTATGCGGATTGGCCAGGAACGTCTCGCGGCATTCCGGACTGTCGAAATGGAAAACCCAACCCTGGTGCACAACCGAGTGGTCTTTGACGCCTTTGGACAGTTGTTTGTCTTCGACAAGGCTCACAGGACAATATCCTGCCAGTGCCAGTCGAGCGTCGACTGTTCCGGAGGCCTGGGGCTTTGAAGCAACGGCCGAGTTCGAGGAGTTTGCGTCTGCTTTGGAGACTTGGGTTGAGGCAACTTCGCTCGGTGTTTGATTATTCTTTGCCGTCTTGCCGGCATGCAGCTTCAGGAACCCGTGGAACTCGTCGGGATCGGCAAAGCCTTCGCGTTTGGCGATGACCACGCGATTGGGCGCTACAAGCACGGTCGCTGGGATGGCTCCGATTTCGAAGGCAGTGGTCAGTTCTTCGCTTTCGTCGGGTCGAAGCTTGAGCGGAACGAACCGAGCGTTGCCCATCGCGACGACCTCGGGGTCGACGAAAGTCTGCTGTTCCATCTTGCGCAAGACGGGCACCAGGGCCCTGTGAACTGGATCCAGAGCGGGACGTTGCGTTTCTTTGCCTCTTCGAGCGCTCTCTGATAGCTGGTTCGCCAGGGGATCCCTTTGGGCTCCTCGGCTGAAGCCTGATTCGGAAAAATGAGATGTGAGGCTGCGAGAGACAACACAAGATAATACGGATGTACGCGCAAGCGCGCACGCGGGCGATGGGTCATAGGTCCACTCCGTCAGGTGGCGTTGGGATCGATTGGTGCCATCCATCTTGGACGTCAAAAGACGCCCAGGGCCGGTCCTTCCGGGGACCTCCGCTGGCTTCGAGAAAAGCCGCGGGCCATACCGTCGGCGGAGGGAATCGAGATTCGAGGCAATAGTCGTATCGGCCGGAGTAGGACCGAGTTCGATGCTTTTCCAAGGAATTTTTGCAATCGTGAGCAAGGGAGATGGAGCGATCGGTCGAGCCTTTGCACCTTAGCTCATCGTTAGAGTTTCGCCGAACGGCAAGGATTAAGGACGATTTGACCTCGGCCTTAGGTTTGGCCGGCGCCTGGATCGGCGCCTTGAGGGGGCCTGCCTCGTTCCTTGCGGGCCTGGCGCTGGAGCTCAACGGCGGCGGCGGCGATGAACGCTCGCTTTTGGGCGGCGAGCGCGACTCGTTGTCGGCTTGCGTAGCGGATTGTAGCCATCCAATCGGTCATCGCCAGGATGAGCATCGCAATCGCGACGGCGCCGACGATCATCCAGATCGTCGCGAACCATTCGCGATGCAGGACGCCGGCTCGGGGGTTGATCTGCGAACCCGCGGCGATGCCAAGTGCAGAGACCGCCATCAATCCACACACAAGCCAGCGGCGGAAATCTTGAAATCGAAAATGCTCGGTCTCGCCGGATTCGCCGGCATGTTCATCCTTTTCCCGTCTACGCTTCGCGCCCGCCTGCCATGCGCCCAAGGCAATGGAGACGCACAGGACGCATAAGGCCATCAAGAGGCCTGCCGAATCGAGCCTGCCTGGGGCCATGCGCATGCTCCGTCTTTAGACCCTTGTGGGCATCGCGAAGGTCTTGCCGTATTCGCGAGATAAGAGCGCATTGGCGTCGGAGTCCGACCCGAACGATTCAGTGGCGGCGTCGAAGGCGACTTTGCGTTCGAGCCTCTGGGCGATATTGCCCAGGTGGCAGAGACGAGCGCTCAAGTGACCGACCTCGATCTCGGCGTTCGGCGATTTGCGGGTTTTGACGCAGTCGAGGAAATTTGCAACATGCGCTGCCTGGGGGTCGTTGATCTTTCCTCCCGCCTTTTCGCTGGAATTCTCGAGTTTCCACTGCTTGGAGCCAATGACCACTGTTCCTTTATCCCCTTCGAAGGAGACGCCAAAGTCTTCTCCGTCGATGGGGTGATCGGACCAGAGCCTGTGCTCCCAGACGAGTAGGGCCGATGGGAACGACCAGGACGCGATCTGGACGTCGGGGGTTTCCTGATCGTCGTCGAAATAGAGCTTTCCACCGCTGGAGGCGACGGTTGTTGGGGCGTCCAGACCGAGACCCCAGCGTGCAACGTCGATCGCGTGGATGCCGTTATTGCCGAGCTCGCCCGTTCCCCAATTCCAGAACCAATGCCAGTTGTAGTGGAATCTGTTGGCGTAGAATGGACGCTCGGGGGCTGGTCCTTGCCAGAGGGCGTAATCGACGCTTTTGGGCGGATCGCTGGGGATGCCTTTGCCGATGCTGGGTCGCTTGTGGATAATCCAGGTGCGTGCGAACGCCACCTTGCCGATGCCGCCGGACTGGACGAGGTCGATCGCGGTTTTGATTTCGGGACTGCTGCGCCTTTGCATGCCGGCCTGGACGACGCGGTTGTACTTACGCGCGGCCTCGACCATTCGTCTGCCTTCGACGATGTTGTGGCAGACTGGCTTTTCACAGTAAACGTCTTTGCCCGACTGGCAGGCCATGACGGTCATGAGCGCGTGCCAATGGTCCGGCGCCGCGACGAACACCGCGTCGACGCCGCGGTCGTCGAGCACTCTTCGGAAGTCGTTCACAACCTTTGGCGCGGGCTTGGCCGCCGCTTCGATGATTCCCAAAGGCTTCGAGACGACGGAGTTGTCGACGTCGCAGACGCATGCGATCTCGGCGCTTGGGTCTTTAACCAGGAACGACGTGAGTTCAGACCCCCTGCCCCTCGCGCCGATCACGGCGACTCGGACGCGTTCGCTGGGTGGATCGTTGGCCCGCAAGGGCTTGGCGGCCAAGCCCGAGGCCGCCGCGGCCGCGAGAAAAACGCGTCGATTTGTTCCAGGCATGTTCAAGCCCTTTTTGGTACGGCGTATTGAATTCCAGGCTCGCCGTCCTGACAATCTGCCTCGAGTGAGGCAATGGACCAGGAGAACCAGCTCGATGAAAAGCCCAATCCAGCGGACGACGCAATCGCATTTCCGTCACTTATTGTTGTGTGGTTATATCCTGGCAAGTTTCGGACTTGCATCCTTGCCGCTTCTTGCCGACGACGCGCCCAAAATTAGCGTGCGAGCCGCCGAGTTTGATTCGAAAGTCCAGACCAACGTGACAATCGTGATGCGTGACGGAACGAAGTTGTCCGCGGACATTTACAGGCCCGCGCGGCGGCGAGCCTGCCGAAGGCCGATTTCCCACATTACTGGAGCGGACGCCTTATAGCAAAGGGGACGGCAAGAGCACCGCGGCCGAGTTTTACGCCAGGCGCGGCTACAACGTCGTGCTGGCCGACGTGAGAGGCCGGTATCAAAGCGAAGGGACGTGGCGAATGATCGCCGACGATCCCCAAGACGGTTTTGACACTGTCGAGTGGATCGCAACGCAGCCCTGGTCGGACGGCAAGGTTGGTACGTTTGGAACGAGCTATCCAGGCGGGACGCAGCATGCTCTGGCCGAGATGAATCCGCCGCATCTCACGACGATGATCCCGATCGACTCGGTGTCGAACTGTGGGGTCGGGGGGATGCGGCAGGGAGGAGCCTTCGAGCTGCGCTTCATGAACTGGATTTTCACGATCGGGGCGCCCAACAGCCGGCGGGCCCTGGCAAATCCCGATCTCAAGGCGGCACTCGAGCAGAACGGGAAAGAGATGCGAAAGCACGCGCTGGACCTGCCCGTCAGGCATGGGAACACTCCGCTGAAGGCCGTTCCCGAATACGAAGCCTGGCTGGTCGAAGCGATGCAAAGCGGGGCCGAGAGCGAGTTCTGGAAGATCAAAGGGATGTCGGTTGTTGATCATATTAAAGACTATGCGGACGTTCCCGTCCTGCATGTGACGGGCTGGTACGATTCGTGGACTCGGAGCGTTTGCATGAACTACATGGCGCTTTCCAAGGCCAAGAAATCGACGCATCGGCTGGTGATTGGGCCCTGGGTGCATGGGTCGCAGGGGTCGAACGTTTCGGGCGAGGTCGAGTTCGGCAAGGACGCCGCGATCGACCTGTTGGGATTTCGCCTGCGTTGGTACGATCAATGGATGAAGGGAATGGATTCTGGTATCACGTCGGAAGCTCCGGTTTTGATTTACGTGATGGGGACTGGGGGCGATCGGAAGAGCGCGAACGGTCGGCTTCTGCACGGAGGGTCTTGGAGGACCGAGAAGGAATGGCCGATTGCGCGGGCTCGCGATCGCGCCTATTACTTGTTTCGAGACGGCTCGCTCAGACCGGAGCCGCCGAGGGAGTCGAGCGATTCGACGACGTTTACCTTCGATCCGTTCAACCCCGTGCCGACGATTGGCGGGAACATTTCGTCGAATGCAGGGCTCATGACCAACGGCGGTTGGAACCAGAGGCCGCGGACCGACACGGCGTTCGCGAACGACCTTTTGCCGCTTTCCGAGCGGAGGGACGTGTTGACGTTTCGCACGGAGCCGCTCGAGCAGGAAGTCGAGGCCACGGGCGTGGTGAAGGTGAACCTTTGGATTGCGTCTTCGGCGGTCGATACGGACTTCACAGCCAAGTTGATCGACGAGATCCCCCCCTCCGCGGATTGGCCGGTTGGATTCGACCTGAACATCGCCGACTCGATCCTCAGATGCCGCTATCGTGATTCGCTTGAGAAACCGACGCTGATGGTTCCAGGCGAGATTTATCCGATCACGATCGAGATGTATCCCACGTCGAACGTGTTCAAGAAAGGGCATCGCATCCGCATTGACGTCTCGAGCAGCAACTTCCCCAGATTCGACCTGAATCCCAACACTGGCGAGCGATTGGGGGTGCACAGGCGGATGAAGACGGCTGAGAATACGGTGTTCCACGACTCGGCAAGGCCCTCTAACGTGGTCCTGCCCATTGTCCTGGCCCGCTGACGCAACGAAATCGGGAGCATGCCGATGAAAATCCGCCGATTCCGCCGTGCCAGACCAAGGAGGGGAGTTTCGCGGACGGAGGTGTTGGTGGTTGGGGTCGTCGTTTTGTGCATCCTCATGCTGGGAATCATGAAAATCTCCAGTCAGCGCGAGCTTGCCCGCGCCGCGGGCTGCCGTAAGACCTTGGGAGAACTTGGACAAGCCCTGGCGATCTACGACCAGGAGATGGGTTCTCTCCCCTTGTCCGAAGAGCCTGGGAAAAGTGGACAAAAAAGCATATATACGGAGCTCTTCGAAGTTGTTCGCGTGTCGGACGTTCGCGACGCGTCTCGTTATGCTCAGGAGTTAAAAGGTAGTCGGTCGAAGGCTCCAGCCCCTGGTCGCGTGGCTGGGCTTTTGTGCGCGAGCGACCCGATTGCTCTGGCAACCAAGAACCCGAGGGCCTCGAGCTATCGCTTCAACACTGGCGACGACGTCTTTGGACATGGCGGGGGATTTGGGTTTGGCGCGCAAGACGTCGATCGCGACGATCGAGCGAGCCGACGGAGCGTCTTACACAGTGGCTGCATCGGAAAGGTTGATCGGGTCGGGCGTCGACGCCTGGGACGCGTCGAGCTACTTCGTGGTTGCCGGCGACGTTGCTCCCGACGGCTGCCCCGTCTCGGAAGCTACGCGCCAATTTCGCGGCGATGCGGGTTCTGACTGGCGAATTCATGGTTGGAAAGACACCCTCTACAACCACGCCTCACGGCCCAATGCGGGCGCATCTTGCATATCCGACGACGGACGCTCAGCGTTCCTGGGCGCTTCGAGCGGACATCCAGGCTTGGTCAACACGCTGATGTTCGACGGCGGCGTCAGAACCTATACCAACAAGGTCGACCCGATCATCTGGCGCGACGCCGCGACCATGGGGGTTGGCAAGCCATGAGCAGCGAACTCGACGATCCTCGAGGGATCACTTCTTTTCCGTTTTCAGTTTGGGAATCGTCAGCAGATGGATCGAGTCGACTCCGTGAACCCAGCGGGCTCGGGTTTCCGTCTCGTTTGCAACGACGATTTGCGCAGGGGCGTGGTCGTCCGCGAGAGGAGAACCATTTTCCGCCAGCGCGATGAAATAACGCTTGCCCTCTTTATCCATGGCCACGGCCGCGGCAGAGAAGGCGACTTGATAATCGTCCTTGGCCCGAACAACAAGAGCCCTCGAGGAGAGCGACCTGACCGCCTGCATACCGGGCTTGCCCTCGACCGCCTTCTCGAGGACGACTGCCAAGGGAACTCCCGTGTAGACGATGGTTTTGCCTTTGACCACCACCTCGAGCTTGCTCTGGGGGAGCTTGGAGAGCGCTTGGGCGTCGAACGAAAGATCCTCGGTGGGAACGCCGATCGAATCTCCCAAAATGAGTAGGCTTGCGAGCAAAAGAGTTTTCATGAGAACGTCTCCTTGGTGGTGAAAGGCGTGCTTCCAGGTCGCTTCAACAACTTCTTTCGAAATCAAACACCCATGGCGATTAAAACCCTTGTATTCGACTTCGGCAATGTCTTGGCGCATTTCGATTATTCGCGCGCCTGCGGACGTATCGGCGAGCCAATGGGCCTAACGGGCGCCGAGGTCTTGTCGAGGCTGAGGTCGAGCGGGTTTGTCGAGCTTTTGCAAGAGTACGAAAGTGGCAAGATTCAAGGCGGCAGGGTTCATGAGTCAGTGTGTTCGATTCTGGGCTCGACTCTGGAATTTGGTGAGTTCGCCAATATCTGGAACGACATCTTTACCCTGAACGAACCCGTGGCGGAGCTTTTGCCAGGCCTGGCGGGCGCTGGTTATCGACTGATCCTGGGTTCGAACACGAACGAGATGCACGCCACGTATTACCGCCAAAGGTTTTCACAGGCCCTCTCGCCTTTTGTTGGCTTCGTCCTTTCGTACGAGATTGGTTGTCAAAAGCCTTCGGCGGAGTTCTACCATGCATGCATCGCGCAAGCGGATGCGGCGGCTTCGGAGTGCGTCTTCATCGACGACATGCTGGAGAATGTCGAAGGAGCGCGTGCTGTGGGCATGAATGCTGTTTGTTTCCGGGAGCGTACGACGCTGGTGGCGGAGCTTTCGGAGCTCGGGGTTCGCGTGTAAGTGGAGTGGTTGAGAGCCTGGAGTTCCACGCTGACGTGTTAGGGAAGATTTGACTTCGGCGAATGACGGGTAAGACTTTCGTCGACCGCGCGGATCTCCCCCTCGATCGCTCGCAAGTTCGACCACACCTCGCCTGGCACCTCGAATTATTTCCTTTGGGGACTTGACAAGACGCAGCCGCCCGACAATGATTGAGTGCGTGCATGGCTGCTATGTCTTCTCATCATCCCCGACTCGGACTTGCCTCTTGGGTGAATTCGTCGGTTAGAGAAACGGCCCGTGTCGATCTCGGACCTTATTCCGGAATCGTCATGGTTCTGCTCCGGGGTTCCCCGGCGCTTGCTCTCGCTCTAGATTTGAACAATTGAGAGAAGTGAGTTTACTTTCAGTGATCAGTGCTCTCGATTCGTCAAATCGAGTCCGTGAGGCGTTTTCGGGTGGTGGATTGGACCTTGGCGGCTTGGAGGTGTTGACTTTGAGAATGCCGATTGGGAAAGATGGATTGGACTCTCTTCTTACGAACGCGGATCGAAGCGGACTGGGTGAAGCACCCTATTTGTTTTCATCTGCGCGTCGAGAAGGCGGGTCTTGCTTCGCTTCCCTTCATGCACGCTCCAATGTCGCACGAAGTCGGCTTAATCCGACTACAACTATTGCACACTTTATGATGGTTTGATTGAGTGAACCAGGATGGATGGTTCAAGCCGCCGCCAAGGACTTCCAGGAAGTGGCAGGCCCCTTTCCTCCCAGTGGGGGGGAAGTGGAAAGAATCAGGAGAGGCGACACCTTTCGATCCAGAGGGACCGCAATCTCGCCGCGATCTAACGAGAACATGCGAACCAGCGGATCCTTTCGAGACTGGAGAAACTAGGCGATGGGCAGCTTCAAGAGACCAGAGCGAAGCGACAAGGCGCGACGGGTCCGACATGCACGCGTCAACAGGGTACAGCCGGTCCGTCTGCCAGGGATGGAGCCTCTCGAAGCCCGGCGGATGCTCGACGTCGGCATCGGCTACAACACGATCACCCAGCCGCCGAATTGGCACGCGACCAACAACAACATCAGCGACTTGACGAACGGCCCGTTGGCCAACGCCGGCCAGACCCTCGAGTCGATTTACCAAGGCTACGAGGCGTTCGCGGTCGGAGCCGGGCCTGGCGCCACGTACAATTCGCCGTTGTCCAGCCAGATCGAATTCCAAGGCAATTACGTCGGCGTGCGGGTCAACACCTGGGGCGATTTCAACAGGCGCAGACCGCCCTTCAGAACATCGGCATGCAGATCGCCGGCACGGATTCGACTTACGGCATCTTCGAGGGTTATTTGCCGATCAGCCAGTTGCTGACCGTGGCGAAGATGCCGATGACCATCAGCCTTTCGCCCATCTCCAAGCCCATCCTCAACTATCAGGGCGCTGCGTACAACGAAGCGCTCACGACGATGCAGGCGGACACGGCCAGCACCCAGTTCGGCGTCGATGGAACTGGAGTAACCCTTGGCGTGATCTCAGACAGCGTCAGCCAGTACGCGGGCGGACTGCCGGATTCGTACAAGTCCGGCGACTTGAGCGCCAGCAATCCCGTCAACGTCCTTTTGGACGGTCCCGCGGGCAGCACCGACGAAGGCAGGGCGATGTTGGAGAACGTCCACGACGTCGCGCCAGGGGCGAGCCTGGCGTTTTCGACCGGCGACGGCGGCGACACCGTCTTCGCACAGAGCATCCTCAACCTTGCCACCGAGGCGAAATCACAGATCATCGCCGACGACCTCTCGTACCTGGACGAACCGTTCTTCCAGCCGGGCATCATCGGTTCGGCGGTCGAGCAGGTCGTCAGTCAAAACAACGTCTCGTACTTCGGCGCCGCTGGAAACACGGGTCCCGACGAAGGCTACCTCTCGGCGTTCCGCGGAGTCAACGCAACCGTCACTGGCGTTGGCACTGGGACGTTCATGAACTTCAACCCCAACGGCCAGCAGACGACGCTGTTGCCCGTGACCACCGCGAACGGCTCAAACGGATTCCCGATCAGCGCCAGCAACCCAGCGACCATCGTGTTTCAGTTCGATCAGCCGTGGTACACAGCCAACGGCGTAACCTCGCAGCTCAATTTCTACATCCTCAGTTCGACTGGAACGATCGTCGCATCCGGTACCAACGACAATACAGCCACGCAGCAGCCGATTCAGTCGGTGGCCGTGCCGACGGCTGGCAACTATTTCGTCGCCATCCAGCTCGTGAAGGGACCTGCTCCCAACTACGTCGAGTTCTTGAACTACAACGAGAACGCGACGTTCACCGTTTCGACTCAATTCGGCGCAGCGGGCTCGACGTATTATCCTTCTTCCTCGGGCCACCACGTCGATCCTTCGAATATTGGCGTGGGCGCCATGCCGTGGTGGGGCGCCGAGCCTTGGTTGAACGTCAGCCAGATCAACAGCGAATCGTTCAGTTCGCCGGGGCCCGGCCTCTTCGACATCAACAGCAGCGGCCAGTTCATCACTCCGATCATCACCCAGGATCCCGCGATCACCGCGCCTGACGGCGGCAATACGTCGTTCTTCAGTCCCGGCAACATCATCAACACCACCAACACGCCGCCGTTCGCGCCCGGCGAGCCTTCGACTCCCACGAACCTTTCCCAAGACCTGCCCAGCTTCTTCGGCACGTCTTCAGCCACGCCCAACGCGGCCGCCGTCGCGGCCCTCATGAAAGAACTGGTCCCGCAAGCGACCGAGAAACAAATCGAAACCGCGCTCGAAGAGCGCCACGCCGATGAACGGGACGGCGGCGGGCACCTGGAACTCGCAATCCGGCTACGGGCTTGTCAACGCGGTTAACGCGCTTTCCGCCATCGATCAACTGCGAGTCACCTCCTCGACGCCGGCCAACGGCGCCACGGTGACCACCGCGATCAACTCGATCACGTTCAACTTCAACAAGCCGGTCAATTTCAGCACAGTATCCGCCGCCGACCTTACGTTCTCAACGGAGCCCAACGGCGTATCGGTGAACGTCGGCGTTCCCATCGAGAATTCGACCACCTCGATCACCTTCCCGATCGCGTTCAATTTCCCTGTAGGCCTCACCGCCAACGGCAGCTACGGCTATACGCTCGACGGCTCGATTACCGCGACCGACGGCAAGGCGCTGATCCCCGACAAGGGGACGTTCGTGCTTGCGGACACGCTCGAACCGACGATCACGAACACCACGTTCTCCGGCAGGACGGTGACCGTCGCGTTCAGCACGGCGATTCGCCAGGCCACTTTGACCGCCGATTCTCTCTCAGGCTCGACCGACGTGCCCGGCACTGTGCGGTTGGGAGTGCAAACGACGGTTTCCGCTCCAGTTCAATGGATTATACCGACAAGTCTGAATTACAATATCCAGACGAACGTCTTGACCCTGGACCTGACCGGCGTTCCGCAAGCGGATCTTCCCAGCGGCATTTACACACTTTTCGTCTCTCACAACGTCACCGACACCATCGGCAACGGCCTGAACGGCCAGTTCAGCGGCTCGTTTCCTTCGGGCGTGCCGGAATCGACGACGCCTACCGATTTCGCCCAGGTCCAGAGCTTTACGCTCCAGGCGCCGATCATCACGTATTTCGCGCTTCAGCCGACCTCCGACACCGGCATTCCGAACGACTCGGACACCAAGCTCCTGCAACCCTCTTACATCGGCCAGGTGACCAGTCCGTTCCCCGCGGCGGTCGGGGGATTGACGGTGCTCGTCGAGTGGGACGCCTTGCACGGTGGATCTCTCGACCTGCAAGTCGGCCCCAACGGCCGCGGCTACAGCGGCAACTACGATTTCCAGACCACCACCACCTCGCAGGGCACGTTCACGTTCACCGCGCCGCAGTCTCTCGTGGCGGGCCTGAACAACATGTCGGTGTTGGTCATCGGCGCCCAGGACTCCCCGCCTTCGTCGGGGCTTTCGTCGTTGGTTCACTACCAGTTCGTCGTCGACACGACCGACCCGACGATCACGGGCTCGAACATTGTCGTGGGCTCAAATCTGAACAGTTTGACCTCGGTGACCTTCAACGTGGTCGACACCTTGGCGGGGACTGGGCCTTTTGCCATCCCCACGAATCTCAACTACCCAGCGCTCGACCCCAACACGGCTGACAACACAAGCAACTACACGCTCACGAATACGACCACCGGCAAGGACTATTCGAGCTTCATCACGGCGGCCAATTTCGTTTCGACGACCTCTCGGCTCCAGACGAGCGACCCTTACACCGGAACCGTCACGCTGGCCCTTGCCGCCGGCGTGCCTCAGGGCGCCTACACGCTGACGGTGCATACGGTTGAGGGAACGTATCAAGGCCTGACCGACGCCGCGGGCAATCCGCTTTCCGCCGATTTCTCGGTCTCGTTCAACCTGCAACCGACCCCAGCATACATTCAATCGGTCATCGCGACGGCTCTGCTGCCCGATTCGACGACCGCGAGCGTGGGGTTGGCCAAGGCGTACTTCGAGCAGGCTGGCCCGAACAACATCGTGCCGCGCGACGACGTTCCGGCGCTCCCAGCCAGATCGCGATTGTCTTTTCGAACCCGTTGCTAACCGACGCACAGCGTACGAACTTGGGGCTCGTGCCCTACTCGACCGCAGTTCAGCTTTTGATGACGGCCAACTCGTCGTCCTCGGCGCCCGACGGCGATTTCACCCAGGGCTCCTCGGTACTTCCAGGCACCACGGTCACATTGACGAACTCGGTCTCTGGCGCTCAACCGGGCCAACCCGGCTATCAAAACGAGCTCTTGATTACGCTGCCCTCCAACATGCCCGCCGATCATTATCGGCTCCAGATTCTGAACACTGGGACCTCGGAAATCGTCGACCAATTTGGAAACCAGCTCGACGGAGAGTTCCTGGGCACTCTCACCGCGTCGAACAGCGTGGTTCAAGTGGGAGACGCTCCCGAGCCGGGCAGCGCCTACTCCGACCTATTGCCCAACGGAGCCGTTCGCGCAACTGACATGAGCGGCGACGGCGTGGCGGGCGGATCGTTTGTCGCGGGCTTCCAGGTCGTGCCCTACGGCAACGTCCTGTTCTCAAGACCCGACTACAACTACAGTCCGCTTGGCGGTCCTGACTATCCAGACGGCACACCCGCCAAGCCGTTCCCGACCTTGGCTGCGGAGGCGACCTCCAATGCCATCAACCAGGGCAATCTGAACAGCCCGATCAACTATACGAATTTCAACACAGCTCTCGATTTCAACGGCGACGGACACTTCGACCCCTCGGCGTTCTTCGCCGCCCAGGTTGCCTCGGCGACCGGTCCGGTCGTGATCGTGGCATTGCCAGGCGTGCTTCAAATCAACCCGATCACCGGCGTTCAATCGCAAGCCTCTTTTGTCTTGCAAGCCCCGATCGGCTCCGACGGCAGCGCCTCGGTCCCCTACTTCACCACGCTGGTCATGGCGCCGGATTCGGCTCTCAAGCTCCAGAACGCTTCGCTGTTCATCCAGAACCAAGGGACGGCGCTCGAATCCTTGGGCGGGGCGACGTCGAGCCTCCAAATCAACTTCACGTCTTACGCCGACCATTCGGTGGGCAACTCGGGGTCGAGCTCGGACAACACGCCCCGCTCCGGCGATTGGGGCGGCGTTGTCTTCCGCAATTTTGATCAGTCGCTCCAACCCAGCGTCAAGTTCGACGTCGACGGCCAGCTCAAAGGTCCGCAGAACCCCAACAATCCCAGCGGACCTTCGCTTCTGGCTGTTTCTGGCGAGGACGACTCGCTCTCCCTGCTCAATTTCACGACCATCTCGTACGGCGGCGGCGCTGTGCCCGCCACCACGGGTTTCCGATACGACGCCGCGACGCTCTTCGCCAGCCGACCCACGCTCACCAACGACGTCTTTGCCCACAACGGCGACCCCAGCACCGGAGCGTCCACAGCCCAGGCGGCCATCTCCGCGAACGTCGATTCGTTGCTAGCCGACGCTCTGGCGCAAGGCCCGCTCGTCAGGAACGCCACCTTCATTTCCAACGGCATCAACGGCATCTGGATCCGTCCGGAGTTGAACGGCGTCGCCGAGGCGACCAACGCAATGCCAACGCAACCGACTGCTCCCGACGGCATCCTCAATTACGTGCTCGACGATCCCTATTCTTACCTTCTCACTTCTCAGTTGTTCGTGGGTCAACTCCTCAACCTGACGAACGGAAATACCAACAGCACGGCCAATCGGCTTTACGTCAATCCGGGTTCCCTTGTGAAGTCGATCAGGGGCGCCGGCTTGACGGTGTTGCCCGCCGGCAGCATCAACATTGGCGACCGCACGTACTTGGACGGCTTCGACGCGAGCAACCAATATGCTCCCGTCACCAACAATGGTCAGCCGAACCCGAACTTCAAGACGCCCAACGTCAACGTCGCGACTCTCGTTTTCACGTCGGCATACGACAATTTGGCCTCGACCACCTACACCGATCCGACGACGGGCGTCACCACGACGATCACCGCGGCCTCAGACGTGCTCGACAGCGGCGGCGCCAACCAACCCACGCCCACCAGCGTGCCGACCGCGGCCCGATGGGGCGCAGTCCAGATCGACTCTCCAGCCCTCGCCGTCGTCTCCGGAGCGACTTTCCAATACGGCGGCGGAGAGATGAACTTCCCCACGGGCACCGCCGCCGCGGTGAACGTGCTCAATTTCACGGGGGCCACCGCGGAAACGGGTACAGATGCGTATGTAACAAACAATAACTTTTACTACAACGCCGACGCTCCAATCGCCGACACGCCCGACGGCATTCCCGCATCCGACCCGCTGAGGCCCCTGCTCTCGGGAAATCCGTTCATCCACGGCAACGTGCTGGTGGGCAACGGATTCAACGGCTTGGCGATCTTGGTCACTGCGCTGCCCAACGGCGCAGCCAACCTGCACAAGAACTCGGTCTGGGATCTGACCGACATCACCTACGTGCTCAGAGGCACGATCGTGGTGGGTCCCGACGGAGGCAACACTCCGCCCAACCCGAACCCCAATGCTTTCACCGCGATCCCGACGCCCACCGTCACATTCACGATCCAGAGCCAACTCGGCGGAACGCTGTTGGCCGACGGATCGACGATTCCGGCGCCTGGGCAGTCGGTCGTCGTCAAACTGCTCAACACGACGGCGCCTCCGGGCGACGGCGTCAACGGATCCACGGCTTCGTCCGAGAACGGCGGCGCGGGCTTCCTGGTGGGCGTCGACGACGGCATCGATCCCCCGAACCCAAGCCCCTACTACGACCCAGGCGTCAACAGCCAGATTCGCATCCTGGGTATCGCCGGAAACGAGACCACCCACCAGCAGCGCGTACCGGTGATCATCACCTCGGTTTACAACGACACCGTTGGCACCACCGCCCGTAACGTCGTGAACGACCAGCTCATCCCCGGCAACACCCATGCCCCAGCCCCCGGCGACGGCGGTTTGATCTACTACGGCGGCAATTCGCTGGGCAGCTATAATCCGTATGATCCGCGTCAGGGCAACGTGATCGACAACGCCGACATCACCTACCTCACACGAATCGAGGAGCAGGCCGGCGGCATCGTCCAGGTCTGGAACTTCACCAACTCCACCGGCGCCCCCTCGACGACCTCTTACTTCGGGTCCGAGGTCTACGGCATCGATCCGATCTCGGGCAACGTGATCCCCTTGGGGCAGAACAACATTCCCAAGATGCTGGTCGTCACCAATTCCAACCTGGCCGACTTCTCAACCGCCGGCATCCTGGTGCACCCCAACGTCGGGCTTCTGGTCCAAGACGTCTCCGCTCTTGGCGGATTCCTGCCGTTCACCTTGTCGACCCTGCGGTTCAACGCGTTCGAGGGCGATCCCGCTTACCTCTACACCAGCAACGATACCTTTGCAAACATGCCGGTTGGCGTCCGCATCAACACGTGGACTGGCAACGACATGACCGAGCAGAGTCCGTTCTTTGCCACGTTCTTGAACGATACGTTCTACAACGACAACGTTGGCATCTTCACCCAGGCGCCGACCTGGACCCCGAACCCCAACAACGATCTATCGTCCATCGATTTCATCGCCATGGACTCGATCTTCAGCAACAGCTCGATCGCGGCCATCGACACCAACGGCATGGTCGCCGGCAGCCAGGCTCAGTACGACTTGTTCTTCGACAACGCTTCAGACGTTTTGACCACAAACCCGGGCAGCGACATTGGCAGCTGGAACGGCAACAACAATCCCGTCGAGGGCAATCCCGAGTTCGTCAACGCCAATCAGCTCAACTTCAACCTTCAGGCGAACTCCGCCGCGATCGATTCGTCCCGCAGCGAATACGGCCCAGACTTGGTGGCGAGCATGCTCCAGCCCGCGGCGACTCAATCGCTCAATGCGGCCGCGGGAGTTCGCAATACGACTGGGATGCTCGGGCAATTCGCCAACCTCGTCCCCCAAGACATCGTCACGCTTGCGGGATACCCGCTCCGCGGTTTTGACGATCAGTGGGTGGCTGCGTTGCCGGGAACGCCCGGAGCCTTTGCCGGCCCGGCGAGCAATCCAGACACATTCTGGTACATGCCGGTCCAGGGTGAACGAGACCAACTGGGCAACCTCCGCCAGAAGGATCCAAACTCGACCAACATCGGATTCGGCAGCCGTCCTTACTTCGACATCGGCGCCTACGAGTACCGCGTGTTCTATCCGCCCGAAGTGACCGGCGTGAACGCCGACGTCGGCACGACGGCAACTCCGACCCTCACCAACATTTACTCGGTCGGCGGCATCGGCGGCACCACCACCGAACCGCAGACCATCCAGATTACGTTCAACCACCAGCTCGATCCCACGACGATCAGCGGGCTCTCCGTTCTGCTCGAAGGTTCCGGCAACGACGGCATCTTCGGCAACAACAACAGCCCAGCCGACACCTTCATCAACTTGGCCGGCAAGCTCTCGTTCGATCCCACGACCGACATCCTCACGATCCACTTGGCGGATCAGGGCTTGGTCCTGCCCGCCGACGAGTATCGGGTCATTCTCGAAGGCACTGGGTCGAACGTTCTGCGGGATCCGCAAGGCAACGCACTCGACGGCGCCAACCTCGACGCCAGCGGCAATCAGACGGCTCTGCCCTCCGGCACGGGCTATCCCGGCAGCAACTTCCAGGTGACCTTCACCATCGGCGAACCTGTGGTTCAGAACCTGGTCATGACCGCCGGAACCGATTCGAACGTTCGAGACGGCATCACGAACGACGTACTGCCGAGCTTCACAGGAACGGTCGTCGACCCATTCCTGGGCGACAAGCCGCTCGCCGGTCAGACCGTCGTCCTCGACGTATCGACCTCGGGAAATGGAACCTTCGATCAGGTCGCGGTCGGAACAGCGGTGACCGACGCCAACGGCAATTTTACGATCAACGTGGCTACGCCACTGAACAATTCACCATATGTGGTGGGCGCGGACGGCACGCTCGATCCGTTATATTCGATCGTCAACGGGTCGGTGGTCCTGAACCCCAGCAGCGACGATACAGGCTATAGCATCGCCAGGGTCCGCGTGGTCGACGCCAGCGGGAATACGGTTTCCGATCCGACCAATCCGACGTCCCAGACGCCTCTGATCGTCGACACGACGGCTCCGGTAATCACCGCGGCCACCCCCACGCCGAACACCCAGGCGACGCTCGACGCCAACGGCAAGGTCGACGTGTCGGTTACGTTCAACAAGTACATCGAGCAGGCGTCGCTGACGCCGAACTCGATCCTGCTGATTGGATCCGGCGGGGATGGAATCTTCGGCAACGGCAACGACTTGACCTATCCTGTCAGCCTTGCCGGCCTTGGCTTCCATTTGAACCACACTCCACTCGGCGGCGTGACGATCACATTCGCCTTGCCCGCCGGCCTGCCGAACGACATCTACGAACTCGAGTTCAAGGGGACGGGCGCGACTCCGATCATCGACGTCGCCGGCAACGCCCTCAACGGCGCCTACAGCGGTGCGTTCCCAACGGGTAGTGGGACGACGGGCAGCGATTTCATCGATCCGTTCGTCGTCTTCAACCCCGCGAATTCGCACATCATCTACGTTGGAGCTTCTTCGTACGTTACGAACGCGGCGGACGCCCAGGGCAGTCGCGAGAATCCATACTCGACGATCACGCTCGGTCTCACGGCTGCAAATATTGGCGACATCGTCGCGGTCTTGCCCGGCGTGTACACCGATATCGCCAACCCAACGATCCAGCTCAAGGATCTGGTGAGGCTCTACTCGGCGGCAACGACCAGCACGGATACGACCCTGGTCCATGGCAACGCGCTTCAGACCGTGATCCGATCCCCTGCTCCGAACACTGCCGCGACGCCAACAACCGCGGTCGCCGCGACGAACCTGATCTCCGTCGCCGGCGTCTCGACCGAGATCTCCGGGTTCACCATCGCCAGTTCGCTGTTTGGAAGCCCTGCGACCGGCGTCCTCAATACAGGCTCGACCGGCCTGGCGATTACGAACTCCAACATCCTCGTCGATAAGAACTATTTCATCGACAGCGAAGTTGGAATCTCGGACAGCGAGTCTGGGGCCTTGGCGCCGGTGCCGACGATCGACACGAACGTGGTCGCGGGCAACACTTACGGCATCTTCCTGAACGTCACCGCGGGCGCCACGCTGGCGCAACAGATCGACGTGATCAACAACGATCTTGTCTACAACGCGAGCACTGGTCTTGTTCTGAGCTCTTCGGCGACGAGCTCGCCCTTGGTGTTCTTCGGCAACAACATCGTTTGGGAAAACCACGACCTGACGCCCGCCCGCAACGGCTTGGGCCTCTACGCGACGACCCCCAACGAGATCTACGTCACCTACAACCTCTTCCAAGGCAACGGTCCCAGCGACACTTCGCCCGCATATGCAGGGGCGAACATTGGCGGAGGCTTCAATCCCAACATCCTGGGGCCCATCCCTGACGGTCTGGGCAATATCGCGGGGGCTCCAGCCTTCGTCTCGCCCAGAAACCCACTGCCTGGCGCCGACGGACCTGGCGTGTTTTTCAACGACGCGAACTTCGACCTCACACTGCCTTCCGCCGCGATCAACACCGCGCTAAACAGCGTCGCTCCGACCTACGACTTCTTGTACAGGACCGCGGTCGCCATCTCCGGTCGAGGACGGTTCGACTCAGGACCAGCCGACATCGGTGCGTTCTACTACCAGGGAACGTCCTCGAGCACTCTGTCGGTGACAACAACGTCGCTCGCTCCCGGCGGGACGATGTTCGCCAACGGGTACTCGATCCTCAGCTCGAACGCTCCCAATTCGATCATCGTCCACTTCTCACAAGCCGTGATGCAGTCTTCGGTGACCGTGAGCGACCTCATCCTATCGGGAAGCGGGATTTCGCCAAGCAATCCCGCACACGCCACAAGCCTCGATTGGATCGACAGCGAGACGGTCCAGTTCAACCTCTCCGGCAACTTCGCCAGCTCCGGAGTGGTCGACGTCACCGTTCCGGCGGGATCGTTCTACAGTGCGTCGAACGTACCGGTCTCTGGGTTCCAGGACAGCGTAACGCTTGTGCCGCCGCCAGTAACGAACCCAACGGGTGGAACCACGACCGTGCCGGTCGTGGTAACTGCCCCGCCGGCAGCCACGGCCCCGACCACCTTTGGACCCCATCCGATTGGCAAGGTAGCCCATCACCATAAGACGGTCGTTCGGCACAAGCCGGTGGTTCATCACTCGGTTGCCAAGGCGGCCATCCACACGGCTCCCGCGAGTTCGCAGAAGAAGAAGAAACATTGATCGACGGCATCGTCGGCCGACGGCCTTTGCTCCGTGAATTCAAGTCAGAGAATCGTTGTAAACCACTCGAGACGCGGCCGGCTCCCAGAGCTTGGCCGCGTCTTCTTTTGCCAGCGAGACCAAGCTCGAGCCGTCGGGCTGCGTTCGTTCGTTCAGAGCGACCGAGACGAATCATTCCTGCTTGCATGCAGCAATTGATAACATGCGACGTCGGGTCACTCGAGCTAAGGAATTAGGAGTAGCATGTGGTGGAAAAAAGCACCAGTTTAGTTCACAATCTTGAAAAATGGCTTGTTTTTTCAATTTTTCAGGTTATTTTCGAGTGAACCTTCGACGGTTATTCGGGTTAGAGATGCACTCGGAACGTTCTCCCCATGATTTCCAAAGTGCATTGTTCGTCCCGATTGATGCCTCTGGGTGGTTCGGATACATCGGCCCTTGCGCATGTATCTCGAATGCTTTACGGAACGACCCGGAGGCCGGACCCTCTCGGCGCCCAACCAGATCATCCGATTTGTTGTTCATCCTCGTTATCGTTTTCGACTGCTTAGCATCCCTAGGATTCACCTATCCGCGCCTAGCTTGCTCGTGACTTGATCCGTCTCATTCTGCTTCGCTCGAGGTCTTGGGCTTTCCCGAGGTCCCTGGCTTCTGGCGTTTCTCCATAATTGCTTCATCGTCGCATCCATCATATGAGGAGTAGTCTACAGTGCGTTTCAAGCAACCTCGATTGAGCCGCGGGAATATGCGGCAGAGTGTGAGGAAATTGCGACCGAACCTGGATGCGTTCGAAAACCGAATTCTCCTTTCTGGAACTTACACCGTAACGAATACGGCCGATTCGGGTTTTGGGTCTCTGCGTGATGCGATCACAACTGCGAACGCGGGGAATGCCAGCACGATCGTGTTCGATCTGCCGACGAACGCAGCGCTTTCCATCGCTCCTGCAACGCCGCTGCCGGCGATCTCGAATTCGGTGGTCATCGACGCCACCACGCAACCAGGTTATACCAACAAGCCGATCGTGCAACTTGACGGCGAGTTCGCTGGGAACGCCAACGGTCTCGAGATCGACGCGGGCAACGTTGTCGTCAAGGGACTGGTGATCAACAACTTCGCCATGAACGGCATCCAGATCAACGGCTATAGCAACAACAAGATATCGGACGATTATCTCGGCACGGACCTCTCGGGCACGAACGCGGCGCCCAACGGTTATAACGGAATCTTCATCAACGGTTCCACGGCCAACACGATCGGCGGTGTTTCCTACACCAGCCGGGACGTCATCTCCGGCAATCTCTTGAACGGGATCGAGATCGACGGTCCGAACGCCTCGAGCAACCAGATTCTGGGAGACTTCATCGGCACCGACAACACAGCCGGCGTGACTCTGCCCAACGGCGGCGACGGCATCCTGTTGCTGAACGCGCCGCAGACGATCGTCGGTGGGCTTCAAAGTTCGGCGCACAACGTCGTCTCTGGCAATTTCGGCGATGGCATCCATGTCGAGAGCGGCAGCAACAATACACTCATCCAAGGCAACTACATCGGCGCCAGCGACGCTGGCAACGGCAGCACGACGTTTGAATTCTTGGGCAATTTCGGCAACGGTATTGAAATCAACGGGGCTTCGGGAGTCTCGGTCGGCGGGGCGGTGGCGGGCAGTTCGAACGTCATCTCGGCCAACGACGGAAATGGAATCGAAGTCGCCGGTCCAAACGCACTCGTTCAAGGCAATTACATCGGCACGAACGTCTCCGGCACGACAATCTGGGACATCACGTCTCTCGACGGCCTCGAGACCGTTTTTGAAGTCGGCAACGTCCTTTCCGGCATCGACGTCAATGGAGTTTCGGGAACGACCATCGGCGGCACGACCCCGCTTGCTCGAAACATCATCTCGGGCAATTTCGTCGGAATCTCCTTGACGAACAATCTGACAACCAATGTCGGCGCCAACTCGAACCTGATCGAGGGCAACTACATCGGCACCGACGTGACCGGCAGCATCAATCTTGGTCAGGGAAGCGACGGCATCGAGATTCTCGACTCCAGCAACAACACCATCGGAGGGACCACCGCCGGTGAAGCCAACGTCGTCTCCGGCAACGGCAACATCGAGGCGCCGTTCCCTGGCTTTTCCTCTCCCGAGTTGTTCGTTGCCAACGGCGTCTCGATTACCTCGGACGCGAACGGCAGCGCCAGCGGCAACGTGATTTCAGGGAACTACATCGGGACCGACGCGACGGGATCGTACGCGATTGGCAATACGTACAACGGCATCCTGGTTGTGAACTCGGGCTCGAACGTCATCGGCGGCACCGTCGCCGGCGCAGGCAACGTCATCTCGGGCAACTACAATTCCCTAGCTTTGACTCCAACCCCTGGCTATGGAATCGCGTTCCAACAAGCAGGCTCGGTCGGCAATCTGATCGCAGGCAACGTCATTGGCTTGAATGCTGCTGGAACGGCCGCGGTTTCGAACAATTCCGATGGAATCAACATTGACAACGGCGTGAACACCACCATCGGCGGAACGACGGCGGTCGATCGTAATTTGATCTCTGGAAACCTCGGCGCTGGAATCGATCTGACCGACGGCACGAACGGTACTCTCATCGTTGGCAATTACATCGGAACCGACGTGACGAGCATCCAACCGATCGGCAACACCGGCAACGGCATCCTGCTGAACAACGCGACCGACAACCAGATCGGCGGCGCCGCCCCTGGCGATTCCAACGTCATCTCTGCCACGGTGACCGACACTTCGATTTCGAGTTTCTTCTACATCGGCGATTTCAACACCGCGGCCAACGGCATCCAGATCGCCGGCACTGGATCCTCGAGCAACCAGATTCAAGGCAACTTCATCGGCACCGACTCCACTGGCACGATCGCGGTGGGGAACATCGGCTTCGGCATCGTGATCGACGGCGCCTCGCACAACTTCATCGGCGGCGTTCTGCCTGGCGATCAGAACATCATCTCAGGCAACGGCTTCACGCCTCTGTCTGTGCCGAATTCGAACTTCTACGATCCGTATGAGAACATCCCGCTCGTTACGACTCTCGCTGGGTTTTCTTCCGAGAATCCAGGCGGCGGCGTGTTGATCGTCGGATCGGGCGCTGCTGGCAATTCGCTCGAAGGCAATATGATCGGAGTGAACGCTTCGGGGACGGCGGCGATCCCCAACTTCTACAGCGGCGTGACGATCGCCAACGCACCTGACAATCAAGTGGGCGGGTTGACCCCGGCTGCTCGAAACATCATCTCCGGAAATGATTTCAACGGCGTCGAGATCATGGGTCAGGAGGCCTCGCTCAATTTCGTCGAGGGCAATTACATCGGGACCGACTCGGCCGGTCTCCACGCGATTGGAAACGGCAACGACGGCGTGATCATCGACGTCGAAACCAGGCTCGTTTTCCTCGACTTCCAGATCACCTACTACTCCTCGCCTCGCAATACGATCGGCGGTAGTTTGGCGGGGGCGGGCAACCTGATTTCGGGGAACCTCGGGACGGGAGTGGTGCTCGACGGTTCCGCCGGCAACGCCAATCAAGACGCCATCCAGGGCAATTACATTGGCACCGACTTTACAGGCACTCATAAACTCAAGAACTTGGCCGATGGGATCGACGTCATCGACTCGGTTCAGCCGACGATTGGCGGAACTGTGGCCGCCGCGGGCAACATCATCGCAGGCTCGGGAGGAGACGGCCTGAACCTCTCTGGATCGGCAATGCTCTCGCCTGTGGTCCAGGGCAATTGGATCGGCACCGATCCCAACGGAGACGCGGGCCTGGGCAACTACCTCGACGGCATCCGCTTGACCAACGTTAGCGGCGCGACCATCGGCGGTGAAACGTCGGGCCAAGGCAACGTCGTCGCCGACAACGGACAAACCGGCGTGGCGATCATTTTTGGCTCGCAGGATTTGATTTCCGCGAACTCGATCTACGGCAACGCCAACCTGGGAATCGACCTTGGCGGTTCGGGTACGTTCCTCCCTAACCACACCGGCTCGTCGCAGGCGCCGAACAACGGCCAGAATTTCCCAGTCGTCACATCCGCGGTTAGCAACGCGACCACCGGCACCACGATCGAGGCGTCCTTGAACGCCGCCCCCAACCAGACCTACACAATCGAGTTCTTCTCGAGTCCGACCTACGACCATTCAACGTACGGGCAAGGCCAGGTCTATCTCGGTTCGACCAGCGTCACAACCGACAAAAACGGCAACGACAACTTCTTCCTCGCCAATTTCCCAAATATGGTGGTGTCCGGCGGCCAGTACATTTCGGCCGTCGCGATCGACTCCAAGAACAATACGTCCGAGTTCTCCCAGGTGCACCAACTCCTAGGCTCGACGACGCCTCAGGCCGATCTCGGAATCTCGCTCACGGCCACTCCGGCGACGGGCGTCGTCAATGACAATCTGATCTACACCGTCTCGATCACCAACAATGGTCCGCTCACAGCCACTGGAGTTTCGGCGAGCTTCCCGATACCCGCCGGAACCAAGCTGGTCGACGTCTTGACCAACCTGGGCACGTATACGCTTTCCACGAACATGCTCACGTTTACGATCGCGAGCATTGCCCCTGGAGTGACGACCGACGCCACGGTCACTTTGTTGCCGACTTCGTCTGGTACGATCAACGCCTCGGCGAGCGTCATGGGGCTGAGGCCCGATTACAACTCGACGAACAACACGACTTCGCTCTCGACCACGATTCTCCAATCGGCGACGTCCGACGTATCGGTGGGAATTACGACTTCGGACCCGACCCCCTGGCTCAATTCAAATATTGTTTACAGTTTGACCATCTCGAACGCCGGACCAACCGACGCTACGGGAGTGATGCTGACGAATCTGCTGCCCACAGGGGTGACTTTAGGGGCAATCTCGACGCCTCAGGGCACTTATAGCAGCTTGGGCGGGCAGACGACGTTCGCGCTTTGGAAACCTCGCCGACAACCAAACGCTGACGATCACGATTGTCGGCGTTGCCTCGGTCGCCGGGGTTCTCACGGATACAGCCAGCGTGTCTTCGAATGCGACCGACCCGAATTCGGCGAACAACTCGGCCACGGCGCAAACCACAATCGTTGGGCCTGGAGCGTTCAGCTTCTCATCGGCGGCTTACTCGATCAGCAGCACTGCGGGAGTGGAGACGGTCACGGTCGACCGCGTCGGCGGGGCAGGCGGCCCTGCCTCGGTCCAATACTCAGTTGGCGGCGGATCGGCCATTTTGGGAGCGGACTACAGCCCCGTCTCAGGAACGCTCAACTTCGCCGACGGTCAGACAGCCGCCTCGTTCTCCTTCCCGGTCATCGACAACAAGAGCGTGAACGGAAACTTCACCGTTGGACTAACACTGAGTTCGCCGACGAACTCCGCGACCTTGGGCTCGCCGGCGTCTTCAGTGGTAACCATCGTCGAGAGCCATCCTCCAACGACCGGAACAGGTTCGAGTGGGACGGGCTCCAGCGGCTCAGGGGGAACGGGTTCCAGCGGAACGGGTTCGTCCGGGTCGGGTTCCAGCGGTTCGAGCGGATCTCCTGGAGGCTCGACCACGGTTGGCCCTGTCAGCCAGAATCCTTCGTCCACCATCACTTATATCTATAAGAAGGTTGGTCATAAGATCGTCAGGATCCCGGTTTCCACCGGCTACCAGAACTTTTACAACCCCTTCTACTGGTACAACAAAGGCAAACACAAGCGTTGATCCAAGAAGGCGCGATTGGTCGGGCCAAGAGGCCCCAGCCGACTTCAAACGCCCGGAGCTTTCTTGACGAGAGCTTTCCGGGCGTTTAACATTCGTTGAATACTTGGCGGGATCTCGTCGCGCCGAGCGAGCGATTTCGCGGGAGGTCTTGTGATCTACGCTCTTACCCCCCGCCGTCCTCGAATACGATGCGCTGCCCTCTGGTGGTGGGCCTTAGCTTACTCAGTCTGCGGGCTTGCACAAGGCGCCCAGCAGGACGCGCCAACGACCTTGGTCGTGCATCCTCCGCGCATCGACCTCGAAGGCTCCCAGGCCCGTGCGCAAATTGTCGTTACGCTTCTGGGCGCCGATTCCACTGGCAGGGACGTGACGCACCTGGCCAAGTATCGAATCGTTGGGGAGCGGCAAACGGTCAAGGTTACTCGAGAAGGTGTCGCGACGCCGCTCGAGGACGGCCGCACGCGCATCGAAGTGAGCTACTCCGGCCAAACGAAAACGATCGACGCCTCGGTCCATAATGCTGGAATTGCCGAGCCCGCGAGTTTCCGCGGGGAAGTCTCGGCAGTGCTTTCAAAAGCGGGCTGCAATCAGGGCGTTTGCCATGGAAATATGTCTGGAAAGGGAGGATTTCGGCTGTCTTTGCGTGGGGACGACCCAGCATTTGATTATGCGTCGATCACTCGAGACGCCTCCGGGCGGAGGATCAACCTGGCTCGTCCTCGAGAGAGTCTGGTTTTGATGAAGCCTACAGGGCTTTTGCCTCACGAAGGGGGCAAGAGGTTCGCTCTGGATTCCCAGGCCGCGGAGGCGGTAGCAAGTTGGATCGCAAAAGCGGCGGCCGACAACCCCCGGACGCCCCGCGTCTTGAAGCTGGAAATCGACCCCGCGGAGCAATACGCTTCGCACGGGATGAGCCAGCAGCTTCGGGTTGTTGCTCATTTTTCCGACATGTCGAGTCGAGACGTGACGAGCGAGGCCGCGTACGACTTGAGCGACCCCGTCCATGCGTCGATTACGCCGGAGGGCGGAGTCGTTGCGAGCGAACCTTGCGAACTAACGATCTCGGCACGTTACCTTCAGGGCCGCGCCGTTTCCCGGCTGGCGTTTTTGGGCGATCGCAAACCGCTTTCACGAACCCTCCCCGCTAGTGCGAACCCGATCGACGGGCTGGTCTATGCAAGGCTCGAGCGTCTGCGGATCGAACCATCGGACCTCGCCGCCGACCCCGTTTTTTTGCGCAGAGTTTACCTGGACTCGATTGGCAAGCCTCCTGATTCCCAGGAGTCCTTGTCGTTCTTGGAGAATAAAGATCCCAATAAACGAGAGAAGCTCGTCGATGCACTTGTGGATCGACCCGAATTCGCCGACTATTGGGCCCTCAAGTGGTCCGATTTATTGCGGAACGAAGAAAAGACGATGGGGGCCAAGGGCGTCTGGGTCTTCAATCGTTGGCTCCGCGACCGAATCGCCGCCGACGCCCCACTCGATGAAATCGCGCGGAAGATGATCACGGCGCAGGGTTCGAGTTGGCAATCGCCCGCCGCCGGGTTTTACCGCACCAATCGAGATCCCTCTTCCGCGGCCGAGACGCTCTCCCAGGTGTTCCTTGGCTACCGCCTCCAGTGCGCCCGCTGCCACAACCACCCATTCGACGTCTGGACCCAAGACGATTACTACGGATTGGCCGCTTATTTCAGCAATATTAAGTATAAGCAGATCAATAACAAACGGCGGGACGATCTGGACAGCCACGAAATCAACGGCGACGAAATTGTGTATCTTGACGGCGAACCGGGGATGACCAATCCTCGGACGGGCGTGCGTTTGGCCCCCCGACCTCCCATGAAGTCTGAAGCAAGCCAGTCGGAGGTTTCGGCGGATGCTCGAGCCGATCTTGCCCGCTGGCTCACCAAGGACGACCCGCAATTCGCTCGGAACATGGCCAATCGCGTTTGGTACCATTTGCTCGGCAGGGGCGTAGTCGACCCAGTGGACGACTTTCGAGATTCGAACCCGCCGTCGAATCCTCCGCTTCTGGATCACCTAGCAGGCTATTTGAAATCTCACGAAATGCGTTTAAAGCCATTGGTTGCGCATATTATGAAATCCCAGATTTACCAGCTCGACTCGAGACCGAGCTCGACGGGAGCGGGCGACGAAGCAAACTTCTCTCACGCTCGAGTGAAGTTGCTCGACGCGGAAGTTCTTTACGACGCCATCGCTCAATCGCTTGGCAGTCGCGAAGGCTTCCGAAAGGCGCCCAAGGGATTAACCGCGGTGCAATTCCCAGGGGTTTCCTCGGGCTCGGCGTTCCTCAAGATTTTTGGAAAACCAGAGAGGCTTCTGACGTGCGAATGCGAACGCTCGGAGGCCACTACTCTTGCGCAGGCATTTCAAATGATCAATGGCCCTTCGATTCGGTCGATGCTGGAGGCGAACGACAACCGGCTGGGCAAGCTGATCGTCGCTGGAGTCTCCGACCCGGCGCTGCTCGACGAGCTTTACCTTTCGGCGTTGTGCCGGCGTCCGAATTCGAGCGAGCGAGCCGCCGCCTTGGAGCTCGTTGCCAAGGCTGGAGTGGAGAACCGTAGGCGCGCTGGGAAGACGTGGCATGGGCCCTGCTCAATACAAAAGAGTTCTTGTTGCGGCGCTAGTCGCTTGGGCCTGGGAGCTTGTGAGATGTTCGACGACGCTTGCGATGGTTTCCGGCGAACCTGGCCTTCGAGCCGAAGGGCTTTCCTGCGGGCAGGCGTTGGAGGGTTTGCTGGGCTCAATCTCGCGAGCGTACTGCATTCCGAGGCTCGAGCTTCCGCATCTATGCGAGCTCGGGCGAAGCATGTGATCTTTCTCCATCAATTCGGTGGTCCATCGCATATCGACACGTTTGACATGAAGCCAGACGCTCCCGATCGCATCCGCGGGACGTTTTCGCCTATCGCCACGAAGATCCCGGGCGTGACCGTGGTCGAACACCTACCCAGGATGGCCCAGTCGATCGGCAGGTTTGCCCAGGTGCGAAGCGTCAGCCACGGCGTCAAGAACCACAATTCCGCCACGTATTACAGTTTGACAGGCAGGAAGCCGCCGATCGACGACATACGCCTGCGCGATACGCTGGAGCTTCACCCAGCTTATGGGAGCATTGCCGCGAAACTGAGGCCCAGCGAAGATCCAGCCATTCCTTCATTTGTGTCTTACCCTTATGTCTTGCGGGACGGCAGCGTCACCCCGGGTCAGACAGCGAGTTTTCTGGGCAAGAGCTACGATCCACTCTTTATCTCGGCCGACCCTAACAGCCGGGACTTTGGCCTGCCCGAGCTCAGCCTTCCCGCGAGTTTGGGGTTTGAACGATTGGACGATCGGCGCGCGCTTTTGCGGTCGCTCGACGAGCAATCCAAAATGTTCGAGTGGTCCGCCGCCGCGCGAGGCGTCGACGCGTTCTACGATCGAGCCCTGGCCATGCTGGCCTCGCCCAAAGTGAAGAATGCTTTCGACCTTTCAACCGAAGATCCCAAGCTTCGCGACGCCTATGGGCGCACCTCCTACGGGCAGAGCTGTTTGTTGGCTCGGAGGCTTGTCGAGTCTGGAGTCCGGTTCGTGACGGTGTACTACTCGTCCACGATTGGCGGAAAAGGCTCCGGCGGCTGGGATACGCATGCCGACAATTTCAACCAGCTCAAAAACCGCCTACTGCCGCCTACCGATCAAACGCTGCCAACCTTGATCGAAGACCTCTCGAGCCGAGGTCTGCTCGACGAGACTCTGGTCGTCTGGATGGGCGAATTCGGCCGTTCTCCCAAGGTTCAAAACACGAAGCAGTTCGGCGACGACGGCCGCGACCATTGGCCTTTTTGTTACACTATGCTCTTCGCGGGAGGTGGGGTCCAGGGCGGCGCTGTGTATGGCTCGAGCGACAGGCTTGGCGCATATCCCGCGACCGATCCCGTCAGTCCAGACGACGTGGCGGCGACCATGTTCTGGGCTTTGGGGATCGACCCAGCTTCCGAGGTGCGCGATACTCTGGGCAGGCCGCTGCCGATCGCTTCTGGAAAGCCGATCTCGGCCATCTTTTCCTGACCGAACTCTCGCCTTCGATTTACCAAATGAGCGACCCGCCAACACAAATTCGAGGCATCAAGGCGAGCAAGCGATGGAGTTGGCTTGGTCCGACCTCGCCGCTCGCACGATTCCCTATCGAACCCTGAGGCTCGAGTGTCCTTGGCCTCTTGCCGAAACGAATGGACCGGCGAGCGGATCATCGAGCCCGAAACGATTCGCGAGGATTTGAAGCTCGACGCGATGGAGCCTGTTGGCAACTACGCGGTCAGGTTCGCTTGGAACGACGGACATTCCTCGGGACTATTCACCTGGGAAGCGCTGAGGGCGATTTGCGAAAGGGATCCTCGAGGCGGCCCTGCCGACGACGTCTCGAGATGATCGACGACGTTCCACTCGGCAAGGGCAAAGCGATAAGGCACTAGCAAGTGGCTGATTCCTTCAGCGTCGCCGTTCCAACTTATAACGGAGTGAACCACATTCGACAGGCGCTCGAGAGCGTCATGGCGCAAGAGGTTGGATTCGAGCTCCTCGTTTGCGACGACCGCTCGGACGATCAGACGCTCGACGTCGTTCGCTCCGTCGCCGGCGACCGCGCCCGGATCATCGTCAACTCCGAGCGTCTTGGACTTGCTGGGAACTGGAACAGGTGCGTGGACCAAGCCAACAACGAGCTCGTGGCGATCTTTCATCAAGACGACGTAATGCACGTCGATCATTTGACTTCGCATGTCCAAGCTTTCGCGTCCGATGCGGAGGGTCGAGTGGGCATGGTCGCGAGCGACGCGAAAGTCATCGATGAAAACGGATCGCCAGTCTCGAGCAAGTCTGCAAGAGGCGCGAAACTGCAAGACGCACCCTGGACGTTCAGGGCGGGCGAACTGCCCAGAGAATTGATCGCATCGAACCCGATCCGATGCTCGGCGGTTACTCTGAGAAAGCAAGCCCATGAAACCTGCGGAGGGTTTATCCCAACATATCGATATATCGTCGATTGGGAATTCTGGCGTAGGCTGTCCGCGATGTGGGACGCCGTCTGGCTCCCCGAGCCGACGGTCTCGGTCAGACGGCATTCCGGGAGTGAAACGCACCGATTTGAAAAAGCAGCCGACGATCTCGAGGAGATGGAGCGATTCTTCGAAGACGTCTCGGCGACGGTTCAAGATGTGGATCGTCCTCGGCTGGTGGGGGTGCGTCGTGCACTCGCACGGGCATATCTCAACCGCGCTTATTCGGCGATGCGCAACGGAGAGGCTCGGCTTGCAAAACGATGTTGGAAGCGTAGCAGGCGGATCGATCCGAAAATCTGGCGAGTGGTCGCAGCCGATCCGAGACTGTGCTCAGGCTCGCGGCACTGGCCGTCGCAAAAGACGGCGACGAAAAGGCATAAGCATGCGAAGAGGATCTTCGTTCATTGCTTAGCGTCTTCATCGACGACCAGCCTAAGTCCCGTGGGCAAGGCGTCGCCGAGCGCCTCGCTCTGCTTCGAGGATTCCAAGACGCGAAACTCGCGGACGTCCTGAATCGAATCCTCGAGGGCGTCTAGCGAGATCAGTTTCTCGATGACGCGGTTCCTCGTCGATTCTTGAATGTCGCGAGCTCGATCGCCCGAGACGCTGCGCCAGTTGAACCAGGGCAAAGATCGCGTCGGTGCGTTCGCGCTTGGTTTCGTAACCTCGTTCGAGCAGTCGATCGATCCAAGTCGCCGCCAATTCGGGCGCGACGACGACGTTGGCGGGCCCGAATAGCGGAACCCGAGCCCCCAATCTGCCGATCGACCAAAGAGCGTGAAGTGGAACCGTTTTCTGCGCGAGCTGAGTAATGAGTGCGTCTCCAAGTATTTGTTTTGCTTGAGTGTTCAGGCGTTCGAGGCTTGCTTCCAGCCGCCAAAGTTCGGCAAGTTCGTGCTGCTCGGGTTTTGGCCTGTCGAGCTTTTTCTTGGTCGAGGTCTTACCCAGCGGAAGCAGGCCCAAAACTCGCCTATGGATCTCCTCGTGGTGCGCGCGAGTTAGACCGGCCGCGGTGCGCCTCCAGAGGATCCACCAATCGCACCAACATTGCGTGTCTTTCGTATGGAACACGCCCTGATGAAACAGCGTCCAAAGGGCCTTGATGCGATGGTCGTCGAGAGGATAGCCCGTTCCGGGCCTCAGACAATACCCAGCAAGATTGAGCCAGCGCGACTCGTGCCTTGGGCTCTTGCGACGGAGGTCGATCGCCTCCTTGAGCGGTTCCCACAAAGCGCGAAGCACGGAGGCTGGCCAGTCGATTCGATCGGCTTCGAGAATCTCCTCGAGCGTCTTGATCAACCGCGACGGCCCCTTGTCGGATTCGGCGGGAGATCCAAAAGCCTCGCTAACGGCGAATCGCTGCGCTCTCGAGGACCGACTCTTCGACAACGCCCTGGTCCGCGTTCTTCAGGGTCCAGGCCAAGACGGCGGCTTTGCGGTCCTCCGCCGTCGACGATTGCCCCCTGAGCTGAATTTGAAGCCTCCACTTCCGTTCGTCGGTCCTCGATGCGCACCAGAGCTCGATCGTCCCCACCTCGCTCACTCTGGCTTCCAAACGCACAGGGACGTATTGCGATTTTGCCTTCCTGCCAGCTTTCATCAGGGTGATCAATGGGGGCAGTTCGCGGATCGTGTCAGGTTCCGCCGGAGTCAAGTCTCCAGGACGATCGTCCGCCCTCACCGAACTGGAAGCCAGCGGAAACGAGACGGGCTGACCCATCAGGAGATCAAAGTCGCGATTGGCGATGGTGATCTCATCCCCCTCTTCGGCGTCTCTGGGAATGACGCAAAGCCACGGCTTGTCCTTGATCTGGGAATCAAAGCCAACGTAGAACGATCTCGCGGTCCCGCCTCCAATACGGATGCCCCCTCCCCTGCGAACGATCGCGTAATAGGCGGCGCCAATGGCAACCGCCAGATCCAAGGACGCGTTCGTAAGCACACGTGGAACGATTTTTGGAGACCCATCGGCTGGGTCGAGAGCCCAGCTCGAGACCGTCTCGACGATCCGGTCGCGAACGATTTTGGGATTCAGAGCGCCGCCGTTGAAGAGAATCGCGTTGGGAACGATGGGAGAGCCCGACGAGTCTCCCCAGGTCTCTTTTGCGTGTTGTTTCAAGAAGGTTGAGAGGTGCCTGGTGATCGCGGGATCCGAGACGAACGGCAGACCAAATTCCTGGAGCCCGGACCTACCGGTTCGGACCGGTTCGTCAGTCCAACTCGAAAGAGGGAAGAATCCTTCGAGAACGGTCTGAAGCGCCTCTTCGAGTCCGAGCTCCGCCTGGATCGATCCGCCGATGAGTTTCGAACCTCTGCCCGCGATGTTCACCGGCCAGCGAGCGGGCGGAGCGTCCGAGAGCAGCTTTTCCTTTGCATTGCGACATGCTTGCGCAAGCGCAGACCATTGCTTGGCGTCGAGTTTCACTCCGCCGATCTTCGCTTCGATCAGGTGAGCGAGCGCGAGGTCCATATTGTCTCCGCCCAGCATCAGGTGGTCGCCCACGGCGACCCTGCGGAACCCGGGTCCTTCCGGCGTCTCGACGACGGTGATCAGGCTAAAGTCGGTGGTGCCGCCGCCGACGTCGCAGACCAGTATCTTCTCCCCTGCCCTGATCTCGGTTTGCCAACGGTCGTGGTGCGAGACGATCCAGCAGTAAAACGCGGCTTGAGGTTCCTCCAGGAGCGTCAACCGGGCTGCGATCCCAGCACGCTTGGCAGCCTCGAGCGTGAGCTCTCGCGCCGCCTCGTCGAACGACGCGGGAACGGTGAGCACAATCTCTTGCTCCTCGAGTCGACAAAGAGGATCCTTCGAGGCGAATTCGAAATTCCAAGCGTCGCGTAGGTGGCGCAAGTAATCGGCTGAGGCCTCGACGGGGCTCACTCGCGACACCTCCTCAGGCGCTCCCCAAGGAAGGATTTCGGCCTCTCGGTCGACGCCGGGATGACAGAGCCAGCTCTTGCGCTCGTGACCATTCGGCTCGGCACGTTCGAGCCTTGGACCCGAGCGAACTCGCCGACGATCCGTTCCGACCGTTCACGCCAAGGCAATCGCGTCGCGTCGGGAGGCAACTCGTGCAAGCCTGGTATATAGAGAAACGAAGGCAGCATCGCCCGCCTCGAGCTCTCTCCCGCCGAGATCAGTTGCGGCGCCTCGAAGATCTTGATGTCGGCGCCAGGCCTTTCCTTGCCCTTGGAATCGACGTACGCCAGCGCACAGTTCGTCGTCCCCAAATCGATGCCTATCAAATAGCGAGAGTATGACATAGTGTCGAATTAGGAGACTCGGTTAGATCCAGTTGCTCCGATGCACTCGTTCCCCGGCCTGCTTTAAACTGATAGTATGACCTCGAAGAAGGCTGGCTCGACTCTCTTCACATCATACAGGCTTTAGGGAGATCTCATCATGAAGTCGCTTCTGAGCGGTCGATTCTCCATCCGCTATACGATTGTCGTCGGCGCGTTCTTGGCGCTGGCGTGTGCTTACCCATTTGCGAGTGCGCAGACCAAACCGGCCGGCGACCCCCACAAAACGAGGCTCGAATATACGATGGTCTCGGTGGTTCGGACCGACGTATCCGAAACGATGGGCAACCTCGATAAAGAAGGCTGGCAGGTTTTCCAGGTGGTGCCCGTCTGGAAAATCGGCAACGACAACGGCTCTGGAGAGCTTGAGGCGATCCGGTACGACGTTTTCGCCAAGAGGCCGCTCGAAGCCAAACCGTGAAGGACGTCGTTCACTGTACGCGATCCGTCGGCGTCCCCTCGGAGACGACAAAATTCACGAGCTTGCCAGGCACGACGATGGTCTTCTTGATCGTTTTGCCTTCGAGCAAGCTCGCGATCTTTTCGCTCGAGCGAGCTAGTGCCTCGAGCTCTCTCGCATCGGCTTTTGTTGGGACCACGATGCGGCCGCGCAGTTTTCCATTCACTTGCACCGGCACCTCCACCGTCTCGTCGAGCAACAGGGCGGCGTCGAAAGCAGGCCAAGGTTCGTAAGCAAGCGTTTGTTTGCGTCCCAGAGTCTCCCAAAGCTCTTCCGCGACATGAGGGGCAAAGGGAGCCAACAAGAGCGTAAACGCCTCCATCGCCCGCTTGGGCCTGGTTTCTTGGGAAGTGAATGCGTTCGTGAACTCCATCAGCCGGCTGATCGCGGTGTTGAACCTGAGGGCCTCGATGTCGTCTGTCACCGAGGCGATGGTCCGAGCGATGATCTTGGCCTGCTCCAAGGTTGGCTCGACGTCCTTGACCTTCGCGTCGAGCGTTGGCTCGTCGGATCTGTCGTCGACGACCATCCGCCAAGCCCTGCCCAGGAATCGGTATACGCCCTCGACGCCTTTCATGCTCCAAGGCTTGACAGCTTCGAGAGGACCCATGAACATTTCAAAGAGTCTTAGGCTATCGGCTCCATACTGTTCAACCACCGAATCCGGGTTGATCACATTTCCGCGGCTTTTGGACATCTTGTGCGCGTGCGCGTCGATCCGTATTGTGGCGTCGTTGGCCAGCACGAAGCCGTCGCCGAGTTTCGTCACGTCCTCTGGCAAGAGTTTTACGGCCTGGAGCGAAAAGACGGAAGACCCTTGGCGCATCACGGGCCCAGAGTCGGCGGTTTCCACCACGTTCGAAGAAACCCATCCGCCGCTCTCGTCCTTGTATCCGATGTAGTCGGTCTCGCCGAGGATCATGCCCTGGTTGACAAGCCTCTTGAACGGTTCGGGCGTGCTCACAAAGCCTCGATCGTAGAGCAATTTGTGCCAGAAGCGCGCGTAAAGCAGGTGCAAGACCGCGTGCTCGGCGCCGCCGACGTAGAGGTCCACGGGCAACCAGTAGCGTTCGAGCTCGGGCCTCCACGGAGCATTGTCGTTGGTTGGGTCCAGGTAGCGCAGGTAATACCAGCAAGATCCTGCCCATTGCGGCATCGTATTTGTTTCGCGCCTAAATTTCTCCGAATACCGGACCCACGCGCTCGCCTTGCCCAGCGGAGGCTCGGGCCTGCCTGAGGGCTTGAAGTCGTCGAGTTCTGGCAGAAGCACGGGCAGTTCGGACTCGTCGACGGCTTTGATCGAACCATCGTCGCCGAGCAAGATCGGGAACGGTTCTCCCCAATAACGCTGACGCGAAAAAAGCCAATCCCGCAGCTTGTAATTGACGGCGCGCTTGCCGAGCGAGCGCTCCTCGAGCCAGTTTGTTATGGATCGCTTGGCTTCGGTTGTGGACAGTCCGTCGAGACTGATCGACGCGTTCTTCGAATTGACAGCCACGCCTTCGTCGACGAACACTTCGGCCAACGTCGTTCCAGCCTGCTCGAGGGTCTTGGCGACGACCCGAGTGATCGGCAAACCGAAAGTCTTGGCGAAATCGAAATCGCGCTCGTCATGACCTGGCACGGCCATGATCGCGCCCGTGCCATATCCCATCAGCACATAATCCGCGATCCAGATCGGAATGGGATTGTCATTGACGGGGTTGATCGCGAAGGCGCCGGTGAATACGCCGGTCTTGTCCTTGCCAAGCTCGATGCGGTCCAGGTCGCTCTTCTTTCCCGCGGTCTCGCGATAGGATTCAACAGCATTACGATATTCTTGCGTGGTGATGCCATCGACCAGCGGATGTTCGGGCGCAAGCACCATGTAAGTGGCGCCGAAGAGCGTGTCGGGTCTGGTGGTGAAGACCGTGATCGCCGCGTCCTCGACGTTCCGCACTTGGAATCGGACCTCCGCGCCTTCACTTTTGCCAACCCAGTTCCTTTGCATGTCCTTGATGGCGCGAGGCCAATCGACCAGCTCGAGATCCTCGACGAGCCTGTCGGCGTATGCGGTGATGCGAAGCATCCACTGCTCGAGCGGCATCTTGACCACGGGGTATCCGCCGACCTCGCTTTTGCCGTCCACCACCTCTTCATTGGCAAGTACTGTTCCCAGCTTTGGGCACCAGTTCACGGGGGCTTGCGATCGGTAGGCCAGTCGTTTGGAATCGCGATACGCCGCGGCGTCGGCCGTCCCCTCGGGAATCGGCAGTTCGCTGATCGGCCTTCCCTTGCCTTTTCGCTTGGCGCCGCCCAAGTCGGCCCACTCAAATTCGGCGTCGTACCACGTATCGAACAGCTTCAGGAAGATCCACTGGGTCCAGCGATAGTAACGAGGATCGGTTGTGTCGATTTCGCGATCCCAGTCGTACGAGAATCCCAGCGACTTGATTTGGCGCCGGAAGGTGTCGATGTTTTTCCTGGTGGTGATTCGCGGATGGATCCCTTTCTTGACCGCAAATTGTTCCGCGGGGAGGCCGAAGGCGTCCCACCCCATGGGGTGCAGGACGTGGAAGCCCCTCATCCGTTTGAACCGGCAGAGGATGTCGGTGGCCGTATAGCCCTCGGGGTGCCCGACGTGCAGGCCGTCGCCGCTGGGATAAGGGAACATGTCCAAGACGTAGAGCTTCGGCTTGCCTGGGTCCACGTCGGGACACCTGAACGTCTTGTGCTCCTCCCAATATCTCTGCCATTTGGGCTCGATGCGTTGAAAGTGATACGAAGCCATGGTCCCTCTCGCAAACCCACATACCCTAAAGGATTGTGTCCGAAGATAACCAACCGCGAGACCGCCTGCCAGGCGAACAGCTCGAGGCGGGCTCGACGAGCGACGGTTTCGGCCTATTGTTCAAGGACGCAAGGGGATCTTTAGGGTTCGCAGCGACCCGGAGAAAATTAGCCTTTGGAGTCTTCCTCGGCAAACAAAGGCGTGCTGAAATACCGCTCGGCTCGGTCGCAGAGGACCGTCACGACGTTTGCCTTCGGGCCTAGCTCCGCGGCGACTTGAAGCGCGGCGGCGATGTTGGCGCCCGAGGAGGTTCCAACCAGAAGCCCAAACTCTCGCTGAAGCCTGCGCGACATGCCCATCGCCTCGCTGCTGCCCACCTTTCTATGACCGTCGAGCGGAGCGTCTTGAAGCAGAGGCGGCAGAAAACCGTCGGCGACGCCCTCGATAAAATGGCAGCAGGGGCATTCGCCTGCGAGCAAAGCCGACTCGGCAGGCTCCATTGCATAAACTTTCGCATTTGGATACCGCGACTTGATCGCTTTGCCAATCCCAGCAAGGGTTCCCCCCGTGCCAAACCCAGCGACAAATGCATCGACCGGTCCTGGAACTTGCTGGATGATCTCGGGACCCGTCGATTGCTCATGGTCGAGGGCGTTCAACTTGTTCTCGAACTGCCTCGGCAAGAAGTATCTGGGATCATTCTCGGCCATCTCGCGCGAGAGTTCGATGCCAGTTTGATACTTGCCCGAGCTCGAAAACAGGATGAGCTCGGCGCCGAGTCGTTTGATCAGCATCCTGCGTTCGACGCTTGCGGTATCGGACATCAGGATCGTCACGCGTCTGCCAAGCACTGCGCCGACCATCGATAGGGCGATGCCTGTGTTTCCGCTGCTGCATTCGAGGATGATCGAATCGGGCCTCAAGAGTTCTCTGCGCTCGGCGTCGAGCAAGACGTACTTCGCAAGTCGGTCTTTAATGCTTCCGCTGGGGTTCAAGAACTCGCACTTCGCCCAGAGGCTGAGGTTTTCTTTCTTGAAGCGGAGCTGGATCAGCGGGGTGTTGCCGATAAGCGAAAGCACTGGGGGAATCTCTGAGAAGGCCATGACGTCTCCTTGCAACTTGGCCGACGCGCGAACGCCTTGGTTCGAATCGAAGCCGCTGGAGAAACGCACTCTCCGGGCTGGCTCGGCAAGCGATTTCCCATGTTACCAAACCCAGCGCTTCTTTCGCCGCAGGCTAATTGGCGACAGCCCTCGCGATGAGCTTTCCATGCTCGTCCCAGAGCTTCTTGAAGGATTCATGCTCGGCTTCGGGAAGCTTGGCGAGCTCTTTTTCGTCGCGGATGCCTGCGAGGTCGGCGTCGACTTTCCAGTTTTCAAGCGATTTTCTGGCGCGAGCCTTCAGTTCTTCCGAGCTGGTCTCATTGACCTTGGCCCATGCTTCGAGCTCGGCTTGGAGCCACTCCAGTGCCTGTTTACGGTAGTTGGATTTGGCGACGTCGTCGGCCTGTGGAAGGTCTTTGCCTTCACCGCTCGCCGCGAGCAGTGCGGAGCAGGCAGCGTTGTAACGGCAGCTGTTATATCGGTCCTCGGCGAGCTTGGGATCGTTCGCGAGCGCTTCCAGGGAGAGTTGGTACGACGACACGTATAGCGATTTCAAGTATGCGCGACCAGAAAGTGTGATCCGCTCGGCGTCGTCCTTGGGGGTTGCCTTGCCGCTTATCACGTCCGCCAGACGTGCGTCGACGACCGCTTCCGCCGGGTCCTCGGCGGAAAGCTCGTTGAGCTCGCGCCGGAGTTTCGCGGCTTCGTCGAACTTTCCGAGTTCCTCGGACGCCCCCGCAAAATTGGACAAACTATTTGCCAAGCTTTCCCTGATTGACTGTTTATTCGGAGCGAGCTCTAACGCCCTTCGCTGGTGTATTACCGCCTTTTGGGAAGAGAGCCTGGCCGGTTCGAATCGCTTCTGGTTCCACTCGATCGCGGCCATGTTGTAATGGGCTGATCCCGCCGCGTTGGCGTAATTCGGGTCTTCAGGATGTTCCTTAATGAGCCGTTCCCAAATCGACGCGGCCTCCCCGAGGGAAACAAGTCCATCCTTCTCCAGCCCAGCTTGACCCTGGAGAACGCCGATGCCGTTGAGACTGATCGCCAGGTTCATCTGGTATTGCGTGACCTGCGGGTTGTCGCGAGCCAATCGGTCGAGGATTTCGTGGGCTCGGTTGTACGACTGAAGCGCCTCTGGTTTTCGGTCAGTCTCCAATTGATTGCCCATCTTGCAGAGGCTCATTGCCAATTCACTTTGAAACTGAGTGACCGAAGGATTCGCGCGGAACCAATCGCTCTTGGATCGCCACAGCTTGCTTGTATGACGCGATCGCATCGTCTTTTTGGCCCGCCGCCGCCTGTGCATCGCCAATGCTAAGGCGACTTATGGCGAGATTGCTCTGGTATTCAGGGTTCGAGGGGTTTTCTCTCGCAAGCCTTTTGCGAATCTCCAGGGCTTTCATCCGGGAGGCGAACCCATCGCTCGGCCGGTCCAGCTCCGTTTGGACTGTTGCCAAGTTACTGAGGAAAGTCGCCAGAGCATCTTGAAACCTCGCGTTCGTGGGTTCTTGCTCCACCAGTCTCTCTTGTATGGTTCCCGACTTCTCGAAACACGCCAGTGCGTCGCGTTTCCGACTTGCATGGATTTGAAGTTTCCCAAGATTGTTCCAAGTGTTGGCAAGTTCGCTCGAGTACAGTGTATTCGCAGGGTATTCACGCGTAATACCTTCCTGGAGCACTCGGGCTTTTTCAGTGGACGTCATTGCTTCGTCAGGCAGCCCCATCATCGACTGCAAGATCCCCGAGAGACCGTTGCACAGCGCCAATTCATAACGGTAGTCCGCATCAGATGGCTTCTCCCTGGCCAATCGTTCCCAGATCGCAGCGGATTCCTCGTTGATGCGAAGCGCATTTTCGACGTCGCCAATTTCTTTTGTGAGCTTGCCCAGATCAAAAGTTGCGGTCGCAAGACGAGCAAGCGAGTCGGGAGTGGTCTCTTTATCCTCCTGAAGTCTGTCGTGCAACGACTTGAAGAATCGCCGTGGTTCTTCCAGCAGCTTGGTGCGGAGCTTTGACAATGACGGCGTGTTCTTCAGTTCCGGCGTTTCGCTGACCACCTCCGCGAATCGTTTCACGGCGTCGATGGCCGTCTGCTCGCGATCTTGTGCTCGAATCTTCTGGACGGTTGTCGCTTTTTCGGCTCTCACCGCCCTTAATCGCTCGTTGTTCGCCCACACCGCCAGTCCCGTGCTGACAGCGGACGCCGTGACCAGCAGAAAGGCGAATGCCCCGATCCCCAGCATTGCGGTTCGGTGTTTACGAGCGAACTTCTTGAGTTTGTAAGACGCACTCGGCGGACCTGCTTCGACAGGATCTCCATTGAGATAGCGCTGAATGTCTCTAGCGAAGCCATTGGCAGTCTCGTATCGCCGGGTTCTGTTCTT
Source organism: uncultured Planctomycetota bacterium (assembly GCA_963818975.1). Lineage (GTDB taxonomy): Bacteria > Planctomycetota > Planctomycetia > Isosphaerales > Isosphaeraceae > CAWFUI01. Next base: position 49,881 of record CAWFUI010000001.1, on the reverse strand, counting down.
TTCGAGCGCCTTCATCACGATCCAGTCGAGTTCTCCTCTGACGAACTTGGTCAGTCTCGCAGGTTCCATCTTCCTCTGCGCCGAGATCGAAGGCAGCGAATCCTTCGACTCGGAGAGGCGAGTTGAAGGCTTGGTCGGCTCTTCTTCGCGGATGCGTCGCAGCGCCTCGGAATACGCCGCCTTGCGGAGTTGCGCCCTCTCGAGCGGAGTGCTGCCGGTCAAAAGCTCGTACAGAAGCACGCCAAGCGAGTAGACGTCGCTCCGTGTATCAATATCCAGAGCTCCCATCTCCGCCTGCTCCGGACTCATGTACTCGAGCGTGCCGATCACCTGGCCGAATTCGGTGAACATTGTCTTTTCGGTCAGGCGCTGATCGACCGCCTTGGCGACTCCGAAATCGATCACCTTGGGCACTGGTTTGCCGTCGTGGATCGTCACGAGCACATTGGAAGGCTTGATGTCTCGATGAATGATTCCCTTTTGATGGGCGTGCTGGATGGCCAGGCAGACGGGAATGAACAACTGCAGCCGTTCGGTGGGCGTCAAATGATTCTTGTCACAGTAATCCGTAATCGGAACTCCTTTGACGAGCTCCATGACGAAGAACGGTCTGCCTGCGTCGGTGGCTCCCGCGTCGAAGACCTTGGCGATATGAGGATGGTCCATCATCGCCAGGGCTTGCCGCTCGGCCTCGAAACGAGCGACGACGAGCTTTGTATCCATTCCGGGCTTGATGACTTTGAGGGCGACCTTACGTCTGACGGGCTTCTCCTGCTCGGCCATGAAGACGGCGCCCATGCCGCCTTCTCCTAGTTTTTGCAGGAGTTTATAAAGACCGACGATCGTCCCTGGGCACTCGATCCAACTGGACCGGTGGGAAGAGACGGTTGGGTCCAAGATTCCAGCTTCGGCACTGGCGTCGACGACGACGGCAGACGTTTCTTGCGAGCTGGCGGCTTGCCCCACGGCTTCGAGAAGCGCTCGATGCGCGCTTTGACGTCCGGAAAGCCTGCGCAAGCTTGATCGAGGAAACCGCCGGCGTCGGCCGTGGGCTTATCAATTGCTTCGTTGAAGATCGCCTTGATATCGAGTACGGCCAAGATCGAGACTCCTTCAATGCGGATTTTCTTCCTGAATCGTCGATGGGACCAGCGGCAACCCATTCTACGCCAGTCGGGTGCAAAGCGCATTTGCCCTGAACAGCTTATCCGCAACGGACCCGGATATCCCTCTTCCGGCGCTTCATCGCGTCAGCGGGTCATGGCCTTCGCGACGAGTTTTCCGTGCTCGTCCCAGAGCTTCTTGAAGGCTTCACGCTCGGCTTCGGGCAGCTTGGCGAGCTCCTTCTCGTCGCGGATGTCCGCGAGGTCGGCGTCGTTCTTCCAATGCTCGAGGGTCTTCGAGATGGCGGATTTCTCTTCAGCGGATCCAGATCCAAGAATCTTGGTCCAAATGTCAAGTTCCGCTTTGAGCCACTCGAGCGACTGTTTGCGTAGCTTGGTCTTGTCCAAGTCGTTGGGCTGGGGATCGTCCTTTCCCTTTCCACTTGCCGCGAGAGACGCGGCGCACGCGGCGTTGTATCGGTGCAGGGCCTGGCGGTCGTCTGAGAGTTTTGGGTCGCTCGCAAAGGCGTCCGCGAACAGCTTGGCGGCGGCCGCGTGAAGCGACTTTTCGTAGGCGCGATAGGCAAGTTGAATCCGTTCGGAGTCGTCCTTGGGATTCTCTTTTCCCGCAATGACACTGCTCAGGCGCGCATCGACGTTGGTTTCGGCGGGGTCCCCTGCCTTTAGTTCTTCGAGCTCGCGCCGAGTTTTGGCTGCTTCGTCCGCGTTGCCGATCTTCTCGTCCGTCTGAGCCAGGTTTGTCAAGTGGTTCGCCAAGAACCGCCTGTAGACAGGATGACCCGGACTGTTAGTCAGGGCCTTTCGCTGGCATTCGACGGCTCTTAACAGTTTTTCGTGCGCCTCTGCGAATTGTGCATGCAGCAGGTCGATTCTGGCGAGATTGTTCCAGATTGCTCCGAGATCGCTGGCGATGCTCGTCGCTCCGGGATTCTCGTGCGCCAGTTTCTGAACGATGGCTAAGGCGCCTCGAACGATCCAAGTGCCTCACTGGGCTTGTCAGATTCGAGTTGCAAGGTTCCGATCGCATTGAGGCTGCGCCAAGTCGGTCTGGAATTGGAGAACGGAAGAATTCTCCCGAGCGAGCCGTTCGCGGATCGCAAGAGCCCGCTGGAAGTGCTCTAACGCTTCCCCACGCTTGTCCGTCTGTATTTGGACATATCCAATGTTGTTGTAGGACCCTGCCAGGTTGTTCTGAAACTGGGTGACCGACGGGTTGTCTCGAACCAGCTTCTCTTCGATCGCCAGTGCCCGTTGATAGGACTCCAGTGCTTCCGCCGTCCGACCCACGCCGAGGAGGAGGTTTCCTAGGTTGGTGTGGCTTGCCGCAAGAAGGCTTTGAAACTCAGTCGCCGACGGGTGCTCACGCGCAAGACGCTCGCGGACTGCTCGCGCCTGCTCGTGCGATGCGAGCACTTCCGCGACCCGACCTGACTCGCCATGGACGAGTCCGATGTTGAATAGACTCGAAGCCAGATCTCGCATGAACTCGGTGGACGAGGGATTCTCTCTCGCCAGCCGCTCGAGAATCGTCCTGGCTTTCCCATAAGCGGCCAGAGCCAGATCTTGCTTATTCGATTCGCTCATCAAAGCGCCGATGTTGTTATAGCTCGAGGCAAGGTCGCTTTGAGCTTGCGGGTTCGACGGGTTGTCTCGAGCGAGTCGCTCTTGGATGGAGACGGCTTGTTCATGGGCAGCCAACGCTTCGGCGCTCTTGCCCAACTCGCTCTTTATGATGCCGATGTTGTTAAGGCTCCTGGCCATGCTGGTCTGAAACGACGCGACTGATGGGTGTTCTTGTGTTAGTCGTTCGCAAATCGCAAGTCCGTGTTCGTAAGACTCCAGAGCCTCTGGGAGGCGTCCCGTTTCGCTCTGCACGCCTCCAATGTTCTGATAAATCGCAATTAGGTCGCTCTGAAGTTGAGTCGAGGTGGGGTCCTCGCGCGAGACGTTCGAGAATCTCCAGAGACTGCCTGTAAACGTTCAACGCGTCCTGTTTGTCGCCGATCTCGCTGGTCAGCTCGCCCAAGTCAAACGTCGCACGCGCGAGCCGCGTGAGCGAAGCTTTGGACGCACTGTGGTCGGACTGTAGTTGATTGCGAAGGCTCTTGAAGAACGTCTGAGGGTCGTTCAGCAGCTTGGAGCGCAAAGGCGCCAAGGCCGGACTGTTCTTGAGCTCGGGGGTCTCGCGTACTGTGTCGGCGAAACGCTTCACCGCGTCGATCGCCATCTGCTCGCGGTCCTCCGCGCGTTTTCTCTGCTCCATGGCCGATTGTTCGGCGGACGTCGCTCGCTCTCGTTCGCGTGCGGCGGCGAGCTCTCGTTCCTGCGCCAACATTTTCTGTTCGATCGCCACTTTCTCCGCCTTCATTGCCCGCACTCGCTCGCGCTCGGCGTTGACGGCGAGCAAAGTACTGACTCCCGTCGCGGCGAGAAGCAAGCATACGAATGCACCGATGGTCGCAAACGCGGTTCTGTGCTTCTTGGCGAACTTGAACATTCGATAGCTCTTGGACGGAGGTCCCGCTTCGACGGGGTCGCCTTCCAGGTGGCGCTCGACGTCCCTGGCAAATCCAGTCGCGGTCTCGTAGCGTCGCGTACGATCTTTCTCGATGGCCTTCATGACGATCCAATCAAGATCCCCCTTCATCAGCCGCGACAATCTTGCAGGCTCTGTCTTTCGCTGGGCAGCGATCGAGGCCAGCGACTCTTGTGATTCGCTGAGTCTCGTACTCGGCTTGGCAGGCTCCTCTTCGCGGATGCGTTTGAGAATCTCCGCATAGCCCGATTGCCTGAGTTTGGTTCGCTCGAGCGGAGTTGTGCCTGTAAGCAACTCATACAGAAGTACACCGAGCGCATAGACGTCGGTTCTGGTGTCGACGTCGATGGCGCTCATCTCAGCCTGCTCGGGAGACATATACTCGAGCGTGCCGACGATGGCTCCGTGCTGCGTGAACATTGTCCGCTCGGTGAGTCGCTGTTCCGTGGCTTTGGCGATTCCGAAATCGATGATCTTGGGCAAGGGCTTGCCGTCCTGCATCGCGATCAAGACGTTCGACGGTTTGACGTCCCTGTGGATGATTCCCTTTTGATGGGCGTGTTGGATCGCCTGGCAAACGGGTACGAAGAGTTCCAGACGTTCCTTCGGAGTCAAGTGAACGGTGTTGCAATACTCAGTGATGGGAACGCCCTTGACCAATTCCATCACAAAGTAGGGCCTACCCGTTTCCGTCGTTCCGGCGTCGAAGATTTTGGCGATCGAGGGATGGTCCATCATGGCCAGGGCCTGGCGCTCGGCTTCGAACCTGGCGACGACCTGTCGAGTGTCCATTCCTGGCTTGATGATCTTCAAGGCGACTTTGCGTCTGACTGGGCGTTCTTGCTCGGCCAGGTAGACGACGCCCATTCCGCCCTCGCCGATTTGTTGGAGGAGCTTGTAGGCGCCGATTTGCATTCCGGGCGTTTCGACCTCTTCGGCGAAGACGTATGCCGAGGCGGTTTCCGATTGGCCAGGAGCGCTCGCGGACGAGTCCAAGAACCGGCTTGCGTTGTCATGGGCCTGGAGCAGTTCGTCGAGCCGTTTGCGGAGAGCAGCGTCGCCGCCGCACTTGTTGTCGAGAAACGCCGCTCGTTCCTCGGGCGAGGTGATCTTTAAAGCAGCGAGGAAGAGGTCGAGCTCGTTCATGAATGGTTCCCCGGGACGATCTAAAGCGGAGTCAACCAAAAGACGTTCAATCGCAATGTCATTTTCTTGCTTTACTCAATAGCTGGTCGACGTTGCTCCACAGTCTCATTAACTCTGCTCGCTCGTCTTTTGGCAGCGTTGCGAGCTCCCGTTCGTCGCGGAGGCTTGCGAGTTCGGCGTCTTCTTTCCAGTGTTCGAGAACCTTGCTTACGGCAGGCTTCATATCGGCAGGTCCGGATTCAAGGATCTTACTCCATGAAGCAAGCTCGGATTGGAGCCATTCGAGAGCCTGCATGCGAAGCTTGGCCTTTGCCGCTTCGGTGGGTGGATGTTCGTCCTTGCCGCATCCGCTCGCCGCTAGCGCCGCGGAACAGGCCGCGTTGTAAAGGTGCGGAGCCTGGCGATCTTCGAAGAGTTTAGGTTCGGTTGCCAGCGCCTTAGCGAAGAGTCCAGCCGAAGCGGCGTAGAGTCCTCGTTCATACGCACGGTATGCAAGCTGAACTCGCTCGGTCTCATTCCTGGTTTCTTGCCCCTTGAGCACTACAGCCAGTCGTGCGTCAAGTGCCAAAATCCGAGGGTCTGACTTGCGAAGCTCGTCGAGTTCACGCTTTGCCTCGCTCGCGTCAGCCATTTGCCCCAGACCTTCGTTGGCCCGGACCAGATTAGACAAATGTTCCCCAAGCAACTTTCGATAATTTGGGTGACTTGTGTTTCTCGACAACGCTTTTCGTTGCTGCTCGACAGCCTTCAAGAGTTTGGCCCGCGCCTCGTCGAATCGTCGCTCTTTGAGGTCGATCAAAGCCATGTTGTTCAACGTCACTCCGAGGCTGCTGGCTTGATCGGGCGATTCGGGATGCTCGCGCGCCAGCCGCTCCTGAATGGCAAGAGCTTTGGCGAGCGATTCCAAGGCCTCCGCCCGCCGTCCCATAACACTCTGGAGGTTGCCGAGGTTGTTGTGGCTGAGGGCGAGGTCGATCTGGAACTGGATCACCAACGGGTTCTCGCGCACAGCTTCTCCTGAATGATCCGACCTGCTTCAAACGAAAGCAGCGCCTCGTCCTTTCTCCCTGTCTCGATCTGCTGGATGCCGATGTTTGTGTGACTTCCCCCCAGGTTGCGCTGGAACTGAGTAACCGAGGGGTTCTGCTGAGCGAGCCCCTCCTGGATTACGCGGACCTTTTCGAAGCTCACGAGCGACTCCGAGTGCCTACGCGCCAGACGTTGTAGGAGGCCGATGTTTGCGTAACATTCGGCAAGGTCGTTCTGGATGGTGCTCACCGAGGGCGTCGCTTGCGCAAGTTCTTCGTAGATTGCGCGCGCCTGCTCTAGGGCCTCGATCGCCTCTTCTAGACGCCCCGTATCGCTTCGGACGGCGGCGATGTTGATATAACTGCCAGCCAACTGGCTTTTGAACGTGATGCTCGAGGGGTACTCTTGCACAAGGCTCCGTCGGATGGCCAACGCCGCCTCATGTGAGGACCATGCCAGGTCGGGTTTGCCCATGTCGGTCTGTACCAAGCCTATATTCGTGTACGCTACCGCGAGATCCTTCGCGTAGAGGCTGACCGAAGGGTTCTCCTGAGCCAACCGTTCGAAAATGTCGCGGGCGTGGCTGAATGAGGCCAGGGCCTTCCCTGGGTGACCTGTCTCGTTCTCTAAAGCGCCGATGTTGTTGTAGGTCTCGGCCAATTCGGATTGGTAGGTAATGACCGTTGGGCTCTCTCGCGCTAGCTGCTCCTGTATGCGCGGGCCTTATGGTAACACGCCAGCGCTTCGGTCGACCGCCCCATCTCAGCTTGAAGGATGCCGATGTTCGAATGGCTTGCCGCCAGGTCGCAGCGGTATTGCTTGACCTTGGGGTTTGCTCGCACAACCTCTCGCGGATCGCCAACGACTCCTCGTAGGCTCGGAGAGCATCCTTCTTGTCGCCGATCTCGTCGGTGAGTTTGCCTAGATCGAAGGTGGCAAATGCGAGTCTTGAAAGCGAATCAGGCGTGGTCTCCCGACCGGCGTGGAGCTGGTCGCGCAGCCGTTTGAAGAAAGATTGCGGCTCTTTGAGCAGCTTGCCTCGCAATGGCGCAAGAGTTGGATCGTTCTTCAGCTCAGAGGTTTCGCGGACGACGTCGCCGAATCGCTTTACCGCGTCGATGGCCGTCTCTTCACGGTCGATTGCTCGCACTTGTTGATCCTTGGCCTCCTTTTCGGCCGTTTCGGCGCGAACTCGCTCGCGAGTTGCGGTTTGCTCGCGCTCGAGGGCGAGATTCTTCTGTTCCTTGGCGGTGTTTTCGGCCTTCAAAGCTCTGACGCGCTCGCGATTGGCCCACACTGCGAGGCCTGCGCTGGTCGCGGTTGCAGCGACGAGTATCAGAGCGAACGCACCGACGGTTGCCAACACCGAGCGATGCTTCCTGGCGAGCTTGCCCAAGCGATACGTTCTCGACGGCGGGCTTGCCTCGACGGGGTCCCCATCGAGATAGCGCTCGATATCTTTCGCAAAGCCATTGGCAGTTTCGTAGCGTCGCGTTCTGTCCTTCTCGATCGCCTTCATGACGATCCAGTCGAGATCGCCCTTCATCAGCCGCGAGAGTCTTGCGGGCTCCATCTTTCGCTGGGCTGCGATCGAGGCCAGGGTTTCTTGCGATTCGCTTAGCCGTGTACTCGGCTTGTCTGGTTCTTCCTCGCGGATGCGTTGAGGATCTCGGCATAACCCGATTGCCTCAGTTTGGATCGCTCGAGCGGCGTGGTGCCTGTAAGCAGCTCGTACAAGAGAACTCCGAGAGCGTAGACGTCGGTTCTGGTGTCGACGTCGATCGCGCTCATCTCAGCCTGTTCTGGCGACATGTATTCGAGCGTGCCGACGATCGCCCCGTGTTGCGTGAATAGCGATTTTTCGGTCAATCGCTGTTCAGTTGCCTTGGCGATTCCGAAGTCGATGATCTTGGGCAAGGGCTTGCCGTCCTGCATCGCGATCAAGACGTTCGACGGCTTGACGTCTCTGTGAATGATCCCTTTTTGATGAGCGTGTTGGATGGCCTGACAAACGGGGATAAAGAGTTCGAGACGTTCCTTGGGGTTCAAGTGGACGGTGTTGCAATATTCGGTGATCGGTACGCCTTTGACGAGCTCCATGACGAAGTAGGGTCTGCCCGCGTCTGTCGCTCCTGCGTCGAAGACCTTGGCGATCGAGGGGTGGTCCATCATTGCCAAGGCTTGGCGTTCGGCCTCGAACCTGGCGACGACCTGTGCAGTGTCCATTCCTGGCTTGATGATCTTTAAGGCGACTTTGCGGCTGACAGGCCTTTCTTGCTCGGCCAAGTAGACGACGCCCATTCCTCCTTCGCCGATTTGCTGGAGGAGTTTGTATGGGCCGATCTGCATTCCAGGCGTTTCGACCTTTTCGACGAAGACGTATGCCGAGGCGGTATCCGATTGGTCAGGAGCGCTCGCGGATGAGTCCATGAACCCACTTGCATTGTTATGGGCCTGAAGCAGCTCGTCGATACGTTTGCGAAGACTGGCGTTGGCGCCGCATTGCGCGTCGAGAAACGCCGAGCGTTCCTCGGGCGAGGCGATTTTCAGAGCAGCGATGAAGAGGTCGAGCTCGTTCATGGAAGGTTCCCCGGGACGATCTGAAGCCGAGTCTATCCAGAAATGCGAAGTTGAGCTCAATTTCGCGCGATACGAGGCAAGTCCAACTGTTTAGTGAACGTTTTGCGCAAGACCCAGGAGCTGATCGACCTTGCTCCACAGCTTCGCGAAGGCAGCACGTTCGACATCGGGCAGCTTGGCGAGTTCTTTCTCGTCGCGGATGCTCGAGAGGTCGGCGTCTTTCTTCCAGTGATCGAGCATCTTTAGTACGGAGGTCTTCAGTTCGGTCGAGCCGGATTCGAGGCTCTTGGTACTCGCGGCAAGTTCCGCCTCCAGCCACCCAATCGCCTGTTGGCGAAATTTGACTTTTGTTCCATCGTCCGCTTGCGTCTCGTCCTTGCCGCGGCCACTTGCAGCCAGGACGGCTGAGCAGGCCGCGTTGTAGCGGTTGATGGAACGGCCGTCGCCGGTGATTGTCCTGTCGTTCTCCAGAGCTTCAGTGAAGAGCTTGGCCGAGGTTGCAAAGAGCGATTTGTCGTACGCTCTGTACGCAAGCTCGAGACGCTCGGCGTTGTCCTTGGGCTTATCCTTTCCATCGACGATCGAGGCGAGTCGAGCGTCGATTGCTTTTTTCGTAGGATCGCTTGCGTTGAACTCAGTCAGCTCGTGCTGAAGATTGGCTGCCTCATTTGATCGGCCAAGTCGTTCGAGGACGAGTGCCAGGTTGCCCAAGTGAACGGCCATGAACTGCGCGGTACGTCGGATTCTCTGGAAACGCGGCAAGGGCTTTCTTCTGCCATTGGATTCCCTCGACGAACGTCTCGCGAGCTTCGGCTAGTCGGTGTTGGGAAAGCTGGATGACGCCGATTTTGCCCAAATTCGCGCCCAGCTCGCCTGCTTCCGAGGGGCCATCGTGAGCGAGCAGAATGCGGATTGCGCGGGACTTCTCGTACGAAGCCAGCGCGTCCGTGGACCGGCCTTGCTCGAGCTCGAGCTCGCCGATTACGTCGTAGCTCCTGGCAAGCCCGCTCCCGAACTCCTTGTGCGTCGGATGCTGGGCTGCCAGGTTCTCGAAGACGGCTTTCGACCGCTCGAATGATCGAAGCGCCTCGTCTGGGCGGCCCATCTTCTTCGATACGAGGCCGATGTTGGCGTGAAAGTCCCCCAGGTTTTTCCGGAACTCTGGAACTGAAGGGTTTTCGCGAACCAGACGTTCCTCGATCGCCAGGGCCTTCTCTTGCGACGCTACAGCTTCTTCGAGCCGTCCCGAACGACTCTGGTGATTGCCGATGTTGTTATGGCTCATCGCCAGGTCGCTCTGAAAATCAGTCACGTTCGGGTTTTCCTGAGCCAATCGAGCCAGGATGGCTTTGGCCCGTTCGAAAGACTTCATCGCTTCCGTCGGCTTGGCAATGACGTCTAACAGGAGTCCAATTTCGATGTGGGATCCCGCCAATTCGCGTTGGAATTCGACGACCGATGGATTTTCGTGCGCGAGCGTTTCCCGAATTGCGAGCCCTCTCAGATTGGTCTGGAGCGCCTCCGCCGGCCGGCCCGCCTCGCGATGAAGCCTGCCGATGTCATGGTGGGTCGAGCCCAGGTCTCGCTGGAACTTCGTGACCGACGGATTTTCTCGAACGAGCCGCTCGCGGATCGCTAGAGCCTTCTCTTGGGATTGTTGCGCCTCGTTGCGTCTTCCCATCACGCGCTGGAGGAGGCCGATGACGGAGTGGCTGGCGGCCAACGAGCTCTGGAACTCCCTATCCAACGGATTTTCGCTGGCCAAATGCTGACGGATCGCCAGGGATTTCGCATACGAAGCCATCGCCTCGTTCGTCTTGCCGTCCTTGCGTTGCAGAAGGCCGATGTTGTTGTACATCCCAGCCACGTTGGACTGGTAATTGGAGCTCGAAGGGTTGTCCCGAGCCAGTCGTTCCAGAATGACACACGCCTTCTCGTACGCCGCCAGAGCATCCACGGTCCTGCCGGTCTCTTTCAGCACGTTGGCGATGCCATTGTGCGTGGCTGCCAGGTCGAGCTGGAAAATGGATTCGGATGGATTGTGGCCAACAATCTTCTTGCCGATCGTTCGTGCTCGCTCGTACGATGCCAGCGACTCGTCGGCTCGTCCCAGATCGAAGAGTAGAATGCCTCGGTCGCCGTATGCGCCAGCGAGTCTGCTCTGATAATTCAGGTTGCTTGGATCTTGCCCGGCAAGCCGCTCGAGTATGGCCAATTCTTCATCGTAGGCCTTGAGCGCGTCTTGCTTATCGCCGATCTCCTTGGTCAATTTGCCGAGATCGAAACTCGCCGACGCCAAGCGTCCCAGCGACTCGGACGCCGTTGATTGGTCGGCTTGCAGCTCGTCACGCAAATTTTTGAAGAACGCTTGGGGTTCCTTGAGCAGCTTGCTTCGGAGCGGCGCGAGAGTGGGGTTGTTCTTGAGCTCCGGAGTCTCGCTGACAACGTCTCCGAACCGCTTCACTGCGTCGATGGCCATTTGCTCGCGTTGTTCCGCGCGCGTGCGCTGATCCATGGCCGCTTTTTCGGCCTTTTGCGCGAACTCGCTCGCGTGTCGCGGTTTGCTCGCGCTCGAGGGCGAGATTCTTCTGTTCCTTGGCGGTGTTTTCGGCCTTCAAAGCTCTGACGCGCTCGTGATTGGCCCGCACCGCGAGGCCTGCGCTGATAGCGGTTGCAGCGACGAGTATCAGAGCGAACGCACCGACGGTTGCCAATGCCTGCGCGATGCTTCCTGGCGAGCTTGCCTAAGCGATACGTTCTGGACGGCGGGCTTGCCTCGACGGGATCGCCCTCGAGATAGTGCTTGATATCTTTCGCAAAACCGTTAGCCGTCTCGTAGCGCCTGGTTCTGTCCTTTTCGATCGCCTTCATGACAATCCAGTCGAGATCGCCTTTCATGAGGCGCGAGAGGCGAGCAGGCTCGGTTTTTCGCTGGGCGGCGATCGAGGCCAGCGACTCTTGTGATTCGCTGAGTCTCGTACTCGGCTTGACAGGCTCCTCCTCGCGGATGCGTTTGAGAATCTCCGCATAGCCCGATTGCCTGAGCTTGGTTCTTTCGAGCGGAGTTGTGCCTGTAAGCAACTCATACAGAAGTACACCGAGCGCATAGACGTCGGTTCTGGTGTCGACGTCGATGGCGCTCATCTCAGCCTGCTCGGGAGACATATACTCGAGCGTGCCGACGATGGCTCCGTGCTGCGTGAACATTGTCCGCTCGGTGAGTCGCTGTTCCGTGGCTTTGGCGATTCCGAAGTCGATGATCTTGGGCAAGGGCTTGCCGTCCTGCATGGCGATCAAGACGTTCGACGGTTTGACGTCGCGGTGGATGATTCCCTTTTGATGGGCGTGTTGGATCGCCTGGCAAACGGGTACGAAGAGTTCCAGACGTTCCTTCGGAGTCAAGTGAACGGTGTTGCAATACTCAGTGATGGGAACGCCCTTGACCAATTCCATCACAAAGTAGGGCCTACCCGTCTCCGTCGTTCCAGCGTCGAGGATTTTGGCGATCGAGGGATGGTCCATCATGGCCAGGGCCTGGCGCTCGGCTTCGAACCTGGCGACGACCTGTCGAGTGTCCATTCCTGGCTTGATGATCTTCAAGGCGACTTTGCGTCTGACTGGGCGTTCTTGCTCGGCCAGGTAGACGACGCCCATTCCTCCTTCGCCGATTTGTTGGAGGAGTTTGTATGGGCCGATCTGCATGCCTGGTGTTTCGACCTTTTCGACGAAGACGTATGCCGATGCGGTTTCGGGTTCTAAGGGTCCAGTCGCGGCTGAGTCCAAGAACCCGCTTGCATCGTTATGGGCATGAAGCAGTTCGTCGAGGCGTTTGCGGAGAGCAGCGTCGCCGCCGCACTGCGCGTCGAGAAACGCGGAACGTTCCTCGGACGAGGCGATCTTCAATGCAGCGATGAAGAGGTCGAGCTCGTTCATGACGGGTTCCCAACTGGGCCGATGCAGGATTGAGTCTACCCTCTCATGCGAAGTTGAGAGACGATTCGCGCAGGGCCTTCCCAAGAATTCTCGGTCTTCGGCTCAAGATGCGTCGCTTTTGAGCTTGGCGAGCAGCCAGGCTCGCGCGTAAGCCCAGTAGGAGTCGGCGGTTCGGGGCGAGACGCCGATCGCGGCGGATGCTTCTCGCAAAGTCAGCCCGGCGAAGTAACGCAGTCGGACGATCTGAGCGGCGTTCGGCTGAGTCTCAGCCAGTTTGTCGAGCGCCTCGGACAGGGCTTCGACGTCGTCGTCGGGTTCGGGACTTGCCAGTATGTCGGGATCGAGCTGCTGACGGATGAGAGCGGCTCCGCGTTTGACCTGTCGACGTCGGCGCGCGTTTTCGATCAAGATTCGCTTCATGGCTTCGGCCGCCGCGCCATAGAAATGGGCCCTGCTCTGCCAAGGCTTGTCTTCGCCAGGCACGACCAACCGAACATAGGCCTCGTGGACCAGCGCCGTGGCGTCGAGTGTATGGTCAGGCCGCTCATGCGCCATCTGGGCCGCGGCCAAGCGGCGAAGTTCCTCGTAAACGATCGGCAACAGCTCGGCGGAGGCCCGTGGGTCTCCCGATTCGACGGCCTGCAAGATTCGAGTAACTTCACTCATATCGGCCAATCAAAAGCGCGAATCTGGGTTCACTTTCAAGATTCAGCATAACGTCGACTCGGCGCGGCATCCACGCACGAGTTATTTGCCACGGCTCTTCTCGAGAAGTTGATCGACGTTGCTCCAGAACTTATTGAAGGCGTCGCGCTGCTCGTCGGAGAGCTTGGCGAGTTCTTTTAGATCGCGAATGCTGGAAAGTTCGGCGTCCGACTTCCAAAGGTCCATGGTCTTGGCCACTGCGTCCTTGCTTTCGTTGGAGCCTGCTTCAAGACGTTTAGTCCACGTCGCCAGCTCGGATTCGAGCCAGGCCAAGGACTGTTGGCGCAAGTTCGTGTGCGCTGGAACGTCAACGGGTGGATCGTCGTTACTTTTGCCGCTGGCAGCCAAAGCCGCGGCGCAGGCAGCGTTGTAACGGTGATGGAACTGGCGGTTTTCCACCAGCGAGGGATCGCTCGAGAACGCCTCAGCGAAGAGCCGAGCTGATACGGCTTTGCGCCCGGTTTCCGAAGCCCTATAGGCGAGCCTGAGCGATTCCGCGGCGTCCTTGGTCGTTTCCTTGCCGCTCATCACCGCGGCTAGCCGTTTGTCGAGTGCGAGTTGGGAGGAATCGGAGTCGTTCAGTTCCTTCATTTCGCGCCGAGCGTTCTCGGCTTCGGTCGGACGTTCGAGGCCTTCGGCGGCTCTCGCAAGGTTCCAGAGATGGCTGACGAGGAACTGTCGATACGTGGGGTTCCTGGGGTTGGCCGCGCGGGCTTTCTTCTGACAATCAATTGCCTGAACGAGCTTGGAATAAGCCTCGTCGAACCTGCGTTCGTCGATGTCGATCATCGCCATATTATTAAGGACGCCTCCCAGTTCGCATGCGTAATCGGGCGCTTCGGGGTGCTCTCGCGCAACTTTTCTCTGATCACGCGCGCCTGTTCGAACGAGGCCAGGGCCTCGACCGGCTTGCCCGTTCCTCTCAGGAGCAGGCCAATAGCGTTGCAATTTTCGGCCAGGTCCCGCTGAGAGAGCGTCGCCGACGGGTTCGCTCGCGCAAGTCGCTCGAAGATTGCGTGAGCCTTCGTGTAAGATTCGAGCGCATCGGCGTTGCGACCTTCGGCGCGCTGCATCATGCCGAGGTTGTCGTAAGCGGTCGCCAGTTCGCGCTGGTAATCGACGACCGAAGGGTGGTCTCGCGCCAGAGGTTCGAGGATCGTCATTGCTTTTTGATAGGACGCCTTCGCGGCCGCCCCTTGGCCGGTTGCACGATGTACGTCGCCGATAAGTGTATAGCTGCTTGCAAGCTGCGAGTGGATTTGCGGAGTCGACGGGTGCGCCTCCCGAAGTTTTTCCTCGATCGCTCGCGCCTTTTCAGACGAATCCAAAGCAGTTGACATTTCATTCATCCGGAAACGAAATAGGCCAAGGTTGTAATGGCTTTGGCCGAGATCCATTTGGAAACGAACGACCGAGGGATTCTCGCGCGCAGGCGCTCGCGGATTTCATGGGCCTTCTTATAGGACGAAAGCGCCTCTTTATACTGGTGCGTGTTGCTTTCCAAGTTGGCGATGTTGTTGTAAATCCAGGCCAAGAAGCTCTGGTGCTCGGAGATCGAAGGCTCTTCGGCCACGAGGCGTTCGCGAATGGCAAGCGCCTGGCGGTACGAATCGAGGGCTTTGGCGGGTTGGCCGATCCGATTCTGAAGATTGCCGATGTTTGTCAGATCGTCCGCGAGGCCGCTTCGGAATGGGGCGATCGAAGGATTCTCTCGCACCAGCCGTTCTCGAACGGCACGGGCTTTTTCGAACGAGCGCATGGCGTCGTTCAATCGTCCCGTATCGCTCTCCAAGAGCCCGATGTTGTGAAGGCTCCAGGCGAGGTCGTTCTGGTTGTCGGCGGAGAGTGCGCTTTTGCTCTCGAGCCCTTTCCAGACGGCCAGCGATTCCTTATAGGCTTTCAGGGCGTCTTGCCCATCGCCGATCTCGCTTGTGAGCCTGCCCAACTGGAAGCTGGCCCAGCCCAAGCGAACAAGCGAGGCTCGACTCGTCTCGTGATCGGCTTGAAGACGATCTCGAAGGCTCTCGAAGAACGCGTGCGGCTCTTTCAAGAGTTTGGCTCGCAGGGGCGCGAGCGACGGCACGTCTCGCAATTCGGGCTCTTCGCGAATGACGTCGGCAAAACGCTTCACCGCTTCGATAGCCGTCTGCTCACGATCCTCGGCCCGAGCTTTCTGCTCCTTCGCCGATTTCTCGGCCCGAAGCGCTCGCACCCGTTCCCGATTGGCCCAAAGAGCCAAACCCGAGCTTGTCGCCGTAGCCGCGATGAGCACGACGGCGAACGATCCGATTGTTGCGAGAGCCGCGCGGTTCTTTCGCGCGAATTTCTTGAGCTTGTACGATGCACTGGGAGGGCAAGCCTCGACGGGATCTCCCTCGAGATAGCGCTTTATGTCTTTTGCAAACCCGTTGGCCGTCTCGTAGCGCCGAGCACGATCTTTGTCGAGTGATTTCATGACGATCCAGTCGAGATCGCCGCGAACGAGCCTTGTGAGCCGCTGGGGCTCCATCCTTCTTTGGGCCGAGATCGAAGGAAGCGCGTCCTTGGAATCGGACAGCCTTGTC
This sequence comes from uncultured Planctomycetota bacterium, assembly GCA_963818975.1. Lineage (GTDB taxonomy): Bacteria > Planctomycetota > Planctomycetia > Isosphaerales > Isosphaeraceae > CAWFUI01. Next base: position 34,264 of record CAWFUI010000001.1, on the reverse strand, counting down.
GAAGGCTTCGCGGGCTCTTCCTCGCGGATCCGTCGGAGAACCTCGGAATACGCAGCCTTGCGAAGCTTTGCTCGCTCGAGCGGCGTCGATCCGGTCAGGAGTTCATAGAGAACGACGCCCAGCGAATAAATGTCGCTTCGCGTATCGACGTCGAGGGCTCCGAGCTCGGCCTGTTCAGGGCTCATGTACTCGAGCGTGCCGATCAATTGGCCAAACTCGGTGAACAGCGTCTTTTCCGTTAACCGCTGGTCGATCGCCTTGGCCACTCCGAAATCGATGACTTTGGGTACAGGATTTCCGTCGTGAAGCGTGACCAAGATGTTCGACGGCTTGATGTCGCGATGGATAATTCCTTTTTGATGGGCGTGCTGGATCGCCTGGCAGACCGGGATGAATAATTCCAAACGTTCGTTTGGAGTCAGGTGATTCCGATCGCAGTACTCGGTGATCGGTACGCCCTTGACGAGCTCCATCACGAAATAAGGTCGGCCTGCGTCCGTGGCGCCGGCATCGAAAACCTTGGCGATATTCGGATGGTCCATGATCGCCAGCGCCTGCCGCTCGGCTTCAAATCTGCTGATGACAAGCCTGGTGTCCATGCCCGGCTTGATGACCTTGAGCGCGACCATGCGCCTGACTGGCTTTTCTTGCTCCGCCATGAAGACGGCGCCCATGCCGCCGTGGCCGATTTCTTGAAGTAATTTGTACGAACCGACAACCATTCCAGGGTGCTCCACGAGCAGGGTCCCTGGCTCCGAGACGGTGGCGTCGTCCATCCCTCGACCCTCGCTCGTTTCGTCCATTAACGTTGATGTTTCGAGAAGACTCGTTGCTTCGCCAATAGCCTTCACCAGAGCCTCGACGCGAGCTTTGACGTCCGGGTGTTCGGAGCACGCAGCTTCCAGAAACTCAGCACGCTCGGCGGCGGTTTTATCGAGCGCTTCGTTGAACAACGCTTTGAAGTCGAAACTTGCCATGTGAGGAGCCTCCATCGACTCCAGATTTCGAGAAGTGTTTAGGAAAAGAGATGTGTCAGGGCTTCCGCGTTCGCATCAATAGGGCGTCGACCTTGGCCCAGAGCGTCTCGAACGCCGCTCGCTCGTCCCGCGGCAGTTTTTCGAGTTCCCTCTCGTCGCGGATGCAGGAAAGTTGATTATCCGATTTCCACTGATCCAATGCATTAGCCGCATCAACAAGGTGTTCCGCCGCGCCTGCGTTGATGAGTTTCGTCCATGACGCAAGCTCGGCTTCGAGCCATTCCAGGGCTTGGCCTCTCAACCTGGCCTTGGCTTCGTCGTCGGACGGAGGAATATCTTTGCCGCGCCCCGAGCCCGCAATCGCAGCCGCGCATGCAGCGTTGTATCGTCGCGGGGGCTTGCGCTCATCCGCGAGTTTGGGGTCGTTCGCGAAAGCTTCCGCATAAAGCCGCGCCGAGGCGGAGTAGAGCCCTTTTTGAGACGCGCGAATCGCGAACCTGATCCGTTCCAGTTCGTCCTTGGGCGTATCTTTCTTTTCCAGGACCGCGGTCAGGCGAGCGTCGAGGGCGACGATCTGCGGGTCCGAGTCGCGAAGTTCCTTGAGTTCATGCTGGGCTTTGGCAATCTTCTCGTTCAGACCCAGCCCTTTGGCAGCCAAGATCAGGTTCCTGAGATGGTTCGTCAGGTGTTGTCGATAAGTTGGGTTCGCTGGGTTCTTCTCGAGGGCTTTTCTTTGCCAACCGATGGCTTCCTCGAGCTTGACCATGGCCGGCTCGAACCTCTTCCGGTTGAGATCGACCAGGGCGAGATTGTTCAAGCTGGCGCCGAGCTCGTTGGCGAAGATGGGAGAATCGGGATGCTCGCGAGCGAGTTGCTCGCGGATCACTCGGGCACGTTCGTGCGCAGCCGCGGCGTCGTCCGGTCGACCAAGTTTACTCTGAAGCAAACCGACGCTTTGACAGCTCCTTGCGAGGTCGCGCTGGAAATCCGTCCCTGTGGCGTTTTCTCGAGCCAAGCGTTCTCGGATCCGAAGAGCCGTCTGATGGGACGCCAGCGCTTCTTCCAGTCGGCCGCTCGAGGACTGAACATTGCCGATGTGCGAGTGGCTCTGGGCCAAGCCCGTCAAGACCGAAGTCTTCGAAGAGTCTTCGCCTCCCAACCTTTCGAAAATCGCGCGGGCTTGCTCGAAGCTGGCAAGCCCTTCCGTGGGTTGACCATTGGTCGTCTGAAAGAGACCGATATCTTGGTGGCTCTCGGCCAGGTCGCACTGGACGTCGACGACCGAAGGGTTCTTTTTGGCGAGTTCTTCGCGAATCGAGCGGGCTTTCGTGTAGGATTCCAGCGCTTCTTTCGGCCGACCCATCTTGGCTTGCAAGACGCCGATGCTGTAATGAGTCATTGCCAGCAGGCGCTGGAACTGTACGACCGAGCGGTTTTCGCGCACCAAACGCTCTTGGATTGCGAGCGCCTTTTCATAAGAATCCATCGCTTCCTTGATCCTTCCGAGCCGATTCTGCACGTTGGCGATGTTGCTGATGCTCATGGCAAGGTCGCTTTGGAACTCCGCGACCGATCCGTTGTCGCGTGCCAATCGCTCGCGAATATCGCGGGCCTTTTTGTGCGCCTCGAGCGAATCGTTCAATCGATCATCCTTGGCGTGGAGGAATCCGATGTTGTTGTGGCATTTGGCGAGGTCGCTTTGGAAATCGGAGACCGATGGGTTTTCGTGAGCCAATTGATTGCGAATGCCAAGCGCCTTCTCGTAAAACTCCAGCGCTCGAGCCGTTTTCCCTTGATCACTCAGCGACTTGCCGATGTTGAAGTAGGAGAGGGCGACTTTGCTCCGTAGATCGGAGTTCCGGAGGTTCTGTGACTCCAACGGTTCGAGAATCGAGCGGACCTGCTCGAACGACTCAAGCGCCTTCGCAGGCCGACCGACGTCGTTCTCGAGACTGCCGATATTGTTATGGACGCCGGCCAGTTGGAGTTGGATGCTAAAGTTTGAGGGATCCTCGTTCGCTAACCGCTCATATATCCGCAGGGCGTTTTGGTACGACGATCTTGCCTCGGCGGTGCGACCCGTTCGACGCAGGATGATCCCGATGCTAGAAAGGCTCCCCGCGAGTTTGCTCTGGTAGCTTGCGACGGTTGGGTGCTCTTGAGTCAATCGCTCATAAATTCCCCTGGCGAGTTCCAGCGACGCCAAGGCCTCGGTCGTTCGACCGGTTTCATTTTGGATCTGGGCAATGTTGTATTGGATGCTTGCAAGGTTTGCGACGTACCCGGACTCCTTTAGGTTCTCTCGGGCGAGAACCTTCCAGATCTCCAGCGATTGTTTGAAGGATTTCATCGCATCTTGCTTGTCGCCGATTTCGGATGTGATCTTGCCCAACTCGAAGCTGGCCATGGCCAACCGATTGAGCGACTGGGGTGTTGTGTCTTTATCGACCTGGAGCCGGTCTCGTAAACCTTTGAAGAACTCTTGGGGTTCTTTGAGGAGTATGGTCCTCAAGGGTGCGAGAGAGGGATTGTTCTTCAGTTCGGGCGTTTCGCGGATGACGTCTCCGAAGCGCTTGACGGCGTCGATGGCCATTTGCTCTCGATCCTCAGCTCGCGTTTTCTGTTCGCCCGCGGCCTTTTCCGCCTTGAGCGCTCTTATCCTCTCTTGATTGGCCCACAACGCGAGCCCGCAGCTGACAACCGTCGCTAGGACGAGCAAGGACGCGAATGCGCCGATGGTCGCCAAGGCAGTTCTGTGCTTACGAGCGAACTTCTTGATTTTGTAGCCTGCGCTCGGAGGACACGCCTCGACAGGATCGCCTTCGAGATAACGCTGGATGTCCTTGGCAAAACCATTGGCTGTTTCGTAGCGACGCGTGCGATCCTTCTCGAGCGACTTCATGACGATCCAATCGAGATCGCCGCGAACGAGCTTGGTCAGTCTGGCGGGCTCCATCTTTCGTTGAGCCGAGATCGACGGCAACGCGTCTTTGGATTCGGAAAGCCTCGTTGAAGGCTTTGTCGGCTCTTCCTCGCGGATCCGACGAAGAACCTCGGAATAGGCAGCCTTTCGGAGCTTGGCCTTTTCGAGCGGAGTCGAGCCTGTGAGGAGCTCGTAGAGCAAGACTCCCAGCGAATAGACGTCGCTCCTTGTGTCGATATCCAGCGCCCCCAGCTCCGCCTGCTCTGGACTCATGTACTCGAGAGTGCCAATCACTTGGCCAAACTCGGTGAACATGGTCTTCTCGGTTAAGCGTTGGTCAATCGCTTTTGCGACGCCAAAATCGATGACCTTGGGTACGGGGTTGCCGTCGTGGAGCGTGACCAGGACGTTCGAGGGTTTGATATCGCGGTGAATGATTCCCTTCTGATGGGCGTGCTGAATGGCCTGGCAGACGGGGATGAAGAGCTCGAGTCTTTCCTTCGGGGTGAGCTGGTTTTCATCGCAATACTGTGTGATGGGAACGCCTTTGACGAGCTCCATGACGAAATATGGTCTGCCTGCGTCGGTGGCGCCTGCGTCGAAGACCTTGGCGATGTTGGGATGGTCCATGATCGCCAGGGCCTGCCGCTCGGCCTCAAAGCGGGCGACGACAAGCCTGGTGTCCATGCCAGGCTTGATGACTTTGAGCGCGACCTTGCGTCTGACGGGCTTTTCTTGTTCGGCCATGAAGACGGAGCCCATGCCGCCGTGGCCGATCTCTTGGAGCAGTTTGTAGGGGCCGATGATCGTGCCGGGGCGCTCGACAAGCGTTTTGTCGTGTTTGGAGACGGTGGCCGCGGAGGTTTCCGGAGATTCTGCGGATTCCTCGACGATCGGCGAATCCTCGAGAAACCCACCGGCGTTGGTGAGGGCGGCCAGGAGTGCCTCGACCCGCACCTTGAGTTCAGGGGAATCAGCGCAAGCCTCCTCGAGGAACTCGGCCCTCTTGTGGGCGGGTTTCTCGAGCGCCTCACTGAAAATTGCCTTGATGTCCACGTTTGCCACCTGGGGAGTCTCCGTTGATTCACGCTATAGGAACTCGATTCGCTTCGAAAGCCGTGTCAGGGCGTTTCCGTCTTCTCGAGAAGCTCGTCGACATTGCTCCAGAGCTTCTGGAACGCTGTGTGCTCCTCTTCCGGCAGCTTGGCCAGTTCCTTCTCGTCTCGGATTCCCACAAGATCAGCGTCCGACTTCCAGTGCAGCATTGTCTTCTTAACAAGTGCGCGATCTTTGGCCGTAGCGGAAAGAGCTGGCCTCGCCCAAATTGCCAGATCAGCGTCAAGGCTCATAAGCGCCAATCTTCGATGCTCTCGTTTGGCCTCTTTGTTCGCCTCTTGACCGTCCTTGTCGGCTCGACATCCCTCCCGGGCGGCCGAGCACGCTAGGTTGTAACGATGCCAATTCGTCGGTTGGTCCAATAGTTTTGGGTCGATCTCGAGCGCCTTGGAATAAAGTCGGATGGCCGCTTGGTCGTTCATCTTCTCATAAGCTCGATAAGCGAGCTTCAGCCGCTCGGCGTTGTCCTTTGGCTGCTGCTTGTTCTCGAGGACGGCGGCCAGCGTCCGATCGAGCGCCTTGACCTCGGGCGCCGAATCGCGATGCTCGGCAAGCTGGCGCTCCGTCGCCTTAACGGCCGGACCGTCGCCGAGCCCTTTCGCCGCGGAAATCAGGTTCACGAGATGGTTGTCCAAGTATTGCCGAATTAACTCGTCTGATGGATGGGCCGCCAAAGCACGTTTTTGAAGTTCAACCGCCCGCTCCAATCTGGCGTGAGCCTGATCGAAACGATTCCGGCTGATATCGATCATGGCCGCATTGTTCAGCAGGCCTCCCAACTTGCTTGCGAGTTCGGCCGAACCAGGGTTTCGCATAATGCGTTCCTCTTGCACAGCGATCGCCTGATCGTAATGCTTCGCGGCTTGCGGATAGTCTTCGGATTTCTTGTACGCCTCGCCCAGATCGTGGTAACAGCTCATCAAGTTCTGTTGATAGCGATCTTGGTCGGGCTTGCTTTGAGTCAACTTTTTGTAGATCCGAGCCGCGGACTGAATGGATTCGAGGGCCGGGCCGGTTTTACCCAGTTCGAGCTCAAGCGTCCCCAATCGATATTCGATCTCCGCTACACGCGACTGGCTTGACGGGTTGGGTGGATCGGCCTCGGCGAATTGCCGGAGTATCGTTTCCGCGGATCGAACGGACTCGATGGCTTTCTCTTTTTTTCCGATTTGGGAATAAAGATTGCCAATCCTTGCATATTCCTCGGCTAATTCAGCTCTCATTGCCGCGGAGTTGGGATTCTTCTCGAGCACTTGTTTTCGGATCGCCGCCGCGGATTCGGAAGAAGCCAGCGCCTCGCTCAGATTGTTTTCTGCTTTGAAAGCCCTGCCTCTGTTCGTGTAATTCCTCGCAAGTTCCACCAGGGACTCCAGGTCGTTTGGATCCTTGTCGATCATTTTCAAGCGAATCGTCGTCGACAAGCGAAACAAGTCCATTGCTTCGCTCGTCTTGCCTTGCTCGAGAAGTAGGGCGCCTAGATTATTCTGGACGCGAGAGAGTTCATTCTGAAACGTCGTGAGGGAGGGATTGTCCTCGGCGAGTTTCGAAGCAATTGAAGCGGCCTTTCGAGTGGACTCTAGGGCCTCGACAGGTCTTCCCATGCGTGATTCAATTTTGCCGATGTTTCTATGGCAAAGCATCAAGTAATGATTCAGAGTGATGTTCGAAGGATGGGAATCGACCAAGAGGGCAAGGAGTTGCTTCGCCTTTTCGAGAGCCGTCATCGCCGCTTCCAAACGCCCTGCCTTGTCATGGAGAATGCCGATTGATAAATAACTTTGCGCTAGTTCACAGTTATACTGGAGATTCAAAGGCTGGCTCTCGGCGAGCCGGCGTCGGATGCGGAGAGCGAGCTCAGCCGTTTTCATCGCCTCGCCCCGTTTCCCGATCGTATCTTGAAAAGCGCTGAGATTGCTGAGGCTGGTTGCGAAGTCGTTCTGGTACTCCTCGATGCTCCCGTGGGTTCTGGCCAATTCCTGGAAGATCGACACCGCTTTTTCTTGCGACGTCAAAGCCTCCTTGACCCTTTGTTCTGAGAGAAGCAGCGAAGCGATATTCGCCAGCGTTCGCGCGGGGAACCGCTTAAGTGAGTCATTTTCGGGATGCTCGTCCGCGAGTCTCTGTTCGAGAGCGAGGGCCGCTCTGTATGCATCCATAGCCTCTGCATGTCGACCTGTGTTTTTGAGGATGTTGCCAATATCCGCGAGGGCCGACGCGCAGTTATGCTGAAAGGCAACAGCTCTGGGCTGTTCTTTTGCGAGTCGTTGATTGAGCACGAGCGTTTCATTGAACGACGCAAGAGCGTCGTCCATGTTGCCGATGGATTTCTGAAGGAAACCCAGATCATAAACGGCATCGGCCAAACGCACTCGCGACTCGGCTCGAGCGTCGTCTCCCAGCTCTTCTCGAAGCCGGCTGAAGAAAGACAGCGGTTCTTTGAGCAGCCGCTTTCGGAGCGCGTCGAGTTTGGGATCGTTCAAGAGCTCCGGCTCGTTGACGACCGCGTCGCGAAAATTCTTGACGGCTTCGATAGCGACCTTCTCGCGGTCCTCGGCGCGTCCTTTCTCTTTTACAGCCAGATCGGTCTGCTTTTTTGCCGTCGCCTCGGCAGTCAAGGCTCTCGTCAAACGCGACTTGGCGACTCTCTCTGCCAGAACCGCGCGATACGCAAGCCATAAACTGACCACGCTCATACTCAGCAAGAGCAACGCGACAGCGCCCGAGGCCAAAAGCGGCCGCCGATGCTTCTTAGCGAATTTCTTGATCTTGTAACTGGCGCTCGGAGGACACGCCTCGACAGGATCGCCTTCGAGATAACGCTGAATGTCTTTTGCAAATCCATTGGCGGTTTCATAGCGGCGCGTGCGATCCTTCTCGAGCGACTTCATGACGATCCGGTCGAGATCGCCCCTTACGAGTTTCGTGAGCCGTGCGGGTTCCATCTTTCGCTGCGCCGAGATCGACGGCAGAGCGTCCTTCGAATCGCTCAATCGAGTCGACGGCTTTGTCGGCTCTTCTTCACGAATGCGACGCAGCACTTCGGAATAGGCGGCCTTGCGCAGCTTTGCTCGTTCGAGAGGGGTCGACCCGGTCAAGAGCTCGTAGAGCAAAACGCCCAGAGAATAAATGTCGCTCCGAGTGTCGATGTCGAGAGCCCCCATCTCTGCCTGCTCGGGGCTCATATACTCGAGCGTTCCGATCACCTGGCCAAACTCGGTGAACATCGTCTTTTCGGTGAGGCGCTGGTCGATCGCCTTGGCCACTCCGAAATCAATGACCTTGGGCACTGGCCTGCCGTCGTGGAGAGCGACCAGGACGTTCGAGGGTTTGATATCGCGGTGAATGATTCCCTTCTGATGGGCGTGCTGAATGGCCTGGCAGACGGGGATGAAGAGCTCGAGTCTTTCCTTCGGGGTGAGCTGGTTTAGATCGCAATACTGTGTGATGGGAACGCCTTTGACGAGCTCCATGACGAAATATGGTCTGCCTGCGTTGGTGGCGCCTGCGTCGAAGACCTTGGCGATGTTGGGATGGTCCATGATCGCCAGGGCCTGCCGCTCGGCCTCGAAGCGGGCGACGACAAGCCTGGTGTCCATGCCAGGCTTGATGACTTTGAGCGCGACCTTGCGTCTGACGGGCTTTTCTTGTTCGGCCATGAAGACGGCGCCCATGCCCCCGTGGCCGATTTCCTGGAGCAGCTTGTAGGGGCCGATGATCGTGCCAGGGCATTCGACAAGAGTCGTGTCGTGTTTGGAGACGGTGACGACTTCGGTCACGGAGGCGTCGAGCAGCTCTCCAGTCGGCGAGACTTCGAGGAACCCGCCGGCGTTCTCCAGGGCGGCCAGGAGGGCCTCGACCCGCACCTTGAGTTCAGGGGAATCAGCGCAAGCCTCCTCGAGGAACTCGACCCTCTTGTGTGCTGGTTTCTCGAGCGCCTCACTGAAAATTGCTTTGACGTCCAGGTTTGCCATGTGCGGAGTTTACTCCCATCGAGGGTTCCTCCCTGTTATGCCCCGTCTGATTGCGTTTTGCGCCAGAAAATCAGAAAAGTCTGGAAGCCCTCATCGGCCTGGCGAAGAATCGCCGGCTTTTAGACGATCATAAAGCCAGGCCTTGGCGTAGGCCCAATGGCGATCGGCTGTTCGGCGGGAAATACCCATTGCTTCGGCGGCTTGTTCCTGTGTGAGACCCGCAAAGAACCGCAGCGAGACGATTTTGGCGCATGCTTCGTCGTGTTTTTCGAGCGATTCGATGGCTTCGTCGAGCGCCAGCAATTCTTCGTCTCTCGAGTCGTCGGGAACGGAGTCGAGATCGAGGTCGATCCGTTCGCGATTTCCGCCTCTTTTCAAACGGTTTCGGTCGCGAGCTCGGTTGACCAGGATCCTCCGCATCGCCTCGGCTGCCGCGGCAAAGAAATGACGCCGGCCGTCCCACGTTTTTTCGGCGTTGGATTTCACCAGCCGCATGTAGGCCTCGTGGACCAGCGCTGTGGCTTGAAGCGTTTGATCTGGCCTTTCCTTGGCCAAACGACGCGCTGCGAGTCGGCGTAACTCGTCATACACCAACGGCAGAAGGTCCTCTGCGGATCGCACTACTTCGCAACCAAACGCTTCCTCAAACGGCTCATGGTCGTTGGCTTCGATGAGCATTGCCCCTCAAGCGAGACTCTCTCGAAGCGAGACGAAGCGAACGGTGCTCCGATTTGTTTTCAGATCGCCAAGAGGATTGAGTCGAGATCTGATGATCTCAATACCGCCGCTGGAACTCCAGAGCTGTGTTCGTGGCTTGTCCGCCGGAACATCCCAGGTTCTCTGATCGGCAAACACGACGCTTTTTCCCCAGGATGTCGTGTGTTATGCTCGTCCTTCGATAGAAATCATTGACCGGCGGCCTCATCCGTCGTTCTCAAAGTCGTTGCTTCCACTCTTCGTGTGGGGTGGAAGCGCCTTCGAGTCTCCCTCCCCGCCCGCTGGGTTTCTCGTTCCTGGAGATGCACCATGAGAATCATGCCTCGTTCCCCGCGCAGAGACCTCCGTCCCATTTTGGACGCGCTCGAGAGCCGATCGCTGCTCAACGCCGCGTTTCCCCACGTGCATGAACTTGCGGCGGAGATCCGCAATCATAGCGATTCGAGCGGACCTCAGCTGACAATCATCGATCGGGCCAGTCTGGACGGCTCCCGTTTTACGAATTTCGATGGGCCCGGCGGCGCAGCCGTCGCCGGCTCCGGGACCAACATGAACGGAATCTCGAACAACGGAACCGCCGTCGGCTTTACCATCAACAACGGGGCCTTCAATAACTTCACTGCGAACCCGCTTCACTCACATAAAGTGAAGGTCTTGAATATCAACGGATCGACGACGGCCATGGCCTTTGCCGTCAACTCCTCCGGTACCGTGGTGGGAACGGACGGCAATGGAAACGCCTTCTACCTGAACCACAAGGGAATGCTCAGCACGTTCATCCCAACCGGCGGTACGTCCGCCGTGGCGCTGGGGATCAACGACAGGGGAACGATCGTTGGCCAGTATGTCACCTCGACAGGAACGCCGGGCTTCGTAAGGCTCAAGAACGGATCGTTCATTACGATCAACGCACCGGCAGGGCCAAACATCGTTAACGTCCAGGGAATCAACAACCATGGATTGGTCGTCGGCTTCTACGTCGGCGCAGACGGCCAGGACCATGGCTTCATGGCTTCGGTGACGTCCACTACGAGTGGATCGATCACCGGCACTCCCATTGCCGATCCAGCCATTCCGACGGTAAGCGGCGAGCCTGGCGCCACGTTCGTTTTCTCGCAGATCTTGGGGATCAACGACAAGGGCCTCGCGGTCGGCTACTATGGAGATTCGACGACCAGCCAGCATGGATTTCTTTACAACACGAAGACCGGGACGTACAGCTTCGTCGACGATCCCAACGTAGCGTTTGACCAAGGCGTCGAGGTCACTCAGATCACGGGGATCACCAACTCGGGCGAGATCACTGGCTTCTATTCCGACGCTGCGGGAGTCTTCCACGGGTTCGTGGCGACGACTCGCGGCCATTGAGCCCAGTCTTCTGCTTGTTCAGTGTCTTTTCAAAATGCGCCTGGTTTGGAACCAGGCGCATTTTTGTTGGTCCATGGATGCTCATCGAGAATCCACTCTCCAGATCGTAAGCGATCCAGAAGCTCCTCCCGCGGCGACGGTCTTGCCGTCTGGAGAATAAGCCAGGCATTTCGCCGCGGTCACCTGCTGGGCGACCTTGTTGACCGGCTCGAGCGTCTTGAGAGATTTTGCTGTCTTCGTATCCCAAAGGATGATCTGGGCATCAAAATTCGGGCCTACGCCCGCTGTCGCAAGCACCGATCCATCTGGAGAAAATGCAACTCCGTGGACATACCCCGGGAAAGCCGGCAAGGTCGTCTTCTTTAAGCCTGTTGCCACGTCCCAAAGCGAGACTGACCCGCCGAAGACTTGTCCTTCGCGCCAGACTGTCCCTCCACTCGCGAGAGTCATATCGTTCGGCGAAAATGCCAACGCGACGACGGCCTCCTCTGTCACGGCCATGGTTTTTTTAAGTTCGCCCGACTCGACGTCCCAAAGACGGACCTCGCCGACTGGTGCGCCATAACTTCCGCCCGCACTGGCTAACGTCTTGCCGTCGTGAGAAAACGCCAGAGACATGACGGGGTTCTCATGGCCTGTCAGGATCTTTCGTTCCTCACCGGAAGTCGGATCCCAAAACCGGACTTCGCCGAAGAAGCGTCCCTCGCGCAAGCCCCCAATCCCTCCCGCGAGAGTCTTGCCGTCGTTTGAAAAAGCCAGCGACCATACGTCGATTCCTTTGGGCAGAACCCACTCCTTCTTGACCTCGCCCATCGGCAGAGCCAAGACGCGGACCACAAAGGACCGATCTCCAAGCTGCCCGCGCCCCAATGCCACTGCCAGGCTTGCCCCGTCCGGAGCAACGGAGGTCGCGAACGGGTCTCCATCGAGCTTCAGCGTGAGTCGATTCTCACCGTCTCGCGCATCCCAGACTCGTAGCTCGCCTGGTTGCTTGTCGTCGTCTGTTGGCGCAGAGGAGCTGATCAGAAGACGACTGTCCGAAGAATACAACACCGATCGGACCAGCCCCGTATGTCCTACTAGGCCGAGTTTACTGGGCGCCTGGTACACGAGACTTGGCATGGGCTCGAACGCCTCTGGCTCTGCCCGCGGCGCGGGTTGAGTGCCGCGAAGCCAACCCCCACGGCAATGCCAAGCATCGAAATTACACCGGCTGCAGCAAGCTTCAATTTGGTTCGCGCCATCGATTTTAAGACCCCTTGAACAAGAATTGCGACCGAGGCTGGGACGCTCCCGGCCTCCGCCAAGCCAGTTTGACCGAATAACACCGCCCTCCTGGACATTGCATCGACGATCGCGGAAGAGCATTGCCGCGACGCCGTCGCACTGGGTTCCATACTCTTGGCAAGCGCGCCGACAGAGATCGCCATGCCGCGGCGAGCGACTCGATCGCGAAGCTTCTCTCTGGCTCGAGCGAGCCGGCTCTTGATCGTCCCCACCGGAGTTCCCAAGACACGTGCAGCCTGTTCGTGCGTCAGTCCTTCCAGGTCGCATAGCACGATGGGCAGCCTATGCCGTTCAGCAAGCCTTGCGATCTCTTCGTGAAGCTGACGTTCCAGATCCTCGCGTTGTTGATTCACGTCTTCTCGAGTTCGATTGGCCAATTCCGCCACCCTCTGCTCGTGCCTCGCGCGTCGTGCCATGTTCTTGCGAGCCTCGCGAGAAACCCGTACCGCGACCGCGTGCAGCCAAGGTGCAAGAGACGTCTGGACGCGAAGCGACGCTGCCTTTTTTACCAGAACCAGAAAAGTTGCCTGAAAGGCGTCCTCGGCCGCATGTTCCTGCCGCAAAACGCTTCGACAAACACGGAGCACAAGCGGTCCGTGCCGCTCAACCAGAACGGCAAACGCAGGCTCCGCCGCACGTTCGTCTCGCTCGACAAAACGCTCGAGCAGTTCCGCGTCCGTAAGTCCACCCACGGCGCCAGCGCTTAACAAAACTCCAAATAATCGCTCAGAAGCTCGGGATTGACTCATGGGGAGTCGAAACTCGCGGACCATTTTGGATCAGAGAACGCACTCCGGGCGTGAGGAGCCGGAGGTTCTGGTCGGAGACCTTCGGTTCCACGTTTAAGGTATCATGGGTCGAGGTTGCGGAATCGTTCCATCTATTCGTCGGATTTCCCAAATGCGACGAAACGTCCCCTAGAGCTTCTGGCCAAAATGGTCTCTTGCGTCACTCCGATTTCTTGAACAGATCCAAGAACCGATTCTCGTACTCGTGGTAGACGCCCAGTCGGTCGAGCTCGCGCTTCAGTTCGTAGGCGACGGAGCGGTCTTGGCGGGCGCGTTCGAACAGCTCTTCGATATGTTGCCAGTCGGCTGAAAGAAGCCCCGGTTCTAGAGCGGAGGGCTCGCCTTCTCCAGGAGCCCGCTGCGTCTCGATTTGCTCCTGATACGTTCGCTCAACCTGCTCGAGCAACTCGCCGAGCTTTTGTTCCACTTCCTTGGCCTGTTGCCCAAGCTCTTCAAGGTCGATCTCGACCCCCGTAATCTGTGAAAAGACCTCGAGGATTGCAAGCGATGCCTTGGGGAACGTGAGGTGAGCGAAGATATGCGGCATCTCGCCCAATAGGCACGCCCCTGGCATCCCTTCGTCGACGGCGGCGCCCAAGAGCACTCCGTTCAGACCGCCGATCTGACCTTCCTCGAGAATCTCAACGCCGCCGCGACGCACCTGTTCCAAAGTCTCGGCGTCGGTCGCGGCCGCGAAAACACGAGCGTCGTGCGAAGGGTGCATGGGCGTTCCCATCGCAGCGAACGTGAACATGCGCTCGACCCCAAGCTGCTTCGCATGATGGACAAGCGCTCGACAGAACGAGTATTTCCCCATTGCGGGCTGGGCCTCGCCGATCAATACCACGATGTCGCGCCTGCCGAGAGGGTCGCTCCAGGCGAAGAATCGATTTCGAGGCAATCGACCCGACTTGATCAGACCCTCTTTCACCTCGACGTGCTCGATGTCGAAGAGCTCTTGCGCCTGGATTTCGCCGATCATGTTCATGCCAAGCTTGGCCATTAGGTAGTAACCAGCGGTAACGCCGACGTGACCCATGCCGGGCCATACTGCGACCAACCAGGGGTTCTTCAACGCGACTTCGTCTGGCATGGCGATGCTCTTGTTTTATCCATTCGCATGCATGTGTCGTTTGCTTAGCGACTCAACCCAGGCCAGGTCGTCCGCAGCCAGCGCCGCGGCGTATGGCAGAGCGAACTCAGGTCGCAGAGTTCTCGCATACCTGCCCAAGTCGTAGACTCGCGTCGCCAACGCCGATAGGTCGATCAATACGTCGGGGTCGGGTTCACGAAGCGGAATGGGCAGACGCGGCAAGGGATCGCGGACCGACCAACCATAAACTTCCGCTATCGGCAATTTGGGACCTCGAGCGACGATCGCATCATAGCCGCCAGGCTCGATCCGTTGCTTCATCGGCAAAGGCGCTCCGCCCAAGAGTAGATCGATTTCGACCACGTTGACTCGCGAAGCGCGAAGCTGAGCTCGCTTGGCAAGGTATGTTAGCCGCCCTTGCCAAGATTTGTTGACTGGCGAGAGCACTTCGATCGCAGTGACCATTTCCAATTCGGGCAAAGCTCGGATCTCCACCCATGTGATGCGAAGCTCCTCCGGATCGTGGTCAAGCACCTCGACCAGCCTTGGCTCGAACGTGGCAGTTGGGGCTGCACCTAGGGAAGGTTCGGGGGTTGCACCGAATCGGCCAACGAGTACGTCCGGTTCGAACAAACTTGACGGATCGATTCCAGAACTGGCAATTTCGCTTCGCTCCTCGACGTGCGCAACGTAGCTTTCGGGAAGATTCACGCCGAGTTCGTTCCGTATCTCGGCGATCAGGGCGTTATGAAAATCCGGCCAGGCCGCCTGAAACTCCAGGTAAGGATCCATTCCCGGAAACGGTCCCGCCATCGTAATGCTCCCAAGCAGATCGAACGGGCGATTGGGGCAGCCGAGAAAATCCTCAATAGACAGCGATTCTAACCTCCAGCTCTTTCGAACGACAGATTCCGCGAACGGATGTTCCTGGCGGGAGGATGCGCGGAGCGAGACGTCTCAATCGAGACTGCAAGAACTTATCCGCGGCGGAGTTGAGCAGCAAACGTCCCCCTGGTAGGTTAAAGACTTAATGGTTGATTGCCTCAACGCGGAGGACGCGATGCGCTGGCGGTTCGTAGACCCGAAAAATCGAGCGGAAGCCGCCGAGCGCTGCGTCGTCGTGGAACGGATCGACGCATGGTGGAGCGAATTTCAGACGAAGACCAATCAGATCGCTGCGCTCTTCTCCCAAAAGCACAAATGGGATTTGCCGACGTGGATGCAAAAACACCTCCAGGGGATTGACCCGAGCCTGATGTGGGAATATGGACCAGCGGTGCGCGGACCTGGCCATCGGCTGGTCGTCACGCCGGAGTCCGAGCGCCATCTGAGACCCCTCGTTCGGGCGATCCTCGAGCGAGCTCCCGTCCTGGACGGTTGGGAGTTCTACGAGTACAGGCTGCCCGAGGACCTTGAGACGGCGCGCATACGGTCATGGGTCGAACAGGTCGCGAAATCGACGAGTTCAAAGTTCGAGCATCGCTTGGCGAGCTTCAAAGGATTGACTTGAAGTTCACGTCGCCGACGATCGAAGACCAGCGCGACTCGTCCGCATTCAATGCTGCATTCGTCGCAACCGAGTCTCTCCTGGGCGAACAAATCCTCGACAACTGGATCGGAGGCATCGAGATCGTTCCCTCAATGCGAGCGAAACGACTGAAACTTCCGTTCGGACGTGGAGAAGACGAACAGCCGCGATTCTTCGGACTCGACCGGTTGAGAGACACAGTCACCGCTGTCATGGAAAGCATCCGCGATCAACTTCCATCCAAGCCGCATCACGAGTGGGTTGACGCTGCCAAATGGACGATGTGGGAATTGAAACCTCGCGAGGCGGACGATTATCCAGGCCAGAGCGACTTGTTCGTTGGAACCTCGGCAAACCCAGCCCAATGGACCGCGGCCCACAGCCATGGACTGTTTTGCTCCGAACGATTCAGTTCGTGTGGGGAGACGTTCTGTTACGTCAAGCTTGACGGGTCCGAAGGTCTGGGGGCCGAGGGCTTCTCTGACAGGTCGGAAATCGAAGATGCACTAAACGCTGTTCTGAAGCCTGATGGGCTCGGCTGCCACATCGGCGGCGGCACGGGCCTGCGCTATTCGTACATTGAACTTGCACTTACCGACGTGGACAGGGGAGCCGAAATTGTTAGGCGTCGATTGCAGGCAGGCCGCGTGCCCAATCGCTCATGGATTCTGTTCCACGACGGCGATCTCGCCGCCGAATGGGTGGGGGTCTACGACGACACCCCTGCTCCGCCCCTGGCTTATGAACAAAGTTGAACCCAACGAAACTGAGTCGTGCCGGAGCATTTTGAGTGAATCAACGGCAGAGCGACGGCGCGCATGATAAGGGCCTTATCCGCGGCTCGGACGGCAGAGCAAGTCGATTGTTGTCATTTACGGCTGCTCGCGGCATGATGTTCTCCTTCCAGTACGCTTCAAAACGGTACGATCTGAAGGATTTCCGAGTGAATATCAAATCAGGCCGGTCGGGGTCTAAGCGAGAGGAAGCGACCTACGCGCGACTTTAATCGAACTTCAAGAACGAAATTCGCCGCACTTAATCAACGATGTTTCATGTTATGATGTTTAAGATTTTTATGTCTCATTCTTATATGCCGCTAGCAGACCGAATGAGAAAACGAACAGGATCGCGCCGCCAACCCATCCGCCCAAGGCAACCGATTTGGGCGTGACAAATCCAATCGCGAAGCCGGCGCTTATGAGCGACGCGGCTAGTCCTGCGAACGTCCTCATCCCATACAGAAACACAAAAGGCAAATAGTGCGCACCGACGATAATCAGACAGGCTGGATAGAACCACCCCAGGTTATAAAGCGACGCGGCGCCAGCCAATGGCAAGACGATCGGTATAGTAAACGCGATCTGAATCGCCAAAGAGGTCAGAGGGTTGTCCGGGGAAACCTTTGCCTGGCGACCCGACAATCGAAGCAATGCCTGCGTCAGCGGAAAGATGCCGGCTCCGCCAATCGCCAGAGTCCAGAAGCCCGTTTTGGGGTCGACGAACGTCGCGATCGCCGCCGAAACGAGCCAAATCGAGGCCGCCACAAGTTGACCGACGAACCCTCCAAGGTAGACGGTTCGTACCTCGCGCTGAGCGTCGTTGATGAGCATGGATGGTCGTTCGCCGGCGGAAGCCGATTATTGGCTTGCTCGGTGCGAAAGACTGTCGCGATTGTGCGGCGTCCTTCCGACACGCCAACTAGTCCCCCCCCGGAAGCCAGGTCACGCCGGCCGAAGCTGGCCCGGCATTCTCATATTCAAGGCCAACGCTTCGGGATTGGTCGCGACGCGCAGCGCCTCGGTCCCCGAGAGCACTCCCTCGTGAAAGAGGTCCAAGAGGTGCATGTCGAATGTTTGCATGCCATGCTGGCCAGAGGCCACGTAGTCGGCGATCTCGTGGATCCTGTTCTCCAAAATGTACTTCGACACCACCGAGTCCCCCCGAAGCACTTCGACGACAGGCCAACGCGTATTTTGCTTGGAAAGTGCCAGCCGCTGGGAAACGACCCCTGACAGCGACGCAGCGAGCTGTTCTTTGGCGATGGCAAGCTCGTCGATCGGGATCATCGCCAGCAGTCGCTCGACGGTCTGAGCGGCATTCGACGCGTGTATCGTCGCGAACACCTGATGTCCCGTATCCGCCGCCCGCAGGGCCATTTGCACCGAGGTCGTATCCCTCAGTTCGCCTATCAAAATCACGTCGGGCGCCTGCCGCATCGCCTGCCGCAATGCGTGCTCGTACGAGGGAGTGTCTCGACCGACCTCGACGTGAGCCACCAGCGATTTTTTGCTGTCATGCTCATACTCCACAGGATCTTCGATGGTCAGGATCTTGAGGTGATAGTTCGCGTTCAGGAGCTCGACGATCGCAGCCAGAGTCGTCGTCTTGCCGCTGCCCGTGGCGCCGCTCATCAGCATGAGACCGCGTCGCGACTGGGCGATCTCCTTGACGACGTTCGGGATGTGCAGGTCGTCGAGACCTCGGATCTTGGGAGAGATCACTCTCAGAACCATTGCCGGCGTTCCCAGGTGGGAATACAAATTGCAGCGGAATCGTCCCAGGCTCGCTGCTGAGTAGCTGAAGTCGAAGCCCTCAGCCATCGCCGCGTTCACATCCTCAACCACCTTCCTGGGACCAATCGCCTTGATGAAGCCCCGGATCTGCTCGTCGGTCAGCGCGGGCGAATCAACCTCGCGCATTCTGCCCTTGAGTCTGAGCTGGGGAGGAGACCCCGCCTGCAAATGCAGGTCCGACGCATCCTGTTCCACCGCGAACTGAAGGAGTTGATCAATGGTCATAGCTCGACATCCAATGACTGTGGTGGACTCGTATCGGAGAGCTGAATTAGAATGAGATTTTACTCGCGTCCCGCGTCGGCTCGGACTTTCGCAACCGCGCCGACTTGCTCGAAGGTTTGGCTTTGCGCTCCGCTTCCGTGTCGACCTCTTGTTTTGGCTCGGGAATCGGATTCAATCCTTCGAGACTCTTCTCCAACTTGGGTAGACCTTCGTTGAGCCCCTTCTCGATCCTCGGGCTTTCTTTGTATGCGAGATAAGCCAAGCCCACCAAGCCTACAGGCAGGAACGCGCCCAGAGTTTTGAGAACCGGCTTCTTCATCTTGGACCAGCGGGACCACCAATAGTAGACGGCGTAACCAGGGATCAATAGGTTCGCCAAGCCGAGAAAGAAGCTCTCCTTGAACGGCAGCGTTATGAGATAGGCGACGCCAACGCAGAGCATCGCGATGTTCGACGCGACGACAACCGTCGCTCCCACATGTAGAGCTGCTTTCATTTCGAACAAATAACCAAAGCCGACCGCGAAGAGTCCCAGGAGCGAAATGAGGTAGAACCAGTCTCGAAACGTTCGGAGCAAAGCCGCGATCTTTCGAGCGATCATCGTCGGCAAAAGCACGACGAAGTGGGGCGGTCCCGCGGCTGAGGATTGCTCTCCAATTCGATGCGGGTCGGTCACCTTGTAATGTCGGTCGCGCGCCTTCTCGCTGTGCGCTTCCGCCACTCCGGCGGCCAATCCGTCGACGTCCGAGACCATCTTGGGTCGATGCACAGGGTCTTCCGTTGCATCCTTCACCGAAAGCGAAGGATGCGGCGCCAAGAGCCTTCGCTCGAACTCGTCGGGCTCGTGATGTTCGGCGTCCTTGAGTTTGAGCGTGTCCGGCTTTTCCTTGAAAGGCGGCTGACGGGCAGTCGGCGCCAGGGCGTCCCCAAGTACGCTCTCATCCGTCTCCAGTGCAAAACTCGGGGTTGGACGGCGTGGAGACCCTTTTGCCGGTTCGGCTTTGGCTTGCTCAGGTGGAGGAGCCTCGATCCTGGGAATCTCGGCGGCACGAGCCTTCTTCGGCCGCTTAGGTCTCCGTTCTCCGGGGACGACGACCGAATTCCCGCAATGCTTGCAGTGGCCGCGCATGCCCGCGTTGCGATCCTTCGCGTGCATCGGCATCCCGCATTTTTCGCACTCGAAGTCGATCGACATGGGTTGGCGGAAATCTGGGAGCTTGTCGGCTTAGTTTCAACACGCGAATCGAGTCAATGCACAAAGATTCACGCCAACTCGCGCGAATCGGTGGACCCGAGGGCTCGAGACTGCTTCCTTCGCCCTTCAAAATCGAGCATACCCGGACTGCCCTGGACTCACCAGTCTCCGCGGCGGATTGCGAGACGTCGATCTTTAACGAACGGCCGACGATTCCGCGCCGAGATGGTCGGCTGGCTGCAAATCGACTCGAGGCTTGGTATCGTTCACGCTTTGAGGACGACGCGCGGGCCAAAGTCGAGGCGATTGTGATGAGTTCGCTTTTAATCAGAGCGGCCGGCTGGTTGTTGATTCTTAACGTGGCGGCGGGGGCAAGCTTCATGCCAGAAGCCACGCCGCCCCCCGAGCCGCCTGGAAGCCAACAGGGAGCGTCTCATTCACCTCTCTCTCGGCCGAGCAAGGATAAGCCGTCGCTCAGAAGGCTGGTGCTCGACGCGGAAGTGTACAGGCACTATGTCGACGCCTTTAATAAGAACGACAATGAACTTTACAAGGGGGCGGTCCCAAACTCGCTCGCCTGGGAGTTTCTCGAGGAGAACATCCCGCTGCTTGATTGTCCCGACGAGGACGTCGAGCGAACCTACTACTTCCGATGGTGGACGTATCGGAAACACTTGAAGAAGACCCCGGTCGGTTTCATTGTGGACGAGTTCCTGCCCAACGTCGGGTGGGCAGGCGCTTTTAACTCAATCAGTTGCGCGGCGGGGCATCATATTTACGAAGGTCGGTGGCTTTCCGATTCGAGATATCTCGATGACTACATTGCGTTTTGGTTCGGCGAGGGAGGCAATCCGCGCGGCTATTCATTCTGGGCCGCGGATTCGGTCTGGCAACGGTATTGCGTCTCAGGCGATAGCAAGGAACCTGTGAGGCTGCTCGCCGCCCTGATCGCGAATTTTGAGGCGTGGGAAAAATCGAATCGCGATGCAAACGGCTTGTATTGGCAGATCGACGACCGAGACGGCATGGAGGTCTCGATTGGCGGCAGTGGCTATCGAGCGACGATCAACAGCTATCAGTACGGCGACGCCCTGGCGATTTCTCGGATCGCGGAATTGGCATGCAAGCCCGACCTTGCGCAGGTTTTTCGCGATAAGGCCGCAGCGATCAAGAAGGTCGTGCAAGAACGCCTGTGGGACTCGGACGCAAAGTTCTTCAAGGTGTTGCCCCGCGGCAAAGACGCGTCGCTTGCAGACGTACGCGAATTACACGGATATACGCCATGGTATTTCAATTTGCCTGATCCGCAATTCGCACGGGCCTGGAAGCAGGCAGTCGATCCGCAAGGTTTCTTCGCGCCCTATGGACTGACTTCTGCCGAGCGCCGCCATCCGAAATTCGCTCTCTCATACATGGGCCACGAGTGCCAGTGGAATGGGCCTGTTTGGCCATACGCGACTTCGATCACTTTGACAGGGCTGGCGAATCTGCTGAACGGACCGCGGCAGGACGCCATCAGCGCGAAGGAGTATTTCGAACTGTTGAAGATCTATGCGAAGTCGCACAAGCTCGTGCTCGACGACGGCCGAGTCGTTCCTTGGATCGATGAGAATCAGAATCCCGATAACGGCGATTGGATCTCGCGGACGCGTCTCAAGACCTGGAAAAACGGCGCCTGGGATTCTGAAAAAGGCGGAGTCGAGCGAGGCAAGGACTACAACCACTCGACATTCTGCGACCTCGTGATCAGCGGATTGATCGGTCTTCGACCGCGCCGACGACATCGTCGAGGTGAACCCTCTCATCCCGGCTTCGTGGGAGTATTGCTGTCTCGACGGCGTCGCTTATCACGGGCGAAGCCTGACGATCCTTTTCGATAAGACGGGGACGCGTTACGGCAAAGGCAAAGGACTCAAGGTGTTCGCCGATGGAAAACGCATTGCAGCTTCGGAGACGATCGCAAGGGTCAGCGGAAAGCTTATGCCGCAAGAGCCAGTTGACGCTTCGGGAGGATGGAGAAAATACGAAGGCAATCCCGTCATGGGCGGGAAATATGGAACGTGCTTCGACATATCCGTTCTGCGCGAAGGCGAATTGTACCGCATGTGGCTTTCTTGGCGGCCAAAAGCGTCGCTGGCGCTCGTCGAGAGCAACGACGGCCTCCATTGGAGCGAGCCGCCGCGGATTGTGCTCGGTCCGCGCAAAGAAACGGGTTGGGAAGACGATATCAACAGACCCTACGTGTTAAAGCGAGGCGACACGTATCATTTGTGGTACACCG
The DNA here is from genome assembly GCA_963818975.1 of uncultured Planctomycetota bacterium. Taxonomy (GTDB): domain Bacteria; phylum Planctomycetota; class Planctomycetia; order Isosphaerales; family Isosphaeraceae; genus CAWFUI01. The sequence continues at coordinate 12,222 of CAWFUI010000001.1, read as the reverse complement.
GCCAGGCTAATGGCAAGTCGTCGATCGGGTACGCCACAAGCAAAGACGGGGTGAACTGGAAAAGGATGAGCGACAAACCAGTTCTGACGCACGATCAACCTTGGGAGCTCGACATCGCCGTGATGTGCCCGTCGGTGATCTGGGACGAGAGTGCAAAGCACTACCGAATGTGGTATTCCGGCGGCGAGCAAAACGAGCCAAGCGCGATCGGATACGCAACCAGCCCCGACGGGCTGACTTGGAAGAAATTCAAGGACAACCCGGTCCTATCCGCCGTACCGACGCACAAGTGGGAAAAGCACAAGGTCACGGCGTGCCAGGTCGAGAAACGCGGCGACTGGTATGTGATGTTCTACATCGGGTTCGAGGACGAGTCCACGGCGAGGATTTGCCTTGCTCGCAGCAAGGATGGAATCACCAATTGGCAGCGCCATCCAGCGAATCCCATCCTCTTTCCAGGCAAGGACAAATGGGACCATGACGCGTGCTACAAACCGTACGCCATCTTCGACGGTAAGAAATGGCTGCTTTGGTACAACGGCCGCCGCGGAAGCCTCGAGCAGATCGGCGTCGCGTTCCATGACGGCGAAGACCTGGGGTTCGAGCCCGCGGCTTCGGAACGCAACGCTCCTTCCAACTAACGATCGTTGGCACGAGCCCGTGTTCCATGCAAGGCTTCGTTCATATGAGCGGTTCGTCCTGATTAGGATTGGGTTGGAGTTCACGCTTGGTGACCGTACTTGAGCATGAATAGGCATCCCGTACCAGAATTAGAGGGAACGGAGGCCGGCCGGATCGGCGCGGTCTATGCGATCGATGTTAAGGCCGCAGAGCAGCAGCTCATTTCGCAACGAGGCGTTCCAGTAGGGACGTCGTTCGGCGGTAACCACTAGGCTGCAATTGAGCGCTGCGCGGACCAACAGCGTGGGACGAGGCGTGAAGCGAACCGCGGTCGTTCCCAACATTTCTGAGGATCTCGCGCTCATTTCGGGCGGGATCGATGCACTAATACTATGCCTAGTGTGAACTCCTAGGTGCGCCGAAGAGGTCCTGTTGTGCAACCATCCGATGCGGAGCTCGTCGAGGCCGCTCTCAGGGGAGATCAAGCGAGCTTCGGCTTGCTGTACGAGCGCGACTATCGCCTCGCCGTCGGTGTCGCGCGCGGGCGGCTATCGGATACGCATCTGGCCGAAGACGCGGCGCAGGAGGCGTTTGTGATTGTTCGTCGCACGCTGGCGTCGCTCCGGGATCCCAGCCGGTTTCCACAATGGCTGGGGACGATCTGCCGGCGGACAGCTTCTCGTCTGGATACTGGCATGATGCTTCATGAGCAGTTGCCCGACGAAGCTTCCTCCACAGCCGATGCTGACCTCGCGGCGATCCGGCTCCAGGTGCAGGACGCGCTTCAGCTCCTGGAGGAGACCTCGCGCGAGATCGTAGTCCTTCACTACTTCAGCGGGCTGTCGTACGAAGAGATCGGCTTCGCATTGGGCCTGTCGATCCAGGGAATCCACGGGCGTCTCCAGAGGGCTCGGAGCAAGCTAGCCGGGTTCCTCGGTGCACGCGAGTCAACAGGGACCAGGTCATGAACCCTCCGCTTCAAAAAGAAAGTTGGGAGGATCGGCTCCGTGCGGGCCTGGGGGAATGCCCCCGGCCCGACTTCGAAGGCTGGCGAGCCCGGTACGTCGACGCCCTCTCAACCCCCGCGTCGTCGCCTTTCCGTCGATCGAACCACTACGGGAGAATCCTCATGGTACGTTCAGGGTGGATTGCTGCATCGCTTCTACTGGTGCTGGGACTTTTCTGGCCTTTCTCCGGCGGCAGAATCGGTCGCGGCGCCTTCGCCGAGAACATCTCCGGCGTCGACGGTCCCGGGACTATCACCTGGACGACCACGCACTATTCGCGCGTGACGAGCGCCGACCGCAAGCGGACCTGGCTCAACGAGGAACGCCGCCTCCACGCGTACCGTCACCCTGGCCAGTACCGCGAAACCTTCTTGGACAAGGCGGGTCAGCCGAGAAAGATCGAGATCACCGACGCCCGGGTGGGACGGACGCTCATAGTTTATCCGAAGGAGAAGAAGGCCATACTGAAATCTGCCTTCGGACACCCGGACGTACGAGGACCGTTCGCCTGGGTCGGCGAAGCGCTTCGCGAGCGTGTCGTCGCCAAGGTGTTGCCAGTGAAGTCGATTTCGCTGCAGGGCACTAAGGAGATCGACGGCATCCACGCCAACGTCATCCGGGCCATGATCGTGGAGAACGAGAACCTAGGGCCAGCGCGTCGAGATTTCCTTTTCGACCAGAAGTCGAAGCGGCTCGTCGCGATCTATATCACCAATGAGAACGACTTCGATCCGGAAACCGCGCCAGAGCGGAAGCAGGCCGCCGAGGATAAGACCTCGATGTGGAGGCCCGTCGCGGCCTGGGAGCACGAGATCGTCTTGGGTCCGATTCTCGACGCGGCGGATTTCAGCCTGGATCCCCCAGTGGGCTATGCGTACCAGAGGCAGGCCAAGCCCACGATAACCGAGGAAGAGATTGTCGCCTTCCTTGGCGCGGCCGCGCGGTTCAACGGCGGCGTCTTTCCCGACTCGCCTTTTGAAGTATTCGACCAAGTGAAGTTCAACGAGGCTGCCATGAAAGCAAAAGACTCCCAGACGGCTGCTGAACGGGAGTTGATCGGACTCCACGATAAGTTCCTTGCACGCGAGGTCTACACTCCCCCGCTCCGGCGATTCGTGGAGGACCACACCGAGCCCGCCTCTTTCCATTATGTCGGCGCGGGGGCCAAAGTCGGCCAGGCCGATCGGATCCTCTGTTGGTTCACGATTAAAGGTACATCAACGCGCAGGGCCGTGTTCGCAGACCTCTCTGTTCGCGACGTCGATCCGTCGGTACTCCCGCTCGACCTGGCGAAGTGAAGCCGAACGAGGCGCTTTAAAATACTCGCAGAACTCCAGACTCGCTCAAGCGGAATGTGCCGAGAGTCTGCTTCGCGTGCCGTCGACCTTCATCCTTCTCTTAGCCGCTTGTCTCGGTTGGTTGGTGAACCTAGCCCGGACGCACCGCGATAAGGCGCCCGCGAATTGGCGAGAGAAGTTTGCGTCTACTCCGAGTGGCGATGGAAGAGTCGCGTATTCTGTTCAACGGGCCGATCTGGGTTCCCAATTGCATGCTCGAGACGATTGAAGTCGCTTACATCGGCAGTGCGGTCGCCATTTCCCGTTCCTTTCGCGCCCCGGCTGTATCGCGCGTAGGAGTCGTCGGATCGATGCAATCATCTGTGAACACGATGATCCTATTGTTTTTCCGCTTGCCTGAGGGGGTGGACATGCCGGGTTGGTCTGGCTAGGATCGCCGATTTGACAACTGCGAATCGAACGCTCGCGGGATTGCAACCCATGACCACTATCAACGAGATCGCCCCCGATCTTTTTCGGCTTTCAATTTACGTCCCGGACCATAACATGCAGTTCAACCACTTCCTCGTGCGGGACGAGGAACCATTGCTTTTTCACGCGGGATTGAAGGCGATGTTTCCGGAACTGCGGAAGGCCATGGGCACGCTAATTGATCCCGTGAAACTCAAGTACATTGCCTGGAGTCACTTTGAATCTGACGAATGCGGTGCGCTCAACGAATGGCTGCACCTCGCACCCGAGGCCCAGCCGGTCTGCACTCTTGTAGGCAAGCTGGTGAGTGTGGATGATTTCTCTATTCGCCCCGCGCGAGGCATGACCGGCGAAGACGTGTTGAGCACGGGCAAGTATCGCTACCGGTTTTATCGTTCGCCACACATTCCGCACGGCTGGGACGCGGGTGTGTTATTCGAGGAAACGCGCAAGACGCTTGTTCTGTTCCGACCTGTTTCATCAATTCGGCGACGTCGCGCCAACAACTTCTTCAGACCTGATTGAGCCGACGCGGAAGGCAATGCAGCGCATGCAGCAAGGGCCGTTGGCCGGCTACATGCCTTACACGCGACAGACCGAAGGCGTCCTGCACTCGTTAGCCGAACTGAAACCGGAAACGCTGGCCGTGATGCATGGTTCGTCATACCGGGGGCAGGGCGAACGCCTGCTTACCGACCTGGCTGGCTTGATAAAGGAAAACTTCGATCAGGCGTAATCGTGTGCTGGGCCGAATGACGGTCTCGCAAAGCCCGTTGGCAGTCCAGGAGACTCCGGACTGCACCGTCAAGAGGGTTGATAATCTCGGAGCGAAGCAACCTGCTTCGGTCGGATCGACCGAGGATGCGTGGGTTGAGTCGAACCGAAGCGTTCGAGATCTTCTCCTTGGCACGATGACTTCGATGCTCAATACACAAACAGCCATATCGCATGATACTATCAGGATTCGCCGCCGTGTTAGTTTTTGTTGCGCCATTTAAGAGTTGACGGCAACCAGCATGCAGTTCGGGGCGGCTCTGCCTCGAGCGGCTTACGCACTTCCGCTGGGTCGGTATGGCCCTTCGAGAAGTGGTCGGCGGGAGATGCGTCGGGGTCGTAGAGGCGGGCACAGCTCTTGACCGTACCGGGGGCCAGCCCGAGAATCGGGGCCATGGCTCCTGAAGGGTGGTTGTCAGGAAGTTGTCAGGCCTCCAAAGGATATCCGCTTTGATGGCGGCTCATGACTTGTATTCAATCCTTCGGCAGGAGGAATCACCATGTTCGACCTTGAGCAGGTGATCCGAGAGCGCCATTCGACGCGGCTGTTTTTGCCCCAGCCGGTGCCGCGGGCATTGGTCGAGGAGGCTCTCGTCCTGGCTCAGCACGCGCCGTCGAACTCCGACATCCAGCCGTGGCACGTGGTGTTCGCATCCGGGCCGCCTCGCGACCGGCTCGTCAAGGCCCTTCTCGAGGAGGCCCAGCGTCGGCCACCCAATATCCCGCCCCTGCCCGAGACGTTTCGGCACTATCGCAGCGAGCTGGGCGCCCAGGTCTACGGGGCGATGGGAATCGCCCGCGAGGACAAGTCGGGCCATGATGCCGCCGTTTTGCGCAACTGGGAATTCTTCCGCGCGCCGCTGGCCGGCATCGTCTGCATGCATCGGGACCTCGGCCGGTGGACGCCCTGGGTGTGGGGATGTACCTGCAGACGTTGCTGCTGGCCTTGACCGCACGAGGACTGGGGACTTGCGTCGAGGTCTCGATCGCGGGATATCCCGAGATCGTCCGCGCGCAGTTCGCGATCCCGGCGGAACTGTCGATCCTGTGCGGCCTGGCGGTCGGCTACCCCGATCCGGACTTCCCCGCCAATAAGCTGCACGTCGGCCGCGAGGCCATCGAGAAGAACGTGGTGTTTCTCGACAACTGATCCAGGGGAGAACTCGGGCACACGGCTCCGCCCAGGGTTGCCTCGACCGCAACAATTGGTCAGCCCCTCGCACCCCGGACGCAAGCAACTTGCCCTGACCGTCGTCTTTAACAATTCGTCAAAGTTGGTCTAACGAACGTATCATGATCAAACGACGCAAAGACCGTGATCGTGACGGGAGCCTCGCAAGGTATCGGAGCCGCTATTGCGAAGGCTTTTCTTGATCGTGGTTTCCGGGTGGTCGCGAACTCGCCCACATCACCACGTCGTCGGCATTTCACATTCTATCGTCGTCAGACATGTGTTTCGCATTGGTCGATGGAGACGTTGGCGACCCTCAGACGGCGACCAAGATTGCCGAGACGGCCATCGGCCGGTTCGGGTCGATCGACGTGCTCGTCAATAACGCGGGCGTGTTCATGACGAAACGGTTCACCGACTATACGGCCGACGACTTTCGGTCCCTTGTCTCCACCAACCTCGAAGGATTCTTCCACCTTACCCAACTCGCGGTCAAACAAATGATGGCGCAGAAGACCGGCGGCAGCATCGTCACGATCACGGCCGCCCTGGCTCGCAACCCGATCCGGGGCTTGCCCGCTTCGGCGCCGATGATCACGAAAGGCGGTCTGGAAACAATAACCCAGCACCTGGCAATGGAGTACGCGAAAGAGGGCATCCGAGTGAACGCGGTCGCGCCCGGCGTCGTCGATACGCCGCTGCATCGCGAGACTCCGAAGCGACCTTATGGAAAGCCTTTCGCCGATGGGTCGGCCTTCGACCGTCAAGGACATTACGGATGCGGTTATGTACCTGACGGACGCCGAGACAGTCACTGGCCAAATCCTCTACGTCGACGGCGGCACGCATTTCGGCTGCTGGTAATGGGAAGGAGCAACCGTCATGACCCGAAATGCACTCCGACCTACGAATCGAGACATTGTCAACTCCCTGGAAACCCACCAAAGCCCAGCTCCTGGCCGCGCACAACAAGCACATCCCGGATCTCGCCGCCAAAAACCTCATCGTCCTCTTTGCCGGCATCAACCCAGGCCTCTATACCGCCGCGATCGGCCGCCACTTCGGCCGCCCAGGCAACCGCTTCTGGCCAGCCCTCCACGGCGGCGGCTTTACGCCGCGCCTCTTTTCACCCTTTGAAGGAGCCCTTCTTCTCGACCTCGAATTCGGCATCACCAATATCGTCGAACGCGCCACCGCCCGCGCCGATGAACTTACCGACGACGAACTCCGCGCCGGCGGCCAGCGCCTCGAAGCGAAAGTCAAACGCTGGCGCCCCACGGTCGTCGCATTCGTCGGCATCGGCCCCTACCGTATCGTCTCCGGCATCAAAGACGCCCGCGTCGGTCTCCAAAAGAACCTCTTCGGCGGCAGCCACGCCTGGGTCCTGCCCAACCCCAGCGGCCTCAACGCCCACTACCTGCCCGCCGCTCTCGCACAACTCTTCGGAGAACTCCGCCTCTGGGCCATTGAACAGCACCAGCGCCGCCGAAAACGCGACCAACGATGAATGAAAGATCTGCGACCACACCGGTCGGCGCCTTCAAGGTCAAGAACCTGGAACTGGTCCATACCGTCATGTAAGCTGCGGTCTGTAGGCAAATCTCTTATTAGGAAGGTGGAAAGCAACTCGGGGCAGTTGTCCGTCAGGGCAACCCAGACGAAGGGAGGCTGAGATGAAAGATCTGCAAATCCGCGCAGCCCTGGAACGACACTGGTCCGCCTCCGCCGCGGGTGATCAGGACGCCGAACACGAGATCTATCACGACGACGCTCTCGTCGAGTATCCCCAATCAGGAGAGCGCATCCGAGGGCGACAGAACGTGCAAGCCCTTCGCAGCCATCACCCGGCCAGGCCCTCGGGCTTTGTCGTCCGGCGGATTGTCGGCGAGGGCGACCTCTGGGTCACCGAGTATGTGATCACCTATGACGGGCGTCGCTTCAACACGGTGAGCATCATGGAGTTCCAGGCGGGGAAGGTCGTGCGCGAGACGCAGTACTTCGCAGAACCGTTTGAGCCACCGGCGTGGCGGGCCCGATGGGTGGAACGGATGACGTGAGTCTGCCGACGTATTCGCCGACGCTCACGGCTCAAGCGGTCGGCAACTTGTTGACTTGCTGCTTTCGCCTCGGAAAGAACTGGAATCGAGAATTCAATCTGGTCCGCGTTGGTCGCGGGCTTCAGTCCGCTTGGTTCAAATCGGAGCGATGCAACCATGTTAGAAAATGACGACATTCGCTTTACGAAGATGCCCCTCAACAATGGCTCCGGCGCGATCCCCGCGCTCGGATTTGGCACATTGATTCCCGACCCTGTGGCAACCAAAAACGCAACCAAAGCGGCTCTGGAAGTCGGATTTCGCCAGCTCGACGCCGCGGAACGCTACCGAAATGAAAAGGAGGTCGGCGAAGCGATGCGGGAGGTGTTCAAGGAGGGGAAGATCAAGCGGGAGGACGTGTTCATCGCCACGAAGCTCTGGAATAACAATCATCGTCCTGAACGCGTCAAACCTGCCTTCGAAGCCAGTCTCGAGAAACTCCAACTCGACTATGTCGATCTCTATCTCATCCACACCCCCTTCGCCTTCCAACCTGGAGACGAGCAAGACCCCAGGGATGCAAACGGCAATGTGATTTATGACAACGGTGTGACGCTTCCGGATACATGGAAGGCGCTCGAGCGCCTGGTGGACGAAGGCAAGTGCAAGGCCATCGGATTATCCGACGTCAGCTTGGAACAGGTGCGAGGAATTTTCGAAGTCGCGAGGATCAAGCCTGCTGTTGTTCACGTCGAATCCCATCCGTATCTCCCGCAATGGGAGCTTTTGGACTATTGCAGAAACAATGGCATCGTGTTGCAAGCTTTCGCGGCGCTGGGACACAGCAGCGAGCCCAATTTACTGAAAGATCCTGTCGTCACCGCTATCGCCAAGCGAGTGAACAAGACCCCAGCGCAAGTTCTACTCGCCTGGGCCATCCAGCGCGGCACTGCCCTTCTGACCACCTCTAAGACCCCTAGCCGGATCAAGGAGAACTTCGATGTCTCCACGCTCCCCGAGGACGCCCTGCAGGAGATTAGCGAAGGGATCACGTCGCGGGTGAGGTTCAATGCCGTCGTGGAGACCGGCGTTCCTGGGTTCATCCCAAGAGCGAAAGAGGGCTGAGACGGCAATCACTCCCACAGGTGGAGCTTCAAGTTGTCAGACTTGGGAATTTGATGTGAAATGCTGTCAATATGATAGGATTTTATACATGAAAATCCGACGAGTGATGCTCCTCGCGGTGGTCCTGATCCCCTTCGCCGCGGCCTACGTGCAATGGGCCGTATTCGGCCTGCCGCATGTGCCCGTGGGTCCCGAGGCGGCTCCCGAGGCCGCCGCGCCTCACGGCTTCCCGGCGTGGCTCCGGATCACCCATTACGTCAATTTCCTGTTCCTCATTCTGCTCGTCCGCAGCGGCCTGCAGATCCTGATGGACCACCCTCGGCTGTACTGGAACGTCCACTGCACGCCCGGCACCGAGTGGCTGCGGCTGACCCCGATCGAGGTGCCGAAGGACCGTGTCTGGACGGCCAACGACGACAACCGCTACCTCTCTCCCTGGATCGGCCTGCCCGGCTACCGGTTCACCGTCGGCATGGCCCGGCACTGGCACTTCCTGAGCGTGGTGTTCTGGGTGGGCAACGGCCTGCTCTTCATCGCCCTGCTCTTCGGGACCGGGCAATGGAAGCGGCTGGTGCCGCCCTCCTGGTCGATTGTGCCTGATGCCTGGGCCGTCTTCGTCCATTACGCCACGTTCCACCTGCCGCCCGAGCCGAACGGGTTCTACCACTACAACGCCCTCCAGCATCTGTCCTACTTCGCGGTGGTGTTCCTCCTGGCCCCCCTCGCGATCCTGACCGGGCTATCGATGTCGCCCGCCCTGACCAATCGATTCGCGTGGTATCCGAAGCTGCCCGGCAACCGCCAGATCGGCCGGTCACTCCACTTCCTCATCATGTGCGCCTTCGTCGCCTTCCTCATTGGCCATGTAACCATGGTGGCCATCACTGGGCTCATGAGGAACATGAACCATATCGTACTCGGCACGGACGATACCGGCCCGCTCGGGCTGTACTTGGGCCTGGTGGGCCTCGGCGTGGTCGTGGTGCTCAACGCGCTGGCCAATGGGATGTCGTGGTGGCATCCCCGGACTATCCAGCATCTCGCTCGGGCGATCGTCACGCCCGTCATGGAACTCCTGCTCGATCGCGCCGTTCCGGTCGCGGAGTTCGGCCGTGAGGACATTTCGCCCTACTTTTGGCCAAACGGCAAGGTGCCCACCAGCGACGAATGGAGGACCCTCGCCGCTGATGACTTCAGGGACTACCGTCTCAAGGTCTCCGGCCTCGTTGAGAACCCGGTCGCACTGTCGATGGACGAGATCAGGTCGATGAGCAAGAAGACCCAGATCACGCTGCACCACTGCATTCAGGGCTGGTCTGGCATCGCCGAGTGGGGAGGGCTTCCCATGGCGGAGTTGATCAAGCTGGTCCGGCCGAAGACGGAGGCGAGGGTGGCCGGGTTCTACTCGTTCGGCGAAGGCCTGGATGGGGCCCCGTACTACGACTGCCATTCGCTGGAGAACCTCATGCACCCCCAGACGTTGCTGGCTTACGAGATGAACGGAGAGCCGCTCAAGACGCTGCACGGGCCGCCCTTGCGGCTGCGGGTCGAGAATCAGCTCGGCTTCAAGATGGTCAAATGGATCCAGGAAATCGTGTTCGCAGAGAGCCACAAGGCCTTCGGCAAGGGAGAGGGCGGCCAACACGAGGATGACGGGTACTTTGGCGAGTTGGCCAATATCTGATTCGGCCCGTCAGCCGGCCCCAGCCTCGAACTCAGAAGCCTCGAAGTTAAACTGTCTGGGATCGGGGTCGGATCGGGGTCCCGAGGACGAGAAGCTGTGTGGCGTCATCTGCGAAGAGGGCCGAGACGATCGCGGAGACGCATCAAGTCACGCCAGACTTCCCGTCGGTTGATGTGCCTGTTGAACTCCTGACCTGGATGTTGAGTCGTACCGATTTTTACTTATGGCAAGATGTCTGAAACCGCGACGTAACCGACGACGATCCCATCGAGCACGATCGGCACCTTTTCATCCGGCTTGTAGTCTCGTTTGATGTCATATCCACCCGGCGTCGGAGAAGTGTAAACTTCGATCTGAGGTTCGACCAGATTGACAATCCAGTAAACCGGGATACCGCTCGCGCTATAGGTCAACGCCATCATGCGGTCATCGTCCAAGCTGGCGTCGTCGATCTCGACCAGTAGGCCAACGTCGCCCGCACTGGGATGTTGCTTGACATAGTCAGTGAGTTTACCGCGGACGACGCATTGGTCGGGCTCCGGTTCGCTTCCCGGAGGGAGTCGGACTGGGTTTTCCGTTCTGATCGACCATCCTATCGGCAGGGATCGCGACAGCGCATTACGGCATCGGTCGCTGGCAACGGCATGCGGCGGGTTCTTTGTCGCTTTGGCCACCAAACGTCCATTGATTAACTGCAACTTGTCGTGCTTCGTGAACACACCGGAGCCAACGAGTTGTTCGTATTTCTCGATGGACATGCGGTAGGGCGGCCCCAAAACCCCAAAACCCCAAAACCCCAAAACCCCTAACAGTTGAAATTACTCAATGCGGTTCATAATCAAGTTGATGGAACAAGTAATCTAGCTATGGTTGCTCTTCTTGTGTGTCTTCTTCAAAGCATCCTTTGACTACTTTCTAGATTCAATAAGATTTTGAGTTCATTTGAAATATCCCTGTGCGTTATGAGCTTTCTATACTTTGGCTTGAAGTACTTCAGTCTTTTCTTTTACAGACGGTTGATTCCTCACAAATGCATCACATATAATCTATTTCCATTCCTCAGAATCTTCATCATCAGATCTTTGAGTTTAGAAGGATTGGAAGTTAGCTCTCTCATGTCCGTTGGTATGTCTTCAATGATGAAGCTTGTCAAATAAGTCTTGCTTACTCTTGCACTAAGGAATCTTAGAGACTAACTTGGAATCCATCTTTCTATCATTTCAATTTCATCAAGGAGTTTTCTTCAATACGACAGTTGCTTTTGGCGGTAGTCCTGAATAGAGTTTAGGAATGACAGATGGTTGATTAAACTGCAGCTGCTTCTTTGTACTCTCAAATTCCTAAAATGATTCCTGTGAGACATGAAGCTTTTAAAGCTAACTTGGTAGAGTATTTACTTTGGAGTCACTTGACTAATCTCATTGAGGAGTTCTGCTAAGTCCTCATGGTTGTGGAATCTTTGAATTTGAAGGAGATAGTTCAGCACTCAGCTTGTGATTGAGACTTGAGGAGCATCTGTTTATATCGACTTGTCTGTTGTGAAGAGGTAGGATCATCCAAATGTAAAGTTTGAAACTTTTGGATTTATGAGTTTCTTCTTCTTGATTATTGATCAAAACTTCTCTCAATCATTCTTGTAAGTTCAATAGAATGATTGAATTCTCAATGCTCTTAGGTGTAGGATCAATATACTTGAGCTGTACTTCCAGAAGAGGATTGATTTGTTGAGAATCATTGTGAATCATTGATTGGTTAGCTCAAGTTATTCCCGTTTTGCTTGCTCCTGAAGCTTTCGAAACCCATCATCATCTATGGTGATCTCATGTGATGACTACTCATTGAGATAGTTCTATGGTCTCTGACTAAAATTCCTCAATGTTGGTGTCCATCTGATCCTCTGGCGAGAGGTTGAAGTCAATTGACTCTCTGCTATTTATTGTTTCTGACATTAATTAATATTGAACTGGGGTTTTGGGGTTTTGGGGTTTGGGGTTTTGGGTAGTATAGACGTAACTCTAGTTCTTATAAATGTATA